>NZ_SMFT01000001.1:0-483951 GCF_004339025.1 Volucribacter psittacicida
TAGATAGGCTGGGTGTGTAAGCGTTGTGAGACGTTGAGCTAACCAGTACTAATTGCCCGAGAGGCTTAACTATACAACGCTGTAGTGTTTTTGCGGGGTAGTGAAGAATAAAGAAGAAAGAAGAAAGGCTCAGATGAGAGAGAATAGAGAGTTTAAGGTAGACAGCTTGTTTTTGAAGTTAGAGAGAAGAATAAAGAATAAAGAAAAGACAGCAGATAAGCAGATAAAACAGACGACAGATAATTGAGAAGAGACGTCAATCATCGAAAGGATTATCTTGGCGGCGATAGTGCGGTGGTCCCACCTGACCCCATGCCGAACTCAGAAGTGAAACGCCGTAACGCCGATGGTAGTGTGGGGTCTCCCCATGTGAGAGTAGGTCACCGCCAGGTTATTAAATTGAAGAGACCCCTGTTGTTAGGCAACAGGGGTTTTTTGTTATCTAATTTATATTCTTCTTCATAAAAATCCCCAAAAACCACCGCACTTTATTGAAAGTTTTTCCTAAAACCAGTGATAAATTTTTGAAAAACAATATAAATCGATCTAGAATAATTAACTCAATAATAAATATAATCAAATAGGAATAGAATATGATTGATCCGAATCTATTACGTAATAATTTAGCTGAAGTGGCGGAGAAATTAAAAATAAGACGTAATTTTGAGTTAGACGTTGATAAAATTAGTCAGTTGGAGGAAAAGCGTAAAGCCTTACAAGTCCAAACCGAATCTTTGCAAGCAGAGCGGAATGCCCGTTCTAAAGCGATTGGGGCAGCTAAAGCAAGAGGTGAAGATATTAGTGCTTTATTATCCGAAGTCGATCATATGGGAGTGGAATTAACGCTTGCTAAAAGTCATTTAGAAGAGGTTTTAGCAGAGTTAAATCAAATAGCTTTAACCATCCCTAATATTCCTGCTGATGAAGTCCCTTTAGGCAAAGATGAAACGGATAATTTAGAGATTTTGCGTTGGGGGACACCAAAAACCTTTGATTTTGAAGTAAAAGATCATGTGGCTTTAGGCGAGCAATTACATGGGCTTGACTTTGCGGCAGGTGTAAAATTAAGTGGAGCACGTTTTGCGGTAATGAAAGGACAAATTTCTAAATTACACCGAGCCTTAGCGCAATTTATGTTAGATTTACATACTGAACAACATGGCTACACAGAAACTTATGTACCTTATTTAGTGAATCATACGACTTTATATGGTACAGGTCAGTTGCCAAAATTTGGCGAAGATCTTTTCCATACCAAACCTTTAGAGGGTGAGCAACCCTATGCGTTAATCCCTACTGCGGAAGTGCCTGTTACAAATCTTGTGCGTGATGAAATTCTTGATGAGGAAAATTTACCTCTAAAAATGACAGCACATACACCTTGTTTCCGTTCTGAGGCTGGATCTTATGGGCGAGATACAAGGGGCTTAATTCGTATGCATCAATTTGATAAAGTGGAAATGGTGCAAATTGTTGCCCCAGAAAATTCTATGGAGGCATTAGAAGAATTAACGGGGCATGCTGAGCGTGTGTTGCAATTGCTTAATTTGCCTTATCGTAAAGTTTTGCTTTGTAGTGGAGATATGGGATTTGGCGCTTGTAAGACTTATGATTTGGAGGTATGGTTACCTGCACAAAATACCTATCGTGAGATTTCTTCTTGTTCTAATATGTGGGATTTTCAAGCTCGTAGAATGCAAGCCCGTTGCCGTACCAAAGGCGATAAGAAAACGCGTTTGGTGCATACATTAAATGGTTCTGGCTTAGCGGTAGGACGTACACTGGTTGCAATTTTGGAGAATTATCAACAAGCCGATGGTTCAATTATTGTACCAGAAGTATTAAGACCTTATATGGGTGGCATTGGTATTATTGGTGATTAATGGGATAAGTGGTTTAGGCTTGTTTTATTTCAACTTAGATCCTATAGAATTAAAGGGGAAATTTTTCCCCTTTATTATTTTTTATTCAATTAGACATTAATTTGTTTAAAACCTTTGCAATCATTTTGGCTCTATAGCATAATAGCCTGCGTAGTTTTACTACATATATCAATGGAAGTCCTTTCGGTTCCTCGCAACAACCTCTGATTTACTCGGTCAGGTTCGGAAGAAAGCAGCCAAAGTCGGAATGTTTGTGTGCCGAGTCTAAGCTGGGAGGGCTTCCGCCCATTCTCCCTCCTCTTTTAAATTCTAATCAATACGATTGACTAACTGACTAAAATACCCCTTTGTTTCTAATAAGTGATCATAACTTCCTTGTTCAATAAGCTGTGCGTTATCAATAAGATATAATTGGTCAAATTTTTCCAAATCGGTTAAGCGGTGCGTTACCATAATCAGCGTTTTGTTTTCACTATGATTAAGCAATAAAGTCAGAATTTGTCTCTCTGTTTCTCGGTCTAATCCTTCTGTAGGTTCGTCTAATAATAATATTGGGGCATCATTCAATAAAACTCTTGCGAGACCTAAGCGACGTTGCTCTCCACCAGAAAGAGGACGCCCTCCGTCTCCTAACCAGAGGTCAAGACCTTGTTCATTATTAAGTAAATGTGCTAAACCTACTTGCTGTAATACTTGGGTTATTCGCTGTTCGCTTAGCGGATGTTTAGTGGCTATTTGTAGATTATTGCGTAAAGTATCGCTAAAAATATGTACGCGTTGTGTTAGCATACAAATTTGTTCGCGTAATACATTTTCTTGATAACATTCAATACTATGCCCATTTAATAATAGTTTACCTTGGCTAGGATCATAATTGCGTACCAATAGTTGTAATAAACTTGATTTCCCACTTCCTGTTTTTCCTAAAATCGCGACTTTTTGTCCTTGGTAAAGGGTTAAGTTGATATTTTGTAAAGCTGGATATGTTTGTTGTGGGTAAGAGAAACTTAATGCCTCCATTTGAATAAGGGGGGCTGATGGGCTAACTGTTTGCCAATCTTGGGTACCATGAAAACTGACTAAAGGTGATTGTGTTGTTATTTCATTGACACGTTCTGCCGAGGCGATGACTTGCCCTATATGTAAAAATGCCGCACCAATAGGCATGAGAATTTCAAAGGTGGCTAAGGCACAAAATGTGAATAAGGCAATCATTGCTGCTTTGTATAGACCTTGTCCTAAATCAGCATTAGCAACTAACCATAGTACAGCAGTGACTAATAATCCATTACAAAATAATAAAAGTGCGGTGGAAAAACCAGATAAATTTGCTTCTTTAGCTTGATAACTTTGCCATTGTTGCTCAGTTTGATTAAGCGTTTTTTGACGTGATGTTTGAGCGTTAAATAACAACAATTCCGCTTGGGCTTGGATATATTCAATAAACTGAGTTCGGTAATTGGCACGTTGTTGCACTAAATGATGACCAAATTTTTTGCCTAAATGATAAAAGAGCGTTGGGATAACAAGTAATAATAAAAGTAAAGTTAAGCTAATAAATAAGGCAATATAAAGATGGATAAAACTTAGCCCAATAACAATGCCTAAAATAACCACTATGGCACTAATAAAAGGTGCAATTAAGCGTAAATATAAGCTATCTAAGGTATCAACATCCGCCACGAGACGGTTAAGTAAATCACTATGGCGATAGTGGTTTAATACGGCAGGCGATAAGGGAATAATTTTTGTAAAAATATTGACGCGTAATTTAGCAAGAATACGAAATGTAACATCATGAGTAACAATTTTTTCCACATAACGCGCCGCTGTACGTCCTATGGCTAATCCTCTTACTCCCGCTGAAGGATAAAAAAAGTTAAATAATGTGCCAGCGCCCGCAATGGCGGTGGCGGCAAGAAACCAGCCTGATAAGGTAAGCAAGCCAATACTGGCGACAAGCCCCGTTATCATCAGTAAAATACCTAGAAAAAGCTGAAATTTATTATGCTTAAACAAACGGATAAAAGGGAATAATGTACGCATATTAATGAATTTCCAAATGTCTGTCGGCTAATAATTGAGCAAAGAAGCCAGAGTTTTTTAATTGTGAAAAATGTCCCTGTTGCAAGATTTTGCCTTGTTGCATCACTAAAATTTGGTCGCATTGTTGCAAATCTTCTATACGATGAGTAATCATTAAGGTTGTTTGTTTGCGACTTATTTGCTGTAAACTTTTTAATACTTGGTTTTCAGATTGTGCATCAAGGCTAGCAGTAGGCTCATCAAGCAATAATAACTTACTTTGTTTTAATAAAGCTCGAGCAATAGCTAAACGTTGAGCCTGACCAACAGAAAGACCAATTCCGCCCTCTTTAATTTCATAATCTAAACCTAATCGATCGGTAAATTCTTTGGCGAGAGCTTGTTCCAAGGCTTGTTCAATTTGTTGCTCATTTGCTTGGATATCACCTAATAATAAATTTTCTTTTATACTCCCTTGTAATAACAAAGGGTTTTGCCCAACCCAAGCAATATGTTTACGCCATAAAGACAAATCCGTTTGTTTGAGTTCTTGCCCATTGATTTTTAAACTACCTTCATAAGGTAAAAAACCCAGTAATACATTCATTAATGAGCTTTTTCCTGCACCGCTTTGCCCTACTAAGGCAGTATGACTATGTGTGGGAAGGGAAAAAGTTAAAGGCTGGCTTAATGGCTGTCCTTGAGGTGAAAGTATGACTAAATCTTCAGCCTCAATACTGATCCCTTGCTCAAGAGAGATTTTTTGTTGCTCATATTGTGAGGTAAGAACCTCTTGTTGTAAAAAGGCTTCAATGGCATCTGCTGCCCCAATAGCCGCAGAGCGATCGTGATAATAGGTGCCTAAATCTCGGAGAGGTTGATAAAATTCAGGAGCAAGAATTAAACAGAAAAACCCCGTAAAAAGTGTAATCCCTGTATCATAATGACCAAAATCTAATTGACCTAAGTAACTAAATCCAAAATAAACCGCCATAATCGCAATGGAAATAGACGTAAAAAACTCTAATACCGCAGAAGAGAGGAACGCCATTTTTAATACGTCCATAGTGGTTTTACGAAAATCTTCTGTACTTTTTTCAATATGCTGAGTTTGTTGCTGAGTTTGGTTAAATAATCGTAATGTTTCTAATCCTTGTAATCGATCTAAAAATTGTGCACTAAGGCGTGCTAAAGTCGTCATATTACGTTGGCTACTGTCGGCAGCAGCAAGACCCACTAAAATCATAAAAATAGGAATAAGCGGTGCTGTAACCAATAAAATTGCCGCAGCAACCCAATTTAAGGGCAATATAGCAATTAAAATCACAATAGGTACAATAAGGGAAAGCATTTGCTGGGGCAAATAACGAGCATAAAAATTATGCAAGTTTTCAACCTGTTCTAGCATAATACTTGACCAAGCTCCAGCAGGTTTTTGCTGAATGGTTGCTGGGCCTACTTGATGAATTTTTTCTATAATTTTTTGTCGTAAAAGATTACGTAATTGCTGACCACAACGAAACCCAATACGTTCCCTTAACCAAAGTATTCCTGCCCGCAAAGCAAATCCTAAAATAAGTAATAAAAAGGGAAGTATTAATTCTGAACGTGCAGTCTGTTGCATAATCAAATGATCGAGCAAATAGGCAAGCAAAGCCGTTTGTCCCACCAAGATAATCGCACTAACACTTGCTAATAATGTATTGAAATTTAAGTATTTTTTTATAGGCTTTTGTTGTTGTCTAAGCCATTTTTGTAGATGGCGTTGTCGAGTTTTTTGCATATTAAGGGATTAAATATGAGATCAATAAATAATGGTTATCATACGCTAGTTTGTGGTAAGGATAAATATTTTTATCTAATAAATTCATTATGTTAAATTTATAGTCGCCCCCTCGTTAAACAATCCCCACTGAAACGCCTATAAAAAATCCTCTCAATAGAGAGGATTATCCCTTAATTCACCACGTCTAAAAAATCTTGCTCCGTTAAAACAGGAATATTTAACTCTTGTGCTTTAGTTAATTTTGAACCTGCATTATCACCTGCAATCACAAAATCGGTTTTGGCGGATACACTACCTGTCACTTTCGCACCAAGCTGTTGTAGCAAGGCTTTTGCCTCATTACGCCCCATTTGGGTTAATGTGCCAGTCAGTACCACTGTTTTATCCTTAAATGGGTTGTCGCTTGCCGCTTGCGGAGCTTGTATTTCGTCCCAATGTATGCCTTGAGCCATTAAATCTTCCACCACAGCAACATTATGGGGTTCTTGCCAGAACAGATAAATGCGATTTGCCACCACATCGCCCACATCTTGCACCGCTTTAAGCTGTTCAATATCCGCTTGTCTTAATGCCGTTAAGGTTTTGAAATGATTAGCTAAATTCAATGCGGTTGCTTCGCCCACATCACGAATACCCAAAGCAAAAATAAAACGAGCAAGGCTAGTATGTTTGGCTTTCGTTAGACTATTTAAGGCATTTTCCGCAGATTTTGCCCCCATACGATCTAATCGCATTAAGGTCATCAAATCCAATTTAAACAAGTCCGCTGGAGTATGTACCAATTCACGATCCACTAATTGCTCAATTAATTTAACACCTACCCCATCAATATCCATCGCTCGGCGTGATACAAAATGTTTTAATGCCTCTTTGCGTTGTGCTGGACAAATTAATCCCCCCGTACAACGCGCCACAGCCTCGCCCTCAATACGAATAATGGCAGAATCACACACAGGGCATTGAGTAGGAAATTCAATGGCTTGAGCATAAGCTGGACGGCGTTCAGGCACGACACCAATAATTTGTGGAATCACATCGCCCGCACGGCGAACAATTACCGTATCGCCAATGGCAATATTTAAACGTGCAATTTCATCGCCATTATGCAAAGTGGCATTGCTGACGGTTACCCCAGCCACAAAAACAGGCTCAAGTTTTGCTACTGGGGTAATTGCCCCCGTTCTTCCCACTTGAAACTCCACCGCTTTTAAGGTGGTTAATTGTTCTTGAGCAGGGAATTTGTAAGCGATTGCCCATCTTGGCGCTTTGGACACAAAACCTAGCTGTTGTTGTAAGGCTATTTCATTGATTTTTAATACTGTACCGTCAATATCATAGCCTAATTTATCTCGCTTTTGCCCAATTTGGCGGTAAAACTCAAGCACCTGTTCGCTACCTTGGCATAAGGCTATCTCTTGATTAATGGGAATACCAATCTGCTTTAACCATTGTAAACGAGCAAACTGGGTATCAGGCAATTCCACGCCTTCGGCAATACCAATGCCATAAGCATTAAACACTAAAGGACGTTGACGAGTAATTTTTGGATCAAGTTGGCGTAATGATCCTGCTGCCGCATTACGTGGATTGGCAAAGGTTTTTTCGCCTCGTGCCAAAGCTCGCTCATTTAATTGTTCAAAACCAGCCTGTGACATAAACACTTCCCCCCGCACTTCTAAGCGAGCAGGTGGGTTATCCATTAATAATTGCAAGGGAATATTGCGAATAGTACGAATATTGAGGGTAATATCCTCTCCTGTACTGCCATCACCCCGTGTTGCCCCTTGAGTCAATATACCATTCTCATACAAAATACTGACCGCTAAACCGTCTAGTTTAGGCTCACAACAAAAAGTGAGATCATCATGACTATAACCTAAACGTTCTTGAATACGTTTCACAAAGCCATAAAACTCTTGATCAGAAAAGGCATTATCTAATGATAACATCGGAATCTCGTGGCGTACTTGAGCAAAACTGGTTAAAGGCTTTGCCCCCACTCGTTGAGTCGGCGAATCGGCACTAACAAGCTCAGGATATTGTTGCTCCAAGGTTTTTAGTTGGTTCATTAACCGATCATATTCCGCATCAGGAATGGTCGGTTCATCTAACACATGATATTGATATTCATAATGACGCAACTGTTGACGTAACTGCTCAAGTTGCTGTTCTAGTGATTGCTGCATAGGTTTAATCTCATTATTCCTAAATAAAAAATATTTCAAAACAAACCGCACTTTTATAGCCCTAAAAGTGTGGTCGGTTTTACTAAAATTTCTTCACTTAAATCATTAATTTAAACGAGCAAGATAATTGGCTTTAGTTTGTTCGGTAAAGAGTTCTTGTTGTTCATCTAATACATAGCCAGCCAATTTATCTGCTAAATTTTTGGCATCTTGACATAGGTAAATAAAATTCACACGATCATTTGCATTGCCCGTTAATTGCATAAAGATCGCTACACCGATGGTGCTAAAGTCCGTCATATTATTTAAGTCAAAAGTACCCGGTTGATGAATATTCGCCACGCTATAAAGGACTGGGCTTGCCATGGTGTCTAAATGACGATTAAAAATGCCTTCATCACTATACACAAAACCAAGTTCTTCTAAGGCTTGAGCAAGATGTCCGCCGTTAAACTCCCGATTTTCTGGTGCCACTACATAAAGCACAATAAAATCTTGAGCTTGCTGATTCGTGGTTGCTTGGGAGGCTTGAGCGACATTTTGTTGCTTCTCTTCTAAAGACTGTGGTTCCTCATAAGTCTGATTTAAGCCTGTTGCACTATTTGCCCCTGATTTACCCTGTAATGAGGCGGTTGCTAATTGTTCCCGTAAGACTTGTGAAGATAAATTCACGCCCTCTTCGCCTAAACTTGCTTCAATATCTGCAATAGAACGGTAAGCTAAATCCGATTGTTGTGTCTGGGTGGTGTTGGCTTGCTGATATTGGTAAGTGGGAGACGGCGAGGAATAACTCGCTTGATGAGCTGTATTAGCTCGTGGGCTTGAGGACATATCATAGTAAACAGGTTCAGCCTTTTCCGCTTTGGGCGGGTTAGGTAAGGTAATTTTTATTTCATTAACCGCTTGTTCTAAAGAAACTTCTTGATGACTCGGTCGAGGAGAAACCGCTTCATCAAAACGCTCAACAGTCTCGGTAATATTTGCCTCAAAGTCTAATCCTTGTTGAATAGGATAAGCCTGATCGGTCTCTGCCGTTTGTGGTTCCATTTGAACAGTTAAAGGTTGTTGCTGTTGATGTAATTGACCTGCTTGTTGAACAGGCATTGCCATTAATGGATCGCTTTGTTTTGTATTTATGTCATTCACATTTTGCTCAACTCGCCCATCTCGTGTAAAGGTGTTAGCGTTTTTGAAAAAATGCGTTTTTTCACGTCGACTTGACCATAATCCATGGGCAATTAATATGACAAGTGCAAGTATGCCCAAGATAATCAAAATTGTATTCAGATCCATTCTTAACCCATTCTATTGCTTGTTATTTATCCATATCTCACAAATCACCTGGTATTCAAGTTAAAAATCTCGGTGTTTGCCGATATAATAAGAAAAAATTTAGCGATTAGCTTACCACATTTTTTTCTATTTTTATAAGTTAATCCGAGAATTTATTCATCAGAGTAAGTAAATCCTTATGGAGAAAAATATGCATAAAGAATTAACTTCAGGAATTGGTTATTTTATTCAAGGTTGGCAACTGATTGGGCAAAAAGGCTTACGCCGTTTTGTGATCTTGCCTATTGTGATTAATATCTTGCTACTTAGTGCTATTTTTTGGTTTGCCTTATCTCAACTTTCCCTGTTTACGGCGTGGTTTGTTGATGTTATGCCTGATTGGCTTGACTGGCTAAGTTCTGTTATCTTAGTGTTGGCTATCATTATGATCCTCTTAGTTTTCTACTTTATTTTTACCACCTTGGCTGGCTTTATTTCTGCCCCTTTTAATGGTTTATTAGCAGAAAAAGTGGAAAAAATGCTTACAGGCGAAGACTTTTCTACTGGCAATATGTGGGATTTTGTTAAAGATATTCCTCGTATGCTCAAACGTGAATGGCAAAAACTTTGTTATAGCCTACCAAGATTATTATTTTTATTCCTATTGGGTTTTGTTCCCGCTTTAGGACAAACTATTGCGCCTGTGTTGATGTTTATTTTTACCGCTTGGATGTTAGCCATTCAATATTGCGACTATCCTTTTGATAATCATAAAATTTCTTTCCGCACAATGCGTGATCAACTTGCTCAAAAACCTGTGTTAAATACCACATTTGGCAGTTTGGTGGCACTTTGTGCCTTTGTGCCTCTCGTCAACTTTTTAATTATTCCTGTGGCAGTTTGTGGTGCAACGGCAATGTGGGTAGAACAATATCGTACAAAATTACCTAATGCCCAAGTGAATAAAGACAAACAAGTCCATAATATTCCTGCATTAAAATAGCATTTAGTTATAAAATATAGCAAATAACTATTTTTTACATATAAAAGGCTATGTTAAAAATAATGCAGAATAAATCGCTAATAACAACATCATATCCAAGGAGATACAAATGACCGTTTATGCAGATAATTCACTAACCATTGGTAATACCCCGTTAGTCCGTTTAAAACATTTTGGTAATGGCAATATTCTTGCCAAAATTGAATCACGCAATCCAAGTTTTAGCGTGAAATGCCGTATTGGTGCTAATATGGTATGGCAAGCAGAAAAAGAGGGTATTCTCAAGGCAGACAAAGAAATCGTTGATGCCACCAGTGGTAATACCGGTATCGCCTTAGCTTATGTAGCAGCGGCTCGTGGCTATAAAATTACCCTAACCATGCCTGAAACTATGAGTTTAGAGCGTAGAAGACTATTAAAAGGCTTAGGGGTTAATTTAGTCTTGACCGAAGGGGCAAAGGGAATGAAAGGGGCTATCGCCAAAGCGGAAGAAATAGCTAACTCTGATCCAAACCGCTATATTATGCTAAAACAGTTTGAAAACCCAGCCAACCCTGATATTCATCAAAAAACCACTGGTCCTGAAATTTGGAATGATACAGAAGGAAATGTGGACGTGTTAGTGGCTGGCGTAGGCACTGGCGGTACAATTACAGGTGTTAGCCGTTACATTAAACAAGAAAAAGGTAAACAGATTGTATCCGTTGCTGTTGAGCCAGCGGAATCTCCAGTGATTAGTCAAACTCGTGCTGGAGAAGAAGTAAAACCTGGCCCACATAAAATTCAAGGTATTGGTGCAGGCTTTATCCCGAAAAACTTAGATTTATCTTTAGTGGATCGTGTAGAAACCGTAGATAGCGATACCGCCGTACAATATGCTCGCCGCTTAATGGCGGAAGAAGGGATCTTAGGAGGAATTTCCTCAGGAGCCGCCCTCGCCGCCGCAGATCGTTTAGCCAAGTTACCTGAATTTGCCGATAAAGAAATCGTAGTGATTTTACCATCCGCTTCGGAACGTTATCTCAGCACCGTATTATTTGACGGCATTGAAGCATAATTTATAATCTTGTTATTATCATCATAAATAATCCCCTTGCTTGCTGAGGGGATTTTTTTGTGTAGAACCTATTAAAACATTAAAAGTGCGGTTGATTTTTGAATGATTTTAAATTGAAAAAATTATAAAATCCGCATTCAAAACTCACCGCACTTCCCCTCCCTAATCCTCAAAGCAAGCTCCTTACACCATTTGATAATAATTTTCATAAAAATCCATAAAGATTTTTATTCTCAATATGCAAATAAAAATGATAACTAATTCATTCAATTAACTTTTTTGAGGTAGATCACGAAATGGAATAATTTCTTGGTTTTTCTATAAAAAAAAGTTAAATCCCTGCGTAAATAATGGCAGAATAACTTTACCCTAATAAAAAGGAAATTTTTTATTTTTAATCTTACTCTTGTTAATTCTTGGAGGAATATCGTGCAAAGTATTAATGTCGATATTGCAATTATTGGTGCTGGTGGCGGTGGCTTACGTGCTGCAATCGCTGCTGCGGAAGCAAATCCGAATCTCAAAGTTGCATTAGTATCAAAAGTCTATCCTATGCGTAGTCATACCGTTGCGGCGGAAGGTGGGGCTGCTGCGGTGATTAAAGAAGAAGATTCTTATGATAAACATTTTCACGATACCGTAGCGGGTGGCGACTGGTTATGTGAGCAAGATGTGGTGGAATATTTTGTGGAGCATTCCCCAGTGGAGATGACGCAATTGGAGCGTTGGGGTTGTCCTTGGAGTCGTAAAGCTGATGGCGATGTGAATGTTCGCCGTTTTGGTGGTATGAAAATTGAGCGTACTTGGTTTGCCGCCGATAAAACTGGTTTCCATTTATTACATACTTTATTCCAAACCTCTATTCAATTTCCGCAAATCGTGCGTTTTGATGAGCATTTTGTGCTTGATATTCTTGTTGATGATGGTCATGCTCGCGGTTTAGTGGCGATGAATATGATGGAAGGAACAATTGTCCAAATCAATGCCAATGCGGTAGTTATTGCTACGGGCGGTGGTTGTCGTGCGTTCCGTTTCAATACCAATGGCGGTATTGTAACGGGCGATGGTTTATCTATGGCTTATCGCCATGGTGTACCTTTGCGTGATATGGAGTTTGTGCAATATCACCCAACAGGCTTGCCAAATACAGGGATTTTGATGACCGAGGGATGTCGTGGTGAAGGCGGTATTTTGGTCAATAAAGATGGTTATCGTTATTTACAAGATTATGGTCTAGGCCCTGAAACGCCAATTGGTAAACCTGAAAACAAATATATGGAATTAGGACCTCGTGATAAAGTTTCACAAGCCTTCTGGCAAGAATGGCGTAAAGGTAATACTTTAAAAACGGCAAAAGGGGTTGATGTAGTTCATCTTGACTTGCGTCATTTAGGGGAAAAATATTTACACGAACGTTTGCCATTTATTTGTGAACTAGCCAGTGCTTATGAGGGCGTTGATCCTGCTAAAGCGCCAATTCCTGTTCGTCCTGTTGTACATTACACCATGGGCGGTATTGAGGTTGATTTCAATAGTGAAACACGTATTAAAGGGTTATTTGCTGTGGGTGAATGTGCTTCATCAGGTTTACATGGTGCAAACCGTTTAGGCTCTAACTCTTTAGCGGAATTATTGGTATTAGGTCGTGTCGCTGGGGAATATGCTGCACAACGTGCCGTAGAAGCCACCGCTGCAAATCAAACCGCCGTAGATGCTCAAGCCCAAGATGTGGTTAATCGTTTACAAGCTCTCTATAACCAAGAGGGGAATGAATCTTGGTCACAAATTCGTGATGAAATGGGCGATTCTATGGAAGAGGGTTGCGGAATTTATCGTACCCAAGAAAGTATGCAAAAAACTGTAGATAAAATCGCTGAATTAAAAGAACGTTATAAACGTATTCGTATCGCTGATCGTTCTAGTGTCTTTAATACCAACGTGTTATATACCGTTGAATTAGGCTATATTTTGGATGTGGCACAATCTATTGCCAACTCAGCCATTGAACGCAAAGAATCTCGTGGTGCACACCAACGTTTAGACTACACCGAACGTGACGATGTCAATTATTTGAAACATACTCTGGCATTTTACAATGAAAGTGGTATGCCACGCATTGAATATAGTGATGTGAAAATCACAAAATCTCAACCAGCGAAACGTGTGTATGGGGCAGAAGCTGAAGCCCAAGAAGCCGCAAAAGGAAAGGAGTAAGCAGATGATAAATCAACAAATGATGAATATTGAGGTACTGCGTTATAATCCCGAAGAAGATAAAGAGCCGTACTTAAAAAGTTATCAAGTGCCTTACGATAGCCAAACTTCATTGCTTGATGCTTTAGGCTATATTAAAGATCAACTTGAGCCTGAATTATCTTATCGTTGGTCTTGCCGTATGGCGATTTGTGGTTCTTGCGGTATGATGGTAAATAATAAACCAAAATTGGCTTGCAAAACTTTCTTGCGTGATTACAGTGGTCATATGCGTATTGAACCCTTGGCTAATTTCCCAATTGAGCGGGATCTAGTGGTAGATTTAAGCCATTTTATTGAAAGTTTAGAAGCCATTAAACCTTACATTATTGGCAACAAAGCCCCTGCATTAGATGGTAAACCTCATCCATCTTCAGAGCTGGCTAAAAGTCGTACCAAACAAACGCCGGCACAATTAGAAAAATACCGTACTTTCTCAATGTGTATTAATTGTGGTCTATGTTATGCCGCTTGCCCGCAATTTGGTTTAAATCCAGAATTTGTCGGCCCAGCTGCCTTAACCCTTGCTCATCGTTATAACCTTGATAATCGTGATCATGGTAAAGAAGAACGTATGAAGATCATCAATGGTAAAAATGGGGTATGGAGCTGTACCTTTGTGGGTTATTGTTCTGAAGTGTGTCCAAAACATGTGGATCCTGCTGCGGCAGTCAACCAAGGCAAAGTAGAAAGTTCCAAAGACTACGTTATTGCCATGTTAAGACCACAGAAATAAGGAGAGGAAAATGACGACAACAACCAGTAAAAGACGCAAATATGTGCGTGAAATGAAAGCAAATTGGTGGACAAAATTAGATTTTTACAAACTTTATGTATTTCGTGAAGCCACTGCAATTCCTACCTTATGGTTTAGCCTTATCCTTTTTTATGGGGTAATTTGCTTAGGTGGCGGCGTTGAAGGAGTAAAACAACATTTTATTCCGTTCTTACAAAACCCTATTGTGGTTATCCTGAATTTAATCACCTTGGCAGCGGTATTATTAAATACCGTAACATATTATGTAATGACACCTAAGGTATTAAATATTGTGGTAAAAAATGAACGCCTTAATCCAAATATCATTACCATTGCCCTTTGGATTGCCACAGCCTTAGTAAGCATTATTGCTTTAGTATTAATTTATCGATAATTGGGAGAAAGTATGAAAACAGATCCAAAACGTTCCAATGAACCTGTTGTATGGTTACTTTTTGGTGCAGGAACAACGGTTAGTGCCATGTTCTATCCAATTTTAGTCTTAATCTTTGGTTTTTTACTTCCCTTTGGACTCATTGATGGTGGCGTGGAAAATCTCGTCGCTTTTTCACAAACCATTATTGGTAAATTATTTATTTTAGTACTATTAATCTTCCCAGTATGGGGAGCAATGCACCGTATTCACCATGGTATGCACGATTTTAAAATCCATGTGCCTGCGGGTGGTTTAATCTTTTATGGTTTATCTACCTTATATTCAATCTTGGTGTTATTTGCGGTGTTTAATTTATAATCCAAATTAAATAACGTAAAAATAAAAAGTGCGGTCAAAAATATTGATTTTTTGACCGCACTTTTGTTTCTGATATTGCTAAGGCTTTTATCTCTTATACTATAGTTGTTATACTTTAAAATAATGTAGGGGTGGTGTACTTCGTTATATTTATATGTTGTATTCTAAGTATCTTCTTATTTTAAAGTGGGGCGATAATTAATTGAAACCACTATACCCATACTCAATAAGGAGTATTTTAGTCCTATTCAAAGCACAAAATCTATTCAATCACACCAAATCAGCCTTATTTTTTCATATGAAATTTCAATTTTGTGAAGTTCGTCATATTTCGTTAAGGGATTTTCCGCTAGACTTGGCGCCGCATACAAATCATTTGGTATTTATTATTTTATTTAAATTTAAGGAGAATAGATGAGTATTGCGATTATCATAGCAACCCATGGTGTCGCCGCTGAGCAGTTGTTAAAAACAACAGAAATGCTTATTGGTGAACAAGAAAATGTTGCTTATATTGATTTTGTTGCTGGCGAAAATGCTGAAACGATTATGGAAAAATATCAAGATAAACTTGATAAGGATTTAGCACATTGTCAGCAAGTATTATTTTTAGTTGATACTTGGGGCGGTAGCCCATTCAATGCAGCGAATCGTATCGCCGATGGTAAAGAGAATATGGATATTGTTACCGGGGTCAATGTGCCAATGTTGGTCGAAACTTTTATGGCAAGAGATGATGATCCTGAGCTTAATGAACTGGTAGAAGTTGCTTTAGAAGCTGGGCGTTTAGGGGTAAGAGCCTTAAAATATCAAGAGCAAGATGCAGAAAAATCCTCAGAATCTGCCGCTGCGGTTGCTCAACAGGCAACGCCTCAATCTCCAGTCGTAGATAATGGTAAGCGTATGAGCTTTGGCTTAGTACGTATTGATGATCGCCTTATCCATGGGCAAGTCGCGACACGCTGGACAAAAGAAAGTAAAGTTAGCCGTATTATTGTGGTAAATGATGATGTTGCCAAAGATCAAGTGCGTTCTACTATGTTAAAAAGTGTGGCTCCACCAGGGGTTACTGCTCATGTTGTGAATGTGGATAAAATGGTGCGAGTTTATAACAATCCTGAATACGGTAATGATCGTGTTATGCTTTTATTCACTAATCCAACGGATATTGTGCGTTTACTTGATGCTGGCGTGCCAATGCAATCTATTAATATTGGTGGTATGGCATACCGAGAAGGTAAAAAAATGATTACCAGTGCGGTTTCTGTGGATCAACAAGATATTGAGGCATTTAAAAATATTGCTGCCCGTAATATTGAACTTGATGTGCGTAAAGTATCCAATGATAGCCGTCAATATATGATGGATTTGTTAAAGAAAAATAACTTAATCTAAGGACAAACTTATGGAAATTTCAACATTTCAAATTATACTCGTTTTTCTGATTTCTTGTATTTGCGGTATGGGATCGATTCTTGATGAATGGCAAACACATCGCCCGTTAATTGCTTGTACTCTGATTGGTTTAGTGTTAGGCGATATGACAACAGGTATTATTGTTGGTGGTACGCTTGAATTACTTGCTCTTGGTTGGATGAATATTGGGGCAGCTTTAGCACCTGATGCAGCGCTCGCCTCTGTGGTGTCCACTATTTTGGTGATTGTTGGTAGACAAGATATTCCTACTGCTATTGCTTTAGCCATTCCACTTGCCGCGGCGGGTCAAGTTTTGACCTATGTGGTTCGTGCGATTACCGTAGGTTTCCAACACGCAGCCGATAAAGCAGTGGAAACAGGCAATCTCTTTAAACTCGATGTTTTACATTGCACTGCATTATTATTACAAGCGATGCGTATTGCTATTCCTTCCTTACTTGTGGTGTTGACCGCGGGGACAGATACCGTCCAAACGATGTTGCATAGTATTCCAGAAGTTATCACGATGGGATTAAAAATTGCTGGGGGCTTTATCGCCATTGTGGGTTATGCCATGGTTATCAATATGATGCGTTCTGGTCATTTAATGCCATTTTTCTATGCTGGTTTTGTGGTGGCAGGCTTTACCGATTTTAACCTTGTGGCATTAGGGGTATTAGGCACCATTACTGCTTTGCTTTATATTCAATTACACCCTAAATATAACCAAAACAAACAAGTGGTTGTACAAACGACCAATAATAACGATCTTGATAACAGATTAGACTAATAGGATAAAAACGATGACAGAGAAAAAAGTAACACAAAAAGATTTAAATGCCGTTGTACTTCGCTCAAATCTTTTTCAAGGTTCGTGGAACTTTGAACGTATGCAAGCCTTAGGTTTTGCATATTCTATGGTACCCGTTATCAAACGTCTTTACCCTGATCCAAATTCACAAGAACGTAAAGATGCGATTAAACGCCATTTAGAATTTTTTAATACCCAACCTTTCGTTGCGGCACCTGTATTAGGGGTTACCATTGCGATGGAAGAAGAACGTGCGAATGGTAAAGAAATTGATGATGCGGCGATTAACGGAATTAAAGTGGGCTTAATGGGGCCTTTGGCGGGGGTGGGTGATCCTATCTATTGGGGAACAGCGCGTCCCGTATTTGCGGCACTTGGGGCAAATTTGGCTTTAACGGGAAGTTTATTAGGCCCAGTCTTATTCTTCCTATTATTTAACCTTGTACGTTTAGCCACTCGCTATTTTGGCGTAACTTATGGGTATCGTAAAGGTCTAGATATTGTTGGCGATATGAGTGGCGGCTTATTGCAAAAATTAACTGAAGGGGCTTCAATCCTAGGGTTATTTATTATGGGGGCATTGGTGCAAAAATGGACGAGTATCAACGTACCATTAGTCATGTCCACCATACCAAAACAAGACGGCACCATTGAAGTTACCACCGTACAAAATGTTTTGGATAGCTTAATGCCGGGTTTATTACCATTACTGCTTACCTTTGCTTGTATGTGGTTATTACGTAATCGTGTCAATGCTCTTTGGATCATCATTGGTTTCTTTGCCCTTGGTATCTTTGGTGCTTGGACTGGTATTTTAGCTTAATTTTTCCTTCAAACAGGATACGCCCTAAGGCGTGTCCTTTTTATCCATAGTAGTAAATATGATTAACATCTTATTATTTATCGGTATCCTCTTATTCTTATGTTATGCCTTGTATGATCAAGTGGGTATGGATCATTGGCAAGGCAAAACCCTCTTAAAAGTGCGGTTAAAAAAGCGGGCAAAAATGGACGCTTTGATTTTTATTGCACTCTTATGCTTAGTCATTTATCAAAGCCTTGATAATCTCAAGCCACTTTCCTTTTATTTATTAGCCACCATTATCTTACTCACCATTTACGCCGCATTTATCCGCTCGCCAGTCCTCTTGCTCAAACCCAACGGCTTTTTCTATGGCAATATTTTTATTGGTTATGCTAAAATTCACGCCATTAATGTCACCTCGGATAATGCTTTAGTCATCGATCTCAACAACGGAAAACGCTTAATCATACTTATTGAACAAGCTCAACAATTACCTAAGGTTTTAACGATCCTTGCCCAGCTAAACATTATCCAACCCAACTTTGTGCAAACATTAGAGAAAAACAATGACCAACATTTATAAACTCAAAGGCACCATTCAACATTATGTATGGGGCGGTAATCAATATATTCCTCATCTATTAAATATCCAAGCTAACCATTCCCACTATGCAGAACTTTGGTTAGGAGCACATTCCGCTGCACCTGCAATCATAGAAAAAGAGCAAAAGCCAATTCCCTTAAATCAATTTTTACAGCAAAATCCCACCGCACTTGGGCAACAAAGTAGACAAAAATTTGGTAATCGGCTTCCTTATTTGCTCAAAGTGTTAGATGTCAAAGAACCCTTATCCATTCAGCTTCACCCAACAAAACAACAAGCTGAATTAGGCTTTGCACGAGAAAATCAACAAAATATCCCCCTAACCCACAGTAAACGCACTTATAAAGATGATAATCATAAACCTGAAATGATGATTGCTTTATCCGATTTCTGGTTATTACATGGTTTTAAACCTAAACAACAAATTATTGACAGTTTAAAAATACGTCCTTCTCTCACTCCTCTTGCCGAACAATTAACGCAACAGGATCTTGCTAGCTTCTACACAATGATTATGCAAGCGGACAATACCCAATTAGCCCCATGGCTCACACCGATTTTAGAACAAAATCAAGGTAAAACACTGCCCCTCACTGATCCTGATTATTGGGTATGCTATACCGTTGACAGTATGCAACTTGATCCACAAAAACTTGATGCAGGATTAATGTGTTTCTACTTATTTAATCTTGTCCACCTCAAAACAGGTGAAGGCATTTATCAGGCCGCAGGCATTCCTCACGCTTATCTACGCGGACAAAATATAGAATTAATGGCAGAATCCGACAATGTGATCCGTGGCGGTCTTACCCCTAAACATATTGATATTCAAGAATTATTAAAGGTCATCGATTATCAAGAAATCACTCCCAAAATTATCCAGCCTGCCACGCAACAATATTATACTTATCCAACTCCTGCCAAAGATTTTGCCTTAACTCAGCTATGTTACCAACAAGGACAACAATACCAACATCAAGCAGAAAATGCCGAAATTCTATTGGTTATGCAGGGTAAAATTCAACTCAGTAATGCTCAAGAAACCCTCGAGCTTGAACAAGGACAAAGTGCTTTTATTTGTGCTGAAAGCAACTATCAAATAGAAGGTGTACAAACGGGTTATGCGGTGATAGCTAAGAGTTTTTGATATAAACACATAAAGTTATTATTTAATTATCAAAAAACTATTTGTGATAAATGGATTTTCTATTTTCTCCACAACAATGATGATTTATAATAGCGAGAATTTTATGTCCATAATTCTTAAGGAGTAAATAATGAGCAAACCCGTATATAAACGCATTTTGCTGAAACTAAGTGGTGAAGCCTTACAAGGCGAAGAGGGATTTGGTATTGATCCTTCTATTTTGGATCGTATGGCGTTAGAAATTAAGGAATTAGTGGAATTAGGCGTTGAAGTTGGTGTGGTACTTGGCGGGGGGAATTTATTCCGTGGTGCTAAACTGGCTAAAGCTGGAATGAATCGTGTGGTGGGTGATCATATGGGAATGTTGGCTACCGTTATGAATGGTTTGGCAATGCGTGATTCTTTACATCGTGCCGATGTTAATGCAAAATTAATGTCAGCATTTCAATTAAATGGTATTTGTGATACTTATAACTGGTCTGAAGCCATTAAAATGTTAAGAGAAAAGCGTGTTGTGATTTTTTCTGCGGGAACAGGAAGTCCATTTTTTACGACAGATTCTGCGGCTTGTTTGCGTGGTATTGAGATTGAAGCCGATGTGGTGTTAAAAGCTACTAAAGTTGATGGCGTTTATGATTGTGATCCTGTGAAGAATCCACAGGCGAAATTATATCAGCAATTATCTTATGCGGATGTGATTGAACGTGAATTACAAGTGATGGATTTGGCTGCCTTTACATTAGCTAGGGATCATGGCTTGCCGATTAGAGTTTTTAATATGAGCAAACCAGGTGCGTTAAAACGTGTCGTATTAGGCGAAGATGAAGGCACTTTAATTTGTAACTAATTTAATTAATGAGGAAACAACGTGATTAACGAAATTAAAAAAGATACACAAGATCGTATGGAAAAAAGCCTTGAAACATTTAAGGGGCATATTGCAAAAATCCGTACTGGACGTGCACAACCAAGTTTATTAGATGGTATTCAAGTAGATTATTATGGGGCGGCAACGCCATTACGTCAGCTCGCTAATGTGGTGGCAGAAGATGCGCGTACTTTAGCAGTTACTGTATTTGATCGCTCATTAATTCAAGCTGTAGAAAAAGCGATTTTAACCTCTGATTTAGGTTTAAACCCTTCTTCTGCGGGGACAACTATTCGTGTGCCATTGCCACCATTAACGGAAGAGCGTCGTCGTGATTTAATTAAAATTGTAAAAGGCGAAGGTGAGCAAGGTAAAATTGCAATTCGTAATGTACGCCGTGATGCCAATGATAAAATCAAGGCTTTGTTGAAAGATAAAGAAATTACGGAAGACGAAGAACGCAAAGCTCAAGATGAAATCCAAAAAATTACCGATCTTTATATTAAGAAAGTTGATGAAACTTTGGCAGATAAAGAAAAAGAATTAATGGATTTCTAATTTTTATTATTTTCTATTAAGTAGGGACAATCATTGTTCCTGCTTTTTCTTTATATTAGCCCTCAAGAGAAAAATGAAAAAGATCACGATTCTTGGTTCCACGGGATCCATTGGGAAAAGCACGCTTTCTGTCATTGAGCATAATCCTCAACAATATCAAGTTTTTGCCTTGGTGGGTGGAAAGAATGTCAGTTTGATGTTGCAACAATGTTTGCAATTTAAACCGCACTTTGTTGCGTTAGCTGATGCACAAGCCGCAAAAGCATTACAACAACAATTAGTGGCTTATCAATCTTCTACCAAAGTGTTAAGCGGTATCTCTGCAATTTGTGAATTAGCGGCACATTCTGATGTGGATCAGGTAATGGCAGCGATTGTGGGGGCAGCAGGTTTATTGCCTACTTTGGCGGCAATAAAAGCAGGAAAACGGGTATTATTAGCCAATAAAGAAGCCTTGGTGACTTGTGGCGGTTTATTTATGCAGCAAGTCCGTCAGCATAAGGCTGAGTTATTGCCTGTGGATAGTGAGCATAATGCCATTTTTCAGGCATTACCTTTAGCCGCTCAACAACAAATTGGTTTTTGTCCTTTATCTTCATTAGGGATCAGTAAAATTGTTCTTACGGGGTCTGGGGGGCCATTTCGCCATAAACCATTAACCGAATTTGCTGAGATTACTCCTGCACAAGCTGTCGCTCACCCAAATTGGTCAATGGGCAAGAAAATTTCGGTGGATTCTGCCACGATGATGAATAAGGGATTAGAATATATTGAAGCCCGTTGGTTATTTAATGCTAGCCAAGATGAAATGGAGGTAATTATTCATCCTCAATCAATTATTCATTCTATGGTGCGTTATCTCGATGGTTCTGTGTTGGCTCAAATGGGTAACCCTGATATGCGTACACCTATTGCTCATTCAATGGCTTATCCACAACGGATCAAGGCTGGTGTTGCTCCCTTAGATTTTTATCAACTTGATGGCTTGACGTTTATGCCACCAGATTATCAGCGTTACCCTTGCTTACAATTAGCCATAGAGGCATTTCAAGCAGGACAATATGCCACTACGGCAATCAATGCGGCGAATGAAATTGCAGTGGAGGCATTTTTAGCGGCGCAAATAAAATTTACGGATATTGCTCGGGTAAATCAATATGTGGTTGAAACAATATCGCCACAGAAGATCGAAGCCGTTGAGCAAGTTATCGAGGTGGATCATCTTGCCCGTGAAACCGCAAGACAATATATTTTAAGTTTTTCAGGTTAAGTGCTTATGTTATATTGTGCCGAAAATTGAATGATACGATGATATATGATTGGTTATTAACAAATAATGAGTACTCAATGACACAATTAGATCCTCAAAATATTCCTCAACATGTTGCCATTATTATGGACGGTAATGGACGTTGGGCGAAACAAAAAGGGAAAATGCGTATTTTTGGTCATAAAAATGCGGTAAATGCGGTACGCCAATCCGTAGGCTATGCGCTAAAAATGGGGATTAAACACCTTACCCTATATGCTTTTAGTCAGGAAAATTGGGGACGACCAGAAACAGAAGTCAACTCTTTAATGAGCTTATTTATGCAAGCCTTAGATCTTGAGGTGGGAAAATTGCATAAAAATAATATTTGCCTAAAAATTTTAGGCGATGTTTCCCAATTTAGTGAAAATTTACAGGAAAAAATTTATAAAGCTGAAAAATTAACACAAAATAACACCGCACTTACCTTAAACATTGCGGCAAATTATAGTGGTTGTTGGGATATTGTTCAGGCGGCTAAACAGCTTGCGCTGCAAGTACAGCAAGGACAGTTAGAACTCTCGCAAATTGACCAAGCGCATTTTCAACAAGCGTTAATCACGGGTGAGCAACCTCCTGTGGATCTTTTGATTCGTACTAGTGGCGAACAACGTATTAGTAATTTTTTGTTATGGCAAATTGCCTATGCAGAATTTTATTTTACCGATGTACTTTGGCCTGATTTTGATCAGCATATTTTTGAACAAGCATTAATCAGTTATCAACAGCGTCATCGCCGTTTTGGTGGTTGTGAATAACTTATAATGAGGAGATAGGGTTTTGCTAAAACAACGAATTTTATCGGCAATCGTGCTTATTCTGGCTGTATTTGCCGTATTATTTTATTTTCCACCTTTCTATTTTGCTTTAGCCTTAGGGGCGGTGATTGTCTTAGCCATTTGGGAATGGACACAATTTCCCCAATTAAAATCCACTTTATTACGTGGGTTAATTACCGTAATAAGTGCCGCACTTTTATTTCTCTGGCTGTATAGTGGTCTCAATGAGTTAGTCATAGGACGTGTATTTTTACAATCTAGCGAATTTTTATTATTGATTTCCGTTATTTGGTGGCTTGTTGCTATTAGCTTAATCGCCCTTTATCCTAGCAGTATTGCCCGTTGGGGACGTAATATTGTGGCACAAATTCTCTTTGCTTTTGTAACTTTAATTCCCTTTTTTGTTGGCGTGTTAAGTTTACGTTTAAGCCAATATACCTTAGATCCTTATCATGGTGTCGTACTTCTGTTATATGTCTTTGTTCTCGTTTGGGCGGCGGATTCAGGTGCCTATTTCGCAGGGCGTCAATTTGGTAAACATAAACTTGCCCCTAAAGTTTCTCCCGGAAAAACTTGGCAAGGGGTGTTAGGAGGATTAGTAACAGCAGCAATTTTTGCTTGGTTATTTTTGCAATTTACCCAAATTAATGGCGCTATTCCACTGAGTGAATTTATCTTATTATCTGTCGCAACGGTCGCCATTTCTATTGTGGGAGATTTGACCGAAAGTATGTTCAAGCGTGAAGCAGGAATTAAAGACAGTAGCCAGTTAATTCCTGGGCATGGTGGTATCCTCGACCGCATTGATAGTTTAACGGCAGCAGTGCCATTCTTCAGCTATTTTTACTTTTTTGTGTTATAGGATAATCCGTTATGTCATTTTTATGGTCTTTAGGTGCTTTTATTATTGTTATCGCCGTTTTGGTTGCGGTACATGAATATGGACACTTTTGGGCGGCACGAAAGTGCGGTATAAAAGTTCATCGTTTTTCTATTGGTTTTGGCAAAGTGATTTGGTCTCGTAGAGATAAACAAGGGACAGAATTTGCCATTTCTCTTATCCCCCTTGGTGGTTATGTAAAAATGCTTGATGAACGCAATGAAACTGTGCCAGAACAATTAAAATCTCAAGCCTTTAATCAGAAAAGCGTGGCACAGCGTGCCTTTGTTATTGCAGCAGGCCCCTTGGCGAATTTTTTGTTTGCGATTTTTGCCTACTGGGTAATCTATTTAATTGGAATTCCTACAGTAAAGCCAGTGATAGAACAGGTTCAAGCACAATCTTTGGCTGCTCAAGCAGATATCCGACCAGATAATCAAATTATGGCGATTGATGGCAGCAAAACGCCAGACTGGGAAACTGTAAATATGTTGCTTGCTACCAAAATGGGAAGCCAACAAGTGGCTATCTTATTGAAAGATATACAAACAGGCATTGAAACACAAAAAACAATAAATTTATCACATTGGCGTTTTGATCCCGACAAAGAAAGTGCATTTTCTGCCTTAGGCATTGAGCCTATGCGAACTAAAGTGAGTATGACCTTGTCTAATGTGGTTGCGGATTCACCGGCTGAGCGAGCAGGGTTAATGGCGGGTGATAAGATTATTGCTGTAGGACAGCAACAGGTAGATTGGCAACAATTTGTGCAAATGATACAGGATTCAAATGGTCAGCCTTTAGAGATAACCTTTGAGCGTGATAGTGAAATTTACCACAGAGAAATTTTACCAGAGAAAAATGAACAGCGTTGGTTTGTTGGTTTAGCACCAACTCTTGACCCGATTTCTGATGAGTATCGTACTGAATTAAAATATGGTATGCTTGAGTCTTTGCAAAAAGGCATAGAAAAAACGCTCCAATTATGTTGGATTACTATAAAAGTGATTGGTAAATTATTCACAGGTGATTTATCCTTAAATAATTTAAGTGGCCCAATTTCTATTGCTAAAGGTGCTGGCGTGTCGTCAGAAATAGGATTTGTTTATTATTTAAGTTTTATGGCACTCATTAGTGTGAATCTAGGCATTATGAACCTATTTCCATTGCCTGTTTTAGATGGTGGACATTTAGTGTTTCTCGCCGCAGAAGCCATACGCGGTAAGCCATTATCCGCCCGTGTGCAAGAAATCAGTTATCGAATAGGCGCAACTTTATTGCTAATGTTAACATTTTTTGCATTATTTAATGATTTTTTACGCTTGTAGTTTCTTCTACAAACCATTTATTTGATTACACAGGATCATTGTTACGATGAAAAAACTTCTTATTACTAGCTTACTATTTGGCGCAACAGGATCGGCTCTTGCCGCACCTTTTGTGGTACAAGATATTCGCGTAGAAGGCGTACAACCGAGTACAGAACGCAACATTATTGCAAGTTTACCTGTTCGGGTTGGGCAACGAGCAACAGATAATGATATTGCTAATGTGGTTCGTTCCATGTTTTTGCAAAATGCTTACGAAGATGTACGTGCTTCTCGTGATGGTAATACCTTAGTGATTTCCGTTGTGGAACGCCCTGTTATCGCGGATATTGTGATTGAAGGTAATAAGGCTGTCCCTACAGAGGCATTAAAACAAAATTTAGAAGCCAATGGTATTGCGACAGGCGAAGTGTTAAATAATGAAAAACTCAAGGCTTTTAGCCAGAGTTTAGAAGAACATTATCGTAGCGTAGGACGTTATGATGCGAAAGTTGAAACAGTGATTAATCGTTTACCTAATAATCGTGCCGAGGTAAAACTGGTTATCAAAGAAAATGATATGGCGATTTTAAAACAAATCACTTTCCATGGTAATGAGCATTTTAGTGATAGTAAGTTATTAGAACAAATTGAGTTACAACCCGATTCTTGGTGGAAGTTATGGGGAAATAAGTTTGAACAACAAAAATTTGAACTTGATCTTGAAACCTTGCGTAATTTCTATCTCAATCAGGGCTATGCAAAATTTCAAATTACGAATACAAATGTGCAAATTAATCCTTCAGAAGTCATTGACGGCAAAGAAAAAGATACCACTGTTGAAGTTACTATTGATATGAATGAAGGAGCTCAATATCGTGTTAGTGGAGCGCGTATTGTCGGAGATACCGCTGGAATGAGTACGGAATTATTACCCGCTTTACAACATATTGAAGTAGGCGAAATTTTCCGTGGTTCAAATATTAATACCGTAGAAGAAGCCATTAAAGCCAAATTAGGTGAACGTGGTTATGCCACGGCAACCATTAATTTACACCCAGAATTTGATGATAACAGTCATACCGTTGCTTTAACCTTTGTGGTTGATGCAGGACGAAGCTATTCCGTACGTCGTATTCGCTTTGAAGGTAATGATGTGAGTGCGGATTCTACTTTGCGCCAAGAAATGCGCCAACAAGAGGGAACTTGGCTTTCAGCGAGCTTACTTGAGCTAGGCAAAGTGCGGTTAGAACGCACAGGATTTTTTGAAACCGTTGATTATAAAACCGTTCCCGTAGAAGGCACTGATGATCAACTTGATGTGATTTATAAAGTCAAAGAACGTAATACGGGAAGTATTAACTTTGGTATTGGTTATGGTACAGAAAGTGGTTTAAGTTATCAGGCAAGTATTAAGCAGGATAATTTCTTAGGTATGGGGTCTTCCATTAGCTTATCAGGTTCACGTAACGATTATGGAACAAGTGTGAGCTTAGGCTATAATGAGCCTTATTTTACCAAAGATGGGGTTAGCTTAGGCGGGAATATTTTCTATGAAACCTATGATAACTCAAATAACGATAGTATTGCGTCTTATGCAAGAACCACTTACGGTATTAATGGTACCTTAGGTTTTCCAGTTAATGAAAATAATGCTTTTTATATTGGTGCAGGCTACACCTATAATAAGTTAAAAAATGTTTTCCCAGAATATAACCGCTCTTTATATTTGCAATCCATGAACTTTGATGATTGGAAATTTAAAGCCAGCGATTTTGATGTCTCCTTTGGTTGGAATTATAACAGTTTAAATCGTGGTTATTTCCCAACATCTGGGATTAAAGCTACATTAGGTGGACGGGTTACCGCACCGGGCTCTGATAATAAATACTATAAATTAAACTTTGATGCCACAGGTTTTTATCCACTAAATCGTGATCATACTTGGGTATTATCAGGAAAAATAGGGGCAAATTATGCCGATGGCTTTGGCGGTAAACGTTTACCATTCTATCAATATTATACCGCTGGTGGATTAGGTTCCTTGCGTGGTTTTGCATACGGTGGGGTAGGGCCTCAAGCCATTTATATGTCGCAATCAAATGCCTCTAATTCAAGTTGTCAAAGCGTAACGGCAGCCGCAACTTGTTATGATTATATTAACGGCGATGTGGTTGGCGGTAATGCCATGGCAACCGCCAGTGTGGAATTAATTTTCCCAACCCCATTTGTGGCAGATAAAAACCAACGTTCAGTAAGAACCTCTGTCTTTGTTGATGCAGCAAGTGTGTGGAATACTCATTGGAAAAAAGATAAAGAGGGACTTAGTGCTAGTGTTACTACCGTTGACTATGGTGATCCTACCAGAGTACGAGCTTCCGCTGGGGTAGCATTACAATGGCAATCGCCGATTGGGCCTTTGGTGTTCTCTTACGCAAAACCGATTAAAAAATATGATGGTGACGAAATTGAACAATTCCAGTTTAGTATCGGTG
The DNA here is from genome assembly GCF_004339025.1 of Volucribacter psittacicida. Taxonomy (GTDB): domain Bacteria; phylum Pseudomonadota; class Gammaproteobacteria; order Enterobacterales; family Pasteurellaceae; genus Volucribacter; species Volucribacter psittacicida. The sequence continues at coordinate 27,956 of NZ_SMFT01000001.1, forward strand.
GCACCTTCTAATTAAAAAACCTTTACCATAGGATTTATGTTTAAAATGAGATCCTATGGTAAGTTATTATTTACTCAATCATCAAAATTAAGGAAAATCTTATGAAAAAAGTTTTAAAAGTGACCGCACTTTCTTTAGCGTTAGCATTCACTTCAGGTTTAGCAAATGCCGCTGAAAATATTGCTTTTATTAATGCTGGCTACCTTTTCCAAAATCACCCAGATCGTAAAGCAACAGAAGAAAAATTAGATGCGGAATTTAAACCTCAGGTAGAAAAATTAGAGGCTAGCAAAAAAGCCATTGAAGAGAAAATTCAGGCAGAAAGAAAGAAAATCGATGACCAAGTGGCGAAGTTAGAAAAAGATGCTAAAGATCCAAAACAGCGTCCTTCAGAGTTACAAAAACGTCAAGAAGATCTGTATAAACAACAAGCGGCAGCGGAAGAAGCTATTAATAAATTAGTGGCTGAGCATGACAAACAAGCTCAAGAATTCCAAGTGGCTTATGATAAACGTCAAGCGGAAGAAAGAACAAAACTATTAGAAAGTATTCAACAAGCTACCGATAAAGTGGCAAAAGATAAAAAATATACCTTAGTGTTAGATGCAAATTCTGTGGTATATGGCGATGGAAAAGATATTACGGAAGAGGTTTTAAAAGCAATTCCAGCACAGGCTAAATAATGGCATATCAACTACAACAATTAGCAGAACAAATCGGTGCTACCCTTAGGGGTAACGCCGATATTTTGATTGAGAGCATTGCCCCTTTAGAGCAGGCGAACAATAAGCAAATTACGTTTATTTCCAATCCTAAATTTCGTGAACAATTATCGCATTGCCAAGCAGGTGCCATTATTGTAACAGAACAAGATGTTAGCTATTGCTCAGCACAAAGTAACCTCTTAATTGTTAAAGATCCTTATGTTGCTTATGCGTTACTGGCACAATATATGGATAGCACACCAAAAGCTGCCCAAGGTATTGCGGAAAGTGCGGTAATTTCAGCCACTGCAAAATTAGGTCACAATGTGTCTATCGGGGCTAATAGCGTCATTGAAGATGGGGTTGAGCTTGGTGATAATGTGGTAATTGGTGCAAATTGCTTTATTGGTAAACAAGCCAAAATTGGTGCCAACACCCAACTATGGGCAAATGTGAGTATTTATCATCAAGTGCAAATTGGCGAGCATTGTTTAATTCAAGCGGGGGCAGTTATTGGCAGCGATGGATTTGGCTATGCCAATGAACGTGGACGTTGGATTAAAATTCCACAAACAGGAACTGTCATCATTGGTAATAATGTGGAAATAGGGGCTTGTACCTGTATCGACCGTGGTGCGTTAGATGCTACTGTGATTGAAGATAATGTGATTATTGATAACCTCTGTCAAATTGCCCACAATGTGCATATTGGTACAGGCACAGCGGTGGCTGGTGGTGTCATTATGGCAGGAAGCCTAAAAGTTGGGCGTTATTGCCTTATCGGTGGTGCTAGTGTTATCAATGGGCATATGGAAATTTGTGATCAAGTTACCATTACAGGTATGGGAATGGTAATGCGTCCTATCACTGAGCCGGGTGTCTATTCTTCGGGGATCCCTTTACAAACAAATAAAGAATGGCGTAAAACCGCTGCTTTAACTTTAAATATTGATAATATGAATAAACGCTTGAAAGCATTAGAGCGTCAAAATAACTAATAACTTAGCGAGCAAGGATTAAAATGACAACTGAACAAAGCACAGCAAGAATTGTTGATATTAATGAAATTATGCAATTATTGCCACATCGTTACCCTTTTCTTTTAGTTGATCGAGTGGTTAATTTTGAGGAAGGAAAATGGTTAAAAGCCATTAAAAATGTGAGCGTAAATGAACCTTGTTTTACGGGGCATTTTCCTCATAAACCGATTTTTCCTGGGGTATTGATTTTAGAATCCTTAGCACAAGCAATGGGAATTTTGGCGTTTAAAACTCATAATCTTAACGATGAAGAACTTTTCTATTTTGCAGGTATTGATGAAGTGCGTTTTAAACAACCTGTGGTACCGGGCGATCAAATGCAACTCTATGTGGAAGTGATCAAAGAACGTCGTGGGGTAACTCGCTTTAAAGGCATTGCTACCGTTGATGGCGAACTAGCTTGTGAAGCGGTGCTTATGTGTGCACGTCGTTAATCTTTACGATGGGAGAAAATTATGATTCATCAAAGTGCAAAAATTCACCCAACTGCAATCGTAGAACAAGGGGCGAAAATTGCTGAAAATGTGGTTATTGGGCCTTTTTGTGTCATCGGTAAAGAGGTTGAAATTGGCAAAGGAACGGTTCTACATTCTCACGTGGTGGTAAATGGTATTACCAAAATTGGCGAACAAAACCAAATTTTCCAGTTTGCGAGTATTGGAGAAGTGAATCAAGATCTCAAATACCAAGGTGAACCCACAAAAACCTTTATTGGTAACCGCAATCGTATTCGTGAAAGTGTAACTATTCATCGTGGTACGGTACAAGGCGGTGGCGTAACCCGTATTGGTGATGATAACCTCTTTATGATTAACGCCCATATCGCCCATGATTGCCAAATTAAAAATCGCTGTATTCTTGCCAATAATGCAACCTTAGCGGGGCATGTAGAATTAGACGATTTTGTGATTGTTGGTGGAATGTCTGCCATTCATCAATTTGTCATTGTGGGGGCGCATGTTATGCTTGGTGGTGGCTCCATGGTAAGTCAAGATGTACCACCTTATGTAATGGCACAAGGAAACCATGCACAACCTTTTGGCGTCAATATTGAAGGCTTAAAACGACGTGGTTTTGATAAGCCAACGCTCCATTCCATTCGTAATGTCTATAAACTCATTTATCGTAGTGGTAAAACCCTTGACGAAGTGATGCCAGAGATTGAACAAATTGCCGAAAAAGATTCCGCAATCAGCTTCTTTATTGAGTTCTTCAAGCGTTCAACTCGTGGTATTATTCGCTAAATAAAGCAAATGATTTCTCGACCGTACTCAAAGTGCGGTCATTTTTTTAAGTGTTTTTTATCTATGGAAAAAAATAAAGATTACCCGCTTATTGGTCTTGTCGCTGGCGAAATTTCTGGTGATATTCTTGGCGCAGGGCTTATTCGAGCCTTAAAAATCATTTATCCTAATGCACGTTTTATTGGTATTGCTGGGCCTAGAATGCAGGCGGAAGGCTGCCAAAGTTTAGTAGAAATGGAAGACATTGCCGTTATGGGATTAAGTGAAGTGGTTAAGCATTTACCGCGTTTACTTAAAATCCGCCGTTTTATCATTCAACAAATGTTACAACAACGCCCCGATGTGTTTATTGGGATTGATGCGCCTGATTTCAATTTAACAGTAGAATTAAAGCTAAAGCAACAAGGGATAAAAACCCTTCATTATGTTAGCCCCTCTGTGTGGGCATGGCGACAAAAACGAATTCATAAAATTGCCCAAGCTACCCATCAAGTGTTAGCCTTATTGCCTTTTGAAAAAGCCTTTTATGATAAATTTGACGTACCTTGTCGCTTTATTGGGCATACAATGGCGGATAGCATTGCCTTAAAACCTTCACGAGATGAGGCTTGTGAATTATTGCAATTAGACCCACAACAACGCTATATGGCAATTTTACCGGGCAGCCGCCGTACAGAACTTGAATTTTTAAGCGAGCCTTTTCTCCAGACCGCACAAAAATTAAAGCAACAATTTCCTGACTTACAATTTTTAGTACCTTTTACTAGCCCAGCTCGCCGCCAACAATTTGAACAAATAAAAGCCAAAGTTGCCCCTGAATTAGATCTTATTTTACTCAACGGCTATGCACGCCAAGCAATGATTATTGCCCAAGCCACTTTATTAGCCTCAGGCACAGCGGCGTTGGAAGCGATGCTATGTAAATCGCCTATGGTGGTTGCTTATCGTATGAAAGCAACTACCTATCAGCTTGCTAAACGCTTAGTCAAAACGCCATATATTTCTCTACCGAATTTACTTGCTAATGAAATGCTTGTCCCCGAGCTGATCCAACAAGATTGTACGCCAGATAACTTAGCACAACAGCTCGGCGAGTTATTCGCAGACAATGAACAAGCTCAACAAAAGCGAAACCAATTAATCCAACGTTTTACCGATTTGCATCAATTCATCCAGCGTGATGCGGATAAACAAGCGGCTGAAGCAGTGCAACAAATATTGGAACAAGAAAATGACCGTTGAATTTATTTATCCTAATGCACATTATATTGCTGGCGTTGATGAAGTGGGACGAGGCCCATTGGTAGGTGCGGTGGTAACCGCAGCTGTAATTTTAGATCCCAATAAACCCATAGCAGGCTTAATGGATTCCAAAAAACTGAGTGAAAAAAAACGACTATTGCTGGCAGAACAAATTAAACAAAATGCACTGGCTTGGAGCTTAGGGCGCGCCGAAGCAGAAGAAATTGATCAGCTCAATATTTTACAAGCCAGTATGTTAGCCATGCAAAGAGCGGTAGAAAATCTCGCGATATTACCAGACTTTGTGTTGGTTGACGGTAATCGCCTACCCAAATGGTCATATCCATCACAAGCGGTAGTCAAAGGCGATAGCCTTGTGGCTGAAATTAGTGCTGCCTCAATTCTCGCAAAAGTCGCCCGAGATCAAGAAATGTTACTTTTGGATCAGCAATATCCCCAATACGGTTTTGCCAAACATAAAGGCTACCCCACCAAACTGCATTTAGAAAAACTAGCACAATTCGGCCCCTTACCTATTCATCGTAAAAGTTTTGCGCCTGTACGCAAGTTTTTATAGTCGTTTCAATTTAAAAGGGCGATTATAGTCGCCCCTTGATAAAAGGGCGAAACTGTTAGCAAAGTAGAGAAATAAAAGTGAAAAAATAATTCAAAAACCCACGGCACTTTAAATCAATTCTTTTTGTTGTAAGGTTAATTTTAATTGTGCATAACCTATAGGCGCAACGATTAGCCCTGCGATACCAAATAATGCTTCCATCACTAACATCACCAATAATAATTCCCAGGCTTTAGCTTGAATTTTTTGTCCAATAATTTCGGCATTGAGGAAATATTCAAGTTTGTGGATAAAAATTAACCAAATTAAAGACGCCCCTGCTAGGGGTAAGCTAATGGTTAAACTGAGTAAGACAATCACTGAATTTGAAATTAAGTTACCGACGATTGGCAATAATCCCACTAAAAACGTAAAAAGAATAAGTAAGGTTTTTAACGGAAGATGTTGATGAAATAAAGGCAATAAAATCACCAAATATAAGGCGGTAAGTGCGGTGTTAATGGCGGAAATTTTTATTTGTGAAAGAAAGACGTGATTGAAACAGGTCATTAAAGTGGTAAAGCCTGTTTGTAGGGATTGGGTTAGCGGTTTATTGGTGTTATGTGGTTTATATTGTATTGCCATAATTGCCCCTATTACAATGCCAATAATAATATAGCCAATGCCTTTTAGAGTATGTCCGCCAATTTGTTGTAACTCGAGGCTATGTTGTTGTAACCAGTTAATAAAATAATGATGAAAGGCTTGTAAACTTGAGGGTAAATAACGGCTAATATTTTCAGGTAAGCTGGAATGTAACTGTTGAAAAAGTTGGGCAAATTGTTGTGGGATATGGGTAAAGTCATTATGTTGGCTATCCCCCAGCCAATCGCCGATGGTATAGAATAGGGTTATTAAGGCGAGTAATAAAACAGATACCGCTATTAATTTGCGGTGGGATAATTGAGGAAAATGTCGTTGTAGTCGTTCTGCGATAAGTAAGCTCAGGCTGTAGGTAAGCAGTAAGCTAAATATAGCAAGGGTCAGGTGTAAGGCTAATACAGCTCCCCAAAATAATAAAATTCCCGTACAAGCGGAAAGAAAAGCGAACCAGAGATTGTTTGTTGTGTTCATGATGATTTTCCATGGAAATGATTTATAAATCTATGCTGGGCATTATACTGTGATTTTTTTCATTGTTCATATAGCCATTTTTATTTTATGTTTGTTTCAATGAGAGATTATTTTAAAAATGGGAGGAAAGTGCGGTCAGTTTTTTGATTTTTTCCAAAAATCTTGATTATCCGATCACTCCCCCTTAAAAATTCCCTGTGAAATTCAGAATACTGAGGACTGAGGACAGTATTAATCTTAAATACTAATAAATTAGTGTAGCCATTATTCTGTCCTCTGTCTTCCGTCCTCTGTTCTCTGAACAGCAAAGAAAGTAAGTCGCCAACGGCGAAAACCGTTAGCCAAGGCGGAGAAATAAAAGTGAAAAAATAATTCAAAAACTTACCGCACTTTAACAATATAACCCCTCACTTTAAAATAGTACAACGTTAACATTCCTCGCCATATTATCTTCTGTGTGCCGCTTTGTTTTAAACTGAGACAATTGATAATGTATTGAAATAGAATTAACTTTGCATAGAAGCAAGTTTAAATCCAAGCCCATTCATAATTTTCACGATAGTTTCAAAACGAGGTTTATTTTTACCAGATAATGCCTTATATAGACTTTCTCGTCCTAATCCCGTTTTTTCGGCAAGTTCTGTCATACCTCTTGCTTTAGCAACTTCGCCTAATGCTGAAAGAAATTCATTGACATCGCCTTCTTCAAGCACTTCAGTTAAATAAGCGGCGATCATTTCTTCGCTATCTAAATACTCTGCGGTATCAAAAACCTTTAATTCGATCTTTTTAGTCATTTTCATTTTCCTGTTTTTTTATTTCTTGCCATAATTCTTTTGCTTTTTTAATATCTTCTTGTTGTGTTGATTTATTGCCTCCCAAAATAAGAATATAGGTTATTTCTTTTTTCTTAGCATAATATACTCGATAACCTGGACCTTTTGGAATTCTCATTTCATATACACCATCACCAACAGATTTGTGGTCGCCAAAATTGCCGTTTTTTGCTCGATTAATACGATGAATAATCGCCGCTTTTCCTTGTAAATCTTTTAATTTAGATAGCCAAGATTGAAACAATTCGGTTTGGATAATGAATAACATTTTTATCTCCATATTAGAGAGTGTATTGTATCTATATGGATACAATGTTGCAATGTATGCTTAATATTTATTTTAAATTGAACCAACCATAGCACAAGGATAATGATGTTTTGTTTCGATTTTTTGCTATAATGTGGCAATGTTTGATCTGAATAATGCCCTTAATTATGAAAAAATTTTCTGAAAATCAACCGCACTTTTCTCATTCCGATCCCCAGCTTGATAATCCAGAAACCACTCATTTTGGTTTTCAAACTGTTGCCAAAGAAAAAAAACAACAAATGGTGGCACAGGTGTTTCATTCTGTGGCGGGCAAATATGATTTAATGAATGATTTATTATCCTTTGGTATTCATCGTCTTTGGAAGCGTTTTACCATTGATTGTAGTGGGGTACGCAAAGGGCAACATATTTTAGATTTAGCTGGTGGAACAGGGGATTTTTCTGCCAAGTTTTCCCGTTTAGTGGGGGAAACTGGGCGTGTGGTGCTTGCTGATATTAATGACTCCATGTTGCAAGTAGGGCGAGAAAAATTGCGTAATTTGGGGGTAGTCGGCAATGTGGATTATGTGCAAGCCAATGCGGAAATGTTACCCTTTCCCGATAACAGTTTTGATTGTATTGTGATTAGCTTTGGGCTGCGTAATGTAACGGATAAAGACAAAGCCTTGCGTTCTATGTATCGTGTGCTAAAACCCGGTGGGCGTTTATTGGTGTTGGAATTTTCTAAACCGATTTTTGCCCCTTTAAGTCAAGCCTATAACTTTTATTCTTTTAATATCTTGCCGAAAATTGGTGAGGTGGTGGTGAATGATGGCGATAGTTATCGTTATTTGGCGGAGTCAATTCGTATGCACCCTGCCCAGCAAGAATTGCAATCTATGATGGAACAAGCAGGCTTTGAGCAAACCAGTTATTATAATTTAACCGCTGGTATTGTGGCATTGCATCGTGGTTATAAGTTTTAGGGATTGATTATGTTGACACAATTATTGCAAGCTGGGATAGAAAATGGGCTTAATCATTTATTGCATCATAGCCCTGAAGCCAAACCTTATTTAGCGAAATTGCAAGGTAAAGTGTTGGCGATAGGTTTACAATCTCAAGGTTTACAAATTTATTTGTGTTTTTCAGATCAGGCTATTGATGTTGTTGGTCAATATGGGGAGCAAGCGGATTGCGATGTGGCGATTGCACGTCACTTATTATTTAATCCCCCTTCTAAAGCACAATTAAGCCAATTGATTAATGATAAATCCATCATTTTGCATGGCGATTTACAAGTGTTACAAGATTTTGTTGCCTTGTTAGAACAGTTGGAAAAAGATCCTGCTTTATTATTAGCCCCTTATTTAGGCGATGTGTTGGCATATAGTAGCGTTAGTTTTGCTCGCCACTTAACAACCCATATAAAACAGCATATTGCCACTAGCCAACAATATTGGGGCGAACGTTTAACGGAAGAATGGCAGCTGCTTTCCCCTCGTTTAGCGGTGCAAGATTTTAATCAAGAAGTCAAAACTTTAGCCAAACAGACCGCACTTTTAGAACAACGTATTGCGAAATTACTTTATGAAAATCAGTCAAATTAAGCGTTTTTACCATATTGTTAAAACCTTTCTTATTTATGGCATTGATGAAGAGTTACCTACTCATCGCCATACCAGAATATTGCGTTGGGCAAGAAAAGGGCTATTTTGGTTACATAATCAACATAGTGATAAATCCTTTGGGCTGCGTTTGCGTTTGGCGTTGCAACAGCTTGGGCCTGTTTGGATTAAGCTAGGGCAAATGCTATCTACACGCCGTGATCTCTTTCCCCCTGACATTGCTGATGAATTGGCATTATTGCAAGATCAGGTTGAACCTTTTTCTGGCGAATTAGCTCGTCAGCAAATTGAACAAGCTTTAGGCGATAAACTTGAACGTTGGTTTGTGGATTTTGATCCACAAGCCTTGGCGTCTGCTTCTATTGCACAAGTGCATTGTGCTAAATTTAATGCTGAACAAGAACAAGCTGGGCAAGAGGTCGTGATTAAGGTAATACGCCCTCATATTTTGCCCACCATTCAAGCAGATTTAAGTTTGATGTATTTATTAGCCAGTTGGGTGCCTAAGTTAAGTAAAGAGGGGTATCGTTTACGTCCTGTGGAAGTGGTGCAGGAATATGAAAAAACCTTGTTAGCTGAATTGGATTTACGCCATGAAATGGCAAATGCCATTCAGCTTAAGCGTAATTTTGAACAAAGTCCGATGCTTTATATTCCTACGATGTACCCTGAATTTTGCCATAAAAATGTGATCGTAATGGAACGCATTTATGGTATCCCTGTTTCCGATATTCAACGCTTAGAAGACAATGGTACGGATATGAAATTGCTAGCGGAACGTGGGGTACAAGTCTTTTTTACCCAAGTATTTCGTGATAGCTTTTTTCATGCGGATATGCACCCCGGCAATATTTTTGTGAGTGAACAACATCCGCAAGACCCGCAGTATATCGGCATTGATTGTGGTATTGTTGGACGTTTAAATGAGCATGATAAACGTTATTTGGCGGAATGTTTTGTGGCATTTTTTAACCGAGATTATCGCCGTGTGGCAGAAATGCACGTTAAATCAGGTTGGACACCAGAAGATACCAATATTGACGAATTTGAGCAGGCGTTTCGTGAAGTGTGCGAGCCTATTTTTGCTAAGCCCTTAGCGGAAATTTCTTTTGGACAAGTATTGCTGAATCTGTTTAATACCGCACGCCGTTTTAATATGCAGGTGCAACCGCAGTTAGTGTTGTTACAAAAAACCTTATTATATATTGAGGGATTAGGGCGGCAACTTTATCCGCAATTAGATTTATGGCAAACCGCTAAACCTTTCTTACAAGATTGGTTATCCCAACAAATGGGGGTAAAAATGTTGTGGCATAAATTGCAAGATCAATTACCTTATTGGCGTGAACATGCGGTGGATTTCCCTATGACCTTATTTGATGCCTTAAAGCAACAAAAAGCAATGCAACTGCAATTAAGCCAAATTAATCAGCAACTGCAACAACGAGAAAAACAGCAAAGAAAATCTTCTTTTTTGTGGGTGGGAACGGTGATTTTTGTGGCAACCCTATGGCAATTCGCCACCTTGCCGACGTGGTTAATTTCTATGGCATTGGTGAGTAGCATAATTTTGTGGTTATATGGTTTATTTTTTCGCCGATAATGGCGAAGAGAAAAAATAATTCCTTTAAGCTATTGTTCAACAGGGCTAAAAGGGCTAAACTCTAGCAAGTTTGATTAATTAATAATAAGGAAAACTATATGGGTGGTATTAGTATTTGGCAACTTCTCATTATCGTTGCAATCGTTGTCTTACTTTTTGGTACAAAAAAATTAAGAACCTTGGGATCAGATTTAGGTGAGTCAATTAAAGGCTTTAAAAAAGCCATGAAAGAAGACGAACCTGCAGTGAAAGACGCAGAGTTTAAATCTCTTGAAAATGAGACAACGCAAGTGAAAAACGAAGCTGAAAAAGCGAAAGAAAAAGAACAGGCTTAATCGTGTTTGATATTGGTTTTTCTGAATTAGTACTAGTGATGATTGTGGGGCTAATTGTATTAGGCCCACAACGTATGCCGATTGCTATTCGCACTGTTATGGGCTGGGTGAGAACCTTGCGTAATTTAGCCAGCAATGTGCAAAATGAATTATCACAAGAATTGAAATTACAGGAATTAAAAGACAATATCAAAAAAGCCGAAGAATTAAACCTCAAATCCTTATCGCCAGAATTAAGCAAAACCGTAGAAGAACTTAAACAATCCGCACAAAAAATGAAAGCGGAATTAGAGAGTAAAGGTCAAGTTGCGACATCTTCTATTCAAGCGGAAATGGATAAGGTACAGCGTGCCATTGACAAAGATTTAGCAGAAGCAGAGTCTAATTCTGTTTCAGACAATGATAAATCTATACAAAAAACAACAGAAAAAGACACCGCACTTTTAGATAATCAACCCCAATTAGCAGAAGATGATCAAGCTGAATTAGCTGAGCAAGATGAATTATTGGCAAAATATATTGACCAATATCACCCTGAAGAGACAGAGTTAGTGCCAGCTAAACCAGAAAATAATAGAAAAAAACATAATCTTTGATTTTCTTCGGCTGGATAATAATCGAGAGCCTGTATGAGCGTTGAAGAATCCCAACCACTGATTTCCCATTTAATTGAATTACGCAACCGTATTTTACGTTGCATTGCCTGTATTTTATTGGTATTTCTGGCATTAGTGTATTTCGCTAATGATATTTATCATCTCATTTCAGCACCTTTAGTGGAGCAGTTGCCTAATGGGGCAAGTATGATTGCCACTAGCATTGTTACGCCTTTTTTTACCCCTATTAAATTAACACTCATCGCCTCCGTATTTGTTTCAGTGCCTTATATTTTGTATCAAATTTGGGCATTTATCGCCCCCGCACTGTATCAGCACGAAAAACGCCTGATTTATCCCTTACTTTTTTCCAGTACTTTATTATTTTATGTGGGAGTGGCTTTCGCTTATTATGTGGTATTCCCCCTTGTTTTTGCTTTTTTAACTAAAACTGCACCAGAGGGGGTCGCCATCGCAACAGATATTAGCAGTTACCTTGATTTTGTACTGACCTTATTTTTAGCCTTTGGTGTTTGTTTTGAAGTGCCTGTCGCAATTATTTTGCTCTGCTGGTCAGGCATTACCACCCCAGAGGATCTTAGACAAAAACGCCCCTATATTATTGTTGCCGCCTTTGTGATTGGTATGTTACTTACCCCACCTGATGTGTTTTCACAAACATTATTAGCCATTCCAATGTGCTTATTATTTGAAGTTGGTGTTATTTTTGCTCGTTTTTATCGCCCAAAAGAAGAAAATGAACAAAATAATGAATCACAACATAAGGAATAATTGATGTTTTATGCCTTATTGGCGGTACTTATTTGGGGAAGTTCCTTTACCGCAGGTAAAATTGCTTATACTATGGCAGATCCTGTATTGGTAACCCAATTTCGTTTTCTTTTGGCTGGGCTATTAGTCGCCCCTGTCTTTTTCAAATCCTATCGGCAAATCCCCCCACACTTACGCCAAAAAGTATGGTGGTTAGCCTTATTAAATTTCCCCATTTCCTTTTTATTACAGTTTATTGGCTTGCAATATACCTCCGCTTCTGTTGCCGCTACCATTGTTGGGGCAGAACCCTTGATTACCGTCCTTATTGGCTTTTTATTTTTTCAACAAAGGGGGAAATTATTAGATTGGCTAATGAGTATCGTGGTGTTTATTGGTATCTTGCTTATTGTTATTTCAACACATCGCCAAGCAGGAAATACGGCACTATTCGGCGTATTATTAATTATTGCTGCCGCGGTTGCTTTTGTTTTTTGTTTATACCTTGGCAAAACCCTGCTACAAGAAATTGAGCCTAAAGTTTATAGCAGTGTATTATTAGGGCTTGCTCCCTTATTATGTTTACCTTTTACCTTGACGCTCACCCAAAATTGGCAAATAACCCCAAATTCAGAGGGCATTTTAGCGATTTTATACCTTGCTTGGGCTTGTGGTTGGTTAGCCATTCACTGCTGGAATAAAAGTATCCAAAAAATTTCTGCTAACCACGCTGGCATTATTATTGCCCTAGAACCTGTTTTTGGTGTATTTATTGCGATGATTTGGCTTGGCGAAAGCCTGTCGTGGCTAACCAGTTTAGGGGTGATTTTAGTGATTGGTGCTACTTTAATTGCGGTAGGATTACCTGCGTGGCGCCAATATCGCAAGAAAACATCTTCATTTTAATTAACTTCGGATAAAAATATGACAACACAAATTTTTACAGGCTTTCCCGCTCGCCGTTTACGCCGTATGCGTAAACAAGATTTTAGCCGCCGTTTAATGGCAGAACATAAATTAAGCGTTGATGACTTAATTTATCCTGTTTTTGTTATTGAGGGAGAAAATCAACGAGAGCCAATCCCCTCAATGCCAAATATTGAGCGATTAACCATTGACCAATTATTAATTGAAGCACAATTATTAGTGAAATATGGCGTGCCTGCCATCGCCTTATTTCCTGTTGTACCTCAACAAAAAAAATCCCTCAACGCCGAAGAGGCTTATAACCCTAACGGCTTGGCACAACGTGCAGTAAGAGCATTAAAAACGCATTATCCACAGCTTGGCGTGATAACGGATGTTGCTCTTGATCCCTTTACCTTACATGGACAAGACGGCATTATTGATGAACAAGGCTATGTGCTTAATGATATTACCTGCGAAGTCTTAGTGAAACAGGCACTCTCCCACGCCGAAGCGGGGGCTGATATTGTTGCACCAAGTGATATGATGGACGGACGAATTGGGCATATTCGTCAAGCCTTAGAGCAACAAGGTTTTGTCAATACCCAAATTATGGCGTATTCCGCCAAATATGCCTCAAATTATTATGGACCTTTTCGTGATGCTGTTGGATCAGCGGGCAATTTAAAAGGGGGCAATAAAAAGACCTATCAACTTGATCCCGCTAACAGCAACGAAGGCTTGCAAGAAGTAGCTTTAGACATACAAGAAGGAGCGGATATGGTCATGGTTAAACCTGGTATGCCTTATTTGGATCTGGTGTATCGTGTTAAACAATATTTTGGCGTGCCTACTTTTGCCTATCAAGTTTCAGGCGAATATGCCATGCATATGGCCGCCATTCAAAATGGCTGGCTGGCAGAAAAAGACTGTATTTTAGAATCCTTGCTTTGTTTCAAACGGGCAGGTGCTGACGGTATTCTGACTTATTTTGCCAAACAAGTGGCAGAATGGTTGTATTTTGAGGGGCAGGAGAAGGATTGATATTTAAGTGACATAATGAACAAAATAGTTGCTAATAATAATTTTCTCAAATTGTTAGCAACTCTTTTATTAGGAAAACATTACACTTGTATTTTTTGGTTGTACTGGATATATAGTCGTTCTACTTTAAATTGAAACGACGAGGTAATTTCTGATTTTATACTTAATTAGGATTGTTTAGAATATTTTGTTTATTCCTTTATGAATGCGGAGGAAGTAAGTTATGCCTAAAAAGAAACCAGTATAATTAATCTAAACCTTTTAAAATCCGTTCTATCCATGCACTAAATGAATAGTAATTTTTGATGTTTTCATCAATGAGCTGATAAGGTCTAGCTAAGAAGTCGCATAAAGAGTCTGGGGTATTATTTTCCCAAATAAGAATATTATTTGGATGGTAAAAATCATAATTTTTTATGGTTTTATTTGTTGTGATCAACTTTTTATTAAAACACATAGCATCAAAAACTCTAAAAGATAAACCAGAATGATTCGGATTCACAAAATCGACCACCGCATCACAATACTGAACTTTTTGCAAATTTTTTTCAAACGTAAAGGACTCTTGAGGTAAAAGGTGTGTTATTCCTTGAGTACTTAACATTTTTTGTGCGTTTTTTTGTTTTGATACGATATAGAAATCAAGGGGTAAATGACAATGGTTAGCAGTATCGACAAAATTTTTGATCTCACTATTTCTATCTGCGTTATATCCTCCAAGAAAATAAATACCAGATGAATGTTGCTTTTGTTCTGTTAATGTTAAAGGAAAATCAAAGAAAAAATTTGTGGTTGGTTTGACATGATAAGCTGCATATTTTTTCACATCGGATTGATCAAAAACATAAAAGTCATTGAAAAATTCTGTATATTCTAAAATATCAGGAAATACATCAATACCATCCCATTGATAATTAACACAATGTTGAGAAAGTGATGAGACTTGTTGAACGAATGATTTAGGAAAGATATTTGCTCGAATAAATAAAGCATAATCTGCTTTTTGTTGTTGAAGTGAGGCTATTTTGTCAGAAATATCTTGAAAAAATGGTGAAAGCTTTAAATATTTTTTATATTCACTACTTTTTTTAATGTATTTATCGTAGAGTAATTTTATTGGACTAAATGGGGTAGTAAAATGTGTTTTTTGCATATTATAACAAAAGGTAATAACATCAAATCCACAATATTCAAGATTTTTTTGAATACATTTTTCTAAACCATATAAATATGGTAAAGCAAGAATAATTTTTTTCTTCATTATGATAATCTCTCAATAATATTTTGCAGGGCTTGAATATGTTTTATTAGGCTTGGATCGTAATTTAATGTATTTAGAGGTTGTTCTATTCGGCTAATATGTTTTATTGATGATTTTATTGCTAGCTCAAGTGTATGTATATTTTTTCGGTTAAAAGTGTAGCCAAAATTATTTTGAAAAACTTCTGTACAAGCCATATTTTCAGAAAAAATAATTGGTGTTCCACAGAGAATTGATTCCACGCCTACTAAGCCAAAAGGCTCATATTTAGAAGCCATAATGGTATAATCAGCAGCTTGATATAATTCTTGCATATTACTACAAAATCCAAGAGAGCGAATATTTCTGCTTTCTGTAACCTGTGTGCCGGCAACAATCAATTTAATAGGTAAATCTGTTTGTTCAAAATAATTTTTAAGTAAATCGAATCCTTTACGAGAATGCCCGGTAGAGGGAAAGATATAAATGATTTCTTGTGAGGAAAAACCAAATTTTTTTCTTAAATTTGACCGCACTTCTTTACTAATAGTATGGAATTTTTTTGTATTAGCTGGAGGGTAAATAACTTCAATTTTGTGTTCAGGAATATTATAAAGCTCAATTAATTCATTTTTCATTAATTGTGAATGAGCGATAATTAATTGACATTCTTCATAGGCTTTTTGTTCATTATAGATTTTTAGTTTCTCTAGTAATGTAGGCGCTTTATTAAGAGCTCGTAAATAACCTTTGTGTTGTCCTCCACAAATAAGAATATCGGACTTTCTTACTTGTTGAATAGAAATAATTATTTCGTCTTTTGCTTTTTGTTTTTGTATTGCTCGAGAAAAGAAAGGTAGTCGAAATTTTTTCGGACACCAAGATAAATTAATTTTTTGAGGATCAATCCATTGATATTCTTTTAATGTTTTATGAAATGATGTTGAATAAAATTTTGTTTTTATACCATGCTGATGAAATCCATCAACTAAGTCTAAAATATAGCGTTCAACACCACCACCTTGTTTGAATTTTAGGCATGTTAAAGAAAAGGACATATTGTACCCCAAAAAATTAGTTATATTGTTCAATCTATGAATGTCTAAAACTTAATGAATGAAATGCTAAAGTTTTATTAAAAAGACTTTCTTTAATCTGGTTACTTTTACAAATAAGCATATCATTTTTGATATTTATGTGTATTTATACAATAAAAAGAAAATGACAACAACTTTTTCAGCCGAAAATGTATAGATTTATCCTTTTTATTATATAGTTGTTCTAGTTGAAAATAATACAGTGTTGGCAGGCATTATCATACTACTTGCACTATTTTTTACGTAGATATTGCCTTATTTTCATTGAAACTGCTATATCTATAATGTTTGAAAAATGCCATCATTACCTTATCAGAAAATCATTAAAAAGAGTTACTTTCCTATTTTTCAACCCTACTCCCCTTCAACAACTTTCTTATCCAGCTACGATTTGGGTTTAAGGCATTGATAATATCGTTGCTGAGGGGGAGAGGTTCTGCGTAGATAAGGGAGGCGAGGGTTTCTGCCAGCAATGGGGCGGAGGTTAAGCCGCGTGAGCCTAATGCACCGAGTAAAAAAAGATTGTCAAAATTGACCGCACTTTTTATGGGTTGTTGGCGACGGCGTAGGTTATATAGGTTGGCGTAATCCGTCATTTGTTGGGCAAAATTCGGTACGTTGCCCATTATAGGAAGTCGATCTCGTACCGCACAACGCACGCCCGTTCTCGCTTGGTTGGTGCTGGTATTAATCTCTTTAACCCAAGAGGCACCAGCGAGATTTTGTTGAATTTTTTGTTGGTTTTGCTGTTGTTCTTGTGGGCTAAATTGTCTGTCAGCACAATCTCTCACATGGCTTGCACCTAGACAATGTTGTTGATCTTGGGGATCTTGTGGGGTGAGGTAGCCATCATAACAGATAACGGTTTTTAATTTTGCTAATTGTGGCGAGCTGTTGATATGGCTCACTTGCCCACGTACAGGGTAGGTTGGCAAGGCTTGAGTTTGGCTAAATTGGTTAATGTTATGTCCATTGGCGAGAATGACTATGCGATGTTGAAAGCATTCTCCTTGCTCATTTTCTAAATGCCAATCAGGGGCGTGATGATGAAGGGCGGTGATATTTTGTTGTGTTTTTATGCTAACTCCTTGTTGTTGTAGATAGTGCCATAAATTCTGGACTAATTGACGTGGGGCAAGCCAACCTCCTTTGGGAATAAAGCCACCATGGCAAGGAAGAGGTAAGCCTGCGATTTGGCTCAGTTGCGATGATGAGAGGGTTTGGTAAATGTCGTTGGGTAAGCCAAGTTGCTCAATTTTGGCTAATTTTTTTGCCACATTGTCTTGGTAAGCACAGAGGATTACACCGCAATTTTTTTGAGCAAAATCAATGTGTTGTTGTAACCAAGCGAATTGTTGTTGGCAATAGGCAAAGGCGTGTAAATAAAAGCGGATATTGCGTTCATCATCATCGCTTAATTGGGGATAATATGCCCCTTGTTTATTGCCTGAGGCATTGAGGGCGGGTTGGGGATCTTGGCAATAAAGGGTAATTTTTGCCCCACGTTGCCAAAGAGATAAGGCGGTAAAAGCGGCAGCGATGCCACCGCCCACAATGGCAATATCAAAAATTTTGTCAGAATTGACCGCACTTTGGGGCAGTTGCCATGGGGTTGTGAGGGGAGGTGCGGTGTGATTTTGGGATTTTTTTCCCACCAGCATTTCTCGCTTTTTACCGAAGCCTTTGGTTTTGTAAACCTCAAAACCAGCTTGTAATAAGCCTTTACGCACTTTACTGGCGGCGGTAAAGGTCGCAAAGGTGCCTTCGGGTTTGGTTAGGCGGTACATTTGTTGAAAAAGTTGTTCATTCCACATGTCTGGATTTTTGGCGGGCGAAAAGCCATCTAAAAACCAAGCATCCACTTTGTTATTCATATAATCGCCTAATTGGGGCAGGTTATCGGCGATATCGCCGAACCATAAATCCAGCGAGGTTTCGTCAAAATGAAAGCGGTAGCAACCTTCAATGGGGGAGAGCCATTTTTGTTGGAGTTCATGGCATAAGGGGGCGAATTCTTGGTATGGCTGTTGTGCTTGGCGTAGGTCGGCTAGGGATAATGGATACTTTTCAAAGGAAATAAAGTATAAACGGCGTAGGGGAGCTTGGGGCTGTTGCTGGCGAAACTGGCGAAATAATTGGATTGTGGCGAGAAAGTTTAACCCTGTACCAAATCCTGTTTCCGCAATAGTAAAATGGGATTTTGTGCTTGTTAGCCAGCGTTGCCAAAGTTGATTGCCTTGTTGAAACACATAACGACTTTCGGCAAGTCCATCTTGATTAGAAAAATAGACATCATCAAATTGATGAGCTACAGGGGTATTTTGCGGATTAAAATAAATATTGGCGAATTGAATTTGACGCATAAAAATATCTCTTTTGACTATTTAACGTTATAATACCCCGAGTTTTTATTTTATGCACTGGTCTTACATTCTAATTTATGCTTGCATAATTATTTTTTCATAGTAAGTTAGTGCAAATTTCGCGTTCTATATTTGAGGAGAAGCAATGAAAAGAGCAGTGATTACAGGATTTGGTGTCATTTCAAGTATTGGTAATAATAAACAAGAAGTGTTGGCATCATTGAAAGCAGGTAAATCAGGGATTGAGGTTGTTCCTGAGTTTGTGGAAATGGGAATGCGTAGTCATGTGGCTGGGACGTTAAAAATTACCCCAAGTGAACATATTGATCGTAAAGTTTACCGTTTTATGGGCGATGCCGCTGCCTATGCTTATCTTTCAATGAAAGAAGCCATTGAAGATGCAGGCTTGACGGAAGAACAGGTATCCAATGATCGTACAGGCTTAGTAATTGGGGCAGGTACAGGCTCTGCTCATAATCAATTAGTGGCTTGTGATGCTGTGCGAGGTCCGAGAGGGGTAAAAGCAGTTGGACCTTATGCGGTAACTAAAACCATGGCATCAAGTGTTTCCGCTTGTTTAGCCACGCCTTATAAAATTCGTGGGGTAAATTATAGTATCAGCTCGGCTTGTGCTACATCAGCCCATTGTATTGGGCACGCTTTAGAGCTTATTCAATTAGGCAAGCAAGATATTGTCTTTGCTGGCGGTGCGGAAGAGCTTTCTTGGGAATGTGCTACCGAATTTGATGCCATGGGGGCAGTATCCACCAAATATAATGATACCCCAGAAAAAGCCTCAAGAGCTTATGACGCCAATCGCGATGGTTTCGTGATTGCTGGCGGCGGCGCTGTCGTGGTAGTGGAAGAATTAGAACATGCCCTTGCTCGTGGTGCGAAAATCTATGCCGAGATTGTAGGCTATGGGGCGACTTCCGATGGTTATGATATGGTGGCACCAAGTGGCGAAGGGGCAGAGCGTTGTATGCAACAAGCGATGGCAACGGTAGATACGCCTATTGATTATATTAATGTACATGGTACTTCAACACCTGTGGGCGATGTGAAAGAACTGGGGGCGATTAAAGCGGTCTTTGGCGAAAATATCCCAGCCATTTCTTCCACTAAATCCATGACAGGTCATTCTTTAGGAGCAGCAGGGGCTCACGAAGCCATTTATACCTTATTAATGTTAGACAATGATTTTATTGCACCAAGCATTAATATTGAAACCTTAGACGAACAAGCACAGGGTTGTAATATCATCACAGAAACCAAAGAAAATGCAGGCTTACATACGGTAATGTCAAATAGCTTTGGTTTTGGCGGAACTAATGCAACCTTGGTGTTTAGACGTTATCAGGGGTGATTTTAGTTATTGTTGATGATTTTTATAAAAGGGCTAAATGCCCTTTTTT
This sequence comes from Volucribacter psittacicida, assembly GCF_004339025.1. Lineage (GTDB taxonomy): Bacteria > Pseudomonadota > Gammaproteobacteria > Enterobacterales > Pasteurellaceae > Volucribacter > Volucribacter psittacicida. The sequence continues at coordinate 47,960 of NZ_SMFT01000001.1, forward strand.
TAGATCTGTATCACAAAAATAACTTTTCTCTAATTGACCTTATTGACATTCAAGAGGGAAATTCGAATAATCAATTTTACCTTTCTAATCAAAAATCTCAGGTGTCATTTTTATGAAATTGATAAAAATGTTGATTACAAGTTGCTTATTGATGTTCTCTTCAAATAGCATGGCTGACAATGCAACAATGCAACAATGCAACAATGCAACAATGCAACAATGCAACAATGCAACAATGCAAATAACTCAAAATCATCTTTAACACAACTCAAAAACACTCAAAATATTGTTAAAACTTTTACCCATTATCCCTTTTCAATGATGACTGTCGCCCACCGTGCGCAAGCGGGAGTAGAAAGTCGGATTTTTCCTGAAAACTCGCTGGCAGCGATGGAATTAGCGATTAATCGCGGTGTGGCGATTATTGAAATCGATCCCCGTTTAACCGCTGATGGGCATTATGTATTGGTGCATGATGAAACCTTAGATCGAACAACAAATGTGCAGGCTGTTTTCCCTGAATTGCGCGAAAAATCAGGTGCGTTTGCAGGTAAAGTGTTGGTTTCTAAATTAACCTTAGAACAAATTAAACAGCTTCAATTAACCGATGGGTTTGATGGGCAGATTCATCGTGTTCCCACATTAAGAGAAGCCTTAGCGCTTGCTAAAGATCGTGTGTTTCTCGATTTGGATTTAAAGGAAATTGATATTGATAAACTCGCAACGCTAGTTGAGGAGTTTGGCAAGGAGAACTTGCTGGCGTATAACAGCAATGCCGAGAAATTAAAGGAAGTTACGGATAAAACAGGAATTATACCTTTACCCATTAATACGCCGATTGCAAAAGGCGGCAATCCCATTGCCGATTTTCATCAGTTCCAAAAAATGTGGGGCGAGGATTTTAAAATTATGCATACATTTATGTCTGATATGACACCTGAATTGGCTGCTTTGGCGGATAAACATAAGGTTCGTTTATGGATCAATACATTAAATGATGCAGATGGTGCAGCGGAACGTTTTGACTATTCCCTTTGGAACAGCTATCTCAATTCTGGGGCAAATGTCTTTCAATCTGATTTGGCAATAGAATTAACCCGTTTTATACATTTTCGTCATTTTTGTTTAGGACTTCAAACTGTAAAAAGTTGTGAGGTTTTTGTTAATCCATAATCATTTAGTCATTTATTCAGGAGTTTATTATGGCTGGTTTCTTTGATATTAAAAAAATTCCACCGCTAGGTCTTTCTACAGCCGAGCAGCGCCGTTTATGGTTTAGGCAATTTCTGAAAGCCTTTATGGTCGTCTTTTTGGCTTATATGTGTATGTATTTAATCCGAAATAATTTTAAAGCAGCACAACCTTTCTTGAAAGAAGACTATGGTATTTCAACGCTTGAGCTAGGTTATATCGGTTTGGCTTTTTCTGTGGTTTACGGTATTGGTAAAACCGCATTAGGGTACTTTATTGATGGTAAAAATACCAAACGGATCATTTCTTTTCTTTTGATTTTATCCTCTATTGTCGTTATGGCAATGGGGATTATTTTGAGTTTCTTTGGCTCTGTCGTGGGCGTATTTATTGTCCTATGGGGGCTAAATGGGGTGTTTCAATCCGCCGGTGGTCCCGCGTCTTATAGTACGATTTATCGTTGGGTACCAAGAACTAAGCGTGCAACGGCAATGGGGTTATGGAACAGCTCGCACAATGTTGGTGGTGCCATTGCAGGGGCTTTGGCGTTATGGGGCGCAAATACGTTTTTTGGCGGTAATATTGCAGGTATGTTTATTTTTCCTGCCATCATTGCCTTAATCATCGGTATTATTGGGCTTTATTGGGGTAAAGATGATCCTGAGGAATTGGGGTGGAATCGCAGTGAGGAAATTTTTGAAGAACCAATAGAAGAAGAAAATGCTAAAGCGGAAACCATGACAAAATGGGAAATATTCCGCACGTATTTATTAGCGAATCCTTGGGTTTGGGTGCTTTGCTGTGCGAACGTTTTTGGTTACATCCTGCGGATTGGTATTGATAATTGGGCACCGCTTTATGTTCGTGAAACCTTGAATTTTAGTAACTATGATGCGGTAAATACCATTCTCTGGTTTGAGGCTGGCGCATTTATTGGCAGTTTATTCTGGGGAGCGATTGCGGATTTCTTTAAAGGACGAACCGCAGCGGTAGGCACTGTTTGCTTGGCGATTGTCTTCTTTGTCATTGATTTTTATCGTGATGGCACGAGCGTGATGGCGGTCAACATTGCCTTATTTAGCTTGGGGGCGATGATTTTCGGTACCTTAACTCTTATTCCAATTTCTATTATTAACCTTGCACCGAAAAAAGGCGTTAGTGTTGCCAATGGTATGGCAGGTACATTTGGTTATCTCTTTGGGGATTCAACCGCCAAAGTGGGATTGGCATTGATTGCCGATCCAAAGCGTGAAGGTTTAACCGTTTTTGGTTATCATTTACATGGTTGGGCCGATGTCTTTATTGTCTTTAATGTGGCTTGTATTATCGCGGTAATTTTACTCTTTTTAGTTGCCATTGTTGAAGAACATAAAATTCGTACGATTCAGAAAGCGAAAAGACTCGGTTTAAAAGTGACTTCTGATGAATAATCACTTTTTCATCGCTTGTTAAGGCAAGCGATGATATTTTGGATATTTTATAAGGATTTATGATGAAATTTGATATTCACAACCACCCACATCGACGCTATAACCCTTTAAAAGACGAATGGATTTTAGTTTCTCCCCATCGCGCTAAACGCCCTTGGAGTGGACAGGTGGATAAATTCCCCACAACAGAACTTCCACATTATGATGAAAATTGCTTTCTTTGCCCAGGCAACGAACGTGTCTCAGGGCAGCGTAATCCAGATTACTCTGGTACCTTTGTCTTTGCTAATGACTTTGCGGCGCTAATGACAGATACACCCAATGCCCCCTCATCAGACAATCCCCTGTTTAAAATGATGGGCGTACAAGGATTGGCGCGCGTTATTTGTTTTTCACCTGATCACAGTAAAACTTTGCCAGAATTACCCATTGAGCAAATTCGTCAGGTTATTGATACCTGGAATAGCCAACTTGAAGAGCTAGGACAACAGTATCTTTGGGTTCAAGTTTTTGAAAATAAAGGCGAAATGATGGGGTGTTCCCAACCTCACCCCCATGGACAAATTTGGGCAAATTCCTTTTTACCCAATGAAATTGCGAGTAAAGAAAAAAATTTGCGTGCTTATTGGGAAAAATACGGATCTAACTTGTTAGTAGATTATGTGAATGGGGAACGTCAATCAGGAGAACGCACCATTGTTGATACTGAACATTGGCTAGCGGTTGTGCCTTATTGGGCGGCTTGGCCCTATGAAACGATGCTTCTTCCTAAGCGTCATATCAAAAGAATGAATGAATTGTCGGAGGCGGAAAAAAATGATTTAGCTAATGCCATTAAGCAACTCACCACACGTTATGACAATTTATTTGAATGCCCTTTTCCTTATTCTATGGGTTGGCATTTTGCCCCCTTCTTTAAAAATGGCGAAACGATTGAGCATTGGCAACTGCACGCTTGTTTTTATCCCCCTTTATTGCGTTCAGCAACAGTGCGTAAGTTTATGGTAGGATATGAAATGTTAGCAGAAGCACAACGTGATTTAACCCCTGAACAAGCGGCGCAACGTTTAAGAGAAGTGAGTTTAGAGCATTATAAATCTCGTTAAAACATTTTCTTTGGTATCATAGCGAGTTGGCACGCATTTGACGTGCCAACTTATTTTAAAAACGACTCTATTTCAATGAAAGCCACGAAAGATAAAACAGCGTTAATCAGCTTGCTTTACCTCTTTTAACCATTTTCTCACAATACGTTTTCCTTCTTCACTCGAACCAAATTTATGAAAGTCAAAATCAATGAGTTTTAATTGGCTTGGATCGATAGAATTTGGTGGGACTTGTGCATTCATATTCGCTGGAATTTGATAAGCACCCGCTTCACGCCAAGGCAGTTCTTGAGCTTCCACACTCAATACCCAATCCACGAGTAATTTAGCGTTATCAAGATTTCTTGCCCCTTTGATAATACTTAATCCCCCTAAGGCATAACCGTCGCCCTCACAAGGCAATACGCTGACAATAGGCGCACCTTTATCTTTTTCTATTTGGTAATCATGCAAATAACCGATTGCAATAGCAGTTTCGCCTCGAGAAAGACTATTGGTCACCATACTGCTTTTACCATAATAGGGAATACTGGTATTTAATTGTTTAAGGTAATCAAAGGCACGATCTTCGCCCCAAAGTTGCATTAAGGTGGCAATAAAATTATAACTGGTGCCAGAAACTTGAGGATCGGCTAATAAAATCTCACCTTTTAAGCGAGGATCAAGTAAATCTCGCCAACATTTTGGATATTGATTTTGTTCAAAGCCAAGTTTAGCCATTTTTTCTGTATTTATGCCAATGGCTAAGATCAGCATATAAATAACAGAAGTATAATCGCCATATTGTGCCATTAAGTTATTAAATTGTGGCATGATTTGTGTTTGTAAAGGAGAGCGATAAGCCTCAAGTAAACCAAGATCAGCTGCTTGCAAATGAGGTTCAATGGTGCCACCAAGCCAAACATCAGCCTGAGGATTATTTTGTTCAGCTTTAATTCGGCTTAAAATTGCCCCTGTACCATTTCTAATAAATTTTGTTTCAACGTCATATTTATCCGAGAAAGTCTTTAATACTTTTTCGCAAGCCTCTTGTTGCAAGGTGCAATAGACAGTTAATTTTCCTTTCGCTATGGCGTGATTGTTGATGAATAAAAGGCTTGAGGCTAAGGTTAAAGCAGTGGCTAGCGGTTTGATGGTGTTTTTCATTGGTTGATTCCTGTAGGTTAGGTTAATTTTAGATATATGGTTATAACAATTTTTATTATGAACTTAGTAAAGAGAATGTTCTAAAATTGTTGTGATTAGAGTATAAGCAAAATAAATGAGAAGTAAAATGATTATTGATGGAATAGTTCTTGGATTATTGTGGTAGCCTTCTAAAGTGCAGTTATTTTTAATTTTTTCCAAAAATTTGAATCTTGTTTTCTCTTAAAAAATTACGTCAAGTCGGAGAAATAACAGCCAAAAAAATCTTAAAACCAACCGCACTTTAAACAAGTGCGGTCAGTTTTTCAATAATTTTTCTGCCAAGATCCTTCCTATTTATTCGCCAGAATGACCGCTCTTTTTGGGGCGGGGTAGCCTTCTATGGTTTTGCTATGATCCTGTGGATCGAGGAAGTCAATAAGGCTTTCATTTTCTAGCCATTCTGTTTTGCGTTGTTCGGCAAGAGAGGTTGTCGCTACATCAACACAACGAATATTGCGGAAACCGCATTTCGTCAGCCATTGGATTAAAGCCGGCACGGAAGGGATAAAATAGACATTTTTCATTTTGGCATAACGATCCATCGGCACTAATACATCATTTTGTCCGCCGTCAATGACTAGGGTTTCCAATATTAATTCGCCATTTTTGACCAGTTGATTTCTTAATTGGCTCAGGTGATCAAGTGGGGATTTACGATGATAAAGTACTCCCATAGAAAACACGCTATCAAAGGCGGCGAGCGGCTGCATTTGTTCAATACCAAGCGGAATAAGGTTGGCTCGTCGATCATTGTTAAGCAATTTACGCACGGCTTCAAATTGACAAAGAAAAAGCTCGGTGGGATCTATGCCTACCACCATACTTGCTCCCTCGCCGATCATTCGCCACATATGGTAACCGCTACCACAGCCTACATCTAAAATAAGCCGATCCTGTAATGGGGTAAGGTGTGGTAATACCCGTTGCCATTTGAAATCTGAACGCCATTCACAATCAATATGGATACCATAAAGATGATAAGGGCCTTTACGCCAAGGCATAAGCTGTTTGAGATGGTGGATAATACGTTGTTGCTCTCCTTGATTGAGGGCAAGTTGACGTTCTGCCTTGACTGAATTTTTTAGATCGATGTTATCCGCAGTGATTGTGGGTAAATGTTCAATAATTTTGCACCATTTGGCGTAATCGCCATGGGTTTGTTGTTGCCATTGTTTGAGTTGTGCTGGCAGGGTTTCCAACCAAGCCGAGAGTGGCGAGGTAGCGATTTGTTGGTAAAAAGGACGAAAATCAATCATAGTGAGTTATGTTATTAAAGGGTTATTTTATAGCAATCATAGATCCAAAGTTAAAACATTGGAACCAGCTTTCTATATGGCTAAAACCAATTTGGGCGAGGCGTTGTTTATGTAATTCAATGGGATCTGGACGCATAACGTTTTCTAACGCACTGCGTTTTTGGCTGACTTCTAATTCGCTGTAACCATTGGCACGTTTAAATTGATGATGAAGATCGATCAGTAGCTCATTAATTTTTTGATCTTGAAATTGGAATTTTTCCGATAAGACCAAAACTCCCCCTTGATTTAAGCCTTGATAGATTTTTTCTAATAGGGCAAGGCGATCCTGTGGTGGTAAAAATTGCAGGGTAAAATTTAAGATTACCATAGAGGCATTTTCAATGGGGACATCACGAATATCTGCACAAAGAATTTGCACAGGGATATTGCTATGATAGGCGGAAATTTGTTGGCGGCAACGTTCTACCATAGGAGCGGAATTATCTACCCCAATAATTTTGGCTTGTTCATGGCGAATATGCCGTCTAACCGCCAACGTTGCCGCCCCTCTGGAACACCCAAGATCATAGACTTGACTTTGTGGAGTAACGAAACTGGCTGCCAACATACCAATGGCGGTAATAATATTGCTATAACCAGGGACGGAACGTTGAATCATATCGGGGAAAACTTCGGCAACGGATTCGTCAAAGGTAAAATCGCCGAGGCGTTCAATCGGTGCCGCAAATAAGGTATCTTTGTTCATAAAACAGCTGAATTTAATCTAAAAAGTGCGGTCATTTTAGAAGATGTTTTTTAATTACACAAATAAATTTAATCTGTTTGAAATATCCGTTATAATCGCCCAATTATTTTTTGTGAAAACGTGAAAGGATTGGAATATGATGCGAACAGAATATTGTGGGGCGTTAAAACGTGCCGATATTGGCAAACAGGTTACCTTGAGTGGTTGGGTTCATCGTCGCCGTGATTTAGGGGGCTTAATTTTTATTGATATGCGTGATGTGAAAGGCATTGTGCAAGTTTGTTTTGATCCTAAATATCAACAAGCGTTAACCGCTGCCGCAGGATTACGCAATGAATATTGTATTCAAATCCAAGGGGAAGTGATTGCGCGTCCTGATAATCAAATTAATCCTAATATGGCGACAGGGGAAGTGGAAGTGTTAGCTCACCAGTTGCATATTTATAATGCTGCGGACGTGTTGCCATTAGATTTTAATCAGAATAATAGTGAAGAACAGCGTTTAAAATACCGTTATTTAGATTTACGCCGTCCTGAAATGGCGGAGCGGTTAAAGACCCGAGCAAAAATTACCAGCTTTGTCCGCCGTTTTATGGACGATAATGGTTTCTTAGATATGGAAACCCCAATGCTGACTAAAGCGACACCAGAAGGAGCAAGGGATTATCTTGTGCCAAGTCGGGTGCATAAAGGCAAGTTTTATGCTTTACCTCAATCGCCACAGCTATTTAAGCAATTATTAATGATGTCAGGGTTTGATCGTTATTATCAAATTGTGAAATGTTTTCGTGATGAAGATTTGCGTGCGGATCGTCAACCTGAATTTACCCAAATTGATGTGGAAACCTCTTTTTTAAGTGCGGAACAAGTGCGAGAAATGATGGAAAAAATGATCCACGATCTTTGGTTGGCGATTTTAAATGTGGATTTGGGTAAGTTCCCTGTGATGACGTGGCAAGAGGCGATGCAACGCTATGGCTCGGATAAGCCTGATTTAAGAAATCCGTTAGAAATTATTGATGTGGCAGACTTGGTTAAACAGGTGGAATTTAAGGTATTTAATGCCCCAGCTAATGATCCTAATGGGCGTGTGGCGGTTATTCGTGTGCCAAATGGGGCGAGCATTACCCGTAAACAAATTGATGAATATACTCAATTTGTGGGGATTTATGGTGCGAAAGGCTTGGCGTGGTTAAAAGTCAATGAGCGTGCGGCTGGTTTAGCTGGTATCCAAAGCCCAGTGGCGAAATTTTTAAGCGAAGATATTATTTCACAAATTTTAGACCGCACTTCCGCACAAGATGGCGATATTTTATTCTTCGGGGCAGATAAATGGCAGATTGCTACTGACGCATTGGGGGCATTACGTTTGAAATTAGGGCGTGATCTTGGTTTAACTCAGCTTGATCAATGGTGTCCATTATGGGTAATTGATTTCCCAATGTTTGAGCGTGATGAAGAGGGCAATTTAGCTGCTATGCACCACCCATTTACCTCGCCAAAAGATTTTACCCCAGATCAATTAGAGGCAGATCCGACTCAAGCCGTTGCCAATGCTTATGATATGGTGATTAATGGTTATGAAGTAGGCGGTGGCTCGGTGCGGATTTTTGATCCGATTATGCAACAAACTGTTTTCCGCATTTTGGGGATTGATGAACAGGAACAACGTGAAAAATTTGGCTTCTTACTTGATGCGTTAAAATTTGGTACGCCACCACATGCGGGCTTGGCTTTTGGTCTTGATCGTTTAACGATGTTGTTGACGGGAACAGATAATATTCGTGATGTGATCGCTTTCCCGAAAACCACTGCTGCCGCTTGTTTGATGACAGAGGCACCAAGTGTAGCCAATCCACAAGCCTTAGCGGAACTTGCTATTCAAGTTAAGATAGAAAAAGAATAAGTCAATGAATTAGGATAAGTGCAATGCTAAGAAAGTTCTTAGCTTGCACGCTTTTATAAGCAATGAGTGAGAATTTTAAAAATCCTAAATCGGTGCTGGTGGTCGTTTATGCCGTTTCTACGGGCAAGGTATTGATGTTGCAACGTAAAGATGACCCCGATTTTTGGCAATCGGTATCAGGTAGCATTGAAACAGGTGAAACCGCTTGGCAGGCGGCACAACGTGAGGTTTGGGAAGAAATTGGCTTAACCGCAGAGGGGTTAATAGATTGCCAGCAAAGTGTGGAATTTGAAATTTTTCCCCAATTTCGGTATAAATACGCACCTTATATTACCCATTGTTTAGAACATTGGTTTTTATTACCGCTGGCACAAGAAAGTGCGGTGAAATTGACAGAACATTTGTCTTACCAATGGTTGACGCCACAGGTGGCGGCGACATTAACCAAGTCTTGGAATAATGGTAAGGCGATTGAACAACTGCTCTCGTTAAACAATCAGGCTGTTTAGTGAGAAGAATTTAAATTATTTGATATATAAAGAGGAATGTTATTATGGCAGGTCATAGTAAGTGGGCGAATATTAAACATCGTAAAGCCGCACAAGATGCACAACGTGGCAAAATTTTTACTAAATTAATTCGTGAATTGGTAACCGCGGCAAAATTAGGTGGTGGCGATGTTTCAGCTAATCCACGTTTGCGTACCGCTGTGGATAAGGCTTTATCCAGTAATATGACAAGAGATACCATTAATCGAGCTATTGAGCGTGGTGTAGGTGGTGGCGATGACACCAATATGGAAACGCGTGTTTATGAAGGCTATGGACCGGGCGGTACAGCGGTGATGGTGGAATGTTTAAGTGATAATGCCAACCGTACTATTTCACAAGTTCGTCCAAGTTTTACCAAATGTGGTGGTAACTTAGGTACTGAGGGGTCAGTAGGCTATTTATTTAGCAAAAAGGGCTTAATTTTAATTACCAACGCTGATGAAGATAGTTTAACCGAAGCTGCGATTGAAGCTGGAGCTGACGATATTCAACCCCAAGAAGATGGTAGCTTTGAAATTTACACCGCTTGGGAAGATTTGGGCGATGTGCGTGATGCCATTCAAGCCGCAGGCTTTAAAATTGAGTCGGCAGATGTTACAATGATTCCTTCTACTACGGTAGAGTTGGATGCAGAAACGGCACCAAAACTCCTTCGTTTAATTGATATGCTAGAAGATTGTGATGATGTACAAAATGTTTATCACAATGGCGAAATTAGCGAAGAAGTTGCCGCCTTGCTATAAAATAATCATTCATAATAACAAGGAGTAATGATGAAATTAACAAAATTTGTACCTGTATTATTAGCTTCAGCAGTATTAGCCGCTTGTGCTCAAGATCCTGTGAAAGTGATTGAAAAAGCAGATGAGCAAGGTGTAAATAAAGTGGTTGCTTATAACTGTGGTGCAGATAATAATACCTCTATGGTGGTAACTTATTCTTTCGTGGGCGAAAATGCGAAAACGGCGAAAGTATTATTAAATAATCAACCGATCCAAGATACCTTTGTGCGTAATCCAAAAAATGATGATTTCGCACAATTCGTAACAGTTGCAGGAGATTATACCTTAAATATTGATAATGGTTTATCCGCAAGCAATTATGCGACTATCCCTGCAATTATGTTATTTAATAATACCGCTAAAGCAGACAATATTTTAGCGAAAAATTGTCAAATTGATGTGAGTGTTACTGCACAATTAAATCAATAATTAATGAAAATGGAATAAGTATGAGCATTATTCTAGGCATTGATCCCGGTTCAAGAATAACGGGTTATGGCGTGATCCGACAACAGAAAAACCAGCTCTTTTATCTCGGTAGTGGTGTTATTCGCACTCAAGCAGAGGATTTACCCACCAGATTAAAACGCATTTATGCGGGCGTTAGTGAAATTATTATGCAATTTCAGCCCGATTGTTTTGCCATTGAACAGGTTTTTATGGCGAAAAATGCGGATTCCGCTTTAAAACTTGGGCAAGCTCGTGGTACGGCTATTGTGGCTGCGGTTAATCATCAACTGCCTGTCTTTGAATATGCTGCTCGTTTAGTCAAACAAACTGTGGTGGGGATAGGTTCTGCGGATAAAGTGCAAGTACAACATATGGTCAGCAAGATTTTAAACCTAACAAGCCAGCCACAGGCCGATGCCGCTGATGCTTTGGCTATCGCCATCACTCATGCCAATACCATTCAACACTCATTGTCTATTTCTCAGGCTTTAACCAGCACCAGAACACAGGATAATATCAACACCTTATTAAAAACCCGATATAGCCGAGGTCGGTTTAGGTTGAAATCTTAAGATTTTTGCTTAAATTTATGATTTTTCATTGACAACCACCTAAATTTTAGGTATTTCTAAACACATTCGATTTTTGATGAAAAAATAATGTAAAAATGAACCGCACTTTTATTCGTACCACCACCATTATTATGATGACCATTATTATTAGTGGGGCGGGCTAGTGCGTAAAACCATATTCACGAAACCCGCATAATAAATGCGGGTTTTTTTATAAATATTATTCATTAATTTATAATCCACAGGAGAACAACATGAAAGTTTTAAAATTTGGTGGGACCTCTTTAGCCAATCCCGAGCGTTTTTTGCAGGCAGCCCAGTTGATCGAGCAGGCACATTTAGCCGAACAAGCAGCCGCCGTATTATCAGCCCCGGCTAAAATTACTAACCACCTTGTTGCCCTTTCTGAAAAAGCCCCTCTTAATCAACCAACCGATTTACATATCAGCGAAGCGTTAGAGATTTTTTATAATATTATCAATGGATTATATGAAAAAAATAATAAGTTTGATTTAGTAGGCACAAGAAAAATTATCGATCAGGAATTTGCACAAATTAATGAATTATTAGCACAAATGCAACAAACGGGGCAATGTCCTGATGCGGTAAAAGCCACCATAGATTCCCGTGGCGAGAAACTTTCTATTGTGATGATGAAAGCCTGGTTTGAGGCTTGTGGCTATCAAGTTACCTTGATTAACCCTGTGGAAAAATTATTGGCTTATGGCAGTTATTTAGAATCTTCTGTGGATATTGAGATTTCAACCCAACGTATTCAAGCGGAAACCATTCCTGCGAAAAATGTGGTGTTAATGCCTGGATTTACCGCAGGGAATGAACAAGGGGAGTTAGTGTTATTAGGACGCAATGGCTCGGATTATTCTGCCGCTTGTTTAGCCGCTTGCTTGCAAGCCTCGGTGTGTGAAATTTGGACGGACGTTGACGGCGTTTATACTTGCGATCCACGTTTAGTACCTGATGCAAGATTATTATCAAGTTTAACTTATCACGAAGCGATGGAGCTGTCTTATTTTGGGGCAAAAGTGATCCACCCTCGTACCATTGGGCCATTGGTACAAACGAATATTCCTTGCTTAATCAAGAATACGGGCAATCCAACAGCGGCAGGAACAGTGATTAATGCCAATGTGGTTTCTGAACAGTTGCAAGTGAAAGGCATTACTAATCTTGATAATTTATCTATGTTTAATGTGTCTGGGCCGGGTATGCAAGGTATGGTGGGTATGGCGGCTCGTGTATTTTCTACTATGTCAAAAGCCAATGTATCCGTAATTTTAATTACTCAATCTTCATCGGAATATAGTATTAGTTTTTGTGTACCAACTAAATTGACAGAAGTCGCCTTGAACGCTTTAAATCAAGAGTTTGCCCAAGAACTTACATCACAACAGCTTGAGCCAGTGGAAGTGATTAAAGATTTATCCATTATTTCAGTGGTGGGCGATGGTATGCGTCAAAGTAAAGGTATTGCTGCACGTTTCTTCACAGCGTTAGCTCAATCAAATATTAGTATTGTTGCCATTGCACAAGGATCTTCTGAGCGTTCAATTTCTGCGGTTGTGGCACAAAATAAAGCGATAGAGGCAGTGAAAGCTACGCATCAAGCCTTGTTTAATAATAAAAAAGTGGTGGATATTTTTCTTGTAGGCGTTGGCGGCGTTGGCGGCGAATTAATTGAACAAATTAAAAACCAGAAGCAATATTTAGCAGGAAAAGATATTGAAATTCGTGTTTGTGCTTTAGCTAATTCTAATAAAATGTTGTTAGATGAAAACGGTTTAGACTTAACCCATTGGCAACAAGATTTAGACAACGCCACTCAACCCTCAGATTTTGATGTTCTATTATCTTTTATTAAATTACATCATGTGGTTAATCCTGTTTTTGTGGATTGCACCTCGGCGGATTCAGTAGCAAGCCTTTATGCTCGTGCGTTAAAAGAGGGCTTTCACGTGGTTACCCCAAATAAAAAAGCCAATACCAGAGAATTAGCCTATTATCAATTATTGCGTGATAATGCCCGCCGTAATCAACGTAAGTTTTTATATGATACCAATGTGGGAGCGGGGTTACCTGTGATTGAAAACTTGCAAAATTTATTAGCGGCAGGTGATGAACTTGAGCGATTTAACGGTATTTTATCGGGATCATTGTCTTTTATTTTTGGTAAATTAGAAGAGGGAATGAGCTTATCGCAAGTGACGGCGTTAGCCAGAGAAAAAGGTTTTACCGAGCCAGATCCGCGTGATGATTTATCTGGACAAGATGTGGCACGTAAATTGCTCATTTTAGCCAGAGAAAGTGGCTTGAATTTAGAGCTTAGCGATGTAGAAGTGGAAGGCGTGTTACCCGCAGGATTTGCCGAGGGGAAATCGGTAGAGGAATTTATGGCAATGTTGCCACAGCTTGATGCAGAATTTAGTGCCAGAGTGGAAAACGCCAAAGCCGCAGGCAAAGTTTTGCGTTATGTGGGGCAAATTGAACAGGGTAAGTGCAAGGTATCTATTGTGGAAGTGGATAGCGATGATCCTTTATACAAAGTGAAAAATGGCGAAAATGCTTTAGCATTTTACACTCGCTATTACCAGCCTATTCCATTATTATTGCGTGGTTATGGCGCAGGCAATGCAGTAACCGCAGCAGGGATTTTTGCTGATATTTTAAGAACATTACAAAGTAATGGAGGAATCAATGGTTAGAATTTATGCCCCAGCCTCTAGTGCAAATATTAGTGTGGGTTTTGATACGTTAGGGGCGGCGATTTCCCCTATTGATGGTTCTTTGCTTGGCGATGTGGTACAAATTGAGCCGATTGCCCAAGGCTTTGAGTTGGATTCTGTGGGCTATTTTGTGCGTAAGTTACCCAAAGAGCCACAAAAAAATATTGTTTATCAAGCCTATGTCTTATTTAGTGAACGCTTGAAATTACGCAATGTTAAAGTGAAACCCTTACGCCTAACCTTAGAAAAAAATATGCCTATTGGTTCAGGGCTTGGTTCTAGTGCTTGTTCCATTGTGGCGGCGTTAGTGGCATTAAATCAATTTCATCAACAGCCTTTTTCTAAGATGGAATTATTAGAAATGATGGGCGAATTAGAAGGGCGTATTTCGGGATCTATTCATTACGATAATGTTGCGCCTTGTTATCTTGGCGGCGTGCAATTAATGGTGCAATCCTTAGGCAATATTTGTCAAACCTTACCTTTTTTTGATGATTGGTATTGGGTCCTGGCTTATCCAGGGATTGAAGTGTCCACAGCGGAAGCCAGAGCCATTTTGCCAAAACAATATACACGGCAAGATGTGATTGCTCATGGTCGCCATTTAGGCAGTTTTGTGCATGCTTGCCATACTCAACAAGCCGCATTGGCAGCATTAATGATGCAAGATGTGATTGCTGAACCTTATCGTGAGGCTTTATTGCCTCATTTTGCCGAAGTGAAACAGGCAACCCGAGATCTTGGCGCATTAGCTACGGGCATTTCAGGCTCAGGCCCAACCATTTTTTCCATTGCCCCTGATTTGGCACATGCGAGCCGTTTAGCCAATTATTTAGAACAGCATTATTTACAAAATAACGAGGGCTTTGTGCATATTTGTAAAGTGGATAATGCGGGGGCAAGAGAATTGTCCTAAATCAGATTACAGGTATAATAAACAATTATTTTAAGTATGGACTAACACAATGAATTTATACAATATTAAACACCCTGAACAACAAGTGAATTTTGCCCAAGCGGTACGCCAAGGGTTAGGTAAAGATCAAGGTCTATTTTTCCCTGAACATATTCCGCAATTCAGTGAAGAAGAAATCGCACAATTATTAGCATTACCCCTCGTTGAGCGTAGTCAACGCATTTTAGCCCGTTTAATTGGCGATGAAATTCCTGCGGAACAGCTTAATCAAATGGTAGAAAATGCCTTTACATTCCCAGCGCCAGTGGCAAAAGTGGCTGACAATATTTATGCCCTAGAACTTTTTCATGGGCCAACCTTAGCCTTTAAAGATTTTGGTGGACGCTTTATGGCACAAGCCTTAGCGAATGTGCGTGGCGATGGCAAAATTACCATTTTAACCGCAACTTCTGGCGATACGGGGGCGGCAGTAGCACACGCATTTTATGGCTTGCCAAATATTGAAGTGGTTATTTTATATCCAAAAGGAAAAATTAGCCCATTACAAGAAAAATTATTCTGTACACTCGGTGGCAATATTCGTACGGTTGCGATTAATGGCGATTTTGATGATTGCCAAGCCTTAGTAAAACAAGCCTTTGATGATCAAGAATTGCGAGAAAGTATTGGATTAAACTCGGCAAACTCCATTAATATTAGCCGTTTACTGGCACAAATTTGTTATTATTTTGAGGCTGTGAGTCAATTACCAAAAGAACAGCGACAAAACCTTGTTGTGTCTGTGCCAAGTGGTAATTTTGGAAACCTGACCGCAGGTTTAATCGCCAAATCTCTCGGTTTACCGATTAAACGTTTTGTGGCGGCAACCAATGCCAATGATACCGTACCACGTTATTTACAAGACGGACATTGGAACCCTCATGATACCGTTGCTACCTTATCTAATGCCATGGACGTAAGCCGCCCAAATAACTGGCCTCGGGTAGAAGAAATTTTCAAACGCAATGGTTGGGCGTTAGCAGATCTTCATTCCGCCGCTTTGACTGACCCACAAACGGAGCAAGCATTGAATGAACTCTATGATAAAGGTTATCTCTGTGAACCACATGGTGCGATTGCTTACCAAGTGTTAAGCCAAGATTTACAAGCGGACGAAACAGGACTGTTCCTTTGCACGGCTCACCCAGCAAAATTCAAAGAATCAGTAGAACGTATTTTATCCATTGACTTACCATTGCCAGAGGCATTAGATAAGCATAATAAATTACCTCTCTTGTCTGATGAAATGGCAAATGATTTTGCTACGCTAAGAGCTTATTTATTAAAGCCATAATCTACCAAGTGCGGTGAAAATAAATAAAATTTTAATTTCATATAACCGCTTAACTTTTAAAATAAGACAAGATTACTTGCCAAAACCTGTAAAATAGCATACGAAACGGAGCAAATCTGTACTATTTCAAAAGGTGGGAGTCTGTAATTAGTTCTTGTTTGTATGATATTTTAAGTTGTTAACTATATTGATTTCAAAGAGGTGTATTTATGAATAAAAAAGTCAGTGATATTCGTCTATCTTATCCACAGGGTGAAGAACCAAATTTGTGTGTGCCTGAAGAATATGAAGATTATCGATATTTACTCGGTAGACTAGGAGCTAAACCCTTAGTCGTGATTTGTATGAACCCATCAGCGGCAAAAAAAGACTTTAGTGATAAAACAGTTAATCGAATAATAAATGTTAGTAAGAGGTTAGGATATGATGGATGGGTAATTGCTAATGTATATCCAGAGCGAGCGACAAATGCATTAAATTTAGATAATTTTGATTCTGAGCTTGCAGAAAATAATGTTCAGTTGATAGTAGACTTTTTACTTAATAATGGTATTAATGAAATTTGGGGGGCTTGGGGAAACCTAGAGCGTCAATCTTTAGTTGAGGGAAAAAAACGACTTTTGTTGGCTTTTAGGCAGAATAATATCAGAGTATTTTCGTTCGCACCGTTAACTCAGCAAGGACAACCTGTACACCCATTGAATCGAAGGGTAATACAGGATTTTTCAGAGTCGGGTAAAATATATTTAGATTTTTAGGCTCAATACAAATATGGATGAAAATCTATGTTTGCATTTAATCTGAATAGTTATAGTTGTTCAACTTTTGGAATAAGATAAGGCGGTTTGCAGAATACAGTACAGGTAGAACAGCGAAGCGAGTCAATGCAGTATTATTTCAAAAGGCGAATAACTATATAGCTAAACAAACTTCCATGTTAGATGTTGTTTTTAAAAAGTTTGTTTAACTGTATTTTTACTTTTTCAAAGCTAGGAACAAACTATGGATTTACACCATATCCGCCAAGAATACACCAAACAAGTGTTATCCATTAAACAATGTGCTACCAACCCCTTTCAACAGTTTGAACAATGGCAACAACAGGCTTTGCATGCTGAAGTAAATGAGCCTACTGCAATGAACTTAGCCACTGTTGGTGCAGATGGACGACCAAGTGCCAGAATGGTATTACTCAAAGAAGTGAATGAACAAGGTTTTGTATTCTTTACCAATTATTTAAGCCATAAAGGACAAGATCTTGCTGCTAATCCTTTCGCCAGTCTAACCTTTTTCTGGTCGGAATTACAACGGCAAGTCCGCATTGAAGGACGAGTAGAAAAAATCAGTGCAGAACAATCAGACCAATATTTCGCCAGCCGCCCTTATACTAGCCGATTGGGAGCTTGGGCAAGCGAACAAAGCCAACCCATTGAAAATTACCGAAGTTTATTAACTAAAGCAGCAAAGCTCGCCCTCACTTACCCACGCCAAGTTCCCCGTCCACCTCATTGGGGCGGTTATGTTGTGATACCTGATATGATGGAATTTTGGCAGGGCAGAGCCAGCCGTTTGCATGATCGTATTCAATATCAATTTCAACAAGGCGAATGGCATAAACGCCGTTTATCGCCTTGATAAATATAGTCGTTAAATTTTAAATTGATACAGTGTTGGTACGCTTCGTCGTACTATTTTTACTGTCTTGGCGTACCGCTTTGTCTCATTTTAAATTGAAACGACTATACTAAACGGCAAAACAAAATTAAAGATTATTCAACCGCACTTCTATCCATTGTTGTTCAAAGGGGTTTGCTTGATTTTGTGCTTGTTGATAGCTTGCTTTCGCACCAGCTTTATCGCCTTTTGCGAGCAAAATATCGCCAGTGAGCAAATCTTTACGGCTTTGCCAGACATCGCCTTTAACCAGTTTTAAGCTTTCTAGGGCTTGATCAAATTGCTGTTGTTGATATTGTACAGCGGCTAAACGAATCGCACTAATCGATAATAAAATATCATCTTTTGCTTGTTGCGTGGCTTGTTTTAAGGCGTTTTCCGCTTCAGCAAATTGTTGTTTTTCAACAGCGTTTTTGGCTTGATCTAATAAAGCAAAGACGGCATAGCTACTGTTGCCATGTTGTTGAATAAGCTCAGCAATTTGGGCCGAATTGTCTTTATTTTGGTAAAGAAGCTGTTCATATTGATGTGAGGCTTGCAACATTTTTTCTTGTTGATAGGATTGCCAATATCGCCAGCCAAATACGGCTACAAAGGCGATAATAACAGCGATAATGATGACTAAATAATTTTGTTGCCACCAGCTTTTAAGCTGTTCTAAATCTTGTTCTTCTTCTGCAGAATATGCCATAATTTTTCCTTTTTATCCTTGATAATATTGACGTAAATAATCAGTAACCGCATTTTGTTCGAGGCTAATTTGTTGATCATTGCTTAATAAATCTTTGACAATGACTTGCTGGGATTGTACTTCTGTTTCACCAATAACCAAAGCAAATTTTGCCCCACTTTTGTCTGCTCGTTTAAATTGTTTTTTGAATGCACCACCACTGCAATGTAACATTGTGCGTAATTGTGGCAGTTCACTACGAAGTTTTTCTGCCAGTTTGAAGGCGGCAAGCGTTGTACCTTCGCCACTATGCACGATGTAAAGATCAACGGCTTTACTCACAGGAATGGCTTGATTAACTTCTTGGACGAGTAATACCAGACGTTCTAACCCCATGGCAAAACCAACACCTTGCGTTGCGTGTCCGCCTAATTGTTCAACTAAGCCATCATAGCGTCCTCCCCCACAAACTGTGCCTTGTGCACCTAATGCAGAGGTTACCCATTCAAATACGGTTTTATTATAGTAATCTAGACCACGCACGAGCTTTTGATTGATTTCATAATGAATACCCATAGCATCAAGTAATTGACAAAGTTGAGCAAAGTGCGTTTTTGATTCTTCATCTAAATAATCATGTAATTTTGGTGCATGATTAAGTACTTGTTGTACCGCCTCATTTTTACTATCTAAAATCCGCAATGGATTAGTGGTAAGACGGCGTTTGCAATCTTCATCTTGGTTAATCACATCTAAATGCTGTTGAAGAAAATCCACTAAGGCTTGTCGGTAATTTTTACGGGCTTCTAATGAGCCAATGGAGTTCAGTTGTAATGTTACATGATCAGCGATGCCTAAGGCTTGCCATAAACGTGCGGTAAGAATGATTAATTCCGCATCAATCTCAGGATTGGCAATACCAAAAATTTCCACACCCACTTGATGAAATTGGCGGTAGCGTCCTTTTTGTGGGCGTTCATAGCGGAACATCGGTCCCATATACCATAAACGTTGTTCTTGGTTATATAATAAACCATGTTGAATACCTGCACGCACACAGCCTGCGGTACCTTCTGGACGCAGGGTAAGGCTTTCTTCATCACGATCATTAAAGGTAAACATTTCTTTGCTGACCACATCAGTTTCATCGCCAATGGCTCGAGCAAATAAGGGAGTATTCTCCACGATAGGCATACGAATTTCGGCGTAACCATAGCTCGCTAAAACTTGGCGTATTTGGGCTTCAACCCATTGCCATAAAGGGGTTTCTGTTGGTAAGCAATCATTCATTCCGCGGATTGCTTGAATTGTTTTTGCCACAATTTTTCCTTTTTTGTTATTAATGATTAAATAATGCGATTTTTAGGATCTTGAGTTGCCACTTTGGCACGAATTTTTGCCTCAAGTTGATCAATGAGAAGATCATTATCAAAACGCTCTTTCTGGCGTTCTCCGTCAAGATAATAACCACTTTTTTTATTGCCACCTGTTACCCCCAGATCGGAAACCAGCGCTTCGCCCGGTCCATTGACGACACAGCCAATAATAGACACATCCATTGGGGTAACAATATCTTCCAAGCGTTGTTCGAGGGCATTGACAGTCCCTATTACATCAAATTCTTGTCGTGAGCAAGTAGGGCAAGCGATAAAATTAATGCCCCTTGAGCGGATACGCAAGGATTTTAGAATATCAAAACCTACTTTGATTTCTTCTACTGGATCTGCTGCTAAGGATACTCGCAAGGTATCGCCAATTCCTTCCGCTAAAAGCATTCCCAAACCGACCGCACTTTTTACGGCACCCGCTCTTGCTCCTCCAGCTTCTGTAATGCCTAAATGCAAGGGTTGCTTAATGGCTTTAGCAAGTAGCCGATAAGATTCAACTGCAAGGAATACATCTGAGGCTTTGACACTTACCTTAAACTGATCGAAATTCAATCGATCTAAGATTTCAACATGGCGTAGTGCTGACTCTAATAATGCCTCTGGGGTAGGTTCGCCATATTTTTCTTGTAAATCACGTTCTAATGAACCCGCATTAACACCAATACGGATAGGGATATTTTTGTCTTTTGCACAATCAACTACCGCACGAATACGATCTTCTCGTCCGATATTGCCCGGGTTAATGCGTAAACAATCAACCCCATATTCGGCGACTTTTAGTGCGATGCGATAATCAAAGTGAATATCTGCCACTAAAGGGAGATTGACTTGTTGTTTGATTAATTTAAAGGCTTCTGCGGCATCCATTGTTGGTACAGAAACCCGAACAATATCCGCCCCCACACGTTCTAAAGCCTTGATTTGTGCAACGGTCGCTTCTACATCAGTGGTACGTGTATTGGTCATTGATTGCACCGCAATAGGGGCATCGCCCCCAACAGGCACATTACCCACATAAATTTTACTGGATTCACGACGTTTAATATTTGGTTTTGCTAACATAATTTTCCTAATTATGATTCAGGTAAACGAAAGCGAGCGACACGCCCATCAACTTTTAATGGCACATTTTGCCCACGATAGGTAATTTTGACATTATTTGGCGCCCCGATAATTAATGAATAAGGTTCACCATCATTAAAGTGAAGCACTTCGCCCTGTTTATATTCTTTTTCTGCTAAGATTTTCCCATTGGCATTTCTTACACTGATCCAACAGCTCGCTTGCGTGACTTCAATATGCAAAATAGGTTGCTGAGTTTGCTCAGTATCCGCAGTAGCAGGAGTAGAGATATTGTGAATATGTTGTGCCACAACGCTTGTATTATCTGATGATGTTGCTGCATTCATTACATCAGAGGTTGTTGTTTGGGTTAAGTTATCGGAAGAAACAGGTGCGTTTTCTGTTGATGGCACATTTTCAGCCTGTTCTGCCCGTGGTTTTTCTTCAGTGGCGGTTAGGCTAACAGGCAATGCATGACTTTGTACCGATTCGGAATGGTTGACCACATAATTATCCACTAAATTATCACGCTCGGCGTTGGCTTGTTGATGGTTTTCCCACCACCATAATAAGGTCATACCAATGACCGCGATAACCACAAACCAAGTTAAGCAACTTAACCAACGCCCATGCCCAGAGTGGCTATTTACCACTTTTTTGGCACGAGCATTTTTATTTAAATCATTTTTTTCTATTTCACCGAATTGGATTTGTTGATAGAGATTTTCTGGTAATTTTAGAAATTTTGCATAGTTACGCACATAACCCCGCATAAAGGTAGCAGGAATAGCGGAATGAATAAATTCATTATTTTCAATATGTTGCAAAATAGAAAGGCGTAATCCTACCTTTTCTGCGGCCTCTGTCAAAGACAGTCCTAAGGCTTCTCGGGCTAAACGAAATTGATCGCCGAGGGAAGGCGTATTCGGTTCAGCGAAGTCGGGTTTATTTTGCATAATGTTCCAATTCTAATCAGTCTTAATTTAAATGCTAAAGTTTAAATTTGTCAGGATCGTTTTGCAATACTTATCGATGATTATTATGATAATTTACTCTTTCTTGAGCAAAGGAAGAAGTTGATTAGCACGCAAAGGATCACGTTGTTGTAATTGGGCGAAATATTGTTGTAGGCGTATTTGATCTTTCGCTGCGGCACTACAAAGTACTAAGTTTTCATAGGTGTCCGCTTGATGATAATAATGAGGGCTATTTAAGGCTTGCTCAAATTGGGTATAGGCTTGCTCAAAACGACCTTGACTACATAAAAAAGTGGCATAATTGTTATAACTATCCCCTTGCTTAGGATCAAGCTCAATGGCTGTGAGATAAGCCTGCTCTGCTTGGTTTGTTTCGCCTTGTTTTTGATAAAAATAAGCTAGAGCGGCATGGACTAAATAATCATTTGGAGCGTGTGCCAAGGCACGATCTAAATTGATTTTGGCTTGTTGCATATCTTGTTGAGCAAGATAACCTAAAGCCAATTCTATGCGTGCTTTGGCGGCTTGTTGCTTATTGAACTCTTCCTTTGTAGGGCTTGTGCTATGGGAAACACAGCCCAACATCAAGCCAATCATAAGAAAAACAAGAGAAAATCGCACCGCACTTTTTAGATTGAGTAATAAGTTGAGCATATTTCCTCCTGTTATCGTCGTCCCATTTTAAAATGATACAGCGTTTGGTACGCCTCGCCGTACTACTTGTACTGTCTTCGTCGTTCCGCCTTGTCTCATTTTAAATTGAAACGACTATAAGGTGGTTGATTATTGATGTCGTACACCAATATTTTCACCAAATTGTTTTTTCATGGCATTAATCGCTGTCCGTTTCGTGCGATCGATGACATCGCCAGCTAATTGCCCACAAGCCGCATCAATATCATCGCCACGTGTTTTACGTACAATCACAGTAAAACCATATTCCATTAAGGTTTTTTGGAAACGATCGATACGTGTATTTGAGCTTTTAGTATAAGGTGCCTCAGGGAACGGATTCCAAGGGATTAAGTTAATTTTGCAAGGGGTATTTTTTAGTACTTGTGCCAGCTGATGAGCTTGTTCAACGCCATCATTCACTTGATTTAACATCACATATTCAATGGTAACCTTACCATGATTTGCGTTAGATTGGCCCAAATAACGATTTACGGCGTCCATTAACATCTTAATGTTGTATTTTTTATTAAGCGGAATAATTTCATCACGCAATTCATCAGTAGGGGCGTGTAATGAAATTGCCAACGCCACATCAATCATTTCGCTTAATTTATCTAAGGCAGGCACGACCCCAGAAGTGGAAAGGGTAACACGCCGTTTGGATAAACCATAAGCAAAATCATCAAGCATTAATTCCATAGCGGGTACCACATTTGCCATATTTAATAGCGGTTCGCCCATACCCATCATCACCACATTGGTAATGGGACGCACACCCGTTACACCAAAATTACCGAGAATTTTAGAGGCACGCCATACTTGACCAATAATTTCAGACACCGTCAAATTGCGATTAAAGCCTTGTTGTGCCGTTGAACAAAAGGTACAGGCTAAGGCACAACCTACTTGCGAGGAAACACATAAAGTGGCTCGTTCCGCTTCGGGAATATATACGGTTTCCACTTGTTGATCGCCTACTTGCATTGCCCATTTTATGGTGCCGTCTGAGGAACGTTGTTCAACCGCCACTTCGGGCGCTTTGATTTCTGCGACGGCTTTTAATTTTTCTCGTAATTTTTTATTAATATTGGTCATATTGTCAAAATTGTCCTCACCAAAGTGGTAAATCCATTTGACTAATTGATCTGCTCGGAAAGGTTTTTCCCCCAATTCTTGCAAAAATTCTCGCATTTGTTGGCGGGTAAGATTCATTAAATTGATTTTTTCTGACATAAAAAACGCCTCGTTGTTACACTTGTGGCAAAAGTAGAGTGAAAGTTTAGTTAGCATTAAAGAGGGCTAATCCTCGGCTAACGGCAAAAATAAGTGCGAATTGTACTGATTTCACTTGCATTAATCTAGCAATTTTATAAATCGCTGAAAAATTTTTTAAAAAATAGACCGCACTTTTGCGATCTATCGCACAAAACTAAAATATATCGCCGTCCCATTTTTAAATAATATTGGGTTGCTACATTTCGCCGTCCGCCTTGTCTTATTTTAAATGGAAACAACGATATTACTGAGGTAAAAATTTTATGCTTTTTTCATCAGCCATTAATATTGAGGCGGTTTTTCCCCAATCGCCTAGTACAATGCGACAAAAGTGCGGCGGAATTTGATGAATATTTTGCCGATGAGTATGCCCATGGATAACTTGTTCTACCTTGAATTGTTGTAAGATTTTCAAGACATATTCTGGGTTTACATCCATAATCTGACGGTTTTTATATTGTTTATCCTGTTGACTTTTTTGCCGAATTTTATGGGCGATATGTAAACGTAGGGACAGCGGTAAACATAAAAAAAGCCGTTGTAACCATTTTTGTTGCACTCGTTGGCGGAACTTTTGATAAGAAATATCATCAATACATAGGGTATCGCCATGGCAAAGTAAGGTTTTTTTGCCATATAAATCAATCACATAATATTCAGGCAATAATTGTAGTTGGCAGGCTTTAGCAAATCGTTCACCTAGCAAAAAATCTCGGTTGCCGTGGATAAAATAGCAGGGGACGCCTTGCTCGGTAAGTTGCTTGATTTGACACTTGACTTGCTCAATTAACTCTGATTGTTCATCATCACCAATCCAAAAATCAAATAAATCACCAAGAATATAAACAGCCTGTGCCTGTGGGGCTTGTTGTTGCATAAATTGAGTAAACAATGCCGTTAGATGAGGTTGAGCAGGATTAAGATGTAAGTCAGCAATAAAAAAAGTAGGCTTGGTCATAGTGATCATTTTATAACAAAAGTTTATTTGCGATAGTTTATACCCATTTGCTTGGAATTTCGCTATACTTGCGGAAATTTTTTAGTAGGAAGGTGAATTATGTTGAAATTATGGCGTGTAATCACTGTGGTTACCTGTTCATTATTAATCTGTATTCTAGGCTCATTATATTCTTTTATCCGTTTTAGAAATCCTAATAATGTGAGCATTATGGCTCGTTGGTTTGGGCGTTTATATCCCTTGGTGGGCTTAGAGGTGGAACACCGTTTTCCTGACAATGCGAAGGATTTTGGTCCTTGTATTTATATTGGTAATCATCAAAATAATTATGATATGTTGACCATTTCTTATATGGTAATGCCTCGTACAGTCAGTGTAGGCAAGAAAAGTCTGATTTGGGTGCCTTTTTTTGGCATATTATATTGGGTAACGGGCAATATTTTTCTGGATCGTGATAATCGCAATAAAGCCCATAGCACGATGGCTACATTGGCTCAGCGAATTAATCGAGAAAAGTTATCGATTTGGATGTTTCCAGAGGGGACGCGTAGTCGTGGCAGAGGATTATTACCCTTTAAAACAGGGGCATTTCATACGGCGATTTCCGCAGGGGTGCCGATTGTGCCTGTGGTGTGTTCAACCACCCATGATCAAGTGGATTTAAATCGTAAAAACAACGGCAAGGTCATTTGTGAAATTATGCAACCCATTGATGTCAGCCATTACAGCAAAGAAAATGTGCGTGAATTAGCCAATTATTGCCATCAAATTATGGCACAACGCATTGCTGAGCTTGATGCTGAAATTGCTCAACAAAAGGCAAAGTAAAATAATTATGAAAGCGATAACAAGACGGCAGCTATTAAAAACAGGCTTATATTCCACCGCACTTTTGAGCTTACCACAAAGTGCGTGGGCGGCAGCTCGCCCGCCTTTATTGATACCGCCCTTGTTAGAAAGTCGTCGAGGGCGACCGCTATATTTAACCTTGGAAACGGTGCGTAAAGCCTTAATTGAGGATAAATCAACGGAAGTTTGGGGATTTAATGGGCTTTATTTAGGACCGACCATTCGTGTTAAGCGTGGCGAGTTTGTTCGCTTGGTGTATCGTAATAACTTATCTCGCCCTGTTGCTATGAATTTACAAGGGCTACAAGCCCCCGCAGAATTATTAGGGGGTGTAGGTAAAGTGTTACTACCTAATCAAAGTTGGTCGCCTATTATCAGTATTGAACAAGCCCCAGCCACTTGTTGGTATCAAGGCTATAGTTTAACGCAAACCGCTTATGAAACCTATCGCGGTTTAGCTGGAATGTGGATTATTGAAGAGCCTAACTCGCCGAAAAACGCGTTGCCTAATCAATATGGTGTCAACGATATCCCATTAATTTTGCAAGATTTAGAATTGAATAACCAAGGTACGCAATTATTTCAACCGAATCAAAATCAATTTTTAGGCAACCGTTTATTTGTTAATGGACAACAATCGCCTTATTTAAAGGTCGCACGAGGCTGGGTAAGGCTACGCATCGTTAATGCTTCTTTGTCTAGACGTTATGAGCTGAGTTGTGATGATGGCAGAGACTTACATTGGATCGCCAGCGATCAAGGATTTTTGCCCGTAAGTAGAGCAGTCAAATCCTTGTCCTTAGCCCCTAGTGAAAGGGCAGAAATTTTGCTCGATCTCAATGAAGGGGGCAATGTGAGATTAATGGCTGGGCGTGCTACTAACCTTTGGGATAAATTAACAGGCTTATTTTCCGCTGAACAGAATTTACTTGATAATACTATTTTGGAGTTGAGACCAGAAGGATTGCTATCCGTATTTAGCCAACAACCTAGAATTCCATTTCCACCAGATTTAACATTACCAACAACAATAAGCCAAGAACGGCATTTTCATATTAATAATGATAACGCTATGATTAATCAACGCCGTTTTGATCCTCGGCGTATTGATGTTAATGCGAAACTCGGTTCGCTAGAACGTTGGAATATTAGTGCAGACTCACCAGTTGGATTTCGTTTACAAGGAGCAAGATTTATCATTGAAAGCATTGATAATCAACCTTTACCGCCAGAGCAACAAGGCTGGAAAGATACGGTATGGGTGGATAAATCCGTACAGCTCTTGGTGCATTTTATTAATCCCTCATCTCATAATTTCCCATTAACCTTCGGCACCTCAGATTTAATGCTTGCAGATAAAGGCGCAATGGGGTTGATGGTGGTGCAGTAGTTTAAGGATTTTCTCATTATTTAGCATAAAACCTTACCCTTTATAATAAAACCCTGTATAATGGCAGGGTTTTATTTATTCGTTTTAGCGTGCGGCTATCAAAAGTGATTTTCTTGAGATTATTTTTGCTAGTCGCAATGAATAAATAAAATATTAAGATTAACTCATTTATTTATAAGGAAAAATTGTGACACCTATCGTAAAACAGTTTAAATATGGTCAACATACTGTAACATTAGAAACAGGGGCTATTGCACGTCAAGCTACGGCGGCGGTGATGGCGAGTATGGACGATACGACAGTTTTTGTGACTGTTGTGGCAAAAAAAGAGGTTAAGGAAGGGCAAGATTTCTTTCCATTAACTGTTAATTATCAAGAGCGTACTTATGCGGCAGGGCGTATCCCGGGCGGTTTTTTCAAGCGTGAGGGGCGTCCGTCTGAAGGGGAAACCTTAATTGCTCGTTTAATTGATCGTCCGATTCGTCCGCTTTTCCCTGAAGGCTTCTATAATGAAATTCAAATTATTGCCACTGTGGTTTCTGTTAATCCACAAGTCAGTCCTGATTTAGTGGCAATGATTGGTGCTTCAGCCGCATTAAGCCTGTCTGGTGTGCCATTTAATGGGCCGATTGGGGCTGCAAGAGTGGGTTTTATCAATGATCAATTTGTATTAAATCCAACTATGGCAGAGCAAAAAATAAGCCGTTTAGATTTAGTGGTTGCTGGTACTGATAAAGCGGTGTTAATGGTGGAGTCCGAGGCGGATATTTTAACAGAAGAACAAATGTTAGCGGCGGTGGTTTTTGGACACAAGCAGCAACAAGTCGTGATTGAAGCCATTAAGGAATTTGCTCAAGAGGCAGGAAAACCTCGTTGGGATTGGGTTGCTCCTGAGCCAAATACCGCGTTAATTAATCGTGTGAAAGAATTAGCGGAGCAACGTTTAGGCGAGGCCTATCGTATTACTGAAAAACAAGCACGTTATGAGCAAATTGATGCGATTAAAAATGATGTTTTACAGGCTGTTCTTACCGATAATGAAGATGAAAGTATTACGGAAGGAAAAATTGCGGATATTCTAAGTCAATTAGAAAGTGCGGTTGTTCGTGGACGAATTTTGCGTGGCGAGCCGCGAATTGATGGACGAACTGTAGATACAGTGCGTGCTTTAGATATTTGTACTGGGGTATTACCTCGTACTCATGGTTCAGCTATTTTTACCCGTGGTGAAACCCAAGCCTTAGCGGTAGCCACATTAGGTACTGAGCGTGATGCTCAAATTATTGACGAATTAACTGGCGAACGTTCAGATCATTTCTTATTCCATTATAATTTCCCGCCTTATTCTGTGGGGGAAACAGGTATGATTGGCTCACCAAAACGTCGTGAGATTGGGCATGGTCGTCTGGCTAAACGTGGTGTGGCAGCGGTTATGCCATCACAAGCTGAGTTCCCTTATGTGGTACGTGTAGTATCTGAAATTACTGAATCAAATGGTTCTTCTTCTATGGCATCGGTGTGTGGTGCATCATTAGCCCTGATGGACGCTGGAGTGCCGATTAAATCTGCGGTAGCTGGGATTGCTATGGGTTTAGTGAAAGAGCAAGATAATTTTGTGGTACTTTCTGATATTTTAGGTGATGAAGATCATCTTGGCGATATGGATTTTAAAGTGGCTGGGACACGTGAAGGGGTAACGGCGTTGCAAATGGATATTAAGATTGAGGGGATTACTGCTGAAATTATGCAAATTGCCTTAAATCAAGCTAAAGCAGCACGTATGCATATTTTAGGCGTGATGGAGCAAGCAATTCCTGCTCCTCGTGCGGAAATTTCTGATCTTGCTCCTCGTATCCATACCATGAAGATTGATCCGAAGAAAATTAAAGATGTGATTGGTAAAGGTGGTGCAACTATTCGTGCCTTAACCGAAGAAACCTCTACATCTATTGATATTGAAGATGATGGTACTGTAAAAATTGCCGCCGTGGATAATAATGCCGCTAAAGCTGTTATGGCACGCATTGAAGAAATTGTTGCGGAAGTGGAAGCCGGTGCAATTTACAAAGGTAAAGTGACCCGTATTGCTGATTTTGGGGCATTTGTTGCCATTGTCGGTGGTAAAGAAGGATTGGTGCATATTTCTCAAATTGCCGAAGAGCGTGTTGAGAAAGTGTCTGACTATTTACAGGTTGGGCAAGATGTACAAGTAAAAGTGGTTGAAATTGATCGCCAAGGACGTATTCGTTTAACAATGAAAGAGTTAGCGAATAAAAATGTTTCAAATGATGTTGAGCAAAACTCGGTAGATCAAGCACAACAACTTGATACAGAACAATAATTGTATCTTAGACCGCAAGGTTTGTTGTATAAACAAGCCTGCGGTTTCTTATTTGTAGATAATCATCTCCTTATGGAGTGATTATTGATATAGGGGATTAGGCGTAATGAAGATGTTAGACAAACAATGTAAAGGTTTTGGTTTAAGCATTTTTTTATCTAATTTCTTTGTTAGTCTATTCCTTATGGGGTGTATGGCACAGGAAAGCGATGGCTTGGCTCGACAAGATATATTGTTAGCGCCACAGACGCCAGCTATTCATTCTGAACAAGAAGAAATGTTGGTTCGCCTTAGTCAAGTCTTGTTACTTGCCCCTTTAACGACAGAGGAACGTGCTGATTTACATTTTGAACGAGGTGTCATTTATGATAGCCTTGGTCTTTGGACATTAGCGGGCTATGATTTTGCCCAGAGTTTGAGGCTACAACCTAGAATGGCTTCAGCTTATAATTATTTAGGTTTATATTTTTTGTTGCAACAAGACTATGAAGAAGCCTTAGAGGCATTTAATGCGGTTTTGGCTTTGCAGCCAAATTATGAATATGCCTATTTAAATCGAGGATTAAATTTTTATTACACTGAACGTTATCATTTAGCTCAACAGGATTTTGAACATTTTTATCAAAATGATCCCAGCGATCCTTATCGAGCTTTATGGCTTTATTTCAATGAAGTAAAACTAAACCCAAGGCA
This sequence comes from Volucribacter psittacicida, assembly GCF_004339025.1. GTDB lineage: Bacteria > Pseudomonadota > Gammaproteobacteria > Enterobacterales > Pasteurellaceae > Volucribacter > Volucribacter psittacicida. The sequence continues at coordinate 78,082 of NZ_SMFT01000001.1, forward strand.
GGCCATAGTTAATCTTCGTGAGCGAGCGAACTCACTTTCCCTTGAATATTGGGGAACCCAAATTGTGGATTATTTTTTGGGTAAAAAATCGCTAAATCAACTTTTGCAACAGATTGCAGAATATGATCAACAATCTGCGGATTATGCAGAAGTTTTAACGGAAACGTATTTTTATCTCGCAAAACAAAAACTCGATACAAATCATATCGATGAAGCAATGGGTTTATTTAAACTTGCCGTAGCAAATCAAGTATATAACTTTGTTGAGTATCGTTTTGCATTGTTTGAATTATCTCAATGGCGAGATAATCGCAAGCAAGGGGCGGTTGCTCAATAAAGCAACATAATTTTTTATTAAAATAGAACGTACAACGACTTCTATTTTTCTTTTTGAGTATTTTTAAATGACTGAACAAACAATGACTTTTGAGGATTTAGGGTTGCCTAAATTCATTCTTTCTGCTGTTTCTGACTTAGGTTTTAGTTCACCTTCTCCTATTCAGCAGGCTTGTATTCCTTTCCTTTTAGCTGGACAAGATGTGTTAGGTATGGCACAAACAGGCAGTGGTAAAACCGCTGCATTTTCCTTGCCTTTATTAGCACAAATTGATGTGGACGAAAAATATCCGCAAATGCTCGTGATGGCACCAACACGTGAATTAGCTATTCAAGTTGCCGATGCTTGTGAGCAGTTTAGTCAATATATGAAAGGTATAAATATCGTTACCCTTTATGGGGGGCAACGTTATGATATTCAGCTTAGAGCCTTAAGACAAGGGGCTCAAGTGGTTGTAGGGACACCGGGACGTATCCTTGATCATCTACGCCGTGGCACCTTAGATCTTTCGGCATTACGCTTTATTGTATTAGATGAAGCCGACGAAATGTTGAGAATGGGCTTTATTGATGATGTTGAAACGGTAATGGCAGAATTACCAGAGGCTCATCAAACCGCATTATTTTCAGCCACAATGCCTGAGCCAATTCGCCGTATTACCAAACGTTTTATGCGTAATCCGCAAGAGGTCAAAATTCAATCAACACAACGTACCGCCCCTGATATTAGCCAAAGCTGCTGGTTTGTGAAAGGCTTTCGTAAAAATGAGGCTTTATTACGTTTTTTAGAAGTGGAAGAGTTTGATGCGGCGATTATTTTTACCCGCACCAAAACCGCCACCTTAGAGGTTACCGAGTTATTGGAAAAACACGGTTTTCGTGCGGCAGCCTTAAATGGCGATATGACCCAACAATTACGTGAACAAACCTTAGAACGTTTACGCCATGGCAGTTTAGATATTGTGGTGGCAACGGATGTTGCGGCGCGTGGTATTGATATTGAACGCATTAGCTTGGTGGTAAATTATGATATTCCACTTGATGCAGAATCCTATGTACATCGTATTGGGCGTACAGGACGAGCAGGACGAGCAGGGCGAGCTTTATTATTTGTTGAGCCAAGAGAACGCCGTTTATTGCGTAATATTGAACATTTAATGAAAAAAGCCATTGAAGAAGTGAGCGTACCAAATCATATTACTTTAGAGCAATGTCGCCGTAAGAAATTTCAGCAAAAAATCACTAAACAGCTGGAACATCATGATTTGGAATTATACCGTAGCCTATTAGAGGATATGTTTACCGCCGATCAGGATCAAGAAGATATTGCTGCGGCGATGATGATGTTATTGCAAGGTAAACAAAAAATGATTTTACCACCTGATCCGATTGAACCCACAAAACCTAAGCGTGAGCGTGAAAGAGGGCAATCTTCTCGTGGTGGTGAACGCCGTAGCGGTTATGGCTTACCAAAAGAAATGGATCTCTATCGTATTGAGGTAGGACGTGGCGACGGCGTTGATGTGCGTCATATTGTGGGGGCGATTGCCAATGAGGGCAATATTGATAGCCGTTATATTGGGCATATTAAGCTCTATGATGATTATTCTACCATTGAGCTACCACAGGGTATGCCAAAAGAATTATTGCAAATGTTCGCTAAAACGCGAGTATTGAATAAACAAATGCGTATGTCGCTGATTGCTCATGCTCAACAATCGGGCGGCAAGGAACGCAAATCCAAGCGAGGTGAACGAGGTCATCAACGTTTTGCAGGGCAGGATAAAAAAGGGCGAACCTTTAAAGAAAAGGCATTTATGGAACGCCCTGCTCGAGAAAAACGTTCTCGTGGACGTAAATAAGTTGGATAAGAGAGTGAAAAGAGCGTTATGATAACGCTCTTTTTATAGTCGTTCCAATTTAAAATATAGTTGTTTCAATTTAAAATAAGACGAAGTGGTACGCTGAGATTGTTAAAGTGCGGTGAGTTTTGGGATTATTTTTTCACTGTTATTTCTCCGTATTTACTAACAGTTTCGCCCCCTTTTACAAAGGGGACGACCTACTTTCTTTACTATTCAGAGGACAGACGACGGAAGACAGAGGACAGAATAATGGATATGCTAATTTATTGATATTTAAAATTAATACTGTCTTCTGTCCTCAGTTCTCCGTCCTCTGAACGCCAAAATTATTCTATCGTTCTAAGTTTAGGCTGGGGCTTTTTAAGGGGTAAAGGAGCGTTATTTGCTTTACAATAAGTATAGTCGATCCATTTTAAAAACGGCTTATTGAGGTAGTAAAAAGTGCGGTCAGAATTAGACGAAAAATTTATGTTACAGGCGTTATCCTTGGCGGATAAAGCCGAACAATTAGGGGAAATTCCGGTGGGGGCGGTGTTAGTTGATGAACATCATCAAGTGATTGGCGAGGGCTGGAATTTATCCATTAGCTTGTCCGATCCTACTGCCCACGCAGAGATTATGGCATTACGTCAAGCAGGGCAATATTTGCAAAATTATCGGTTAATTAATGCCACCCTTTATGTAACCCTTGAACCTTGCCCTATGTGTGCAGGGGCAATTTTACATAGTCGGATTAAGCGTTTAGTTTTTGGGGCGAGGGATTATAAAACAGGGGCAATAGGTTCACGTTTTCATTTATTTCATGATTATAAAATGAATCATTGTATTGAAATCACGGAAGGCATTTTAGCCTCACAATGTAGTGAAAAATTAAGTGCTTTTTTTCAGCGTCGGCGAGCTGAAAAGAAAGCACATAAACAAAAAACATAGAATAAAGTTAATATTTTACCCTATGCCCATAGCTTTCTAGGATCTGTTTAATTTGTTCGAGAGATTCTTTGCTCGGTGGCTTTACATCTTCTAATTCGTATTTTTCGCCCATGGCTTCCCATTTGTGTGCACCTAAGCGATGATAAGGAAGAAGTTCCACCTTTTCAATATTCTCCATACCTTGAATAAATTGCCCAAGCTGATGAATATCATTGAGATCATCCGTATAGCCCGGCACCACCACATAACGAATCCAAACAGGTTGATTGCGTTTTTGTAAATATTTGGCAAACTCAAGGGTACGCTTGTTGGAAACGCCAATAAGGTTGCGATGAATATCATCATTTAATTCTTTTAAATCTAAGAGTACGAGGTCGGTGACATCAATGAGTTCATCAATAATATGATCGTAACGGCGAACATAGCCATTGGTGTCTAAACAGGTATGAATACCTTGCTCTTTGCAAGCTCGAAACCAATCTCGGACAAATTCAGCTTGTAAAACAGCCTCACCGCCTGAGGCTGTAACTCCGCCGCCAGAGGCTTTCATAAAATGGCGATAGGTTACCACTTCTTTCATTAGTTCAGGGACAGTAATTTCTTTACCAGCGTGCAGATCCCAAGTATCACGATTATGGCAATATTTACAACGCATCAAACAGCCTTGCAAAAATAAAATAAAGCGAATACCCGGACCGTCAACCGTACCACAGGATTCAAAGGAATGAATTCTTCCCACAACAGACATAATTACCTCATACCTTAAAAAATTTTTGCAATTTTACCTTAAAAAGTTGAAAAAAACGATGAAAAAACTAACCGCACTTCGTCAAAGTGCGGTCAGAATTTTGATTATAGTCGTCCCACTTTAAAATGATACTGCGTTGGTACGCCTTGCCGTACTACTTGTACTGTCTTCGGCGTACCGCCTTGTCTCATTTTAAATTGAAACGACTATATTTTTGCTTAATAGATAGGATTACATACTTTGTGTGAAAGTACGAGTAATCACATCTTGTTGTTGCTCTTTAGTTAAAGAGTTAAAACGCACCGCATAACCAGAAACACGAATGGTTAATTGTGGATATTTTTCTGGATTTTCCATTGCGTCTAACAACATTTCGCGGTTCATAACGTTTACATTAAGATGTTGACCGCCTTCCACTTCAGCCTCGTGGTGGAAATAACCGTCCATTAAGCCAGCAAGATTACGTTTTTGTGCTTCATAATCTTTACCTAACGCATTTGGTACGATAGAGAAAGTATAAGAAATACCGTCTTTTGCATAAGCAAATGGTAATTTAGCCACAGAAGTCAGAGAGGCTACCGCACCTTTTTGATCACGTCCGTGCATTGGGTTCGCACCTGGACCAAATGGCGCACCAGCACGGCGACCGTCAGGGGTATTACCTGTTTTCTTACCATAAACTACGTTAGATGTAATGGTTAATACTGATTGTGTTGGAACGGCGTTACGATAAGTTTTGTGAGTTTTGATTTTCTTCATAAAGCGTTCAACTAAATCGCAAGCAATTTCATCAACACGACTATCGTTGTTACCAAATTGTGGATATTCGCCCTCAATTTCAAAGTCAATCGCAATATTACTTGCCACTACATTGCCGTCTTTATCTTTAATATCGCCACGAATTGGTTTCACTTTGGCATATTTGATAGCTGAAAGTGAGTCCGCAGCCACAGAGAGCCCAGCGATACCACAAGCCATAGTACGATAAACATCACGATCGTGGAATGCCATTAATGCTGCTTCATAAGCGTATTTATCGTGCATAAAGTGAATGATGTTTAATGCGGTAACATATTGGGTCGCTAACCAATCCATAAAGCTATCCATACGTGCCATTACATCATCAAAATTCAGGTATTCATCGGTAATTGGGGCAGTTTTAGGCCCAACTTGCATACCATTTTTCTCATCAACACCGCCGTTTATCGCATAAAGCATGGTTTTGGCTAAGTTAGCTCTTGCACCGAAGAATTGCATTTGTTTACCCACGATCATTGGGCTGACACAACAAGCGATGGCATAGTCATCGTTGTTGAAATCTGGACGCATAAGATCATCATTTTCATATTGTACAGATGAAGTATCAATAGATACTTTGGCACAATAACGTTTGAATGCGTCTGGTAATTGCTCAGACCAAAGAATGGTTAGGTTTGGTTCTGGCGATGGTCCCATAGTATAAAGGGTGTGTAAGAAACGGAAGCTATTTTTGGTAACTAAAGTACGACCGTCTAATCCCATACCCGCAAGGGTTTCAGTTGCCCAAATTGGGTCCCCAGAGAATAATTGATCGTATTCAGGGGTACGCAAGAAACGCACCATACGCAATTTCATCACTAAATGGTCAATTAATTCTTGGGCTTCTTGCTCGGTGATTTTACCTGCTTGTAAATCACGCTCAATATAAATATCCAAGAATGAAGACACACGTCCGAAAGACATTGCCGCACCATTTTGTGATTTTACAGCGGCAAGATAAGCAAAATACGTCCATTGTACCGCTTCTTTTGCATTGGTTGCTGGGTGAGATACATCATAGCCGTAGCTCGCTGCCATTTCTTTGATTTTGCCTAAAGCACGATGTTGCTCGGCAATTTCTTCACGCAGTTGAATGGTGGCTTGAATATCTTCGCCAGCTTCAAGACGTGCTTGTAATGAATTGAACTGATTAACTTTATCTTTCATCAAGAAATCAGCACCATAAACCGCTAAACGACGGTAATCTCCGATAATACGTCCACGTCCATAAGCGTCAGGTAAGCCCGTTAATACGCCAGATTTACGGCAACGTAAAATATCTGGGGTATAAACATCAAATACTCCTTGGTTATGGGTTTTACGGTATTCAGTAAAGATTTTTTTCACTTCAGGATCAAGCTCACGTCCATAAACTTTACAAGATCCTTCTACCATTTTAATCCCACCAAATGGCATAATGGCACGTTTTAATGGGGCGTCAGTTTGTAAACCGACAATTTGCTCAAGCTCTTGTTTAATATAGCCTGGGGCGTGAGAAGTAATGGTTGATGGATTAGAAGTATCAAAGTCATAAGGCTCGTGGGTTTTATTTTCCACTTTAATGCCTTCCATTACTGCGTTCCATAATTCGGTTGTGGCAGGGGTAACTTCCGCTAAGAAAGATTCATCGCCCTCATAAGGGGTATAGTTTTTTTGAATAAAATCACGAACATTGACTTCCTTTTGCCAATCTCCGCCAGTAAAACCAGCCCATGCTTTTTGTTGTTGTTCAGTTAATTGAGTCATGTGTGTACATTCCTTCTATTGATTAAATGAAAAAGTAAAACTATGTTAAAAATTTTGCTAAAACCGACAGCACTTCTTGCCGATTTTCGCTTAATCAGATTAATGGGGTCTGTTGATATACCATTGCGCTAACGCAACACAACAACCACCGCCGATAATATTGCCCAAGGTAACAGGAATAAGATTTTTCACCACAAAATGATAAAAATCTAAATCTGCAAATTGTTCGGGGGCAAAACCAATGGCTTGCCAAAATTCCGCCCCACTAAAATGGGCAGTAACCATTCCCATAGGGATCATAAACATATTGGCAACGCTATGTTCAAAGCCAGAAGCCACAAACATCGCTATGGGTAAAATCATAATTAATGCTTTATCTAACAAAGTCTTGCCCGCATAACTCATCCAAATGGCAATACATACCATAATGTTACATAAAATCCCTAAACAAAAAGCCTCGAGCCAAGTATGATGGATCTTATGTTGAGCGGTTTTTAGAATGGTAAGTCCCCATTGCCCATTCGCTGCGAGTGTTTGCCCAGCAAACCAAATAAGTAGGACAATAAATAATGCACCAAGAAAATTGCCAAAATAAACCACAATCCAATTACGCACCATTTGTTGCCAAGAGATTCGTCCACTGGCTTTAGCCACTAAGGTCATTGTTGAGGAGGTAAAAAGTTCTGAACCACAAACCACAACCATAATTACCCCTAAGGAGAACACGATACCGCCAACGAGTTTGAGTAATCCCCAAGACACATCGGCTCCCCCTGTTTGGGTAGTGGTATAAAACACAAAGGCGAGAGCGATAAACGCACCAGCAGGAATAGCAGAAAAGAAGGAGAAAATTTGTTTTTTACTTGCTTTATAAACCGCCACATCTTCGCCCACTTGGGACATTTCGGCAGGTTTAAGCATACAAGTTGAAGCTGAATTTTCTGGCTTCATAGTAAGACTCCGATAGATAAATAATAAAATTAATCCCCAATATCAGGATTAAAAAATTTTTTATATTTTATAAGATTTGTTCATTATAAGCCCTTTTGTAGGGGAATAATAGGGTTATTTCAAGGCAAAATAGCAGGAAAAAGGGCTTTTTTGATTCAGATCAAATTTTCAATCAAATTGCTATTTGCTACGTTTTCTGTTACAAAAGAAACCTATTTTTTAGGAGAGAAATTGTTTAAATAAACAGCTATTTGAGGAGGCTATAATGGCAGAGGAAACCATTTTTAGTAAAATTATTCGCCAAGAAATTCCTGCGGATATTGTGTATCAAGATGATCTTGTTACCGCCTTTCGTGATATTGCTCCGCAGGCAAAAACCCATATTTTAATTATTCCTAATCATCTTATTCCAACAGTTAATGATGTGAGTGAACAAGATGAACGTGCTTTAGGGCGATTATTTACTGTAGCGGCGAAAATTGCACAGCAAGAGGGAATTGCCGAAGATGGCTACCGTTTAATTGTGAATTGCAACCGCCATGCTGGGCAAGAGGTGTTTCATTTGCATATGCATTTGGTTGGTGGCGAACCGCTAGGCAAAATGTTAGGAAAATAAGATGAAAAAAACTGGTTTGTATTGGTTTGGCTTGTCATTAATGCTGTTATTAACCGCTTGTGGCAGTCATCAACCTAATTTGGTGCATACACATAAGCCGATTTTAAATGTGGTAGCCGCTCTTGATCCTGTGCTGGCTATTCAATTAGATCACAACAGTTTTCGTATCAAAAACAAAACAGATCATCCTCTGAGCTTGCGTTATGCGGTAACTTGGTATGATAAGCAAGGGGTTACCCAATTATTTGCTCAACAACAAACTGAGCAACAAGCTATTATTCAGCTTGACGGTAAGCAACATTTACGTTTGCCCTTAACTAAGCCAACGGTACAAAGTGTTAATTATCGCTTATTTATTGATACGCCTCAGTAGTGAAAAAGTGCGGTCTGATTTTTAATTTTTTTGTAAAAAATATAAAATTTTGACCGCACTTTTAAATTGGGAGCGACTATATTAGCCCAAAAACGAGTTTATTTATTTTTTATGTCAACCCTATTAATTGATCTGGCAGGAAAAGAACTTAGCCAAGAAGAAGTAGAAATTTTACATCATCCACTGGTTGCAGGGGTGATTTTATTTAGCCGTAATTTTTATGATCTTGACCAAATTCAGGCCTTAGTAAAATCCTTACGTCAACGAGTTAATAAGCCATTATTGATTACCGTTGATCAAGAAGGGGGGCGAGTACAGCGTTTTCGCCAAGGCTTTACCCAATTACCCGCTATGCAAGCCTTTGCCCAACAGCTTGATGATCCCCAAGCTCAACAGGCAATGGCATTAGAGGCTGGTTGGACAATGGCGAGCGAAATGCGAGCCTTAGATATTGATTTGAGTTTTGCTCCCGTATTGGATTTAGGTCATCAATGCCAAGCCATTGGCGATCGCAGTTTTGGCGAAGATTGGCAACAGGTAGTGAATTTAGCGCGTGCTTTTATTCTTGGTATGCAACAAGCCAAAATGCCCGCCACAGGCAAACATTTTCCGGGGCATGGGCAGGTCATTGCCGACTCTCATTTAGAAACGCCTATTGATGATCGCCCTCCACAAGCAATTTGGCAACAAGATATTAAACCTTTTCAAACCTTGATTGAGCAAAATTTATTAGGAGCAATTATGCCAGCTCATGTGGTTTATTCACAATGTGATAGCCAACCGGCTAGTGGATCTTCCTATTGGCTACAACAGGTGCTACGTCAGCAACTTGACTTTAAGGGCGTGATATTTTCCGATGATCTGGGTATGGAGGGAGCGAGCTTTATGGGGGATTTTGTACAACGTTCCCATTGTGCTTTAAAGGCGGGGTGTGATTTATTATTGCTTTGTAATAATCCTCAAGCGGTTATTCAACTCTTAGATCATTTCAAATATCAAGAAACAACGGCACAAGCCAGTTTACGTCAACAACGTATCCAAACCTTATTCCGTCCTCAACCCTTTAATTGGCGTGAATTGACTCGCTCGCCACGTTGGATAGCCAATCATAATGCCTTAACCCAATTACAACAAAATTGGTTAGCGATAAAACAAGGATAACATTCATGCAGTTAGCGATCCCTTGTCAACATTATCAACAGCTTGAATGTCAATCTTGCCAGTGGTTGACCTTGCCTTATGCGCAGCAAGTACAACGCAAGCAAAACCATCTCGCTCAACAGCTGACAGGGCTTATTCAAGCGACAACCCAATGTTTACCTGCGGTAACCTCGCCACAACAGGGGTTTCGTAATAAAGCCAAAATGGTGGTGAGTGGTGTGGTTGAACGCCCGAAATTGGGCATACTAAAAGCCATTGATGATCCACAAAGTGCGGTGGATTTAACGGATTGTTTATTGTATCCGCCACATTTTCAAGCTATTTTTTTACAGTTAAAAGATTTTATCGCTCGAGCAGGGCTAGTGCCTTATAACGTAAAAAAACAGAAAGGGGAGCTTAAATATATTTTGCTCACAGAAAGCCGTTATAATGGCGAATTAATGCTACGTTTTGTGGTGCGTTCGTCTCGTCGCTTAAGTTTGGTACAGCGAGAATTAGCGGGCTTAATGGCAAAATTGCCTAAGCTCAAAGTGGTAAGTTTAAATATTCAACCGCAACATTCTGCGGTATTAGAGGGCGAACAAGAGATTTTTTTGACGGAACAACAAAGCCTATTAGAGCAGTTTAACCAAATTCCGCTTTTTATTCGTCCACAAGGCTTTTTCCAAACTAATCCCATTGTGGCTGAACAGCTTTATGCTACAGCGGCAGAATGGATAAAAACCTTACCTATTCAGCATTTATGGGATTTATTTTGTGGGGTTGGTGGCTTTGGCTTGCATTGTGCTAAGGCTTTAAAACAAGCTCAATCCGAAGTGAGTTTAACCGGCATTGAAATTTCTGCATCCGCCATTGCTTGTGCCAAAAAATCCGCTCAATTATTGGGATTAACGCAAGTGAATTTTCAGTCATTGGACAGTGCAGAATTTGCACTTAAGCAACGTGAACAACATTTGCCTGATTTAATTATTGTTAATCCGCCAAGACGTGGTATAGGGCAATCGCTCATTCAATTTCTTAACCAAATCAGACCGCACTTTTTGCTTTATTCAAGCTGTAATGCCATAACGATGACACAAGATTTAAAGCAATTAACCGATTATCATCTCAGCAAAGTTCAACTCTTTGATATGTTCCCTCATTCTTTCCATTATGAAGTGCTAGTGTTGTTGGAAAGAAAAAATAATCCTTTAGTTTGAAATAGTCGTCCCACTTTAAACTCATACAATATTGGTACGCCTTGCTGTACTTTTAGTATTGTCTCAGCGTACCCTCTTATTTTAAATTGAAAGGACTATCGTTTTTTAAACAATTTGCCCCTATCATTTTCTCATAAAAAGTTTTTTCACTTTATAATGCCAATAGCCATAATCGCATTGAATGTTACGAGAAAAATCTTCAATGTTTTTAAAGGTTTCACAATCTAAGCGATAAATGCAATTAGGGTTTAGAGGGGAGGAATTTGCGCCTTTTTTCGTGGTAATAAAGGTATTTACCCCTAATTGTTTTAGATATTTTTGGCTTATATGAGAACGTTGTCCCCAAGGATAAGCCAGTGCGGTAGCATTGTAACCTAGATGCTGTTTTATAAGTTGTTGATTTTGTTTGATTTCATCATACATATAAGCAAAAAACTGTTTTTTGTTTATCGGCTGGAAGTAATGGCTTTGCTGTTGTTTAAAATGTTGGCTAAGCCATATTTGTCGTTGTTTTAGGTTTTTTTGTTGAAAAGCCTTTTGTTGCACAATCTGTTGGTATTTGCTGATAAAATCCTTATGTGGCAAATAGCCTTTGACCGCAAGGCGACTTCTGAATTTAAACAGCGGTAAACCATTAAACAGGTTAGAATGTTGTTGTTGCCGGTATAGCCCCTTAAAAAATAAGCTAAAACTTTCGCGTTTTAGGTATTCTGAGGTGCTGTGATCGTAAAAGCCTGTGACTTCAGTACTTTTTGGGATCAAGCTGTGGGAATGGGTATGTAGCTGAAAATCAATAAGCCCACTTTGATACATTTCTTGAATTTGTTGCCAAGTTAAGTAGTTTTCATCAATATCAATGTATTTTGTATTAAGAAATATGGTTGCTTTGAGGTTAAATTGTTTAAGAATAGGGTAAGCCAACTCATAGTTACTGCGATAACCATCATCAAAGGTAATGAGTATGCTGTTAGCGGGTAATTGATAATTTTTTGCGATAACTTGTTGAAAAGTAAAGGTCTGGTAGCCTTTGATCTTTTCCATTTGTTGTTGGAAATCTTGGATAAACACGCCGTGCAGGTTATTTTCTGGGTTAATATGATGATACATTAAGCAATGTATTTTTGGCTTTTTACGATGAAATAAGTATAAATATCCGCCTAATAGCATTAGGCTAATAATTAAAATCCACAACATATTGGTTAATCCGCAAAAAATTGATGGTTTTGACGAAAGACTTCTAAAAATAATCCTAATGGTGGGCTTGCGGAGTTTTCCGCTTGATAGTCTGCATTATATTTTTGATAATTTCCTTTATCATCAATATGATATTGAGTGCCATTAGGCGTGATAATCACCTTCCAGCGATAATTACCTGCTATTACCCAATTAAATTGCCGTTCAGGGGCAAAAAGATTTTCCCCTTGGCTATATGTATAAGATGGATTTTTTACGCCGTAAAAAGGGAGTAATGTGGCAAATAAATCCACATGGCTCGTAAGTTTATTGATCTTGCCCACAGGTAAATCTTTGCCATAGATAATCAATGGCACTTGAATTTGTTGGCGTGAGAAATTGTCTTGTAGTTGTAGTTGATGATCGTCCGTAAATTGATAGCCATATTCTGCAGTAATGATCACTAATGTATTTGATTGAATTTGGTTTAAGAGTGGTGCTAATGCTTGATCTAGTTTATGCAATGCCTGTTGATAGGCTTCTTGATCGAGATTATTGGCAATATTGAGATCTAAATAAGCCAATAAAGGTTGTTGCTGGGTTAGGGCGTTTTGATACCAATGTTGTAACGCCTGTATGCTTTGTTGTTGTGTTTGATTGGCTTGATTTTTTGGTGTTATTTTGCCCAAAATGGATTGGCGAAATAAAAATTGGTTGAAATTGTTATCGGAAAATAAGCCAATTTGATAATGTTGCTGTTGAGCTAATTGGAGCAATAATGAGCTGAGGTGAGCATTTAATAAACTATCCACATAATTGGCATTAAGCCCATAAAATAGCCCTGCTAAGCCTGTATTGGCATTATTCCCTGTGCTGTAATGGTTGGTGAACTCGCTTGCTTTATCGGCAAATTGGCGAAGTGCTGGCATTGTTGTCGGCGTAATCGCATCATAACGCAAACCTGCGATAGTAATAAATAATATATTTTGGGCTTGATGATGAGGATCAATCTCTAAAGGCTGTTTCGGATAATCTAATTTCGCTGCCTCTGGCCGTCCCTGCTGTTGAATGGTTTGGCGATATTCTTGTTTATCTAAAAAACCATGTTTTTGTAAAAATGAGCGGGCGGTCATTGGGTAAGACAATGGGAAATTAGATTTTTGCATAGTAATAGGGCGATAAAGTACAGCATCAGCCCAAGTATAGATTAAGTGGGTAGCGATAAAACAACTAAAAAAGAGCGGAGCGATCCAAGTTCGCCATTTTTGCCGATTTAAACTGCGTAATTTATACCAAGACCAGCGAGAAAATACCATTTCAGTCAGTAAAATTAACGGCATAAAGGCAAAAAAGATTTGCCAACTACGGGCTAACTCGCCATTTTCAGGATTGACTAATAAATTCCAGACAACGGAAGATAAATGGAAATTAAATTCAGCAAAAACTTGGGTATCAATCAATAAAAGGCTAATACATAATGTGGCGATAATCACACTTAAGCCACGAAAAGTGCGGTGGTTTTTGACGATAAAACTGAGTGGAAAAATAATCAGTAAATAGAAAGCAAAGACCACAAAACTGAAATGCCCTAATATGCTGATGAAAAAATAAACTCGTGCAAATAGGGTGTCAGGCCAATCGATTAAAAAGGCATAGCGTGCCCCAATAATGATTGCCCAAATAATATTGAAAAAAGCAAACCAATGCCCCCACGAGATTTTTTGTGAGGTATCTTCTTTGTATTGTCTGCTTACTTTAATCATTGATGCGTTATTTTTTTGGTTGTACGGAATCAAGTAATGCTTTCGCAAAGGCTTGGGCTAAGGCTACACGTTGTTTTTCGCCCATATTATTTATGAGTAAATTTGAAGTCATATTGCCTAATAAGACAAGGGATAAATCTACGGAGGCTTGATGTTTTTCTAGTACGGCGATCATTTCCGCTAAAATAGGATTAATCTGTTGATCTGTATATTTTGATGTTTTTGCCATAGTCTTTTTATCATTTTATTGAATGAATAACTCAATAATATTAGCATATTTTATTCCTGTTTTAGTTAAAAAAGTAGAGAGAATTGCATTATAATGCTAAAAATTTTCCCTTATGTGAGTACATAAAGATTATGAGTATAAATGTTAAACAAATTGTATTACATCAGTTAGTAGCGGAAACGCCTATTGAACAAGAAGCCTCTCAAGCTGAAAATCAAGTGTCTTTAGCGGTGCAATTACGACAAGAGGTATTGCCTGTTAATGCCGAAGTCCAACAAATGATGTTACTCTTACATCAAGGCTATCAAAATAAAGCTAAAGGCTATGGTGTTTTTCAATCTTCTTCATTGTTTGCCCAATGGTTGAACGAATTTTTAGAACGTGAACAGGATTTTTTAACCTTTAGTCATCAATCAGCAAAATTATTGGCGACAGAATTGAGCAAATATGTGTTTGCGGACAGTGGAACCTTTATTTTGTGCCAATATAATTTTTTAGCCACAGATTATTTATTTATTGCATTATTGGATAGTCGTTCAAGTATGTTAGTGGACGACAACTTAGAAATTCATCGCACCCAATATTTAGATATTAATCAGTTTGATATTGCTTGTCGTATTAATTTAACTGAATTACAAGTCAATGCTAACTCTAACCGCTATTTAACCTTTGTGAAAGGGCGAGTAGGGCGTAAAGTCAGTGATTTTTTCTTGGATTTTCTTGGCGCAGAAACCGGCTTAGATCCACAATTACAAAATCAATGTTTACTACAAGCGGTTGAAGATTATTGTGAACAAGGGGAATTAAATAAAGAACAAACTCGTGCCGTAAAAAAACAAGTGTTTGATTATTGTAAAGGGCAAATTAATGCTGGTGATGAAATTGGTCTAAGGGAACTTTCCGATAATATGCCTACTCTAAATGAACAGCCTTTTGCTGATTTTACGGCACAACAAGATTATGGATTAGAACAAAGTATTCCTCCCGTACGTTCGGCGTTGAAAAGTTTAACCAAATTTTCAGGATCAGGAAAAGGCATCACCATTAGTTTTGATGCTGCATTGTTAAATTCGCGTATTTATTGGGACGCTAATACCGATACGCTTACCATTAAGGGAATTCCACCGAATTTACGGGAGCAATTAGAAAAGCAAAAAGACTAATTGATGAGAATGAGTTGGCTTTCAAAGTAAGTTTAGGTATTATCAACAACAGAATTTTATGACAACAAGGTAAAAAGGTAAGATTTCTATGCGATTAAAATCCGTTATCAGTATCGCCTGTTTAGCTATGGCGGTAACTGCTTGTTCTAGTGTGGACAGAATTGTTTATCGAATTGATGTGCCACAAGGAAATTATTTACAGTCTTATGAGGTAGAACAATTAAAAGCCGGTATGAATGCTGAACAAGTACAATATTTATTAGGTACGCCCGTATTAACCGATCCTTTTAGTGCAAATACTTGGTACTATGTTTACCTTGAACAACGTGGTTATGAAAAACCTGATCAACATACGCTCACAGTGAATTTTGATCATAATCGAATCGTCACCAGTTTTCATCTTGATCGCCCTTTGCTTGACAGTGATCAAGTTTTTGAAAATAATACAATTATTGATGCTAAACCCGCAAAATCAGCCTGGTGGAAGTTTTGGTAAAATAACATAACAAAATTGCCAGTAAATACTGGCAATTTTTTCACTTATTTTTTTGACTTCTTAATAAATTTCATTAACCGTTTACGCTTGCGTAATTGCGTTGGCGTCAAGGTATTACGCCGCCCCGCAAAAGGATTGCTCCCTTCTTGTAACAATAACCGAATTGGGCTACCAATAATTTTTAAGCTACGGCGATAATAATTGGTAAGATAACGTTTATAAGAATCAGGTAAACGTTCAATTTGATTACCATGCACAACAATAATCGGAGGATTATAACCGCCTGGGTGTGCATATTTTAACTTAATACGACGTCCACTTACCATAGGAGGCTGATGTTCATCAGTGGCCATTTGTAAAATACGCGTGAGCATAGATGTCGTCATTTTTTGTGTAGCACAAGCATAAGCCTCTTGAATAGACTCAAATAAATTTCCTACGCCACTACCATGTAAAGCAGAAATAAAATGGATACGAGCAAAATCAATAAAATCTAAACGGCGATCTAACTCGGATTTCACCTGATCTTTAATCTCTTGATCTAAACCGTCCCATTTATTCACCACAATGACTAAAGAACGCCCCGCATTTAAAATAAAGCCTAATAAAGACAAATCCTGATCAGAAATACCTTCGCGTGCATCAATCGTCAATAACACCACATTAGCATCTTGAATGGCTTGCAACGTTTTTATCACAGAAAATTTTTCCACTGTTAGCGTCACTTTACCCCGTTTACGCACCCCAGCGGTATCAATCAAGGTATATTGCTGGCCATCACGCTCCATAGGAATATAAATACTATCTCTGGTGGTGCCGGGCATATCATAGACTACCACACGATCTTCGCCTAAAATCCGATTTGTTAAGGTAGATTTACCCACATTAGGGCGACCAACAATCGCAATTTTAATGCTTTTTTCTTCATTATCTTGCGCTTCATCTTCTAGGGCTTGATCCAATAATTGACTCTCTTCTTCATTATTAAAATCAAAGTCGTGTTCCCATTCATCTTGTACAGCGATTTCCTCAAAATTTTCGTCATTTTGCACTGCACTTTCACTTGATTCAGCCTGTTGTTCAAATAATGGCACAAGCACATTTTCCATTAATTGGTTTACTCCTCGCCCTTGTGAAGCAGCGATTTGTACCACTTCCCCCAAGGCTAACTGATAAAATTCAGCACAATGGGAATCCGCATCAATACCATCGGTTTTATTGGCGACTAATACCGTTTTCTTTTGTTGCCGTTGACGTAAATATTGTGCAATACCAATATCGGCGGAAGTCAGCCCTGCTCGTGCGTCCACTAAAAATAGCACCACATCCGCTTCGTCAATAGCCAATAGGGATTGTTCAGCCATTTTTTCTTCAACGCCTTGCTCCGAGCCATCAATCCCCCCAGTATCAATCACAATAAAATCATAACCAGCAATATGGGCTTGTCCATATTTACGATCGCGTGTTAAACCCGGAAAATCAGCGACCAAGGCATCTCTGGTACGCGTTAAGCGGTTGAATAAGGTGGATTTCCCCACATTAGGACGTCCAACTAATGCAACAACAGGAGTCATAAAAAACCTCAATTACTTTATCAAAATTTGTTTATAGCTGTTTCAATTTAAAATAAGACAAGGCAGTATGCCGATGACAGTACAAATAGTACGGCGAGGCGTACCCACACCGCATTATTTTAAAGTGGAACGGCTATATTATAGCGGAAATTTATTGCTGGCGATACAATGAATAAAAGCCGTTATCTTTCCCTCTTAAGTCAAGATTTTTGATAAGGTCTCTTTTAAACTAGGATAACCAAACTCAAACCCCATCGCTTGTAATTTTATGGGAAAGGCGTTTTGGCTATCCAATAATAATTGTGCTCGTTCGCCGAGTATAAGGCTTAATAAACAACGGGGTACAGCCATTATTGCTGGGCGTTTAAGTTGTTGTGCTAAGATTTTATTAAATTCTTGATTGGTAACAGGGTAAGGCGACACCAAATTAAAACTACCTTGGCAAGCTGGATTATCCAACAAAAAAACAATCGCTTTGACCATATCCTCAAGGCTAATCCAAGCCCAATATTGCTTGCCATTCCCCAATTTTCCCCCTAAACCCACTTGGTAGAGAGGAAGCATTGCCTTTAATGCCCCCCCTTGTTTTGCTAAGACAATACCTGTCCGCAGTAAACAAACTCGTGTTTTAGCATCAAGAGCAGTTTGTTCCCACTGTTGGCAAAGTTGAGCAGGAAATTGATTACCACTTTTCGTATTCTCATCAATGAGTTGTTGTCCACAATCGCCATAATAGCCCATTGCCGAACCAGAAATAAAAGTATGAGGTGGTGTTTGGCTTTGGTTAATTCGTTGTACTAATTGTTGGGTGAGATGAATACGGCTATTGACGAGTTTCTGCTTTTGCTTATCTGTCCAATAATGTTTAAAAATAGGCTCGCCAGCTAAATTGATAATAGCATCAAACCCATTAAAATCTTGATAGTCGTTGAGATCCGTACAAATGTCCACGTTATCTGCAAATAGCTCTTTCGCTTTTTGTGATGAGCGTGTTAGCACCGTTACTTGATGTTGTTGCTGAATAAGTTGTTTCGTCAGTTGTTGTCCGACTAATCCTGTTGCACCTGTTACCAAGATTTTCATTTTTACCCCGTTATAATGCCTTATTAAAAAGTCGTTGAATATTTGCCATCAGTTGTTCAATATCGGTGTCTTTGGTTGGGGTAATAAAAATGGTGTCATCGCCTGCAATGGTTCCTAAAATACCATCGCTTTTTCCCAAAGAATCCAGTAAGCGAGCGATTAATTGTGCCGCACCCGGCGTGGTTTTGACCACAATTAACATCGCATTATAATCAATATCTAATACTAGATTTTTTAAGGGACTACTGGTATTAGGGACACTCAGTTCTGCAGGCAAACAATAAACCATTTCCATACGGCTATTACGTGTACGCACCGCACCAAACTTAGTGAGCATTCGTGACACTTTAGATTGGTTAATTTGCTCAAATCCTAATGCCTGTAAGGCATTGACAATCTCACTTTGTGAGCCAAAACGTTCTTGTGAAAGTAAATGCTTAAATGCACTTTGTAGTTTATCTGTTTTATTTGTCATCATTATTTTATTGGTTGTGAAAATTGCATAAATTTTGCATAAAAATGCAAATGATAGCAATAAAAAGTTAGAAAATAAGGTATTTTTATTGGAAAATTTGCACTAGATCGCAATATTGAATTAATCTCATTGAATTTCTTTTCCCCCAGCCTTACACTATAGCCAGTGTGTCTTATTATTAATTAAGGAGTCTTATATGAAAGTAGCCGTCTTAGGTGCCGCAGGTGGTATTGGTCAAGCCTTAGCATTATTATTAAAATTACAATTACCTGCTGGTTCTGAATTATCTTTATATGATATTGCCCCAATCACCCCAGGGGTTGCCACAGATGTGAGCCATATTCCTACTGCCGTTAAAGTCAGTGGTTTTGCAGGCGAAGATCCGACACCTGCCTTACAAGGTGCCGATGTGGTATTAATTTCTGCAGGCGTGGCAAGAAAGCCCGGTATGGATCGTTCTGATTTATTTAATATTAACGCTGGCATTGTACGTAATTTAGTAGAAAAAGTAGCGACAACTTGCCCAAAAGCCTGTGTGGGCATTATTACTAATCCTGTGAACACCACCGTTGCCATTGCCGCTGAAGTCTTAAAAAAAGCAGGCGTTTATGACAAACGTAAATTATTTGGTGTAACGACCTTAGATGTAATACGTTCAGAAACCTTTGTGGCTGAACGTAAAGGATTAGAGATTAATCATGTTAATGTGCCTGTAATAGGCGGTCATTCTGGCGTCACTATTTTACCATTATTATCTCAAGTTCAAGACGTTAGCTGGAATGATGAAGAAGTTTCCGCATTAACTCATCGTATCCAAAATGCAGGTACTGAAGTGGTTGAAGCCAAAGCGGGTGGTGGTTCAGCGACTTTATCTATGGCACAAGCCGCCGCACGTTTTGCCCGTTCTCTGGTAAAAGGATTAAGTGGCGAATCTGTTGTTGAATGTACTTATGTGGAAGGTAATGGCGAATATGCCCGTTTCTTTGCACAACCTGTGCGTTTAGGCAAAGAGGGGGTAGAAGAAATTTTACCTATTGGTAAATTAAGTAGCTTTGAGCAATCTGCACTAGATAATATGTTAGCTACTTTGCGTGCGGATATTGAGCTAGGCGAGAATTTTGTTAATCAATAATATTATTATTCCATTTTAATGCTTTATAAGGCGAATCAATATTCGCCTTTTTATCCATTTATACCCTCTATAAAACAATCACCTCCCTATCCCAAAACAACAAAAAAACCCACCGCACTTTTTAATTTTTGTTGTTGGAAAATGAGAGGAATGCGTTGGCGTTGCCAGACGGGGACGTTGAGTTGTTGCCACACTTTTTTGATATCTTGGTTTGGGCGTTTTTCTTCAAGTTTGAGCTTGCCTGAATAGCCAAATCTGACTTCAAATTGATCGTCTTGTGCATAAAATTCACTGTGGTAGTTTTGGGTTTCTGTTTGCCAAAGTGCGGTGAGTTTTTTACCTTTTTTTTGTAAGGTTAATGTACCTAATTGATCGGGCAAGTGAATAGGGCTATCAATGCGGAGTTCTAGTTTTACTTGGCTTAAATCTTGATAAGGTGGGGTAATAAATAGCCGTTGTTGGTAACGGCGTAGTATGACTTGCCCTAAACGAAATTCTGGGGTTCTATCCCTTTTAGCAAATACCACTTCGGCAAGGATATGTTCTAGTTGTTGGCTTGAGGGCATAGAAAGATGATGATGTTGTAACCATAAACGCAACAAGGCGGCTTGTTTTAAGGGGGAATACTGTGAAAAATTGGCAATATCAAGGGTTTTTTCTGTTTGTTGATAAATTTGGGCAAATTCCTCGGCGAGTAATTCATTGATTAATTGTTGTTGTTGATAACAATGTTGTGCAGAGCGTTGTACTGCCTGATCAAAATGTTGCCAACGTTGACGTAAGATAGGAAGTACCTCATTGCGTAAAAAATTACGATCATATTGATTATCTAAATTGCTTTCATCATTGATCCAACAAATACCTTGTTGTTGCACATAATCCTGTAATTGCCAACGTGAAAATGTTAATAAAGGGCGAAAAATAGGCATATCAAATAATTGGCTTTGTGTTTGCATTGCGCCTAGACCTTGAATACCGCTACCACGTTTTAATGCCAACAAAAAACTTTCGCTTTGATCTTGTTGATGATGGGCGGTCACTAAGATTTCGTTGCTAAAACGATGTTGCTTGATGGCTTGATAACGAGCTTCTCTTGCCCCAGCTTCAATGCCTTGTCCTGATTGAACCTGTACTTTTTCACTGATAAAAGGAATTTGCCATTGTTGGCAAAGCTGTTGACAATGGCTTAGCCATTGATCCGCATGGGGGCTTAAATTATGATGAATATGGATAGCTCGCAAGGAAAAGTGCGGTTGTTTTTCACGCAATTTTTTGCATAAACTGAGTAAGGCTGTGGAGTCTAAGCCACCACTAAACGCAATTAAAAAGGCTTGTGGTGGGCGGTAATATAGCTGTATTTGCTCGATAAATTGTTGTTCAATCATATATTATTGTGATGATGTTGATAGTTAAATTCAATAATATTCATCATGTAAAAATTAACAAAATCCGATATACTTGAAAACCATTTTTGTTTTCATTCATTAAGTATTATTTATGCGAATTATTTATATTTTATTAGGTTTTCTTTGTTTAGCATTGGGTATTATTGGTATTTTTCTTCCGTTATTGCCAACCACACCTTTTTTATTATGTACTTTATTCTTTTTTACCAAAAGTTCAGAACGTTTATCAAATTGGTTTATGCAAACCCAAATTTATCATAAACATTTAAAAACGTTTCATGAGCAACGGGCATTAACGCTGAAATCCAAGATTGCGATTTTGTGCCTTTCTACGTCTATGATGGGGCTTTCTTTTTATTTTATGTCTAATATTTATGGACGAATCAGCATTATTCTTTTATTAGTTATTCAATATTGGTTTTTCTTTTTTTGGATTAAAACCCTACCTGCGGAGCAAAAGGAAAATAATCCTCAGTAACTTGATATATTTAACTAAGTGGCGTTGTGGCTTCTAAATCAAGTTTAGGATCAAGATTCTCTTGGTTTGTTGGGGCGATCTCAGGGGTATTATGTGGTAATTTTTCCGTTTGGGTTTTATCTTTATTACCTAATAAAGCGTTTTGTAAACGTGAAAAATTGCTATTCTCTGCCAGCCAAATAGCAATAACCGCATCACTAAACGCCGCATCAAAATTATGGTTAAGCACTGTATCATTTAGCACAAAATACCCTTGATCTTCCATTGCAATATAACTCAGTTGATCATTGGGTTGTAAGTCAGGGAAAATGGCTTGTAAATCCTCTAACACTTTATGTTTATTAAAGCCTTCAATGTTGAGAGAATTCATTTCTTTCATTAGGGTTATCGCAAAACTTTTTCCCTCTACGGGTTTATTAAATTTGATGGTCAACATTAAAGGGCGAATGCCTGCTTTGTATTCCCCAGTTTCAGTATAAAGTGCAATGGTATAGACGTGAAAAGGCCCCCAAGTATAATCGGCTTTTCCTACCATTTTCCATTGGGCAAAAAGTAAGCTAGGTAAGCCATAACAGAATAAGAATAAAAGGGATTTTAATTTCATAGCCTGTGCTTATTTAAGTCAGTAATCTCGTCATTATAATGCTAAATTGAGGATTGGTGTAGAGTATTTTTAACCCTATTTTTATAATCCCTCACCACTTGAATACGTCTTTTATTCAGTTCATTTTTAATGCCTTGTTTTTGATAACCCTCAGCAATAATTTGTTGGATATCCACTTGGCGAGCAAGTTGGTAAGCCTCTGCTATATACTCTTTTTGTGGATAGGGGCGTTGTTCAAAGCCTAACCGTCCTTGACTATCCGCTTGGCAAACTAAGAGTAGATCTTGTAGTCGTTCTGGTTTACGCCATACATCAATATGATTAAATAATTTGATAATGGTTTCTGGGCGAAGTTCATAGGCACGATGAATATGGCTATGGTATTGGCAACAAATTTGGGCGAGTTGGGTAAATTCATTAGGGACTTTTAACCGTTGGCAGAGATGAGCAAGGGGGATAAGCCCTTTTTGCTCGTGTCCATAATGATGAGGATACAGGGATTTTGGCGTTAGTCCTTTGCCTAAATCATGACAAATTGCCGCAAAACGAACCGCACTTTTATGGGGATGATTTTGACTAAGTTGTGTGGCTTGTTGTAACACCATAAGGCTATGAATAAAGCTATCAATTTCGGGGTGGTGTTTAGCAGGGTTAGGCACGCCATTTAATTTGTCTAATTCTGGAAAAAGGACGGCTAATGCCCCTACTTGTTGTAACAATTGGAAATAAATATCAGGATTGTTTTCGTTTAGGGCTTTTTCTGTTTCTCGCCATACACGTTCTGCTGAAAGTGTGCTTAATTCTCCTGTTTGGCTAATTTGTTGCATTAAGGTTAGGGTTTCTTCTGCGACTTTAAAGCCTAAATAATGAAAGCGTGCGGCAAAGCGTGCCACTCTTAATACTCTCAGTGGATCTTCACTAAAGGCTGGAGAAACGTGGCGTAATAGCCTTTGTTGTAAATCTTGAATACCGCCATAGGGATCGTAGAAATGACCTTGTGAATCTTGGGCAATGGCATTAATGGTGAGATCACGCCGTAAAAGATCTTGTTCTAGGCTTACATTGGGGTTGCTGTCGCAGATAAAGCCAGTATAGCCTTGTCCTGCTTTGCGTTCGGTGCGAGCAAGGGCATATTCTTGCTTAGTTTGAGGATGAAGAAAAACAGGGAAATCTTTGCCCACAGGCTGAAATCCCTGTTCTAATAATTGTTCGGGGGTTGCCCCTACAACCACCCAATCTTTATCTTTAATCGGTAGGGAAAGCAGTTGATCTCTGACTGCACCACCGACTAAATAAATTTGCATCATTGGAATTATACCCAACCATCACGACGGCGACGGCGTTTTGGCAAAATAAATGGAATAATTAGCCCTAAAATCAAGCCAACACCCAATACTGAGCCGCCATAAATAAACCATTGGATCGCAATTTCTCGTTTGCCTGCATCAAGCATTGCTTCTAAATCACGGTTTTTATTACGAGTGATTTCAAGCTCACGGTTAAGCTGTGAATTGCGTTCTAATAATTCGCTACTTTGTTGCTCGGCTTGTTTGGTACGGCGTTGCATTTCAGCGGTACGCTGTTGCCAATCTTCATCTAATTTATTGAGTTTTAAGGTTAATTCTTGAATTTGGCGTTTTAATTGTGGATTTTCTTCACGACTACTTGGGCTATCGCTAAGTTCACTCGTGAGAATCCAAGCCTCGCGATTACGGCTATCACGAATCAAACTATATTTATCTTTTTGGTTTAATACGGTCACTTTTTCACCAGCTTGGATTGCGCCTGCAATACGGTATTGATCACCCGCCCCACGGCGTAAAAAAGTATTTAGGTTTTCGCTGACATAACGTGTTTCAGCAATCACTTGTTGAGCAAAAGCAAGACATAAGATAATAGGAAGAAAGATTTTTGTGATAGTTTTCATAATATCCTTAAATATGTTTGAGAGAGTGCTATAGTCGTTCCACTTTAAAATGATACAGCGTTGGTACGCCTCGCCGTACTACTTGTACTGTCTTCGGCGTACCGCCTTGTCTCATTTTAAATTGAAACGACTATATTAATCATATTAATCATAGCACTCTCTTGCGGAATTAACGGAAAATCGCGTTTAAAGTAGAGTAAATAATTATTGCACCAATGGCACCTGCAGGTAGGGTAACCACCCAAGAAGCAACAATATTACGGATCACATTTAAATTCAGTGCGGCGATACCACGAGCAAAGCCTACCCCTAATACTGCTCCCACTAAGGTTTGCGTGGTGGAAATAGGTAAGCCTGTGCCAGAGGCAATGACCACCGTAATCGCACAAGCGAATTCAGCAGAGAAACCACGGCTTGGGGTTAAATCCGTAATTCCTGTACCAATGGTTCCCATTACACGATAGCCCATAACGGCCATACCTAATACAATCCCAAATGCGCCGAGTGGTAAAATCCACCATACTAATTGAGATTTGGCGACGATTTCGCCGTTATGTTCAATAATGGATACCACTGCGGACAATGGCCCAATCGCATTAGCAACATCATTAGAACCATGGGCAAATGCCATAGAACAAGCGGTCATCAACATTAAAATACTAAAGACTTTTTCAACCCCACCGAATGTACCCCCTTGGATACGATTTTTGAAGGATTCGCTACGTAAGTAAAAGTGGCAAGCAATAATGGCAATAATCGCAATGGCAAGCGAAATAAAAAAGGTTTCGGTTAAGGTAAGGTGTAAACCAACGTGTTTTAGCCCTTTGGTTAGGGTAACGATACAGAGAATAAAGGCGGTTAAGCCCATATAATAAGGTCCAAAACGTTTGGCATTTTTAAGGGGTTCTTCGGTATCAAAAATCAATTTTTGGGTACTGATAAAAATACTATAAGACACAATACCCGCTACGACTGGCGTAATAAACCAACTCCCTACGATATTGCGAATTTCACCCCATTCTACTGCTTGTGACCCCACAGTAATTAAGGCAAAGCCAATAATGGCCCCGATAATAGAATGGGTGGTGGAAACTGGCCAGCCCATTTTAGAAGCGATAAATAACCAAACACCTGCGGCAAGTAGAGCAGACATCATACCTAATACTAAGGTATCAGGGGCATCAGCAAATTGCATGGGATCAATGATTCCGCTTTTAATGGTTTCTGTGACTTCCCCCCCAGCGAGATAGGCCCCAGCAAATTCAAAAATCATTGCAATAAAAATCGCTTGTTTAGCGGTAATTGTACCAGACCCCACAGAGGTACCCATTGCATTGGAGACATCATTAGCCCCAATACCAAAAGCCATTAATAGCCCAAAAACGGCGGTGATAATAATAAATAAGGAGCCATACTGGTTGATAATTTCCATTGTCTTTTCCTATTTAATATAACATTATTACGAACGTGCAATCATCAGTTCAATGCGTGAGCCAACACGCTGAGCCTGATCAGCAAGTACACCGACCCATTCAATAATTTTGTATAAAAACATCATATCAATGGGATTGTATTCCGTTTCAATTTTCATTAATTCACGTCTTAATTTAATTTGCATACGATCAGTATCGTCTTCAATGGCATCTAATTCATTGATCATATTATTAACTAACGTCAATTCACGACCACGAAAGCCTGTTTCAAGCAGTTGATCCATTTCATCGATCACTTTATGGGCTTGTTGTGCGGCATCAATGCTACGTTGTAAAAAGTGGAGAAAATCCGTTTGAATAAGGGTTGGAATGGCTAATTGACGCCCAATTACACGCCCAGCAATATCTTTTGCATAATTAGCTAATTTATCTTGTTGAGTCACCAACTCAAGTAAATCCGTACGATCAATCGGCAGGAATAAACCTCTTGGCAATTTTAGACGAATTTCACGTTTTAAGGTGTCAGCTCGGCGTTCTAATTCAGAAATTTTTACACGTAATTCTTCTGCTTCTTCCCATTGATCAGCAAAGGTTTTCTCAAAAAAAGACACTAATAATGCACAGCTATCAGTGACCTTTGCTGAATGTTTTTGTAAAGGTTTTAAGGGGGAATGAGCAAACAATCCCAAAATATTATTCATCGCCATATCAGGTTACTCCGATAAATTAATCATTTTCTAGGGTTATTACTGTTAAAATAAATATAAAAATTTATGCTAACCAGTAAAATTTATGCGAATATTACAAGATATGGCATTGAAATTCACGATTTTTCAGTGAAAAACTTTGTTTTTTATTGGAGGATAATACGAGTTTTTGACGAAAAATTGTTGCTAACGGTTTGATTTAATAAGGTTTTATTATGAATAAAGAAATTGAATTAAAATTGACAGTAAACCAGGCTTTTGCTGATTTTTTGAGCCAACAAATGAGTGATTTTCATCTTTTAGGGCAAAAAAAACGTTTTTTGACAAATTGTTATTATGATACCGCTGAACATTTTTTTGCCAAGCAGCAAATGGGTTTGCGTGTACGAGGCGAGAATGAACACTTTGTATTGACCCTAAAAACCAAAGGGCAAGTGCAAGCAGGGCTACATATCCGCCCAGAATACAATATACCGTTGCTTTCCTCATCGCCAATATTGCAGCAATTTGCTGAACAGTTTGCCGATAATCCTATTAAAGAATTGGCAGATAAAGATTTATATCAATTAGAGCAACAATTAATTCCCATTTTTCGGACGGATTTTTGTCGCCAGAGTTGGCAAGTGGAGCTGGCTAATTATAGTGAAATTGAGGTGGCGTTAGATCAAGGGGAAATTATTGTAAATGAAAGTCTTAAAGCCCCTATTTGTGAGGTAGAATTTGAATTAACCCAAGGTAATATTGCGGATTTATTTCGTTTTATCAAAAATTTAACCTTAACCGATGGTATTCGTTTAAGTTCTTGCAGTAAAGCGGAGCGAGGTTATCAGTTAGCTAAGGTCAGCAATATCGTACCACAGGATTGGGTGGCGAAATGGTGCGATTTCTTAAAGGCGACGCAACAAAAAAATTCTCATCAAATTTTGACCGCCCTTTTACAATATGAGCAGCAGTTGATCGAAGAAACGGTGGCATTAGGGGCTGATTATTTTGCTGATACCTTTATTCATACGGTGGAACGTGTTGGGGCGTTTTTTAATCTTTACCATTATTATCAAGATAATGCCAAATTATTGGGGCAATGCCTTGAGCAAAGACAATCTACTGTGCCAGTTGATGAAGATATTGTAGAAGAGATGATTGAGGCGAATGATTATGTGTATCAACAGATAAAACAGATTATTCGCCAGCATAGTGAAAACCAAAATAATCAACAAGCTATGCAAGTATTAATTGAATTGTTGCATTTAGGCAGTTATGTACCAAGATTAATCAATTTATTATGGCTGACTCAGGAGTAAAGAATGGCGAAAGCAGCGAAAACCGCTTATGTGTGTAATGAATGTGGGGCGGATTACCCTCGTTGGCAAGGACAATGTTCCGCTTGTAAATCTTGGAATACCATTACGGAAGTGCGTTTAGCCCCAGCAAAGTCGGCAAAGGGCGATCGTTTTAGTGGTTATGCGGGGGAAACTCAAGCGAAAATCCAAACCTTAGCGGAAATTAGTTTGCAAGAAACCCCAAGGTTTGGCAGCGGTTTTAATGAGTTAGATCGGGTGTTAGGGGGCGGTATTGTGCCAGGTTCTGCCATTTTAATTGGTGGACACCCAGGGGCAGGAAAATCCACATTACTGTTGCAAGTGATGTGCCAATTATCGCAAAAAATGACCGCTCTTTATGTGACAGGGGAAGAATCTTTGCAACAAGTGGCAATGCGTGCCAACCGTTTAGGTTTGCCTACGGATCAGTTACAAATGTTATCGGAAACTTCGGTGGAACAAATTTGTCATTTGGCGGATCAACTTAAACCTCAACTCATTGTAATTGACTCTATTCAGGTAATGCACCTTGCCGATATTCAATCTTCGCCCGGCAGTGTGGCACAAGTGAGAGAATGTGCGTCATTTTTAACTCGTTATGCCAAAACTCGTCAGGTGGCGATTGTGATGGTGGGACATGTCACCAAAGACGGCACTTTGGCGGGGCCGAAGGTATTGGAACACGTGATCGACTGTTCCTTATTATTGGAGGGGGAAACCGACTCACGTTATCGTACCTTGCGTAGCCATAAAAATCGTTTTGGGGCGGTGAATGAACTTGGCGTGTTTGCGATGACCGAGCAGGGCTTGCGTGAAGTAAAAAATCCTTCTGCCATTTTTCTAAGCCGAGGCGATGAACAAACCTCAGGTAGCTCGGTGATGGTGTTATGGGAGGGAACTCGCCCTCTTTTGGTGGAAATTCAAGCCTTGGTGGATCATTCCATGTTAGCCAATCCTCGCCGTGTTGCGGTGGGGTTAGAACAAAATCGTTTAGCCTTATTATTAGCGGTGTTACATCGTCATGGCGGTTTACAAATGTCCGATCAAGATGTGTTTGTTAATGTGGTAGGTGGTGTTAAGGTCAGTGAAACCAGTGCGGATCTTGCTTTGTTGCTTGCCTTGATTTCTAGCTTCCGCAATAATCCACTGCCACAAGATTTGGTGGTATTTGGCGAAGTGGGCTTAGCGGGTGAGATTCGTCCTGTACCCAGTGGGCAAGAGCGGATCTATGAAGCGGCGAAACATGGTTTTAAACGTGCTATCGTGCCTTTTGCCAATAAACCCAAAAGTGCGGTCAAAAATATGCAAGTTTTTACTGTAAAAAAATTGGCGGACGCTTTGGCAATCTTGGAGCAATTTGATTAATCCGCCGAGAATGAAAGATCAAGGCAAAATTCATAAAAAAATCGTGTAGAATAGGCAGGTTCAAATGAAATGCGTGATGATAAGGTAGAATTATGGATAAAAAACTGGTTAAAGCATTGGATCATATTGATATAAAAATTTTGAATGAATTGCAACGCAATGGCAAAATTTCAAATATTGATTTATCAAAAAAAGTGGGCTTATCGCCGACACCTTGTTTAGAGAGAGTAAAACGCTTGGAAAAGCAAGGGGTTATTATGGGCTATCGTGCCTTATTGAACCCTGAATTATTAGACTCGCCTTTATTAGTGATTGTGGAAATTACCTTAGTGCGTGGTAAACCTGATGTTTTTGAAGCCTTTAATGTCGCGGTACAACAGCTTGATGAAATCCAAGAATGTCATTTGGTATCGGGGGATTTTGACTATTTGCTTAAAACCAGAGTGGCGGATATGGCGGCTTATCGTAAATTATTAGGCACAACCTTGCTACGTTTACCCGGTGTTAACGACACACGTACTTATGTTGTGATGGAAGAAGTGAAACAGACAAATTTTTTACAATTAAAATAACGCAAGATGATTGAACGAATGAAAATAGGTTTTACGCCAAAGCAATATTTGGCAGAGTTAGTGTTTTTCTTTTTTGCTTTATTTGGTTTATATCTTATTGTGGCTTGGTCAAGTTATAGCCCTATTGATAATGCTTGGTCAGTGTCCAGTTATCAACCAGAAAGTATTAATAAAGCGGGGGCATTAGGGGCTTGGCTAATTGATTTATTTTTTACCTTATTTGGTTATATGGGCAATATATTGCCCTTTTTGTGTTTTTTTGTGCCTGTTTATATTTTATGCAGTAAAAAAGCCAAAACTTTATCCAAATTAACGATTTTTATTACATTGATTAGCTTTACTTTCTTCTTATTAGGGCTAAGCCTATTGGCGAAGTTTGCCTTGCCAAATTCAAATTATTACTTATCGGGAGGGGTATTAGCCAGTTGGCTAAATCTTGTGCTTGCCCCTTATATTGGCGATTTTGGCGTGGTATTGCTAGCAGTTTGCGCCACCATTATTGGCTTTATTTGTTGTTCTGGTACTTTATTTGTAGGTGTATTGGTTAAGTTTTATCGTTGGCTAGCAGGTAAAAATAATGAGGAGCAAACACCAACACAACAAAGCTCAGAGAAAAACCCACCGATTACGGCAGAACCTAGTATTAAGCCAACGGAAAATCAAATGGTAAATGTGGCGAACTTTGTGAAACCGACAATAACAGGTTTAGACAATAACGCACCAGAGCATATTACAGAACAGCATAGTGAACAGGAAGAACATCACTCAACTTCTCAAGTGGCAACGCCATTTTTTGCCCAAG
Organism: Volucribacter psittacicida; assembly: GCF_004339025.1. Classification (GTDB taxonomy): domain Bacteria; phylum Pseudomonadota; class Gammaproteobacteria; order Enterobacterales; family Pasteurellaceae; genus Volucribacter; species Volucribacter psittacicida. Next base: position 108,506 of record NZ_SMFT01000001.1, read on the forward strand.
GGGGAGAGGAGATTTCACGAGAAAATATTGATTTTCATTTTAATACAGAGCAAGACAGCGAATTGCCTAAAGTGAGCATTGCGGAAAATTATCAAGAACCGCCATTGCCATTAAATACCGCTTTTCAGGTGGTTCATTCCTCTTCAGATTTGCCAGAAATGCCGAAAGTGAGTTTAGTTAATCCTGTTCAAGGGGATAAAGAAAGTCAACCCCTTGCGGTTGAACAAAACAATGCCTCATTGGCAACTGATAAGCACAATGTTGAGGTAGAACAAGCAAATGGCGAGCCAGTGGTCACCTTATCTCATCTTGACGAAGCCACAGATAAAATTGAGCCGCCAGCTTATAAACCTTATGAGGGCAGTTTAATTCATCCTTTATTACAGCCTACCCAAACCAATACGGCAAAACCGACAACACCTATGCCGAGCTTGGATTTATTGGAGCGTCATACGGTGCAAGCCAACCAAGTGACGCGTGAGGAAACCTTACAAACCGCACAACATATTAGCCAAAAATTACAGGATTTTGGTGTCAAAGCGACGGTGGAAGATATTTTAGTTGGACCTGTGGTAACCCGTTATGAATTAGCCTTACAACCTGGGGTTAAAGCCGCTAAGGTAACTAGCATTGATCGTGATTTAGCTCGTGCCTTGAGTTTTAGTTCTATTCGTGTAGCAGAAGTGATTCCAGGCAAGCCTTATATTGGCATTGAAGTACCTAATCAACGGCGACAAGTGGTGTGGCTACGCGATGTGTTGAACTCTAAGGAATTTTTGCAATCTAATTTCCTGTTGCCAATGGCATTGGGTAAGGACATCAGCGGCAAGCCGATTGTGATTGATCTAGCCAAAACTCCCCATTTATTGGTGGCAGGTTCAACGGGGTCAGGAAAATCCGTTGGGATTAATACAATGATATTAAGCCTATTATTTAAGGTAAAACCTGAAAGCGTTAAGTTTATTATGATTGATCCTAAAGTGGTGGAGTTATCCATTTACAACGATATTCCTCACTTACTCACGCCAGTGGTAACAGATATGAATAAGGCAGCAAATGCCTTACGTTGGTGCGTTGAGGAAATGGAACGCCGTTATCAATTATTATCAAAACTTTATGTACGTAATATTGAAGGCTACAACGAAAAGATCGATCAAGCGGCAGCAATGAATTTACCGATCCCTGATCCATTGTGGAAACCAGGCGATAGCATGGATACTATGCCACCGGCATTAGAAAAAATGAGCTATATCGTAGTCATCGTTGATGAATTTGCTGATTTAATGATGGTGGCAGGCAAACAAATTGAGGAATTAATAGCCCGATTAACCCAAAAAGCACGTGCGGTAGGTATTCATGTGATTCTAGCCACACAACGTCCTTCCGTTGATGTGATTACAGGCTTGATTAAATCCAATATCCCTAGTCGTATTGCCTTTACGGTGGTACAACGCAACGACTCTCGTACCATCTTGGATCAAAATGGGGCAGAGGCATTATTAGGGCGTGGCGATATGTTATACCTTGGTAATGGCACCACAGATTTAGTGCGTGTTCATGGTGCTTTTATGAGCGATGAAGAGGTACGCCGTGTGGCTGATGATTGGCGAGCAAGGGCGAAGCCTCATTATATTGATGCCATTTTAGAAAATAGTGCGGAGGATGATGGCAATAGCCCTATGCTTATGGACGATGAGCTTGACGGTTTATTTGATGAAGTGGTGGAATTTGTGGTCAGTACAGGCACAACCTCAACATCAGCAATCCAACGCCGTTTTCGTGTGGGCTTTAATCGTGCCGCTCGTATTATGGATCAGCTTGAAGAACAAGGTATTGTTTCCGCAATGCAAAATGGAAAACGCGAAGTGTTAGCACGCAACAGCGACTATTAATTAATCATTTATTAATGAGCAAAAGGAAAAGCAATGAAAAAAATAACCGTAAAAATGACCGCACTTTTTATCTTGTTTATTAGCGGTATGGCTTGGGCTGATGCTAGCGGCGAGCTGCAAAAACGCCTAAACTTAGTGCAAAATCTCAGTGCAGATTATCAACAAACGGTATCCTCGCCTGAGGGCAAAAATGTGCAACAAGGCAGTGGTAAATTACAACTGAAACGCCCAAATTTATTCCGTATGGAAAGCACCTCGCCACAACAAACAGAAATGATTTCTGACGGCAAAACCCTCTGGTTTTATGATCCCTTTGTGGAACAAGTCACCGCAAATTGGGTAACAGATGTCGTAAATAATACCCCTTTTGTTTTGCTTACCAGTAATGATAACAATCATTGGGCGGCTTATAATGTGGAACAACAAGTGGATACCTTTGTATTAAAGCCAAAAGCAAACAATAGCCAAATTAAACAATTTAGTATTCGTATTGACAGCAATGGTGTATTACGCAATTTCAGCACCATTGAACAAGACGGACAAAGCAATTTATATAGCCTGCGTAACATTAGTAACCAACCTTTAGCGGATAAACTTTTTCAATTTAGCCCACCTAAAGGGGCAGAATTTGACGATCAACGTAAAAAATAATGGTATCTAAAAATGGCTAACCTCAGTTTAGATTTTAGTGATAATGACTTTTTGCCCTTAGCGGCACGTATGCGTCCGACAAGTTTGGAAAACTATGTGGGACAACAGCATTTATTAGCCGAGGGCAAACCATTACGCAAAGCCATTGAAGCAGGGGTAAGCCATTCTATGATCTTATGGGGACCTCCAGGCACAGGAAAAACCACCTTAGCGGAAATTATTGCCCAACGCATAAAAGCTCAAGTGGTACGTTTATCGGCGGTAACCAGTGGCGTGAAAGAAATTCGCGAAGCCATTGAACAAGCACAACATAACAAATTAGCAGGCTTGCGAACCTTGCTTTTTGTTGATGAAGTACATCGCTTTAATAAAAGCCAACAAGACGCTTTCTTACCTCATATTGAAGATGGCACCATTATTTTTATTGGTGCCACCACCGAAAATCCCTCCTTTGAATTAAATAATGCCTTGCTATCTCGTGCTAGAGTTTATGTGCTAAAAGCGCTAACCAAGCAAGAGATTGAACAAGTGCTAACACAAGCCCTACATAATCCTGAACAGGGGTTAGGACAAGAGCATTTTGACATTGAGGAAGGCTTGCTAACCTTGTTAGCAGATTATGTGAACGGCGATGCCCGTTTAGCCTTAAATTGCCTAGAATTAATGAGCGATATGGCAGAGCAAGGAAAAAATGGCAAAAAATTAGACCGCACTTTATTGAGTGAAGTGCTAGGCGAAAGGCAAGCACGTTTTGATAAAGGGGGCGATCGATTTTATGATTTAATTTCTGCCTTACATAAATCAGTGAGAGGCTCCGCCCCTGATGCCGCTCTTTATTGGTATGCCAGAATTATTACCGCAGGCGGCGATCCCCTTTATGTGGCTCGCCGTTTATTAGCCATAGCATCGGAAGATATTGGTAATGCCGATCCCAGAGCAATGCAAGTAGCCATTGCCGCTTGGGATTGTTTTACTCGCGTGGGTGCCTATGAAGGAGAGCGTGCCATTGCCCAAGCTATCGTCTATTTAGCCGTAGCCCCGAAAAGTAATGCGATCTACACTGCCTTTAAAGCGGCTAAACAACTTGCGAGCGAAAGCCCTGATTTTGACGTTCCCTTGCATTTACGCAATGCCCCTACGAATCTAATGAAATCCTTAGATTATGGTAAAGCATACCGCTACGCCCATAACGAACCCAACGCCTACGCCGCAGGAGAAAATTATTTCCCCGAACCACTAAAAGGCACAGCATTTTATTTCCCCACCGAACGAGGTATGGAAGCAAAAATAAAAGAAAAACTCGCTTGGTTAAAACAATTAGATGTGTTGGCGGAACAGCAGGGGGAGTGATTGAGGTAAAAGCTCAGTAATTTTATTTGAAGTGCGGTGAAGCGAGTATCAAATAAGGCAAGAAAATATTTCTTGCCTTATTTTCACTGTGCCATTTTTTCCATAGTGGATAAAAAACCTTGAGCGGTTGTATAAATATCCGCTTTATTTTGTGCCTGTAAAATCATATCAGCGACTTCACGGAAAGCGCCTTGCCCTCCCTTTTGTTTGAGAACATAATTTGCTTGTTGTTGGATATATTCGGGAGCATCAGCAACAGCAAATGATAATTCACAAACCGCAAAGGCGGGAAGATCCACTGTATCATCACCAACATAAGCAGTTTGTTCGGGGGTAACGCCCGCTTGTTGTATCAATTCATAGCAGGCGGTTTGTTTTTCTAGTTTACCCAATAAGGCTAATTGAATACCGAGATCTTGGATTCGTTTACGCAAAATAGCGGAATCACGTCCAGATAATACGGCAACCTGAATACCATTTTCAATAAGCATACGGATACCTAATCCATCTCTTACATGAAAACTTTTAATGGCTTCTCCTTGTGCGTCATAATGTAATAATCCATCGGTAAGCACGCCATCAACATCGGTAATCACTAATTTAATATTTGCTAATTTTTTCTGCATTAGTTTGAGAACTCCATTAAGCCAACTACATTATCACTTTTATCCAACACAATTAAGGAATGAATTTTATGTTCACGCATAAAATCTTCTGCTTTTGCAACAAATTCATCTTGATAAACGGTTTTTGGTGATGCGGTCATTAATTGTTGTGCGGTTTGATTAAAGGTTTCTGCCCCTTGTTTTGCTAACGCACGACGAATGTCGCCGTCAGTAATAATGCCTTTTAATTGGTTATTTTCCATAACAATAGCCACTCCCATTCTGCCCTTATTGATAATGGTTAAGCAATCGGTAAAGTTATCTTGTGGCGTAACTAATGGTAGCTGGGTTTGCATTTGATCTTTAACTTTACAAAGTAAACGTCTGCCAAGACTACCTCCAGGGTGAAATTTGGCAAAATCTTCAGGTTGGAAGTGGCGAGCAGTAATAAGGGACACCGCTAAAGCATCGCCTAATGCAAGGGTAACTAATGCGGAAGTGGTTGGTGCAAGATTGTTGGGACACACTTCACGCTCAACACGGATATTGAGCCAATAATCTGCGTGTTTCGCTAGGGTTGAATTTGGATTGGCCGTTAAGGCAATAATTTTATTACCAAAATTTTTTAAGCTAGGAATTAATTTATTCACATCATCGGTTTCGCCACTATAAGAAATTAACATCACAATATCAACTGGCTTTAACATACCCAAATCGCCATGAAATGCTTCTGTGGGGTGGAGAAAAAAACTCGGTGTGCCTGTGGAAGCAAAGGTGGCGACCATTTTTTTACCGATTAAGCCTGATTTACCAATGCCCCCAATAACCAAACGCCCCTCGCCTTGTAAGATCAATTCAACGACTCGATTAAAATTCTCATTAAGGTTTAAGCTAAGTTGAGAAATCGCTTGTTGTTCAACTTGTAAGCAAGATTGTGCGATAGGTAAATAATTCATATTGATCTCTCTAATATCAATAATAAAAGTGCGGTCATTTTATAATAAGTTTTATGTTTTCTCTATCTTTTCTCATGAGTAAGTAGCGATAGCCTTGTTTTTACAGTATAATGCCGCCCGAGTTGGTTAGGCAATCGCTGGTTTATTGAAGCCCTTAACGTCAGTTTACTGAAATGAGTGGGACAAATAGACGAGAGGAAAGTCCGAGCTACATAGGGCAGAGTGCCAGATAACGTCTGGGCGGCGTGAGCCGACGACAAGTGCAACAGAGAGAAGACCGCCTATTTTTAGGTAAGGGTGAAAGGGTGCGGTAAGAGCGCACCGCATAGCTGGTAACAGTTTATGGCAAGGTAAACTCCACTCGTAGCAAGACCAAATAGGAATCCAATGTGTTGCCCGCACAGGATTCGGGTAGGTTGCTTGAGCGATAAAGTGATTTATCGCCTAGAGGAATGATTGCCCACGACAGAACTCGGCTTATCGACCAACTCAAAAATTTCGTAAAAATCCACCGCACTTTTATCAGGTCACATTTTTATCAGATAAAGAGCGGTGGATTTTTCATATATAATCTTTCATTTTAAAATAATACAGCCTTGGTATACCTCGCCGTACAGTCTTGTACTCTATTAAAGAGAAGCAATTATAAATAATGATAATAGAGCTTTATGTAAAAAATATTGTGATAAATGTAAATTTATACTATTTTATAAGCTATTTATGGTTACTATATAATATATAAAATGCGAAAAAGAGCTTTATTATCTTTGATTATTTCCACGCTATGTATGCCTCTTACTAGCCAATCTAATCCTATTTCAGAATCAACATTACAGCAAACCACGCAAATTGATGCTGAACAGCAGCAACGACAGCAACAACAAGAGAATGAACGAGAGGCACAATTTGCGAAAACCCCAGATATTCATTTTGAAAAACCTAAAACAGAATCTTTACAGCTCCCCATTGATGAATCAAATTGTTATTCAATTAGCGACATTTATGTAAGGGATTATGGGAAAGAGGCGAACCAGAAAAGCGAGTTTTTATGGGCATATAATCAGGCGGTTAGGCAGTTAAATTTGTCTTTACCCTATTGTTTAGGTGGACAAGGCATTAATGTTTTATTGCGTAGTATGCAAAATATTATTTTGGATAAAGGTTTTGTTACAACAAAAGTTGTCGTTGGTGAACAATCTTTAACTTCAGGTAAGTTAGTGATTACCATTATTCCAGGTAGAATGCGTTATGCGTTAATTGAAGACCGTTCTGATGTAAATAAATTTACTCGCTTAACGGCTTTAACAGGGTTAGTTCCGCAACAAGGGGCATTATTGAATATCAGAGATATTGAACAGTCTTTGGAAAATTTTAAGCATTTACCTACTGCTGATGCAACTATTAATATTGTTCCAGCAGGAGAGGAAAGTGGGGAAATAGGACAAAGTGATTTAGCTATTCAATATGTTCAAACTTTTCCATTTCGTTTGACCTTGGGATTAGATGACTCAGGCTCAAAGTCAACAGGGCGTTTACAAGGCTCTTTGACATTATCTTTAGATAATATGTTTACGGCAAATGATTTATTTTATAGCAGTTTTACCCATTCAATGGCTCGTCCTACTTGGCTTGGCGAAGATGATAACGGACCGAGACAGAGTAAAAATTTGAGCTTTTATTATTCTATTCCTTTTCGTTACTGGCGTTTAACTTTAAGTCATAGCCTTAATGATTATCATCAACAAGTGGCCGCAGCTTATGGTTCAAGATTACTTTATGCGGGCGAAAGTGAAAATAGTAAAGCCACACTTTCTCGGATTATGTTTCGTAATCACCAACAGAAGCTCACTTTTTCTGTTAGCGGTTGGGCGAGGCAATCTAAAAACTATATTGATGGGCGAGAGGTTGGTATTCAGCGTAAACGAACAGGTGGTTGGGAAATTGGAGTAAACCATCGTATTTATCTTGGTTCAGCAACCTTAAATTTTCACGCGGGTTTTAAACGAGGTACAGGTGCATTTCATGCTCGTCCTTATTCTGAAGAACGCTTTAATGAGGGAAGTTCAAGAATGAGAATTATTACTGCTGAAGTTAGTTATCAACAACCTTTTCAGTGGTTAGGACAACATTTTGATTTGACAACAAGTTGGAATGCGCAATGGAGCAAAACCCCTTTAATTCAACAGGATAGATTTAGTCTTGGTGGACGTTATACTGTGAGAGGAACAGATGGCGAATTAAGTTTGTCGGGAGAACGAGGTTGGTTATGGAGAAATGAGCTAGCCTGGACGATTCCCTATGTGCAACAACAATTTTATGTCACCTTAGATAAAGGGATTGTAAGAGGTCCTTCAACAAAGGAGCTGCTTGGACGTACAATGATAGGGACAAGTGTAGGATTTCGTGGGCATTGGAAAGCCTTTTATTATGATTTTTTTGTAGGTAAACCGCTTTATGTTCCAGAAGGATTTAGGGCAAAAAATAACATTGTCGGTTTTAACTTGAGTTTGAATTTTTAATGGCAAATTGAGCATTAAGGATAGGAAATGAATAAATATTGTTATCGTGTGATCTTTAATAAAAGCCTTAGTCGTTTCGTGGTGGTTTCTGAGTTAGCTAAAACAGGTGGTAAATCCAATACAGAAAGCACAAAAAGAATTAAAAAAGCGACCGCACTTTATGTAAATAAGCCATTAACTTTTTTATCTTTCGCTTGTTATCTCGCATTAGGCTTTGTCAGTGTTTTACCAGCTCAAGCAGAGCCATTAATGATCGTTTCTGATCCAAGCGCAGCGGATCATCAACGCCCAATCGTATTAGAAACGGCAAATGGTCTCCCTCAAGTTAATATTCAAACGCCCAATGAAAAAGGGTTGTCTTATAACCGCTATCAGCAATTTGATGTGGATAAGAAAGGGGCGATTTTAAATAATAGTCGTAAAGCGACTTCAACCCAACTGGCTGGAATGGTACAAGGTAATCCTTATTTAGCCGCTGGAGAGGCGAAAGTGATCGTTAATGAGGTCAATAGTAGCAAGCCAAGTCAGTTAAAGGGATATATTGAAGTCGCTGGCAAAAAAGCCGATATTGTGATTGCTAACCCAAGTGGTTTGCATTGTGAAGGTTGCGGTGTAATTAATGCGAATAGAACCACAATGACTACAGGGAAAGTAGAGATTCAAGATGGTGAACTGACAGGATTTATTGTAGAACAAGGAGCCGTTAAGGTAAGTGGCAAAGGTATGGATAATCGTCAGTCAGACTATACTGATATTATTGCTCGCCACGCTGATATTAACGCAGGTATTTGGGCAAATAAAGGATTGAAGGTAACAACTGGTCAGAATAAAGTTAGCTATAATAATCAATCCGTACAAATTATTAACAGCAAAAATCGTCATACGGCCCATTCCCAACCAGAGCAATATTATGCAGTGGATATTGGAGAATTAGGAGGAATGTATGCAGGCAAAATTCATTTAATTGGCACAGAACAAGGTTTAGGGGTACGTAATTTTGGGCATATTGGTGCAACCGCGGGCGATGTCGTGGTTGATAGTGCGGGGAATGTGGTTAATCAAGGGCAAATACAAGCGATCCAAGAAATCCTGTTGGTAGGCAATGGTAAGATAGAAAATCAATCTCAAGGAAAGGTGATTGCTGGGGGTAAAATTCGTATTCAAGGGCAAAATAATCCTCTATTAGCACAAGCTGGATTATTGGATAATTCGGGGCTGATACAGGGTAAACAAAATGTCAGCATTAAGGGAACGAAAGGGAGTAATCAGCAAAGCGGCTTGATATTGTCGGAACAAGGCGATGTGAGTTGGCAGGTAAAAGAGACAATAAAACAGGTTGGTGGTATTGCTGCTAAGAACAAGGTTGATATAAAAGCACAATCTTTGACACAAGAGCGAGAAGGCGAGATACAAGGACAATATATTGATATTGCCCTTTCTGAACAGTTATTTAATCAAGGCGTGATTAATAGCCGTATTAGTGATATTCAAGAAAAATCCTCAACATTATCACTTCCTCTTTCACAAACATTGATAAAAGCACAGGTCTTGACTAATCAAGGAACAGGGCGAATTTTTGGTGATCATATTGCTATTGAAACACAACAACTGTTTAATCAAGATGAAATATCTGAACAAGGTGAAATTCGATCTCCTGTTATCGCGGCGCGTGAACGTTTTGATATTGGAGCCAAAGAAGTGATTAATCAAAGTCGTTATTATACGGGTTATCCAGAACAAGCGACGAGCTTAATAAGTCTAGGCGGATTATTTATTGGAGAGTATTTAGATAGTAACTATCATACAACGGGGAAAGCAGAGCGCTTAGTGAATCGTAGTGGATTGATTGAAGCCGCAAATGGGCATTGGCGAGTAAATTATATTGAAAATAACAATGCATTTTTCCGTACTGAACAACAAATCATTGCTGAGCAGCCCGTAAATTGGTCTTATATTGTACCGAAAGGTAGCGATGAAAATCATTTTCGTATTGCACAAGACTATATGCAATATCGCACTCTTAATCGGGGTAAAACACGCAATCAAGTTGCTTATATGCCTAAGCTTGAACAAGCCCTTCAACCTACCAATGGCGATGTAAAGTCTTATTTGTTGCCTGAAGTTAATCAATGTTTAAGTGGTAATAGTGCAGATTGTGAATTAAATCCGAAGAGCTATTATTTTCCAGATAATCCCGTTTGGCTTGCTTTTGGTATTCAAACGCAACAACGTAAAAGTGTTGGTGATAAGCTACTTCATGTTACATTGCCTACGGCACCTACTCCATTGATAAAACCCACAGAGCCGAAACAAGATGGCTCCAGTCGTCGTAGTCAACTCCGTTATCAGCAGGCGTTAGTCCGTTATCAACAAGTATTAGAAGAATATCAGCAAAAATTACCTCTTTATGAACAAGAGTTAGCACAATATCAACAACAAATAACCTCACTTGCTCCAACATTCGCATTATATAAACAATGGGTAGAGGATAACTCATTTGCTTTTGAACAATTAAGCCGTGAAATTAAACAACATAATCAAAAATTATTAGCTAGACGAGGCGCAGAATATACAGATTATTGGGTAAAAAACATTGATAAACAACGGATTAAAGCGGATACTGTCGTACAAAGCCAAGCAGGTAAAATATCTATTGGTCGCGATCTTAGCGTGGAAAGCCAGCAATTTATTAATGATAAAAGCCAAATTATTCTTGGTGGAGTCGCTTATTTAAGCGGAGGAGATATTGATAACATTCATGCTCAAGGTAGCCAAGTGAGCGAGCGTTATGGCAATCATTATTATAGTTATGAACGTAAACGGAGCAGTAAAACGGGGAGTGGACGTTCTAAATATCGTCGTGAAAATACTTCATATTATACAGGGTTACTGTCTCAAGAAACAAAAAGTATAACCTTGCCTGTTGCACAGTTTTTTGAAAATTATCAATTTAATGATCTTGATGCCCAGCGTTTACCTGATACCCTCGCTCAACAACTTTTGCCTACATCAAGCCTTTATCAATTAAATCCTGAGCCTAATAATCGTCCTCTGATTGAAACGGATTCTCGTTTTACTGATCGGCGGCAATGGTTAAGCGGGGAGTATATGTTTAATGCTCTTCGTTATGAGCATAGTCATGTACATAAACGACTTGGTGACGGATATTATGAACAACAAAAAGTGGCTCAGCAACTGCATCAACTCACAGGAAAAACATTTAACGGTGATCGACGGGCTTTTGAAGAGCAATATAAGCAACTTATGGATAATGGAATTGTTTTTGCAAAACAATTTAATCTTTCCGTAGGGATAAAATTAAGTGCAGAGCAAGTCAAAAACCTAACTAGTGATATAGTATGGTTTGAGTTAGAGGAAGTTAGATTACCTGATGGACGGATTCAACAGGTTTATCAGCCTAAAGTTTATGTTATGTCGCGGAGAATAAAACATCAAGATTCGACAGAAGATGTACAATCATTAGGAACTTTATTGCACAGTGGATTCCAAGCTAATGATATTTATATTGATAGCCAAGGCACAATTCGCAATACAGGAAAATTTATAGCAAATAATATTTTGCTTCGTGGTCATAATATTGAACATCAAGGTAACATTATTGCTCGCCAGGCTAATTTGCAAGCTAAGGAGCGTCTCAGCGTGCAAGGCGGAGAAATTGAAGTGGAAGATAACCTTATGCTTAAAGCACATCATCTTACATTAAGTAATACCTTAGCAACAGATGAAATAAAACAGCAAAATTATCATTTCTCTCGTCAGAATCTTGATCGTCAAGCGAAATTATATGTGAAAAATGCGGAAGGTGCATTACGCCTAAATGGTGACAATATTGAACTTAGCGGGATAATCATTCGTAACGATGGTAAACAAACCGAAATTCGTGCTACTCAACAATTAAATATTGGTAGTATGGGGCAACAACAGCATCGCCGGCAAGGTGAAGCACATCATCAACAAAAAGTCAGTGAACAATCAGCGGTGATAACTCATTTACAAAGTCAAGGCGATGTTCTTTTACAAGGTAAAGATATTCATATTAGTGGTAGTGAAATCAATAGCCAACAGAAATTGGTGGCATTGGCGGAAAATCAACTTATATTGGATAGTGTAGCGGAATACCACGAATTAGATGAATATCATTATGTGAAAAATAAAGGATTGTTTAGTTCAAGTAGTTATGAAAGTTCTCTACAAACAAGACAAACAGAGCAACGAGCAAGTAAGCTTAATGCTCAACAAATTCAGTTACAAGCTGATAGAGTTATGTTAAAAAATAGTCAATTATCAAGCAAACAAGATATTGACATTAGTGCGAAACAATCAATACATCTTGCGGCTGATTATCACCATTATTCTCAAAAAGAATGGCAAAAATACAAGAAAACAGGGATTTCATCGGCACTAACAAATAGTGTTGCAAAAATTGGTTTTCAATATCAACGTTCTCAATTTGATCAACAACAGCATCAGTCTATTGCTGCGGTGAGTCAACTTTCAGCTAAAAATCAGATACGTTTATCTGTTGAACAAGGGGCATTAACAATAGATGGGGCGAAACTCAAAGCTGGGCAAAATGCCCATTTGCAAGCTGCACAAATTGATATAAACAGTGTTTATCAAACCAACCAACAATCATCACAATTTAAACAAAAAGCAGCAGGTTTTGGCGTGAGTGTTGGTATCGATCCGGTAAAAATGTTTAAAAGAGATTATGAAAAGCAAGCAAATCAGGGATCGGCGACAGGAATAGTAGGGAAAATCATTACTACAAATGAATCAATAATGAATACTTTTAATCAAGTGAAATCACCTGGTTCGCCTTATTTATACGCTAATCGGCAGCAACAACAGCAATATCAATCACAACAGACAGCATTAGCGAGTCAAATTGATGCAGGTGGTAATTTAACACTTGTTGCAACAGAAAAAGATATTGTTGCGACAGGGGCGGTATTAAGTGCTAAACAAGAAGGTCGGTTAATAGCAAAACGGAATATTATATTAGACAGTGCAAATACATCTAATCAACAACAAAGTGATATAAAACGGAATGGTATAGAAATTGATCTCGCTAGGAAAGGACAAGATGCGTTTGGTGCCTATTATGATAAAAATCAAGGTCAAGCCTATTCGTTATCACAACAAGGAACCGTTTTATCCTTTGGCGGAGAAAGTCATATTATAGCTCAACAGGGCGATGTGATGGTTAAAGGTGCACAAATTGTGAGTGAGGGACGTAATCGCATTTATGCAGGGGGGAATATTCAGCTTGATACTGCACAGAGCCGTTATCAACAATCACAAAGTAATAAAGGACAAAGTATTGGTACGGTGGCAATATCGGATACCGAACGTTTTTCTGGTTATAACCGCTTAATTGATAATAGCAATCAACAACAGGTTAGTCATAGTGCTACGACCGTAGCCAGCTTAAATGATAAGGTAGAGATATATGCTGGTGGAGATTTTAATCAGACAAGTGCGAAGTTATTAAGCCAAGAAGGGGTATTTTTAAGTGCAAAATCTATAAATATGAGCAGTGCTTATAATCTTGAGGATAGCCAATCTCATCGTAGTGATTTAAAAATCGGTCAGTTTTCTCGGATAATCTCTCCGATTATTGATGTAATTCAAGCGGCAGAGCAGGCAATAGACAATAAAGAGGCAAGTGATAGAGTGAAAGCTGCTCAAGCAATGGGGCTGGCAGCACAGGGTTATACTACTTATAAAACCTTACAAGGCGTATTAAATAACAAAGATAATGCCGTATTATTTAGGGCAGAAAGTGGAACGGGTTTTAGTCATGCTCGGGAAGATAATTATGGCAAACAACGATTAAGTGTAGGTAATGTAATAAATGGCAGAGAGGTGAGTTTGGTTGCTCGCGAGGGAGATATTCATGGAGAGCATACCTTATTAAGTAACCGAGATGAACAAGGCAATCGTTTAGCTAACAGCAAAGTGATATTAAGTGCAGAGAAAGGAAAAATTCATCTTTATTCAGGGCAAGATTACTCAGAATTTTTGGGTAAAAACCAAAGTAGCGGAGTAGAGGTAGGCACAGCGGTAAGTGTAGGCGCCAAAACGGGTTGGTCTTTTTATGGTAAAGCAGGTTTTAGTAAAGGAAAAAATGAATATGAAAGCCTGACCCAACAAAATAGCCGTATTGATACAGAGAGCTTATTTATCCAAAGTAAAGGGGATACCTTATTAACAGGCGCAGCGGCTTATGCAGATAAGGCTTATATTGATGTGGGTGGCGATTTGCATATAGAAAGTCAGCAAGACCGAATAAAAAGTAAATCACATCAAGGCGGAGTAAGGGTTCATGTAGAAGGCGGTTTTGGGAGTGCTTGGCAGTTTAGTGGCTCAGCCTCATTGAGTGGCGGTAATGCTTATTATGAACAAGTGAAAGAGCAAAGTGGGTTATTTCTCGGTGATGGCGGTTATCATATCAAGGCGAATAATGTCAATTTAGTGGGAGGTGTAATAAGTAGTACCAATACAGTGAACAGTGAATTAATCACCAATCAAATCACTTTCCGAGATATTGATAACCGCAGTGATTATGGCGCTTTTAGTGGGTCTTTAGAAGGGAGTATTAGCGGAAAACAAGCAAAAAATACAGAAAATCAACCTTCATCAAGTCAATCGGAAAAGAATGGTAAAGCGCAAAGTTTAGGAAAAACCTTGTCAACAGGGTTACCGTTAGGCAGTTTTGGTCATGATAGCAGCGTGACAAAAGCGACCTTAACAGAAGGGCGTATTGTATTAAATAAAGACAGCGCACCGATAGAAACCAGTGCGGCAGCGTTAGGGATAAATACGGAATTATCTCATAGTAATAGGCAGGTCGCCGAAGTAAAAGATATTCAAGGGGTATTAAAAGAGCAAAAAATAATCCAAGCTAGTGTGAGTGAAATCCGCAAAGCGGTAGGGGTTTATGGTGCAACGAAAGCCCAAGAGCTTAATGAACAAGCGACACAAGCGCAACAAGCGGCAGAAAAGGCTCTACAACAGGGAGATAAACATCAAGCTGAACAGCATATGGCTCAAGCAATAGCGTTACAAACAGAGGCAGATAAATGGCGAATAGGAGGCGCACATAGACGTCTTGCTGAGGCGATAACGACAGGGTTAGGGCTAGTTTTAGCGGGTAAACCCACAGAGTCTATTGCAACAGGCGTAGCCTCGCCTTATATTAACCAAGCAATTAAACAAGCCACGGAGCAATACCCTGAATTTAATATTCCAGCCCATATATTATGGGGAGCCATAGAGGCTGAATTATTAGGCGGTCAGGCAAGCACAGGTGCGGTTGCCGCTGGGGTAGGAGAGCTTGGAGCGAAAGTCATTAGTGAACAGCTTTATGGTAAATCCGCGAGTGAATTGACAGAGCAGGAAAAACAAGAGGTATTGGTATTAAGCCAGTTAGCGGGAGCCGTTGCAGGTGGTTTATCACAAGTAGGGCAAGATAGTATCTCATTGGGGCATTCAGCGGCATTGGGCGGAGAAGTCGCGAGAAATGCGGTGGAGAATAACTACCTATTTAGGCATGAGGCAGAAGAATTAGTCAAGTTAATGGAGAAAAATGCGGAATGTAAAAGCCAAGGAGAAGATTGTAGTCAAATAGGTAAACGCATTGCTGAACTACATGCTTTATATCATTCTCGGAGTGAGCAATTAGCCGCAGCTTGTCGTGCAGGCATGACAAATAGTTGTGCTAAGGAATTGCTTACTGTTTCTGCAGCTTATCATAGTTATGACAAGCTAATGAATGAAATTAATCAACCTACCTCAAATTACTATCTTGATGTTGCCGAAAAATATGGACAAGCTCGTCACCTTTATATGGAAGATGTTGCTAAAGAGGCATTAATTAAAATCGCCAAAGAGGGGGTTCATGGTTCAGTAGAATTAATTGATATTACTTCAAAAGCCATTATCGGCGATAGCGAGGCACAATCTCAACTGAAAGAAATAGGTCAGGCAATTAAGGATTTTGTTCAATCACCATTAGAAAATACCTCTGATGAAATAAAGCAACAGTTAGCAGAGGCAGATAGATTAGAAGCAATGGGAAGAACAAGAGAGGCTGATTTAAAACGAATGGAAGTGTACCTCTCAACGGAGTTAGGCGTAATCAGTGCTATAACAGGCATAGGCGGTCTTGCCAAAGATAGTATAAAACTTGTTGCTCAGCGTACTAATATACCTAAAACTTCTCCTGTTAGTTTAACTTGTTCATTCCATGGTGATATGCAAGTCAAAACGCAAACAGGCTATACTGCAATAGCCAACTTAAATGTTGGCGATAAAGTGTTAGCCAAAAATGCGGTTACAGGGATCAGCACCTATCAACAGGTACAAGCCCATTATAGCAATCCTTATGATTATCGTGTTTACATTGAAATTACAGATAGTCAAGGACAAACCCAAACGATCATATCAAATAAAATACACCCATTCTTTGCTCAAGTAGCAATGGATAACAACACCCCACAATCAGCAGGGCATAATTATCAAGGTCAGATTGAAAATGGTAAATGGATAAACGCTGAGCATTTACAAGCAGGCTTTAAATTATTGTCAGAAAGTAACCGATGGCAAAGGGTAGAAAGAGTAACCATTAAAAAAGAACCATTACAGGCTTATAACTTAACGGTTGCTCAAGACCACAGTTACTTTGTGAAAGGTAAAGATAGCTTGAATGAAGGGGTATGGGTACATAATGACTGTTGGCATGCGTTACCAGAGGGGGCGAAACGAATAGATGATATTGATGGTTATAAAGCTTATCAATTTGCCGATCAAAATGGTCAACAAGTGACAGTGATACAAAAAGATACTAACCGTTTTGAAACCCTTAATCATCAAATAACAGAGCCCCATTTTAATCGTCTCCATCAACGGATTGATGCTGAAACAGGACGTTATTTATCAACAGGTGATCCAGTTGATGGTCTATATAACCGTTCTTATTTACGCTCGGAAACATTGCAGAAAATTTTTGCGGAATATAAGGAATTATCTAATGGTGATTATTTAGATAGTAAAGGAAATTTGATTAAAGGACCGATAGATATAGGGCATGCTTACGGTTGGGAGCATCGTCGTTTATCGTTAGCGGCAAAAGAATTAAATTTAACTCAACAGCAATTAAATGATTATGTGAATGCACGTCCTGAGAGATTTAGATTAGAAAATCGTTCAATTAACCGTAGTCATAAAAATGAGATGCCTGGTAAGAATAATATTAAAGATATTCTTGAGGATATGAATAAATTTTTAGCAGAGGAGAATAAATAATGAATGAAGAAAAAAAAATTAAAAAGGAAGATCCAGAACTATTAGTGATTGATGCAAATTGTCGAGGGGATATATCATTATTAAAAGAAATCTTTTTTGAAAAAAAATTATTGAATATTTTAGCCGCAACAGAGGTTGAAAATTGGAATTGGTTACACAGATGTAATTTAAATCCAAGAAGAGCGGCAGCAATAGACGCAGTAAATTTTTATATTACTCATGGTGTAGAAGTGAATGCCCAAGATGGAGCGGGAATGACATCACTCCATTACGCGATGCAAGCAAGAAATGCGGAAGCTGCGATAGCGTTATTAAATGCGGGGGCAGATCCGAATATTCCAGATAGAGATCATGCAACAGCGTTAGCATATATAAGTGGAATGCCAAAGGAGCTAGCATTATTAGAGTTAATGTTGGAAAAAGGTGGAAATGTGCATTTTTATAACGGTCAACATGGTATCTTAGAAGGGATAAAAAAATATAGATATGATGAACCGATTTTTTTGCCTGTAATTGAGTTAATGGAAAAATATGCTTAGGAATTAATTTTATTCATAGGCTAAAGCAGAAAATGTTTTAGCCTATATGCTTTTAGTTGGGAGTATCGTCGTTTATCATTAGCCGCAAAAGAATTGAATTTAACTCAACAGCAATTAAATGATTATGTTAATGTATTTTCTGATAATTTATAAAGAAGTTTTTAATATGAGGAATAAATGATGTCTAAATTAGAAATAAGCAAAACAATTCTTGAAGAACGTGTAGAAAAAGCTAATTTTAGGGGAGATATAAAATATTTAGAAAGAATATTTATTAAAGAGAAATTATTAGATATTTTAGAAATAACAGAAGAGTATCAATGGAATTGGTTACATAGATGTAATTTAGGCTTTTTTAAGAAGTCACCACCAAGAACAATTAATTTTTATATTCGTCATGGTGTGCCAGTGAACGCACAAGATTGTTATGGCATGACGCCATTATCTAAAGCTATGGGGGTTGCTAATGCAGGTGCTGCAATAGTGTTATTAAATGCTGGTGCGGATCCAAATATTCCGTCTAAAAGAAATATTACTCCTTTATCGCAAATAGGTATTATGCCGAATAAATTAAATGTTTTGAGACTGATGTTGCAAAAGGGAGGGAATGTACATTATGTTAGATCAGAAGATTCAGATGAAAGTATCTTAGAATCATTTCGTGCTTTAGCTGAGTATGAACCACATTATAAGCCTTTTGTGAAGTTAATGGAAAAATATGCTTAATGATAAATTAGAATATTTAGCATTACACAATATTAACAGGGGCAGCGGCTTATGCAGATAAGGCTTATATTGATGTGGGTGGCGATTTGCATATAGAAAGTCAGCAAGACCGAATAAAAAGCAAATCACATCAAGGCGGAGTAAGGGTTCATGTAGAAGGCGGTTTTGGGAGTGCTTGGCAGTTTAGTGGCTCAGCCTCATTGAGTGGCGGCAATGCTTATTATGAACAAGTGAAAGAGCAAAGTGGGTTATTTATTGGTGATGGCGGTTATCATATCAAGGCGAATAATGTCAATTTAGTGGGAGGTGTAATAAGTAGTACCAATACAGTGAACAGTGAATTAATCACCAATCAAATCACTTTCCGAGATATTGATAACCGCAGTGATTATGGCGCTTTTAGTGGGTCGTTAGAAGGGAGTATTAGCGGAAAACAAGCAAAAAATACAGAAAATCAACCTTCATCAAGTCAATCGGAAAAGAATGGTAAAGCGCAAAGTTTAGGAAAAACCTTGTCAACAGGGTTACCGTTAGGCAGTTTTGGTCATGATAGCAGCGTGACAAAATCGACCTTAACAGAAGGGCGTATTGTATTAAATAAAGACAGCGCACCGATAGAAACCAGTGCGGCAGCGTTAGGGATAAATACGGAATTATCTCATAGTAATAGGCAGGTCGCCGAAGTAAAAGATATTCAAGGGGTATTAAAAGAACAAAAAATAATCCAAGCTAGTGTGAGTGAAATCCGCAAAGCGGTAGGGGTTTATGGTGCAACGAAAGCCCAAGAGCTTAATGACCAAGCGACGCAAGCGCAACAAGCGGCAGAAAAGGCTCTACAACAGGGAGATAAACATCAAGCTGAACAGCATATGGCTCAAGCAATAGCGTTACAAACAGAGGCAGATAAATGGCGAATAGGAGGCGCACATAGACGTCTTGCTGAGGCGATAACGACAGGGTTAGGGCTAGTTTTAGCGGGTAAACCCACAGAGTCTATTGCAACAGGCGTCGCCTCACCTTATATTAACCAAGCAATTAAACAAGCCACGGAGCAATACCCTGAACTTAATATTCCAGCGCATATATTATGGGGAGCCATAGAGGCTGAATTATTAGGCGGTCAGGCAAGCACAGGTGCGGTTGCTGCCGGGGTAGGAGAGCTTGGAGCGAAAGTCATTAGTGAACAGCTTTATGGTAAATCCGCGAGTGAATTGACAGAGCAGGAAAAACAAGAGGTATTGGTATTAAGCCAGTTAGCGGGAGCCGTTGCAGGTGGTTTATCACAATCAGGGCAAGATAGTATCTCATTGGGTCATTCAGCGACATTGGGCGGAGAAGTCTCGAGAAATGCGGTGGAGAATAATTTCTTATCAGAAAAAGAGATTGCCATACTTGAACGCATAAACCAGAAAAAAGTCTTAAGCAAACAAGATGTAGAAATGATTTCTTATTATATGGCAAAAGATAAAATCAGTGATGATTTATTAGTCCGCTATCAAACAGATCCAACGTCTTTAACCTCGTATGAGGTTGATCAACTTAAGGAATGGGTAGCTGAATGGTTGAATAATAATCCAGGAATGATGTTATCGGTATTAAGTTCTCGTGCAGAAGCGGATTTAGGACCTAAGTTAAAAGTATTTATACCCGGGTTAGATGAAAAATATCGTCGTTATAAAGCGATTTATAATTCAACGGATTATCAATTAGCTCAATCAACCTCAGAAGGATTATTCTTATTAAGTGGAGGAACTCCACTTAGTATTACAAGTAAAGGAAGTACGGCTTTAAATAACCTTGCTCTGCAATCTGCGCTGAAAGTAGAGAAATCCACCCATCAGTTAGTTACTAAAGGAAAAATTGCTTTAAATGAGGGGATTTATTATAGCTATAATCCACAGCAATTAGGAGTTGTAAATAATGTAGCAAATCGTGTTGAGAAAGGATTGCAGTCAATATCTGAAATTACTCCAACACAATATGCACAGGGTGCTTTTATAGGCGGCGTGGTTAATGCGGGAGCACAATATTTAGATACAGGAAGAATTGATCCAGAAGAAGTGATTAAAGTGGGATTATCAACGCCTTATATTGTTTATCCATCTTTGGGAGCATCTATTTCTGCAGGTGCAATAAGTGCAAATATAGATGCTAATCTTAATAATAAATCTCCATTATATGGGCAGGATAAAATGTTCAGAGTAGTATTATAAGTGATGTTATACAACGAAATATTCCAATTAAATTAGATATTATGAAACCTGTTATAGGTAGTTCCGTTTCTGAGTTGAACAATAGATATATTTCTCCAAACGATAAGGACAAATAATATGATAAAAAGAATAATAAATAGAATTATTTTTTCTATTAAAGATACTATAATTTTAATTGTATGTTATGAATTTTCATATTGGTTAAAGCTTTATTTAGATACAGGTAATATTGATCAAATGGATTTTTTTATGTCAGATTATAATTTTAGACGAGTGATTATGTTGTTTACAGTTTCATTCACCTTAATGCTGTTTGGTGAAGAAATTCAAAATCAGTTACTTTATAAAACTCAAAAAGAGAAAAATAGAGATAATTTCGGACGTTATAATGAAAAATACGATAAGAAATATAATAGATTGAGGTAGAAGTATTTTAGTCTATATGATTTTGTGGATAGTCACATAATCGAGGCAAAATGAATTAAAATAGTCATTGAGGTTGGAGGTTTAAAGCGAAGTGTATTGTAGCTAAAGGAGCATCAACACTTCCCGTGTTAAATAAGATGGGACAACTTGCAGAAAAATATCCATTAACAACAGATATAATAACCACAGGGATAGCGAATACAGGTTATCAACTTTCTCAAGGTGGAGAATATGATCCATATAGTTTATTACAATCGGAATTATCAACAGTATTGACAAGAGGTAGAGGGTTAGATCAGCAAATTAGCATTAATATAGGTATAGGTTTATTGGCAGCGGAGAATAATGAGGATTATGGTTGGAATACTTTGGGGGCCGTTGGTAGTAGTATTGGGAGTATTAAATTATCAACATTAAAATCAGGAAATAAGTTTTTAGATTATGTAATTAGTCCTGTTATAGTTGGAGGCGCTAGTGAATATTTAGGGGATAGTAATAATTTAAAATATATTATAATGAAAGAGGATTATGATGAATAAAATAAATAAATAAATAAATAAATAAATAAATAAATAAATAAATTAAATAAATTAAAAAATTGTCCACCTCTAAGCTATGTTTTTTTCTGGAATCTATATCTAAATATATATGTGTATATTTTATTATTTATATTAAAATATGGTTTAAGATTTCTATATTATTCTTATAGATATAATTATTGGGTTTGGGATATTATAAATTTTAAAGATCCTTTTATAGCGACTATTTGTTGTACGATACCAATATCTTTATTATATTTATTATTGTATTTTTATGGTTCAGATAAAAATTGGACTTATAAAAAGACTGATAAAAAAATTCAGAAAGAAAAAGAGGATAGGTTTATTTCAATATTATCTAAAGAAGTAAGGAATAATTTTGTAAGGGATAAAAATGATTTATAGTATTATATAAAATATAATAACTTTTAAGAGTAGTTACATAAATGTATAATAGGAGTGTAAGAATAAAGTAGATTTTATGAGTAATAAAATGTTTTTTGTTAGAATGGTTAAAAAATTATGTTGTTTATTAATTGTAACTTGTTTATCTTTTCTTTTTTATTTTTATAGTGGTTTGCTATTTTAAAATAAAAACGAATCATAAAGCCCATCACGATCTGAAACTTTGTAAACTTTATCTTTTGGGTTTAAAGATTTGATTTTTGTATCTGTTAGCATTTTTCTGTCATTATTACCGTCAAAATAACCGACAAAAAATTAAAATAATATGAAATAGAGTGAAATAGAAAGAAATAAAAAAGCCTTGTAATAACAAGGCTTTTAGCTATTTTTGAAATGAATTGAACATCATTGAAATGCGTATGTTTTATTCCCACTCAATAGTCGCAGGTGGTTTTCCTGATATATCATAAACCACTCGGGAGATGCCATCGATTTCGTTAATAATACGATTAGAAATTTTACCCAATAAGTCATAAGGTAAGTGTGCCCAATGGGCGGTCATAAAATCGATAGTTTCAACAGCACGTAATGAAACGACCCAATCATATTTACGTCCATCGCCCATTACTCCGACGGATTTTACTGGCAAGAAAACCGTAAAGGCTTGGCTTACTTTGTAATACCAATCCGCTTTGTAAAGCTCTTCAATAAAAATCGCATCGGCTTTGCGTAATAAATCGCAATATTCTTTTTTGATTTCACCCAGTACACGCACGCCTAATCCAGGTCCAGGGAATGGGTGGCGGTTGAGCATTTCCGCAGGTAACCCCAGGGCTAAACCAATTTTACGCACTTCATCTTTAAATAATTCACGCAATGGTTCAACCAAACCTAACTTCATATAATCAGGCAACCCGCCAACATTATGGTGAGATTTAATCACATGGGCTTTGCCTGTTTTGCTAGCGGCAGATTCTATTACATCGGGATAAATGGTGCCTTGTGCAAGCCATTTTACTTTATTCAGTTTTTTGGCTTCATCATCAAACACATCAACAAAGACTTTTCCAATGGTTTTACGTTTTGCTTCAGGCTCATCAATTCCTGCCAGTGCGTCTAAGAAGCGTTGTTCGGCATCAACACGAATAATATTTAAACCAAATTTATCGCCAAACATTGCCATCACTTGATCCGCTTCATTAAGGCGTAATAGTCCATTATCCACAAAGACACAGTGTAAATTTTTGCCAATCGCACGATGTAATAATAATGCGGTAACAGAAGAATCTACGCCGCCAGATAAGCCTAAAATGACTTCGTCATCGCCTACTTGAGCTTTAATACGAGCGACTGCATCTTCAATAATATTTTCTGCTGTCCAATTAGTGGCACAACCGCAGATGTTCACGACGAAATTTTGTAGCAATTTTAGACCGCTCTTGGTATGGGTAACTTCAGGGTGGAATTGCACACCGTAGAAATGACGACTTTCATCAGACATTGCCGCAATCGGACAGGTTGGAGTAATACCTGTAATTTGGAAGTGCGGTGGTAATTGCGTAACTTTATCGCCATGGCTCATCCAAACATCTAACTGATGTTCACCGTCATCTAAATCGGCAAAAAGTGCGGTCGGATTTTGCAACGAAACTGCCGCATAACCAAACTCACGATGTTTTGAGCTTTCCGTTAAACCGCCTAATTGCATTGCCATGGTTTGCATACCATAACAAATACCTAACACAGGTACACCCGCATTAAACACATATTCAGGAGCACGAGGGCTATTTTCGGCTGTGGTGCTTTCTGGGCCGCCAGATAAAATAATACCGTTAGGATTGAAATCACGAATATCCTGTTCGCTCACATCCCACGCCCAAAGTTCACAATACACCCCAATTTCCCGCACTCGGCGAGCAATCAGTTGAGTATATTGAGAACCAAAGTCTAAAATTAAGATTTTGTGATTGTGAATATTATTCATATTGTCTCTCTAAAATAGTAAAGTGGGCATCATTGCCCACTTAATTAAAAATTAGCCCATTCGATAATTCGGTGCTTCTTTAGTAATTGCCACATCATGCACATGGCTTTCTTTAATACCAGCTCCACTGATACGAACAAATTGTGCTTTGGTACGCAATTCGTCAATAGTAGCACAGCCCGTCAAGCCCATACAAGAGCGTAAACCACCCATTTGTTGATGAATAATTTCTTTTAAATAACCTTTATAAGCAATACGCCCTTCAATTCCCTCAGGCACTAATTTATCAGCGGCATTATCGGTTTGAAAATAACGATCGGAAGAGCCTTTTGCCATCGCTCCCAGCGATCCCATACCACGATAAGATTTAAAGGCACGCCCTTGATAAAGTTCAATTTCCCCAGGTGCCTCTTCTGTTCCTGCAAACATTGATCCCACCATCACACAAGATGCCCCTGCCGCAATGGCTTTAGCAATATCGCCAGAGAAACGAATACCGCCATCAGCAATCACTGGAATACCACGCTCTTTTAGGGCAGCCGCTGCATCCGCAATGGCCGTAATTTGTGGCACACCTACCCCAGTAACAATACGTGTAGTACAAATTGATCCAGGACCAATTCCCACTTTGACCGCACTTGCCCCAGCATCAGCCAAAGCAATCGCCCCTTCAGCGGTCGCCACATTACCGGCAATAATCGGTAAATCAGGATATTTTGCACGTGTCTCACGCACACGCTGCAATACGCCCTCAGAATGACCATGCGAAGAGTCAATCAATAACACATCAATCCCAGCTTGCACTAATGCCTCAATCCGTTCTTCGTTACCTGCACCTGCCCCTACTGCCGCACCAACACGCAAACGACCAAATTCATCTTTACAGGCATTAGGTTTTTGCTCCGATTTTTGGAAGTCTTTTAAGGTAACCATACCCTTTAATTTAAAATGCTCATCAACCACTAACACTTTTTCAATACGGTGTTTATGCATTAATTCAAAAATTTGCTCACGAGGCGCATTTTCACGAATAGTCACTAAGCGTTCTTTTGGCGTCATTACCGCACTCACAGGTAAACTCAAATCCGACACAAAACGGGTATCACGCCCTGTAACAATGCCCACTAAATCGCCATTTTCCAAAGTAACAGGGTAACCAGCGAATTTATTTTTTTCAACTAATTCCGCCACTTGTTTTAAGCTCATATCAGGGCGAACGGTAACGGGATCACTGACAATACCGCTTTCAAATTTTTTCACTTTGCGTACTCGATCCGCTTGACGCTCAATGGACATATTTTTATGAATAAAACCAATACCGCCCTCTTGAGCCAATGAAATGGCTAAACGAGCTTCAGTTACGGTATCCATCGCGGCAGAAAGCATCGGAATATTTAAACGAATGGTTTTAGTTAATTGAGTGGATAAATCGGCTGTGTTAGGTAAGACCGTTGAATGGGCTGGAACAAGCAAAACATCATCAAATGTTAAGGCTTCTTTGATTATTCTAAGCATTGCAATATCTCTCTTTATAAAGGTTAATGTTAAAAAATATTGCGGCGGGATTATACAGGATAACAATGATTTTGGGAATGGTGTTTTAGTAAAAAATTGCTGGATATTTACCGCACTTTATTTAAAATTATTGAGTATCGTTTCTCGGCTATTATGAGCGTTTCAATTAAAAATAAGATAGGGCAAATGCTGAAGACCGTACAAAGAATACAGAGAGGCGTGCCAACCCTATTATGTTAAAGTGATACTACTATAATATTTTTATATTTAAACCTACCACCCATTAAGTGGTAGGTTTTTCTTATTTGTATTAAATAAGGT
Organism: Volucribacter psittacicida; assembly: GCF_004339025.1. GTDB lineage: Bacteria > Pseudomonadota > Gammaproteobacteria > Enterobacterales > Pasteurellaceae > Volucribacter > Volucribacter psittacicida. Next base: position 134,477 of record NZ_SMFT01000001.1, read on the forward strand.
TACTAATAAAAATCAGTAAAATAATTAAAGGTACAACATATTTTACATAGTTAAACCAAATACGGGTAAAACGAGAATTTGGGGTGGGGGAGAGTTCTTTTTTGGCGTCATCTTTTAGCACAAAGCCTACGAAAATGGCACAGCCAAGGGCGGTGAGCATAAAGAGAATATTGCCACTGATGTAATCAAAGTTATCAAAAATACTGCGTCCAAATAACGTCACATTTTTCCAGAGATTATCCCCTAAAATGGCGGGAATATTACCGAAGATAAAAATGCCACCTAGCGTTAAAAGAATGGCTTTGCTGCGACGCATTTTGAGCTTTTCTTGTAATACGGTAATGATGACTTCGTAAATGGTTAAAGAGGTGGTGAGTGCGGCGATAAATAATAGGCTAAAGAAGATAACAGCAAAAAATGTTCCTGCCCATAAGTGAGAAAAAACGATGGGTAGGCTTTGGAATACTAGGGTTGGGCCTGCATTAGGGGCGATGCCAAAACTAAATAAGGATGGGAAGATCATAAAGCCCGCTAATACGGCGATAATGGTGTTGGTAAAGCCTGTGATAATTGCGGTTTGAATTAAATTTTCTTCTTTACTGAGGTAACTTGATAAAGTAATTAACACACCAAAACCAAGACTTAAGGCAAAAAACACTTGCCCTAATACCATAACAAATAATTGTGGGGTAATTTTAGAAAAATCAGGTTTGAGGTAATAGATAATACCTTCTGCGGCGCCTGGTAGGGTAATGTTGCGGATAACCATGCCGATTAAGAAAATAAAGAGCAAGGGCATCAAGTATTTCACTGAGCGTTCAATGCCGCCAATAATGCCTTTAGCGAGGATAATGTAATTGATGATAACAAAGATAAAGGTGTATCCCATAATGGCAAAAGGGCTGGCTTGGATACTGTTATCATAAAAATGTTGGGCGATATCTTTATTGATTGGGCTAGATATATCCAGTTGTCCTGAAATAAGGTTGATAATATAGCTTAGTACCCAGCCACCTAACACCATATAATAAGCCATAATGCCAAAAGCCCCTAATAGCCCCATATAGCCGAGTATTTTCCAATATTTAGAGATGTTTTTATTCTGCAATTTGTCGCCAAAAGCATCAACAGAATTCACTCTTAATCGCCGTCCAATCACATTTTCTACTAAAATCATTGGGATACCTATGACTAACATAGCAATACAAAATAATAACACATAAGCACCGCCACCATTTTCGCCCACTAAGTAAGGAAAACGCCAGGTAGCACCAAAGCCAACGGTGGCACCAGCAACGGTCATAATATAGGTAAGTTTGCTTGACCAAGTTTGTCGTTCAGTTTTTTTTATACTCATAATTTATGCTTAATTCCAGATTAAATGTCGGTTTTTTGTTTATATTCGCAAAGATCTTCAATAATACAAGATCCGCAACGTGGTTTGCGAGCAATGCAGGTATAACGTCCCAGTAAAATAAGCCAATGATGAACATCATATTTAAATTCATCAGGCACAACTTTAAGTAATTTCTTTTCCACTTCAACCACATTTTTGCCCGGTGCAAACCCAGTACGATTACATACCCGAAAAATATGGGTATCTACCGCAATAGTGGGGTGTCCAAAGGCGGTATTTAATACCACATTGGCGGTTTTACGCCCTACACCACCAAGGGCTTCTAAGGCTTCACGATCTTCAGGCACTTCCCCTTGATGCTTTTCCAATAAAGTGCGGCAAGTTTTGATAATATTTTCTGCTTTGCTGTTATAAAGCCCGATGGTCTTGATATAGTCTTTTAACCCCTCTAAGCCCAGATCTAAAATCCCTTGAGGGGTATTCGCAACGGGAAATAATTTTGCCGTAGCTTTGTTTACGCCTTTATCAGTGGCTTGTGCGGAAAGAATGACTGCAATTAACAGCTCAAAAGGGGTTTTATAATTTAATTCTGTGGTTGGTTTGGGATTATCCGCCCTTAACCTTGTTAAAATTTCAATACGTTTTTGTTTATTCATTTTTTATCAATCATATTTTTTAATGCTAATAATAAGCCTAAACCTAAAAATGCCCCAGGAGGCAAAATAGCTAATAAAAAGTGGCTTTCTAAATGAAAAAATTCTATTTTCAATCCTTTTGCCCAACTTCCTAATAAATTTTCAATGCCTGCAAATAAGGTGCCATTACCTAAAATTTCACGCAATGCCCCCAATAAAAATAAACTCAAGGTTGCACCTAGCCCCATGGCAAAGCCATCAAAAGCGGATTGAGCGATACTATTTTTTGAGGCAAAGGCTTCAGCCCGTCCAATCACAATACAATTAGTCACAATTAAGGGGATAAAGATCCCCAAAGATTGATATAAGCTATAGGTATAGGCATTCATCAATAATTGCACCATCGTTACCGTTGTGGCAATAATCATCACATAAATCGGAATACGAATTTCATTAGGAATTTGCTTGCGAAAAATTGAGACAATGGTGTTGGTACAGGTTAAAACTAACAGGGTAGCAAGTCCTAATCCTAAAGCATTTGTGGCAGTATTTGATACCGCTAATAAGGGGCATAAGCCCAATAATTGCACCAATGCCGAGTTATTGCTCCAAACGCCTTGTAAGAAAATCTTTTTCCATACCGATTCTGTTTTTGCCACAGGTTCGCTATTGGTTGTAAGAGGTTCATATTCAATATTTTCATTATTTGTCATAGATCACAACTCTTCATTTGCTCGTTTGCATCAAAATGCTCTAACATCGTTAATGCAGATCGTTTTACTTGATTGACAATGGCGCGAGGCGTAATGGTTGCCCCAGCGAATTGATCAAAACTTCCACCGTCTTTTTTGACAGCCCAAGAGGACAAATTGGCTTTATCCAACATACGATGATTAAAGGATAAAATCCAATCGGAAATACGCGTTTCAATTTTATCCCCTAATCCCGGGGTTTCTTTATGAGCGATGACACGCACGCCCAGCACTTCCCCTGCTGGCGTTAGCCCGACTAATAAATAAATATTGCCAGAATAACCGTCAGGGGCAACAGTTTCAAAAGCATAAGCACTGATTTTATCCCCTTGCTTAGCAATATAAAGTTTATCAATATAAGGTATATTAGGTTTGACACAACTTGCCAATAAATCATTATCAAAATAGCCTTGAGGTACGACTTCTAACAATAAGGCTTTTTGTTGTTTTGCCACAGATTGTTGAATAGGATCTTTGGTTAAAAAATAAATACCACTTGAAATGGCACTACAAACGAATGCCACTAATGCCAAAATAAAGGCGTAACCTAAGGTAATGGATCGCATAGGGTTTCCTTACTTCATAGGACGACCATATACCCTTGGGCGAGTATAATGATCGATTAATGGAACACAAATATTGGCTAATAAAATGGCAAAAGCCACGCCATCAGGATAATTACCATAAAAACGAATAATATAGAGTAAAATCCCCACCAATAAACCAAAATAGAGTTTGCCTTTTGGCGTAATGGACGCCGTAACAGGATCGGTGGCAATAAAAAATGCACATAACATCATCGCTCCACTGAAAAGATGTTGTAACGGCGACATCACTTGTTCAGGTTCAATGATCCAAGTTATGCTTGCACATAAGGTAAAGGTGGCTAACATTGCCACAGGAATTTGCCAATGAATAATTTTTTTCCACAAGAGAAAAAGCCCGCCCAGTAAAAAAGCCATATTCACTTGCCACCAGCCCATCGCTGCAAATTGTGCAAAAATAGGCGATTGTTCAATTTGTGTCAGTGCGGTAGTTTTTAGCCCTGTTTTTACCGCATCCAAAGGTGTTGCTTGGCTCACCCCATCAATATTGGCACTTAATTGCAATAAACTAAAACCATCGCTAGTATGCCCAAAGAAAATTAGTTGGTAAGCATCTGTCCAGCTTGGCGGTTCATTTAATAACTGAATCGGAGGGAGCCAAGAGGTCATTTGTAATGGAAAAGCGATAAGTAACACCACATAACCTACCATGGCAGGATTAAAAATATTTTGTCCCAAGCCGCCGTAAACGTGCTTGCCAAAAATCACCGCACAAAAGGTTCCAATTAAAATGACCCAATAAGGGGCATAAGGCGGAATTGCCACCGCAAGAATTAAAGCCGTTAGGCTAACACTAAGATCGGAAAGATAAAACCAAAGGGGTTTCGCACGCAATTTGGTTACCATCAATTCAAGCAATAATGCAAAACTGATGGCAAGAGCAATTTGGATCAATACCCCATAACCAAAAAACACCACTTGCATAGCGATGGCGGGCAACATTGCCAACATTACCCAAAGCATAATGCGAGCGGTTAATTTCCCAGAATGGGTATGGGGTGAGCTTGCTATTTTAAACATCTTGTTTCCCTATTTATCTTGGTTTTGTGCATTTTGTTGTGCTAACTTTTTCGCTTTAGCCCGAGCAATGGCGGCGGCAACCGCTGCTTTACGGGGATCTGTTGGCGTGGTGTTGTCGCTTAAAACTTTTTCATTTTGCACCGCACTTTCTATTTCGCTAGGCTGTTCAGCCCCTTGTTGTGCTAACTTTTTCGCTTTAGCCCGAGCAATGGCAGCAGCAACCGCTGCTTTACGAGGATCTGCTGGCGTTGTATTATCGCTTAAAACTTTTTCATTTTGTACCGCACTTTTTGCTTCGTTAGGCAGTTCAGCCCCTTGTTGTGCTAGCTTTTTCGCTTTAGCACGAGCAATGGCGGCAGCAACCGCTGCTTTACGGGGATCTGTTGGCGTGGTGTTGTCGCTTAAAACCTTTTCATTTTGCACCGCACTTTTTGCCTCGCTAGGCTGTTCAGTCGCTTGTTGTGCTAACTTTTTCGCCTTAGCCCGAGCAATGGCAGCAGCAACCGCTGCTTTACGGGGATCTGCTGGCGCGGTGTTGTTGGTTAAAACGTTTTCATTTTGCACCGCACTTTCTATTTCGCTAGGCTGTTCAGCCCCTTGTTGTGCCAATTTTTTCGCTTTAGCCCGAGCAATAGCGGCGGCAACCGCTGCTTTACGGGGATCTTCTGGCTTGGTGTTGTCGGTTAAAACGTTTTCATTTTGCACCGCACTTTTTGCCTCGCTAGGCTGTTCGCCCCCTTGTTGTGCCAATTTTTTCGCCTTAGCACGAGCAATGGCAGCGGCAACAGTAGATTTTTTATCCCCATTGGCAGCTGGCGATGTTGGTTTATCATCATTGATTCGAGCTTGCTGTTTCGCTAAACGGCGAGCTTTACGCTGTGCCATAATATCTGCATTATCTGGCACAACTTCCCCTTGAGCCGTTGTTAAGGTTTTTTGCTCAGTTTGCGGCTGTTCGGAAGTGGCTTTTTTCGCTTTTAAACGTTCCAAAGCGGCTTGCACAGGATCGATCCCCTGTTGGTTGGCTAATTCTTCACGCCGTTGTTCTGCGGCTTTTTGGGCTCGTGCTAAACGTTGTTCTTTTTCTTTCTCTAAACGTGCTTGGCGTGCTTCAAAGCGTTCTTTAGCTTCTTCGGAAAGTTTGGCTTTGTGCTTTATATCCCAAATTTTGGCTTTTTCTTGGCGGAAATATTGAATTAAGGGAATATGACTTGGACAAACATAAGCACAAACCCCACATTCAATGCAATCAAATAGGCTATATTGTTCCGATTTTTCGTGTTCTTCCCCTCGAGCGAACCAATATAATTGCTGGGGCATAAGCTGAACAGGGCAAGCATCGGAACAAGCAGAACAACGAATACAAGCTCGCTCTTCAGGGGCGGGTTGATACTCAAAATGATCGGGGGCAATGATGCAATTTGCGATTTTGGTAATTGGCGCATTTAAGTTCGGCAACATAAAGCCCATCATAGGGCCACCAAGAAATACAGGTAAACGCTCATCATATTGATAGCCTGTTTGCTGTAATAAATGATAAATGGGCGTCCCTAATCTTACCCAATAATTTCTCGGTTGGGGAATTTTATCGCCTGTGAGGGTAACCACTCGTTCAATCAGAGGTTCATCATTGACGACCGCACGTTTTACTGCAAAGGCTGTCCCTACATTGTGCATTAATACCCCAATGGCAGAGGAACGTTGCCCCTTTGGCACTTCCATACCTGTCAGCACTTGGATAAGCTGTTTTGACGCACCAGAAGGATACTTAGTGGGGATCACGCGCAACTCAATATCATTCGCTCCCTCAAGTTGTTGCTGAATGGCTTGAATGGCTTCGGGTTTATTATCTTCTATGGCAATAACCACTTTTTCAGGGCGTAAAATATAGCGTAAAATTCTTGTGCCTTCGAGAATGTCTTGTGGATAATCACGCATTAAGCGATCATCACAGGTAATATAGGGTTCACATTCTGCCCCATTAATAATCAACAATTTAACTTGATTTTCTGCCCCTTTAATTTTGGCAGCACTCGGAAAAACGGCTCCCCCTAAACCTGCGATACCTGCAAGGTAAATTTTATCAATTAATTGTTCTGGGCTTTGGCTAAGAAAGTCTTCAATAGGATTTTGTGCCTGCCATTGATCCTTGCCATCAGCTTTTAAATGGATAGTCAGCTCCGATAAACCCGATGGATGTGGGGCAACATAAGGGGCAATAGCCACAATTTCCCCTGAGGTTGGGGCATGAATCGGCAACTCACGCAAGCCATTTCCTTGAGTTAGGGCTTGCCCTTTCAGAACTTTATCGCCCACTTGCACTAAAAGATTACCTGCTTGCCCAGCATGCTGTTTCACGGGGATATAAAAATCCTGTGCTAAGGGTAATTGGCTAATAGGCAATACATTGGATTGGGATTTCATTTCAGGGGGATGAATACCGCCGGGAAAATCCCATAATTGCCCTGAATTAAAGGCTGTTAATATATCCGTCATTTCCCTATTACTCGCTTATTTGTTTCCGTATTCACCACAGGAATCACCAAATTAGGATCAAATTTCCAATTCCAATGCTCAATATCAGGTTTTACCGTTACCATACTAATACAGTTTGTGGGACAAGGGGCGACACAAAGTTCACAGCCTGTACAAAGATCAGGAATAATAGTGTGCATAGCTTTATTGCTACCAATAATGGCATCAACGGGGCAGGCTTGAATACATTTTGTGCAACCGATACACATTTCTTCATCAATAAATGCTACTTTAGGTAAAGGGGCTTGTTCTTCAAATTCCGTTTGTGGCACATCAACGCCAAGCAAATCTGCCAATTTCACCACTAAAGGTTGTCCGCCGGGGACACATTTGGTAATCACATCGCCATTAGCAATGGCTTCGGCATAGGGTTTGCAACCGGGATAGCCACATTGTCCACATTGACTTTGCGGTAACAGTGCATCAATTTTTTCTACAATGGGATCGGCTTCCACTTTTAATTTTGTAGCAGAAAACCCTAGAATTGCTCCAAAAATCAAGGCTAATATGGCGACAAGGGCAACAATAATAACAATATAGCCCGTTGTAGAAAGTTGAGCGATCATTTTACTAGCCCTGTGAATCCCATAAAGGCTAATGACATAAGCCCTGCGGTAATTAATGCAATGGAAGCCCCTTTGAAAGGCGTTGGAACATCGGCGGCGACTAAACGCTCACGCAATGCGGCAAATAAAACCAAGACTAAAGAAAATCCCACCGAGGCACCAAAACCATAAACCACTGATTGGGTTAGATTATGGGCTGAATTTACATTAAGTAAGGCGACGCCCAATACCGCACAGTTTGTTGTGATTAGCGGTAAGAAAATACCTAATAAGCGATAAAGGGTTGGGCTGGTTTTATTAATAACCATTTCGGTAAATTGCACCACCACCGCAATCACTAAAATAAAGACCAGAGTGCGTAAATAGCTGGCATCAAATGGGGCAAGCAAATAGGTATCCGCTAAATAAGAGCAAAGCGATGCCACTGTCAACACAAATGTGGTGGCTAATCCCATACCTATTGCGGTTTCAATCTTTTTGGATACCCCCATAAAAGGACAAAGCCCTAGAAATTTCACTAGGACAAAGTTGTTAATCAGGGCGGTACTAATTAGTAATAAAATATATTCAATCATAAATATCGTTAGGTTTGTTGAGCCGTATATTATCCTCATTTTCACGGTTAAGGACAATAGTTTATCTTGATATTACTTAAATTGGGGTAATATAGTCGTCTCACTTTAAAATGATACAGCGTTGGTACGCCTTGCCAATAGAAAGGACGAGAAGAATAACCAAGATTATCTTGAAATGGGGGGCGGTAGTGGTTCAACCTCGCCTAAAAAGTGCGGTTCTTTTTTGGTGAATAAATCCCATAAGGCTAATAAACGAGCAAAAAATTCTCGCACTCTGACAAGACTATAGCTATCAGGATAATCCGCCGCAAAACAAATGGCATCAATATGATGATATTTGGCAATAAATAATGCACGTTCACAATGGAATTTTTGCGTAATAATGGTAATGGAATGTGCCTTGAACACTTGATCCGCTCGGATAATCGAATCTAGTGTCCGAAATCCAGCAAAATCCATATACAAAAATTCTGCAGGTATGCCCATTTGGCGTAAATCTCGATACATGGTACGAGGTTCATTATATTGTAAAGTACGATTATCGCCACTCAGTAAAAGATAATCTACTTTATGCTGTTTAAAGAGTTGCTCGGCGGCTTGTAAACGATAATGATAAAAAAGATTGGGCGTATTTTTGGCCACATATTTTGCAGTGCCTAACACTACGCCATAAGGACGATAGGGCAAACTTGATATATCTTGATAAATCTGTTTACGCACATAAAAACTAATGGCTTGATCCACAAGGATTAATAAGGCAAAACATAATGATAATAACGCCAACATAAGCACACAAAACCGCTTTATTTTTGCCACAAGCCAAGTGTTCATCAATCTTATTTTTGTTGTTTGATGAGAGACTTGAGATAAACAAGGGGTTGCTGGCTTTTGCGGTTTTGTCATATAAAAAAGGACACAAGATCAATAATCAATCAGCTACGAGAAACCCTAGCATAGAGAAAATAAAGAGAGATTTCAACTGAAAATTAAGCCGTATAGATGTTTGACTATCTAGAAGTTTAGACGGCTAAAAATCCTTGACAAGCGGATCAGCTAAAGGTAGTTTATACGCCAAAATGAAAATATCACAAGGAATGCAATGAATCAGCTAAAAAAAGCAAAGGTTTTTACCGATCATGTATTGCAACTTAAACTCGGTGGGCAACTTAGCCAAATTGACGTGGCTTATCAAACTTATGGGCAATTAAGTCCAAACAAGGATAATGTCATACTAATTTGCCACGCCTTAACAGGCGATGCCGAACCTTATTTTGACTCGGCACAACAAACAGGCTGGTGGCAACAATTCATTGGTGCTGGCTTGGCGTTGGATACCAATCGATATTTTTTCATTTGTTCTAATGTATTAGGTGGCTGCAAAGGCACAACAGGCCCAGCTTCGTTAGATCCGCAAACCCAACAACCCTATGGTAGCCGCTTTCCAGCTATTACCGTACAGGATATTGTTAAAGTACAAAAAGCATTATTAGAACATCTCAATATTGAGCATTTACACGCAGTAATCGGCGGATCTTTTGGCGGAATGCAGGCAAATCAATGGGCGATTGATTATCCTGATTTTATGGATAATGTGATTAATCTTTGTTCCTCATTAACCTTAAGTGCAGAAGCCATTGGTTTTAATCATATTATGCGACAAGCCATTATTAATGATCCCCATTTTTATCATGGCGATTATTATGACAAAACGCCCCCAAACCAAGGATTAGCTACCGCTCGTATGTTGGGCATGTTGACTTATCGCACCGATTTGCAATTAGCCAAAGCCTTTGGGCGTGCCACAAAAAATGATGGTGAGTTTTGGGGGGATTATTTTCAAGTAGAATCTTATCTAAGCTATCAAGGAAAAAAATTCTTAACCCGTTTTGATGCTAACAGTTATCTCTATTTATTGCGTGCCTTAGACCTTTATGATCCCGCTTTAGGTTATGCCGATAGCAAGCAAGCCTTAGCTCGCATAAAAGCACGCTATACCTTAGTGGCCGTAGCAAATGATCAATTATTTAAATTAAATGATTTACATAAAACAAAAGCCTTGCTAGAACAAAGCGGTATCAATCTTAATTACTATGAGTTTTCCTCTGATTATGGTCACGATGCCTTTCTGGTAGATTATGATCTGTTTGAAAAAGCCATTTTACAGGGATTATAACCCTTATTCTTTTATAGATGGATAAAGATTAATGATGTCACTCTGAGATTTATTCCATTCTATTTCTACAATGGTCGCAGGATAAAAACTGATAAAATCAGAAGGACAAAATTCATTCACAATATTCCCCACTAAGGGTAAATGAGAAATAATTAATACAGTTGTGATCCCTTGCTGTTCTAGTACGCCGAGATAATCCTTGACTAATCTCTCATCGCCATAAGGTGTAAGCCCTTGCCAAGTTTCCATATTTAACTGACAACCAAAGGCTTTTTCTACCTGCTGAAAAGTTTGCTGAGCCCGTAAATAAGGGCTAACTAGCACATATTGAGGAAAAATATCCGCCTTAATCAGTTTGTTTGCTTGCTGAAAAGATTGTTGCTGACCAAATGCGGTTAAAGGACGTTGCTGATCACTTTTGGCAATCATCTCCGCCTCACCATGACGCATAATAAGAATTTTCATGTTGGTTTTCCTTAACATAAGATTGTGATACTACAGATTATACCAATAAATATTTCAGGATAAATATTGTTATAGTTGTCTTACTTTAAAATGATACAGGACTAGTATGCTTTGTCTTATTTAAAATTGAAACGATTATAAAATTACAAAATGTGATCTCGATCTAATTTTGATTTAAGCGTATAATAGCCAAACTTTTTTCTAGCTTAGCGATAATGTTTTGTATAATTCCTGGGCTATGACGTCTTTTTATAAGATTAATGTATCAGATTTGATTAAATATTTACGGAGTATTTCATGTCTAGAAGACTAAGAAGAACGAAAATTGTATGTACAATGGGGCCGGCAACGGATCGTGGTAATAATTTAGAAAAAATTATTGCCGCTGGGGCAAATGTGGTTCGTATGAACTTTTCTCATGGTTCACCAGAAGATCATATTGAGCGTGCGGAGAAAGTGCGTGAAATTGCCAAAAAATTAGGTCGTCATGTGGCGATTTTAGGGGATTTGCAAGGGCCTAAAATTCGTGTTTCTACCTTTAAAGATGGCAAAATTTTCTTAAATATTGGTGATAAATTTGTGCTTGATGCGGATTTACCAAAAGGAGAAGGTACACAAGAAGCGGTTGGTTTAGATTATAAAACCTTACCTCAAGATGTGGTACCGGGCGATATTCTTTTATTAGATGATGGACGTGTGCAATTAAAAGTCTTATCTACCGAAGGGAGTAAAGTCTTTACTGAGGTAACCGTTGGTGGTCCTTTATCAAATAATAAAGGTATTAATAAATTAGGTGGGGGATTATCCGCTGATGCCTTAACGGAAAAAGATAAAGAAGATATTAAAACCGCAGCAAAAATTGGGGTGGATTATCTTGCGGTGTCTTTCCCTCGTTCAAGTGCCGATTTAAATTATGCTCGTGAATTAGCGGAAGCGGCTGGTTTGAAAGCGAAGATTGTGGCAAAAGTAGAGCGTGCTGAAGCGGTAGCCACTGATGAAGCTATGGACGATATTATTCTCGCATCTGATGTGATTATGGTGGCTCGTGGTGATTTAGGGGTTGAGATTGGTGATCCTGAATTAGTGGGCGTACAGAAAAAACTTATTCGCCGTTCACGCAAGTTAAATCGTGTTGTGATTACCGCAACGCAAATGATGGAAAGTATGATCAGTAATCCTATGCCAACACGTGCAGAAGTGATGGACGTTGCTAATGCAGTGTTAGATGGAACCGATGCGGTAATGCTTTCAGCAGAAACCGCAGCAGGTCAATATCCTGCGGAAACCGTTGCGGCGATGGCACGAGTTTGTTTAGGGGCTGAGAAAATGCCTAGCATTAATATTTCTCGCCATCGTATGGACGTTAAATTTACTTCTATTGAAGAATCTGTGGCGATGTCGGCAATGTATGCGGCTAACCATATGGAAGGCGTGGCAGCCATTATTGCGATGACAAGTTCAGGACAAACTGCTCGTTTAATGTCAAGAATCAGTTCTGGCTTGCCGATTTTTGCTTTATCTCGTAACCAAGATGCCTTAAATCAATGTGCTTTATATCGTGGGGTAACGCCAGTTTACTGCGATGAAATTAGCCGTACTGTAGAAGGTGCTAAGGCAGCGGTACAAATCCTAAAAGATAAAGGATTTTTAGTGGCGGGGGATCTTGTGCTTTTAACACAGGGTGATGAATTAGCGGTTGGTGGAACCAATACCTGCCGTACCTTAGTGGTTGAGTAAATTTTTCTTTGAGCTAAAACGGTGAATTTTCACCGTTTTTTTATATCTGTTGGCTAAGAAAAGCATAAGCTGTAAACTAGATCACAGTTGCCCCTTTTAAATTGAAAGGACAATATATCAGCAAAATAGGAGGCGGAAATGAACGAACAACAAGAATTAGCCCAAGAATTAAATTCTACGGTAACAGATTTGGTCCGATTAACGCAATATAGTCATGGTGCGGGTTGCGGTTGTAAAATATCGCCAAAGGTATTGGAAACCATTTTACATAGCCATTTGGATAAGTTTATTGATCCAAATTTATTGGTGGGAAATGAAACGAAAGATGATGCGGCGGTTTATGATCTTGGTAATGGTACGGCGATTATTAGTACGACAGATTTTTTTATGCCGATTGTTGATGATGCCTTTAATTTTGGGCGTATAGCGGCGACCAATGCCATTAGTGATATTTTTGCGATGGGAGGAAAGCCAATTATGGCCATTGCGATTTTAGGTTTTCCCATTAAATTATTACCTGCCGAGGTCGCTCAACGTATTGTTGATGGCGGGCGTTTTGCTTGTCATCAAGCAGGCATTAGCTTAGCTGGCGGTCATTCTATTGATGCACCAGAACCTATTTTTGGTTTGGCGGTAACGGGGGTGATTGATACGCATAAAGTGAAAAAGAATGCATCAGCACAAGCAGGTTGCCATTTGTATTTAACCAAGCCTTTGGGCATAGGGATTTTAACCACTGCGGAGAAAAAAGGGAAATTAAAAGAGGCCCATAAACATCTTGCTACCGAAACGATGTGCCAAATGAATATGATTGGGGCGAAATTCGCAGATATTGAGGGCGTTACCGCTATGACCGATGTGACGGGATTTGGTTTATTAGGGCATTTAGTTGAAATGTGTGAAGGCTCGCATTTACAAGCTGAAGTGCAATTCCAACAGATTAAAACTTTGGCGGGTGCGCTTGATTATATTGAAAAAGGTTGTATTCCGGGAGGAACTGAGCGTAATTTTGCCAGTTATGGACATAAAGTCAGTGCCTTATCGCACCAGCAAAAAGCCATTTTATGTGATCCGCAAACCTCTGGTGGCTTATTAATCGCTGTAAAACCTGAGGCTGAGTCTGAGGTATTTGAAGTTGCTCAACAAGCGGGTATTGAGTTAATTGCAGTAGGGAAATTAATGCCGCAAGCTGGGGACGAAACGATTTTAGTCAATGTGATTTAGGAGAGGGAAGTGCGGTTTGTTTTTGTTTCGTTTTGTTTATGAATTTGACAAAAATGATCCTCTTTACTTTTTTATTGGCAAAAAGATAGCAATAAGCAAACAATGAAATTCCATTTATTTTATGCTAGAATTTGTCGCGAATTTTGATCAACTTACAGTTATTAGGAAAAAATATGAAAATATTAGAAGGCGCGGTTGCCGCACCTAATGCACGCATTGCGATTGTTATTGCACGTTTCAATAGTTTTATTAATGAAAGTTTATTAGAAGGGGCAGTGGACGCATTAAAACGTATAGGTCAAGTGAAAGATGAAAATATTACGTTAGTGCGTGTGCCTGGGGCTTATGAATTACCTCTTGTGGCTCGCCGTTTGGCAGAAAGTAAACAATATGATGCGATTGTTGCATTAGGAACGGTTATTCGTGGCGGTACAGCACATTTTGAATATGTGGCTGGAGAAGCAAGTAGTGGTTTAGGTCAAGTGGCAATGCAAGCGGATATTCCAGTCGCCTTTGGTGTATTGACCACAGAAAATATTGAGCAAGCCATTGAACGAGCTGGCACAAAAGCGGGCAATAAAGGGGCTGAGGCAGCATTGGTTGCTTTGGAAGTGGTAAACTTACTTGAACAAATTAAAACCGCATAATATGAGCCTAAAACAAAAAAAGATCTCGCCACGCCATAGAGCGCGTGAATGTGCTTTACAAGCCTTATATTCTTGGCAAATTTCACAAAATCCAGCGGAGGATATTGAGTTAGCATTTTTCAGTGATGAAGAGGTGCTAAAAGGGGCAGATAAGCCTTATTTTCGTCAATTATTTCGCCAAACGGTACAATTTATTGACCCCGTTGATGAACAAATTAAACCTTATTTAGATAAACGTGATTTTGAAGAATTAGATCCTATTGAAAAATCCATTTTACGTTTAGCGGTTTATGAATTGAAATATGCCTTAGATGTGCCTTATAAAGTGGTAATTAATGAGGCTATTGAACTGGCGAAATCCTTTGGAGCAGAGGAAAGCCACAAATATATTAATGGTGTATTGGATAAAATTGCTCCCGTATTATCGCGTAAATAACATTTGAGGTGGTAAATGACAGGAGAATTTGATCTTATTCAGCGTTATTTTACTGCCTCAACACGTCCTCAACGTAAAGATGTATTACTTTCAGTGGGGGATGATTGTGCGATCACCAACATTCCTCCTCATCAATCCTTAGTGATTACGACAGATACTTTAGTTGAAAATATTCATTTCTTTGCCGATATTGCGCCACAAGATTTAGCCTATAAAGCCTTAGCCGTCAATTTAAGTGATCTCGCCGCCATGGGAGCAGAACCTACTTGGGTTTCTTTAGCATTAACTTTACCGAAATTAGATGAACAATGGTTAGCCCAATTTAGCCAATCGTTTTTTCAAGTATTGGATCATTACAATATTGATTTAATTGGTGGCGATACCACCAAAGGCCCTTTATCTTTAACGATTACTGCACATGGTTTAGTGGCAAAAGGGCGAGCATTATGCCGACATGGCGCAAAAGCAGGGGATTGGATTTATGTGTCAGGTAGCTTAGGCGATAGTGCCGCTGGCTTAGCATTATTACAGCAATCTCAACAAGAAAAAAGGGCGGTCAATTTTGAACAAGAATTTTTAATTCAACGCCATTTACGCCCAACCCCACGCGTATTATTAGGATTAGAGTTAGCACTATCACAATTAGCTAATTCAGCCATTGATCTTTCCGATGGCTTAGCGGGGGATTTAATGCATATTTTGCAACGCAGCCAATGTTGTGCGCAGATAGAATTAACGTATTTACCTCTCTCACAATCTTTATTAAATCAAGTGGGATTAGAAAAAGCACAACAATATGCCCTCACAGGAGGAGAGGACTATGAACTTTGTTTCACAGTGGCAGAAAATCATCGTACAAAATTAACGAAACTGTTCAATCATATTGGCGTGCCTTTGACTTGTATTGGGCAAATTCATCATGGAAAACCAACGATTCATTATACCAAAGGTGGCAAGCCAATAGATTTAGCCTTAACAACCGCCTTTGACCATTTTAAATAAGGAAGAATAATGGCAAAAAATTTAACTGGACTTCATTTAACCAATCCCATTCATTTTTGTGCAATAGGCTTTGGATCAGGATTGCTTACCCCCGCACCGGGAACTTGGGGAACCTTAGCTGGATTATTATTAGGAGTCCTATTACTGCATTTCTTTTCCCCTGCTGGTTTTTTGTTATTTACTTTACTCAGTTTTGTACTTGGTTGTTATTTTTGTGGCAAAACAGCGAAAGATATGGGCGTACATGATCATGGTTCCATTGTCTGGGACGAATTTGTCGGCATTTTTTGCGTCCTACTTGCAATACCTAACCTTAGCTGGCAATGGTGTTTAGTGGCATTCGTTTTATTTCGCTTATTTGATATTCTCAAACCCTATCCTATCCGTTACTTCGATCAAAAATTACATAATGGTTTCGGCATAATGATCGATGATGTCCTTGCGGCAGGTTATAGTATTCTCTTAATTTTGGGATTTAGGTGGTTATATAGTCCTTTCATTTAAAAATAGGTGTTGGCACGCGTTAAAATGGAATGACTATAAAATACCAAAGTTTCGCTTAAAGAAAGTGGTATCCATAATATAGCTATATAAAAGAATATCGTATAATAATGTCTGGTTAAACCGATAGGTTGCTTTATGTGTGTAAAGCATAATACTATGTTTATAAAGGATTTTTTGAGCAAAAATAGCCAGTAAAATGACATAAAAATAATTAGAACCCACACTTTTGTCCATTACACCACATTACTTATAAAAAAATCGCCCTATCTAGGGCGATTTTTGTTAAATCACAAGAAAATTATGACTATTCATCAACAATTTTTCCGATAATACTGCGTGTTTCAGGTTTTACTTCAAGCAATTTTATATGAATTTTATCTGCTAATTTGTAGCGTTGTTGATCTTGAACATAAAAAGCAATTTCCTCATTATTAATAGAAATCTCTTCTTTATTATCGTGAATTGTTGAAGCGGGAACAAAAACAGTTGCACCGTTGTCCGTGAGTAATACCCGTAAACCGCCACGACTAATATCAATAATTTCGGCAGAATAAGTTTTTTGTTCCTCAACTTTGTCAGCGAAATAAAGGCTATATAACCAGTCGGCGATATCTCTTTCTACTAAGCGGTTTTGTCGGCGTGCTTCTTGTAAACGTTGTAGAATGCTGTCATCGGGCTGGCTACAAGGCTGTTGGTGGATGCAGGCTTTGATAAGACGGTGATTAACCATATCCGAATATTTGCGGATTGGCGATGTCCAAGTGGCGTATCCTGTTAGTCCTAAGCCGAAGTGCGGTGCGTTTTCGCTTTTAAATTCCGCAAAAGTTAAAAAACGGCGTAGGCGATATTCTAAATAGTCGCTGGCTAAAGGCTCAATATCTTGTCGCATACGGCAATAACCCGATAAGCTGGTTAAATTTTCCGCTGAGTAGCGTTGGTTAAGTTCCTCTTGGTTATGTTCGTTAGCAAGTTGGCTGACAAGAAATTGTTGTACTTGTTGAAGATATTTTTTGTCAAAACCACTATGCGTATTGAAAATACCACATTTTGCCTTTTCGTTGAGATATTGGGCGGCACAGATATTGGCAATAATCATACATTCTTCCACGATTTGATTAGCAATGCGGCGATATTGGGCTTTAATTTGTTTGATTTTGCCATTTTCTTCTAAGACAAAGCTGTAATCAGGTTTTTCTTTAAAAAGTAGGGCATTTTGTTGACGCCATTGGGTACGAGCAAGGGTAAATTGATGCAGCCAATCAATTTGTTGGCGAGTACTTTCATCTTCGGGTTGCCAATGATTAGGTTGGTTTTCTAAATAATCTGAGACCTTGTCATACACCAATTTGGCTTTAGATTGTACTATTGCACAAGTAAACTCAGGCTCAGCATTGAGATTGCCTTGTAAATCAGTATGAATATAACAAACTAAAGCGTGGCGATTTTGTTGCGGTACGAGGGAGCAAAGGTTGTCAGCCAGTTCTCGTGGTAGCATTGGGATATTAAATCCCGGTAGGTAATTGGTAAAGCAACTTTGTTTCGCATCTTGTTCAATTTGTGAGTCAAGGGGAATATAGGCGGTAGGATCGGCAATCGCGACCACTAATTTCCAACCAATTTGTTCGCCATTTTGTTGGATAGGTTCGATATATAACGCATCGTCCATATCTTGGGTGCTTTCACTATCAATGGTAACAAAATGAAGTGCGGTCAGATCTTGGCGAGAATATTGTTCAATTTCTGGGTATTCAGCTTGTCCATTCACAGGATAGCGAGATTGTTCGTGGCGTGCAAGCGTGACCCACCAAGGGGCAAAGTGATCATCATGATGACAAATAAATTGTTCGATTTGAGCAAAGAAAAAACGATCATCGCGTAAAGGGTGAGTTTTTAATCTAGCGACAACCCAATCTCCTTCAATCAGTTTTTCATTGACTGATTTAATTTTATGACAGGCAATTAAAGGTTTTATATTGGGGTGATCCACTTTTAATTGCATTTTGTTATCTTTATTGATATGCACTTGAGCAATAAAGCGAGTTAGCATAGGCTCAATTAATGCTTCTGGCTCTGCTTGCTCTTTATCATTAACGGTTTCGATTGCGGCTTTAATTTTGTCGCCGTGCATCAATTTTTTCATCGCATTCGGCGGGATAAAATAGCTTTTTTTATCGGTTTCTAAAAAGCCATAGGATTTGTCAGTGGCTTTTACACTTCCTTCGACAAAGGTTTTATTGGCTTGAATTTGTTGTTTAAGTTGGGCTAATAGAGGATTATTTTGCAACATAATATGTTTTCATTTTTGAATAATAAAGTAAGAGAATAGTTTTCGTCAGTTTAGGTTGTGATGACGACAAAACTATTCTCAATTTATGGTGTTATGAAATTAAATGCTATGGTTAGTCTAAATTTGACATTGCAGTAATGCTAAAACCGGCATCAACATGGACAACTTCGCCTGTAATGCCCGCAGATAAATCAGAACATAAGAACGCAGCGGTATTACCTACATCATCAATGGTAACACAACGTCCTAATGGGGCAGTTTTTTCAAAGGTTGATAGCATTTTCTTGAAGTCTTTAATACCAGAAGCGGCAAGGGTACGGATTGGCCCCGCAGAAATGGCATTAACACGAATACCTTGTTTACCCATATCCGCAGCCATAACACGAGTTCCTGCTTCCAAAGAAGCCTTAGCTAGACACATCACATTATAGTTTGGAATAGCTCTTTCTGCTCCCAGATAGGATAGGGTCAATAATGCTGCCCCTTCATTTAACATTGGACGAGCCACTCTCGCCATAGCAACAAAACTATAAGCACTAATATCGTGAGCAATGCGGAAACCTTCACGAGTAGCTGCATTCACATAATCGCCTTCTAACTGATCAGCGGGAGCAAAACCAATGGCATGAACAAAGCCATCAAATTTTTCCCAATGTTGAGCAAGTTGATTGAAACAAGTTTCAATGCTTTCATCGCTCGCAACATCTAATGGTAAGACAATATTTGAACCAAATTCTTTGGCAAATTCTTCCACACGTCCCTTAAGTTTGTCGTTTAAATAAGTGAAAGCCAATTCAGCACCTTCACGTTGCATTGCTTTAGCAATACCATAAGCGATAGAGCGATTACTCGCTAATCCAGTGATTAAAATACGTTTATTTGTAAGAAAACCCATATTGTTATCCTAATATAGCTAATGTGTAAAAAATTAAGCGTTAGTATAAGCGAAAAAATGAATAACGCAAATCAGACCTTAAGGATCATTTACGTTTTGCCAACAGATAAATAGAAGTCAATCCTAGCAACGAATAAGCAAGGCGACGTTTCGTGAAGAAACGGCGTTTAATTAATGCGAAAACCAAGGGAGTCAACATTGATCCTCTGATTTTTTTTACTTGTTCCAAGGGATAAGAAAAGGTTTTATGGGTATTTATTGCTTGACGTTCAAGCTGAATACGCAAGGCACTGCCTTTCATTATGAGTAATTCTTTTTCTTCATTAAGATTATTTTTCATAGTTTCCTTTTACTCATTATCTAAATGTGAACGATTTGCCAGTTTTTTTAATGCGACAATATCTAGTTTCAATTCATTTAAGGTTTCTGCCATAAAGCGACGTTGTTTGCGTAATGAATAAATAATCATTAATGCGAGACAAAATATTATCAATAACGCAATGGCACTGATAGCAAAGAAAATTTTAATTTTGTTTTGTGGATCAATAATCAACGCATTTAAACCGAATAGTCCGCTCATTAATGCAATTAGCATTAAAATTAAGCTAGTGAACGTAAGAATAAGGGTAAAAATTAATCTTTCTTTTTGTTGAGTGAGTTCTATGCGAGCCATTTCCAAACGCACATGAAGAAGCTCAAGGCTAGTCATAAAAACGTTTTTGATACTTTTTTTAATATTTTGAATTGCTTGCATAATAGTTCCTAACAAGAAAAATGATAAGGTCTTGCCTGAAACAAGACCTAAAAACAAAGATTATTTTTTGCTGATTAATACACCAAGTAATAAACCGATAACACCCGCAACTCCCATTGCTTTATAAGGATTATCTTGCACGATAGTATCTGTTTGTTTTGCCACTTTTTTCGCACCATCAACAACATCTTCTTGCAACGCTGTAAATTGTTCTTTAGCTTTGCCAATGCGAGAATTAAGAGAGCTTTTTAGTTTTTTTAATTCTGCTGCACTGGATTTAGATGAGTCATCAAATAATTCTTCTGCGTTAGCTAAAATATCACGAATCTCATCAAGTAATTCATCACGTTTTTTATCAAATTGTGAGCTCATAAGTGTTCCTCTCTCTATTTGTCATTAATAAAAAAGTGGGTCAAAATTGACCGCACTTGTGTATAATAACGAATTTCACTGATTAAAGTCAAATTAAGATAATAACCTAATCCTATGATTTATAAATAAATCTTATTAAGCTGGGTTATCAATATCTTTAAAAATTACCTCAAGTTGATATTCTTCCGCAAGCCATTCCCCAAGAGCCTTAATACCATAACGTTCAGTGGCGTGATGCCCAGCCGCAAAGAAATTAATCCCTTGCTCTCGGGCTGAGTGAATCGTTTGTTCTGACACCTCGCCTGTAATATAGGCATCTAGCCCTTGTGCGGCGGCAAGATCGATATAACCTTGCCCCCCGCCAGTGCAAATTCCAATCGTACGAATAATAGATGGAGCATTATCAGTACAAACCAATGGGGTACGTTGTAATTGTTGTGTAATACGGGTAATAAAATCCTTTGTATTCACTGGAGGATCAAGCTCGCCATACATTGGAATACTATAAGGGGTATCCTCTAAAGGTTTTAATCTCTGAATCCCTAATATTTTGGCTAATTGAGCATTATTTCCTAATTCTTCATGAATATCTAAGGGTAAATGATAGCTATATAAATTAATATCATTTTGTAATAACGCTTTAATACGTTTTGCTTTCATACCTTTAATACAAAGCGGTTCGCTTTTCCAAAAGTAACCATGATGAACTAATATAGCATCAGCTTGTTGTTGAATAGCATAATCAATTAAGGCTTGCGAGGCGGTTACCCCAGTAATAATACGTTTTACTTCAGCTTTACCTTCAATTTGCAATCCATTAGGCGCGTAATCTTTGATTTTATCGGCATTAAGTTTTTGGTTAAGTAATTTCTCTAAATTAAAATTATTCATAGGATTCTGCTTGATGTAAAATGAAAAAATCTATTATTGCTTAATTTTTGGGGGTTGTATAGCTAAAGAATTAAGAATATCGAATAATCATATTTGGCATAACCTTATGCGTGCATATTCATTAGATGTCAGAAAAAAGGTCATAAAAAACTTGAAGAAGGTTACTCTTTAAAATAAATAGCCAAAATGCTTGGCATCAATTTCACAGCCATACAACCAATGTGGTAGAGGCTTTTTAAAAATATTCTCTTTGTTGTTGGCATATTTGAATGCCGTATCAATAGTGATATTTTTTAGGCATGAGTAGAACAAGTTTTGCTACTTGAATTGCTCGAAAACATGTATTGGTTATGGATAACGTTGCCTTTCATAAACGAGAAAGCACAAGAGAGCGACAGAAAAAGCAGGATATGAAAT
The DNA here is from genome assembly GCF_004339025.1 of Volucribacter psittacicida. Classification (GTDB taxonomy): domain Bacteria; phylum Pseudomonadota; class Gammaproteobacteria; order Enterobacterales; family Pasteurellaceae; genus Volucribacter; species Volucribacter psittacicida. The sequence goes on from NZ_SMFT01000001.1 coordinate 156,326, forward strand.
ACTTTAAAATGATACAGTGTTAGTATGTCTTGCCTACTATTTGTACTATATTCTATTTACCGACTTGTCTCAGTTTAAATTGAAAGGGCTATACTGTTTCAAAGAAAATAATTCACCGCTTATTTTTTTAATCCCTTTATTCTATTCAAATAAAATATAATGGAGTTAATGGTTATCCACTAACCTTGGGATGAAAACAAACTTTTTTGAATAAATTCAGATAAGGGAATATCCCGCTGAATTTGTTCAAAGGATATTTCTGTTTTATCGCCTTGTTGTTCAATTAAACGGATTGTTCTGACATATTGATCTCCGCTAATTTCAATTTTTTTAAATATCTTTTGCATAATAAGTGTATGAGGTTGTAGTTCAAGTTGCCATTGTTGGGGCGTACCGCTGAGTTGCAAATGAAATTGTGATTTTAGTGGGCTAAGATCGCCAGAAAGTAAGCCAAGGAATAGTTTAATTTGTTCTTTTTGAGCGAGATGTGAGTTAGCGATCCATTGTTGTCCGTTCCATTGCATAATACCTTGTGGCGTTACTTTTAATAAATGATTAAAAGGCTTTTCCATTTGCCATAGTAAACCTTGTTGGGCAACAAGGGTAAACTCGCCACTGGTAGTCATGGGTTGAGAAAGATTATTGAGATAGCGCTGTTGAGTAAACTGACCTTGTAGGTTTTTAGGTTGTTGTAGTAACGCCATTAATTCATGCTCTGTAAGAGCAAAGCTGTAATTGCTGATAAGGCAAAGTAATAAACATAGCATTTTTTTCATTGTTTTTCCTTTGATGTGTCTAATGGCTTAAAACTAGGGTGTTGTTCAATAGCATTACGCCAGCATAATGGGGTTTGTAATTGCATTTCTTTGCTATGAATATCAACGGCCACTTGAGTGGTGGTGGCAGTGGTTAATTTTTGCTGCGTTTGGGCATCAAAGATAACATAATCCACACGAAAACAGCTTTCATATTCTACCACTGCAAGTTCAACACGAATTTTTTGCCGAAATAAACTGGGTTTGATATATTTTATATTTAGTTGTACCACTGGCCAGCCATAGCCTTTTTGTGGCATAACATCGTAGGTATAACCAATTTCGGCGAGAAATTCACAGCGTGCCATTTCTAAATATTTTACATAATTACCATGCCACATAATATTCATAGAATCCACATCAAAAAAGGGGATTTCATATTCTGATTGATGTCGGCAATATTGATGTTTTTTTATTTTCATTTGTTACCTTTATTCCAGAAATCGTAAAAATTAAACCAAAGTAAGGGATTTTGGCGACATTCTTCAGCTAATAGAGCGGCATATTTTTGCATTGCCATAGCAATATGTTGTTCACGTTGTTTACCACTTCCTGTTATTTCAGGTAAAAATCGGCGAACTTTAAAACGATATTTGCCATTTTCTTTTAAGCAGAATACTGTATTAATGGGAACTTTCAGAATACTAGCAAGCAACCAAGCCCCTTGGGGAAATTCAGCATTTTCGCCTAAAAATGAAACGGGTAAGGTTTTTTCTCCTCTAATAGGCGTACGGTCAGCGGCAATGGCTAACCATTCTCCTCGCTCAATACGTTGATGAATTTCAAACATTTTTTGTGCATCAAGGCTATCTACTTGAATAAATGGTAATTGGTTAACTCCAGTACTTGCTAATATTTGATTAAATATTTTAGCATGGCGATGATGTACTAAAATGTTAAGCTTAAAGTTGGGATATTGTTTTTGATTAATTAAGGAAAGGCTTATTTCTGTATTACCAAAATGTGAACAAACGATTAATTGTCCTCTCCCTGAACCGTTCATTTGAGAAGAAAGATTATCAGTATCATCAATAATGATTTGTTCTAGTGGAATACGATGTTGCCAAATGGCAAAACGATCAATAATAGATTCACCAAAAGCAAGAAATTGTTTAAATAGAGAAAAAGATCCTAGCTGTATTTTAGGAGCGTAATGTTTTAAGTTTTTCTGATATTGTTTAATGTTTTTTCTGGCTTGTGGCGAGGTAAGAAAAAAATAACAAACAATATTAAATGTGACAAAACGTATTAACCAAAATGGGCAATATTTGACGATAAGGCGGATAATACTTAAGCCTAAAACATTACCTCGTTCTTTCTGTTTTGCCCAATGTTTATTTTGCATTTCTTTTTCCTATTAATAAGCGATATAGCATAGTAAAAAATAAACGGGTGTGCATTTTACTAATTTGCCAATTATCACGCCACATTTTAAAGTGTGATATTCCCTCTGCTTGGTAGCGAATGGGGGTATCTAACCAAACAATGGGAATATTGCGCCAGTAGGCTTTGATTAATATTTCAATGTCAAAATCCATACGATTACCAATAAACTCTTGTTCAATAAGAGGAATAATATGTACTAGTGGATAAAGGCGAAAACCACACATTCCATCTTTAATTTGGAAAGATTGAGTGTGAATTGCATTCCAAAAGTTAGTAATTTTTCGTCCATATAAACGTGATTTAGGGGCATCATTGCCATAAATTGGGTGACCGCAAATTAATACATCAGGGGTAGAAGCTATTTGCTTCAGCATTTTGCTTATATCGGAAATTTGATGTTGTCCATCGGCATCAATTTGAATAGCATAGCGATATCCCAATTTTTCAACAGTTTGGAAACCGATTTTCATGGCTGCCCCTTTGCCTTGATTGTTTGGGCAAAAATATAAACTAACTTGTGGTTGTCCAGCTAAGCGTTGTAAACGGTTTTTATGTTCAAGACTTGAGCCATCATCAACAATTAAAATCGGTAATCCTAGATGAGTAATTTGTTTGACGACGTTATGAATTGTTTCTGAATGATTATAATGAGGAATAACGACAATGGTATTATTCATAATGCTTGTCCTGTGTTTCACTTAGAAAGACCTGCTCAAAAACTTGACGTGATATTTTTGCTTGACTATTTCGTGGTAATTGATGTGTAAAACGCCAATATCTGGGAATAGCAATATTTTCTTGTGATTTTTCTAAGTGTTGCCGTAATGTTTTTTGAACATGCTTTTTCCCTGATTTCGTCAATATTTGTTGCGCCTGTGTAGAAAGAGCAACCCAAGCCGCTGGGCGAAAATGAATAGGATGTTGGGCAATATAACAATCTTTTACCCAAGGATGAGATAATAAATTCTGTTCAATATGTACTAATGAAATACGTTTATCACCAAATTTTACAATACGATCGATACGCCCTAATAAGTTAAATTGTTGATTATTATAGAATTCTATAGCATCAGCTGTTTCCTCTCGTTGGTTTTGCCAAGGGGACTCAACCCATAGTGTCCCTTTTTCTGTTATGCCTATTTGCACTAGTGGTGCGGTAAGCCAATTTGATGTTGTATGCTTAAAGGCGATGATACCTGTTTCTGTACTACCATAAAACTCTATGATTTTACAATTAAGTATACTTTCAATGTGTTTGGCAACATTGGGAGATAATGCGCCGCCTGCTGAAATAATAGTATGAAGACCGCAATTGAGTAATTGTTGATTACTTAAATTAAGATTGTTGAGTAAGGTTGGGCTCGTTATCCAAATACTTGAAGACGCTTTTAGGCTTTCTTCAATCATAAATTCAGGGTAATGTTGCTGTGAATGAGAGAATGTCCATCCCATTCTTAATGGCAATAATGTACAAAAAGTAAGTCCATAACGATGTTGTGCGGATACGCTAGCCACTAAATGAAGGGGGGATTCTTGTTTAAGGTTCAAGACATTATAGATAGAATCTACTTCTTTCCACATTTTTTCGGCATTGATGACAGAAATTTTAGGCTTACCTGTGCTACCAGAGGTTTTTTGCCAAATTTGGCTTTTTGAGTATTTATTAATTAAAGTTAATTCAGATTCTCCAGATTGTTCTATGGCGTAGTTGTTAATATTGTCATCGGTTAATAAGAGCTGTGCATTTTGTTCAATCCATTCTACATTGTCATCAAGTAAATGAGGGGGAAGTAAAATTGTAACATTGGCATTAAAACAGGCTAACATTACACAAGTTTGAAATGCATAATTTTCTAGCATTAAAGCCACTGATTGAATATTATCTTGTTTTAATTGGTGATAAATTTGCCAGCTCCGATAACGAAATTGTTGCCAAGTCCAAGTAGGGTTTAACGCAATAATTTTATCATCTGGATAATCATAAAATGCTTTATTCTTCATGTTGTTTTTTTACTCTTTGCCGTATGAGCCATTCACTTAGCATAACGATGGCTATAATAACATAGGAAATCACACCAGTATAATATGCCCAATATTGATAATTTTCTTGCATAATTAAAAAAGTGATAATCAATAAATTAAAACTAAAAATTAAGCACCATAATAGGGTAACGCGATAAGTATAAATGATGCCTTTAGCATTAAGATGAGGTGTGCTTAATCTTGCAATACGTTCTACGAAAGATTGGCTGGTAAATAAACTGCCAGCAAATAAAATAAGCATAAACGCATTTATGATGACAGGATACCAATACATTATTTGATTCGTTTTATTTAAACCAGTAACAAACAGGATTATTGCGAATAAATAAGCAAAATAACTTTGTTGCTTTCGGGTTATTATGCCTTTTATTAACCATAATAGGCCTAATCCCCAAGGTAAATAGGATAATGATGGGGCTGTTTTATTGATTAACCAAATCACTGGATAACAAGCACTGGTAAAAAATAAGAATAAATTAACAAGTGTGAGATAGGGAGTAGAGGTTGACATGGTTATTCCCTATAATGTGCTATGCCACTACAACAATTTTCTTCGGCACATTGCATGGAGAATATCACCATTTTTTTCTCTTGTTGCCAATTTAATGTTAATTTAAAAATATCATTAGGGCGTAAGAACTTTTGAAATTTTAACTTGCTAATTTGTTGAATAATAACTGTTTTTTTTAGTAAAACATTAATTTGTTCTTGTATCCATTGTAATTCAATAACGCCGGGTACGAGAGGAAAATTAGCAAAATGGTTTTCCAAATAAATTAAGTCTAAAGGAATTTTGGCATAACAAAGTGCGGTCTGTTTTTCAAATTTTTTATATAACCAAATTGGATCTTTAATTTGTTGAAGGCAATTTTGATTAAAGAGTAATCGTTCTCTATTAGCTTGGCGATTGTATGGTAATTTATCAGTGAGTCGCCAGTATTGAGGAATAAGTGTTGTTAATGATTGTTTTAATTGATTTAATGTATTATTATGTCCATATTCCCGAAGATAATTAATCCCTTTAGGATTTAATGCAACCCAGGCAATAAGAATATCTTGTTGATCTAGGTAAAGATCAAGATAGCAATCATCAACGAAAGTATGCAACTGTAGTTGATTCTCTAGCTTTTGAATAAGGGAAAGAGTATTATCATTTGATTTCACTATAAGATCCTAATACTTAATCTAAATATTTTCTATCATTGTTATAGCGCTTGATTGAATTTTGACTAAATAATAATGATATTTGGTTAAATTAATGGAAAACTTACCGCACTTTTATGTGATAGTCGTTCTATTTTAAAATAATATGCTCTACCATACGATTTGTATTGTATTCGGTATATTGTCCGAGTTGTTTTATGGAACGACTATAATTTATAGATGAAGCCTATTGTTGGGAAGTTTTTTGGCTAATTTTCAATACCGCTTGTACGACATCATTAACAGTACGTACGTTACGAAAATCTTCGGCTTGTAATTTATGCCCTGTTTTCCGTTTGATATAATCAATTAAATCAATGGCATCAATGCTATCAATTTCTAAATCTTCGTATAAATGGGTTGTAGGCGTAATTTTATTGGGATCAATTTCAAATAATTGATGTAATGCCTCAGTCAGTAAGGTTTGAATTTGTTGTTCAGTCATATATTCTCCTTAACATTGATGTGAACGGATAAAGTTTGCTAATGTGGTAACGCTAGTAAAATGATTTCTCAATTCTTGTTGTTCGCTTTCTAATTGGAAATTAAATTTTTTTTGAATGGCTAAACCGAGTTCTAGTGCATCAACAGAATCTAATCCTAGTCCTTCTTGACTAAATAATGGTATATCATTTTCAATCTCATCAATATGAATATCCTCAAGAGCAAGGCTATCAATAATCAGTTGTTTAAGTTGCTGTTCTAGTTCCATTTGTTATTATCCTTAGTTGTGGAGTTAAAATAATCTTCTAAATGTTTGGTTAAGCGGCGTGAAGCCATTGGGATTGATGCGTCTTTTAACCATTGTTGTGGATCAATATCTTCACCAACAATAAATTGATAACACATTTTTTGTGGTGGGATTTTATACCAAGGCTGTCCTTTTTTTAAGGCTAAGGGCGACATTTTTATTACCACAGGTGTAATGGTTTTTGCACTACGCAAGCCAATAGATACCGCACCACGATTTAATTTTACCACATTATCCCAACCTGTTCTTGTTCCTTCGGGAAATAATAATAAGGCTTGTTGTTGTAAAACCCGATCACAGTCATCTAATAATTCTAAAGATTGGTTATTAGGTAAAAAACCACAGGCTAAAATTTGATTACGCATTGTAGGATTATTTAGTAAATCCTGTTTAACGATACAGTTTAATTCAGGTTTTTGCGATAGAATTAAGACCACATCTAAGAGTGATGGGTGGTTAGCGATAACTAATTGTCCTGCTTGCCCTAAGCGTTCAAATCCCACATATTTTACTTCCAACACGCCCGACCATTGGAGATAACGAATAAAATAAAGCCAAATTTTACCCACGATTTTTCTTATTTTTAAATGGTTAGCGAAATCAGTTCTTTTAGCATAGGGATAGAGTAGAAGTTGGGATAATGCCCCAGCAATTCCCCAAAATAAAAAAGCGAATCCTGTGGCAATTAAACGTTGTAAATAATTTATTTTCTTTCCCATAGCCAATGCCCCCCTTGACCGCTCGGTGCTTGCCATTGATCCACCACTAAGTGATGATTTCTTACCCATAATAAGGCATTATCCATATTGATTTTATTGGTTAAAGGAGTATTGATTAAACTAAGCCGATAATCATTGCCTTGCTCAACAATAAAGCTCAAAGCATAACCAAAGGGTTGACGATAAACGGGTTGAGGATTATATTTGTCGGATAATGGGGATTCGGCAAGTACCACTAATACTTGTTTTGCCCCTTCTTGTAATAATAAATAAGCCTCTAATAAAGCAATTTCTAGGCTATCAATTCTGACGGAAATTGCGGTTGTTTCGGTTTTAACTTGACGTAACTCTGACCATTGTCCTACTAAAGCATTATGTACCGATAAACTAAAGGATGTGGGCGAAACATCACCTTGTTGTAAAAGCGATTGCCATAATTCAAAATTACGCGTGATTTCACCATTAGTTGAGGCATAAACCACAGGAATATTGGCATTGTCTTCCAGTAAATTCCATACGGAATCAATAAATAAACGAGCAGAGCCACTTAGCCTACGCCGTTTTAATGGCGGTAAAAAATTTAAGGTAGGTGAGGTTTTTTCTAATCCTTGATACCAATGATTAAGATCTTCAGTTATCCAATCTTCAACGGATAATGTATGATCGGTGGCAATATGCCATTTGGCAAGATTAAAATGAAATTGGCAAATAGTATTATTCATCAGTAATATTTAAATAAAGTATTGATAATGCTGTCAGTTGGTCTTTGTAAATCCACTTTTTTACTAGTAAATGTTATTATAATTGGCTAATAGCTTGAATACTAGATCATAATGCGGATAAGTCCATTTATTTTAAATTGAAACGAATATAAAAGATTATAGTAACAGATAATCTTGTGATGAATGATTAGGAATGAGAAATGTCCTAAAGATAAAAAAGAAGTCCTCAGACTTCTTTTTTCATTAATGAATTATAAGAATAGGTTAGAGAATAACAACCCAAAGATTAAACAAAATACCATACTTAATAATCCTGGTATCATAAAGCTATGGTTAAAGATAAATTTACCGATCTTTGTGGTACCTGTGGTATCAAAATCAATGGTCGCAATGATTGGACCATAATTTGGAATAAAGAAATAACCATTTACAGCAACGAAAACCCCAATTAATACCGCAGGTGGAATACCGATAGCGATGGCAAGCGGGAATAGCGTTGCTACAGTTGCCCCTTGGCTATTGACTAAAATAGAAAGCACAAATAATGCTAAGGCGAAAGTCCAAGGTGCGGTTTCTACCAAGCTAGAAACAATATCTTTGATTTCACTAATATGTGCTTGAATTAAGGTGTCGCCTAGCCAAGCAATACCTAAAATAGCAATAACCGCACGCATTCCTGCATGGAAAACCGATCCTTTGGTAATGGCATTACTATCAGGTTTACAAAATAGAATAATTAATGCACCAACGGATAGCATAATGATCTCAATAGTATGTGCCATACCCATAGGTTTACTTACTGTAACGCCATTGACGACTTCGCTAAAGTGAGGACGCAATGATGGCACTGCCCCCATTAATACCACTAATAATGATCCAAATAAGAAAAGACCTAAAGAGATTTTTGCTTGTTTGGTAATATGAATATCTTGGTAGGTATTAGAATGGCTACTGAGATCATATTCAGGATTGTTCAAACGGCGTTGGTATTCAGGATCATCTTTAAGTTCTTTTCCCATTTTATTAACAAAAATACAGGCAATGCCAATACCAAGAATGGTTGAAGGAATGGTTACCATTAATACATCACCAAGATGAATGCCTTGCGGTTCAAGATAAGCAACCACTGCAACTACCGCCGCTGCGATTGGGCTTGCAACAATAGCAAATTGAGAAGCAATGACCGCCATAGATAATGGACGCTCAGGACGAATGCCATTATGTCGGCTTACTTCAGCAATCACAGGAAGCACAGAATAAGCAACGTGGCCTGTGCCTGCTAATACCGTAAATAACCAAGTTACTGCAGGTGCCATAAAAGTAATATATTTAGGATTTTTACGCAGAATATTGCTGGCGATTTTGATCATATAATCTAATCCTCCCGCCGCTTGCATGGCCGCCGCCGCAGAAACCACTGCCATAATCATAAACATCACATCAATAGGCAGGCCTGCTGGTTTTAAGCCAAAACCAAAGGAAAGGATAGCGAGCCCCAAGCCGCCAAATACCCCTAGACCAATACCGCCAATGCGTGCACCAACGAGGATACACAATAAGACGATAGCAATTTCAATAATAAACATAAAATATTCCTGTTGATAGGTTAAAAAGTACTAAGGTGGGTAATTATATAGATAAATTGTTAGACTGTAAGTAATTCTGTTAATTTTCTTGTGATTTTTGCGTTTGATTAGTTATTTTTTCTAATTTATGGTTTATTATTAGATAATTTTTAATTGTAGGTGTTTATACATTTTATATTTTGGTCTATTATAACAAAAAACAACCAACCCAAAGGGTTGGTTGTTTTACAACTAAAATTTTTATTTACACATTAAAACGGAAGTGCATAACATCGCCGTCTTGTACAATGTAGTCTTTACCTTCTAAACGCCATTTTCCAGCTTCTTTTGCGCCATTTTCGCCTTTGTATTGGATAAAATCTTGATAGGCAATGACTTCTGCACGGATAAACCCTTTTTCAAAATCTGTATGAATAACGGAAGCCGCTTTGGGGGCGGTTGCACCGATGGAGACTGTCCAGGCGCGTACTTCTTTAACTCCTGCCGTAAAATAGGTTTGTAGGTTCAAGAGTTTATAACCTGCACGAATAACGCGGTTTAAGCCCGGCTCTTCTAGCCCTAATTCTTGTAAGAACTCTGTTTTTTCTTCCTCTTCTAATTCAGCAATTTCTGCTTCAATTGCCGCACATACTGGTACAACAACCGCCCCTTCTTTTTCGGCAATCTCTTTTACTCGTTCAAGATAAGGATTATTGTCAAAACCATCTTCATTTACATTGGCAATGTACATAGTTGGTTTTAAGGTAAGAAAATTATAGCTTTTAATGGCTTGTAGTTCTTCTTTATCTAAACCAATAGAGCGAATCATTCCTGCGTTTTCTAACACCGGTAGGATTTTTTCCATAATGGCTAGTTCAAATTTTGCCTCTTTATCACCACCTTTCGCTCGTTTAGTTAAGCGTTGAATCGCTTTTTCACAACTTTCTAAATCTGCTAAAGCTAATTCGGTGTTAATGGTGTCAATATCTTCAACAGGATCAATTTTACCTGCTACATGCACAATATCATCATTTTCAAAACAACGTACTACGTGTCCAATAGCATCAGTTTCACGAATATTGGCGAGAAATTTATTACCAAGCCCTTCGCCTTTACTTGCCCCAGCCACTAACCCTGCAATATCCACAAATTCCATCGTGGTAGGTAAGATGCGTTCAGGTTTGACAATTTCAGCGAGGGCTTGTAGGCGAGGATCAGGCATAGGCACGACTCCCGTATTGGGTTCAATCGTACAAAACGGATAATTTGCCGCTTCTATGCCAGCTTTGGTTAATGCATTAAAAAGTGTGGATTTACCAACATTTGGTAACCCAACAATACCACATTTAAATCCCATAATGTTTCCTTTCGTTAATAAAAATAGTTTAGTTTAATTTGCTTTAAAGGCGTTTAATTGATTTGTTGCTTTTACAATACCTTGTTTAAACAATAAATCGATGGACTTCACCGCTTGTTGTAATGCTTGATCAATGAAAGCGCGATCATTGGGGGAAGGTTTGCTTAGCACATAAGGTGCGACCAATTCCTTGCTTCCTGGGTGTCCGATGCCTATACGCAAACGGTAAAAATTCTTGTTATTGGCTAATTGGGCGATACTATCACGCAAACCATTATGTCCGCCATGTCCACCACCTTGTTTGATTTTTGCTACCCCAACAGGTAAATCTAATTCATCGTGTGCAATTAAAATTTGTTCAGGTTTGATACGGTAAAAATTTGCTAATGCTGAAACCGCTTTACCACTTAAATTCATAAATGTAGTGGGGACTAAAAAGCGTACTTCTTCGCCATTCAATAAGGTGCGGGCTGTTTTTCCAAAAAATTTTGCCTCAGGTTTTAATTGAAAACCGAATTGTTTTGCTAAGCCTTCAATGAACCATTCGCCTGCATTATGTCTTGTTTCCGCATATTTTTCGCCAGGATTACCTAATCCAACAATTAATTTAATTTCAGCCATATTTGATTTTGTTAGCATTTACCATAAAAAATAAACGGCTATTGTAGCTGAAAAGAAAAAATGGCTCAATCATTACAAATTGAGGATAAAATCTTGTTTAACAAGATAGCCCTTAATTTCTCCCCAAGTTTTGCATATAATAATGAAAAATATTTTATTAGATAAAAACAAAATGCCACAAATTACAACCTCTGCCTTAGTGCCTTATAGCTGTCAACAAATGTATCAATTAGTTAATGATTATGCTCGCTACCCTGAATTTGTGCCAGGCTGTATTGCGACTCGTTCCATTTGGCAGCAAGATAATGAACTTATTGGTGAATTAACTATCAGTAAAGCAGGCATACAACATAGCTTTTCTACCCGTAATCGTTTAATGCCTTATCGTGCGATCCAAATGCAACTGGTGGAGGGGCCTTTTAAACATTTGCAAGGGGAATGGCGTTTTGATGAAATTGATGAACAAAGCTGTCAAATTCGTTTAAATTTGACCTTTGAGTTTGCTAATCCTTTCATTTCTTTTGCTTTTGGCAAAATTTTCACTGAGTTAAATCAACGTATGATCAATGCCTTTAAACAACGTGCCAAAGAGGTTTATGATGTCTAAAATTCAGATTGAATTGGCTTACGCATTGCCTGATCGTTATTATTTAAAAACTTTGCAAGTGGAGAGTGGAACAACCATTCAACATGCAATTTTGCAGTCAGGTATTTTACAACAGTACACCGATATTGATTTACGCCAAAACAAAATTGGTATTTTTAGCCGTCCAGCTAAATTAACGGATATTGTCAATGCAGGGGATCGGATTGAAATTTATCGTCCTTTATTAGCCGATCCAAAGGAAATTCGGCGTAAACGTGCGGAACAACAGAAAGAAGCCGAAAAATTAAAACGCCAAAGTGAAAAAGCACAGAAAAATCCGTCGCCAACCCATTAAACAAGAAATAAGGAATAGGCTATGCAACATTGTTTACCCAAAGAGATTACCGTAGAACGTTTTTTAACCGAATATTGGCAAAAAAAGCCGTTAGTGATTCGCCAAGGTTTACCTGAAATTGTGGGATTATTTGAACCACAAGAGATTATTGAGTTGGCACAACAAGAGGAGGTTACAGCTCGTTTATTACAACAACATCAAGCGGATCATTGGAGTTTTAAAGCCAGCCCACTTTCTGCTCAAGACTTTACTCAGCTTGCGGAAAAATGGTCGGTGTTAGTACAAAATATGGAACAATGGTCAACAGAATTAGGGGAATTATGGCAAAAATTTAGCTTTATTCCGCAATGGCAACGTGATGATATTATGGTGTCTTATGCCCCTAAAGGGGGATCAGTGGGAAAACATTATGATGAATATGATGTTTTTTTGGTGCAAGGTTATGGGCATCGCCGTTGGCAATTAGGTAAATGGTGTGATCCAAGTACAGAATTTAAGCCAAACCAACCTATTCGTATTTTTGATGATATGGGAGAATTAGTGCTTGATGAAGTGATGGCGCCAGGCGATGTTTTATATGTGCCTTCGCGTATGGCGCATTATGGTGTAGCGCAAGATGATTGCTTAACCTTTTCCTTTGGTTTGCGTTACCCTAATATGGCGGAGTTAATAGAAAATATCAATCAACAGCTTTGCCAAGATAATCCTGACTTGGCGTTAAGCGAGGCACATATTCCTTTTCGTTTAAGCCCTCAACCACAGGCTACGGGAGAATTAGCCCCACAAGATATTCAACATATTAAACAATTATTCTTAGACAGATTGGCAAATTCATCACAATTTGATCACCTCTTTCAACAAGCCTTAGCCACAACAGTATCTTCACGTCGCTATGATCTATTAGTCAGTGAAGAAGTCAATATGCCTGAAGAAGTGGGCGAAATCTTACAACAACAAGGCTGGCTAAGCCAAGACAATAATTGCAAATTAATTTATACCCAACAGCCTTTAAGAATTTATGCCAATGGAGAATGGATTGATGAACTCAATCCTTTAGAAAGTCAGCTATTAAAACGCCTTGCTGATGGCGAGTCTATTTATTGGCAGGATATTCAAGCCTTATTAGCCCCTATTCAAGAAAAAGAAGATACCTTGGCGTTATTATTAGATAGCATTTGTAATTGGTTAGATGACGGCTGGGTGTTATTAAATGAATAATCATATTTACTCCGTAAGCCAACTTAATCAAGCAGCACGTTTATCATTGGAACAATTAGGGCTTGTTTGGTTAAGTGGCGAGATCTCAAATTTTACTCAGCCAGTTTCTGGACATTGGTATTTGACGCTCAAAGATGAAAATGCTCAGGTGCGATGTGCAATGTTTAGAATGAAAAATGTACGTGTGGGCTTTCGTCCACAAAACGGTATGCAAGTGTTAGTGCGAGCGGGTGTCAGCCTTTATGAACCGAGAGGCGATTATCAACTTATTCTTGAAAGTATGCAACCTGCAGGGGCAGGGTTATTGCAACAGCAATTTGATGCCCTAAAAATGAAATTAGCTAGCGAAGGATTATTTGCTCAAAATCTCAAGAAAAATCTACCGCACTTTAGTCGTAAAGTGGGAATTATTACCTCGCCTACGGGAGCGGCTTTACAGGATATTTTACAGATTTTGGCTCGTCGTGATCCAAGCCTCGCTGTCGTTATTTATCCCACCGCAGTGCAAGGCGAAGATGCTAGTGCAGAAATTGTGCAAATGATTGAGCTTGCCAATCAACGCCAAGAAGTGGACGTATTAATAGTAGGACGAGGCGGCGGATCATTAGAAGATCTAAATTGTTTTAATCAAGAAAATGTGGCAAGAGCCATTTTTCGTTCCGTTATTCCTATTATCAGTGCCGTTGGGCATGAAACTGATATTACCATTGCTGATTTCGTTGCGGATGTACGAGCACCTACCCCCTCAGCGGCAGCGGAATTAGTGAGCCGAGATCAAAAAGAATTGCATCAGCAAATCTTATATCAACAACAACGCCTAGAAATGGCAATAGATCGGATTTTTCAGCATAAAAATCAACAAGTAAAGCAATTATTATTACGCTTGCAAGCCCAGCATCCCCTCAATCAATTACAGCAACAAAATAAGCAAATCCAACAATTACAACATCGGCTACAATTTGCCTTGAAACAACAATATGAAAAAAAATATCAAAAACTGACCGCACTTTGTTCACGTTTACAACAAAATCCCTTACCTCATCAATTAAAACGGCAGCAACAATCTCTTTATCAATGGCAGGAACGCTTACAATTTGCCATAAAAAAATATTACCAACAGCAACAATATCATTTTGCTAAACTTACTGGACAACTTGATCATCTTAGCCCATTAAAAGTGCTACAACGAGGCTATTCCGTTACACAGAATATGGATAATATACCCCTGACACATATTGATCAAATTCAACAAAATCAACAGGTTAAAACCCAGTTAGCCGATGGCTATTTTTTCAGCCAAATTACCGAATTACATAAGCAAACATAGAGATAAAAAATTCATTAATTTAATCAATAACTTGCAATGCTTATAAAATTAATCTAGTATATTCCGCTATCCTTAATGGGTAACTTTAGTATTTTATGCTAAAAATAACTATGATTTAGTATATTTATTTTGGAACGGAGAATTTTTGAATTATGTTTAAACAATCAATTAGCATTGCATTAGCGATTGTTGGTTTAATTGTCGGTGCAGGCTTTGCCTCAGGACAAGAAGTATTACAATATTTTATCGCCTTTGGTGCCGAAGGGATTTGGGCAGCATTGATTACGGCAATTATTATGAGTATTGCGGTTTTTACCATTGTTCAACTGGGAAGTTATTTTGGTGCGGACGAACATACCGCCGTATTTGATAGTGTCGCACACCCGGTTATTTCTAAAATTTTTGATTTTATTGTGGTGTTTGCCTTATTTTGTATCGGTTTTGTGATGTTCGCAGGGGCAGGAGCAAACCTCAATCAACAATGGGATCTGCCTAATTGGGTAGGCT
The DNA here is from genome assembly GCF_004339025.1 of Volucribacter psittacicida. Classification (GTDB taxonomy): domain Bacteria; phylum Pseudomonadota; class Gammaproteobacteria; order Enterobacterales; family Pasteurellaceae; genus Volucribacter; species Volucribacter psittacicida. The sequence continues at coordinate 171,501 of NZ_SMFT01000001.1, forward strand.
CAACGATTATGCTTGGCTTAGTGCTAGTCTGTGGTTTGCTTAATGTGGATAAAGTATCACGAGTGATTGGGGCGATTACCCCATTTGTCATCGTTGCGGTTATTTTTGCGGCAGTAATTTCTTTTATGCAAATTGAGCAACCTTTTGCCTATTATGAACAAATTGCACAAACTGTTAGACCAGCGTTACCGAATCCTTGGATTACCGTGATTAATTATGTTGGTCTTGCTTTAGTGCTTGCCGTCTCAATGATGATTGTGATTGGTGGTAACCAACTTAACCCTCGTATCGCTGGTATTGGTGGGCTTGCAGGCGGTTGTTTATTTGGTTTTCTTCTTGTAACCTCTACATTAGCCTTATTTTTTGAAGTGGAAAATATCAAAGACAGCGATATGCCAATGCTAACTTTGATTAACAATGTTAATCCTATTTTAGGTGTTATTATGGCATTGATTATCTACGGTATGATTTTTAACACCGCAATCGGATTATTTTATGCCTTAGGTAAACGTTTAAGCACAAATAAACCACAACGCTTTTACCCTTATTTTGTCATCACCTGTTTAGCGGGTTTTGCCTTCAGTTTCTTAGGATTTAGAACCCTAGTAAGCTATGTTTATCCAGTGCTTGGTTATGCAGGAGCCTTCCTTATTATCTGTTTAATGGTCGCATGGTTTAAAGATCGTGCAGTCATTAAGAAAGAAATTTGGCGTCGTAATCGTATTCGTGAATTAGTAAATTTAAAATTACACCCAGAAGAAGAATTTACTAAAAAAGATGCTGCCGAATTAGATTTTCGTGTGAATAATTCTAATTTAGATAATGATGAACTCGCTGAACAAGTTCACCAAGAAGTCGCACAAGAATTAGTCAATGATGATAGTGTTGATTTCGATAAAAAAGATGCCAAAAAAGCACTTAAAGAATATCAAAATTCTTAATCTGATTAAGCCAGCGTTGCTGGCTTATTTTTTTCGCAAAGATACCTCACCGCCATTAAATAAAAGGCATTGCTGATCCTCAGTTATTAGCTGTAAACGTCCTTGTAAATCAATACCATTAGCCATACCAATAATTTCCTTTTGTTCTGTGATGACTTTTACTTCTTGATCAAAATAAGCATCAAAATCTTGCCATTGTTGTTGTAAATGCGGTGTGATGCCATACTGTTCAAAGTCATTTAAATATTGCTCAATACATTTTATCAATACCACGATAAGTGAATTTCGATCAGGCTGTTCAAGTATTTCATTCAAATTTGCCCAAGGCTGATCAATCTGTTGTTGTGTGGGTAAACAAACATTGATCCCAACCCCAATAACAAGGTGCCATAAATTCTTATCATTTGACTTAGCTAACTCAATTAAAATGCCACCGAGTTTACGCTGTTGAAATAATAAATCATTAGGCCATTTTAATTGAATAGCCGCACCTTGTTGTTGCAAACAATCCGCAATGGCAAGCCCAACGACGGTGCTCAATCCTGCAATATCGCGTTGAATGGGCAAAGTCCAATATAAACTCATAATAATTTGACAACCCAAAGGCGAGTGCCATTGTCGCCCACGCCGCCCACGCCCTGCGGTTTGTTGTTCCGCTAAACAAATGGTGCCTTTGCTTAATTGTTTAATATGTTCAAGCAAATATTGGTTGGTTGAACTAATTTGTTTATATATAACAATATGACGAGGTAATAATTTCTTTGTTAAATAATTCGTATCAAGTTTCTGCATCATTAAAAGTATAGTTTATATGAAAATAGAAAAGAGTTGGTTTTTTAAAGTTGATTTAAATTAACTTGCTTGTTGATAACGAATAAGCCCCTCTTGCTGGGTTGTGGCGATTAAACGCCCTTGCTGATCAAAGATTTGCCCTCGACTTAGCCCTCTTGCACCACAAGCATTATTACTTTCAATGGCGTGTAATAACCAATGGTTGAGATCAAATGGACGATGAAACCAAATAGCATGATCAATGGTTGCCACTTTCATTCCAGCTTCCAAAAATCCTTTACCATGAGGTTGTAATGCGGTTAACAGGCAATGAAAATCGGAAAAATAAGCCAGTAAACATTGTTGAATTTTTTGCTCTAAAGGGGCTTGACCATTGGCTTTAAACCAAGCAAATTGTTCTGCTGGCATAATATTCCCTTTAAAAGGGTTATTCATATATTTAGTACGAATATCAAAAGGACGCTCAGCGGTAAATTTTGAGCGAATTGGTTCTGGGATTAGAGGTGCGAGTTGCTGTAATAATGCATTTTCAGAGGTTAAGGCTTCTGGTGGCTCAACATTTGGCATCGTAGATTGGTGTTCAAATCCCTGTTCTGGGGTTTGAAATGAGGTGGTGATATGACAAATTGCTTGATTATGTTGAATGGCTTTTACTCGCAAGGCGGTAAAATTATGCCCTTCTCTTAGGGTTTCTACATCGTAGATAATGGGATATTGGCTATCGCCAGGGGCAAGAAAATAGGCGTGGCAAGAATGTAAGATTCTATTTTGTGGAGCAACTTGCATAGCGGCTGATAAGGCTTGTGCAACCACTTGACCGCCAAAAACTTGGCGCAAACCAAGATCTTGGCTTGCACCACGAAATAAGAAATCATCAATTTTTTCTAATTTTAATAAGCCAATGAGATTATCTAATACAACTGACATTGAGTTTTCTCCTAAATAATGAAGATTAGGTTTGCCTTGATTATAATTTATTTTTTACAGCATTTTACAGAGAAAAATCATAAATTTTTCTGTTATAAATAGTGATTTTTTGGTAAATTGTGTGCCAATTTTTGATGTATAGTCGTTTGGTTTTAAAATAATACCTTATTGGCACGCTTCACTGTACTTTTTTACTGTTTTCAGGTGTCGCTTTGCTTTGTTTTAAATTGAAACGGCTATAAATATGCCAGTATTTATTAGTTTAATCATTTATTTTTAATGGGCTTATTATGTTTAAAAAAATTCGTGGTTTATTTTCAAATGATCTTTCTATTGATTTAGGAACAGCTAACACATTAATTTATGTAAAAGGTCAAGGTATTGTTTTAGATGAACCTTCTGTGGTGGCAATTCGCCAAGATCGTGTGGGCTCGTTAAAAAGTATTGCGGCGGTAGGGAAAGAAGCGAAGATGATGTTAGGGCGTACACCAAAAAGTATTGTGGCAATTCGCCCAATGAAAGATGGTGTGATTGCCGATTTTTTTGTAACAGAGAAAATGTTGCAATATTTCATTAAACAAGTGCATAGTAGTAATTTTATGCGTCCAAGCCCTCGGGTTTTAGTTTGTGTACCCGCTGGGGCAACGCAGGTGGAACGCCGTGCCATCAAGGAATCAGCTATTGGGGCAGGCGCAAGAGAGGTTTATTTGATTGAAGAACCTATGGCTGCAGCTATTGGGGCTAAATTGCCTGTATCAACGGCAACGGGTTCTATGGTAATTGATATTGGTGGTGGTACAACCGAAGTCGCAGTTATTTCTTTAAATGGTGTGGTTTATTCGTCTTCTGTACGTATCGGTGGTGATCGTTTTGATGAAGCCATTATTGCTTATGTTCGCCGTACTTTTGGCTCTTCCATTGGGGAAGCCACAGCGGAGCGGATTAAAAAAGAGCTGGGGTCAGCCTATTTACAAGATGATGATGAAATCCTTGAAATGGAAGTTCATGGGCATAATTTATCGGAAGGCGCGCCAAGAACATTTAAATTAACCTCACGTGATGTATTAGAAGCCATTCAACAACCTTTAAATGGCATTGTTACTGCGGTACGTACTGCATTAGAACAATGTCCACCAGAATTGGCGGCGGATATTTTTGAGCGTGGTATGGTGCTAACAGGGGGCGGGGCATTATTACGCAATATTGATATTTTATTATCTAAAGAATCTGGCGTGCCAGTGATTATTGCTGAAGATCCATTAACCTGTGTAGCACGAGGAGGCGGTGAAGCATTAGAAATGATCGATATGCATGGTGGCGATATTTTTAGTGATGAACTGTAATTTAACAAGGTAAGTAAAAAAGTGCGGTAAAACTGACCGCACTTTTTGTATTTTAAATGGATAGCTTATGAAACCTATTTTTGCCAAAGCACCACCATTAGGTCTTCGATTGGCACTTGCTGTGCTAGCCTCTATCGCATTGATGATTTCTGATGGGCAAAATCATACCATGATAAAAGCGCGAACAGTGATGGAAACGGCGGTTGAAGGTTTGTATTATTTGGCAAACTCTCCTCGTTCTGTCCTTGATGAAGTGTCCGATAATTTGGTGGATACTTCCAAATTACAAATAGAAAATCGTATTTTACGCCAACAGTTGCGTGAAAAAAATGCAGAACTATTATTATTGGATCAATTAAAGGTTGAAAACCAACGGTTACGTTTATTACTTAATTCACCACTACGACAAGATGAATATAAGAAAATTGCGGAAGTTTTAACCGCAGAAACCGATGTTTATCGTCAGCAAGTTGTGATTAACCAAGGAGAAAGTGACGGGGTTTATGTTGGGCAACCCGTTATTGATGAAAAAGGTGTTGTAGGACAAGTGATTTCAGTGGGAACCAATACTAGCCGAGTTTTGCTCGTTACTGATGTGACTCATGGTATTCCTTTACAAGTATTAAGGAATGATGTGCGAGTTATTGCCACAGGAACAGGGCGTAATGATGAATTAATGTTAGAAAATGTCCCGAGAAGTGTTGATATTCAAAAAGGTGATTTATTAGTTACCTCAGGCTTAGGGGGACGTTTCCCAGAAGGTTACCCAGTAGGAACAGTGAATAGCATTTCTCGTAGTGGACAAAATTATTTTGCCACCGTCACAGTTAAACCACTTGCCTCATTAGAACGATTACGTTATGTCTTATTGTTATGGCCAACCAATGAAGATTTACGCAAAGCGAATGCCTTATCGCCAGAAGAAGTACGTAATGCAGTACGCCAACGTTTTTCCCAGCAAAAAGAGAAAATCCAAGATAATAATGAAAATAAACAAAATTTGGATCAACAGGTTGAACCTGAACCAAATGATATGGTTGAACCGCCTGAATTTGAAAATGTGCCGATAAATGTAGAAGAAAACCTACCCTTTGATAGCTTGAATCAAACCACAGGAGAGCAATAATGAAAGGAAATCTTATTTTGCAATGGGCAATTTTGCTCAGTATTTTTATTATCGCACTCACATTAGAAATTATGCCTTGGCCAACAAGTTTGCAAAGTTTTCGCCCTGCTTGGCTGATTATGGTGCTCACTTATTGGGCAATGGCAACGCCCAATAAAATTAGCATTGGGAGTGCTTTTATCTTAGGCGTTTTATGGGATCTTATACTCGGCTCTAATTTAGGCGTTCATGCTTTAATTCTTTCTGTTTTTACTTATCTTATTAGTGCCAATCACTTGATTTTACGCAATCTTTCCCTTTGGCAACAGAGCTTATTAATGATCCTTTTTGTCATCCTGATACGTTTCGGTATTTTTTTTATTGAATTATTTTTACATACCGCCGTATTTAATTGGCAAGAAATATTTGGCGCAATAGTCAGTGGTTTATTATGGCCTTGGTTGTTTTTGTTGTTGCGTAAGATTCGTCGGAAACTCTATATAAAATAGGGCTTTTAAGCCCTAATTTATTTAATTTATTCTCAAGGCATTACCGCCTGATTCCATTCTCTTGCTTGTTCTGGGCGTTGTTGTCTTAGCAGGAAGCGTTGATTGGCTTTTGCTTCGGGTTGAACTACTGTGCCAGATGGGGTGGAGAAGGATATTCCGCCCTTGAGTAGCTGTTGAATGGAACCCGTATTAAATTCTGCACCTTGCCAGCCAAGTTCAAAGTTATAGCCTGATGCTAGCCAAAATTCAGAGTTTTGGCGGACTAAATAGCGGTGCTTGTTGCTAATTAAAATATGAATTAACACACGATCGCCTTGTTTGTTAATTTCAATATTTTGTATTATACCCACTTCAACACCTCGGTATAATATTGGTGCACCTTCAGTGAGGTTCATAGCATTTGAGGCTTCTAATATTAATGGAAAGCCATTATTATATTTGCTTGCCGTTGGTGTATTTTGCCAAAGTGTAAATTCTGTTTTTCGCCCGCCAGATCCTGCTTCAATATCAATATAAGGACGTAATAGGCTATCTAAGTTTTCAATACCTCCTGCGGAGATTTGTGGGGAAATAATTTTAAATTTACTGTTTTCTCTTGCCACAAGATCTAAATATTCTGGTTGAATCAAGGCTTTAGCCACAATACGTTTATTTTTCTGGCTAAAATCCACTTGAGAAATTTCACCAATGGTTAATCCCATATATTTTAAACTCATACCTTTACCAAGATTACTCGCATTATCTGTGATTAAGGTAATTTCTTGCCCTGCTGAGCGTGCTGATAAGGCGTTAGCATAAAGGGTTTGCTGAGCGAGAGGTTGAGCAAAATTATCAAAGCTAATAGCCCCTTTTAATGCTCGCCCTAGTGGAGAGGCCTGGACGCTAATACCATTAGGGGTAATATCTACTTGAGTTGGGCTTTCTACCCAAAAACGGCTTTTATTGGTTAATAAATGACGATATTTTGGATAAATCCATACATCTACCTCAAAATGCTTTGAGGTTGGACGAATATCAAGGACTTTACCCACCTCATATTGGCGATATAACAGGATTGAATCCGCACTAATATTAGGCAATGCAGATGTTGTTAATGTAATGCTTGGAGTTAACCGATTACCTGTCATTTCCATTTCAGCATAGCTTTGATTTTTATATAAAGGATAACTTGTTAGTGCAGTTCCCTGTTTTGCCTGTCCTTTTATTAAACGTATGCCACCCTCTAGCCATTTACTTGGTGAGGCAGCTTCTACTTTTAATCCATCTAATCCAAGGGAAATATCAAGGTTTGAGCTGGCAATAAACTTACTGTCTTTCACCACTAAATGACGATATTCCGCAGCAATGGCTATTTGGAATTGAACTTGCTCAACATCAATATGACGTTTTACCACTTCGCCAATAACAATATCATTATAATAAATAGGTTGGCTTTCATCGATACCATAACTTTCTGGTGCCGTTAAGGTGAGTAATAGGGTATTAGGTCTTTTCAGCAATAATTCAGATTGTTTGATCACGTCAAAATCGTATTTTGCTTTACCTTCACCTGGGATAATTTCAAAGGAACGACCTTTAAATAAATCATCAAGGTTGGCTAAATCTGCAAGCCCTATTTTTTTATCTCTTAGTACAATTTCACTATTTTCCCGTAATAAATTTGCCATATTAGGATCAATAAGTAATGTTCCTTCAATACGGTTTTGATCCGCTTCATCTTCATTAATTTTTAATTCAGATAATAATCCCACTGGCATATTTTGATAAAACACGAGGGTTTTATTAGCTTCTAAACCTGTAATATTTGGTAAATTCACATTTACACTAATTCCTCGTTTAGCCGCTTGTAAATTCGGATACAAGGTATATTGTTGATTAGCTTGTGCCTCAGGGCTTTCAGTTGGCGAATCAAAGGAAATAGCACCTTGTACAACGGCATTTAAACTGTCCACATTAACGGATAAACCCGCTAGGCTAAGATCCGCTTGAATACCACTAATATTCCAAAAACGGCTATCTTTTTTCACCAAGTTGGCATAATTTTTTTCAATGACCACATCAATTTCAACCTTTTGTTGATCTTGTGTTAAGCGATAATCATAAATTTTTCCTACGGGCATTTTTTTGAAATAAACGGAGGCGCCTGCCGAAATTGAGCCAAGATCTTCGGCGATTAAATGGATAAGTAAATCGCCTTGATGAACTTCGGCAATAGGCCCCTCATTCTCGGCGATAAATTGGTCGGCAGGTTCGCCATCACCGGGTTGTAAGGTAATGTAGTTTCCAGAAACTAAAGCATCTAAGCCCGAGATGCCCGCTAGAGAAGCACTAGGTTGCACAATCCAAAATTTGGTGTGCTCCCGTAAAATTGAGCGAGCCTCAGGATAAATATTGGCGGTAACTTCAACGTGTTTTAAGTCATCGGCAAAATTTACCTTTTTCACTTCGCCAATTTGTAAACCTTGGTAACGGACTTGGGTTTTTCCAGCCACTAATCCATCGCCATTATTAAAAATAATGGTAATCGTTGTCCCTTGTTCTTTAATAATTTGAAAGAAGAGGGTTGCTCCAATAAATAATGCGATAATAGGTAATAACCAAAATGGCGATATACGTTTAATTTGACGAATATAGGCATTTTGATATGGTTGAGGATCATTTTTTTCTGTGTGTTTGTTTGTCATAAATTTTCCAAAGTAAACGACTATCAAAAAGTGAAGTTGAAATCATAGTGAGAAAAACGGCAATGCCAAAATAAAGTGCCGCTGGCCCGACAGAAAAACTAATGATTTGTCCTCTTGACACTAAGGACATCATTAAAGAAAGCACAAATAAATCCAGCATAGACCAACGCCCCACAAAATGGACGATATGTAATAATCTCATCTGCCATTTTATGGAATGTGTCCATTCAAAATGGACGCTACAAAGTAGATAAAGCAAAATAATAATTTTGCCTATAGGTACAAAAATACTCGCCGTAAAAACCACAAAAGCCACAAAATAACTGCCCATATCAATAAAGGAAATCACACCTGACATTAAGGTATCAGAAGATGGCGCACCGTTGAGATAGACTGTTGATATGGGTAACAAATTGGCAGGAATAAGCATAATCAATCCAGCAATAAGGGTTGCCCAAGTCCCTTGTAAAATTAAATTTTTATCCATAACAGTAGATTGATGACAACGGGGACAAATTTCTCGCTTTTTACGATCAAAACTCGGCTGATTAAAACTGTATTCACAGTGATGACAAAAGTGCGGTGGTTTTTTTAAACAAATTTCTTCGAGTTGCGGTTGTTGTGGATAAAAGTCATTCCAAAGGGCTTTTGTATCAATTTTGATAAATAATAATGTGGTCAACAATGCCATAAAAACAAATGCGATTAAATAAATATCCATTTCTAAGCTGGCATATTCTCGTACTTTAAAGGCGGCAACCCCTAATGAAACCAAATAAACATCTAACATTACCCAAGGTTTAATATGGTTAATGGTTAATAATAGATTACGCGGTTTTATTTTTAATAATTGAGCAAGGCGTAACATAATGACTAATAAAGCAAAAAAGAGGGGCATAACCACAGCACAAATAAAAACTAAGAATGCTGTATAGGGATAATGTTCTGTTGCCATTTTCCATACGCCGCCCCAAACTGAGGCTTGTACCGATACCCCCAATAAATCTATGCTTAATAATGGAAAGGTTAAGGCAAAAGGCATTAAGATCAATATGGATAAAGCAATAATGGCACAACGGCGTAAATCCCAATGATTTCCTGTTGCTAAAGTATGCTGACAACGTGGGCATAAGGCACGTTGCTGCTTGTTGAGATGTTGAGGTACAGTAACAAGGGCATCACATTCACCGCAATGGGTAAAATGTTGCTTATTTTCCGTCGCAAAATGTGATTGTGTTAATGCTCCCATAACTCAAGATTAAGATAAGTGATATAAAAGCACTAAGTATATGATCAAATCATTGACTTGGCTAGATGATCTTTATGGCGAAGAAGAACAAGCTAAGCCTTCAATAATTGGACAATATTCATCATTATTGCCAGGACATTGTTCGGCTAATTGTTGGAGATAATCTTTCATTTGGTTTAGATGTTGGATTTGTTGTTCAATATCCGCGATTTTTTGTAACGTATATTGCTTGACTTCCGCACTACGGCGTTTGGGATTGCGATAAAGCTGTAATAATTGTTTGGCTTCTGTTAGAGAAAACCCCACTGTTCTTGCTTGATGTAATAAACGTAACTCAGCAATATGTTGTTGTTGATATTGGCGATAGCCATTACTGGCACGAGAAGGGGCAGTAATTAAGCCTTTTTCCTCATAAAAACGGATTGCTTTAGGACTAAGCTGAGTGAGTTTAGCCACTTGAGTAATATTCATATAAAAAACTTGACCTTAACCTTAGGGGAGGGTTTATCTTATACCAAGATTATAACTGTTTCAATTTATCGTCTTCCCACTTTAAAATGATACAGCCTTGGTATGCCTCGGTCGTACCCTTTCATTTTAAATTGAAAGGGCTATAAAGAGGGACGGCGATACAAAAAGAGAAAGGAGTTTTTATGCCAATTATTCAACTTAATTTAACGGGCTTGTCTTGTGGACATTGTGTAAAAGCGGTCAAAAAAATCCTTGAGGAAATTGAGGGGGTTGAGCAAGCAGAGGTAACGCTGACTTCCGCAAAAGTCACTGGTCATGTTGATCCTCAGTTATTAATTGATGCGATTACGCAACAAGATTATGGGGCATCAATCTCAGGAGAAGAAAACGCAAAGGATAATCTACTACCTCATGATACTGTTTTGATAAATTCTGATCCAAGGGTAGTAGAGCAAGATAAGGATCAGGTTTATTTATTGTTAAGCGGGCTTAATTGCGCGGCTTGTGTGCTTAAGGTACAAAAAGCCTTAGAAGCGGTAGCACAAGTCTCATCTGTTCAAATTAATTTGGCAGAACAAACCGCATTGATCCAAGGAAATGCAAAGGCAGAACAGCTTATTCAAGCGGTGCAGCAAGCGGGTTATGGTGCAGAATGTATTGAAAATGAGCAAATAAGACGAGAAAAACAGCAACGCCAAGCACAACAAGAAATAACAAAAAGAAAATCCCAAGCTATTGTTGCCCTTGTGTTAGGGGGGGGATTAATGCTTTGGGGATTATTGACTGGCGAAATGGCATTGACGGCGGAGAATCGTGTTTTTTGGTTCATTATCGCCATTATCACTTTCGCCGTAATGATTTATGCTGGCGGTCATTTTTATTGGCGTGCTTATCAAGCCTTAACCCATAAAACCGCCACAATGGATACCTTAGTTGCACTGGGAACAGGGACAGCTTGGCTATATTCATTGATGATTGTTCTCAAACCAGAATGGTTTCCAGCAGATAGCCGCCATCTTTATTTTGAAGCCAGTGCGATGATCATTGGTTTAATCAATTTGGGAAAAATGTTGGAAACGAGAGCGAAACAACATTCCTCAAAAGCCCTTGAACAATTAATTGATTTAACCCCAAAAACTGCTCGTGTATTGCTTGATAACCAAGAGCAAATCTTACCCTTAGAACAAGTTGTGCCAGGAATGAAATTGCGAGTGTTAACAGGCGATCGCATTGCGGTAGATGGCATTGTACAACAAGGAACATTATGGGTTGATGAATCTATGTTAACGGGCGAACCGCTCGCCGTAGAAAAACAGCAAGGCGATAAAGTGTCGGCAGGAACAATGGTTAATGATGGAAGTGCGGTCATTTTGGCGCAAGAAATTGGTCATCGTACCAAATTAGCCAATATCATCAAATTAGTGCGGAAAGCACAAAGTAGTAAGCCACAAATAGGGCAATTAGCTGATAAAATAGCCAGTATTTTTGTACCTACGGTGCTAGTCATCGCCATACTTACCGCCATACTCTGGTATTTTGTTTATCCTGATTATGCGTTAGTTACATTCACAACCGTATTGATTATTGCTTGTCCTTGTGCTTTAGGATTGGCGACACCTATGTCAATTATTGCAGGAATAGGGCGAGCAGCGGAATGGGGGATTTTAATCAGAGATGCAGATGCCTTACAAAAAGCAGCAAGTGTTGATACCCTTGTTTTTGATAAAACAGGCACTTTAACACAAGGTATGCCTCGTGTTACCGCAGTATATTGTAGTCCTGATTTTCAACAACATAAGGCAATCCAATTAGCAGCAAGTTTAGAGCAATCCGCTAATCATCCTTTAGCTAAAGCCATATTGAGGTTTGCCGAAGAAAATCAACAGCCCTTATTGCCTGTTGAGCATTTCACAACCCTAAAAGGATTGGGAGTAAAAGGCCAAGTCGCACAGCATACTTTATTGCTAGGTAATGAAAAATTATTGCAACAACATCATATTTCAACGGAAATTGCCCAAGATTTTATTGCTCAACAACAAGCACAAGGTGCAACGGTAGTTTTTCTCAGTGTAGATCAAACGCTGGTTGTATTGTTTGCCATAGCGGATCCCCTAAGAGAAGACAGCAAAGTGGCGATAAAACGTTTACATCAGCAAGGTTATCATTTAATTATGCTAACAGGTGATCAAGAAAAAACAGCACAAGCGATTGCACAACAGCTCGGCTTGGATCAGGTTATTGCAGGCGTATTACCAGAACAAAAAGCCCAACATATCCAACAGCTACAACAACAGGGGCATCAAGTTTTAATGGTCGGTGATGGTATTAATGACGCCCCCGCTTTAGCTCAAGCCAATGTGAGTATGGCAATGGGAGGAGGCAGTGATATTGCCATTGAAACCGCAGAAATAACCCTAATGCGTCCTAGTATGAATGCCGTAGCGGATAGTTTAGCTTTAGCAAAAGGCACATTACGTAATATGAAACAAAATTTATTTGGTGCTTTTATTTACAATAGCTTAGGCATACCCATTGCCGCTGGCATTTTATATCCCTTCTTTGGTATTTTATTAAATCCAATGCTAGCAGGGCTTGCCATGGCATTATCCTCAATTACTGTTGCGACCAATGCTAATCGTTTGGTTAAGTTTAAAGTGGATTAGAGGAATAAAAAAAGGCAAAAATACTACCGCCCTTTTTTAAATTAGACCGTGTTGGCACGCCTCGCCGTACTCTTTGTACTGTATTCGGCGTGCTGACTTGTCTTATATCAAATTGAAACGACTATAATGGAACTAATTATAGTTAATTAAAAACTACTTATTCCTGTTAGGAATTGAGCAGAATTATTTGTTATTTTTGTTTAATTTTTGGAATTTCTTCCTGACAATAAGGGCAATTTAATAAATGTTGTTGCTGATTATGCACAATAAAATGCCCCATTTTTTTGGCTTTGGTGTCTAAATATTGGGTATTGTAACGATTTTCCCCCACATTTAACGGCACACGTTCTACCACATTAATGCCCGCTTGTTTCATGGTTTCAATTTTTTCAGGATTATTGGTCAGCAAGCGTACCGCTTTTACCCCCAATAGCTCAAAAATATCAGCGCAAACAGAAAAATTACGCTCATCAGCGGCAAAGCCCAAGGCTAAATTTGCCTCAATGGTATCCATACCCTGATCTTGCAAAGCATAAGCTCGGATTTTATTGATAATCCCGATCCCACGTCCTTCTTCTCGATGATAAATTAATACGCCACGCCCTTCTTCACTAATTTGCCGTAAAGCGGTTTCTAGCTGAAAACCACAATCACATTTTAAGCTATATAGGGTATCGCCCGTTAAACATTCCGAATGAATACGAGCAAGGACAGGTTGCTCAGGATTACTAATATCGCCATAAACTAAAGCAATATGTTCTTTTTTGGTATCAGGAAACTCAAAGCCCACAATGCGAAAAAGCCCAAACTCAGTGGGTAAATTCGCTTCAGTAACACGTTGTATTTTGGTCATTATTTATCCTATTTTTTAATTGTTTGTCATTTGTTTGATAAACGATAAAAGAAATTTAGCCATTATATACCTTAGTGATTTACTCTTGTTATTTTTTCTTATGCTTTTTTCTATATTTAAGTATTCTGTTAAATCTATTATTAAAATGAAGGCAAAAAACAATGTAATTTATATAAAGTGCGGTTAAAATAGCAAAAATTTTTTAGTTTGAGGTGAGTTTATGCTATACGGTTTAGATATTGGCGGTACGAAAATTGAATTAGCGGTGTTTAATCAACAGCTAGAAAAACAACACAGTGAACGTATTGAAACCCCTAAAGAAGATTATGAACAATGGCTAAGGGCGATAGTGGAATTAGTAAAGAAAGCGGATCGGCAATTTGCTTGCCAAGGTTCGGTGGGGCTAGGTATTCCGGGCTTTGTTAATCACACAACGGGCTTGGCTGAAATTACCAATATTCGTGCGGCGGATAATCGCCCTATCTTAAAAGATTTAGCGGAACGTTTAGAGCGAGAAGTGCGGGCAGAAAATGATGCAAATTGCTTTGCCCTTTCTGAGGCTTGGGATCCTGATAATCAGCAATATCCTTTTGTGTTAGGTTTGATCCTAGGCACTGGCTTTGGTGGCGGTTTAGTGTTTAATGGCAAAATTCATTCTGGGCAAACAGGTATGGCAGGGGAGTTGGGGCATTTACAGCTAAATTATCATGCCTTGAAATTATTAGGCTGGGATAAAGCCCCGATTTATCAGTGTGGTTGTGGTAATGTGGCTTGCTTGGATAATTATTTATCAGGGCGTGGTTTTGAAATGTTGTATCGTGATTTCGTCGGCGAACCTTTATCGGCAAAACAAATTATTCAACATTTCTACCAAGGGCAACAAAGTGCGGTGGATTTTGTGAAAATTTTTATTGAGCTAGCGGCAATTTCCTTAGGCAATATTATTACCGCACTTGATCCTAATGTTATTGTGCTAGGCGGTGGCTTATCTAATTTTGATTATTTATATCAAGCTCTACCCAAAGCCTTACCCCCTCATTTAATGCGTAGTGCCAATGTGCCGTTAATTAAAAAAGCCAAACACGGCGATTCAGGTGGCGTGCGAGGTGCAGCGGCGTTGTTTTTGGTGGATTGATGGATTTTATAATCGCTTTACTTTAAATTATACAGCGAGCGTTAGTACGCTTCGCTGTACTCTTTGTTCTGTATTCGGACTGTCGCCTTGTCTTATTTAAATTGAAAGGATGATAAAAGAGCTATAATTTAATAAAATTCTGCCGATAATACGCCAATTCTGCGATAGACTCACGAATATCATCAAGGGCGAGATGGGTATTTTTTTTGCTAAAACCTGCGAGGATTTCTGGTTTCCAGCGGCTGGCTAATTCTTTTAAGGTACTGACATCTAAGTGGCGATAATGGAAATAATCGGCGAGATCAGGCATATATTGGTAAAGAAAGCGTTTATCTTGGGCGACACTGTTACCACAAATCGGAGAGCAACCTTTAGGTACCCATTTTTTAAGAAAATCAAGGGTTTGTAGTTCGGCGGCTCGCTCATTAAGTTTACTTTGTTTTACACGCTCAATTAAGCCGTTGGCGCTATGCGTCTTTACACACCATTCACTCATGGCATTGAGCAAGCTATCAGGTTGATGAATAGCAAGGACAGGACCTTCCGCTAAAATATTCAGATCTTTGTCGGTCACGATGGTGGCAATTTCAATAATGCGTTCTTTGTTGGGATCAAGCCCTGTCATTTCCAGATCAATCCAGATTAGGTTTTGTTTATCTTGTAACATAGTGTATCCTTATACGAATTTTGGGCTATTTTAATCAAAAATACATAAAAAAACGACCGCTCTTTTGGATTTTTTGCGATCGTGCTAGCAAAGAGAATATTTATTTTTACTATGGCAAAAACAAAACTCACTAAAAACCAACAACGGCGTATTCGTTCTAATAAAGCGAAAACCTTGCATCGTCATCGCTCAAATAGTGAATATGAGGAACTTTGGCAAGATGATTTACTTGGCGAGCCACAGCCGGGCTTGGTGATTACACGTTATTTTGCTCATGCGGATGTCGAGGATCAACAAGGGAATATTTTTCGTTGTAATTTACGCCGTACTTTAGCCAATGTGGTTGTGGGGGATAGGGTATTATGGCGGCAAGGTCATCAGCATTTGCAAGGGATTAGTGGTGTTATTGAAGCCGTTGAGCCTCGCCAAACCGAGCTTTGTCGCCCGGATTATTATGATGGCTTAAAGGTAATTGCGGCGAATATTGATCGTATTATTATTGTCTCGGCGGTCTTGCCTACATTATCCTTGAATATTATTGATCGTTATTTGGTGGTATGCGAAACCGTACAAATTTCTCCGATTATTGTGGTTAATAAAGCGGATTTATTGACAGATCAACAACGTGAAGAGGTAGAGCAACAGCTAAAGATTTATCAAGACATTGGTTATCAAACCCTGTTGATTTCAGCGAAAACAGGGGAAAATATGCAAAAACTGACCGCACTTTTAGCGGAGGGATGTTCAATTTTTGTTGGGCAATCTGGGGTAGGGAAGTCTAGCTTGGTTAATCATCTTTTACCTGATGTAAATGCACAGACGAACGAAGTCAGTGAAACCTCAGGATTAGGGCAACATACCACGACTTCATCACGTTTATATCATTTACCACAAGGGGGAGCCTTAATTGATTCCCCCGGGATTCGTGAGTTTGGTTTATGGCATTTGGAGCAAGAGCAAATCGCTAAAGGCTATCGTGAGTTTCAATATTTTCTGGGTACTTGTAAATTTAGGGATTGTAAACATCAAACCGATCCCGGTTGTGCCTTAAAACAAGCGGTGGAACAAGGGAAAATTCACCCCATACGCTTTGAGAATTATCATCGTGTGGTGGCAAGTTTAAGTGAAACAAAATCTCAACGTCATTTTGTGCTTGATCCCTTGAATGATTGATTAAAATATAGGAAAAAAGCTAAATTTTGTCTAAAAAATATTCTATAATGGCTTTTTTTTGTGGACTAGCTCAAATTTTTATTGGATTATTGTTGATTATTTTATTGGAATAATCATACTAGGCACGGGATTTATTTTTATTCATAAAATAAATAGAAAATATAGCCATTTATCTTGGTATTTTTTATTTGCTATTGTGCTATATGTAACGAATTTTTATTGACTATTTTTATAGAGGAAAACATTATGTATTCAAAAGATGTTGAAATTACTGCACCAAACGGTTTACACACTCGTCCTGCTGCGCAATTTGTGAAAGAAGCGAAAGCCTTTACTGCGGATGTTACTGTAACTTCAGGCGGAAAAAGTGCCAGTGCGAAAAGTTTATTTAAACTACAAACCTTAGGCTTAACGCAAGGCACTGTGATTACCATTTCTGCTGAAGGCGAAGATGAACAACAAGCAGTCGAGCATCTTGTTGCCCTTATTCCAACCTTAGAATAATGATGTTGCCACAAAATATTGTGGCATTATTTTGTGTATTTCGCGTTAAGCATTTTATTTTACTCATAAAAGGGTCATATAATGATTTCAGGAATTTTAGCTTCTCCGGGTATTGTTTTCGGTAAAGCCTTGGTGCTTAAAGAAGAAAAAATTGTGCTTGATTTTCAAAAAATTACAGAAGATCAGATTGACACAGAAGTTGCACGTTTTTATTCAGGGCGTGATGCGGCGGTTCAACAATTAACAGCGATTAAAGAGCGTGCCCGTCAAGCCTTAGGGGAAGAAAAAGAAGCCATCTTTGAAGGTCATTTGATGATTTTAGAAGATGAAGAATTAGAAGAAGAAATTTTGGACTATTTGCGTAGCCATAAAGTGAATGCAGGTGTGGCGGCAAGTAAGGTCATTGATCAACAAGTGGCAATGCTGTCCGAAATTGATGATGAATACTTAAAAGAGCGTGCAGGCGATATTCGTGATATTGGTAATCGCTTAATCAAAAATATTTTAGGTATGCATATTGTGGATTTAGGCGATATTAATGAAGAGTCAATTTTAGTGGCTTATGATTTAACTCCGTCTGAAACCGCTCAATTAAACCTTGATAAAGTGTTAGGGTTTATTACAGATATTGGCGGAAGAACATCACATACTTCTATTATGGCACGTTCTTTAGAATTGCCAGCTATCGTGGGAACAAATAATGTAACTGCGTTAGTCAATTCTGGCGATTATTTAATTTTAGATGCCATTAATAATGCCGTTTATGTTAATCCATCACAAGAAGAGATCGATCGTTTACGTGCCTTGGAACAACAAATTAATGAAGAAAAGGCAGAGTTAGTAAAATTAAAAGATTTACCTGCTCTTACCCTAGACGGACATCGTGTTGATGTGGTTGCTAATATTGGTACCATTCGTGATTGCGAGGGAGCACATCGTAATGGTGCAGAGGGGGTAGGATTATATCGTACCGAATTCTTATTTATGGATCGTGATCACCTCCCAACGGAAGAAGAGCAATTTATTGCCTATAAAGAAGTGGTTGAGGCAATGGACGGACGCTTAGTGATTTTGCGTACCATGGATATTGGTGGCGATAAAGATTTACCTTACTTGGATTTACCAAAAGAAATGAATCCATTTTTAGGCTGGCGAGCAATTCGTATTGCTTTAGATCGCCGAGAAATTCTTAATGCTCAATTAAGAGCAGTATTGCGTGCGTCTGCCTTTGGTAAACTCGCCGTTATGTTCCCAATGATTATTTCAGTAGAAGAAATTCGTGAATTAAAATCGGTGATTGAAACCTTAAAACAAGAATTACGCAATGAAGGCAAAGCCTTTGATGAAGATATTCAAATTGGGGTAATGGTTGAAACACCTGCTGCCGCAATGAATGCAAAATTCTTAGCAAAAGAAGTAGATTTCTTTAGTATTGGCACCAATGACCTAACCCAATATACCTTAGCGGTGGATCGTGGTAATGAAATGATTTCACATTTATACAACCCAATGAATCCAGCGGTACTTGCTTTAATTAAACAAGTTATCGAGGCTTCTCACGCAGAAGGGAAATGGACAGGTATGTGCGGCGAATTAGCTGGCGATGAAAAAGCCACTATTTTGCTATTAGGTATGGGATTAGATGAATTTAGTATGAGTGCGATTTCTGTTCCTCGTATTAAAAAATTAATTCGCAATGTTGAGTTTGCTGAAGCGAAAGCCCTTGCCGATAAAGCATTAAGCCAACCAACAAGTGCCGATATTGAACAATTAGTGGCAGATTTTTTAGCAGAAAAAGCATTAAATTAGATACAAATTGATTTTTTTGCGTTAAAATGCGAACAAATATCACTTGGTAGGAGATAAAAATAATGGGATTATTTGATAAATTATTTGGTTCAAAAGAAAATAAAGCCGTTGATGTAGAAGTATTCGCCCCACTCTCTGGCGAAATTGTCAATATTGAAGATGTACCTGATGTTGTTTTTTCAGAGAAAATTGTAGGCGATGGTATTGCTATTCGTCCAACGGGTAACAAAATTGTTGCGCCTGTTGATGGTGTAATTGGTAAAATTTTTGAAACCAATCATGCGTTTTCAATGGAATCAAACGAAGGGATTGAATTATTTGTTCACTTTGGTATTGATACCGTTGAATTAAAAGGTGAAGGCTTTACGCGTATTGCCCAAGAAGGACAACAGGTTAAACGTGGTGAAACCATTATTGAGTTTGATTTACCATTATTAGAATCAAAAGCAAAATCGGTATTAACCCCAGTAGTTATTTCTAATATGGACGAAATTAGCCATATTGAAAAGAAAGCTGGCGAAGTTGTGGCAGGGGAATCTGTTGTATTGGTTCTAAAAAAATAATGATTTTTAATTAATATTATCAAGCCCTCTATATTAGAGGGCTTTTTGTTTGCTTTATAAAAATAAGAGGATATTGATTTAAAATAAAGTGCGGTGGGTTTTGGGATTATTTTTTCACTGTTATTTCTCCGTTATTGCTAACGGATTTTGTCGTTGGCAACTTACTAGTGTAATGGACGAAATAATTCAAAAACCACCGCATTTAATGTTAAGTACTGTATATTTAACCCTATACCAAAACAGTTTTTTAATCCTTAATCTCTTTCTTAACCCTTAAATAAATCATAAAGGTAATGACACCTGATAAAAGCATTGTGATGGCGGTAGAATAAAAAATATTACCTAAGCCTACTAAGGGCGATACTATTGCGCCAGCAAAGAAAGGGAAAAAACCTAATAATGCGGAGGCGCTGCCGCTTGTTCTCGTTCGCTATCCATAGCAAGAGCGGAAATGGCTGGTAAGATAAAGCCAATAAATAATAATAAGGTAAATAATCCTAATTCCACCAACCAAACGTTAATTTGACCAATTAAGGCGAAAGTGAGATAAATACAGCTGATTAAAATGCCTAAACTTCCCCATAATAAAGCCTGTTTATTGCGGATACGACCGCCAACATTAGAACCTAATAATAATGCTGTTCCATTGGCGGCAAAGCATAAGCTAAAGGCGAAGGCTGAAAGTTGATAATGGGTTTGTAATATAAAAGGAGAGGCGGAAATATAAGCAAACATTGCGGCAAAAGCAATGGATTGCATAAGGACATAAGTGATAAAAAGTTGATTACGGAAGATTTTTCCGAATATAGCAAAACTGGCAAATGTGCTGGTGGTTAAGCGTTTTTGTTCAATTAATGATTCGTTTAAGCGGAAACAGATTACAAATAATAAAACGCCGATTAGGGTTAAGAATGCGAAAATGCCTTGCCAATCAATGTATTTGAGCAAGAAGCTGCCAAGTATAGGCGATAATATGGGTGCCATGCCGTTTACGGTCATTAATAATCCAAAGAAGCGGGTCATTTCTTTGCCTCGATAGAGATCTGTAACCACGGCACGAGAGATCACGACACTGCCTGCTGCGGATAAGCCTTGTATAGTGCGGAGAAAAATAAAACTTTCAATATTAGGGGAATAGATCAATAAGAATGAGCTTAAGATATAGATCACTAAGGAGAGCATTAAGGGTTTTTTACGCCCAAACTTATCACTAATCGGTCCAAGTAATAATTGCCCTACTGATAATCCTATCATCGCCGAAGTTAAACTTAATTGTGTCATTGAGGTATGCGTGGCGAAATATGCTGCTAAGTCAGGTAAGGCAGGTAAATATAAATCAAGTACAAAGGGACCAAAAGCGGATAATGTTCCCAATAATAATACCAAAAAGGCTTTGCTATTTGCTTTCATTTCTTGTCCTTCTAAAGATAAAAAATGTGTTGATTATAAGGTAAAGTTTGTTGTAATACTAATCTATAGCCGTTCCATTTTGTTTTATTTTAAATTGGTACGACTATTAAAGGTTACTTGAAAAAATTGACTGGGGGATAATGATTGAAAATATTCATATTTGGGAAAATTATTCTAAAACGCACCGCACTTTAATACAAAGCCAATAACGTTCCTTATCCCCCTTAAAAAAATCCCTGTCTTTTATTAAGAACGATAGAATAATTGAGTTTTTAGCTTAAATCCGACTTACATCAAACTTACTTAAATCAAGATGGGGATCTGTTTGATAAAAATCACAGAGCGCTTGTTGAAATATTGCGGTGCGTTTAGGCAAACCTTGCTCAGCATAATGCTTTACTTGTTGATAAATGGCTTGTTTAAAGGGATTGGCATCGCCGGGGTTGCCCGATAAATTATCATGGCTAGCAAAGAAACGATAGCCTGCCGCTGTGGATAAGATCCATTCTATGGCTTGGGGTTTGACTTCTACCTTCTCAAATTCTCTTTGCCGTTCGGCACTACGTCCATCAGGCTCATACCAATAACCAAAATCTTCTAATTGTCGGCGAGCTTTACCTGCTACAAGCCAATGAGAAATTTCGTGTAATGCACTGCTATAAAAACCATGAGCAAAATAAATGCAGTGATAGGGTTGTTGAGCATGGGCTGGAATATAAATGGGTTCATCGCCGCCTTTGACTAATTTGGTTTGGTATTGGTCTGCAAAGCATTGATTAAAGAGTCGGATTAAATCTTGGTAATGGTGTTGCATGGGTTGCTGTCCTAATGAGCAAAATAATAATTATTTAAAACCCCATACTGGCGCAGTATGGGGTAAAGGTTATTCACGAGGAATTAGCCATTTAAGCGGTTTAAATTTCTTAATGCTTCAATACGTTTTTCTAACGGTGGGTGGCTCATAAAGAGTGAGGCAATTCCACCACGTTTGCCATTAATAGCAAATGCGGCTAATTGTCCTTCTAATTGTTCAGGTTCATGCAATTTTTGCAGACGTTGTAAGGCGGCGATCATTTTTTCTTTGCCCACTAATTCAGCAGAGCCTGCGTCCGCTTTAAATTCACGATAACGAGAAAACCACATTGCAATAATGCTAGCAAGGAAACCAAAGACCACTTCAAGTACCATTGCTACTAAGAAATAAGTGCCGCTGCTACTTTCGCCATCACGTCCACTCGATACCGCTCGGGCGATTAAGCGAGAAATAAAGATCACGAAAGTATTTAGTACCCCTTGCAATAAGGTCATGGTTACCATATCGCCACTTTTAATATGGCTGACTTCGTGTGCTAATACCGCTTCGGCTTCATCACGGGTCATTTGATTTAATAAGCCTGTACTCACAGCTACTAAGGAATTATTTTTGCTCGCGCCTGTGGCGAAAGCGTTCACATCGGCGGAGTGATAGATTGCCACTTCTGGCATAGGTAAGCCCGCTTGTTGTGCTTGTTGGCGTACCGTATTCACTAGCCAACGTTCTTGTTCATTGCTAGGATTTTCAATAACTTGTGCATTTACTGCACGTTTTGCCATGGTTTTGGATAAAAATAATGATATTAATGAGCCTGAAAAACCAAATAGGGCGGCGAGGATTAATAACCCCATGGCATCTTGTGATTGAATCCCCGTTAAGCTCAAAATAATATTGAAAACAATAAGCACCGCCATATTGGTGGCTAAAAATAAAAGAATACGCATCATAACGAAAAAAGTCCTTTGTGGTTAGGTTGATAATCTTTCCTATAATGGTTATTAACTTGTTAAATTTCAAGGGGAAAAAGCATATTTTATAGATGAATTGCCATAATAATGGCATTTTCTCGTTCGCCTGTTGGCGTGGGGTAATAATTTTTGCGAATATCAATCTCATTAAATCCCATTTGCTGGTAAAGATGGTGAGCAATATGGTTGGATTGGCGTACTTCTAACCATAGGGTTGCAATACCTTGTTGGCGTAATTGCTGAAATAAATGCTGTAATAATTGCTTGCCTAATCCTTGTTGTTGCCAATCAGGGTGTACCGCTAGATTAAATAAGGTTGCCTCATCTAATACGGTTTGACAAATGGCAAATGCCACAATCTGATTTTGTTGGCTCAGTTTTAGGTTCAGGTAATTCTCGCCTTGATTATTTTTTAAAGTACCTAATGACCAAGGCACAAGATGTGCTAATTGTTCAATTTGATAAAGTTGCTTAAAATCCTGTTCTTCAATGCTAGAAAGGGTAAATGCGTTGTGGTTATTCATCATATTATTCATCATCAGTAAGGCTTTGATAAATGCTTTGCCATAATTGTTTTTTGGCTTGTGCATTTTGCCGAAAAGTTTGCCAGCTTGGCGATTGCCATAAGGCGGTTGCTTGTTGGCAAAGGGATTGGGCTTGTTGTATTTGTTGCGGATCATCGCTCAGTAGCCAATAAATTCTATCAGGCTTAATTGACAGATGAGCAAAATTTGAAAAGGCAATAAGTTGGCAATCTTGAGCAGCTATATTGATTGCTCGCAAAATATCTTGTAATAACACCGCACTTTTGGCTATTGCCTGATCACTAATGATCACCAAACGGATATTTTCCGCAATATTCATCTGAATCGCCCCTTTAAACACCTCGGGACGTTGCAGTTTCCATTGGGTTATCCCCATTTGTTGTAATAAAATATCACGCCGATGATTCATTTGATTTCATATAGGTTTAGGAATAATGGCGGTTATTGTAAACAAAAAATGTGTTTAGGGTAAGAGGTAAGCCATATTGTTGTTAAGGAATTTGCTATATACTATGCTTTTTTCTCTATTAAGGAATTTCTTGTGTTGTCATTAGAAAGCGAAGTACTACAACGTCATCTTGATTTTATCAAACATAAATCTCTGTTATTTGCTGGGGCAGTCAATGATGATTTTGCTCAACAATTATCCCAACAATCTTCATCAATACGCCTTTGGTCTTGTTATTTTGGAGACCGCTCACAATTAGATAAAAGTGCGGTCAGTTTTTCTTCTTTTTTTAATCAAGATCTTTCCGCTCAACCAGCGGAATTAATCCTTTATTATTGGACGAAAAACAAACAAGAAGTTCAGTTTCAATTAATGCAACTTTTGGCACAATCGCCCCAAGGGCAACAAATGCTGATTGTCGGCAATAATCGTTCAGGTGTGCGATCCGCCGAAAAAATGCTTGCACCTTATGGGGACATTGCCAAAATTGATACGGCTCGCCGTTGTAGCCTTTATCATTTTTGTTTAACCCAACCTGTCAGGGCTGATGTGGCAGATTATTGGCATATTTATCAACATCATAGCCTTGCCCCCCTCAAAATTTATAGTTTACCCGGGGTATTTAGTCGTCAAGCCCTTGATCAAGGTACCGAATTATTACTTTCTACCCTGACTCAACCCATTCAAGGTAAAGTCTTGGATCTTGGCTGTGGGGCGGGAGTTATCGGCAGTTTTATTCAATACCATAACCCACAAGTTGAATTATTAATGACCGATATTCACGCTATGGCATTAACATCCGCACAACGCACTCTTGAGGAAAATCATTTGCAAGGGCAAGTGAAAGCCAGTAATGTTTTTTCCCATATTGAGGGCAAATTTAATTTGATTATTTCCAATCCTCCTTTCCATGATGGCATAGAAACGGATTATACTGCGGTGGAAAACCTCATTCGCCAAGCAAAACAATTTTTGCTTGCCGGAGGCGAATTACGTTTAGTGGCGAATAGTTTTTTACCTTATCCTGATTTATTAGATCAACATTTCGGACAACATCAAGTTCTGGCGAAAACAGGAAAATTTAAGGTTTATTCTGTGATTAAACATTAACTTAAGTATTATTGTTGTGCCACTTTAAATTAAAAAATTAAAACGACCATATTATAAAAAGGTATTAATATTCTGTTTTGTTATTATTAATACCTATTCATTCTTTTTCATTATATATGCCTTGTTTATAATGGCTTGCAATAAGAAAACTTTTTGCGTTTATTATGAACTGGCAATATATTAGCAGCGTCTTACCTAAATTTATTGATGCAACATTCATTACCTTACATTTGGCATTTTGGGGCATTTTATTTTCCTTGATTGTCGGTGTGATTTGTGCCGTATTAACCACTTACAAAGTAAAATTCTTGGCCACTCTCGCGAAAGTTTATATTGAAATTTCACGCAATACCCCATTATTAATTCAAGTTTTTTTCTTATATTTTGGTTTATCCAAAATTGGTATAAAGTTAGATGGCTTTACTTGTGGGGTTATAGGCTTGGCTTTTCTCGGTGGCAGCTATATGGCAGAAGCTATACGAGCGGGCTTAGAAGCGGTGAGCAAAGGACAAATTGAATCGGCGTTAAGTATTGGGCTTACCCCAATACAAGCCTTTCGTTATGTGATTTTTCCCCAAGCCTTGGCGATAGCCACGCCAGCAATAGGGGCAAACTGTTTATTTTTAATGAAAGAAACCTCCATTATTAGCGCTATTGCAGTGGCAGAATTAATGTTTATGGCAAAAGAAATTATTGGTATGGATTATAAAACCAATGAAGCCTTATTTTTATTAGTGGTCTTCTATTTAATTATTTTATTGCCAGTTTCTATTTTTATAAGTTATTTAGAACGCCGAGTAAGGAGAGCAAAATATGGGGCTTAGTATTTTGTTTGAGGGAAATAACTTAGAACGTTTGTTAATGGGATTATGGGTAACCGCCAAAATTGCGTTTATTTCCGTCTTTTTCGCTTGTTTATTGGGGGTATTACTTGGTGTAGTAATGACCAGTAAAAACCGATTTATCAAAGCCCTTTGCCGTTTATATTTAGAAATTGTACGCATTATTCCGTTATTGGTGCTACTTTTTATTACCTATTTTGGTGTGGCAAAATGGTTTAATACCCATTTAGACGGCGTATTGGTGTGTATTTTGGTGTTTATTTTTTGGGGAACGGCAGAAATGGGCGACTTAGTCCGAGCGGCTTTAACCTCCATTGAAAAACATCAAATTGAAGCGGCTCAAGCCTTAGGCTTAACACAAAGACAGGTTTTTATTTATATTTTATTACCACAAAGCCTAAAACGCGTAACACCGGGGGCGATTAATTTATTTACTCGAATGATAAAAACCAGTTCATTAGCAATGTTAATCGGGGTATTAGAAGTGATTAAAGTGGGACAACAGATTATTGAAACCGCGTTATTTACCGATCCTTCAGCGGCTTTATGGATTTATGGGGTAATTTTTCTGCTTTATTTTATGATTTGTTATCCCCTTTCTTTATTCTCACAACGATTAGAAAAACGCTGGGAAAGTTAATATGGCATTATTAGACGTTAAAAATGTAGTCAAAAAATATGGAAAAGTGACCGCACTTCAAGGTATTAATTTAACCATTGAAAAAGGGGAAGTGGTGGTCATTTTAGGGCCATCAGGTTGTGGTAAAAGCACCTTTTTACGTTGTATTAATGGCTTAGAACCCATACAAAGCGGACAGCTATTATTACAAAACTATGGTGAACTGGGCAAAGATATTTCTTGGGTTGAAGCAAGACAACATATTGGTATGGTATTCCAAAGCTATGAACTTTTTGCCCATTTATCCGTAATTGATAATATTTTGCTCGGTCCCCTAAAAGTCCAAAAACGCCAACGTGCAGAAGCGGAGGCACAAGCAGATAGCTTATTAAAACGAGTGGGCTTATATGATCGCAAAAATGCCTACCCAAGAGAATTATCAGGCGGACAAAAACAACGCATTGCCATTGTGCGAGCTTTATGTATGAACCCTGAAATTATGTTATTTGATGAAGTTACCGCGGCTCTCGATCCCGAAATGGTCAGAGAAGTCTTAGACGTGGTGCTAGGTTTAGCCAAAGAGGGAATGACAATGCTCATTGTTACCCATGAAATGTCCTTTGCCAGACAAGTTGCCAACCGAATTATCTTTATGGATAAAGGACAGATTGTTGAACAATCCAGTCCAGCACGTTTTTTCACGAATCCAGACTCAGATCGTGCAAAAGCCTTTTTAAACATCTTAAATTATGAACCAAGAGGAGTTGACTATGAACAAAATATTTAAAACCGCTACCGCATTACTTGCCACAGGATTACTTGCCACGTTAGTGGGTTGTGGCGATAAAACGGAAAATACCGCTCAAGTTTCTCGCCTTGAACAATTAAAACAAGCGGATAAAGTGAGAATTGGGGTATTTAGCGATAAACCACCCTTTGGTTATGTTGATCAAACAGGTAAAAATCAAGGTTTTGATGTAGAAATAGCTAAAGCCATTGGCAAAGATTTACTTGGCGATGAAAATAAAGTGGAATTTGTTTTAGTAGAAGCGGCTAACCGAGTGGAATATTTACAATCCAATAAAGTAGATATTATTTTAGCGAATTTCACTGTTACGCCAGCACGTCAAGAAGTGGTAGATTTTGCTAAACCTTATATGCAAGTTGCTTTAGGCGTTGTTTCGCCAGAGGGCAAAGAAATTACCGATATTGAACAATTAAAAGATAAAACCTTATTATTAAATAAAGGCACAACCGCCGATACTTACTTCACTAAAAATTACCCAGAAATTAAAACCTTAAAATTTGAACAAAATACCGAAACCTTTGAAGCATTGCGTGATGGACGAGGCGATGCCTTAGCCCACGATAATACCTTATTATTTGCTTGGGCAAAAGAAAATCCCGGTTATGTTGTCGGCATTAAACATTTAGGCGAACAAGATTTTATCGCTCCAGCAGTAAAAAAAGGCGACACAGAATTACTCAACTGGCTTAATAACGAAATTGAAAAACTCGGTAAAGAAGGCGTATTAAAACAAGCCTATGATAAAACTTTATTACCTGTTTACGGCGACACAGTGAGTGAAAAAGAGGTGTTGGTGGATTACTAATAAGTGCGGTTAGAAAATAAGAAATTTTAGGGCTAAAGTAGTACACATTACTTGATATACTTTAAAGCCTTTGAGTTGTTAAACTATAACCAAAATATTTAATTTTCTAGATCAAATAAAAGATTTCCTGTTATTTTGACAGGAAATCTTTCTAATTTAATTTCTAATTAAAGGCTCAACCCCATTTTCACACTTCTTACAATCCCATCAAGCCATTCTTGATGCCCGTTGATCATTGGGTTTGGGACGGTTTTTGCTAATTCTTTTGCTGGATTGCCGTTTTGTGTTTCTTGGGTCAGAATGCGTACTCGTCCGCCGTCAAGTTGTTCAATTAACCAAGCGTGATGAACATCAAGTCGGTCTTCAGCCCCTTGTTCGCCACTCCAACCATGCCAAGCAATGCGAGCAGGTTCGCCATTTTGAGCGGGGATATATTCGGTAATTTCTGCTTCAACAGGAAAACCAAAGGTTTTGAAAAAGAAACGTGCTTGTGGATAAAGCTCAGTACCTTGGTAATCATGATAGAAACGAATATCACTTACGTTAGTATAATAATGTGGCCAATATTTTGTATCATTTAAATATTGCCAAACTTGTTCTATTTCGGCATTGGCAATAATCACTTCGTTAGAACAAAAATTATCCGTAAAACCTGGAATATAGCCTTCTGGCCAATGAATTGAATGTTGCATAATATTTTCCTCAATATGTCATCGTTGTTTCAATTTAAAATGAGACAAGGCGGTACGGCGAAATATACCAACACTGTATCATTTTAAAGTGGAATGATTATAAAATTTTTTATTTATCAACCGCACTTATCTTTGTTGATAAGCCTTTTGATGACGACAGTATAAAACCCTTTGCAGATATAAGTAAAATCATAATAAAATATATTCAATATCATTTATTCTGATATATGGATTTATTATGAAAAACTTAAAAACCCTTGATTTCAATTTGCTAAAAGCCTTTGATGCGTTATTTGATGAACGTAGTGTGAGTAAAGCGGCAGAACGCCTAGCGATTAGCCAGCCTGCAATGAGCGGTGTGTTGCTACGTTTAAGAGAGAGTTTTGATGATCCGTTATTTGTTCGGGTACAACGTGGTGTTGAGCCAACCAATCGTGCTTTAGGTTTAGCTGTTCCCATTAAAAATATTTTAAAGGAGGTAGAACAATTACTCCAAATTGAAGAGTTTAATCCCCTTAAAGCAGAGATGGTGGTAACCATTGCTTGTACGGATTATTCTTTGCGTGCCATTATTAAGCCTTTTTTAATTGAGCTAAATCGCCAAGCCCCCAATATTAAATTAGCAACATTGAATATTGATGAAGCCTTAGTACCTCAACAATTGGAAAAAAGACAAATTGATTTTGCCTTGACGACTGCGGATTTTCAGGCAGCGGATACCCATTTTCGTCATTTATATCAGGAAAAATATGTGTGTGCCATGCGTAATAACCACCCTTTAGCCCAACAAAATCGATTGAGTTTGGCTGATTTTTGTCGCTATCCACAAGCGTTATTTTCTTATTCTGGGGGGCATTTTCGTGGGGTGACTGATGAGGCATTAGCGGAATTAGGAAAACAACGTAATGTGGTGTTGTCCTCACAACATTTTCTGATTTTGCCAGAGGTGTTGCAACAAAGCGATTTATTGGCGGTGGTGCCAAAACGTTTGGTGCAATCATTGCCTGATATTTATTATCTTGATCCACCATTACCCATTAAAGGATTTACTAAAACCTTGGTTTGGCACGAACGTACGCATCGTGATCCTGCTTATATTTGGTTGCGTCATTTAATAGAGCAATGTTGTCAAATATATCAATAATACTGATATGATGTATCAGTAAAAATCATAAGATTTTATGGCATATTTTGGTATATTATGGACGCTATCTCATAAAAGAAGATCACTATAATAGATGTTAAATTTTTAATTGGAGAAAACAATGATTAATAAACAAGATATTCTCAATGCCTATCATTATCGTCATGCTTGTAAAGCCTATGACTCAAGCAAAAAAGTCTCTCGTGAAGATATGGATTTTATTTTAGAAACCGCCCGCTTATCACCAAGCTCTTTTGGTTTTGAGCCTTGGCGTTTTTTGGTGATTGAAAACCCTAAGATTAAGCAATTGCTCCATGACAATGCGTGGGGACTCAAAGATAAAATCAATGATTGTAGCCACGTTGTGATTATCTTAGCCAGAAAACAAGCAAGCCTATTAGCCGACAGCGAGTATATTACTCATATGATGAAAGATGTTCATCACTTGCCTGATGATGTGGTGGCATTAAGACAGGAATTTTATCGTCAATATGCTAGCAATGAAGCTAATCTTGTGGGCAATGAACGGGCTTATTATGACTGGGCATCCAAACAAACCTATATTGCTTTAGGAAATATGCTGACCAGTGCGGCTATGATTGGCATTGACTCCACGCCAGTGGAAGGCTTTCCTTATGATAAACTCAATGATCTGCTCGTGGAACAAGACCTATATAACGGCGATGAATTCCGTATTAGTGTGATGGCATTATTTGGCTATCGGCTACACCAACCAAGAGAAAAAACACGCCAAGCCACAGAAGATGTTATTAAATGGATAGAATAATCGTTCTTGATTAAATATAGTCGTCCCACTTTAAAATGATACTGCGTTGGTACGTCTCGCCGTACTACTTGTACTGTCTTCGGCGTACCGCCTTGTCTCATTTTAAATTGAAACGACTATAAAACCAGATCATAGCCACTTTTTATTGTGGCTATTTTTATGAGCATTTTTATGTGGAGCGATTATAGATTAACCTTATAGCATATTTATTTATAACTCATAGCTAAAAGTCATTTGTCTAACGTCATAAAGTTATTTAATGTAAGTCATTTTTTCAAGGTTATGTTTAATGGAGTATTTAATGTTAATCCTAAACCTCATTTTATTTGTTTTTGCCCTAATCCTCATAGGCTATATTTATCGTAAAACTGCAAAACTTGGCTTAAGCGTTTTTATCGCTATGCTTATCGGTATGCTTGGCGGCATCTATTTACAAACCACCGCTCCATCTCATCTTAATATCTTACTTGATTGGATCAATCTCGTGGGGAATGGCTATGTACGTCTATTACAAATGATTGTTATGCCATTAATTTTTATTTCTATTCTCTCGGCAATGACCAAATTAGAACAAGCCAGTGCCTTAGGTAAAATCAGCATTAGTGTATTAAGTGTTCTCCTCATTACCACTGCAATTTCCGCATTAATTGCTGTCGCAATGGTTTATCTCTTTGATTTATCTCATCTTGGTATGACATTAACGGGCGGAGAACGTGAAGCTGCCGCACAGGCACGAGTAGCAAGCCGAGTGGATACAGTACAAGGGCTTACCTTGCCTGCAATGTTGCTCTCCTTTATCCCTCGTAATCCTTTTGCAGAATTAACAGGTGCAAACCCAACTTCAATTATTAGCGTTGTCATCTTTTCCGCTTTTCTTGGGGTCGCCAGTTTAAGCCTACGCAAAGAAAATCCACAACTTGGTGAACGTATTGCTCAAGGGGTAGAGAGTTTAAATCAATTAATTATGCGTGTTGTTCGCTTTGTAATACGCCTTACTCCTTATGGCGTCTTAGCCTTAATGATCCGTATGGCAGCCACATCTCAATGGGTAGATATTCTTAATTTAGGCAATTTTATTCTTGCCTCTTATGCTGCGATTATTCTGATGTTTATTGTACAGGGATTATTATTAGCCATTTCAGGCATCAACCCATTGCATTACTTTAAACAAAGTTTACCAACCTTAACCTTTGCTTTTACCTCACGTTCAAGTGCAGCGTCAATTCCTTTAAACATTGAAACGCAAACTCATAAATTGGGTAATCGCCCAGTGATCGCAAACTTCTCCGCCACATTCGGTGCAACAATCGGACAAAATGGCTGTGCTGGAATTTACCCAGCTATGCTAGCTGTCATTATTGCCCCAATGGTCGGTATCGATCCCTTTACATTACATTTTATTGCTTCATTAGTTCTTATTGTTGCCATTTCCTCCTTTGGTATTGCAGGCGTTGGCGGTGGAGCGACCTTCGCCGCAATTGTTGTACTTTCCACCTTAGGTTTACCATTAGAATTAGTTGGTTTGCTGATTTCTATTGAACCCCTAATTGATATGGGAAGAACCGCATTAAATGTAAATGGCGCAATGGTTGCGGGTACACTGACTAATAAGTGGTTGAAAATGTAGTTTTTGAATTTAATTAAAGCTTAATGTTATTCCTTTGATAAAAAGAGCGGTTAAAAATAAAATTTTTTTGACCGCTCTTTTTTATTAAAAGAATCATATCGTATTTTATCCTTCAAATACCCTTGTTTATTTCAACATAAGAATGTTTATTTTATGTGTTTTTATCTATCTTAGTGATTTATAAAACCTATTATATCTTGTTTTTGATAATTTAAATCTATCATTTTTCCGATAAATAGTTATTTATTTTACTTTTGTATATTTTTTAATAGTTTTTAACGATTATTGTCGGGGGGGGGGGTAAGAGGTCCTACCTTGCATACTGTCGTGATTTATATAAAATGCTCATTTTTTATGTCAACTGATTAATTTTTGTTTATTTAATGTTTGTTGCATATCGTGAATATGTATAAATTTTTAAGGTAATATTTATATGAATAAAGTATTTAAAGTTATTTGGAGTAGAGCTTTTCAACAATTCATCGTTACTTCTGAACTTGGTAAAGGTTGTATCAAATCTTCTTGCCATTCAGATCATCATACGGATCAGCCTAATAAGCAAATAAAACGAATTTTTCATTTATCCGCAATAGCATTATTATTGACTTCTTTTCAAGTGCAAGCAGCGGTACAGATTGGCTCTACGGAAACCGATAGCGTTAAAACCAGTGGGGCTACGGCGGCAGGTGAGAATGCTATTGCTATTGGTGCGGAAAGTAATGCACCTACACAGGGTTCAATTAGCATTGGTCAAGGTGCAGGAAAAGGAAGTAAAAATGCTACTGAAACGGGATTAATTTCTAATATTTCTATTGGCACCAGTGCTGGGCAGAATTTGGGAGAGGTCGCTAAGGATAATGTGGCATTAGGGCGTGCTGCGGGTACCAATGTTTTAGGTGAAAATAATATTGCTATTGGTTCTGGAGCAAATCCGGGTTATTACGATCGCCGAACAGAGGCGGTATTTTCTGCAACGGATGCTCAGAAAGCCGGTAAAACGGTTATTACTAAAGAGCAGTTAAGTGGCAATATAGCCATTGGTGATCAAGCAAAATCACGAGGCAATTACGCTACAGCGATTGGTGGCGATGCTTTATCAGTAGGTTCACAATCTACGGCGTTTGGTAGTGGGTCAAGAGCATTTGGGGGAGAGACCACTGCATTAGGTGCTTATTCAGTGGCGGCTAAAACTCGTGCAATTGCCATTGGGCAAGATGCCAGTGCTTATAATGATGATTCTTTAGCCATCATGAATTCAGCATTAAGTATGGGAACACGAGCGATTGCCATTGGGCAATCATCACAAGCCAATGCGAATGATACGCTTGCTTTGGGCACGGGGGCGAAAGTTCTGAGTACAGGAGCAACGGTTACTTTTGCTGATGGTGCAACAGGTAATACAACGGCGATCAAAAAAGCCTCTCAAAAAGTATCTAGTGTTGATCGTAGTATAGATTCTATGGCTATAGGTAATTCAGCACAAATAACTGATTCAAAACAAGCCATTGCCATGGGTAAAAGTGCCACGGTAAATAAAGCGGCAAATAATGCCATTGCTATGGGGAATACGGCAACTGTTGATAAAGCTGATGGTATTGCGATAGGAAACAATGCCAAAGCCTCCCAAGCCAACAGTATTGCCTTGGGAGCAAATTCAGAAACCAGTGATGCGGTAGGTACAAGCCAAGCTACGGTTAATGGCATTAGCTATAGTGGTTTTTCAGGCAGCAATCCTAATAGTACCTTAAGTATCGGTAAAACGGGCGTAGAACGCACGATTACCAATGTGGCAGCAGGGCGTATTAGTGCCACTTCAACTGATGCCATTAACGGTAGCCAGTTATATTTAGTGGCTAATGCGTTGGGCAATGTGGCAAATAGCACTACAACCATTTTAGGCGGTAATGCAACCGTAGGGACTGATGGCACTATTACCATGAGCAATATTGGTAATACAGGCAAAAATAATGTTCACGAGGCGATTGCGGCTGCCAAAACAGAAGTAAAAGCAGGAACCAATATTCAAAGCGTTACCTCTGAAATCGGAACAAATGGACAAACCATTTATACAGTTAATGCGAAAGGAGCTGCCGTTGAGGCGGGTTCAGATATTTCAATCACTTCCAGCAGCCAAAACAATATCACCACTTATACCGTTGCTTTAGCGGAAGCAACTAAGAAAACAATTACTGATACTGCAAATCAAGCAACGACTAATGCAAACAATATTACCGCTTTGCAAGGCGATGTAGCAAACAATAAAACCAATATTAGTCAGCTACAAACTGAGGTAACAAATCATACACAAAATATCAATAAAAATTCTGAAAATATCACCGCACTTCAACAAGGCTGGAATATTGGTAATCATAGCGGTGAAAAGGTGAAAGCCATTACCGCAGGCAATCAAGTGAATTTTGTTAATGGCACAGGAACTACTGCCAATGTACAGGCAAGTGGCAATAATGCCAATGTGAGCTTTGATGTGAATACGGCGACGTTATCTGCCAAAGATGGTGTCGTGTCTTCCGATAAAACGGGCAATAACTTTGCCACCGCAAGCAATGTCGCTGAGATGATTAATCAAGCTAACACTTCGCTAAGTAACAAAGGGACTGTTTATTCAGGCGATGTAGCAAGTGAAACCAATAATACCTTTACCCAAGCCTTGGGTGCAGAAACCAAAATTATCGGCGGGCAAACAGATAAAACAAAATTAAGTGATAACAATATCGGTGTCGTTTCTAATGGTACAGATACTTTAACCATTAAATTGGCGAAAGATTTAGTGGATTTAACCAGTGCTAATTTTGTTGATGGGGCGGGTAATGAAACGTCTATTACCGCAGCGGCAACCACAATGACGGATGCAAATCAGCTAATGGCTATTCGCAGTGCAGAGCGTACATTATTTATCGATCCTAATTCCAGCAAAGATCCTGTGAGCTTAAGTGCTGAAGGCTTAGATAACGGCGGTAATAAAATTACCAAGGTGGCAGCAGGAACAGCAGATACAGATGCGGTGAATGTCAAACAATTAAATGAGTTAGCCAATAAAGATTTAACCTTTGCAGGTGATACTGGTACTGATGTTAAACGTAAACTCGGAGAAACCTTGAAAATTGCTGGGGGAGCGGATAGTAACTTAACGGATAACAATATTGGCGTGGTGGCTGATGGCAATCAACTCACAGTGAAATTATCTGAGAATTTAGCAGGGTTGAGCAGTGCTGGTTTTGAAGATAATCTAGGTAATAGCTTAGATATTACAGGAAATCAAATTTATTTGTCTGATGGTAATATTGATACATCTAGTTTGTACACTCGTGAAGGCATTAGCTTTATGAGTAATGGTCAGGAAACCGTCAGTTTAACCAATCAAGGGTTAAATAACGGCGGTAATAAAATTACCAACGTGGCAGCAGGGACGGCGGATACAGATGCAGTAAATTATGGACAACTTAAAGAAATCAAAACAGCAGCGGAAACAGCGGCTAACCGTACTAATTATTTCCATGTGAATACAGGCGAAGCCAATCAAGCAGCAGGCGATGCTACTACGAATGCAGGTTCTGTTGATGCTAAAGGTGGAGCTACTGGCAAGAAAGCATTAGCGGCAGGTGTTAATGCCCAAGCCGCAGGGGAAAATGGGATTTCTGTGGGCTATGGTGCAGGCGTAAACTCAACGGGCAGTAATAATATTGCTTTAGGGGTAAGTGCAGGACAAAATATTTCAGGCAATGATAATGTCAGTATTGGTAATAGAGCCAATTATAATCGTGGCAATGTAAAACGTACGGTGGCTATTGGCTCAGGAGCCATGGCATATAATGATTTTGATATTGCCTTAGGGGCAGGTTCACAAACGGAGCCATTGGATACAGATACAGGTTTTCCAGATCCTGTAGAAAATGCCACAATTAACGGTTTAAATTATGATTTTAATAGCGGTACTTGGGTGTCAGGCACCTTAAGTTTAGGCAATAGCAATGGCGATAGTTCCTTTAATTCTCGCCGTATTACTAATGTCGCCGCAGGGCGAGTAACCGCTACTTCTACGGATGCTGTAAATGGTAGCCAATTATTTGCTTTAGCCAATACCTTGGGGAATGTTGCCAATGATACTGTTTCTATATTAGGCGGTAATGCAGAGGTTGCTACAGATGGCAGCATTACCATGAGCAATATTGGGGGGACAGGAAAAGATACGGTTGATGAAGCTATTGCTGCGGCAAAAACAGAAGTAAAAGCAGGAACCAATATTCAAAGCGTTACCGCTGAAGCCGGCACAAATGGACAAACCATTTATACGGTTAATGCGAAAG
Organism: Volucribacter psittacicida; assembly: GCF_004339025.1. Classification (GTDB taxonomy): domain Bacteria; phylum Pseudomonadota; class Gammaproteobacteria; order Enterobacterales; family Pasteurellaceae; genus Volucribacter; species Volucribacter psittacicida. The sequence continues at coordinate 207,833 of NZ_SMFT01000001.1, forward strand.
GCGCAGCGGTTCAGGCAGGCTCAGATATTACGGTTAGTTCGCAAACTGATAGTAACAATGTAACAACCTATACTGTTTCCTTATCAGCAGATACGAAACAAATGATTACGGATACGGCAACTAAAGCCAACACAAATGCAACTGATATTGTTAACTTAAAAACTGATGTTGCAAACAATAAGGCAGATATCGCAACTAATAAAGCGGATATTGCGACCAATAAAGCCGATATCGCAACTAATAAGGCAAATATCGCGACCAATAAGGCAGATATCGCAACCAATAAGGCGGATATTGCGACTAATAAAGCCGATATCGCAACCAATAAAGCGGATATTGCGAGCAATAAGGTAGATATCGCAACCAATAAGGCAGATATCGCAACCAATAAAGCGGATATTGCGAGTAATAAGGCAGATATCGCAACTAATAAAGCGGATATTGCGATTAATAAGGCAGATATCGCAACTAATAAGGCGGATATTGCGACTAATAAAGCGGATATTGCAACCAATAAAGCGGATATTGCGATTAATAAGGCAGATATCGCAACTAATAAGGCGGATATTGCAACCAATAAAGCGGATATTGCGGCCAATAAAGCAGATATCGCAACTAATAAGGCGGATATTGCGACCAATAAAGCAGATATCGCAACTAATAAGGCGGATATTGCGACTAATAAAGCGGATATTGCGAGCAATAAGGCAGATATCGCAACCAATAAAGCGGATATTGCGAGCAATAAGGCAGATGTCGCAACTAATAAAGCGGATATTGCAACTAACAAAGCAGATATTGCGACTAATAAAGCTACTATTGAAAAAGGTACAGTTTATTCAGGTGATGTGCAAGATAGCAACGCATCTAGTAATAAATTTACCCAAGCCTTGGGCAATGAAACTAAAATTATCGGCGGACAAGCCGATAAAACCAAATTAAGCGATAATAATATTGGGGTAGTGTCCAATGGTTCTGATACCTTAACCGTTAAATTAGCCAAAGATTTAACAGGTTTAACCAGTGTATCCGCAAATACCTTTAAGGCAGGTAGCACAACGATTACGAATAATAGTATAACCATGGGTAGCGGAGCAAATGCGGTAAGTTTGACAGATACGGGTTTAAATAACGGCAATAATAAAATTACTGGTGTCAAAGCTGGTGATATTTCGGCAACAAGCACTGATGCGGTAAATGGTCGTCAGCTTAATAAAGTCTATAATTTTTCTGATGATATGATTACTTTATTAGGGGGGAATGCTGCAATGAATGAAGAAGGCAATATTGCGATGAGTAATATTGGTGGCACTGGTTATGATAATATCAATGATGCCGTTGCAGCGGCAACCACCAAGGTTACTCAAGGCGATAATATTGAGGTTACGACAATCAGCAATACAGATGGTAGTAAGACTTATCGAGTTGCTACGGCAAAAGACGTTAGCTTTACTTCTGTTACTGTGGGCAATGTGGCGATTAATGAGTCTGGCATTAATGCTGGAAATAAGAAAATCACCAATATTGCCCCAGGGGAGTTATCAGAAAACAGTACTGATGCTGTAAATGGTAGTCAATTACACGCAACAAATCAGCAGGTTATCCGTAATGCTCAAGCGATTAATCAACTAGCGGGTCATATTGATCAGGTTGATCGTGATTTACGAGGTGGTATTGCTGGTGCAATGGCAATGTCTGGTTTATATCAAGCCACTCATCCAGGAAAATCTATGGTATCCGCTGGGGTAGGGGCTTATAAAGGGCAAAGTGCGATTGCGGTAGGATATTCTCGCTTATCCGATAATGGTAAATTGGGCGTTAAGTTTTCAGTGAATTCCAATACGCGTGGAGATAGTGGTGTTGCAGCAAGTATTGGTTACCAATGGTAATCTCTATTTGTAAAAAATGTGTAAAAAGTATTTAAGGCATGATTTTTCATGCCTTAATTTTTATCATTATCTTAAATTGAAATAGCTAATATTTGTTGTTCAAAAAATAACAAAAAATACTAAAAATATTTGTAATGGATCACAGTTTTTAACGGATACCTTATGGCAGTTATTTACATAAAATAACAATCTGCTAAAATGCGCCTGCTTCAATTAGGAGTGTTTTTATTAAGGTTTTTATTATGTTATGGTTTTTATTTTGTGTAGGGCTATTAGTGGCTGGCTATTTTCTTTATGGTGGTTTAATAGAGAAAATTTTTAAAATCAACCCTCAACGCCTAACTCCCGCTCATTCTATGTCTGATGGCATTGACTATGTGCCAATGTCTAAAAAGAAAATCTGGTTAATTCAATTATTAAATATCGCTGGTACAGGTCCTATTTTTGGCCCTATTTTGGGGGCATTATATGGGCCTGTGGCGATGTTATGGATTGTATTTGGTTGTATTTTTGCTGGTGCGGTACATGACTATTTTTGTGGTATGTTAAGTATTCGCAATAAAGGGGCGAATATTCCTTATTTAACGGGAAAATATATTGGTCAACCTGCAAAACATTTTATGAATGTTTTTGCCATTGTTTTATTACTTCTTGTCGGCGTGGTCTTTGTAGCAAGCCCTGCTAACTTATTAAGTAGTATTACTTCTGAATTATTAGGGGCAGGAAGTTTAAGTTCTAATGCTGTTAATGAAGAAGTGACTTCAGGATCTGCCACAATTTTGGTAACTTGGACAGCGATTATTTTCATTTATTACATTATTGCGACCTTATTACCAATTGATAAAATTATTGGACGTATCTATCCATTATTTGGTGCATTGTTGCTCTTTATGACCTTTGGAATGTTCTTTGGGTTTATTTTAAATGATATTTCATTCTTTAGAACCTTATTCCCAGATGTTGGTTTTTGGGGCTTGGAAGTAGGTATTACGGATTTCTTTAAAAATATGAATACCTCAAACTTACCAATTTGGCCAATGCTATTTATTACTATTGCTTGTGGTGCGATTTCAGGTTTCCATGCGACACAAACTCCATTAATGGCACGTTGTGCGAAAAATGAAAGTGAAGCTCGCTTTATTTTCTATGGTGCGATGATTGCGGAAGGGGTGATTGCTTTAATTTGGTGTATGGTTGGATTAAGTTTCTATGAAAGTCCAGAAGCCATTAATGAAGCGATTAATGTAGGTACGCCTGCGAAAGTGGTTTATGACTCAGCTATCGGTATGTTAGGCTTATTTGGTGGTATTCTTGCGGTATTAGGGGTGGTGGTATTGCCTATTACTTCTGGAGATACAGCTTTCCGTGCAGCACGTTTACTCATTGCGGATTTCTTTAAATTAGAACAACGTTCATTCTCCAAACGTTTAATGATCGCCATTCCTTTATTTGTACTTGGCTTTATTATTTCTCGTGTGGATTTCCAAGTATTATGGCGTTATTTCGGTTGGGCAAACCAAACTACCGCAATGATAATGATGTGGACAGCTGCCGCTTATTTATATCGTTATCAAAAATTCCATTGGGTATGTACGTTACCTGCGATGTTTATGACGATGGTATGTACAACTTACATCGCTTATGCGCCTATCGGTTTACATCTAAGTTATGATGTTGCTGTTTGGGTGGCTTTTGCAATAACAGTTATTGTTACTTTTGCATTCTTTAAATTCCTTAAACCTTTAGATAAGGAACAAGAAGCTGAATTAGAAAATGCAAAATAAATCAATTTTAAAATAACGGAATAGAAATAAAATCTGCCTATATTGGGCAGATTTTTTCTATTATTAAAAGTGCGGTACGTTTTGATAAAATTTTTAGCACTTTCGATCATTGATTATCTTCTCATTTTTGTTAATTTTTTGTAACATTTATTATTGTTATTTACCTAAGGATGGTTATGACCTTATCTGCTTTACTTTCTGGTTTCGGTGTAGGATTGTCTTTAATTCTTGCCATAGGTGCACAAAATGCCTTTGTTCTTAAACAGGGTATCAAACGCCAATATGTTTTTACGGTGTGTTTGATTTGTGCCTGCTCCGATGCGATTTTGATTTCATTAGGGGTGTTTGGTTTTGGGCGAATTATTCAGCAATATCCTTTGATTGTTGAAATAGCACGTTATTTTGGGGCGTTATTCCTTTTCGTTTATGGATTAAAAAGTTTTCATACCGCGATAAAGCATAACAATAGCCTACAAGCACAAGGACAAGAACATCAACAGCTAGGTAAAATCATTTTAATTTGCCTGGCTTTTACTTGGCTTAATCCCCATGTTTATTTAGATACGGTGATTTTAATTGGTGCCATTTCTACGCAATTTATGGCGAAATATGCTTTTGCGGTGGGAGCAATGCTGGCTTCATTCCTATTCTTTTTCAGTTTAGGTTATGGCGCTAAAATGTTGCGTCCTTTGTTTGCAAACCCGAAATCTTGGAAAATATTAGAAGTATTGATTGGGATTATTATGTGGGGTATTGCGTTATCCCTGTTATGGAATAATTAATTTAAACAAGGCATAGAAACCTATGCCTTATTAGGTATTAGAGCGATTTCAAATCCACTAAGGCATCAGCAGTAATATCGCTGATTTTTTGATTACTGGTTAATGTCATCGCGACTTTCATTTCTTTATGGAAAATATCAAACATATTTTCTACACCAGCTTGTCCAGCGGCACCTAAGGCATAAACAAATGCACGGCCTAATAAGCAAGCATCAGCACCTAAGGCGATCATTCGTACCACATCAAGTCCATTGCGAATACCAGAGTCCGCAAGAATTTTTATATCACCTTTAACAGCATCAGCAATAGCAGGTAAGGCTCTCGCACTGGATAAAACACCGTCTAATTGGCGACCACCATGGTTAGACACTACAATACCATCAGCGCCAAAACGCACCGCATCTTTGGCATCATCAGGATCAAGAATACCTTTAATTACCATTGGGCCGTCCCAAAACTCACGAATCCATTCTAAATCTCTCCATGAAATAGAAGGATCGAAGTTTTGGGTGAGCCAACCGATATAATCATCTAATCCAATTTGTTTTCCCATATAATGAGAAACATTGCCAAGGGTATGGGGCTTGCCTTTTATCCCAACATCCCAAGCCCAAAATGGGTGTAAGGCGGCTTGTAATACTCGGCGAATTTCTTTATAAGGACCGCTCATACCTGAATGCATATCACGGTATCTTGCCCCTGGTGTTGGCATATCTACGGTAAAGACCAATGTTGAACAACCCGCCGCTTTTGCACGTTGTAATGCATCTTTCATAAAGCCACGATCACGCAATACATATAATTGGAACCACATTGGGCGCTTTATGGCGGGAGCAACTTCTTCTATCGGGCAAATGGATACGGTAGAAAGGGTAAAGGGAACGCCTTTTTTATCAGCCGCTTTCGCCGCTTGTACTTCGCCACGTCTCGCATACATACCCAAAGCGCCAACAGGTGCAAGTGCTACAGGCATTGAGAGTTTTTCACCAAATAATTCTATTTCTGTATTGAGATCGGACATATCTTTGAGTACACGTTGACGTAACGCAATATTCGCAAGATCGCTGACATTACGCTGTAATGTTTGTTCTGCATAGGAACCACCATCGGCATAATGGAACATAAATGGGGGAACACGACGGCGTGCCGCCTTGCGATAATCATTGGCTGATGAAATAATCATTATATGAACCTCTTATATAAGATAATTAATAGGATAGCTGTCTCACTTTGGATATGATGGGCTATCACTACATTTTGATAACACTGCAATAACAATAATAGAAATACTTATTATTTGCAAATGTAAAAAGAGGAAATATAAGCATAAGAGAGAGTTTTATTAAGAAATGAGAATTTGATCACAGTATTATTGCTACCTATTTATAATATTATTTTGTTTTACTTTAAATTGGAAAAAATTATAAATGATCCATATCATTAACCGATTCAATAACATACCCTCGATGATTTTCATTTTCTTGATATTTAACAATACTAATAGCCGTATTGGCAAGGGATACACTCAGTTCTGGGTCGCGGTGTTGTTGCCAAGGGATATTGTTGATGAGGGCGAGTAATAAACGTAGGGTATGCCCATGGGAAACAATAAGGATATTGCCTTGTTGATGATTTTGGGTAATTTGTTGGATTGCTTGTTCAACACGTTGGGCTAATTGAGCGTAGGTTTCGCCGCCGTTTAGGGCTTGATAAGCCTCTGGTTGATGTTGCATAGCATAAAATTCTTGGTTTTCGGTTTGTTTGAGTTCCGCAATGGATTGTCCTTCCCAAGCACCAAAATCCTGTTCATTGAGTTGAGCAAGGGGGATAATGGGGCTATTTTTGCCTGCTAGGATATATTGAGCAGTATCAATGGTGCGTTGTAATTGGCTAGTATAAACTGCGGTAAAATCAATTTGTTTGAGCTTTTGTCCTGTGCGTTTGGCTCCCTCAATGCCTTGAGGGGTAAGGGGAGAATTTTTTGCCCCTTGTAATAAGCCTTGTTCATTCCATTCTGTGCGTCCATGGCGAACTAAATATAGCGTTAATGTTTTTGTCATAACCTTTGTTGTTCCTGTTGCTAAGTGAAACATAGCGTTTAAAGCAATGGGCTAAATAAGAAAAAGATTTTTTCTACAATGCGTGAATAAAGGGAGCGAGTTTTCCATTGCTGATAATCAAGTAGGGAGGCTGTTTGTAGATAATTTTCGTGTAATATCGCAATTTCATTGGCAAAACTTTTGTCTTCAACCACCATAGTGACTTCAAAATTAAGCATAAAGCTACGCATATCCATATTTACTGTCCCCACTAATGCCAGTTTGTTATCAATTAGCATACTTTTTGTATGCAGTAAGCCTTTTTCAAATTGGTAAATTTTTACCCCAACGGATAATAATTCATCAAAGAAACTGCGACTTGCCCATTTGACCATAACTGAGTCATTGCGTTTTGGAATGATTAAATTCACTTCAACCCCTCGCAAGGCAGCAATGCGTAATGCTTCAACAATGCCATGGCTTGGTACAAAATAAGGTGTGGTAATGGTAATGCTTTTGCGTGCGGAAAAAATGGCTAAGGACAGGGATTGTGCCATAAGATCATCAGGAAAGCTCGGTCCCGAGGCGATCAGTTGGACAGCGTGTGAATGGCTTTGGCTATTGGTTATCTCTGGGCAGGCTGGAAGAATTAATGGCAGGGCTTTTTCGCTTTCAATTTCCCAATCCCACGCATGCAGGGCATTAAGTAGTGAAGACACCGGCCCTGTAATGCGTACCATAATATCGATCCATTTACCCACATGGGCATCTTGTTTGAAACAGCTTGGATCAACCATATTCATACTTCCTGTGTAAGCAATTTGATTATCGATCACAATAATTTTGCGGTGCTGTCTGAGATCAATACGGCGTAGGAAAACCCGTAATAGGCTGACATGTAACGCTTCGGTAATTTCAATACCTTGTTGTCGCATATACTGATAATTTTGGCTTTTAAAGAAAGCACGGCTGCCCACAGAATCTAATAAAATATGAATGGCAACGCCACGCTGGCGAGCTTTAACTAATGCCTGCATGACTTCATCAACCATACCGCCATTAAACCAAATATAAAAGGTCATATTAATACTGGTTTGTGCTTGGTTTATATCTTGGATTATGCTTTGCATAATGGATTCAGGGGTGTCATAAATATGCAATTCATTACCTAGTACACAAGGAATACCGAGGCGATTTTGGGCAAGCTCAAAAATAGGCTTGTATAGCAAATTATTGTTGGTATTGATTAAATGTCCACAGGTTTTAAATTGTTCAAACCAAGCCATAAATTTAGGCTGGAGCTTTTTAAAGCTATTACCTCGTCTTTTGCCTAAATTAATTTCCCCAATAACTAAATAAGCCAAAATACCAACGATAGGGATAAGATAGACGATCATTAACCAAGAGAGGGTAGCGGACACCGATTGCTTTTTGGTAATTAAGCGAAAGGTAATGGTAACGGTTAATGTCCACATAATAACAGGGATAATGTAGGGAACAAGGTAATCAAAGATTTGCTCAAAGGAAATATTCATATTATGCTTAGCCAACTATTACAACGAATAAGATTAATGATTAAATGTTTGACATTGTATTTTCACATCGGGATTTTATTATAATTAATAAGCCTTGTGCAATCAGCGTGCATAAAGATGATCAAGAAACAGGTCTGACCACTTTGTTAGCTCGTCAATTAGGAAAAGAAAAGTTATGGTTGGTTCATCGCTTAGATAAGATAACCTCAGGTTTATTAATTTTTGCCTTAAATGTTGAGGCGGCAAGGGAGCTTTCTCGTTTATTTGCGGAGCATCGTATTCATAAAACCTATTTGGCATTATCGGATCATAAACCGCATAAAAAACAGGGAACCATTATTGGCGATATGAAAAAAGCGAGAGCAGGAGCTTGGAAATTATTGAGAAGTCGAGAGCAACCTGCTATTACCCGTTTTTATAGCTTAAGCATTGTTCCTTGTTTACGTTTATTTGTGCTAAAGCCACAAACAGGCAAAACTCATCAAATTAGAGTGGCAATGAAAAGTTTAGGCAGTCCTATTTTGGGAGATAGCCTATATGGAAATAAAGTAAAAACAGACCGCACTTATTTGCACGCTTTTAAACTCGCCTTTGAATATTTAGGGCAGCCCATCGTAGTAAGTTGTTTACCTCAGCAAGGGGAGCATTGGCAACAACCAGAAGTTGCACAACAAATTCTTTCTTTAATAGAAAAAACGTGATTTTTTAATTATTTAGTATTATCATTAAAGCAATTTTATAAAATCTTAAACGAGACTATGAATATAACAGGAATTTTTGATAAGGTTAGCAATAGATATTTTGGCTTTTTGGCTTGATAAAGTCATTGAGGCAATCAGTTTGTTAACCTAAAGATTCAAACTGTAAGCCTCCATTTTGGAGGCTTTTTTCTTGTCGTAGATCATTTATTATTTAGAGGACAGGTATGCAAAACCTAAAAGAGATCGTTGATAAAGCACATAAGGCAATAGAATCCATTGCGGATAAAAATTTAGCGGCGTTAGAGGAAATTCGCGTTGAGTTTTTTGGTAAAAAAGGGCATTTCACTACCTTAATGCAAGGCTTGCGTGATGTGGCGGCGGAAGAGCGTCCAAAAGTGGGGGCGAAAATTAATGAAGCCAAGCAAAAAGTGCAAGAATTATGGAATGCCAAGAAAGCGGAATGGGAAAAAGCGGAGTTAGATGCCAAACTTGCTCAAGAAAAAATTGATGTCAGTTTGCCGGGGCGTAAGGTGGAAATTGGTGGGCTACACCCTGTTAATATTACAATTCGCCGTGTGGTGAAATTCTTCTCCGAATTAGGTTTTACCGTTGAAACAGGCCCAGAAATTGAAAGTGATTATTATAATTTTGATGCCTTAAATATTCCAAAACATCACCCTGCAAGAGCGGATCACGATACTTTTTGGTTTAATCCTGAATTATTATTGCGTACCCAAACTTCTGGCGTGCAAATTCGTACAATGGAAAACAAAAAACCGCCTATCCGTATTATTGCGCCGGGGCGAGTATATCGTAATGATTATGATCAAACCCATACACCAATGTTTCATCAAATTGAGTTGTTATTTGTGGATAAACACGCCAACTTTGCCGAATTAAAAGGCTTGTTACATGATTTCTTGCGTGCGTTTTTTGAAGAAGATTTACAAGTGCGTTTCCGTCCTTCTTATTTCCCTTTTACTGAACCCTCTGCGGAAGTTGATGTCATGGGGAAAAATGGTAAATGGTTGGAAGTCTTAGGTTGCGGTATGGTGCATCCAAATGTGCTACGCAATGTGGGCATTGATCCAAATGAATATTCAGGTTTTGCCGTTGGAATGGGCGTGGAACGCTTAACGATGTTGCGTTACAATGTCACAGATTTGCGTTCATTCTTTGAAAATGATTTACGCTTTTTAAAACAATTTAAATAATTTTAGGTGGAGAGATAAATGAAATTCAGTGAGTTATGGGTTCGTGAGTGGGTTAATCCAGCAATGACCACCGAACAATTATGCGAACAAATTACTATGCTTGGCTTAGAAGTTGATGATGTTGCCAATGTGGCTGGCGAGTTTACAGGTGTAGTCGTTGGCGAGGTAGTCGCTTGTGAAAAACACCCTGATGCCGATAAATTACGGGTTACCAAAGTCAATGTGGGCAGTGAAAGATTATTAGATATTGTTTGTGGTGCCCCAAACTGTCGTCAAGGGCTTAAAGTGGCTTGTGCCGTTGATGGTGCAGTGCTGCCTGGCAATTTTAAGATCAAGAAAACCAAATTGCGTGGACAACCTTCCGAAGGTATGCTTTGTTCTTATAGTGAACTAGGTATCACAGAGGATCATGATGGCATTATTGAATTGCCAGTTGATGCCCCTATTGGTACGGATTTACGCCAATATTTACAGCTTGATGATAAGAGCATTGAAATTAGCTTGACGCCTAATCGTGCCGATTGTTTAAGTATTTCAGGTATCGCTCGTGAGCTTGGTGTCGCTAATAAACTTTCGCTAAATCCACCGCACTTTAATGCCTGTGAGCAGAGTTCGAGTGAAAAGGTACAAATTGAGGTACAAGCACCAGAGGCTTGCCCACGTTATTTATTGCGTGCCATTCAAGGCGTGAATGTTAAAGCTCATTCGCCTGTATGGTTAAAAGAAAAATTACGCCGTTGTGGTATTCGTTCCATTGATCCAATTGTGGATGTTACCAATTATGTGTTATTAGAGTTAGGTCAACCAATGCACGCCTTTGATGCCGCTAAAGTTGCCCAACCTGTGCAAGTGCGTTTAGCAAAAGAGGGCGAGTTATTAACCCTTTTAGACGGCAATCAAGTGAGCTTACAACCTAACACCTTAATTATTGCTGATCAGAAAGGTCCATTAGCAATGGCGGGGATCTTTGGTGGTAAAGAGAGTGGCGTGAATAGCGAAACTCAAGATATTTTATTAGAATCCGCTTTCTTTGCCCCATTAGCCATTACAGGACGAGCTCGTCAATATGGTTTGCATACAGATTCTTCACATCGTTTTGAACGTGGTGTTGATTTTACTTTACAACATCAAGCGATGGAGCGAGCAACAGCCTTGATTATTGAGATTTGTGGTGGGCAAGCAGGCGAAATTTGTGAAGTGGTTAATCAACAATATTTACCAACCTCTCATCAAGTGAGCTTACGCCGCAGTCAATTAGATAAGGTGTTAGGCCATCATATCGCTACTGAAACCGTAACCGATATTTTTGAACGTTTAGGCTTTAAGCCATCATACGCTGATGAATCTTGGACGATCACTTCGCCTTCATGGCGTTTTGATATTGCCATTGAAGAAGATTTGATTGAAGAAGTCGCTCGTATTTATGGCTATAACAATATTCCTAATCAAGCACCATTAGCCCATTTAACCATGGGGCAACATCGTGAATCTGATGTTGATATTGAACAAATCAAAACGGCTTTAGTGGCAAATGATTTCCACGAGGCCATTACTTATAGTTTCGTTAATCCAAAGGTTCAACGATTATTGCACCCAGAACAGCCTGCTTGGATCTTACCAAATCCTATTTCCTCAGAAATGTCAGCAATGCGTGTTTCATTATTAACGGGATTATTAGAGGCTGTGCTTTATAACCAAAATCGCCAGCAAAATCGTGTGCGTTTATTTGAAACAGGTTTACGCTTTATCCCAGATAGCCAAGCGGAATTTGGTATTCGCCAAGAGCTTGTGTTTTCGGCAATTATGACTGGCGCAAGATTAAATGAGCATTGGACAGGTAAATCAGAAAATTCCGATTTCTTTGATTTAAAAGGCTATTTAGAAAATATTTTGGCCTTAACCAGTGTGGCAAATAAAGTGAAATTTGTGGCAAAAACCTATCCGGCTTTCCACCCGGGACAATCTGCTGCCATTATGTTAGAGGGGCAAGAAATTGGTTTTATTGGGCAAATCCACCCAAGCATTACCCAAAAGTTGGGATTAAATGGCAAAGTCTTTGCCTGTGAAGTCATTGTAAGAGCCATTGCTCATCGTGATGTTGCTAATGCAAAAGAAATTTCACGTTTCCCATCAAATCGCCGAGATTTAGCGGTGGTTGTGCAACAAGATATTGCGGCATCTGATGTCCTCGAAGTTTGTCGTGAGGTGGCTGGAGAGAAATTGGCACAAATTAACTTATTTGATGTTTATCAAGGCACTGGGGTTGCAGAAGGGCATAAGAGCCTAGCAATAAGTTTAATTATTCAAGATAGTGAAAAAACTCTCGGTGACGAAGAAATTAATGCTGTCATTAGCCAAGTGGTTACCGAATTAAAACAACGTTTTAACGCCTATTTGAGGGATTAAGCCATGACATTAACAAAAGTAGAAATCGCTGAGAATTTAATGGAAAAATTTAATCTCAGCAAGCGTCAAGCAAAAGCACTTGTGGAAAGTTTTTTTGAGGAAATTCGTACCGCATTAGAATCTGGTATTGATGTTAAATTATCAGGATTTGGTAATTTTGAACTTAGGGATAAGGCTTCTCGCCCGGGGCGTAATCCTAAAACGGGAGAAAGTGTTGCGGTTTCTGCTCGCCGAGTGGTGGTATTTAAAGCGGGGCAAAAATTGCGTAGCCGAGTAGAAAAACAAAAAGGTTAATTTTCCTTTACTCAGCAAAAATATCCTCGTTTTATAGTCGTTTTGATTTGAAATAAAACAAGATGGTACGCCGAAGACAGTACAAATAGTGCAGAGAGGCGTACCAATATTGTCTTATTTTAAAGTAAAACGCCTCTCTATTTTATGACGGAGAATTCTATGCAATACCTTAGGCAAGGACGAAATTATTTAAAATTATTGTCTTTTTTGACCGCTCTTTCTACCTTAGTGGCTTGTTCATCGTCAAATCATGAAGATTATTCGGAGAATAATCCTATGAGTTATCAGGGATCATTAAATGATCCCATTATGACCATTGCATTACTTAGTGAACAACAACGGGAGTGGGCTGGCACAAGATATCGCCTTGGTGGCAATAGCCGTCAAGGTATTGACTGTTCTGGTTTTGTCCAAGTTACCTTTCAACATCGTTTTGGTATTCAATTACCACGAATGACCACAGAACAGGTTAAACAAGGCAGAGCAGTGGCTAAACACGAAATACAAACAGGCGATCTGGTCTTTTTTAAAACAGGACGAGGGCCAAACGGCTATCATGTGGGGATTTATGTGAAAGAGGATAAATTTTTACACGCCTCAACCAAAGGTGGCGTGATTTATTCTTCCCTTAATAGCCCTTATTGGCGTAAGGCTTATTGGCAAGCAAGACGCATTTAACCATTAGGAAAATTATGCAATATTCACAATTAAACGCAAATTCGCCACTCAATGAGTGGCTTTGTTATTTAGAACAACAACATTATAAGCCTATTGATCTCGGCTTAGATCGTGTAGCCTCTGTAGCAAAACAATTAGATTTATTAAAACCAGCGCCATTCGTGATTACCGTTGGCGGTACCAATGGCAAAGGTACAACTTGTCGTTTACTGGAAAAATTGTTATCAGATATTGGTTTAAAAGTGGGTGTTTATTCATCGCCACATTTGATACGTTATAATGAACGAGTACGCATTGAGCAACAAGAATTATCGGATCAACAACATAGCCAATCCTTTGCTTTTATTGAACAAAACCGAAATCAATCGCTAACCTATTTTGAGTTTTCTACCTTATCCGCTCTGCATTTGTTTAAGCAAGCTAAACTTGATGTTGTGATTTTAGAAGTGGGATTAGGCGGACGTTTAGATGCAACCAATATCGTTGATGCGGATATTGCAGTTATCACATCCATCGATATTGATCATACGGATTTTTTAGGGGCAGAAAGAGAACAAATCGGTTTTGAAAAAGCGGGGATTTTTCGTGCTAACAAACCTGTGGTCATTGGTGAAAAAGATATTCCGCAGTCAATGTTAAACTATGCCCAGCAATTAGGTTGTAAGCTTGCTTGTCGTGATCAACAATGGCATTTTCAACAACAAGGCAATACTTGGTATTGGCAAAATCAGCATACTCGCTTAGCACATTTACCATTATGCCAAATTCCTTTAGCTAATGCCGCCACCGCATTAGCGGTATTAAGTTATCTGCCTTATGTTATTCCAGACAACGTCATTTATCAGGCATTACAAAATGTCCAATTAACAGGGCGTTTTCAATATTTAACGGCTAAACAGCAACAACGATTAGCACAAAAATTTGCTCAACAAGATTTACCACAAATAATTTTAGATGTCGCACATAATCCCCACGCAGCTCGTTACTTGGCAGAAAAATTACAAGCAATAAAGACACAACACAGGAACAGCAAAATTGTCGCCATTTGTGGTATTTTGCAAGATAAAGACAGCCAAGGTATTTTTAAACCCTTATTACCAGTGCTCGATCAATGGTATTGCTTGAGTTTGCAAGGGACAAGAGGGCAGTCAGCCCAACAGTTACAGAAAAACTTACAATCTCTCGCTAAGGTTGATAGCTATTGTGTGGAAACTATGACACAAGCACTAGCAATGGCGTTAAAAAATAGCCAAGCTCAGGATTATCTTATTATCTTTGGCTCTTTTTATACGGTGGCGGAGTTATTGGGGTTGTTTGAGTAGGTAATATCTTGCCTTTGCCAGAGCTTATCCTTTTATCAAAGAAGTAGCTTATTTTCTTTTTTTGTACAAAAAGAATGAGATAATTATTTAGTAAAAATCCCAACTGATCCTTGGGATTTTTTATTACCTATTATTCTGCCTCAACAACTTCAATAGTCGCAGAACTATGTAAGCCTCTTGGTAGTTGTCCGCCTTTTCGTCCTCGTTCTGTGCGGAATTTTTGCCAGTCTTCAGGTTTTAAGGTGATTTTGCGTTTACCTGAATAGAAAACGAGTTGAGCTTGTTCTGAAATTAGCAATAATTTCACCAATAATTCTGTGCGTTGTTGAGCTGATTTCGCTGGGATATTGATAATTTTATTGCCTTTTCCTTTGCTTAACTCAGGCAGATCCTGTATAGGGAAGATTAACATTCTTCCTGCCGAAGTTAAGGCGACTAATAATGAATGATATTGTTCAATTTTTAATGGTGGCAATAATTTTGCATTATCAGGTAAATTAATAACCGCTTTACCCGCTTTATTACGAGTAATGAGATCTTGTTGTTTACAAATAAAGCCGTAGCCTGCATCAGATGCCATTAATAATGGTTGTTGTTCATTTTCCATAATGACCTGTTCGATACAAGCCCCGGTCGGTAAGGTTAATCTTCCTGTTAGCGGTTCGCCTTGTGAGCGAGCGGAAGGTAAACTTAAGGGTTCTAAAGCATAGCTGCGACCTGTGCTATCCATAAAAATCACAGGTTGGTTACTTTTCCCATAAGCATGGGCAAGGTATTTATCGCCCGCTTTATAGTTTAAGCCTTGCACATCAATATCATGCCCTTTGGCGCAGCGTACCCAACCCATTTCGGATAAGATAACGGTAACAGGTTCCGCTGGCGTCATATCACTTTCGGCAATGGCTTTCGCCTCCGCACGTTCAATTAATGGCGAACGGCGTGGGCTGGCGTAAGTTTTAGCATCTTGTTGAATTTCTTGTTTAATCAGTTGATTAAGGCGTTGTTGCGAGGATAAAATTTTTTCTAAATTTGACCGCTCTTTGGCTAAATTATCTTGTTCTGCTTGTAATTCTTGTTCTTCCAATTTGGCTAAATGGCGTAAACGTAGGTTTAAAATCGCTTCGGCTTGCTGTTCGGAAAGGTTAAACCTTGTCATTAAGACGGATTTTGGTTCATCTTCATAACGGATAATTTGGATCACTTCATCAATATTTAGAAAGGCGATCATTAAACCTTGCAAAATATGCAATCGGCCTAGCACTTTTTCTAAGCGATATTGTAAGCGTCTCGTTACCGTTGTGCGGCGAAAATCTAGCCATTCATTGAGAATTTGTACTAAATTTTTTACCGCAGGTTTGTTATCTAGACCGATCATATTCATATTGACACGGTAGCTTTTTTCTAAATCCGTAGAGGCAAATAAATGGCTCATTAAAGCCTCAATATCTACTCGATTAGAACGTGGTACGATGACTAAACGCACAGGGTTTTCGTGATCTGATTCATCACGAATATCTTCTACCATTGGCAATTTTTTATTGGTTATCATTTCGCCAATTTGTGCCATAACTTTTGCAGGCGAGGCTTGATGAGGTAAGGCGGTGATAATAATTTCGCCTTCTTCTTTTTTCCACACCGCACGCATTTTAATGGAGCCACGACCTTGTTCATAAATTTTGCGAATATCGTTTTTGTTAGAAATAATTTCCGCTTCAGTCGGGTAATCAGGGCCTTGCACAAGGGTTAAGAGATCCTCGAGGGTCGCTTGAGGATTGTCCAATAACATGATGGTGGCTTGAGCAATTTCGTTCAGATTATGGGGAGGAATATCCGTTGCCATACCCACTGCAATACCTGTTGTGCCATTTAATAAAATATGGGGTAGGCGAGCAGGTAAATATTGTGGTTCGGCTAATGTACCGTCAAAGTTGGCTTGATAATCTACTGTACCTTGTCCAAGTTCAGCTAAGAGGATTTCTGCAATTTTGGCTAAGCGAGATTCCGTATAACGCATTGCCGCAAAGGATTTAGGATCATCAGGCGCCCCCCAGTTGCCTTGTCCATCAATTAATGGATAGCGATAGGAAAAGGGTTGTGCCATTAATACCATGGCTTCATAGCAAGCACTATCGCCATGGGGGTGGAATTTACCTAACACATCACCAACGGTACGAGCAGATTTTTTATATTTCGCTGTGGCATTAAGCCCTAATTCAGACATGGCATAAACAATACGTCGTTGAACAGGTTTTAGCCCATCGCCGATAAAGGGCAAGGCACGATCCATAATGACGTACATAGAATAGTTTAGATAAGCACTCTCGGTAAATGTGCGCAATGGCATTTGCTCAATGCCGTCATAGTTTATCTGGGTTGTCATAATTAATTTTATCTTTAACTTGTTTATTCAATGATTATTAATGCCAAAAGTGTTCAGTTATAAGGTTAAATCTAATTGATCACCTTTGTCTTGCAACCAGGTTTTACGATCTTCTGCTCGTTTTTTGGCTAATAGCATATCCATTAACTCAAGGGTTTCTTGATCTTGCTCGTAGGTGAGCTGGACTAATCGGCGTGTATTTGGATCCATGGTGGTTTCCCGTAATTGTAACGGATTCATTTCCCCTAAGCCTTTAAAACGTTGTACATTAGGCTTACCTTTTTTCCTTGCTAAGCGAGCTAAAATCGCCTCTTTCTCACTTTCATCAAGGGCATAAAAAACCTCTTTGCCTAAGTCAATGCGATAGAGCGGTGGCATTGCCACAAAAACGTGCCCTTGCTGGACTAATTTAGGGAAATGGCGTAAAAATAAAGCACAAAGCAAGGTGGCAATATGTAAACCGTCAGAATCCGCATCAGCCAAAATACAGATCTTACCATAGCGTAACTGCGAAAGATCATCGCTATCGGGATCAATGCCTAAGGCAATGGCAATATTATGGACTTCTTCCGAACCTAAAACCTGTTCAGAAGACACTTCCCAAGTGTTTAAAATTTTACCTCTTAAGGGGAGTATTGCTTGATATTCACGATCTCTGGCTTGTTTCGCTGAGCCACCAGCAGAATCCCCTTCCACTAAAAATAATTCGGTTCGTTCAATATCTTGTTGGCTACAATCAGCCAGTTTCCCCGGTAAAGCTGGGCCACTCACAAGTTTTTTTCGCACCACTTTTTTCGCTGCACGCAAACGGCGTTGAGCCGAATTAATCGCCAATTCTGCCAGTTGCTCAGCGATGTGAACATGTTGATTAAGCCATAAACTAAAGGCATCTTTTACCACAGCATTGACAAAAACAGCCGCTTGGCGAGAAGATAAACGCTCCTTTGTTTGCCCTGCGAATTGAGGTTCTTGCATTTTTATTGAAAGGATATAAGCGCAACGATCCCAAATATCATCAGCCGTGAGTTTCACCCCACGAGGCAACAAATTGCGTAATTCACAAAATTCACGAATGGCATCTAATAACCCTTGGCGTAAACCATTCACATGGGTACCGCCTAATGGAGTCGGAATAAGATTGACATAGCTTTCTCCAATCAGCTCGCCGCCCTCAGGTAACCACAATAATGCCCAATCTACGGCTTCTTTCTCGCCAGTGTAACTCCCTATAAAAGGTGTTTCAGGTAATGTGGTGAAACCATTTATTGCCTCGCTGAGATAATCGCTTAAGCCATCTTGGTAAAGCCATTGTTCTTCATTATGGTTAATTTTATCAATAAATTTAATGTGTAAACCTGGACAAAGTACGGCTTTAGCTCGCAATAAATGACGTAAACGGCTTACGGAAAATTTAGCAGAATCAAAATAATGAGGATTAGGTTTAAAATGCACAGTGGTGCCTGTGGTACGCCGTCCACAAGCGCCAATGATTTCAAGCTCTTTGGTTTTTACGCCGTTAGCAAACTCAATATGATAAATTTGCCCATCACGTTTAATGGTAACCCGAACAAACTCAGATAAGGCATTGACCACAGAAATCCCAACACCATGCAATCCGCCAGAGAATTGATAATTTTTATTAGAAAATTTTCCTCCAGCGTGTAATTTGCATAAAATCAGTTCAACGCCAGAAACCCCCTCAACAGGATGAATATCCACGGGCATTCCCCGTCCATTATCAATTACTTCAAGGGATTGATCACTATGCAAGATTACCTCAATTTTATTAGCATAGCCCGCTAATGCCTCGTCCACGCTATTATCAATGACTTCTTGTCCAAGGTGATTAGGACGAGTGGTATCGGTGTACATACCCGGGCGTAATTGAACGGGTTCAAGATCTTTTAGAACACGAATATCTTGTGCTTGATAGTTACTTGTCATTATGTGTAAATTATTTTATTGCCAAAAAATTGGAGCGATTTTAACAAAAAATTGGTTGAGAGTGAACTTGTGTCAGTGATTTTGGTTGGGAGATGAGTAGGTGATGTTATTTGGTACAAAGTGCGGTTGGTTTTGAGATTTTTTGCTGTTATTTCTCCGTCTTCGTTAATGGTTTTCGCCGTTGGCGACTTACTTTCTTTGCTCGTGTAAAGAAAGTAGGCAAAGAAATATTCCCCTAGAAAAAGCTCTTATCTGATTTGACCTCAAAAATTTAGACTTATTTTATCAACGGCTGAATAATTATACGCCACAGGGCTTATTCATTTTATATAAAGGATTAATAGGGCGTTATACGAGAATTAAATATTGAAAAAACAATAAATTGGTTAGAAAGCTTATTTAGTGAACTTAAGTAGTAATTAATCACAATGGATTAAATGCAATTTGTAAGGGGTTGTTTTTAAATGATTTTTTAATAAAAATAACTTTTAATAATTTGATGGTATTATTAGCCAGTATTTTGCCCGTTACACCAAAAAATATTAAGTTATCGCCACCAAATATCTGGTGGCGATATTTTGTAGATTAAAAAACCTTTTTGAAAGGTTTGACAATAACTTGTTCATAAACGCCAGCACTTACATAGGGATCACTTTCGGCCCATTGTTGTGCTTGATCGAGGTTGTCAAATTGTGCGATAACGGTGGATCCTGTGAAACCTGCTTCGCCGGGGTTTTCATCGTCAATCGCAGGTAAGGGGCCTGCGGTTAATAAGCGACCTTGTTGTTGTAATTGTTCTAAACGTGCGAGATGTTGAGGGCGAACGGCTAAACGTTGTGTTAAGCTATTTGCTTTATCTTGGGCAAAAATAATGTAGTACATAATGTTTCCTTTTGTTAAGTTGTGTTTTTTATATAGTCGTCCCACTTTAAAATAATACAGCGTTGGTACGTCTTGCCGTACTACTTGTACTGTTTTCGACGTACCGCCTTGTCTTATTTTAAATTGAAACGACTATAGTCGTTGTTCCACTTTAAAATAATTTAATAGAAAACGTCATTATAATAGGGCTAAAGCCTGTTCTAACTCTTTATTATTTTCTCTCGGTACTGCTCTAGAGCGACCTTGTTCATCAATAGCGACAAAGGTAAATACAGCGTCAGTAACACAATAGCGTTCATTAAAAGGCTCAGAAGAGACTTTTTTAACCCAAACTTCTACTTTAATTTTTATTGAGGAGCGTCCTACTGCAAGGCATTTTCCATAACAACATACTACATCACCGACGGTAACAGGTTTTATAAAATTCATACTTTCAACAGAAACAGTAACAACGCGACCATGAGCAATTTCTTTAGCAAGAATCGCACCGCCCATATCCATTTGAGACATAATCCAGCCACCAAAAATATCACCATTCGCGTTAGTATCCGAAGGCATAGCAAGGGTACGCAATAATAGGCTACCCTGTGGGGTACGGGGTTGATGATTTTGTTTATCTATCTGGCTCATAAATATTCCTATTTAGATTGTTCTTTATTGGTATTGTTGTGTTGATCTTTGGGTAAATAACGGTAGATGTAAATCCCTGTAAGAAAGGTGGCAATCAGGGTTAAACCAAGAATACCGAAAGTTTTAAAATCAACCCAGAGATCATCGGATAGGGCTTGGCTTATATAAATATTTAATAGCATACAAAAGAGAAAAAAGCCTGCCCAAGCAAGATTTAGACGATTCCATATTGACTGTGGGAGTTGAATTTCTTTCGCCAAGAGCTGTTGAATTAAAGGCTTTTTAAATAAGAATTGGCTAATGATTAATGCCAGTGCAAAAATGGCGTAAACAACAGTTACTTTCCATTTTAAGAATTCAAGATCATTAAAATAAGCGGTCAATAAGCCAAAAAAGACGACTGCAATAGCCATAATTTTTTGTTGTTTTTCAATATGTTGGTATTTTATTTTTAGAATAATCATTTGTATGATTGTGGCAATCACAAGGGTTATCGCCGCTTGTTGTACGCCAACAAGTTTATAAACGGCAAAAAATAAAATTAAAGGGATAAATTCAAGTAATTGTTTCATAGTTTATCCTAACGTTGATGAATAAAAAGATGATAAAAACGATAGCTAAATACCAAGGAAAAAACAGTAATGATACTGTGTAACGCAGTGGTAATGATTTGAATAAATAGATTTTGATTTAATCCTGCTAGTTGATTAGCGATTAATGAAAAAAGTACATACACAATTAGACAATAAATAGCCAAGGTGCCTAAACGTTTATTGGTTTGTTGCCAGCAATATTGGATTGCAGAAAAAAATGATTTATTTTCAAAGAGATAAATTAACGGCGATAGGCATAAACGGAGGAATATATAGATTCCTAATAAGGTAAGCACTAAACCCAATAAAGAGCCTAATAATAGATTAATCGCCCCATAAAGTAAGGGAAAGATGACTAAAACACTTAAAATTAACACCGCAAGAAAATATTTTATGCTGAGAGTAAAGGTTTGAGCGAAAGAAAACTGATTATGCTGGCTAATTTGATGAATAGCAATTAATGCCCAAGTAGAGAGTAGGCTATTGATAATTTGGCTGATTAAGGAAATCAACATAATATTTGAATTTGTCATTAATGAAGCCGTTTGATTGATACTTGCAGGTAGCTCCGAGGAAAGGGAGACATTTTGATTTTGGAGTTGTTGCATAATAGCTGGCAACATTGTGTCGAGTAATGCTTGGGTAGTAAAGGTTAATAAAAAGAAAAATATAGCAAAACTCATAGCAAATACACGTTGATTGCGTATGAAATTCCAACTATCTTGAAAAATATGGGTAAAATTAATTTGCATTTTCCTATTCTCAATACAATGAAAGTAAATGGGGCATTATAGCCTTAAATCTGATAAAAATCAGCGTTTGATTAAGATCAAATTTGTAATTTTATTGGATTTTGTTTTTATGATGCTAGGGCAAGAAAAATAATTTAAGTAAATTTCATAAATTTGACTTATATCACATTTTTAATAACTCAAATGGGGTATATTAGCTCCGCAATTAACCATAGAGTTTGTATGGTTAAATTTCATTGTCTTAAATAAAAATAAGTGAGGATTATCATTATGAAAAAATCAATATTAGCCTTAGGAATTGCAGCATCATTATTTACAGGCATTGCCAATGCTCACGAAGCAGGAAGTGTGCATGTTCGTTTAGGTGGTGTTTTTGTTGATGCTAACTCAACTTCTGAAACCAAAACACCTTATGCTGATATTAATCTTAATGTGAATAATAATGCACAAGTGGGCTTAACGGCGACTTATATGTTTACAGATAACATTGGTTTGGAGCTATTAGGTGCAACACCTTTTACTCATAAAGTGAGCGCTGGCGTTGTAGGTCTAGGTAATCTAGGTGAAGTAGTAAAGGTGAAACAACTTCCTCCTAGCCTATATTTACAATATTATTTCTTAGATAAAGATGCGGGTAGCCGTCCTTATATTGGCGCAGGTTTAAACTATACCCGTTTCTTTAATGCTAAATCTACTAATTCACTTATCACTAATGTTTCTGTGGATAAACATTCCTTTGCACCTGTTATTAATGCAGGGATTGATATTAAATTAACGGACAATATCTATTTAAATACCGCTCTTTGGTACACAAGAATTAAAACTACTGCAAAATTTAATACAGCACCAAATGTTCGGCATGAAGTTGAAATTAAATTAGATCCTGTTGTTTACTTTGCAGGTTTAACTTATAGTTTCTAATTTTTATCAATTATATTAATCCCTTATGATATTTTTCATAAGGGATTTTATTTTTTATGCCATATAGTAAATTGGATTAAGCTACTAAATTTAGCATTTCTTGTGCATTGGCTAAGGCACTGTCGCTAATTTTTTTACTGCCAGCTAATAAACGAGCTAAGGCTTTTACCCGTTGTGAGCTAGAAAGTGCGGTCATTTTTGTTTCTGTTTTTTCATCTACTACGGATTTTTCTACGCTAAATTGTTGATGGGCGTGGCTTGCCACTTGTGGTAAATGGGTTACACAGATCACTTGGCATTTTTCGCCTAATTTGCGCAATAATTTGCCTACGACACTAGCGGTCGCTCCACTGATCCCTACATCAATTTCATCGAAGATTAAGGTTGGAATCGAGGAATTATCGGCGGTTAATACTTGGATTGCTAAGGCAATACGAGAAAGCTCACCACCAGATGCAATTTTAGCCAATGGCTGAATAGGTTGACC
Organism: Volucribacter psittacicida; assembly: GCF_004339025.1. GTDB lineage: Bacteria > Pseudomonadota > Gammaproteobacteria > Enterobacterales > Pasteurellaceae > Volucribacter > Volucribacter psittacicida. Next base: position 231,066 of record NZ_SMFT01000001.1, read on the forward strand.
TAAGTTACTGCGTAAGGTAAACATAATGCTATCAGCACCTTTTTGAGAGATTTTACTGGCGTGATGATTCACTTCAATAAAAAACTCAGCGTTTTCCATGGCTAAATGTTTGATTGATTTGGTGACTTGTTGAGCCAATTTAGAAGCCCCTTGGCAGCGACTCTGGTAAAGTTTTTCTGCGTTGGTCAAAAGCGTATCATAAGTTTGTTTGACTTGAGCTTGTAATTGTTGTTCTTGATCAGAAAAATCGCCTAATTTCTCAAGTTCTTGTTTGAGCTGTTGATGATGTTGAGTGAGATTTTCTGGTTGTACATAATGCTTGCGTGCAAGTTGAATCGCTTGTCCCATACGTTGCTCAATATGTTGTAATAATTCGGGATCTTGTTCTAGATCATTAGAAAGATGGCTAATTTCACTACTTGCCTCTTGTACTTGAATGAGGGCTTCTTGCAGCATATTTTCAATACTTTGATAACGTTCATCTAAGCTCGCTAGTTCGCTGAGATATTGAGTGGCTCGGTATAACATACTGTCAATATTCACAGAATCATTTTCACTTAATAACATAGCAAGAGATTGTGAAAGTCGGGTTAATTCCTCGCTATTGGATAAACGTTTGTGATCCGCTTCTAATTCTTCATATTCACCTTCAAGTAAGTTGAAGTCATCAAGCTCATTAACTTGATATTGTAATAATTGTTTACGGGCTTCGTGTTCTGCACGCTGCTGTTGTAATTGTTGGAGCTCAGCTTGTAAGGTTTTCCATTGTTGATAATCTTGCTGTACTTGTTGTAATAAAGAGGAATGTCCACAAAAATGATCTAATAATTGCAGTTGATAATCGGGTTTAAGTAGTTGTTGTGAAGAATGTTGCCCATTAATTTGGGTTAAATATTGCCCAATTTCTTTTAGTTGAGAAACAGGAACTGGGGTATTATTAATAAAGGCTTTGGAACGTCCATCAGTGTTAATAATGCGTCTTAAAATACATTCTGTGGGATTATCTTGATCTTGTAAATCATATTGCTTAAGCCATAGTGCGGCTTGGCTATTTGCTTGAATACTAAAAGAGGCGGTAACTTCAGCTCGTTCATTTTCATTGCGTAGCATAGTGATTTCTGTACGGTTGCCTAAGCATAATCCTAAGGCATCAATACCAATGGATTTACCTGCCCCCGTTTCGCCTGTAATGGCGGACATACCAGCTTGAAATTCTGTGTTTAATTGACGTACGATAGCAAAATTGTTGATGGTAAGTTGTGTTAGCATAAGAAAACCTCCTTTACTGTATAAATGTCATTATATATTGTTATTTTATACAGTAAAGAGGTTTTTGCTAATTTTTTAGAATAACTTTTTTAACCAGCCAAGTTTGCTTCTTAATACATTGTAATAATTATAATTTTTTAAATGTAGTAGGCGTAATTTATGTGGGCTTTTAACAACGGTAACAATATCATTACTGGAAAAAGGTACAGCGACTTGACTATCGCAGCTAAGTTCAATACCTGATTCATTATAATCGGCAAATCGCATAGAAATTTTGCTATTACCATCAATAACAAGAGGGCGAGATGAGAGGGTATGTGGGTACATTGGCACAAGTGAAATGGCGTTAAGTTGTGGATTGAGTATTGGTCCACCTGCGGATAAGGAATACGCCGTTGAGCCTGTAGGGGTGGCGATAATTAAACCATCTGAACGCTGTGAAAAGGCAAATTTATCATCAATATAAACGTGAAAATCAATCATACGAGCAATTTGGCTTGGGTGTAAAACCACTTCATTAACAGCATTGCCCACATTAATCATTTCGCCGTTATGTTCAATATAAGCCTCTAATAAAAAACGTTCTTCTACGACATATTCGCCATTTAAGCAGGCTTGGAGTTGTTCATAAGTTTGTTTAGGATCAATATCAGTTAAAAAACCTAAATTGCCTCGATTAATACCAATTAATGAAATATCATATTTAGATAATACCCTTGCGTTACCAAGCATATTGCCATCACCACCAATGACAATAGCGAGTTCAGCACGTTGTCCTATTTCTTCTAAACTGGCAATATAGGTTGGATTTAAATTTAATTTTTCTCCCACTTCTTGCTCTACAATAACTTCATAGCCTTTATCTATTAGCCATTGTAAAAGGTTACGATGAAGTTGCAAGGAAAGATTGCGTGGTTTCCCCACTAAACCTATAGTAGTAAATGGACTATGTGAATGCTCGTGATCAGGTGCTGGGAAATTCGTTGTTATCATCATGCCTAAGCTGTATCTCTTGAATAAATCAATTTGACCACTATATTACAATACAGCCCGTTGAATGCAACATAAATAGCTTGTGATATTGATGTTGTGTTATTTTGTATAGTCGTTTCAATTTAAAATGAGGTAAGGCTATATTAGTTTAAAGTGGGACGGCTATATTTAATGTGCTATAACTGATGATATGTTTATCTGTCTAGTTCACGCAAATAGAAATTTTTTGCTACAATAGGCGGGAATTATGACTGATTTTATAATGGAGTACTTATGTCTGAACAAGAAAAACAAGTAGAATTAGAAAATGAAGAACAATCTCGTGTAGAGACTTGTGAGCCTGAAACGCAAGAAAATGTGCAAAATGAGCAAGGCGATCCGTTAGCACAAGCTATTGAGCGAGTACAGGAATTAGAAGCCCAGTTAGCAGATTGTGCTAAGAAAGAACAAGATATTCTACTGAGAACTCGTGCTGAAATTGATAATATTCGCCGCCGTACAGAACAAGATGTTGAGAAAGCCCATAAATTTGCTTTAGAGAAATTTGCTAAAGATATTATTAACACCGTGGATAATCTTGAGCGTGCTATAGCAACACAAACGAATATTGCAGAACAACCAGAAGAGGGGGTTAAAGCCTTATTTGATGGGGTAGAGTTAACCCTTAAAGATTTACTCACAACCTTAAGTCGTTTCGGCGTTGAGCCTGTGGGCGTTGAGGGGGAAGTCTTTAATCCAGATTTACATCAAGCTATTTCAATGCAGCCAACAGAAGGGTTTGAAGCTAATCAGATTACCAGCGTATTGCAAAAAGGTTATCTGTTAAATGGTCGAGTTATTCGCCCAGCTATGGTAATGGTTGCTGCTTAAATATAAGAGATAATGATTAATATTAAAAATCCCACAAAGGCTTTTGTGGGATTTTGTTATTTTAAAGGCAAGATAAATTAACCTACCATTTGTTTTTCACGAATCTCAGCTAAGGTTTTGCAATCAATGCATAAATCTGCTGTTGGACGTGCTTCTAAGCGACGGATACCAATTTCTATCCCACAAGATTCACAATAGCCAAAATCGCCCGTTTCAATTTTTTTCAGCGTGCGTTCAATTTTTTTCAGCAGTTTACGTTCTCTGTCTCGCGTTCTTAGCTCTAAGCTGAATTCCTCTTCTTGGGTTGCACGATCCGCAGGATCAGGGAAATTAGAGGCTTCATCACGCATATGGGCGACAGTACGTTCTGCTTCTTCCATAATTTGTTCGTGCCATGCTTGAAGAATTTTCTCAAAATGAGCTAATTGTGCCTCATTCATATATTCTTCATTTTTCTTTTCTTTATAAGGTTCTACGCCCGCCAAGGACAATAGACTGAGAGATGATTTTGTCTTAGTCATTATGTTTTCTCCTAAATAAGAATGTGTCCACATCAGGCTTACGCTGTTATTGATCACTTAATTCCTATTTATAGTGACAGTTAAATAAAATCTCAAAATACCGACTAAGTAACAACAATATACCCTAACTCGGCTCCATTTTTGCTTATTTAAGCAACAGTATATTAAATTAAATACTTCAGTATTTTGCGGGGCAATATAAATAACAGAATTTTATTTTTTTAGCAAACGAAAATCGCAAATTAACACTGAATTTTTCTATTAAATTTTTTCTTTTTGCGAGCAATCTTCCATTTTTTCTGATTAAGGCTTTGATTAAATAATGATTAAGCATATCTTGTTTTATCGTCGTCCTACTTTAAAAATAATACCGCCTTGGCACAACTCGCTGTACTGTTTTGTTTTATGACGAGGCATTGTGTCTGCGGATTGTAAATGTTTATGTCATTGTTAAGAAATCCACTCGATAAATGGGCAATGATAACCATTTTATTGGCCTTTGCTTTGTTATGGTTACCAGAAATAGGGTTATTTCCTCTATGGGAAATTTTGCTTTTATTGCTGATGTTATGGCGGAGAAAATGGCGTGAAGCATTGTTATTTTGGGGATTAATTTTACTCTTACATGGTCAGGCTTGGTCGCTTTTACAGCAAGCCAAGCAGGTGGATCAATTCCCCCCTAAATCATTGCAATCCTTCAAAATTGTGGAAATATTACATCAACAACAATATCAGCGGTTAGTGATTGAAACGATATTTTCAGAAACCTTTCCTGTGCGGCGTATTGATGTGTTATGGCAAGTGGCAGAGAGCCAACCTAAAATCGGCGAGATTTGGCAAGGGGAATTATTATTGCGTCCACTTTCTTCACGTCTAAATCAGCAAGGTTTTGATCGCCAGCAATGGGCATTGGCAAAGGGAATAAGTTTGCAAGCAAGGGTAAAAAGTGCGGTCAAAATTGCGGAAGATTTTTCTTGGCGAGAGCGTCGTTTATATCGTGCTTTACAACAAACGCAAAACTTGTCTGAGCAAGGTTTATTATTAGCTTTGGCGTTTGGCGAACGAGCTTGGTTAGATCGTACTACTTGGCAACATTATCAACAAACCAATACGGCACATTTAATTGCGATTTCAGGTTTGCATATTGGCATTGCTATGGGCGTTGGTTTTCTACTTGGTCGGTTGTTGCAATTTGTTTTTCCTACTCGCTATATTACGGGCGCCTTGCCGTTGATTGTTGGCTTTTCGGTAGCCTTATTTTATGCACAGCTGGCAGGGTTTTCTATTCCCACCTTTCGTGCGATAGTGGCATTATCCATTTTACTTTTTTTCCGTTGGCGTAAGGGCTATTGTACCCCTTGGCAACTGTTATTGCGGACAGTAGCGTTATTATTGCTTTGCGATCCTATGATGATTTTGTCGGCGAGCTTTTGGTTATCCGTGGGGGCAGTAACTTGTTTAATTTTATGGTATCAGCTTTTTCCCTTAGGCATTTTTGAATGGCGAGGAAGGGGATTTAATGAGTGGCGTGGCAAGTATTTATGGGGCATTATCCATTTACAACTGGGATTATTCTGGTTCTTTACTCCAATTCAACTTGCGATTTTTAATGGTTTTTCTCTCCATAGTTTTTGGGCAAACCTTATTGCTGTTCCTTTTTATAGTTTATTATTAGTCCCCTTAGTGTTATTTGCTACCTTTACTGAAGGGCTTTTTGCGAGTTGGTATTGGGCAAATGAATTGGTGTTATTGATTAATCAAATGATAGCTTATTGGCAAGGTGGTTGGTTATATTTATCCCAAAAAATAAGTTTATTTTTGACCGCACTTTATACTTTATTATTAGCAAGTAGTGTTTATTGGGTTTATCAATATCCTTGGCGTTTACCTAAGGCGGCTCTCCCTTGGCAAACTAAGCGGAGGTTTCCTCTTACTTTATCGCCAGAACGTTATTTATCCCCCATTACGCGTACTTATTTGTATATCGCCTGTGCCTGTTTGATTTTATATTGTGGTGGACAAGGATTTAAGGATCTAATAACAAAACCCCATTGGCGTTTAGAAACCCTTGATGTAGGGCAGGGGCAAGCAACCTTATTGGTTAAAAATAATAAAGCTATTTTGTACGACAGTGGGGCAAGTTGGCAGGGTGGGGATATGGCGAGCCTTGAGATCTTGCCTTATTTATTTCGGCAAGGTATCCAATTAGAGAAATTGATCGTTAGCCATGATGATAATGATCACGCAGGTGGCGTACCCAGCTTACTCAAGGCATTTCCTAGCCTAAGTTTGATCCAAGCCTCAACGGTTTTTTACCAAACACAAAATATTGATCTGTGTTATCGAGGTAAAACTTGGTATTGGCAAGGATTAACCTTGCGAGCTTTATCACCGCCCCAACCTGTTACAAGAGCAAAGAATCGGGATTCTTGTGTATTATTGGTTGATGATGGGCGTTATCAAATTTTATTAACTGGCGATGCCGATATTGCAGCAGAACGAGAATTTATTCATCACATTAGCGAACCGATAGATATTTTACAAGTGGGACATCATGGCAGCCAAACATCAACCAGTGAATTGTTATTAGGGCGAACCACGCCAAAAGTGGCATTAATTTCAAGTGGACGTTGGAATCCTTGGCGATTGCCTAATAAACAAGTGATAGAGAGGTTAAAGCGTTATCAAGTACAGGTTTTTAATACGGCACGAGATGGGCAAATTTCATTGCTTTTTTATGATGATGGGTTTGAAATAAAAACCGCAAGGGATAAATTTTCCCCTTGGTATCGCATAATCATTGGAGAACCGAGTAAATAAAGGTACAATGTCGCGATTTATTAGTAAAAGATGAGTAGTTATGCAGGATAATGATTTTTCTACATGGCAGACCTTTAAACGTCTATGGCCGATTATTGCACCCTTTAAATTAGGGATTGTGGCAGCAGGGATCGCATTAATACTCAATGCGCTGACTGATGCTGGGTTGATTTCTATGTTAAAACCCTTACTTGATGAAGGTTTTGGTAAAGCAGAAACGGATTTTTTGCGTATGATGGCGGTAGTCGTTGTCTTTCTCATCATATTGCGAGGCATTACCAGTTTTATTTCCACTTATTGTTTGGCTTGGGTATCGGGTAAAGTGGTGATGACCATACGCCGTCATATTTTTAAACATTTAATGTATATGCCAGCGAGCTTTTTTGATAAAAATACCACAGGATCTTTATTATCAAGAATTACCTATGATTCTGAGCAGGTTGCTAATTCCTCTTCCCATTCTTTAGTGACCATTGTGCGTGAGGGGGCTTATATTCTCTCTTTATTGGGGGTTATGATTTACACCAGTTGGCAGCTTTCGATTGTCTTATTTATTATTGGGCCGATTATTGCCGTTTTGATTCGTATTGTTTCTAAACATTTTCGCCGTTTAGGTAAAAATATGCAAAACTCAATGGGTACCTTAACCTCAACCACTGAACAAATGCTAAAAGGGCATAAAGAAGTCTTATCCTTTGGCGGACAGCAAATTGAGGAAGAGCGTTTTCGTCATGTGAGTAATGATATGCGTCGTAAAGGTATGAAAGTGATGGTGGCTGATGCCATTTCTGATCCTGTGGTGCAAATTATTGCCTCTTTTGCTTTAGCGGCAGTTTTATATCTTGCTACCTTGCCTGAAATTATGAGCCAAAACTTAACCGCAGGGGCATTTACGGTGGTTTTCTCTTCAATGTTAGCGATGATGCGACCATTGAAATCATTAACCAATGTTAATGCGGCTTTTCAACGTGGTATGGCGGCTTGCCAAACATTATTTGCCATTTTAGATTTGCCAATAGAGAAAGATTCTGGGCAATATGAAGTGGAAAAGGTTAAAGGGCAGGTACGTTTTAATCAAGTTAGTTTTAGCTATGAAGGAAAAAATATTCCTGCTTTGTCTAATGTAAGTTTTGAGATTGAAGCGGGGAAAACCGTTGCTTTAGTGGGGCGTTCGGGTTCAGGTAAATCTACTATCGCTAATTTATTACCTCGATTTTATGATGTGCAACAAGGGGAAATCTTATTAGATGGCGTGAATATTCAAGATTATCGCCTCGCAAATTTACGTTCTCATTGTGCTGTGGTTTCACAACAGGTACATTTATTTAATGATACAATTGCGAATAATATTGCTTATGCTGCCACGGATAAATATTGTCGTGAAGATATTATTAACGCTGCCAAAGCAGCTCACGCTATGGAATTTATTGAAAAATTGCCAGAGGGGTTAGATACCGTTATTGGCGAAAATGGGGCGAGCTTATCTGGGGGGCAACGCCAGCGTTTAGCCATTGCAAGGGCATTATTGCGTGATGCGGCAGTCTTAATTCTTGATGAAGCCACTTCGGCATTAGATACGGAATCGGAACGTGCTATTCAAGCGGCATTAGAACAAATTCAGCAAAATCGCACAGTACTTGTGATTGCACACCGTTTATCAACCATTGAAAAAGCCGATGAAATTCTGGTAATTGAACATGGCGAGATAAAAGAGCGAGGTAATCATCAAGCCTTGCTAGCAATGAATGGCTTGTATCGTCAGCTACATCAAATGCAATTTGGTGAAAAAGCATAATGAAATTTTGGTATTCTCGTCAGCGTTTAGCTTGGTTATTATTGCCCTTTGCGGGATTATTTTGGCTAATTACAGTGATTCGCCGTCAATTATTTCGCTATGGCTTTTTTTCTTCTTATCGTGCTAAATTGGCGGTGGTTATTGTGGGCAACCTTTCGGTAGGGGGAAATGGAAAAACCCCTTTAACCATTTGGCTAGTAAAGCATTTACAACAACGCGGCTATCGAGTAGGAATTATTTCTCGAGGTTATGGCGCTAAAACCAAAAGGTTTCCAGCGTTAGTTGAGCCTGATTCATCGCCTGATTTATTTGGCGATGAACCCGTTTTATTGGCTCAGCGTACGGGCGTACCAATTTGTATTTCCCCTAATCGCCAACAAAGTATTGAATTACTCACGCAACAGTTTGCGTTAGATGTGATTATTAGCGATGATGGTTTACAACATTATGCCTTGCAACGGGATATTGAAATTGTGGTTATGGATAGCCAATTAGGGATAGGCAACGGTTTTTTATTACCCGCAGGACCATTACGAGAATTGCCTTCTCGCTTAACTCAGGTGGATTTTGTTGTGGCAAATGGACAAGCTAATGTATATAGTCAGTTTGTGATGCAACTTAAACCTCAATATGCGATTAATTTATTAACCCAAGAAAAACGTTTAGTCACTGATTTTAAACAGGCCTTTGCCATTGCAGGCATAGGCAATCCAACACGTTTTTTTACTATGTTACAAGAGTTAGGTATAGAACTAGTTGGACAACAAATCTTTAGTGATCATCATCATTTTCAACTTAGCGACTTCATTGAACAAGATAAACATATTCCTCTATTCATGACGGAAAAAGATGCGGTGAAATGTCGTGCCTTTGCTCAAGGAAATTGGTGGTATGTGCCAGTGGAAACCCAATTAATGGGGGATACACAGAAGTTACTGGCTAAAATTGAACAAAAAATCAAGGATTATCAATGAACAGTAAACTACTTGAGATTATTGCTTGCCCACGTTGTCAAGGGCGATTGCAATATGATGAACAACATCAGCAATTAATTTGTCGCTTTGAGCATTTAGCTTATCCCATAAAACAGGGGATTCCTGTGCTATTAGCGGAGCAAGCGATTTCCTTAGACAATGAACAGGAGGAAAAATAATGGCATTACCTTTTACCGTCGTTATCCCTGCACGTTATGCCTCAAGTCGTTTACCGGGTAAACCCTTAGCTGATATTGTGGGTAAACCTATGATCGCTCATGTGGTGGAAAAAGCAAAATTATCAGGGGCAAAACGAATTATTGTGGCAACGGATCATCAACAGGTTGCCGAGGCAGTACAGGATTTATGTGAAGTATGCTTGACTTCAGCTAAACATAATTCAGGTACAGAACGCTTAGCAGAAGTGGTTGAAAAATGTCATTTACCTGAAGATGAAATTGTTGTGAATGTGCAGGGCGATGAACCCCTCATTCCGCCAGTTATTATTCAGCAAGTGGCGCAAAATTTAGAAAAATTTCAGGTAAATATGGCGACTTTAGCGGTTAAAATCCAACAGGCAGAAGAATTATTTAACCCTAATGTGGTGAAATTAGTGATGGATCATAAGGGCTATGTATTATATTTCTCTCGAGCGGCGATTCCTTGGAATCGTGATGATTTTGCTCAATTAAGCCAAGCTGATCACAAACTTTCGTTAGTCCCAGAGCATTATTTGCGTCATATCGGGCTTTATGCTTATCGTGCAGGCTTTATTAAACAATATGTCCAATGGCAGCCAACAGCCTTAGAACAGATTGAATCTTTAGAGCAATTACGCGTGTTATGGTATGGTGAGAAAATTCATGCCGAGCTTGCTCTGGCTGAGCCAGCCGTTGGCGTTGATACGCCAGAAGATTTAGCAAAAGTGCGGTCTATTTTGGCTGAGAATCGATCAGTATAAGCCTCATTTATGTTATTTGACGCCAAATCTTTTCTAAAAAATGTTACTCACGAGCCTGGTGTTTATCGTATGTATGACGATAAACAACAGGTCATTTATGTCGGAAAAGCAAAAGACTTAAAAAAACGTTTATCCAGTTATTTTCGCTCCAATTTAGCCAGTAAAAAAACGGAAGCCTTAGTAGCCGCCATTCGTCATATTGATGTCACCATTACCTCATCAGAAACGGAAGCTCTGCTACTGGAGCATAATTTTATTAAAGCCTATCAACCTCGTTATAATGTGTTGTTACGAGATGATAAATCTTATCCCTATATTTTATTAACAAAAGAACGCCACCCACGCATTACCGCTTATCGAGGCAGTAAAAAGATTGCAGGAGAGTATTTTGGGCCTTATCCTCATGCTGGGGCAGTGAGAGAAACCCTCTCCTTATTGCAAAAATTATTTCCTGTTAGGCAATGTGAAAATGCGGTGTATAACAACCGCTCTCGCCCTTGCTTACAATATCAAATTGGACGCTGTGCCGCTCCTTGTGTGGCAGGTTATGTAAGCGATGAAGAATATGCTCAGCAAGTGAATTTTGCTCGTTTATTTTTACAAGGCAAAGATCAACAGGTCTTAGAACATCTAATCAGTAAAATGGAGCAAGCCAGCCAAGCCCTGCAATTTGAACAAGCCGCCCGTATTCGTGATCAAATTCAAGCAGTACGAGCTGTGATTGAAAAACAATTTGTGGCAAATGAACGACTAGATGATATGGATATTTTAGCCATGGCTTACCAACATGGTATTGCTTGTGTGCAAGTGTTATTTATTCGCCATGGCAAAATTTTGGGAAATCGAAGTTATTTTCCTAAAGTGCCAGTGAATACAGATTTGGCAGAGCTTACGGCAACATTTGTGGGGCAATTCTATCTCCAAGGGGATCAAGGACGAAGCATTCCTCACACAGTAATTGTGGATCATAAGCTGCCCGAAAAAGCGATGTTAGAACAATTATTAACAGAGCAAGCGGGGCATAAAGTCAGTATCCAAGATAATGTGAGAGGCAATAAAAGCAAATATTTACAGCTCGCTCAAATGAATGTCAAAGCGACATTAGTTACCCAATTAAAACAAGCCTCTTTAATGACACAACGCTATCAAGCCTTGCAACAGTTATTGAATATTGACAATATTCAGCGTATGGAATGTTTTGATATTAGCCATACGATGGGTAATCAAACTGTTGCCTCTTGTGTCGTGTTTAACCAAGAAGGACCATTAAAGTCAGATTATCGCCGTTTTAATATTGAAGGTATCCAAGCAGGTGATGATTATGCCGCCATGGAGCAAGTATTAAAAAAACGTTATGACAAAGAATTAGAGCCAGATAAAATTCCTGATGTCATTTTTATTGACGGCGGAAAAGGGCAATTAAATCGTGCTTTACAGTTTTTTTCGCAACTACAAGTAAAATGGGATAAAAAACGACCGCACTTAATTGGCGTAGCGAAAGGTGTTGATCGTAAAGCAGGATTAGAAACCTTAATTATCAGTAAACAAGAACGTGAAATTAATCTACCCGCAGATAGCCTTGCTTTACACCTTATTCAACATATTCGAGATGAAAGCCATCATCATGCGATTAGCGGACACCGCAAGAAACGACAAACGCAATTTTTGCAAAGTCATTTAGAAAATATTGCAGGCGTAGGGGCGAAACGGCGACAAGCACTGCTTAAATATTTAGGCGGTATGCAAGGCGTGAAAAAGGCAAGTATTGATGAAATCGCTTCAGTACCAGGAATATCACGAAATTTAGCAGAGAAAATCTTTGAAAGTTTGAAATAAGTTAAAAGAAATTAATGTTGTATTAAAGTGCGGTCAGTTTTGGTATTATAGCTGCTTTATGGTGTAATGGACAAAATAGTTGCTAATAATAATTTTCTCAAATTGTTAGCAGCTCTTTTTATTTAAAAAATCCTTTATAAACATAATCTTACGATTTCTGCTTAATCCATTATGATTAATTAAGGGGCTAATCTACTTCAGCCCCAAAAATTTTCCATATTGTCAAAATAATTCAATCTACAAACATGGAAAGAAAAATACTATTCAAAGCTATAAATATAATCATCATAATAAAACTTTTATCTTTTAAAACAAATTAAATCTCACCGCAATTTGATTTCATTATTCTCAGGGAAAACAGACGTATAAAGTGCTTGTCATTAAATATCAATTTTCTGTTAAAACAATTCAAAGATATATTGATAAAGCCCCGAGAAACTTTAATTTTCCTCTCGTCAACTTATTTAAATATTATTATAGATACCACTTTCTTTAGATACGCCTATTAAAATGTACAATTTTCATCTTGTGGCAATGGTGATGAGAAAATTAAGAAGAAAACATCAATCTCAGGCAGGAAAGGAATTAAAAATCATTGTGAAAACGCTGAAAGAAAGCCAAAACATGATTTTTTCGTCGTTTGTATTATTGGTATTTAAAACATCAAGATTATTTGAATGAACGCTCATAGAAATGCAAAAAAGTTATTTTCTTTATAAAGATAAAGGATTAAGAGGCATTAGCGAGCATTAAATATGATGAAAGATATTTATTTACCTTTGAAAGTACATGGAATTAAATATTGAAAAAACAACAAATCGGTTAGAAGGTTTATTTAGTCAACCTAAGTGTAAATTAATTAGTCATAATGGATTAAATAGAAAGCATAAGATCATGTTTATAAAGGACATTTTAAATAAAAAGAGTTGCTAACAATTTGAGAAAATTATTATTAGCAACCATTTTGTCTATTACACCAAACTTAGACATATTTGGGTTGGATCAGCGGACAGAACATAGGATTAAATATCAATAAATTAGAGATCTAGCATTACTTTATCTGTCCTCTGAACAGTAAAAAATCCCAAAAATTAACCGCACTTTTTATTTAAAAATTTTAATTGATTTATCACCAATTATTTATTTTTAAGATTCGCAAAGAAATTTGCCAGTAATGAACCTGAAACATTATGCCAGAAACTAAATAACGCACTTGGTACGGCGGCGATAGGGTTGAAGTGAGCGGCAGCTAGAGCAGCACCAAGTCCAGAGTTTTGCATACCAACCTCAATAGCAATAGCTTTACTATCGTAATTATCAAGTTTAACAAGTTTAGCCACCAAGAAACCGATTAAATAACCTAGGCTATTATGTAACACGACGATAGCAAAAATTAGTAAACCAGATTCAACAATGCGATCTTTGCTCGCTGCGACAACGGCTGCCAGAATTAATACAATGGCGATGACTGAAAGGAGGGGCATTGTTTGGCTGATTTCCGCAATTTTATTTTTAAATAATGCCCGCACAATTAGGCCTAAGAAAATCGGTAATAACACCATTTTAAGCACAGATATAAACATTGCTGCTGCATTGATTTCTAACCATTGGCTGGCTAAAGCATAGAAAATGATTGGCGTTAAAATAGGGGCGAGCAAGGTAGAAATCGTGGTACAAGCAATGGATAATGCTGTATTACCTTTGGCTAAATAGGTCATCACATTAGAAGAGGTGCCGCCCGGGCAAGATCCCACTAAGATTACACCAATGGCTAATTCGGCAGGCAAATTAAATCCTTTTGCTAAGGCATAAGCCAAGGCTGGCATAATAATAAATTGCCCTGCAACACCAATAAATACCGCTTTAGGATGTTTAACCACTTCACCAAAGTCAGCAAAGGTTAGCGTAATCCCCATACCAAACATAACAATGCCCAATAGGTAAGGAATATAAGGCGCGATTAATTTAAAGGTATCGGGAAAATAAAATGCAAGAATTGCGGCGACTAAAGCCCATAAAGCAAAGGTTTTACTGAAAAAATGAGTGAGTTTTAATAATGTTTGCATAAAGAACAGTTCCTTAGATGTGAATTAAAAGCGTTAATATAGCAGAAATTTGAGGATAAAAAAGAGGGAGAAAAAATCCTCTTTAATAAGAGGATTTAAACATTATTTACGTTTTTTACCGCCTTGGCGTGCTTTAAAACGAGGATTTTCTTTGCAGATGACATAAACGACACCATGACGGCGAACAATTTTACAGCCTGGGTGGCGTGTTTTAGCACTTTTTAAAGAAGATAAGACTTGCATGGTTTTTCCTTATTTTTTAATGAGAATTTAGTGAGTTATTTTGATTTTAATGCACCAAATTTACCATAGCGATGAGCAAATTCACTTGCACGTCCTTCGTTAGCAATTTGACGGGTTTTACCTGTATAGAAAGGGTGAGAAGCCGAAGAAGTATCACACATATAAACAGGATATTCCTTGCCATCAGTCCATTTCATGGTATTGGTTGTTCTTGCACAAGAACGGATTAAAAAGCCCGTTTGAGCACTAGAGTCATAAAATAACACTGTACGGTAATTTTCAGGATGAATGCCTTTTTTCATTATGTTTCCTTGTTTTGAGTATGAAATGATTAACAGTGAGCGAGATTATAGCCTAGATAATAATTATTATCAAAACTTATTTTTAGTTGATAAATAAGTTTTTAGGCAAGATTTAGTGAGGAAAGTGAAGTAGCGCTAATATCGTCATTCTATTTTAAATTGAAATGATGATATAGGATATAGTGATTTTTGGTTGAAATCACTATAATAGCTTGCCAGATTTTTATAGGAGAATATGAATGTTTTATCGTTTGTTATTGGCATTAAAAAAGCCGGGGAATACGTTGTGGATAACCCCCACGCTTGGGGCTTTATTAGCTATTATTTTTGCCTTTGCTGCTAAATCAGTGAATTTTTTTATTGATGAAAATGTATTACCAGAAGTGCAACAGGATACCTTAGATGGTTTATTGGGGATTATTGCGTCAAGTATGCTAGCGGTAAGTACCTTTTCATTATCCATTATGGTATCGGCTTTTGCATCCGCCTCAGGGGGAACAACACCGCGGGCAACGGAATTGGTTATGGGCGATGATAATACCCGTATGGCGATAGCCAGTTTTATTTCAGCATTTATTTATGCCATTATTGCAAAAACCGTATTAGGTATGGGATTTTATGGGCAAAATGGACGCTTTGTGCTTTTTGTTAGTACTTTGCTGGTTTTGCTTTATTTAATTATTACCTTAATTCGCTGGGTAGCCACTATTTCCCATTTAGGCGGAATGAAAAATACTTTAGAAAAAATTCATTGTGCGGCAGAAAATGCCTTACAACATTATCGTCTTAATCCTAGCATGGGAGCAAATTGGGTGGGGAATAGTAGTGAACAAGGGAGTATTGTTTATGCCAGTGAAGTAGGGTATCTAACCCATATTGATATGTTATCCTTACAACGTTATGCGGAAAAACAAGATTGTTATATAGCGATTAAGGTAAGACCTGGAGAGTTAATTTCGCCCAATATGCCTTTAATGTCGGTGGAAAATGCACCTAAAGATAAGAAACAATTAGATCAATTAGCACAATATTTTGTATTGGCAGGCTCTCGTCATTATGAGGAAGATCCTGAATGGGGATTTATTGTGTTAGCGGAGTCGGCACAAAAAGCCTTACCACCAGTGGCAAATGATCCGGGTACAGCCATTGCGGTAATGAATATTATGATGCGTATTTTGATTACGCGACCTGAACAAAAACAAAGCAGCGTAAATTATGATCGATTAGCCATTAAACCTTTAGATGCGTCAGATTGGATTAAAAGTGGTTTCGCCCCTATTGCTCGTGATGGCGTAGAGCTATTAGAGGTTAATCTTTTATTACAAAAAAATTTAGCCATCATTTGGCAAAATGCACCAGAACAACAGGTGCGTGAGGCGGCTTTACAACTGGCTATCTCTTCTTTGCAACGAGCAGAACAAGCATTAACCTTTTCTGAGGATTTTCAATTATTACAACAAAAGCATAATAAGTTGTTTGATAAGTAATATTGAGATAATAAAAGTGCGGTCAAAATTACCGCATATTTTTAATATGTGATTTTAATAATTATAGTCGTTTCAATTTAAAATAAGATAGGGCGGCACACCGAAGACAGTACAACGAGTACGGCGAACTAACACAGTATTATTTTAAAGTGGAATGGCTATAGTTCTTTATAATTTAATATCTTAATTTGGACAATGAATAATTTATAACTTCTTCTAAAGTCTTATAGTCTTTATGGTAATGAATGGCATTTATTTCATCTTTTAATGCTGTTTGTTGTGTAGGATCAGAATTTCTTGCTAAATTTATTGTATTTACTTCAAAATCTCTTGCTAAGTATATTTCTGTTCGAGTAAATTTAGACCAATCTAATTTAAACCCTGTTTCTTTAGCAAGAAGTCGAGTAAATTCCCGTAATGTTCGGCTATTACCGTCAGAAAATGGGTGAATATAATCCAGTTTACTATAAAGATTAGTAATATTCTTAACGAATACGTTTTTATTTAACGTTTTTAAATGGTTTATATTGATAGTATTTAATGTATCTTCAATTTCTTTGATACTTTGGCTATCCATTCGGCTATAAAAAACGGTTATATTTCCGAAGCTCGCATAAGAGCGCACCTTATGCCATAATTTATTAGGATCTTTAATTTCGGATCTAAATTTACCAGCTATATTAGGGCTATCTTGAAAGATATATTGATGAATTTCTTTTAGATGCGCTATGTCAAAATTCCCTTTTATAGGATTTTCGCTTAATTCTGATAAACGGATAAATGATAATTTATCCTTTATTTCTTCTTCAGAATAGCTTTTAGCCATATCATATCCCTGCTTTTACCGCCATAATATATTCTCTTGTAAATTCTTCTCTAGTTAATAAACCTTGAACATATTTATCAGAAATATCTAGCAATCCTTTAGATAGAGTGATCCCCTCTAATTCTACACTCGCTTTTGCATATTCAACGGCTTCTTTTCTAACTTTTTTTTCAGCTTCAGAAATCATCATTTTCTCCTTATTGACTTAGCCATTATGATAACATAATTATTCATATTTTTCTTTTTATTTAGGTTTTTAGGGAAGTGTTAATACATATTCAATTTAACCGATTTTTGCTGGTAAAACCTGGCTCATGTGGCATATAGCCATCACAGTAATGAACATTACAACGAGCAGAACAAGCATTAATCTTTTCTGAGGATTTTCAATTATTACAACAAAAGCATAATAAGTTGTTTGATAAGTAATATTGAGATAATAAAAGTGCGGTCAAAATTACCGCACTTTTTTGTTTTGCTTTCGTTATCGTTATGTTAATAATTTGCACAATGTCACAAATTTAATAAAAATAAGGTATTTTGCGCAAGTAATTGTTGAGTTTTCATTTGGAGCAAGATAAGCTGAAAATGCTTTCAAATTATGGAATATAGTCGTTCCACTTTAAATTGAAAGGACTATAGATCAGTATGAAAGCAAAGTATGATATTTCAAATGGAGGGCTTAACAATGAAAATGAAAGCAGCAGTGGTTAATACGAATTGTTCTGGTGTTGAAGTGATTGAGAAAGAGATTCCTTCTGTGGGTACAGGACAAGCATTAGTAAAAATGGAATATTGTGGCGTTTGTCATACGGATCTACATGTTGCAGCAGGCGATTATGGTAAATATCCTGGACGGATACTTGGACACGAGGGAATTGGCATTGTGCAACAAGTTGCCGATGATGTTACCACGTTAAAAGTGGGTGATCGTGTGAGTGTTGCTTGGTTATATGAAAGTTGTAATCATTGTGAGTATTGTGTATCAGGGCGGGAAACCTTATGTCGCTCGGTGAAAAATGCAGGATATACCGTTGATGGTGGTATGGCGGAATATTGTGTTGTTGCGGCAAATTATGCGGTTAAAGTGCCCGATGGGCTTGATCCTACTCAGGCAAGTAGTATTACTTGTGCGGGAGTGACCACCTATAAAGCCATTAAGGTATCAGAAGTGCGTTCAGGACAATGGATTGCGTTATATGGTGCTGGAGGATTAGGTAATTTATCCGTTCAATATGCGAAAAAAGTGTTTGGTGCGAAAGTGATTGCCATTGATGTGAATGATGATAAATTGGCTTTAGCACAACAATCTGGTGCGGATGTGGTAATTAATTCAGCGAAAGAAAATGCAGAACAACGAATTATTGAAATTACCGAAGGTGGTGCACATGCCGCTGTGGTGACTGCTGTAGCTAAGGTTGCATTTAATAGTGCGGTTAATGCGGTTAGAGCGGGGGGAACGGTGGTTGCAGTGGCGTTGCCTGTGGATACCATGGATTTATCCATTCCTCGCATTGTGTTAGATGGTATTCGGGTCATTGGATCTTTAGTGGGGACACGACAAGATTTAGCGGAAGCCTTTGAGTTTGGGGCAAGAGGTTTAGTTGTGCCAGTGGTGCAAACTCGCCCATTAGAAGATGTTGGCGCTATTTTCCAAGAAATGCACGAGGGGAAAATTCAGGGGCGTATGGTATTAGATTTTACCCATCATCATTGTGGTTGTGCTAATCATGTTTAATGCTAATTAATCTGGAGAAAAAGTGCGGTAATTTTTACCGCACTTTTTTATCAACTTTGAGTCTGCATCGCCACAATATTTTGAGTCGTCTTTTCTTTTACTTGCTGTAAGATGGCTTGGCGTTGTGATTGATTAATTAAATGAATATCGCCAAATAATTGGTAATTAATATCTTGAATACCACAATAATTAAATAAGCCATTGATTAAGCAATCATCAAGGGATTTATCCCAACCTAAGGTTTGATACTGTGCGAGATTACTGCCTAGGGTAATAAATTGTTGCATTTTTTTGCCTTGTAATAAGCCTTGCGAAATGCCTCCCTCAGTTTTATAGGCGAAACCATGGCTGAGAACACGATCTAAATAGCCTTTTAAAATAGCAGGAAAGCCCATCCACCATAAGGGGTAAATTAAGGTAATTAAATCGGCATTAAGGATAAATTGTTGTTCATGCTGAATTTCTGTTGGTAGGATATTTTGGTAGCTAGCCGTTAATTCTTGCCAATTTAAAATAGGATTGAAATCAAGCTGATAAAGATCACGAATTTGGGTTTCAACCTGTAATTGTTTACTGCTTTCTTGCACGCTTTGTAAAATGGCATGGTTAAAACTTTGTTTATTTGGGTGTGCAATAATAATTAAATGGTTCATTGTTGTTCCTCAAGTTTCTGCACTAACAGGGTAATGCCTTCTACATTGATAACTTTAATGCTGTCCCCTTGTTGCAGGTGTTGACCTTTGATTCGCCAAGTGGTATCGCCGAAATGTCCTCGCCCTATGTCATTGGCTTGTATGCTTTGTACAATACCGATTTTGTTTAGCATAAAATGATCCCGTTGATTAAGATGGGTTTGTGATTGATCCTGTTTATCTTTTCTATGCTGGATTTTCCACCACATCAGACTCAGGGCTATGGCGAGTATGGCATAAAGGATAAAGGCGGTGGGTAAACTTAATTGGGGGACGAGAAAGACTACGCCAGCTAAGGTCAAAGCGGCTAATCCCCACCAAAGGAGAAATATACCGGGAATAATGATTTCGCCAATCAGTAAAATAAAGCCTAGAATAAGCCAATGCCAAGTTGACCATGTGGATAACCATTGCATAATGCCTCCTATATTGAGCAAGAATAAAAAATCCCTCTAATGGAATTAAAGGGATTTTAACATAAAATTTATTGGCTGATACCTTTATGTCTTAACAACGCATCAAGCTGAGGTTCACGTCCTCGGAAGCGTTTAAACAAGGTCATTGGTGGCTCAGAACCGCCTTTGGTTAAGATTTCATCAAGGAAAGATTGCCCTGTAACAGGGTTAAAAATTCCCTCTTGTTCAAAGCGTGAATAAGCATCGGCGGATAACACTTCTGCCCAGAGGTAACTATAATAACCTGCGGCGTAGCCACCTGAAAAAATATGGCTAAAGCTATGAGGAGTTCTTGCCCATTCTACCCCTTTGATAACCGCGACATCTTGTTTTACTTGATTAAGGGTTGTCAAAATTTGGTTGGGTTGATTGGCTTGATAATGATGATGTAAGCGGAAATCAAATAAACCAAATTCGAGTTGGCGTAACACAAACATTGCGGCTTGGAAATTTTTAGCCTTGAGTAATTGGGCTAATTTTTCTGTCGGCAGAGGTTCGTTGGTTTGATAATGCCCCGAAATAAAAGCAAGGGCTTGTTCTTCCCAGCACCAATTTTCCAAGAATTGGCTTGGTAATTCCACTGCATCCCAAGGCACACCATTAATGCCAGCTACATCAGGCACATCAATTAAGGTCAGCATATGATGAATACCATGCCCAAATTCGTGGAATAGGGTAGTCACTTCATCGTGGGTGAATAGTGCAGGTTTGTCGCCTACGGGTTTATTGAAATTACAGGTTAAGTAAGCCACTGGGCGTTGTAGTGAGCCGTCTAATTTACGCCGGCGACCTACACAATCGTCCATCCAAGCACCACCACGTTTATTTTCACGAGCATATAAATCTAAATAAAAACTGCCTCGTACTTGATCTTGGGCATCAATCAGATCAAAGAAACGCACATCAGGGTGGTAAGTATCCACATCAAAACGTTCTACCGCACGAATATTAAAAATACGTTGAATGACTTCAAATAGCCCATTTAATACTCGTTGTTCTGGGAAATAAGGGCGTAATTCTTCATCATTAATGGCATAGAGGGCTTGTTTTTGCTTTTCGCTATAAAAGCTAATATCCCAAGGTGCAAGCTCATTTACGCCATATTCAGCCTGACAAAAGGCTTGTAAATCCGCCAATTCTTTTTGTCCTTGAGCTTTGGAACGGCTCGCCAAATTATCGAGAAAATCTAATACTTGTTGTGGATTTTCTGCCATTTTGGTGGCAAGGGATAATTCCGTATAAGTGGAAAAATCCAAGAGTTTGGCTAATTCTACCCGTAAATTGAGAATTTCTTCCATAATGGTACTGTTATCCCATTTGCCCGCATTTGGGCCTTGCTCAGATGCTCGGGTAACGAAAGCGCGATACATTTCTTCACGCAACTCACGGTTTTCACAATAGGTCATTACAGGCAAATAACTTGGAAATTCTAAGGTAAAGCGATAGCCCTCAATGCCTTTGCTCTGTGCCGATTGTTGAGCCGCTTCAAGAGCGGATTCAGGTAAGCCCGCTAATTCGGATTTATCACTGATAATTTTTTCCCAGCCCATTGTGGCATCTAGCACATTGTTACTAAATTGCGAGCTTAATTCGGATAAACGTGCCACGATTTCGCCATAACGCTGTTGTTTGTCGGCAGGCAAGGAAATGCCCGACAATTTAAAATCACGCAAGCTATTGTTAATAGCCGTTTGCTGTGCCAGACTTAACTGGGTAAATTCTGGGCTGTTTTTGAGTTGTAAATAGGCATTATATAAACCTTGATGTTGCCCTACCCAAGTACCGTATTCGGATAATAACGGCAAACAGGCTTGATAAGCCTCACGTAATTCAGGGCTATTTTTTACGGAATTAAGATGACTCACTGGCGACCAGGCTTTGCTTAGCCGATCATTGACTTCCGCTAAGGGCTGGCAAAAATTATCCCAGCTAAAGTGCGGTGCGTTTTCTAATAATTTTTCTGTGGTCGCACGACAATCTTGAATTAATTGCTCAATGGCAGGTTTGATATGCTCGGGTTTAATTTGCGAAAAAGCGGGAAGTTGATGATCTTGTAATAATGGGTTTGACATAATTTTTCCTATGATTTAATTGATGAATATGTATTAGATAAGGTTTTATTCCGCTAAATCAAGCGGTGCATTTGCGATTAATTGGTTTGCAAGGGTTAAAATACGCTCATATTGAAATAACTTTTGTTGCCATTTTTTAGGAATCTGAGAAAGCCCATAAAAAGCCCCTGCTATTTGTCCTGCAACGGCAGCGACGGTATCCGCATCCTCGCCTAAATTTGCTGCTTTGAGAATAGTTTGTTCGAAATTATCACTATGATAGAACGCCCATATCGCAGCTTCTAATGTATCTATCACATAGCCTGAACTGCTTATTTGATCGCTATTTTTGTTTTTAAACTCAACGTTAAATAATCGCCCCATTGGCTTAGACCAAGTATAAGGTTGAAAATGAGCAAATAACAGATCTTTATCACGTTCCCCTTGAAATATGTTATACAATACTTCGGCAAAATATCGGTTGGCAGAAAAACAATCGGCGGAGAGATGAGTCGCTTTGACACTTTGTTCTGCATAGTGAATACATTGGGTTAAATTGTTATGGTAAAAAACCGCAATGGGGGCAAGTCGCATTAATGCCCCATTGCCATCTTTTGTTGGTGTTGTAATGGCTTGTCCTGTACGGCGAAAATGACATAACGAATAAACGGTAGTTTGTCCTAAACCAAAGCCATAAGAAAGTGAAGAATTATATCCCTCAAAAGCCCAACGGCAATAATATTCTAATTGATTATTAAGATTAAACCCTTTTGAGACTAATAAACTTTCGGCTAAACAAAGTGCCATTGAGGTATCATCCGTCCACTTTCCAGCGGCTAAACGGAATTTTCCGCCACCAACCATATCCTGAACACCCCGTTTAATTCGATGACGAGGACAAAATTCTAAGGTTGTGCCAACGGCATCACCACAAGCAAGCCCGATTAGACAACCTTGTAAACTATCTTGTTTTTCTTTGGTCATTGATTAAGCAATTTTCTCCGCCTTATATTGACTAACAGGATTGGCGATAACGTGGCGAGCTTCGATCAGTTGTAATTCATAAGCATTCAGATTGTGGGTAATTTGCATGACATCATTGACCGCATTAGCCGTATGCTCAAAGGCTTCCAAATCAGATTTGCCATTAAGCAAATTGGCTAAAAATACGCTCGCCGTTAAGTCGCCTACGCCCACAGGTTCTTTGGTAAATCTATGTAGAGGGCGACTAATGTGCCAAATACCTTGTTGATTAGCGAGTAACATTTCAAATTGGCTCGGATCTTGTCCTACTTTGCTTAAATGTTTTACCAACACTTTTTTTACGCCTTTGGCTAAAATGGCTTTGACTGCCTCAATAGCTTGTGCAAAATTTTCTACTTTTAAACCAGAAAGCTCTCGTAACTCCACCAAATTGGGTGTGGTAATATCCGCAGCGGCAAGGGCTATATCACATAACCCCTCTTTAACGCCCTCCGCCACAATACAACCTTTATCAGGGTGTCCCATAACAGGATCGCAAAGGTAAATGGCTTGCGGATTAATGGCTTTAATTTTATTAACAGCATTGACAATTTCAGCCACTTGCTCTGCTGAACCAATGTAGCCAGAAAGTATGGCATCGCATTTGTGCAATTCGCCTATGGCATCAATGCCTGCCACAATTTCGCCAATTTGCTCTTTGGGCATAACCATACCTGTCCATTGACCATATTGGGTATGGTTGGAAAATTGTACAGTGTTCAAAGCCCAAGCATCAATGCCCAATAACTGCATCGGAAAAATAGCTGATTTATTGCCCGCATAACCATAAACCACATGGGATTGGATAGATAATACATTTTTCATAAAAAATCCTTAGTTTGATTAGCAGTAACCATAATTCATTAGGCGTTGATAACGGCGATCTAAGAGGTTTTCTTGATCTAATACCTCAAGATCGGCTAAATCCGCTAAAAGGCGTTTTTTCAGATTTTTTGCCATGGCTTCATAATCACGATGTGCACCACCTAAGGGTTCTGGCACAATATTGTCAATTAAATTTAATTGTTTTAAGCGATCGGCGGTTAATCCCATAACTTCAGCAGCAGTTGAGGCTTTATCCGCACTTTTCCATAAAATGGAGGCACAGCCCTCAGGAGAAATAACGGAATAGGTGCTATATTGCAACATATTGACTTTATCGCCTACGCCAATGGCTAAAGCACCACCAGAACCGCCTTCGCCAATTACCGTACAAATAATAGGCACAGTTAAGGTGGACATTTCTCGTAAATTGCGGGCAATGGCTTCCGATTGACCTCGCTCCTCAGCACCTACACCGGGATAAGCCCCGGGCGTATCAATAAAGGTAATAATCGGTAACTTAAAACGTTCTGCCATTTGCATTAAGCGTAAGGCTTTGCGATAGCCCTCAGGAGCTGGCATACCAAAATTGCGTTTAACTTTATCTTTAACCGTACGCCCTTTTTGATGACCGATAACCATAACAGGGCGTCCATCTAAACGAGCTAATCCGCCCACAATGGCTTTATCATCAGCAAAAGCACGATCGCCTGCTAACTCTTCAAATTCGGTAAAAATATGTTGAATATAATCAAGGGTATAAGGGCGGTTAGGGTGGCGAGCCATACGAGAAATTTGCCACGCATCAAGATCCGCAAAGGTTTTTTTGGTTAATTCTTTGCTTTTTTTCTGTAAGCGTGCAATTTCTTCATCAAGATTAATTTTGCTATCTTCGCTTGCTACTGAGCGTAGTGATTCAATTTTTGCCTCTAATTCGGCGATAGGTAATTCAAAATCTAAATACTCTTGAGTCATACTCGTTTCCTATAAAAAATAATGAAATAATTGACCGCACTTTTTATAGTGGTTTCAATTTAAAATAAGATAAGGTGTACCAACGTCATATTATTTTAAATTGAGACGACTATATTATCAGTATCATTACGGACAAAGACGGCTCATTGTATGCTTTTTTTGTTAAAAAATCAGGTGTTTTTCTGGCTTTTTTATGATTTATTTCGCTGATTAAACCAGTTGATATAATCAAACTGATCATAATATTTATGCCCAAACCAACCTGTATAAGCAAATAAATCTCCCACTTGTCCCTGTTTTTCAAAACCACGAATATAATAGGTAGAGGACAGTTCAGGGTAGGGGCGATGGGTAAATACTACTTTATTGGCAAAGGGTAATTGCTCAAAGGCGAGGAGATCCGTATAGTCACAACCATCACGATCCGTCATCATAATAAAGACATTATTTAGGTTAATCCGTTTTGTTCGTTCTTGCCATTTTTGTTCCGCTTGCTCAGGCGAAGTATAATGCATAAAATGCAGAGTAATCTCCTCAAGCAACGCTACGGGATAAGGTCTTTTAGGTTCAATAAACTGTAATTTAGCCTGTTGATAATACTCAATATTTTGCAAATAACGAATAAAGTCTTTCGGCGTAATATAAAGATTGACAAAAGGCGATAAAAAAGGCTGGGCTAAATCGTGCAAAATAAGGCCGCCAGTACAGTTACTGGATAACAAAGAAAAGCCTTGATTTTGTAAACTTTGCTGATTTCTCTGGTTAATTTGACGGCGAAATTGATGATTAATCGCCCGTTTTATTTTAGCTAGATTCATCGTTTAATCGTGATTATAAAAGATTGCCTTCTAATACCAACCGCCCTTTTTCTACACGAATTCCTTTGGCAAGTTGTTTAAGCATAAATTGTTTTGGATCGGATTCATCAAGCTGATAAATAGGTTGATGATTCAATAACATCGCTAAACTTTTGCTTAATAAGGGCATAATGGTTTGTAATTGATTCATATATTGATCAGGCTCGCCTGACCAACGCAACAC
Source organism: Volucribacter psittacicida (assembly GCF_004339025.1). Taxonomy (GTDB): domain Bacteria; phylum Pseudomonadota; class Gammaproteobacteria; order Enterobacterales; family Pasteurellaceae; genus Volucribacter; species Volucribacter psittacicida. The sequence continues at coordinate 256,826 of NZ_SMFT01000001.1, forward strand.
ACGAATATCCCTTAAATAAATAGCCCCTTTGTCGGCATCATAAGTGGGAATGGTATCAATGACTAAATGAATTTTTCCTTTAAATTGCTCATTAACCAGTTTAAAAAGACCTTGTAAATCCGCAGATAACTCAACACGATTAGGATCATTTTGCCCAATTTCAGCCTTGATATTATTGATCACATAATCAATATCTAACAAACTGGGTAAACGAAATTTATCATCAATTTGCACTTTATCCTGCAAATATTGATTAATTTGCCCTTGGCTAAGGCTAAATAATGAGGCTTGTGCAAAGGAAGAATAAACCAGCAAGGTGAATACAAGCAGTTTTAAATAACGCAACATAAATATCCTAAGATGAATGATGATTTCTGTAAAATAGCATAAAAAATGCTATAATCAAGCCTTGTTATTTTTTATGTTATAAAATCAACCTTAAGGAGCAAATATGAAAATCCGTTTAGCGAACGTCATACAAGGCACTTTCCTTGCCTCAACTTTATTCTTAACGGCTTGTAGCCAGCTTAATAGTGGCGCAGAGGTTTCATCGGCTAAAGTGGCGAGCAAAGTGGCGGATAATGAATTAGCCCGCAGTTTATCACAATTAGAACAACAAGCCTCACAATCGCCTTCATTCGAATATCAATACAATACAGAAAAATATGTTACCTATTTAGATAATCAACCTGTTTTGATTAATGCTTATAATGGTAAAGAAGAAACAAAATTATTTTATCGCAATGGAAAATTATTTGCGGTACAAGATGTGACAGGGTTATATGAATTTAACAGCACAGGACAATTAATCAGAGCGGTGGATTTAAAGGGCAATCTGGTTGATTTAACGACATTAGATGAAAAGGCTCAAAGTTTACAAAGTTACGCAAATAATTTATCCAAACGTTTTGCTTATAACAAAGCGGATCGTAATATTGCACGTGTCGCCAAAGAACAACGCTTGAATTATTTATGTATTGATAAAATTAAACAAGTGGCACAAACCAATCGTGTATTCCGCAGTTCTGACAATAAAGCAAAAAGTGCCGATCGTTTATTGGCAGAGTTACGTTTAAATGGTAATCAATATTATACAATGGATTGTCAATTATCACAGGATAGAGTAGCGAAGTTGAGTTTAATAAGCCGATAATTATTTGTATTATTTTATATAGCCATTTTTTAATCATAAGGCGTTATTAGTACGCCTTGTTTTATTTCAAATTACAGTGGCGATAAATTTATAAAGTGCGGTGCCTTTCTGCACTTTTTTGTTGGAGTAAAAGAGAAGAAAATGTCAAATAACCACAATGTATTTGAGCAATATGTACAAGGCATTTATAGCAAACATAAAGGACAAAGAATTTGTCAATTTGACTATCAAGGAAAACGCTATTGGCTTAAACAACCAGAAAAGTTACAGGGTTGGTTAAGATTATTAAAGCCAAATCCCCAGCAGGCCTTTCAGCGAGAAATCGCAAATTTACAAATGTTGGAAACACAAATTAGAGGAGAGATAGGTGTACCTAAATTGGTTTATGCTAACCCAAATTTTTTAGTCTTGGAAGATGCAGGACGAACCATAAATTTATGGCTTGAAGATCCTCAGCTTTCTCATCAACAAAAAATGGCGATTTTGGCGGATAGTGCCATAGCATTAGCCCAATTACATAAACAGGGACTTACTCATGGACGTCCCGCTTTACGGGATATTGCTTGGCAAAATGGTAAGGTCAAATTTATTGATTTGGAAGCCACGACCAAAAAAACAAACCTGAACTATCGCATACGGCGAGATATTTTAGTGTTTATTCATAGCCTTTATCGCTCTAAATATTTATCACATCAAGATATTGTGCAAACAGTAAACCATTACCAACAAGCTAGCGAACCTTATCTTTGGCAAGATACCTTAAAATTTATGGCAAAATTTAGTTGGCTATATTACTTATTACGCCCTTTTAAACCTATTGCAGGATCGGATTTGTTGGGGGTTATTGGGGTATTAGGGTATTTTCGATCACAGTTTTTTAAATTTTCTGATTTGAAATAAACAAAGTGCGGTCTGTTTTTAATTTATTTTTTATAAGGCTTGTTATTTTGTATGAAATCTGTATAATACCGTCCATATTTCTTTCGGACGCGGGGTGGAGCAGCTTGGTAGCTCGTCGGGCTCATAACCCGAAGGTCGTTGGTTCAAATCCAGCCCCCGCAACCACTTTTAAATAAGAATAGCCCTGTTGGGCTTTTTTTATGTATAGTCGTTTCAATTTAAAATAACACAAGGCGGCATGCCGAAGACAGTACAAACGAGTACGGCGAGGTGTGCCAATACAGTATTATTTTAAAGTGGAACGGCTATAACAATTTGGCAACAATAAAGTGGGCGATAAGCCCTTTTTTTATATCTGAAAATAGGAGGCTCTGTTGGCAACCCTAGAACAAAATTTACAAGCGTTATTAACGCCGAGTGTTGAAGACTTAGGATTTGAGTTAGTTGGTATTGAGTGTCAACGTATGGGGCGTTATTTAACGGTCAGATTATTTATTGATAAAGAAGGTGGCGTGACCATTGATGATTGTGCTGACGTAAGTCGTCAAGTAAGTGCGGTGTTAGATGTAGAAGATCCTATCGCGGATAAATATAATCTTGAAGTATCTTCTCCAGGGTTAGATCGTCCTTTGTTTACTTTGGCACATTTTCAACGTTTTGTGGGGCAGGAAGTGCTGATTCATTTGCGTATTGCTATGGGTGATCGCCGTAAGTGGCAAGGAATATTACAAGCTGTTGAAGGCGATACGATTAAATTATTGGTGGAAGGACAAGAACAACATTTTATTTTTAGTAATATTCAGAAAGCCAATATTGTGCCTAAATTTTAATTGAGATTTTATCTGTTTAACAGAGGTAACAAAGACTATGAGTAAAGAGATTTTATTAGCCGCTGAAGCGGTATCAAACGAGAAATTATTACCGCGTGAGAAAATTTTTGAAGCCTTAGAAAGCGCTTTAGCCATTTCTACGAAAAAGAAGTATGAGCAGGAAATTGATGTTCGTGTTGTGATTGACAAAAAAACGGGGGAATTTGATACATTCCGCCGTTGGTTAGTGGTAGAGGAAGTCAATAATCCAACCAAAGAAATTACCTTGGAGGCGGCACAATTTGATAATCCTGATGTGCAAGTGGGCGATTATGTGGAAGATCAAATTGATTCTATTGCTTTTGATCGTATTACTATGCAAACCGCTCGTCAGGTTATTAGTAGCAAAATTCGTGAAGCAGAACGCAATAAGATTGTTGAGCAATTCCGTTCGCAGGAAGGGGAATTGATTATTGGTACGGTTAAAAAAGTCAGTCGTGATAATGTGGTGCTTGATTTAGGTAATCAAGCTGAGGCGGTTATTTTGCGTGAAGATTTATTACCGAGAGAGAATTTCCGTCCGGGCGATCGTGTGCGTGGTGTGTTATATAAGGTCAATCCTGAATCAAAAGGGGCTCAATTATTTGTAACACGTGCGAAACCCGAAATGTTGGTGGAGCTTTTCCGTTTAGAAGTGCCGGAAATCGGCGAAGAGCTCATTGAGATTCGTGGTGCGGCGCGGGATCCAGGTTCACGAGCTAAAATTGCGGTAAAAAGTAATGATAAACGCATTGATCCTGTTGGTGCTTGCGTGGGTATGCGTGGTTCTCGTGTGCAAGCGATTACCAATGAGCTTGGTGGCGAGCGTGTAGATATTGTGTTATGGGACGATAATCCTGCTCAGTTTGTGATTAATGCTATGGCACCTGCTGATGTGAGTTCTATTGTGGTTGATGAAGATAGCCATTCAATGGATATTGCGGTGGAAGAAGAGGCTTTAGCACAAGCCATTGGACGTAATGGGCAAAATGTACGTTTAGCCACTCAATTAACGGGCTGGACATTAAATGTGATGACAAGCCAAGAATTGAAAAATAAACATCAAGCAGAAAGCCGTAAATCAGTGGATTTATTCGCAGAATATTTAGAGATTGATGAAGAGTTTGCGGAGTTATTGGTTGAGGAAGGCTTTACCAGCCTAGAACAACTCGCTTATATTCCAGTGGAAGAATTGCTGGACATCGAGGATTTAGATGAGGAGTTGGCTGAGGAGTTGCGTACTAGAGCGAAAAATGCGTTAACCACTATTGCTTTAGCAGAACAAGAGGTTTTATCGCAAGCCAATGCAGAAGAAGCCTTATTAAATTTAGCGGGTATGAATAGACATCTCGCAGTTAAATTGGCAAGTAAAAACATTACAACCTTAGAAGAATTGGCAGAGCAAAGCGTTGATGATTTAGCGGATATTGAAGAGCTAAGCGAGGAGCAAGCGGCTGAGCTAATTATGGCGGCTCGTCAAATTTGTTGGTTTGGAAACGAAGCGTAAGGATTGAATAAGTTATGAGTGATAAAAAAATAACCCAGCTGGCAGAGGAAATTCATACGCCAGTTGAACAATTATTAAAACAGTTCGCTGATGCAGGCATTCAAAAAACGGTAGAATCAGAAGTAACCGCTGATGAAGAAGCGAAATTATTAGCGGCGTTAGGTGGACAAAAAACAACAACACCGAAAAAATTAACTTTACAACGTAAACAACGTAGTACGTTAAAAGTGCAAGGTGCAACGGGTAAGAGTAAAGAAGTCCAAGTTGAGGTACGCAAAAAACGTGTTGTTAATACTAAAGCCGCAGAAGAAGAAAAAGCTCGTTTAGAAGCGGAAGCAAAAGCGAAACAAGAAGCCGAACAACGGGCCAAAGAAGAAGCCAAGCGTCAAGCGGAGGCTAAAGCTAAATTAGAAGCTGAGAAAAAAGCGGCAGAAGAATTGGCGAAACAGCAAGCAAAAGAAAAAGCGGAACAGGCGAAAAAAGCACAAGCTAAGCAAGAAAAAGCCGCTAAAGCAGAGGCTAAACCGCAAGATCAAGCCAAGCAAAAACGTAAGGAAGAAGAAGCCGAGTTACGCCGTAAAGCTGATGAGCTAGCTCGCCAAAAAATGGAAGAGCAAGCCCGTAAAGCCACGGAAGAGGCAAAACGCTATGCCGATTTTGCTGATGAAGAAAATCAAGATAATGATGATGATTATGCGGATTATAATCTCACCTCAAGTTATGCCTTAGAGGCTGAAAATGAAGAGCAACGCCGTAATGAAAATCGTGGGCGAGGCAAGAAAGTCGTTAAAGCGAAAAAAGGTGGACGTGAAGAAGAAAGCGGTAATAAAAATGAGCGTGAGGCTAATCGCCGTAATCACAAAGATCATCGTGCGAAAGGAAAACAGGGTAAAAAAGGTTCTGCATTACAGCAGGCTTTCACAAAACCTGTACAAAGTGTGAAAAATGATGTGGTGATTGGGGAAACCATTACAGTGGCAGAATTAGCCAATAAAATGGCGGTGAAAGCCACTGAAATCATTAAAACCATGATGAAAATGGGGGAAATGGTAACCATTAACCAAGTGATCGATCAAGAAACTGCTCAGGTTGTAGCGGAAGAAATGGGACATAAAGTCATTGTTCGTAAAGAAAATGAATTAGAGGAAGCCTTAATGAGCGATCGTGATACCAATGCTGAATTGGTTACGCGTGCCCCTGTGGTAACCATTATGGGACACGTTGACCATGGTAAAACCTCATTGCTTGACTATATTCGTAAAGCAAAAGTCGCCGCCGGCGAAGCTGGGGGAATTACTCAGCATATTGGTGCTTATCATGTGGAAACCGATGATGGCAAGATGATTACCTTCTTGGATACCCCAGGGCATGCGGCATTTACCTCTATGCGTGCTCGTGGTGCAAAAGCAACGGATATTGTGGTACTTGTGGTGGCGGCTGATGATGGTGTGATGCCACAAACTATTGAGGCGATTCAACACGCTAAAGCGGCAGGTGTGCCTATTGTGGTTGCAGTGAATAAAATTGATAAGCCTGAGGCAAATCCAGAACGAGTGGAAACAGAATTACTGCAACATGATGTTGTCGCTGAGAAATTTGGTGGTGATACCCAGTTTGTCTATGTTTCTGCCAAAAAAGGGACTGGGGTTGATGATTTATTAGAAGCAATTTTATTACAATCTGAGGTACTCGAATTAACCGCAGTGAAAGAAGGCATGGCAAGTGGAGTTGTGATTGAATCCTACTTAGATAAAGGACGTGGTCCAGTTGCTACGATTCTTGTGCAATCTGGTACGCTAAATCGTGGCGATATTGTGCTTTGTGGGTTTGAATATGGACGTGTGCGTGCGATGCGTGATGAAAATGGTAAAGATATTCAATCCGCTGGCCCATCTATCCCTGTTGAGGTGCTAGGTTTATCGGGTGTACCCGCTGCTGGTGATGAGGCGACAGTGGTTCGTGATGAGAAAAAAGCACGAGAAGTTGCCTTATATCGTCAAGGTAAATTCCGAGAAGTGAAACTTGCTCGTCAGCAAAAAGCGAAACTTGAGAATATGTTTAGTAATATGACTGAGGGCGATGTTGCGGAATTAAATGTGATTGTTAAAGCCGATGTACAAGGCTCGGTAGAAGCGATTGTACAGGCTTTACAAGAGCTTTCCACTTCCGAAGTGAAAGTGAGCGTGGTTGGTTCAGGGGTAGGTGGAATTACCGAAACCGATGCCACATTAGCGGCTGCCTCTAACGCTATTATTCTCGGCTTTAATGTGCGTGCTGATGCTTCTGCACGCCGTGTGATTGAAAATGAAAATATTGATTTACGTTATTATTCCATCATTTATGAGCTATTAAATGAAATTAAAGCGGCAATGAGCGGTATGCTTGCTCCTGAATTTAAGCAGGAAATCATTGGTTTAGCCGAAGTGCGTGATGTTTTCCGCTCGCCGAAATTTGGTGCCATCGCAGGTTGTATGGTAACCGAAGGGGTAATTAAACGTAACAACCCTATTCGTGTATTGCGTGATAATGTGGTGATTTTTGAAGGGGAGCTAGAATCTCTACGCCGTTTCAAAGATGATGTCAACGAAGTCCGTAGCGGTATGGAATGTGGTGTTGGCGTGAAAAACTACAACGATGTGAAAGTCGGCGATCAAATCGAAGTCTTTGAAGTGGTTGAAGTAAAACGCAGTATCTAGTGATTATCCGCACTTTAGATAAGTATAAAGTGCGGTGTTTTTTCACATTATTTTTTGATCTAATTAGGGAGAATAAGTATGGCAAGAGAATTTAAACGTTCTGATCGTGTTGCACAAGAGCTACAAAAAGAAATCGCCGTCATTTTACAGCGTGAAGTGAAAGATCCACGTATTGGTATGGTTACAGTATCTGATGTTGATGTTTCTAGCGATTTGGCTTATGCAAAAGTCTTTGTCACATTCTTATTTGATGAAGATCAGCAAGCGGTGCAAGAGGGCTTAAAAGCCTTAGAAAAAGCCGCGCCTTATGTGCGTAGCTTACTCGCAAAAGCAATGCGTTTACGCATTGTGCCTGAACTACGCTTTATTTATGACAATTCTCTGATTGAGGGAATGAAAATGTCTAATTTGGTCAGCCAAGTGGTGCGTGAAGATAAACAGCGTCATCAAGAGGAAGAATAGTGGCGAGACCAAGTAAACGAGGGCGCGATCTTGATGGAATTTTTCTATTAGATAAACCACAGGGTATGAGTTCTAATGACATTATGCAAAAAGTAAAGCGTTTGTTTCAAGCAAACAAAGCAGGGCATACAGGAGCGCTAGATCCTTTGGCAACAGGTATGTTGCCCATCTGTTTTGGCGAGGCAACGAAATTTAGCCAGTTTTTACTTGATGCGGATAAACGTTACTTAGTTACGGCTAAACTTGGCGAAAGGACGGATACCTCAGATGCTGAAGGGCAAATAGTATCTACTCGCCCAGTTACTGTTAATTTAACGCAAATTTTGACCGCACTTGACCAATTTCGTGGCGAAATAATGCAGGTACCTACTATGTTTTCAGCCTTGAAACATCAAGGTAAACCTTTATATGAATATGCGAGAGCGGGCATCACTGTGGAACGCGAAGCTCGCCCAATTCATATTTTTGCTTTAGAATTAGTGGATTATCAAGCACCCTATTTAACCTTATCTGTGCATTGTTCAAAAGGCACTTATATTCGCACTTTGGTTGATGATCTGGGGGAATATTTGGCTTGTGGGGCTCATGTTACTATGTTACGCCGTACTGCCGTAGCGGATTATCCTCATCAGGCTATGTTAAGCTGGCAAGATTTACAGCAAATGGCAACAGAAAAGCCATTAACCGAGTTAGATCAATATTTATTACCGATGGATACCGCAGTAGCCAGTTTACCTGCTTTACAACTTGATGAACAACAAAGCAAAGCCATTGGCTTTGGGCAACGGATAAAATTTGACAATCCTCAACAGTTACAAGGGCAAGTAAGATTATTTGCACAAGCTAGCCAACAATTTCTCGGTGTCGCCACCATTGATCAATATAACGTTATTCGCCCACAACGTTTGGTGAAATAAGAATATAGTCGTTTCAATTTAAAATAAGACAAGGCGGTACGCCGAAGACAGTACAAATAGTACGGCGAGGCGTGCCAACACAGTATTATTTTAAAGTGGGACGGCTATAAATTAGCCCCAAATTGGGGCTAAAATCAATTAAGGTTTTCTGGCTAATAATGTGGCAAATTTCATTTTGATACGATTACCTTGTTCATCGGTTTTATGCAATTCACCCATATTTTCATTATATTTAACCAATTCCCAGCCCTGATAATAATTTTTCAATTCATTTTCCGCAAAGGTAAAAGAAAAAGGTAAAGGACAAGGCACTTCCTCAGTGGACATAGCGGCTACAATCAAATTATAACCACCAGATTTAGTATGGTCTTGCATATTAGCAATGATTTGAGGAATGGCATGGCGATCTAAGAACATCAATACCACAGTAGAAATAATCACATCATATTGTTGCTGAATATTAGCAAGGTTTATATCGTAAAGTGCGGTCTGAATCGCAAGATTTTCTTTTTCAGCAGTTTGCTGTAAAAAAGCAATGCTATTCGGATTATGATCCAAAGCGGTAACCTGATGACCAAGTAACGCAAGATACAAGCTATTTCGCCCCTGTCCGCAACCTAAATCTAGCACTTGGCTATTAGCCTTAAATAAATCCGCTGCATTTCTCACTTCAGAATGGGTGGCGGTCATATTATATTTTTTACTAAAATAATCTGCTTTTTGGCAATAAAATTCCAAATAACATTGCAAATCATCAGATAACGCCTCAACACGATGCCAAAGCTGTGGCTCCACAAAAGGCGTATCTTGATCGGCAGTAAAAATATGCTCACTAAGCACATCGCCATCTTCCGTTAGTACATAAAACTTTAATTTTCCCTGTAAAACCGTCACTTTTCCCCAAGTACCGACCTTAGTATTATGTTTTTCTTGAAACATTTTAGGCAAGGTCTGTTTAGTCCAAACAGGCATTTTTTTATAGCAAATAAGATCTAGGCTCATTGAAAATTTCCTCATATAAATACTTGACTATAATACTAGGTTATTGCGATAAAGTTTTCAACGGAAAAAAAGGATAGTTTGGTAAGGTTTGATTTTGATCAAATTAAATTTCTATGAGATAGACCAGCTCTGTAAGGCTGGTCTTAAAAGGTTTACTCCCCACTCCAAGCCTTGATGGCATTATGACGAATATTGAGTTTGTTTTGGCTATCGCCTTTAAAGTAGTTTGGATCTAGACCGCCTTCCCAATCCCCGTAGTTTGGATTAGGTAATATGATGAATTTTTTACCAAAGAGATTGGCGTTATGCTGAACGAAATCACGTCTTTCTGCGTTGGATTTGCGGTATGTGGCATCGCCAAAGTCATTAAGGTTATCGCCAATGTAGAGGACGATGTCATAACCTTGTTGTTCAATTTGTTCAAAGCGTGGTGTTTTATTTGACTTGTCTTTTTTCAAATAAAGCGTGTGCTCATTAACATTACTGAAACCGAGACGGTGCATATCATCAATCGTGCCTGCTTTTTCTACGTCATCACGGCGATTTGAGACGAAAAAGACAGTTCCCCCTGTGGCATTAACATAATTGACGAATTCAACTGCGCCTGGAATAGCGCCAGATTGGCGGGCATCTACCCATTTTGTCCAAGTTTCGCCTGTAAAAGGTTGTCCATTTTTGATTTGCCAGCCAGCGTAAGGGCTATTATCAATAAGGGTTTCATCAAGATCGATTGCAACAGCTTTTTTCTTGCCTTTGCTCACCTTAGCTTGATCATAGGCAACTTTCGCAGCATTAAAGGCTTGATGGGCTAAGGCTTGATATTCGCCGGATTGTTGTAACCAAACAATGCCAAGTGCGGCTTGGTTTTGTAATTGTGCTTCGGCACGTTGTTCGCTATTCGCACAGGCGGTTAATAAGGCGACACAGCTGGCGACAATAAAGGTTTGTTTGAGATGTTTCATAGGTGTTTCTCCGTTTGTGATAAAAATGTTTATATAATCTATCAAATAAATTGTTAAACTGAGAGATAAATTCAATGATTTTGTGATATAGTTCGCAGTTCTTTATCAAAATGACATTTATTAGAGGTATTAATAATGAAAAAATGGCTAGTGATTGCTTTGGTTGTTATTGTAGCAGTTTTTACTGTGATGGGAAGTTATAATAATTTGGTGCAAGCTGAGGAGGAAATTGATTCGGTTTGGGCAAATGTGGAATCTTCTTATCAGCGTCGAGCGGATTTAATTCCTAATTTAGTCAATACGGTTAAGGGGCAGGCAAATTTTGAGAAAGAAACCTTAACGCAAGTGATTGAGGCGCGAGCCAATGCGTCACAAACAAAAATCGATCCTGCTAATATGACAGAGCAACAATTAGCAGAATTCCAACAAAGTCAAAATCAGGTAGGATCAGCCTTATCTCGTTTATTGGTAACGGTGGAACGTTATCCTGAACTTCAAGCTAATCAAGGTTTTATGAATTTACAGGCACAATTAGAAGGGACAGAAAACCGTATTAATAAAGCCCGTAATGATTTTAATGCAGCGGCTCGCCTTTATAATCAAAAAGTGCGTCAATTTCCAACAAAATTGGTGGCAATGTTATTTGGTTTTAAAGAAAAACCTTATTTTAAATCCAGTGAAGGGGCTGAGAATGCACCTGTGGTAAGTTTTAACTAAGTGTGAAAAAGGTTCGCTAATATGCCATTATTTCGTAAGCCTATTCCCATTGATAAGTCCTTGATTGAGCAGAAAATTGGGGAAATAGAACAAAAGACTTCTGCTGAGTTGCGGGTTTATATTGAACGTAAGATAGCAAAAAATACTTCTGTTTTAGACCGCACTTTGGTGTTATTTGACCAATTAAACATGCAGGAAACGGCACAGCGTAATGGCGTATTAGTTTATTTAGCTTTTGATGATCATTTGTGTGGTGTATTAGGCGATAAGGGAATACATCAATATGTGGGGAATGATTTTTGGCAGAAGGTAAATCAGCAAATGATTGCACATTTCAAACAACAGCAATATACGCAGGGCATTCTTGAGGCTTTAGGGGCGATTGGTGCTGAGTTAGCGAAGTATTTTCCTATTCAAGCTGATGATATTGATGAGTTGCCTAATGAGGTGATTATTCATGATTAGATCCTTTTGGCAAAAAAGTGCGGTGGTTTTTGTCATTATTTTTTGGGCAATTCAATTAGGGGCGGCACAATTTCCTGCGCCGCCTCAACCCTTTCGTTATGTTAATGATTATACCCATACCCTATCACAAACAGAACTTGCTCAGTTGGAAAAGGCATTGCAACAATATAGCCAGCAAACAAGTTCACAGATTGCGGTGGTAATGTTGCCAACGGTCGGCGATATGGATATTGCCCAATATGCTTTTGAACTTGGCGATAAATGGGGGATAGGGCGAAAGCAATTAAATAATGGCGTATTAATGTTAATTGCTAAAAATGATCGCAAGATTTTTATTGCAACAGGACAGGGGCTTGAAGGGGCATTGCCTGATGCGTTTTTATCGCAACTGATTCGTCAGCAAATTACCCCTTATTTTAAACAGAATCAATATGCGCAAGGCATTGCTAATGGTTTATCGGCGATTATTGCAGCCAGCCAAGGGGAATACGAGGCTTATGAACCCGCACAAGAATCTCGCTTGGTTGAGGCTTTGCCCTTGATTATTTTTGCTCTTATTGTGGCATTTTGGCTGTTTAAGCTGTTAGGCGGTAATCAAGTTTATATTAGTTCAAGCACGCATAACCGCACATCAAGCAGAAGAAATCATAACCATTTCGGTGGTTTTGGTGGTGGAGGCTTTGGAGGCGGATCGGGCGGCGGCTTCGGTGGAGGCGGTTTCGGCGGCGGTGGTGCTGGGGGAAGCTGGTAATTTTTGTGATTATCAATCTCTATGCTATACTTTTGCACCGATATTCATTTACGGACATATATTATTTATCTTGAGGTAAAAAATGGAAACGTTAGAAAGAATTAAACAACAAATCAGTGAAAACCCTATTTTAATTTATATGAAGGGATCACCAAAATTTCCTTCTTGTGGCTTTTCGGCACGTGCGGTAGAAGCATTAATTAATTGCCAAGTACCTTTTGGTTATGTAGATATTTTGCAACACCCTGATATTCGTGCTGAGTTGCCAAAATATGCGAATTGGCCAACCTTCCCACAATTATGGGTAGAGGGCGAATTGGTCGGTGGTTGTGATATTATTTTAGAAATGTTTCAACAAGGCGAGTTGCAGACTTTACTGAAGCAAACCGCTGAGAAACATTCTCAAGAATAATCACATTTTCTATAAGATCTTTATTATTCTATTTGACGATAAATATAAAGATCCACATTTAATGAACCACAAACGAGAAGGTTTGTGGTTATTCATTTTTAGATTTTAGTGGCGTTTATGATATAAGTCATAAAATGCTATAACAATGAATAGGAGCATTTTTTGTTTATTACAAAGTTTTTTCAAAATAAATCCTCTTTTAATCCTTTTGTGATTTCGGTAACGTTATCGATTGTGGTATTGCTTGTTGTTTTAACGGTAGGCTTACCACAGGATAGCCAAATCATATTAGATAGCATTAAATCAGGTATTTTTGCTAATTTTAGCTGGTTTTATATTATTGCCTTTTCAATCTTCTTAAGTTTCTTATTTATTTTGTCGATCAGTAACTTAGGTAATATTAAATTAGGTATGAATGAAGATGAGCCGGAATTTTCTTTTCTCTCTTGGCTCGCTATGTTATTCGCCGCCGGTATGGGGGTAGGGTTGATGTTCTTTGGTGTCGCCGAGCCGTTGACCCATTATTTCTCTTCTATTACTACGGGCAGTGCCGAACATAAACAGCAAGAAGCCTTATTACATACTTTCTTCCATTGGGGCATACATGCTTGGTCTGTTTATGGTGTTATCGCGTTGGCGCTGGCTTATTTTACTTTCCGTTATAAATTGCCTTTAGCCTTAAGATCTTGTTTCTATCCGTTATTAAAGGATCGTATCAATGGTAAATTAGGCGATATGATTGATATTTTGGCATTGGTCGCCACATTATTCGGTATTATTACTACGCTTGGTTTTGGTGCCTCTCAGCTTGGTGCGGGGCTAGAACAAATGGGGTTAATTTCCGATAATAGCTTTACGTTAAAAATCGTGATTATTGCCATTGTTATGAGCTTGGCGGTTTTCTCTGCTATTAGTGGGGTTGGTAAAGGGGTAAAATTATTAAGTGAAATTAACTTAAGTTTAGCCTTTTTATTAATGTTATTTGTATTAATTGCTGGGCCAACATTATATTTGTTGTCTTCATTTAGTGATAATTTAGGGACTTATTTAAGTAGCTTAATTGGACTAAGTTTTAAAACCTATATTTATGAATCCGAAAATACAGGTTGGTTTACAGGCTGGACAATCCTTTACTGGGCTTGGTGGTGTTCTTGGGCGCCTTTTGTTGGCTTATTTATTGCCCGTATTTCTCGTGGTAGAACCATTCGTGAGTTTATTTTTGGCGTATTAGCAGTGCCAAGTTTATTTTCCATACTTTGGTTTACTGTTTTTGGTAATAGTGCAATCTGGATTGATACCAATATCGCTAATGGTGCCTTACACGAGTTAATTTCCGCACCAGAAAAACTATTATTTAAATATTTAGATTATTTACCATTCTCAACAATCACAGGCCTTTCTGCTCTTGTTATTATTGCCTTATTCTTTATTACTTCGGCGGATTCAGGCATTTATGTATTAAATAATATCGCTTCTCGTGATAAAAGCCTTACTTCTCCACGTTGGCAAGCCATTATGTGGGGCGTTTTAATGTCGATTGTGGCAATCGTATTAATGGGCTTAGGGGGCTTAGGGGCATTACAAACAATGACCTTAATTACCGCACTTCCGTTTGCTTTCTTAATGTTGATTATGTGCTTTAGCTTATGGAAAGGGCTAAGTGCAGATAAGAAATATTTTGACGCAAAAGTAACACCAACCAGTATTTATTGGACAGGCGACAAATGGAAAGAACGCCTAAACCAAATGCTTAATCAGACGCAAGAAAAAGATATTTTAAAATTCTTAAAACATACTGCGTTGCCGGCAATGCGTGAATTAAGACAAGAGTTAATTGGGGTACATAACCTTAATGTAGAGGTGGTGCATAATTTTGAGCAGGAAGAACCTAGCGTTGAAATTATTATCAAAAAAGAATCAATGCGTGATTTTATGTATGGCATAAAATCGGTAAGTTATGAGGTATCTGAGCAATTAATTAATGATGAACATTTACCACATATTCAGCACGCAACCACCTATCAGCCAATCACCTACTTCTTTGATGGGCGGACAGGTTATGACGTACAATATATGACACGCAATGAACTTATTGCCGACATATTACGCCAATATGAACGTTATCTCACCTTGCTTGATGATGTAGGCCAAGAATTAATGGCTCACGAACAAACAGAGCTTGCTGAGTAGGCAAAATCTTATAGAGACACTTGGTGCTATAGCACCAAGTGCTTTTTTATGGATAAAAATTGAATAAAAATAAACTTATCAAAATCATTATGCGCCGATTTCCCTCTTCTATTTTTAATCTCAATGTAGTGCTAACCAGTTTATGTTTTTGCGGCATAATTATTGGTTTAGTGGTTTGGCAACCGCAACAAGCCTTGCAATATCTTGCTTGGATAAGAGAGTTTATTTTTACTCAATTTGGTTGGTTTTATGTATTAACCAGTGCAGGATTTATCTTCTTCCTTATTTTTCTTGCTTTAACCCGTTATGGCGATATAAAACTGGGGGACAATGATGATGAGCCTGAATTTTCCTTAGGATCTTGGTTCGCATTATTATTTACTGCAGGAATGGGAATTGGTATCGTTTTTCTCGGCGTAGCGGAACCTCTATCCCATTTTTTAGATCCCCTTAGCCATAAACAATTAGAACGCAATGCAGTTTTTCAAAGTATCTTCCATTGGAGCGTCAATGCTTGGGCAATTTATGGCGTGATCGCCTTAGCCATTGCCTATTTTGGTTTTCGCTATAAATTACCGCTTTCTTTACGCTCTTGCTTTTATCCTTTTTTTAAACAAAAAATTGACGGCAAGTTAGGGGATATGATTGATATTCTTGGGCTTTGCACCAGCTTATTTGGCATTATCTGCACCTTAGCTTATAGTGCGATCCGCTTAACCATGGCTTTCCCAGAGGGAAGACTGACCACCCAAGTGATATTGGCCGGTGTTTTTATCATTGCCCTATTGGTGTCAATGAAACGCCTTGCCAACGGCTTGCGTTTAGTCAGTGAACTTAACTTAGTCTTGGCTTTATTATTAATGCTTTTTGTTTTACTAGTTGGGCCAACAGCTTATTTATTGTCCGCTTTCACAGAAAATATTGGCTATTATCTTAGTAGTTTTGTCAATGTTGGCTTTCGTACTTATGTTTACCAACCCGAAAACATAGAATGGTTCAAACAATGGACAATTCTCTATTGGGCGTGGTGGTTTTCTTGGGCGCCCGCTTTTGGCATTTTTATTGCAAGGATTTCTAAAGGAAGAACAGTAAGGGAATTTATCTTTGGCATTTTAGTCGTGCCAAGTTTATTTTTTATTTTATGGTTTACCGTATTTGGTAATGGCGTTATATGGATCAATGAATATATTGCTCAGGGGCAATTAAAAGATTTTATCGATCAATCAGGTAAATTATTATTTGCTTTTTTATCTTATTTACCCCTATCAACCCTTTCACAATTTATTGCTCTTGCTGTTATTAGCCTATTTTTTATTACCACCATTGATTTTGGTATTTATATTCTCAATAACATTTCCTCAAAAGATAAAAGCCTTGTTGCACCTCGCTGGCAAGCCATAATGTGGGGAGCGATTTTAGCAACGGTAACCTTTATTCTATTTGAAATTGGAGGAACAGAGGCATTACAAGCTACCATGCTTATTTTTTCTTTGCCTTTTGCATTATTAATGATCGTTATGGCAATGAGCTTATTAAAAGGCCTACGTTTAGATTATTATTATCACAACAGCGAGCATAATAGCCAACATTGGCGAAATGAAGATTGGCGAGGACAATTAACAGAATTGCTGACTCAACATAATAAGCAAGACGCTATGACTTACCTAAAACATATCGCATTGCCAGCAATGCGAGAATTACGCCAAGAATTAATTGGCATTTATGAATTAAATGTACATTTAGAAACGGATTTTGAACAGATAAATCCTTATATTTTATTTATTGTACAATTACAAAATGAGCAACAATTTGAATATAAATTAGAACTAGAAAAAAGCATCAATTATGAACAAGAAAAACGTTATCAAATATTAGCGAAAACCAATATTAATGAGTCCGCCTATGAAATACAATATTTATCAAAAAATGGGCTTATCGCCGATATTCTCCAACAATACGAAAACTATCTCGCCCAAGATCTAGAAATTGAGAATATTTAGTTTGATGATTTTATCTCATTAAAAGTGCGGTGAGTTTTAGGAAATTTTTTGAAAACGCACCGCACTTTCTTACTGGTTTTTTCTATTTTTGTTGGTTAATACTTATTATTTACCATTGGCATTAAGCCCCGTTTTCAACGCCACATCTTCTACAATTTTTCTTAAATTTTTAGCACTTTGTTGTAATTGCAAAAGCTCATTTTCAGTAAAATTATATTTAGGAATAGCGCCAATGCCTTGGCTATTTATAATTACTGGAACACTTAAAGTGATATTATGAATATCATACTCGCCATTTAATAACGTACCAACAGGAAGAACAGAATGTTCATTAACAGAAATCGCGCGAATAATACGAAATACACTTGCCGCAATCCCATGATTGGTATTTAATTTTAGCGCAAATACTTTTAATCCTTCTTGCTTTACTTCATCTAAAAGTTGTTCGGGATCAATAGGATCAAAGCCATTATTACGACAATAATCTTCCACTTTTTGCCCCGCTATATTCATTAAGCTCCAAGGAAGAATACTATTGGCACCATGTTCACCCAGAATAAAACCAAAAATATTCTTAGGATCTAACCGCACTTTATCTGCAACAAGGCGCATTAATCTCGCACTATCTATTACACAACCCGAACTAATAGTACGTTGACGAGGGTAATTTGTGTTACAAGCAATAAAATGTGCGACGATATCACAAGGATTAGTCACAACAATAAGAATCGCTTGTGGTGAATAATGTTCTAATTGCTGAGCAATTTCTACACCAATTTGAGCGTTAATTTGTGCTAAAGATAAACGATCTTGCCCAACTTGAATTTGAGCGCCAGCAGTAATAACAATAATATCGCTATTTTCTGTATCGGCATATTCGCCAGAAATCACCTTAGTATTTTTTGCAAAGGTCAATGCACTCATATGGTTAAAGTCAATTTGCTCACCTTGACAACGCTGTTTATTTAAATCAACTAACACTAACTCTCGGCATTGCCCCATATGTAATATAAAACTACAGATTTCTACACCAACAGCCCCTGCACCAATAACAGAAATTTTCATAATAACCTCTTTTAATTTCAGATTTAATGTTAAATAAGTATAAATAAAAATGGCTAAAGGTGCGAGTTTTCTCTAAAAATTGGAACGCTTAGAGATATTGAGGGACATAACCTAAAAATTTTTGTGATCAAGGCGACATTTTTAGAATTTTATACTTGCTTTATCTTGTGAATTCGTTGAGTATTCTTTATGTAAATTTAACATTGAATAATAAAGCAATATATTTAAAGAGATTATGTTGTGATATATGATGTTTTTTACAAAAAGGAATCAATAAAACAATAGAGGTCATTATGGAAGTTGGTACAGTTAAATGGTTTAATAATGCCAAAGGATTTGGTTTTATTTCTGTTGAAGGTGGTGAAGTGGATGTTTTTGCTCATTATTCAGTCATTGAGATGGAAGGATACCGTTCTTTAAAAGCTGGACAAAAGGTTAATTTTGAAGTAGTACATGGCGATAAAGGTTCCCATGCCACTAAAATAATTCCTATTTTAGGATAATATCTAAACCATAAAAATAAACAGGCGAATTAATTTCGCCTGTTTATTTTTATACGTTTTTGAGAAATTCTATTAATTAAAAAATTTTATATAATAAAAAAGCCGATATCCAAAAAGAGAGATATCGGCGAGGTCTTAATGATAAGATTAAAAAGACATCTGCAATATGCAGTACACTAGCATTAACTCAGACTCGGATTTAAGCAAATAGTTCAATAAAAATAAATTTTTTTACTCTCCTTTTTCGCTTTATTTCCATTTATTGCTGATCAAGGAAGTGCTGGATTTGTTGCTGTATTCCTTGGCTATCAAGCTGTAATTCCGCTAATACTTCTTGTTGAGTACCTTGTGAAATAAAATAATCTGGTAAACCAAGTTGTAAAAGTGCGGTGGTTTTTTTGAATTTATTTAGCACCTCACTGACCGCACTTCCTGCGCCGCCTTGAATGGCATTTTCTTCAACGGTGACTAAAAGCTGATGGGTTTGACTAAGCGCGATAATTTGCGTTTCGTCAATAGGTTTAACAAATCGCATATCAACCACAGTGGCATTAAGGTTTTCAGCCACCGTCATTACCGCTGGAAGTAAGGTACCAAAATTTAGTAATGCAATTTTTTCGCCTTGGCGGAGAAGCCGTGATTTTCCTAGAGGTAAGGATTGCAAAGGCATTAATGTTGTACCGATAGCATTCCCTCGAGGATAACGTACGGCAGCAGGTTTGCCACAATGATAACCGGTATATAACATTTGTCGACATTCATTTTCATCACTTGGGGTCATAATGACGAGGTTTGGAATACAACGCATAAAACTAATATCAAATGCCCCTTGATGGGTTTGTCCGTCCGCTCCTACAATACCCGCTCGATCGATAGCAAAGAGAACGGGGAGATTTTGAATGGCAACATCGTGGATCACTTGATCATAAGCACGTTGTAAAAAGGTTGAATAGATAGCGACAATGGGGCGATAGCCTGCAATGGCTAATCCTGCGGCAAAGGTGACGGCGTGTTGTTCGGCAATAGCCACATCAAAATACTGTTGTGGAAAACGTTGAGAAAATTCAACCATACCTGAACCTTCTCGCATTGCAGGGGTAATGCCGATAAGTTTTTCATCATCACTTGCCATTTCACAGAGCCAATCGCCAAAAATTTTTGAATAAGTGGGGATTGTGCTAGATTTAGGCAATTTGCCACTGAGGGGATCAAATTTAGGGACGCCATGAAAACCAATGGGATCTTGTTCGGCTGGGGCATAGCCTTTGCCTTTTTTGGTCATAATATGGAGAAATTGCGGACCTTTTAATGTACGCATATTGCTGAGTGTGGTAATGAGCTCCTCAATGTTATGCCCATCAATAGGACCAATATAATTGAAGCCAAGCTCTTCAAACATTGTGCCAACAGGCGAAACAAAACCTTTTACATGTTCTTCAGTTTTGCGTACGAATTCTTTGATTGGGGGGAGATTGGAAAGAATTTTTTTGCCCCCTTCTCGAATAGAGGAGTAAAAGGAGCCAGATAATAAACGTGCGAGATAATTATTTAATGCTCCAACATTTTCTGAAATTGACATTTCATTATCGTTAAGAATAACGAGCATATCGGTATGTAATGAACCTGCGTGGTTTAAGGCTTCAAAAGCCATACCTGCTGTAATAGCCCCATCACCGATGACACAAACAGTTTTGCGTCCTGCATTTTCTTTTTGTGCTGCAACTGCGAGTCCTAGCCCAGCACTAATGGAAGTAGAGGAGTGCCCAACACTAAGCACATCAAACTCACTTTCTTCACGCCATGGAAAGGGATGTAGCCCATTTTTTTGGCGAATGGTGTGCATTTGATCACGACGACCTGTGAGAATTTTATGGGGATATGCTTGATGTCCAACGTCCCAAATAAGATGATCAAAAGGCGTTTTAAATACATAATGGAGTGCAACAGTAAGTTCTACTGTACCTAGACCCGAAGCGAGATGTCCGCTAGTTTGGCTCACTGATTCTAACAAGTAATCACGCAGTTCTTGGCAAACTTGTGGTAGTTGATCTTTACTGAGCAAGCGAAGATCATCTGGTGAATCAATGAGAGAAAGAAGAGGATACTTTTGCATAGTTATTGTTGTCCCACATTAATGTTTTCTATGAATAATAAATGCCGCAAGTTCACGAAGTGCGGTGGTATCAAAACAAATATTTTCCAGTGCTTGTATAGCTTGTTGATAGAGTTGTTGGGCTTTATGTTTTGCCCCTGTTAAACCTAATAATTTAGGGTAAGTGCTTTTATCCGCCATTAAATCCGAACCAGCGGTTTTACCTAAGGTTTCGCTATCGCTTTCTATATCTAAAATATCATCTTGCACTTGAAAAGCTAAGCCTATCCCTTGAGCATAATGGGTTAATTGTGTGGCTAATTGTTTATCTTGATAGTAAGGCGAACAATAGAAGCCCATCATCACTGCGGCAGTTAATAATGCCCCTGTTTTATTGCGATGGATACGTTCTAGTTCTTCTAAGGTAATCTGTTTATGTTCCGCCATTAAATCTAAACTTTGTCCTAAACACATTCCTTTTATACCTGAAGCTACGGAAAGTTGTTGGATTAACTTAATTTGTTGTTGGGCAGATAAAGTAGGAATATGGCTAATTAATTCAAAGGCAAAGGATTGCAGCGCATCGCCAGCTAAAATCGCCGAGGCTTCACCAAAGGCAATATGACAAGTGGGTTGGCCACGCCGTAATTCATCGTTATCCATTGCGGGTAAATCATCATGAATAAGGGAATAAGCATGAATTGCTTCAATGGCAGCGGCAGCATAATCAAGATGTTGCATTTCAGCATTGAGCATACGCCCAGTGGCATAAACAAGAAATGGGCGAATACGTTTACCACCGAGTAATAAACCATATTTCATTGCATCTAATAAATGAGAGGGGCTCACATTATTGACTTGTTGATGAAGAAAATGATTAATGCGTTGCTGTAATTGTTGTAGATCTTGATTAAATTGATACATATTTAGCCATAAATCGCTTATTAGTGAATTATTGTTCCGATTGATAATCGCTGAGTTCGGCGTTATCATTTTTCTGTAATAAAATTTGAATACGTTGTTCTGCTTGGGCAAGACGTTGTTGTCCTTGTTTGGCTAGGGCAATACCTTGTTCAAATTCAGCTAAAGACTCTTCTAAACTAAGATTACCATTTTCTAAACGCATAACAATATTTTCTAATTGTGTTAAGGTTTGCTCAAAATCAAGGGAATTTTTGCTATTTTTTTTCGTCACCATAAGCGATCCTAGATTGTGATGTAAATGGGCATATTGTACTTTAGTTTTGATCACTTGTCGGTGGGTTTTTGCAAGATTTATGGAAAATTATGATGATTGCTTAAGGATTGGTTGTTTTATAAACAAAAGCCAGATACCCCAATAAGGGTATCTGGCTAGTCTTTTTTACGTTAAATCAAGAAATTAACCTGTATTACGCATACCTGCGGCAATGCCTGCAATGGTAATCATTAAGGCTTGTTCTAAATCAGGATTAGGTTTATCCCCTTGTTTGCGTAAACGGTATAATAATTCCACTTGCAGAATATTTAATGGATCAGTATAGATATTGCGTAGTGCAATAGATTCTGCGATCCAAGGTGAATCTGTCATTAAATTATCTTCGTGAGACAAAGACAATACCGTTTTTATATCCGCATTGAGTTGTTCTCGTAAATGTTTGCCTAAATACCATAATTCAGGTTTCACAAGACGTTGATCATAATGTTCAGCTAACCAAGTATCGGCTTTACTATAAACCATTTCTAACATACCAATACGGGTGGAGAAGAAAGGCCAATTTTTACACATATCTTCTAAAATTTCACCTTTACCCTCGCTAATGGCACGCTGTAAAGAAGCCCCAGCCCCTAACCAAGCTGGCAACATTAAACGGTTTTGCATCCAAGCAAAGATCCAAGGAATGGCTCGCAGGCTTTCGACGCCACCATTTGGATTACGTTTCGCAGGACGAGAGCCTAAAGGGAGCTTAGATAATTCTTGCTCAGGGGTAGCACTACGGAAATAAGGCACAAAATCTTTATCTCCACGCACCACACCACGATAAATCTGACAAGAGGATTGAGAAAGTTCGTGCATAAGCTCACGCCATTCGCCTTTTGGTTCAGGCGGTGGCAATAAGTTTGCCTCTAAAATGGCGCTAGCATAAAAATCAAGGCTTTCTACAGCAACATCAGGCAAACCGAGTTTAAAGCGAATCATCTCGCCTTGCTCCGTTACCCGTAAACCATTTTTAAGCGAACGAGGTGGTTGCGATAATAATGCGGCATGGGCAGGTGCACCTCCACGTCCAATAGTACCGCCACGTCCATGGAATAAGGTTAATTCTACGCCAAGCTGTTCACATAAATTAACTAAAGATTCTTGTGCTTGATATTGCGCCCAAGACGCTGCCATCATACCTGCATCTTTAGCGGAATCGGAATAACCAATCATCACCATTTGTTTATTATTAATAACCCCACGATACCAACCAATATTAAATAATTGGGTCATCACTTGCTCTGAGGCTTCTAAGTCATCAAGGGTTTCAAATAATGGCACCACAGGTAAATGGTAAGGTACCCCCATTTCTTTTAATAGAAGATGGACAGCAAGTACATCGGATGCAGTGCGAGCCATAGAAATAATATAACAAGAAATAACTCCCTCTGGTTGATTGGCAATGACCTTACAGGTATCCAATATCTCTTTGGTTTCCTCTGAAGGAGTCCAATCTAAAGGAATAAGCGGACGGCGAGAATTTAACTCTTTGATTAAAAAGGCTTGTTTATCCTCTTCTGTCCATTGTGCATAATCGCCCAAACCAATATAGCGAGTGATTTCAGCGATAGCATCAGTGTGCCTTGTACTTTCTTGACGAATATCCAAGCGAGAAAGGGTAACACCAAAACAACGAATACGGCGTAAACAGTCCAATAATAAACCATTAGCAATAATACGCATACCACAAGCTAATAAAGATTGATAACAATCATAAAGCGGTTGCCAAAGTTGCTCGTCATAACGAATAATCGTACTTTCATCAACACTCGGTTTACGATCGGACAGTAAATCATTGTAATAAGCTAAGGTATTGATTAATTTACTACGCAATTCTTTTGCTAACACTCGATAAGGTTCAATATGATCGCCATATTTCTGTCTAAATTCAGGGGTACATTCCACAATAGACAATTCTTCCGTTAAGGCTTGAATATCTTTTAAAAAGAGATCGGCAGCTTTCCAACGTGCTAAATATAATACTTTTTCAGTCACTTGATGGGTTACATAAGGATTACCATCACGATCGCCACCAATCCAAGAAGAAAAACGCACAGGCGTTAATTCAACAGGTAATTGTAGATCAAAATGCTCTACCATATTTTCATTTAATTGACGCAAAAATGCCGGCACAGCTTGCCACAGGCTATTTTCAATAAACGCAAATCCCCATTTTGCTTCTTCAAACGGGGTTGGACGTTGAGTACGAATTTCATTGGTATGCCAAGCTAAAGCAATAAGTTGTAATAAACGGCTTTCAATTTGTTTACGCTCTTTTTCAGTCAAATCATCATGATCTAACTTGCTTAAACATTTATTAATTTCCACATGTTTATGCACCAAAGAACGGCGAGTGACTTCCGTAGGATGAGCGGTTAAAACCAGCTCAATAAGTAATTTCTCAACGGTGTCTAACAGTTGCTGTTGAGAGAGATTTTGGGATTTTAATCGCTGAAATAAAGCAGAAATAGAACGATCTGACGCATTTTTATCTTGATGATGACGAGAAATGCCCTGATATTGCTCGGCAATATTGGTCAAATTAAGAAATTGACTAAAGGCACGTGCAACAGGAATGATATTATCATTAGAGATATTTTCTAAGGTATCAAGCAACTGATTTCTGGCTTGATCATCACCATTGCGTGAATTACGTGATAGTACACGAATATTTTCAATTAAATCAAGAATATCACTACCCTGTGCATCACTAATGGTCTCGCCAAGAAAATGCCCAAGCATATTGATATTGTTTCGCATTGCTGAGTACTGTTCAATCATAGGAAATACCCTCATAAAGTAAAAAATAGATAACTGATAGTAGATATAACAAAAATGGAGAAAGGACGCAAATATCATTTAATTTATTAAATAAAAAAATAGTGAATAGTTGTTTTAGATCTATTTTTATTTGAAATTTGGTGAAAAATTTCTATGAAATCTGATAAAAATAACAATAAGTTAAAATAAAGTTAATTATTTAATGGTACTTTAAGAAATTTAGTTGGTGGGGTTGATTATGACAGTTTTAATTATAACGATTCTATATTTGTTTCAATTTAAAATGAGTAAGGTACATCGAAGACAGTACGAGTAGTATAGAGAGACGTAGTAACACTGTATCATTTTAAAGTGGACAACTATAATTATGTAGGAATAGAATATTTACTAAAATAGATAATAAAAAAGTGCGGTCAATTTCACCGCACTTTTTGTGGTTATCTCATTATTTTTTCATAATATTAAGATAACGCAAAATAACAATAAGAATACAGGCACCCGCTACCCCAAAGAGTAAACCGGCGATATTTAATTGTCCTGCGGCGTGGGCAGAACCAATGCCTAATAAATCACCAAAAATCCAGCGGCCTAATGATGAACCAATGATACCAATTACGATGTTCATACATAAGCCCATATCGCTTTTCATTACTTTTTCAGCGATCCAACCAATTAAAGCACCTATAATAATTGCGGCAATCCAGCCCATAGCTTTTCTCCTAAATAAAAGATTAATAAAAAACCTAGTAGATACTAGGTTTGTTAATTTTAACGTATTTTTTATAAAAGCAAAATATTAGAGTAATAGGTTTAGCTTTTTATATTTAAAGTGGGACGACTATATATGGCGTACAGATTGACGTACAACCAATTCAGGATACATTTCAATGGTCGTAGGCTGAGTGGCTTCACCTCGGATTCTTGCCAATAATAACTCAATGGCTTTTGCCCCTAAACGGGTTTTAGATTGATGAATGGTGGTGAGTGGGGGAGCGTAAAAGCGTGAAGCGTGAATATTGTCGTAACCAATAATTGAAATATCTTTAGGTACAGATAAACCACGTTCAGTAATGGCAGAAATTGCGCCTAATGCCATAACATCATTACAACAGAATACTGCGGTGGGTAAGGTGGTTTGGTTTAGGATTTTATTCATACATTCGTAACCATCTTCAGGCTCAAAAGAGCCTTCCATTATCCAATCAGGATTAATGGTTAATTGGGCTTCTTGCATGGCTTTGATAAAGCCTTGATAACGGGTTTGTGCGGTAACTTTATGTAAGTTTCCAGCAATGATCCCAATGTTTGTATGCCCATGCTCAATGAGATATTTAGTGGCGAGATAGCCGCCTTCAAAACTGTTATCTTGGATAACATCGGTTTTGCCATTATCTAATCCCCAATCCATCACTACCATAGGTAATTGGCTAAACTGGCTAAAGAGATCTAAAGAGTCTGGATTGTACTCGGAGCACATAATTAAAACGCCATCAACCCGTTTTTGAATCAACATGGCTAAATGGTTTTTAATTTTTTCAGGTTCGTTTTGAGTATTGCAGAGAAATAATGAATAGCCTTGGCGATAACAATGTTCTTCTACGGCATGAATAATTTCGGCAAAATAAGGGGCTTCACTGGTGGTAACAATCATACCAATGGATTTTGTGGTATTAATTTTTAAGCTACGAGCCACCGCACTGGGGGAATAATTTAATTTTTCTATGGCATCAAGCACTTGTTTTGCGGTGTCTTCGGCGACAAAGCGGGTTTTGTTAATGACGTGGGATACTGTCGTGGTGGATACCCCAGCCATTTTGGCGACATCTTTAATGGTTGCCATATTTTCTCCAATTTAGTCTTTGTTATTATCGTATGGAATGCTGTATAAAATGATTAATTATGGCATACAATATGCTGATTAGGTAGTGAAATAATTTGCTTGTTTGCTCTTGTTTAACACAAATTAATGGCTTTTTAGCCAAAAATTTGGTAAAGTTTGGCGAAATATTTCACTTTAAGAGGTAATGATTATGGGTACTTTTGGTTATTCAATGCTAACAGTGGTTTTCGCATTAGCGATGATTGTTTTTTTAGCATCATTGATTTTTTAATTGAAAACATAAGCATAATAAAAGGGAATGAGGCTTCATTCCCTTTTTGTATGATTACTTAGGTTGCGGATAAAGTGCGGTAATATCCGTCATTAATTTTGCAATGGTATTACGATAGGAAATTTCCAAACTTTCTCGACTGGTAGCGCTTACACCTTGATCCATTAACAAACCATCATTCACATCATAAACCCAACCATGCAAGGATAGGGTTTTTCCATTACGCCAAGCGGATTGAATAATGGAAGAACTCCCTAGATTATATACTTGTTCCGCCACATTAATTTTGGTCAGTACATCCGCACGATATTCTGCAGGGACTTTTCCTAACAAATGGCTATGTTTATACCAAAGATCACGAATATGTAATAACCAGTTATTGATTAGACCTAAATCTTTATTTGCCATAGCAGCATGAATACCGCCGCAATTAGTATGCCCACAAATAATGATATGTTCAATATTAAGTACATCAACAGCATATTGCACCACAGATAAACAATTTAAATCCGTATGAATAACTTGATTCGCCACATTACGATGCACAAAGAGTTCCCCAGGGCCAAGATTGGTTAGCTTTTCGGCAGGGACACGGCTATCGGAACAACCAATCCATAAATAATTGGGTTTTTGTTTATTGGCAAGGCGTTCAAAATAATCAGAGTTTTCCTCTTTCATTTGCATTGCCCAACGGTAGTTATTTTCAAATAATGCGTCAATTTTTTTCATATTTTACCTGTGTTTGCTATAATTTTTTGCCGATTAAGTATAGGCAATATTTTTTATTATCACAATTTTATTTTGTAGATGTTATGAAAGCATTAGAAATTAAACAATTAACAAAACAATATAAAAATGGTTTCCAAGCCCTGCATGGAATTAATCTCAGCGTTGAACAAGGCGATTTTTATGCCTTATTGGGACATAATGGTGCTGGGAAATCTACCACAATCGGTATTATCAGTTCCTTGGTCAATAAAACCAGCGGTCAAGTCAAGGTGTTCGGTTATGATTTGGATCATAACTTGGCGGAGGTCAAAAAACATATCGGACTTGTTCCGCAAGAATTTAATTTTAACCAATTTGAAAACGTCATTGATATTTTGATTAATCAAGCGGGTTATTATGGTATTCCTCGTGCGGAAGCCTTAGAGCGAGCAGAAAAATGGTTGAAAAAATTAGATTTATGGGATAAGCGTAAGCAACAGGCGATGCGTTTATCGGGCGGAATGAAACGCCGTTTAATGATTGCTCGAGCCTTAATGCATGATCCTAAATTATTGATTTTAGATGAACCTACCGCAGGGGTGGATATTGAATTACGCCGTACAATGTGGACGTTTTTGCGAGAGCTGAATTTGCAAGGGACAACCATTATTTTAACGACCCATTATCTTGAAGAAGCGGAAATGTTATGCCGTAACATTGGTATTATTCAGCATGGTAAGATTGTGGTGGATACCTCAATGAAAGCCCTATTAGCTAAATTAGAAAGTGAAACCTTTATTTTAGATCTCGCAGAAAAAACACCTTTGCCACAAATTCAAGGCTATAACCTGACACAATTAGATAGCAATACCATTGAAGTGGAAGTGAAACGAGAACAAGGATTAAATGGCTTATTTGCCCAGTTTTCAGCACAGGGCATCAAAGTATTAAGTATGCGAAATAAAGCCAATCGCTTAGAGGAATTATTTTTAACGATGGCATTAACAAAGCCTACAGAGGAAGAATAAAATGAAATTAGCTTGGATAGCATTTTATACCATTTTACATAAAGAAATTCGCCGTTTTATGCGCATTTGGGTGCAAACCTTAGTCCCACCAGTGATTACCATGACCCTATATTTCGTCATTTTTGGGCAGCTAATTGGTAGCCGTATTGGTGAAATGGGGGGATTTAGCTATATGCAGTTTATTGTGCCGGGGTTAATTATGATGTCCTCATTAACGAATTCATTTGCTAATGTGGCGTCCTCTTTTTACAGTACAAAATTTGCTAAAAATGTGGAAGAGTTACTCATAGCCCCTGTTTCTCCCCATATTATTATTTTAGGTTATATGATGGGCGGTATGGCAAGAGGATTATGTATCAGTGTGTTAGTTACGCTGGTTGCCTTATGTTTTGTAGATTTAACCATTCATTCTTGGTCAATGCTCCTTATCACCCTATTTATGACAACAGCAACCTTTGCCTTGGGCGGTTTAATTAATGCCGTCTTTGCTCGCTCTTTTGATGATATTAGCATTATTCCCACCTTTGTCTTAACCCCACTCACTTATTTAGGCGGTGTGTTTTACTCCATTTCCCTTCTCCCTGAATTTTGGCAAATGGTGTCTAAATTTAACCCGATTATTTATATGATTAACGGTTTTCGCTATGGGTTTCTCGGCGTCAGTGATGTTACTCCCATGTATGCCATTATGGTATTAAGCCTCTTTATTTTACTGTTATATAGTTTAGATTATTATTTGATTAGTCGAGGCGTTGGGCTGCGTAGTTAGACATAAATAAAGTGCGGTGGAAAATTAAAAAATTTGGGGCTGTATTAGATTAGCAGTTATGATAGACTGTAAAAATGAATATAACTCATTGTAAATTAAAAGAAAAATAATACTAAAACTTAACCTCACTTTTAATACAGAGTATAAGGAGATATATTTATCTCCTATTTTATTTGATGACGACAAAAAACTTATTCTTTGATATAGTTACCCCTTATTAAATTAACAAGGCTTAAAACAATGAATGAATCTTCTCTTCTTAATCTAACTCACGAACAACAGCAACAGGCGGTGGAAAAAATTCAGCAATTTATGGCGCAGGGAATGAGTAGTGGCGAGGCTATTCGTCTTGTTGCTCAGCAATTA
This sequence comes from Volucribacter psittacicida, assembly GCF_004339025.1. GTDB lineage: Bacteria > Pseudomonadota > Gammaproteobacteria > Enterobacterales > Pasteurellaceae > Volucribacter > Volucribacter psittacicida. Next base: position 286,471 of record NZ_SMFT01000001.1, read on the forward strand.
AGGGAGCTACAGCAACAAAAAAACTAGGTTATTAACCTAGTTTTATGTTTATCTTAAATAAGCTAAGTTATTCTTCATTTTTACTTGGTTTGACCGCGAGTAAATTACAGCTTAATTTACTAATTACGTGTTCTGCTGTATTTCCCAAGAACGCTGCGGATAATCCTGTACGTCCGATAGTACCTAATACCACCAGTTCTGCACCGATTTCTTGTGCAACCTGTGGGATAACTTCTTCTGGGAAGCCTTCAAGCACATGGGTATGATCTTCATCAATACCAAATTGTTGGCGTAGGGCTTTCATATTAATTAAATGTTGCCCACGAATACTCTGATTATATTCCGTTGTATTAAATTCAGGTAAATCAATGGCCATATTAACAGGAGCGGAAGGGTAGGCGCTGACTAAATGGATATTACCACGATCAAAACTTTCCGCTAAATCAAGGCTGATATTGACCAATTCTTGATTAAAGGCTTGATGATATTCTTGATCGCCTGCAACATTCACTGCGACCAAAATACGGCGTTGATGTTTCCAGTCGCCGTCTTTTACCATTAAAATAGGTACAGGGCATTTACGCAATAATTGCCAGTCCATTGGGGTAAATAATAGCGAAGTTAAACTTTCTTGCTCCTTGGTATATTTCACTACCAGATCATAGTGTTTTTGTTCAATTTGCTCGGCGATAGCTTCCGCTTCGTTACTATTCCATACCACAGAGGCGTTAAATTCGATCATAGGATCGGCATATTTATGCAAATAAGGTTCGATTAAAGCTAAGCGTTGTTGAATGACTTTTTTGTGCATTTCTTCTCGTTCTTCAGAAGAAACAAGTGCGGTCATTTCAAAGGAAAAATCATAAACGGCTAGAAAAAGGGTAATTTTAATTGGGCTAGAATAGGCTTGTTCTTTCGCTAATCGTACAGCACGTGCAAGTGCATATTGTTTTTCACTTTCGGGATTTAATACCACAAGGATATTTTTAAATTTCATAATAACCTCCGTAAAAACGACTGTTAATAGCATAGGGGATATTAAGAATAATAACAAGCATAACAATAAAAAATAAAAGCACAATAATGAATATTGTGCTTTATAGAAATTAGCTTACCATTTTTATTTTAGGCTTAGTGGTTCCAGCTAATTCAATAAGTTCGGGCATATTATTGATCGTAATATATTTTCCTTGTACACTTAGCAATCCTGATTTTTGAAAACGTCCTAATAGGCGACTAATGGTTTCAACGGTTAAACCAAGGTAATTACCAATATCCCCACGCGTCATAGTTAAGCGAAATTCACGCGCTGAAAAACCACGAGCTGAGTAGCGATTAGATAGGTTTAAAATAAAAGCGGCAAGACGCTCTTCAGCATTCATTTTGGAAAGTAATAAAATCATTTCTTGATCACTTTTAATTTCATTACTCATTAAACGCATAATTTGTTGGCGTAATTTTGGCATTTTACCTGATAAATCATCAAGAATATCAAAAGGGATTTCACAGACCATAGCGGTTTCTAAGGCTTGGGCAAAACTAGGGTGGCGCATATTAATAATGGCATCAAATCCCACTAAATCACCAGGTAAATGAAAAGAAGTAATTTGTTCTTCGCCGCTTTCACTGATTGTGTAGGATTTTATTGTGCCGGAACGAATGGCATATAAGGATTTAAGTTCATCGCCTGCTTTAAAAATAATTTGCGACTTTTGGATAGGTTTTTTGCGTTCAATGATATTATCAAGTTGATTAAGTTCGTGTTCATTTAATGTGAAAGGGATACAAAGTTGACTGATACTACAATCTTGACAATGAATGGCACAACCTCCTGATTGAATACGCCGTCCAACTTTTACTTCGTTTGCTAAAATTTTCATTTTATCCTCGTCCTTAGGCAAAAAAATCGTGTAAAATTGATCTAACTCAATAAATGATATAGTAAAGCGACGCAATTTTCAATAATAACTCGTCTAACTAACTCATTGAAATTGTTACATAAATGTTAATTAATTTAAATAAGGATAATAGCACTGTGGCAGCACAAAAATTAACAAGAACCCGTTTTATTCAATTATTAATCACATTAGCCATTCTCATTGGTTTAGTGTCTTATCAAACTTATCAATATTTTCAAAAAACAATACCGCAGCCATCTGCGGTATTGGAACAAAATAAAGAAGAGTAAAGGTTATGATTATTTTTGGATTAAGTATCGGATAACAGGACCATTTTGCTCAATACTTAAAAGAGTATAACCATAATTTTTGGCATCAATAGGAATGTTGTTAATCGATTGGGCACAATCACTTAACACCTCTAAGATTTCTCCTTTTTTTAATTGTGGCATGATTTCCAAAGTCGCTATTGCTGGATATGGGCAAGGCTCTCCAAGCATATCTAAACTGTAATCAGGTTCAATCAATGTGTTGTCTTTGTCAGTCATCATTTTCTCCTTTTATTTATGATGATTTCATTTTGTTAGCAAGGAAACGTTTTTCCCACCAAATTACAAGGATTAAGGCGATGATTAATAAAGCATAATTAATAAGCAAGCCGCCAATATTACCAAAGGATTTCAATAAATTGATTTTTTCATAATCAAGTGCAAGTACAGGTGCAAGATCGTCCCAAAGATAAGCTAATAAGGTTGAACCAAAAATATTACCAATGCCTACCCACCAAAAATGAGTTTGCCCTTCAATAGAACGGTAAATCCAACCTGTTTCACAACCGCCTGCTAAAACAATGCCAAAACCAAATAATAAACCACCTAGAATCGCATTAGGTCCAGCCCACATAATTTTAGGTTGCATACCTATTTGAATATAGCTAAAAATACCAATACAACTGATTAGCATACCGTAAATAATGGCTTTAGTAAGATAGGCACGTCCTGTGATCCAAAGATCACGAAAAGCAGAAGTAAAGCAAATTTGTGCACGTTCAATAATTAAGCCAAAGGCTAATCCAAATAACATGGCAAAACCTAATTTGCTAGAAAATTGAAGGACATAAAGAGAGGCTATGAGGTAAAGAATAAAAATGAACATACCTAGCCAAAAACGGCGCTGACTACGTTTTGGATCGGCTTTTTCTATTTTGGCCGCCCCTTTCTTTAATTGTATCGGTAAACGAAATAAGGGAAGTAAACTAAATTTAGCTCCAAAATAAGTGCCTATGGCAGTGGCAAGGGTAAAATACCAAGCGTGTACAGAAAATTGAGGAATACCTGTAAAAAAAGAGGCGAGATTACAGCCCATCGCTAATCTTGCTCCAAAGCCTGCTAATGCACCACCAATTAAGGCTTGCATAATGCGAATAGGGTGGTTTTTTCCACGCCAGCGTACATTATTTGCCCATAAAGCCGCCGCTAAACAGCCCGCAAACATTCCCAAAATCATAACGCCGTCAATACGGGTAAAAATATTACCGTCTAAACCAATGATTTTGTAATATCCCCAATCGGTTACATTTACGCCAAAGGTTTGTAAAATATGCCCACCCCAACGGGTAAATTCGCCTGTTACTGCCCAATAAGTACCTGTTAAACCAAAATAATAGGTAGAAAGTAAACCTGCGGCGACAACTGCAATAATGGGATTCCAAAACTTAATCAGATAATTTTGTTTAAAATTAAGCCAAATTTCTTGCATAAAATTTCCTCTAAACAAGGTTAAATAATGATTAAAACTCGCAAGAAAGGCGAAAATACCTTAGGGTAAGCAGATTGGGTGGGATAATACTCATCTCATTGCTATACACAAACTTGCGATATATAAATGGATTGAGTGCATATAGTAGCGAAAAATTAAGCAAAATTAAAGTATAGTCATTCCACTTTAAACTAATACGGCGTTGGTACGCCTTGCCGTACTATTTGTACTGTCTTCGGCGTACCGCCTTGTCTTATTTTAAATTGAAATGACTATAATTATCTCTGAACAGGAATAACAATTTCTTTAAATTGCATTCTCATACCATCAATTAATAATAAACGTCCAACTAAATTTTTGCCAATATTTAACCGTACTTTAATGGCTTCAAGCGCTTGAATTGTGCCGACAATACCTACTATAGGCGCGAGTACGCCATTCTCTACGCAACTTAATGGGCTTTCGCCAAATAAACGGCTAAGATCTTGGTAAGTGGGTGTATGAGGTTGATAAGTGAAAACGGACACTTGTCCTTCCATGCGAATAGCGGCACCAGAGATTAATGGGGTTTTGTGCTGTTGGCAACAGCGATCCAATAATCGGCGACTATCAAGGTTGTCGGTACAATCTAATACCACATCAACTTGGCAAATTAATGCGAGTAACTCTTGCTCATTGAGATGGCGGTTAATGGTATGTACATTTAAATGGGGATTTAATGCCATAAGGCTTTGTTTTGCGGAATCAACTTTTGCCATATTGATTCGGCTATCATTATGTAACACTTGACGCTGTAAATTAGACAAAGACACTTTATCAAAATCAAGTAAGATAAGTGTACCCACCCCAGCGGTAGCTAAATATTGGCTAGCGGCACAACCTAATCCCCCTAATCCAACAATTAACATTTGACTTGTTTTTAGCTGTTCTTGCCCAGCAAAATCAATGGCGGGCAAAATAATTTGCCGATTATAGCGTAATTCTTCTTGCTCAGATAAAATGCTCATTATGCTAACCTAATAATTCATCAAAAGGTTCAATCGTCACTTGTTCTCCCGCATTCACATTGCCTCGTTCTTGCTCTAACACAATAAAGCAGTTACTGGCAATAAAGGCACTAAAAATATGCGAACCTTGAAAGCCAACAGGTTTTACTTGTAAATGACCTTGTTCATCAAGCCAATAAAAACCTCGCTGAAAATCTAATCGTCCTGCACTTTTTTTCAAAGGGGTAGCCGCATTGGCAATAAGTTTAGGGCGTGCTTGCCATTGGGTATGCCCCGTTAATTTGGCAATAATGGGTTGAACTAATTGATAAAAGGTTACTAAAGCGGAAACAGGATTTCCGGGTAATCCGCAAAACCAAGCCTGTGGTAATTGCCCAAAAGCAAAAGGTTTTCCTGGTTTTATAGCGAGTTTCCAGAAGTTGATTTTTCCGATCTTCTCTAAAACCTCTTTGGTAAAATCCGCTTCGCCAACGGAGACGCCGCCGCTTGTAATAACTAAATCCGCTTGTTGTTGTGCCTGTATAAAGGCTTGTTCAAATAGGGTAGGGTCATCGGGCAAAATACCACAATCGATGATTTCACATCCCATTTTATTTAACATTAATTTGATACAAAAACGGTTAGTATCATAAATTTGTCCTGTTTGCAGGGGCTGTCCAACAGGCACTAATTCATCGCCCGTAGATAAAATCGCGACTTTTAAACGGCGATACACCTTAACATGGCTAATGCCTAAGGAGGCGAGTAAAGGTAATGAAAGGGCGGTCAGTTTTTCGCCTTTTTTTAAAGCAATTTGCCCTTGTTGTAAATCTTCACCACAACGACGGAGATTTTCATTTAAGCGAGGAATTTGTTTAAAACGAATGCTGCCATCAGGATTTTGCTCGGTATCCTCTTGCATCACAACCGCATCGGTGCATGGAGGAAGCATTGCGCCGGTCATAATACGAATGGTACTATGTGCTTGCCATTCTCCTTGAAAAGGATTACCCGCAAAGGATTTTCCAGCAAGAGGTAAACAATCGGTATCACTTAAATCCGCTAAACGTACCGCATAACCATCCATTGCTGAATTATCAAAGGCAGGGACATTTATAGGCGAAAGAATATCTTCAGCACAAATGCGATTTTGTGCTTGAGTAATATTGATACACTCTGTGGCAAGGGTATCTACATTAGGCAGTTGTTGTTCAATGAAGTGTAGCGCTTGTGATAATGACAGTAATGTATTCATAATAGCAATAATCCACATAATTGATTTAAATTGGGGAAATTATAGCATAGTATAGTTTGCTTTTGATTTAGCTATTTTTTGTTATTTTGGGCGATAATCTATTAGATTATTAAACATTTTCATCTTAATTTATTAACATTCTCATTTTATTATTTCGCTTTACTTTGCTAGAATAAGTGACTTAGATTTTTTAGGAGCAAAATATGGCACAGATTTCACCAGAAGCATTAAAAGTTAGACAGGCTTTACTTGATAAGGGGATAGAAACCCCAATGATTGACTTAACCAAAGACAAGGATCAGCGTCGTGGTGAAATTGAACATCACATGCGTGAAGTGATGCATCTCATAGGCTTAGATTTAACGGATGACAGCTTAGAAGAAACTCCTAAGCGTATCGCTAAAATGTTTATTGATGAAATTTTTAGCGGTTTAGATTATACCAACTTTCCTAAAATTACCAATATCCAAAATCGTATGCAAGTGAGCGAAATGGTGTTGGTTAATGATGTCACCTTGACAAGCACCTGTGAACATCATTTTGTTACTATTGATGGGCTAGTTTCTGTGGCATATTATCCTAAAAATTGGGTTATTGGTTTATCCAAAATTAATCGCATTATTAGTTTCTTTGCTCAACGTCCACAAGTGCAAGAACGTTTTACTGAACAGGTTTTATTGGCGTTTCAAACCATTTTAGAAACAGAAGACGTTGCCGTTTATGTAAAAGCCACTCATTTTTGTGTGAAATGCCGTGGTATTAAAGACAGCAATAGTTACACCGTAACATCTGCATTTGGTGGGGTATTTTTAAATGACCGAGAAACAAGAAAAGAATTTTTAACGGCAATTAATCGTTAAGAATTGAGAGTAAGTGATTCAGGGAGAAATTTATCGTCGTTTCAATTCCGAAGACAGTGCGAGAGTACGGCGAGGCAAGCCAACGCCGTACTCTTTATAAAGTGGAACTATTATAAATAGCTAATAAATTCTTTAACATCAAGGGCTTTTATTTCTCGTTCGCTTTTCTCTTGCTCCGTTCCCACTAACATTAATGCCACTATTTTATCTTGTTCTTGACAACCAAAGGCCTGACGTAATGCCTCCGCATCAATCCAAGGCCCTGTTACCCAAACATTCGCAAAGCCTTGTGCATTTGCTGCAAGTTGTAAAGCATAAGTGGCGCAACCCGCCGTCAACATTTGCTCCCAACCCGGTACTTTCTTAACGGTATGATCAATTTTTGCCACGACAGCAATAATCATTGGGGCTTTATCCGCAAAAGATTCGGCTTTTTTTATGCGTTCTTCGCCAAGCTCTAATTCCACAACCGCCTGTTTTAACAAGTTAACCAATTTAGCTAAGCCCTCTTTTTCAATAACAACAAAACGATAAGGACGTAATTTGCCATGATCAGGAACGTGTAAAGCAGCTTGAAACATATTTTCCAGCTGTTCGGCATTGGGTGCAGGTGCTATTAATTTTTTTTCAGAACGTCGTGTGGTTAATAATGTTAATAAATCCATAAATATCCTCATAAATGATGTTCATTGTGAAAGAGATTATATAATATTCAACGCTGAATATCTTGTATTATCTTTTATGTTAGAAAAGTGCGGTCTATTTTTCATTTATTTTTTCATAGGTTTCCCATAAGATTTCTTCCGCAATATTTAGGTTTTATGATAAAGTGGCAAACCTTTACATTAGCATACTCATTTGACAAAAGGACATTCTATGAAATTTATCCTTTCGATCATCAAATTCTGTTGGAAAACCTTAAATCTTATTCGCGATTGTGTGATGAATTTAATTTTTCTACTTTTTGTGGTGGTCTTTTTTAGCGTTATTGGCATTCTTAGCCAATTTAACAAAGATCCTGAGCCTTTAATTGGTGAACAAGGGGCATTGGTCTTAAATATTGAAGGTTATTTAGCGGATAACCGAGAGCAAGATAGTTGGCAAAATTTACTTAAAGCCGCCAATAATCAAGCTGTTCCACGTCAATATTCTATTTTTGATTTGTCTTATGCCATTCAACAGGCGTCTCAAGATGAAAGAATTAAAGGGTTAGTGCTAGATTTAAGTTATTTTGAGGGCGGAGATTTGCCTGCTATTAACTATCTTGGCGAAACAATTAAGGCGTTCAAACAACAAAATAAGCCAGTCATTGCCGTAGCGGATTATTATGGGCAGTCGCAATATTTGCTCGCCAGCTATGCGGATAAAATTTATATGAATAAGGCTGGGCAAGTGGATATTCATGGCTTTGCTATGCAAAATCTCTATTTCAAGTCCTTATTGGATAAATTGGAGGTTACGCCTCATGTTTTTCGGGTAGGTACTTATAAATCTGCGGTAGAGCCTTTTTTACGGGATAATATGTCTGAAGAAGCCAGAAAAAATACGACCCAATGGCTAACACAAATGTGGCAAAGTTATCAACATAAGGTCGCCGAAAATCGCCATATTGACATAAAAGAAGTTTTACCTGAACCAAAACGTTTTATTGCGGAATTAACGGCATTAAAAGGCGACTTAACCGCCTATAGTGTAAAACGTCAATTAATTTCTCAATTAGTTACCCCATTTGAGTTTCAGCAAGAAATGGTTAAGTTATTTGGTTATGGGGCGAATGAAAGTTATCAGCACATTGATTATGATCGTTATTTACAGAGCTTACCTGATCCCTTTGTTGCTAATAGTGAGCAAAAAATCGCAGTGGTTAATGTAGAGGGAGCCATTATTGATGGCGAAAGTGATGAGAGTTCAGTCGGGGGCGATACGATTGCGAGATTATTGCGTCAAGCTCGTGAGGATAGCGATATTAAAGCGGTCATTTTGCGAGTAAATAGCCCGGGCGGAAGTGCTTTCGCCTCAGAAATTATTCGCCAAGGCGTTGATGATTTACAAAATGCAGGAAAGCCAGTGGTGGTATCTATGGGGGCAATGGCAGCATCGGGAGGATATTGGATCGCCAGTACCTCAGATTATATTATCGCTGATCCAAATACGCTAACAGGCTCGATTGGGATTTTTGCAATGTTCCCTACCTTTGAAAATAGTATTAAAAAAATAGGAGTTTATGGCGATGAAGTTGCCGTTTCGCCGCTTAGCCAAGGTAGTTTAATTACGCCACTTTCTGATGAAGTCAAAGACGTTATCCAATTAAATATTGAAAATGGCTATGATAAATTTTTATCCCTTGTCAGCCAAGGGCGGGGCTTAAGCAAAGAAGAAGTGGATAAGCTGGCACAGGGGCAAGTTTGGCTTGGCACAGATGCTTATCGTTATAAATTGGTTGATGAATTAGGTACATTTTATCAAGCAATATTAAAAGCGGTAGAGTTAGTGAGAGAAAAACACCCCAATGAAGAACAAGAAGCCTTGAGCTTAGAATGGTTAGTGGAAGAACAAGGATTATTCGATAAATTATTCAAAGATGTTGATCGTCATATAAAAACCCATATTGGACAGGCTATTTTTGAGTTTGTAGGTATCAAACCTTCCTATATTCAACCGATAAAGTCGCCATTAGGACTAAGCCAATTTAATGATCCTAAAGGACAATATTTATATTGCTTAAATTGTAATGTTAGTCAATAAGGGGCTATTTAGTGTGATTTTTCCTCCTGAGAATATCTAAGTTTAACTTAGGAGGAAATTCATAGATATTTAGAATGTTTTTAATACTAACTTCTCTTTATCAGGGGCAATCATAACGGCTTTTTGCCAATATTCAAGGGGGATATGCTGTTGATAAAGGGAACGTTGACATACAGAGATAAATTCAGCTTCAAGGGATTGTACATATAATAATCCTTGATGATGATTCACCCCCGCCATAGCTCGTCCTTGTAATTTACCATAAATATGGATATTGCCTTCTGCGGCGACTTCAGCACCTTGGCTAACATCGCCATTAATAATTAAATCGCTATTTTTTGCATAAACAACCTCGCCCGCCTGGAGATTACCGTAGATAATTTTAGGTGGGAGGTAGCCATATTCAGGTAAAATGTCATCAAATTGTTGGCTTTTGCCTAAAGTGGGTAGATTAGCGGTAAGTATAAGTTCTTTTTCTAGGCTATTTTGCCAATCACTGACCCCAATAAGATGGATATTAAATTGTTGCAATAGGGTTTTGAGGGCATTGAGATCGACCTTGTGTAGGCTGGGGGTAAATTTTAAGATAACAGGGACATTTTGGAAAAAGTGCGGTGATTTTTTTACTTTTTTAGTTAATGCTCGCTTAATGACGGTTAAATTATTGCTGTTTAGGGTAATAAAAATTGAGGAGAAATGCCCTGTTTTGAGTTCAATTACATCTTTTGCCATAATCTTTCCATTCTTTGGTTAGCCTGTTTTTTATATTAGAGAATTCGGGTAAAATCATCAATAAAATTTTGTTGAAATTGAGAGAAGGAAAGAGAGATGCTTTGTGCTATTTATAAAAGCCGTAAAAAAGTCGGCAGTTATTTATATTTACCCGCAAAAGCAAAATTTGATGGAGTACCTGAAGGTTTATTAAGTCATTTTGGTCAGCCAGAATTGGTGATGATCTTTAATTTAGCGGGAAAGAAATCTTTGGCACAAGCAGATAATCAGCAAGTTCAACAACAGATTGAGCAACAAGGGTATTATTTACAGTTAAGTCAACCCGAAGAAAATTTGTTGGAAACTCATCGTCGTTCTACCTTATAGTTATTCCCATTTAAAATAATACGGCGTTGATACATCTCGCCGTATTTTCTATTTATTGTTTCCAAATAACGTGAAACTCTCGATTTTCGGCTTGATGAGAAATTAAGAATTTTGCAAAAACATCGTCCATAATATCTTGTTCATTAACTAAGCCGATCCAGACTTCAATATATTGTTCGGGATCGATCAAGATTCCCACTTCCATATCCCAATTATCCGCAGTTTCCACCACTTCCACCGCTCCTCGTTGTTCAAATTGTAAGTTAAATAGCAAAATATCAGCAGGATCAAGGTGTTCTGGAGCCATTTCAAGAAAGATATCATAAGCTAAGTCAATGGCGACATCTGGATTAAGTGGTTCGTTCATCATTTTATACTCTTATAAATTAAAAGAGGTTAATTATAAATATTCGCACTTTTTTGTGCAATCTATAATGCTTCTACTTTAAAAATGATGTGACGCCGTTCTATCTTGTCTGTTTAAATGATATTTTCTTAATAAAATTTGAGGATTTATATGGATTATCATTGTCAAATCAGGCGAAATTAAGCTAAACTAGCCGACAATTATTGTCTTTAACAACATTCATTGTAATCAACATATTTATTTTAGGAAAAATCATGGCAGAAGTTCAAAAACTGACAAATAACAAAGAAATTATTGCCTATTTAGCGGAAAAATTTCCGCTTTGCTTTTGTGTAGAAGGAGAGGCAAGACCGCTAAAAGTAGGTATCTTTCAAGATTTAGCGGAAGCATTGAAAGATGATGAGAAAGTCAGTAAAACTCAATTACGTCAAGCATTACGTCAATATACCTCTAACTGGCGTTATTTACATGGTTGTCGTCAAGGGGCGCAACGTGTAGATTTAGCGGGTAATGATTGTGGTGAATTAGAACAACAACACGTAGAGCACGCCGCTCAGCAATTACAGCAAGCGAAAGAAAAATTAGCTCAACGTAGAGCGGAACAGCGTAAAGCTGATGAGCCTAAAGAGAGAAAAAATTTACGTCGTACAAAATCAAAAGACAACAAGTTTACCCAACCAAGAAGAACGCAAAAACCACAATTTAATTTAACCCCTGTTAATATGCTTGAGCTACAAAAAGACAGTCAGGTTAAAGTAAAAGCGGGGCAGCGTTGGCAAAATGCTAAGGTGCTTGATGTGATGAAAGATTCAGCGAGAGTTGAGTTGGATAATGGTTTAGTGATTAATGTTACCGCTGATCGCTTGTTTACATAGATTTTACATAATATTATGTTGAAAAATTAACAGAAAACATCACATAAGTGAAATGACTTATGCGATGTTTTTTTCATCTTAACTTAAAAGGATTCTGTTAAATGCAATTCAGTATATACAAAAAAGTGTCGTTTATCTCGTTGATAATGGGCTTTTTACTGTTGGCAAGTGTTTCTATTCATGCCGTTGAGCCTACGATTAAATTATCCGATATTCAATTACCGCAACTAAGTAATGAGAATAGTTTAGCAACGAAACGTGCGACCACCAGATTAGTCCAATCACATTACCGAAAATTTGCTTTAAATGATGAATTTTCGCAAAAAGTTTTTGATCGTTATTTAAATATGTTGGATTTTAATCATAATACTTTTTTGCAATCTGATGTGGATCAAATGCGAGCGGAATATGCGGATAAACTTGATGATGCCCTTAATGAGGGAAATTTAAGTATTGTCTTTGATATGTATCAACGTATGGTAGAACGCCGTTATGAACGCTATCGTTATGCTTTATCTCTATTAGATAAGCGACCTGATTTAACAGGAAATGATGTTATTGAGATTGATCGTGAAAAAGCACCTTGGCCAAAAACGCAACAGGAAGCCGATGAACTTTGGTTACAACGTGTAAAAAATGATGTGATTACCTTATCTTTAAAAGATAAAAAATGGCCTGAAATTAAGAAAACCTTAACGAAGCGTTATAACCTTGCGATTCGTCGCTTAACGCAAACTAAAGCAGATGATATTACGCAATTATTTTTAAATGCCTTTGCTCGAGAAATTGATCCACATACGAGCTACCTTGCTCCAAGAACCGCGAAAAATTTTAATGAAGATATGAATTTATCCTTAGAAGGTATTGGAGCAACCTTACAGGCTGAAGATGATGAAATTACCATTAAGTCCCTTGTACCAGGATCGCCCGCTGAACGGAGCAAAAAATTATCTTCTGGCGATAAAATTATTGGTGTAGGACAAGAAAAGGGCGAAATTGAAGATGTGGTTGGTTGGCGTTTAGATGATGTCGTGGATAAAATTAAAGGTAAAAAAGGAACGAAAGTACGTTTAGAAATTGAGCCAGCTAAAGGGGGAAGACCGAGAGTCGTTACCTTAGTAAGAGATAAAATTCGTATTGAAGATCGTGCAGCTAAATTGACGATTTCTCATATTGATGGGCAAGCCATTGCTAGCATCAAAATTCCTGGTTTTTATTTAGGATTAACTGATGATGTGCGTAAATTATTAACGGAAATGCAAGGCAAAGAGGTCAAAGCCTTAGTCATTGATTTACGTGAAAATGGTGGTGGTGCATTAAACGAGGCGGTTGAATTAACAGGATTATTTATTAGTGATGGACCTGTGGTACAAGTGAGAGATGCCTTTGGGCGTATCCGTGTGCATGAAGATCCTGATGCTAAACAAGTTTATACAGGACCTTTAGTGGTAATGATTAATCGCTTTAGTGCCTCTGCTTCAGAAATCTTTGCAGCGGCAATTCAAGATTATAATCGGGGAATTATTATTGGTCAAAATACCTTTGGTAAAGGTACGGTACAGCAAAGTCGTTCATTAAATTTTGTGTATGATTTAAATCAAAATCCTTTGGGGTTTTTACAATATACTATCCAGAAATTTTACCGAATTAATGGTGGAAGTACCCAATTAAAAGGGGTTGCTCCAGATATTAAATTCCCTGAACTTATTGATATGCAAGAATATGGCGAGGATAAGGAAGATAACGCTTTACCTTGGGATAAATTACCTTCCGCCAATTATTCAGAAGCTGGTAAGGCAAGACAATGGTTAAATCAACTTGAGCAAAATCATCAAGCACGTATTGCCAAAGATCCTGAGTTTATCGCTTTAGCAGGGGATTTAGCGGTGCGTAATGAAAGGAGAGAGCGTAAGTATCTTTCGCTAAATTTAAAAGAGCGTAAAGCGGAAAATGACAAAGATGATGCAAGACGTTTGAAAAATCTGAATGAACGTTTTGCTCGAGAAGGAAAGAAAAAAATTAAAAATCTTGATGCTTTGCCAAAAGATTATGAAGCACCTGATTTCTTCTTAACCGAAGCAGAGAAGATTGCAGCAGATCTTAGCAAATTATCACAACAATAATATTAAGGGCAAATTTTGCCCTTTTGTCGTTTAGAGGAACTTATTATGTTAATAAAAAAATCGGTACATTTTACCAAGTTGGCGTTATTAGGCTATGGATTATCCAGCCTTTATGTACAAGCCAATCAAACAGTTTCATCACAATCGGAGAATGCTAAACAGCCTATTATTGAACAAGTTGATTTAGCCCAACAGATTGCTGAACAAACAGATGTTGAATTGATACAGCAGCAAACTCAGCAAAAAATCGCTGAATTGGTGGGACAATATTCATTACAGTTTGAACCCTTATTAACTAAAATTTATTCTGAAAATGGGTTTACCCCTTTATGGCAAGATCAAAAAGCCCTTAAACAATTTTTACGGGAATATAGTGCGTTGGTACTCAGTGGCGTATCAAAAAAATCAGCAGCGAGTTTGGAGGCTATTGCCAGTGCAGAGCCTAATAGCCTTGCTTATGATCTGCTAGTGACAGATGCGTTTTTAGATTATATGTATTATTCTCATCATTTATTAAAATCCGCCCAACAATGGTTATATAGTCCAAATGCTTATCGAGCAAAAGCGCCACAAGAACAACAGGTTGAGGCTTGGTTAAGTGCGGTCAAAAATGGCGATAATTTTACCTTTGTCCAATCACTTTCTTCAAATAATCATTTATATCAACAAACCTTAGATTATTTAGCCGAACAGCTTGCTCAACAATCTTTTGAGCAAACGGAAAAACATTTGGAAATTAGCAGTACTTTACGTCCAGGCACAAATTCGCCTGAAGTCGCAGTTTTAATAAAAATGCTTAAAGGAAAACATTTATTACCTGCCCAAACCCCCGAGCAAAATGATTATAGTCCAGAGATTGTTGCGGCGGTAAAAAATTTGCAGGAAAAAAATGGACTAACCCCTGATGGGATTGTGGGCAACGCCACTCGTATGGTATTAAATAATCCAACGGGTAAAGCCTTATTATATAAACTTGCTATTAATGCTCAGCGTTTGAAAGTGCTTCCTGATTTTCAAAATGGTTTATTTGTGAATGTGCCAAGTTATCAATTACAATATTATCGTGACGGCGAGTTAGCCTTAACCTCAAGGGTTATTGTAGGCACGAATGCTCGCAAAACCCCTGTAATGTATAGTGAATTAAGTAATCTTGTGGTTAATCCGCCTTGGAATGCACCTGTAAGATTAATTAATGAAGATATTATTCCTAAAGTGCGTCAAGATCCAAGTTATATTTACCGTAATGGCTATACCATTATTGATAGCAAAGGGCGTAGCATTGATCCTTATACCATTGATTGGGAAAATATGACGTCAAAAAACTTCCCTTATCGTTTACGTCAAAGACCTGGCGATGACAGTGCTTTAGGACGTTATAAATTTAATATGCCAAGTTCTGATGCCATTTATTTGCATGATACGCCTCGCAAGGATTTATTTTCCCGTAAAAATCGTGCATTAAGTTCAGGTTGTGTGCGTGTTGAAAAATCTGATGAATTGGCGACAATGTTATTGAATGAAGCAGGTTGGAATGAAACAAGAAAACAAAATGCCTTAGCAAGCAAACAAACGACTTCTGTACCGATTAAAGGAAAACATCCTGTCTATTTATATTATGTTACCGCTTGGGTTGATAAACATCAGGTGCATCAACTACCTGATATTTATCATTATGATACAACACCAAACCTAAATAATATAAATTGGTCGGTAATTAGTAAGTTTTTGTTGGAAAACTAGGCAAATTTAAGTAGAATAAAAAACCTGTTATTATAACTTTTTCATTTAAAAGTGCGGTTCGTTTTTTTACTTTTTAATAGATATTATTTATGAATGAAATTAATCATCATCGCCGTAAATGGCTCTCCCTTGGCGGTATTGTTTTAGGGGCAACATTATTACCTAATACCTTATTTGCTTCTGTTTCTACAGCAAAACCTCGTATCCTAAAATTTAGGAACGTGAATACAGGAGATCGATTAAGTTTAGATTTTGTTGCAGGCAAAGGGTTTTCTAGTGCGAATTTAAAAAAACTAGATTATTTAATGCGTGATCGTCGCACTAACCAAGTGCATAAAATGGATGTGAATTTGTTTAGTAAATTGCATCGAATTCATCGCCAAATTGGTGTACCTAATGCAGAAATTCTCATTATTTGCGGTTATAGAGCGCCAGCAACGAATGCGAAAATGCACCAACGTAGCCGTGGGGTTGCCAGCAATAGTTATCACACCAGAGGACAAGCCATTGATTTTCGTTTGCAAGGTGTAAGCCTAGCCAAAGTAAAGCAAGTTGCTGAAAGCCTAAAAAATGGTGGCGTAGGTTATTATCCAAAAAGTAATTTTATTCATATTGATACGGGGCCAGTGCGTACTTGGCGAGGAAGTTAAAAAAATTAAAATTTAGACCGCACTTATTTGTTTAGCCGTTTACTGAAAATAAACGGCTATTTTATATCTCAAGGAGGTATTATGAATTTAGAAATCATTCCTGTTACAGCTTTTCAGCAAAATTGTTCATTAATTTGGGATCAAGATAAGAATGCCGCCATCATTGATCCAGGCGGTGAAGCAGAGAAATTAATTCATCGTATTGAAGAGCTAGGCTTAAATTTGACGAAAATATTATTAACCCATGGGCATCTCGATCATGTAGGCGCAGCTGTGCAATTAAAACAGCATTTTGGGGTACAAATTATTGGTTCAAATTATCAAGATAAATTATTATTCGCCACTTTACCACAACAATCACAACGTTTTGGCGTTGAGGAAATTGAGGCTTTTCAGCCAGATCAATGGTTAGCTGGTGAAGGGGAAACCTTATCCCTAGGCGAATTTCAATTTGAGGTTTTACATTTACCAGGACATAGCCCAGGGCATATTGGTTTTATTGAACACCAAAAAAACATCGCTTTCACTGGTGATGTATTATTTAAAAATAGTATAGGTCGTACTGATTTACCCGGTGGAGATTATGATACGCTAATACATAGTATTCATAACAAACTGCTCCCTTTAAATGATGAAATGATCATTATTCCAGGGCATGGTGCTTATACCACCTTAGGGGCAGAAAAGCGTAGCAATCCTTTCTTAAAAAAAGAATAATCGTTTCCATTAAAAAAACTAGGCACAAGGTAAGTTTGCAAATAAAAATACCGAGTATCAGAATACTCGGTATTTTTTCAATCTCTAAATAATTTATTTTGGTTCACCAATAGGTAATATGGTTTTACCATAAGCCTCATTTAAGATTTCCGCAGTGGCTAAATAGAAAGCACATAATGCGGTTAATAATCCCAAATAGCCACCAATATTGACAATACTATGGTTACCTGTGGCATCACCAATGGCTAAGGCATAAAAGGTCAAGGTTAAACAGAAGAAAATCGCTTGTAATGCTTTCGCTTTTTTCAGTGTTGCTAAGAACATCATAAGGGTAAAGGTTCCCCAAGCGGTTAAATACCAAGCGATAAAGGTTGCTGGTGTTTCACCTTTGAAAAAGACAATAAATAATGCCCAAGACCACCAAAAAGCCCCATAGCTATTAAAAGCAGTAAAACCAAAAGTATTACCTTTTTTAAACTCAAACATACCTGCAATCATTTGAGCGGTACCGCCAAAAGCAAACGCCATCGCAATGACTAAACCTAAGCTCTTGCTATCAAAAATACCCGCATTCACTAAACATAATAACCAAGTGGTTAATGCAAAGCCACAAAGACCTAATGGACCAGGATTGGCATATTGATTTGTTGTTGACATAAATTTTCCTTTAAGAAGTTAGAAAGGCGCTAATATACACTTAAGCAGGATTAAGGCTCAATATAAAGATAGGCTATTTTAAGAATATTTTGGATATATTTCTTAAGTTAATATAAGTTTTTACTATATAGCTTTATCACTTTAAAGAAGCCAAGCATATAGTCGTTTCCAATTTAAAATGAGACAAGGCGGTACGCCGAAGACAGTATAAGTAGTACGGCGAGGCGTACCAACGCTGTATCATTTTTAAAGTGGGACGACTATAGATTAAAACGTAATATAGGCTTCCAATAATTTTATAAAGTCTTCTAAACCACAAATGGCGACTGATTCTGAATCATAATAATGAAAATCTTGCTCTAATTGTTCAAGATCCTGCTGTTCAGTGGCTAAACAATTCGCTTGGCAAATGACCTGCTGGTGATCAATATACAAACTATATTCTTTGCCGATAATTTTCTGTGTTTTTATTTTATAAGTGGGAACAAGTTGTGCAAGAATTTGTTGAGCAAGTGCTGTATTCATTTCTATATTTAGCCAATGGGCAAAAGCCTCATGTTCCATAGAACATTTTACTGAGGTTTGTCCAAGATATTGGCTAAATTGAAAATCCATATAAAAAATTTAAATGATTAGATACTGAATGATGAGCCACACCCACAGGTTGTTGTTGCATTTGGGTTGGTTACCACAAATCTTGAACCTTCTAAGCCCTCGGTATAATCTACTGTACCGCCAATCAAATATTGTAAGCTCATTGGATCTATCACTAATTGCACACCCGATTTTTCAATAGTCAGATCTCCCTCATTGACTTTTTCATCAAAGGTAAAACCATATTGAAAACCGCTACAACCTCCACCTGTGATATAAACACGCAATTTTAACGCATCATTTTCTTCTTCGCTGATTAAGGATTTCACTTTATTTGCCGCTGCATCAGTAAAGGTTAATGGCACCACAACATCACTCATTTATCTTCCCCAGTTAAATTAAAAATATTCGGCTATTATCTAATAACCAACTAAAGCATTCAAGTTTTTATTAGTTATCAATAATAGAAAAGGTTATAATTAGATTTAAATGTTATCTCCATATTATGTTACAACATAAAACAACTATTTTACGTTTATAATAATAACTAATATATTTCATACTTTTATTTACCATTAAAATTTGTTACAATTTAGCATTAATTGGGGCTGATTTTGGATTCGACGGGATTAGCGAAGCCCAAGGTGCATGTCGAGGTGCGGTAGGCCTCGTAAATAAACCGCAAAAAAATAGTCGCAAACGACGAACAATACGCTTTAGCAGCTTAATAACCTGCTCATAGCCTTCTCTCCCTAGCTTTCTCTCGTAAGACGGGGATCAAGAGGAGTCAAACCCAAACGAGATCGCGTGGACGCCGCCGCTTGAGGATCGAAACGTTAAATAAAATCAAGCTAGCTTATTTATCGCGTGTCTGTCTGCAGTGAGTAAGTGAAATTAAAGACGAGACTAAACATGTAGTACTGAAGGTAGAGGAATTTCGGACGGGGGTTCAACTCCCCCCAGCTCCACCAGAAACATAAATCAAACAAATGCAAATTGACGCATAAAGCCTTGTAGCGTAAGCCTTCAAGGCTTTTTTATTAACTCAAATTAAATCAAACAAACGCATACTAATGCAGTATTTATGGACTATGGTATGGACTATGAACTAAACTAGTCAAAATTTCATAGTCCATAAACCATAAAAAGGGGGCGTTATGCCTAGAAAATCCAACGCATTAAACAATACACAAGTAGAGAGGGCTAAGCCTGCTGATAGTCCATTAAATGACGGTGATGGACTATATTTATATGTTGAGAAGAAAAACCATAGTCCAAAGATGACAAAAATATGGCGGTTTAGGTATATCAAACCCTTTTCACAATCTCGCACTTGGATCACCATTGGCACATATCCAGAAATCACACTAAAGCAAGCCAGAGAGATAAAGAGCCAATATAGAGCATTATTAATTCAAGGTATCGATCCGAATATTCAGCGACAACAAGAGAAATTAGCCAAAACAAGGGCATTGCGTTCAACGTTTAGACGTGTTGCGGAAGATTGGTTTAAGGACAGGCAAACAAGGGCTAATTTTTCAGCTGATTATGCCAAAGATGTATGGCGACTTGTCGAGCGTTATTTGTTGCCAGCCTTTGGCGATATGCCTATATCTGAAATAACCGCAAGTATGGCGATTAAGGCATTTAAACCAATACAAGCAAGGGGGACACTAGAAACCTTAAAGCGGACTATTCAAAAACTTAATGAAATTATGACCTATGCTAAACATCACGATTTGATTATAGATAATCGTATGGCTGAATTATCTAAAGCCTTTGATAGTCCAACAGTACAACATATGAAAACGATCAGACCTGAAGACCTTGGGGAATTTCTAATGACGCTGGCCAATGCTCAGATTCATATCCAAACAAGGCTACTTATTCAATGGCAATTACTCACATTGACAAGGCCAGCGGAAGCTGCTTCCGCTAAATTTGAAGATATAGACGAGAGTAAAAAGATATGGCGGGTAATGGTTAAAAAGGGGATTAAAGAGGATAACAGCGGTAGAGTTCATCTAATACCATTAAGCAGGCAAGCGATAGCAGTATTGCGAGAAATTAAGAAAATAAACAAGGGGCGAACGTATTTATTTCCAAGTATTAAAGATCCTAGCAAGCATTGCAATACTCAAACCGCTAACGCCGCTATTAAGCGTATGGGCTATCAAGGTAAGTTAGTGGCTCACGGCTTGCGAAGTATTGCTAGCACCGCATTAAATGAACAAGGATTTAACAAGGATTATATTGAAGTGGCTTTGTCGCATATGGATAAAGACAAGGTTAGAGCAGCGTATAATCACGCTTTATATTTAGAACAAAGGGCTAAAATGTTGCAATGGTGGGGAGATTTTGTAGAGCAGGCGAGCAATCAAACCCTGCCTAAATTTCATTTAAAGCTGGTTAATGGCTAACTTCTTTTTTTATAACAAAAAGAAATTAAATTACTATTGTTACTTATTTTTCATCGAGCAAAACTTTTTTTGTGGAAAAAACTTAACTTCTTAACTTCTTAACTTTTTTGGGTGTAACCATATGAATTTAATAATAAAAAATTGAGTAGTGTTAAAATTGTTTCTTAACCCATTCTTAACTTCTTAACCGAAAATCTTAACCTTTTGATTAATGATTAATCTATTTTATTTGTTTTAGTACGGAAAATAATCAAGTTAATATATAACTATATTGAATATATAATTAATGATATGGGGCTAGTTTAAAATAAAATGTAAAAAGGTACTCCCAAGGGGATACCCTTATTCCACGGGGTTGGGGCTCGCGGTTTTTGGCAGTTTTTTGCTTTTCTGGCCATCATCATCATTGGCTTGCTCAAGCGTATTTTTCGCTGAATATACTTATTTTATTAGCTTTTGCTTGGTTGAGGTGGCGGAAAAAGATGATGGTAGATGTTGATGGTTATCAGATTTAAATTATAAGCAGTGGCAAAATAGTCTTATTATGTAATGTAAGTACATTGCAATGCTAAAAATAGCGATGAAAGTATAAAAAGCAAACAGCTTTTTGGATCGTATAATATAAAAATTTTTAAGGGGAGGGGCGGGTAAAAAGTTCGGTCAAAACGCCCAGAATACCGCCCACGGAACACTATTTTATCGCTATTCCAGTTTTTTATAGGATTTTTTATGGTAACTGCTACAGAATAAGGCATTAAAAAAACTGAGTATTTATATTGAGAGAAAGCTAATAAAGATAGATAAAGAGCTAAAAAAGGGGCAGATTAGGGTCCGTATTGATGAGCTAGCTTATAATTTGTATCAATATCTATTCAACTTCCGCCAGTGGTGGAAGTTAGAAAAATATAGGTAGTTTAACCCTGATCCAATAAAGCTATTTTTAAGCCTAAAGCCTGATATATCAATGGTTAAGGCGTTGATCCAATATAGCAACTTTCCCCAAGTGGACAATCCCTATTTAGGGAAATAAATTCAATCGTGGTTATATGACCACAACTAAATCAACTATTTCCATTTTGGAAATAACCACTTTTCAATATTAAGCCTTAAAAGCGAACTGTTTTGATACCGAAACGGTTGATCCCTAAAACACTGTTTATTTAACCAGTAAAAATCGCTTTACCTTTAATCAAATTAATGTAGAATAAATCACACTAAAGCAAAATAGAATAATCCGAATTAGTGCAACTAGGTAAGGACTAATTACCCTTGCCGAAAAGATAAAACCCCTATTTTATCCTGTTGCACGCTCACTAATAGGGGTAGGCGTAGGGGCGTTTTTATGGTTAGATCAAGAGCTTATTATAATTCATTGCCTGAATGTTCGATTATTGATTATGAAATAATACCATTGCCAGAAGCGGCTTTATTATGGTGCGGTATTAAATTTGAAGATTTAGCATATGATGTAAAAATATTGCAACACCTTTCTGAAAGTATATACAGGCACCCTTATATACCTTGCCTTGAAAAGAAAACGAGAGTATTAAATCAAGCCGTCAATAGTGGCAGGCTAAGAGCGGTTAGAGAACATGGAAGAGGTGGCGAAGATGGGGATCACGTTGCATATTTAAGACGACATTTTTGGATTAGTGATTTAAAGCAATTTATCGCTGATAATTATCCTAATGATCGCCCTAAAACTATATTTAATGATGATGAGTTAAAAGCGATTATAGATCTTCCAGAATATAAAAGAATGAGCAATGAATATCAAAAAATTCTAGCTGAAAATACTAATATTCAAACAAAAATAAATACGTTAGAAACAAATTTAGCAAACAAAGATAGCGTTATTAGAGATCAAGAATTGGCGATACAATCTTTAGCTATTCAATTGCAACAAGCAAAAACAGCTCAAAATGACGCAGAAGAAAGATTAACTTTTGCTAGAGATTGTTACGCAAAACAAAGAAATACAATCAAACAGTTAGAGAATAAACTAGAAAATACGAGCGAAATAAGTATTAATAATATTTTGTATTTGTTAGGCGAAATGCTATCAGTTGTTACAAAATCCGACCCTAAAAAATGGACGCAGTCATCAATTATAGACAAAATACTAACTAACAGAATGAATTTACCCGTAAAAGGGTTAGAACAAAGGAAAATAGAAGAGTATTTTTCACTAGCCAACAAAACAATAAAATCTCAACAAATAAACGCCGAATAAGGCGTTTTTTTATATCCTAAATTCAACAAATCTATTTATAAATCAGTAAGATAATTTCGCAGCCGAAAATTTATTTTCGCGTGCGATGATTTCATTTATTTACTTCTACATAATCCCCAACACGTCAAGACGTAATCAGACGTAAACCAAAACAAACCAACCAACAAGGGGAAAATAATGACAGAGCAAGTAGAAAGACGCTTAACCATTAAAGAATTACGAGAGTTAGGCAATGTATCGCATACATTTATCTATCGTGAAATAAAAGCGGGGCGACTCGCACAGCCTGAAAAATGGGGGCGCAGCTCACGTTGGAAAGAAAGCGATGTTAAAGCGTGGCTAGCTAAATTTGATAATCAAGGGGGCGACAATGGGCAACATTAATCAATATTACAGCAAGAGAGAATTAGCCCAGCTTTTAGCGGTAAGCACAGCCACCATCGATCGCTATGTGAGAGATGGCAAGTTGAAAAAGACCAAATTAGGCTTTGCTACTCGATTTAGTGAAAAAGATGTACAAGCCTTTTTAAGTGAACAAGAGAAAGGAGCACCCCAATGACAACCCAAACAAAACCCCTTACCCGTAAAGGAAAAGTTATTACTGCCCTGCTTAGCCACCCTAATGGAATTAGCGGGCGTGAGATTGATATGAACTATTTTATTAATAGCGGACGTAATGAAGTAGCGGAATTGGAAAGCAAGCATAACATCGCCCTGATTAAAACCCAGTCCACCACTCAAAGCGAGCTAGGGCAATACACGATTTACCGCCTAGCCAGCCGAGAAGAAGCTATTAAGGCGATAACCCTATTAAACAGGGAGCGAGTAAAACGGGATTTAGGCTTGATGACCGAGCAAGAGCAACAAGCCTATTTAGCGAATTTTAAGGCGTGATTTTGGTGGCTCAAATTTGAGCCGTCAAATAAAACAAGAGGAAAGAACGATGATGAAAGAAAACTTTAATGGGGCGGTTTTCCCTAAATTATTTAACAAAGAAATGACCGCACTAACCGACAGCTTAAAAGTGGCGAGTTACTTTGGCAAGCGACACGGCAATTTATTACGGATTTTAAATAATTTAGGTTGTTCAAAAGAATTTAGCCAACTCAATTTTAAGGCGGCTAAATACATTGATGAACAAGGCAAAAAGCGCCCAATGTATTTAATGACCCAAGATGGTTTTACTTTGCTTGTGATGGGTTTTACTGGCAAGAAAGCGATGCAGTTTAAAGAAGCCTACATTAACGAGTTTAATCATATGAGAAAGTGGATTAGCTCAAGGGCGAATTTAAAACAAGACCAACAACGGCTAAATGATGCCATTAAGGCAAGTTTAGAACGACAAGGCAAAGACGACCCGCACGCCTATAGCCGTGAAAATAACCTTATTTATTGCGTTGCTTTGGGCGTAGGTAAAAAGAAATGGCTAACCGCAAGGGGCTATCCAAAAGACGCGGATATACGCCAATTTTTAACCGAACCAGAACTAAAACGAGTAGATGAATTGTTATCCGAAAACGCCGTTATGATAAAGCTCGGGCTAAATTATTCCTTGCGTAAAACATTGTTACAGAAAACGGCGTTACAGGGCTTTCCTCAAAATTGAGGAGACCAGGGCAAAAGGTAGTAAAACCTTAATAGCTAACTTAATAGCTAACTTAAAACCTGAAAAAACCTGAAGAACGGAGACAAAAAGAAATGAAATGCCGTATCGCTAAACAGCGACTACTTAGCCAAGCGATTGAGCATTATCTCAATAAACGCACGCTATTTCACTTTATGAGCCTTTATGACGATAACGAACCCTACCCCTTAGGTGAAGTGGTTTTATTGCTTAGCGAGCGACTAGAGAGCTTTAAGCGTGATTGTGAGCAATATCCTAATAATGAAAGTTATCAAATGGCGATATTACAAGCTGAAAAGCAATTAAAGCGACTGATTAAATTTCATCAGTTAGCCATTAAATAACCCTAAGATGGAAGATGGCAAATGTTGAAAATTTGAGCTCGCCAAAACGGGTGAGCGCAAATAACGAGCAATCCACCATTAAGCCAATAAACAAAGGGCATTGAACTTGTCAAAACTTGTCATCTAAATGTTGATATTTATTGACAAGATAACCGCAATTTAAAGAGTTTTCGGAGCAGTACGCGCGTGCGCGCGAGAGGAAATGCGCCGAAATATTAAACCATAACCACAATAAGGATAGAAATGAACAATAAAACCACCTTGCAACAATTCGACCAAGTAAAGGGCAATATCGCCCCTTACAAGATATCGAGATTTTGCAGATTTTGCAGTCCTTAAAAAAGGGGGTGCAAAAATTTCACTACTGGATTTTCTCCACCTATGAACTTTTTTCACTAGTGAACCTTTAACGACTGCTAAAAATAACCGTCCATCTGCTCAATTTGAACAGACGGCAAGCCAAAAAAAAAGAGTACCCCAAACGGGATACTCGCTTATCTAAAACATAGGAATAAAATTATGAAACCTAGCAATAATACCACAATTTACACAAAAAAGGCTTTACAACAAAACGGCTTTAAGGCTATATTATTTACGCAATCGAAAAAAACGATTGCCGAGCCTGGAAACTCGAACGATAAACTTGTGGCGAATAGCACGCCGAAAGCGTGTTTTTTTATTCGTAATTTTCGCTCATTTAAAGAAAGCGATATGCAATATTGCACATCGGTATTTCTCTCAATGGTAGCGTATAGCGGGAAAGGTTTTGCCCTTTGCTGTGTTCCACAAGTCGCAGTTTTCCAGCCCGTTATACGTTACCGCCCACAAGTCTGGAAACTTCAAGCGGTAACTTCACTTAAATTATTTACTTGTGGAGTAAACGCAATGATTTATCAATTTTTAGGCGTATCACGCCAGCACTATGACCCAACCCAAGCCGAACAAATCCGCATATTAGCGGAAAGCGAAAATCAAGCCAGAGCCTATTTAGCTCGTAATTATGTGCTTATCCTATTAGGACGCTTGCCAAATTCTGCCAAAAATGACCGCACTTTAATCATATCCCCTTGCCAAACCCAACAAAATAATGGCAAAATAGCCCCGCACTTTGAAAAAGAAAGTGCCAGCCGTGAGAAGCTGAATATACACAAGGCGAACAGCACGCCAAATAAACACCGTGCTTTTTTTGTTCGTGATTTTCGCACACCTAAAGAAAATAACCGATCCAATTTTGGATGGGTAGCATATCATTCTATGATGGCGTGTAGTGGGCAATCCTTGCGATTGGCTGGCTTTCCTTGTGTTCCAGTTTCTCACCCTGCTACACGCTATCGCCAAACCGTGAGAAGTTTAGCGATAGCCTTTGAACAATTCACACAAGGACTATTAGCAATGAAAACTTTCACAAAACCGACCGCACTTCTAACCCCTATTGCCTTAATTCAAGCCGTAAAAGGGGGGATTTATGCGTAATTTAAACCAAAACACACAAACCACCACATTAACCGCTGAAGAAGTCAAAACCTTAAAAGACGCACGCCAAGCCCTATGGCAAGCCTATGCCATTATTAACATAATGAGCCAATCTAATTATGATGAGCCAATGGATTACGCCGTAGCCCTTGAGGGCGTAAGCAAATTAATGCTTGATAATCTATGCCATTTAAGCGATATGAATATTTAAGGGGGCAATAATGAACCAAGATAGACTACTTGCCCTACTAGACCGCATTGCCTTTGAACAGCAATGCTTACGCAATCAAATTATCGCCATTGCGGGCAAACCTGAAACTATTCAAGATGACATATTAAAGCACCAAATTACGGTAGCTTTATGGCATAGTGGCGAAGTAAAAGGCTTGATTAATTTGGCTAAAAAGGTGGTGGAATATGGCGAATAAATTAACCAATGCCCCTAATTTAAGCGAAGTGGCGAAACGCAATGAACCCTTAACCGAGCTTTATATTTTGGTGGGAGCGAATGCTTGGGCGTTTTACCGCAAAAATGCCAAAGACAAAGCCACCAACGGGCAAGGCTTAGACTGGCAAACCTTTTTAGATAGCGTAGACGGACAAAACCCAGACCGCTATGACAGCTTGCCGATTGTATTAGGGCAGCATCAAATCAATCAATTAGAGGGCGTGAAAATCGCCCCTAAAGGCTATCAAATCGCCACGCTAGTTTACACCGAGCCTAACCCCTTAACCCAAAGCCAAATCGCCACGTTATGCGTCAATTTAGCCCAAAATAGCGATATTCAACGGCTGGCTATCGTGAATAATATCGGTGAACGGTTAGAAGATTTAACGGATTATTTGGCAAGAATTAGACAAGGCGACAGCGTGGCGGAGGTGGTGGCAGAAAATAGCCAAGCGCAAAGCTCGTTAGATATGGCGGACATCATCAAGGGGGCAAGTCCGAATGATAGGGCAAAATATTTTATTGATTGGTGCGAGCATACCGCCGAGCCACGTTATCAATTAGCCTATAACGCCCTAAATAACCGTATATACCGTTACAATGGTAAAGCGTGGGAAAGTATGAATGATACGGAAATATTAAGGCTGATTACTGCTTTTTTTAGGCATTATGACGCTAAATATTCCCTAGAGAAAGTGAAAGGGGTAAGGGATTGTTTAACCCTAGATTTGCCCTTAATGGGTATTGCCAAACCTAACTTATTAGCCTTCAACAATGGCATACTTGATAAAAATAGCCTTGAGTTAATGCCCTTTGATCCTGATTATTGGCTAATTGGCTTTAATCCTTGCGATTATTGTCAAGACTGCTTGCCTACACCCAACTTTGATAAATGGCTAACGTTTATTAGCTATGGCAAGGATGAACGCCGACAAGCCTTTTTAGCGGCGTTATATATGATTTTGTTTAATCGTACTGAATGGCAATTAACATTAGAGCTAATCGGCGAAGCAGGCGGCGGTAAATCCGTCTTTATTGAAGTGGCTAAATTGCTAAGCGGTAACGGCAATCACGAGGGAATTACCTTAAAAGAGCTTGATAACCCCGTATCACGCTCAAAGGTATTAGACAAAACCTTTTTATATTCTTCAGACGAGGGGCGATATATTGGCGATAGTTCCACCTTTAAAAAGCTATCCAGTGGCGAGCCTTTGGACTTTAACCCTAAATATAAAGATCCATTTAGCCAATCCGTTAATGCAATCTTTGCGATTTGCTCAAATAGCTTGCCGATTTATAAAAATGATGGTGGTGGAATGGATAGGCGGCGAGTGATATTCCCCTTTGATAAAGCCGTCCCCGAACAAGATAGAGATTATCAGTTAGTGAGTAAATTAAAAGGCGAATTAAGCGGCATTATTCAAAAAATTATCAGTGCATTCCCTACCCCTGATATTGCCCTAAAAGCCTTATTTATTCAGAAAAATAGTGCGGAAGTGTTAGCATTAAAGCGAGATAACGATCACTTATTGGATTTTGTCCAAGAATTTGATTTATTGCCAATGCCAAGCCGAGAAGGGCTAATAATGGGTAGTTTACTTCACGTGCCAGATTTAAGCACGGATTTAGTCTTTAATCGATTATATTGGATATATTTATTATATTGCCACCATCACGGCATAGAAGCCAAATATCAACTTAAGCCAAAGCATTTAGAACGAGAGCTAATACAAGCCTTTAAATCAAGCGGCTTTGATATTCGCTTTTCCATTCGCACACTCGCACAAGGAAAACGCCATACCAACGCCACCCTAAAGGACAAAAACGCCACCAAGCAAAAACTACAAAATGACTAACTGCTAATCTATGAAATAAGCACCTTTCGGGGTGCTTTGTTGCTTTCTGTATCAACAATGATACAATGCAATCAAAAGCGATACAGGATTAAAATAGTGAATAAACCTAAACTTTATTTTCGGCGTACTGCGGGATTTATCAAATGGCTAAAAGGCTTGAAAGACTTAAAAGCAAAGGTAGCCATTATTAACCGCATTGAGCGAGCAGAAAATAGCGGAAATTTAGGCGATGTAAAAAGCGTAGGCGATGGCATATTTGAAATGCGTATATTTATCAGTAAAGGCTACCGCATTTACTACACCCAACAAAACGGCATTACTTACTGGCTTTTATGTGGTGGCGATAAATCTACACAGCAAGCAGATATCATCAAAGCAAAAGTAATTAAAAAAGCATTACAGCTATAAATAAAAGGGGAGTAATAATGAGCGAGAAAATAATCATTGACGGCGTAGAGCTTGATAAGGAAGATTTAGAGTTAGATGAATGGGATACAGCCGAAGTATTAACCGATGATGAAACTATTACAGAATATTTAGCCCAAAGTGTAATGAGTGGCGACCAAAAAGATATTACAAGAGCGTTAAAAAATGTAGCGAGAGCCAAAGGAATGAACCAACTGGCAAAAGATAGCGGCATAGCCAGAGAAAACCTTTACAGGGTTTTATCCGGTAATACAGAGCCTAAATTAAGCACATTGCAAAAAATATCAACCGCACTAGGTTTTCAGTTATCTTTGACTTTAATCCCAAAAAGATAAATCATTGCCTTATTTTCATAACAAGCACCCTAAGCGGTGCTTTTTATTTCTCAAGATAATTTAAGAGCCAAAGAACTACATAAAACTACATATAGCCAAAATAGACGACAGAACCCCCACAAAGTGGCATAGTAAAAAAGGCTATTATAGAACAAGGGATAATTTTATTGTTTATATTAATCATTAGCTTTATTCAGATAATCTAAAAAAGAACAAAAAAACAATCAAATAGTTAAGAAATAAGGTTAAAGAGTTAAGAACAGGTTAAGAAATTTATTTGCTCGTTATGCCATTTTCCGCTATTAATTCAAACAGTTACGATAAAAAGAGTTAAGAAGTTAAGAAGTTAAGAATTTTTTATAAAAAAAGTTTTTTGTGTTTTTGACTTATAATTGGTTAAAAAATGATGAATTTGTATTTATGGACTATGGTATGGACTATGAACAAGAATTGAATTAAAAAGAATTCAGTATTATCAAGGCTTAAAGGTTATTAATTCAGATGACCCCAGCTCCAATAACATAACCAATAACATAAATTGTTAAGCTATATTAGAGTAGCCTTATATTTATTATATTGCTACTACCATGGCATAGAAGTAATATATTATCCTATCCGAAAGCATTTAGTGTGTGAACTGATACAAGACTTTAAAAGTGGCTTTCATTTCGCTTTTCCATTCCCATACTCGTAAAGGAAAACACCACTAAATGTCTACATTGGATTATTATTACCTTTAATATCAAACACATAACGCTTACCAGTCGCTTTAGAATTAAAGTCAAAAGAGATTAAAAAACTATACTAGTTATCGCAGCAAATCGAATTGAAATTTCTAGTGAGTGCATTAAATTTTTCCCTAAGCTGTTTTGAGGAGTTTAAATGGGCTTACCTGCCCTAAAAGCAATGAGTTTGTTCGTATCTGGGCTATAATGAATCAGCTATACTTTACTTTCTATTTGCTTATTTTTCAATGATACTAATGTCAGAAACCCTGTAATATAGAACCAAAATTAAGCGTATTTTGTCATTCATATAGCGTTGATTAAATTATAGTGGATAAACTGCTAATGACAGTCTTTAGTGTTTTTCTTAGATTTTTATGCCATTTTTCTTTTATATTCAAATTTAGACAATTTGAGCATTTGATAGTGATTTGTTTATTTATAACCTCAAATTGACTTCTTTGCCTCAGTTATCTCCCTTATTTGTATACCAGCATACTTTTTAAGAGACTACCAAATATTAAAAATAACTTGTGTTGAAATTTTGTTTAAATTATTATTGATAATTATTTTTATTATCATTATATGGTGTTTTTTTGAAAATTATTATTTTCTTTTTGTCATTCTTGTTAATCGCTTGTTCTCATTCTCTTAAAACAGTGCAGCAAGAAGAGCTTGGTATCGTTATTGATTTACGTACAGGACAGCAGCTTTCCCCTCAATCTTTGGTTGAACGTGTTGCCAAAGAGCCAGCTATTTTATTAGGTGAGATTCATGATCAGTATTCCCATCATAAGGCACAATATTGGTTTTTAACTCAGTTAATAGAAAAACAACCACAGGGGAGTTTATTGCTAGAAATGTTATCTGTGGATCAACAGGCTTCCTTGAATAACCTAACTAAAAAGGATATGCCTTTAAATAAACTTGCTGATTTTATTCATTGGGATCATCGCTGGCGTTGGGATTGGTATGGCGAATTGCTCCAGCAGGCATTATTAGCAAATTATCATTTAATCGCGACAAATCTGACTAAACAAGAAGTTAATACGATTATGTTAGGTGCTGAGCCTTTAAGAGGTAAGACTTCAACGAGTAAGGAGATTAAACAGCAGATAGCTGATCTTATTTTCGCTAATCATTCAGCGAATTGTTGTTCTCCGGAGCTGATACAAAAAATGGTGGAGGTGCAGCAATTTAGAGATCGTCGTATGGCTGAAAAATTATGGCTATCAAGGCAATCCACTAATGTATTAATTGCTGGTAATCATCATGTGAATCGTTTATTTGGTGTACCCGTTCATTTGCAGGAATTATCGGGTAATCAAGTAAAAGCAACGGTAATTATGATGAGTAATGAACAACAGGGAATTGATGCTGAGCAAGCAGATTTTCTTTGGTTAATTCCATAAAATGTAAGGATATAAGGCTATGCGTATCAAGGGATTATTAACTTTATTATTATTTTTTCCATCATGTGTTTATGCTGAAAGTAGCATAGGTGTTTCTGAGGTTGTTAATTTAAATCAAGCACCATTAGATTTTTCACCAAAATCTTTATACTTACAAGCGCATATTGTTGTGCAGATAGTTATTTGGTTATTAGTATTTTGTTCGGTGATAACTTGGGCAATGCTATTCTTCAAATCTTACCAATTTATTGTTTCTCGTTTCAAAGTAAAACAAGATTTACAGACTTTATCTCGTTCTTCCCTTTTTTCAGAAATGGAAAAAGAGACCAATTATAGTTTAATCGCTCAAGGTTTTTTGCATATTGTTGCGCAAGAAAAACAATTATCCTCTCCTCAAGATAAGGATCTGATTGAGCGAATTGAGTATCGTTTAGCTCAGCAAAGTAAAATTATGCAACAACATCTCCGTTACGGTATTGGAATTCTTGCTTCTATTGGAGCAGTGACACCTTTTGTGGGTTTATTTGGAACGGTATGGGGAATTATGAATAGTTTTATCGGTATTGCACAAACTCAATCAGCCGATCTTTTTGCTGTTGCCCCAGGCATTGCGGAAGCCTTATTCGCTACTGCATTGGGTTTGATTGCGGCGATTCCTGCCGTTGTGATTTATAACTTTTTTGTACGCCAAACTCAAAACTACGGGGAACAATTACAACGTATTACTGCATTAATTTTATTAGCGATACGTCGTGAAAATGGTATGAAGTAATCAAGTTGTCATAGAGATAAGGAAAATAAGTATGGCGTTAAAAATACAAAATGATGATCAGCAAGAAGAGATGAGCGAAATTAATGTGACGCCTTTCATTGATGTTATGTTGGTGTTGCTCATTATTTTTATGGCAACGATTCCACTTGCAACAGTACATATTCCCTTAGATTTACCTGCGGTAACCACTGAATCTACGCAAGATAATACTCAACCTGTTATTTTAAGTTTAAACAATCAGAATGAACTCTTTCTTGGTAATGATTTAATTACGATGGAAAACCTTATGCAAGATGTTGAGAATGCGACAAAAGGGAATAAAGAGACTGTGATTTTCTTTCGCATTGATAAAGAAGTGAAATACGAATTGTTAATGCAGCTTATGAATAGTTTACGCAAAGGAGGCTATTTAAAAATTGGTTTAGTAGGTTTAAATGATAATGCGGTGTCGCAATGATGCAACAAGAGTTCAATTATTCGTTTAACAGCTGTAAGCAATGGGGGATTACTTTAGCCATTTCTTTGTTAATCCATTGTGGCATTATCTATTATGTCGTTCGTACGCCATTAGAAAATCACTCTCCGCTGTTAATGTCAGCGGTTATGTTAGAGTTTTCCGATCCGCCACAGTCAATTTCTATTATTGAACAAGTACCAATAGGCCCAGTTCAACAAATGGTAAAGAAAACGCAGTTGCCAGAACATCAAGAAAATCAAAGTTTACAGGATAATTTACCGAGTGTAGAAGACCATTCTCCCCCAGAGGTAAAACCAGAAATTGTGGTTAAAAAACAAGAAAATCAAGAAATTGTTAAGAAAGTAAAACCGAAGAAAAATGTATCTCATAACAAAGAACAATTAATTAAAAAGCAACGAGAAAATAAAGTAAAGCAAGCGGTTATTGATAAAGTGGAGTCTCCTTATAGTAATCATTTAACCACAGCGCCTGTTGATGGAAATAGTCAGAAAATTGCCGCAGAGTTTACCAGTAGTAGTCAAGGAAACTCTAAACAAGTGACTTGGAATGCCTTAGTGCGTTCTCATTTGGAACGTTATTTGCGTTATCCTCAACAAGCGTTAAATAAGAAATGGCGGGGGCGGACAATGGTACGTATTACTATTGATCCATCAGGTAAAGTTTTGGCGGTTTCTTTACATCAATCTAGTGGACGAGCCGAATTTGATCATGAGGCAATTGCAAATGTAAAAAGAGCTTCACCTTTGCCTAAACCACCCGCACATTTAATTTCTGGGCAAACATTACAATTTATTGTCCCCATTAACTTTGATTTCGATAAATATTCTTAGAAATGTATTTTTAAAATTTGTGATGTAATTTCAGGCTAACTGACGAGGTATATAGCACAAAGCTCACTATGTAATGATAGGTTGTGATTTATATAGTGATGAAAACCTTGTTGCCTATTTATTATTGCTTATAACAGCAAAGTCGTTCGCTAATGTCAGCAAAATAAATTCGCAATATTCTTTTATCATTGATTTAATTAATAAGGAAAACGTTATGAATCAAAATATCAAATTATTGACATTAGCCATAATTAGTGCGATGGGAATAACAGCTTGTTCTGGTAGTAGCGATGACTCAACGCCCGTATCTGTAGGGGGGGAATAATACCACTTCTCAGACGGTAAATACAAGTAATCAATCTTCTCAATCTGACTCAACAACAGACAATTCAACAACCCAAAATTCTTCTAATGTAACAAATTCCACTAGCTCAAGCAGTAATTTACCGAATAATAATCAAACAACAGAAACGGTTGCTTGGAAAGAATTAAAAATAGATAGAATTAATACCGCACTTTATTCTTCTAATCCTATTGTTTCCGATTCTGATCCTAAAATAGCAACCTACTTAAGTGGCAGTTTCTATTATGTTGATAGTACAGGTGCTACTCGTTCTCTTAGACATGAAAATTATAATGCAGACTTTTTAAAACGAGCAGAAGTAAATCCAGATACATTACAAACTCATAATATTGAGAAAGGTGGGCAGTCTGTAATGAAGGTTGGTTTTGTTAATCAACAAAATGCCAGTTATATGACCTGGAAATCAGAAAAAATTCCTACTGAATATGGCGAGCCAGTTTATGATGTAAGTACCTCTTATATTGCTAACCTTACGCCAGCCAATAATGAAATCCTTACTCAAAAAGGGCAAGCCACTTATCGAGGGCATGTTATCACTAATTCAAATAAAGAAACCAGTAATTTCCATTTAGCTAATCTTACTTTAAACGCCGATTTTAATCGTATGAAAATATCAGGTACGGTTACCAACCGTAATGATGAACTTCTCTCTAATATGGTTAAATATTCAGAAGGTGCTATGGGTAAAGAATATACCCTTGATCCCGATGAAGTTGATCCAGGTTACGTAGAATTAATTACTCAAGAGGGAATGAATCAACGTATAGAGACTTATAGAACCTTACCCGTTAAGTTAGAAGAGGGAGATATTGTTGTTAATGATAATCGTATTTCCTTTGGTAAAAGTTATGAGGGGATAAGTTTTGTTGCGCCAGATACAGGAAATAAAGTTCTTGTATCAAGTGGTAGTTATGGTGGCGTATTTGCGGGAGATAAAGCCCAAGAAGTGGTGGGTGAAATTACCAGTGGTAGCAACTTTGCCAGTTTCGGTGCAGTGGAGGCCAAATAATGATTCGCAAATCCATTATTGCCACCACAGTGATAGCTAGCTTTATAAGTCCTTATACATTGGCTGAGGATATTTTAGTTCTGGATGATATTAATATTTCAGGACAGATAACCCATAATAAAGCGGATCAAGCCTTTAGCCAAGCTGGCGGTGTAGTTATTCGTGAGGCTGATGAACGTATGCAATCTTTAGACAGTGTCGTACGTTCTTTACCCGGGGTTTATAGTAATATCGATCCTGCTCAAGGAACAGTGAATGTTAATATTCGTGGTATGAGTGGTTTAGGGCGAGTTAATACCACTGTAGATGGTGTTCCTCAAACTTTTTTCGGTACTTCCTCTAATGGTAATCGCCGTTTTCATGATGAAGAGGGTGGACTCGCACCAAGTAGTCAATATGGCGTCATGATCGATCCTAATTTCTTTACCGAAATTCGGGTGGATAAAGGCTTTGTTACTGGGGCAAATGCGGTTAATGCCCTTGCTGGTTCCGTTTCTTATCGAACCTTTGAGGTTGATGATATTGTCTTTCCAGGTAATCAAGTAGGTGTACGTTCTCGTTTTGGTTATGGTACGAATAAGTTAGGTTATAATGGGATGTTAGCGGTAGGTGGTAAAACTACCGCCTTTACAGATAGCGGAAGTATAGGGGCATTTTTTGCTTATAGCCAACGTGATATTGGGGCAAATTATAAACGTGGTGATGGGCGATATGCCATAGAGAATGGCTATGTTAAAAAAATGGATCAAAAACCTAAATCTTGGTTAAGCAAATTAGAAATTAAACCTAATCAGCAACATCGGATTTTATTTTCAGGGCGTAGCTATGTAACAAATATTGGTGGGCGAGAGTTAGATAGTAAAAGTTATAGTTTAAATTACGATTATAAACCAGAGTCTAACTGGATAGATATTGAATTATTAGCTTCACATACGGTAAATAAGCAAGGTTATAATGATGATTCTTCATTATGGCAATTAACTGATGCAAGTACTTCAAATAAATCAGATTATTTAGACTTGCATAATACCAGTTATCTAAAATGGTTAAATTCTGATTGGCAATGGACAGTAGGGCTAAGTTATTTTAATAACGATTACGCTCGTCAAGCGAAAGGTATTAATGATGATAATTTAGCCTATACCCCTTTTTCCCCCTCAGGTAAACAGCGTATTTATAGTGCTTATAGTAACCTAAATTGGAACAAAGATATTTATGATATAGATTTAGGGCTTGTTTATTCACGTTCTAATTTTACGGGCTTTAAGCCAGCTTGTGGTATTACAGGTGGACAGCTTATTCCTTGTATTCCAATGGGGGCTTATAATATGGACGTTACCCATTATTCTTTAGATCCCTCCATTATGTTTAGCCTTAAGCTAAGCGATTGGTTTAGCCCTTTTGTGAGTTATTCGCGTAGTACTCGTATGCCGAATATTCAAGAAATCTTCTTTAATAATGAAGAGGGGGCGTCAATGAATGTAGGGTTACGCCCAGAAGTGGCTAACATTTATCAACTTGGTTTTAATACATTTAAAAAGAATTGGTTATTTGACCAAGATCAGTTAGGCTTAAAATTACTCTATTATCGTAGTTATACCAAAAATTATATCAGCTCAAGTTCTGTCTATTTAGATCGCAATGGTTTTTTTACCACAGATCCTGATTTAGCCTATAACCCGAATTTCCATGCACAAATGTCCTTTAATTCTCCTAATTCTTTGCGTACTAATGGGATTGAATTGGAGGCAAGTTATGATATGGGGCGAGCTTTTGCTCGGTTAAGCTATAGCTATGAAAAAACCTCTCACCCATTAAGTGTACAAAGTACAGTGAATGGCTTTGGTTATGGCGATATTTATGAGCTACCAAAACATTATGCCACTTTAGATCTTGGGGCAAGATTTTTACAACAAAAATTAATGGTTGGTACATTACTTAAATATACAGGTAAAGCCAAAAGATTATCCCCAAGAGGAGTTAATACAGACACAGGTGAAATAGAAAAACAAACGTTGCCAAGTCAACCCATGATTGTTGATGCTTATTTAACTTATCAATTTAACAAACATTTTATGCTTAAGGCATCAATTCAAAATGTCTTTAATGTACTTTATATTGATCCATTAAATAGTCAAAACTCAACCCCTTCACAATATGTGAGTGATGGCAATGGAGGAGATGGATACACTTATACCAATTACGCCAGAGGACGTAGCTACTTAATTGGTGGTGAAATTCGTTTTTAAATTAAAACAATGCCCTTATTAGTCTAATAAGGGCATATTCTAATGAATAAGGATATTATGAAATTTCCATTATCTTTTTTATTGCCAATAAGTATTATCGCTGTTTCGGTACAAGCTCAACCTATTGAAAATATTGAACCCCAGTTAGACCAAGATATCGCTGTTGCTATGCCTCAGCTTGAACAACTCGATTCATTTCAACTCGTATCACAACAACCGCAAAAGGTTTATCATATTAGCCAGCAAGAGTTAGCAACAAATCCTGTTCTCATTGAACGTTTTATTAATCAAGCCATTGATCAACATAGAGCAGAATTATTACCTGAGCTTTTAGCCATGTATCAAGTTTACCCCCAGGCTGATCCTATTTTAATTCAATATGCACAAGGCATTTACGCATATTCACAGGGAAATTATCAACAAGCCATTACGGATTATCGCCAGTTATTAGCAGACTATCCTGATTTAATTAAAGTGCGGTTCAAATTGGCACAGTTTTTATTTGAAGATAAGCAATTTACTGCGGCTAAAGATCAATTTTATAAATTAAATGCTGAATACTTACCTAAAGACATTCATTTTAGAATTGGGCAATATTTGCAAGCCATAGAAAAACAAAATGAATTTAAAGTTCGCTTGGGTTTAAGTTATTTAAATGACAGTAATATTAATAATGCCTCATCGGTTAAATATATTTACATTAATCAATATCAATTTGCGAAAGATCCACGTTATTTACCACAAAAAGGGCAAGGCATTTCCTATAATCTGAATGTAAGTAAGTTATTTAACCTGATTGATCATCATTATCTTTATTTGGAAAATCATCTATATGGAAAATATTATTGGAATAATAAAGATTATTCTGAAGCGGAAAACAGAAGCTATTTAGGTTATCAGTATCAAAATGCCAATTATCGTTTAGCAATGTTACCGCTTTATCATAAGCATTGGTATGCCAACAAACAATACAGCCAAGGTTATGGTGTTCGCTTAGAAGCGGATAAATGGTTATCAAATCAATGGCAATTAGTTACCGCATTGGAATTAAGTAAAACAAATTATAAGCGTTCAGAGAGAATAAAATATTCTCAATTATATTCGGCAAGTTTATTGTATATTGCCAATGCAAAACGTTTATTCTATGGTGGTACAGATGTATTTATAGAGCGTTCCAATGCGAATTTAGAACAATCCAATAAATATATGTTGAGGTTAGGTTGGCAACAAGAATGGAAATATGGGCTTTCTAGCAATTTGCATATCCAACTTGGTTTAAGAAAATTTAAAGATAAGGATAGTTTTAAACAAATTATTCGACAGGATAAAGAAATGCGTTTTAATCTTACTTTATGGAAAAGAGATTGGCATTGGTTTAATTTTACTCCAAAACTGCAATATCGTTATCAACGAATAAATTCTAATATTCCAGAATTTTATTCTTATGATAAATCACAATTTCAATTATTATTTGAGAAAACATTTTAATCATAAAAAAGCCGATCTCGAGATCGGCTTTTTATCAGAAAATTTATCTTTTACCAGTTAGATTTCCTAAATCTTTATCCACTAAGTATAAACCTTTACCGTCAGTGCCTAATAGATTTAATTTATCTAGTACGCTACTAAATAATTTTTCTTCTTCGTGCTGTTCTTCAACATACCATTGTAAGAAATTAAAAGCAGAATAATCTTTTTCTTCAAAGGTTGTGCCGACTAATTCATTAATTTTTTGCGTAATATATTTTTCATGTTCGTAGGTTTTTTCTAACACTTCTTTTAATGAAGAAAACTCGTGTGGTGGTTCGTCAATAGCGGTAATAACTGCCATTGCACCTGTTTCATTCAAATAAGTGAAGAGTTTACGCATATGTTGCATTTCTTCCGCAGCGTGGTCGGCTAAAAATTTTGCGGTGCCTTCAAAACCATTTTGTTCACACCATGCACTCATTTGTAAATATAAGTTTGAAGAATAAAACTCAAGGTTCATTTGTGCATTTAATAAATCAATAACATTTTTAGATAACATTTTTATTCTCCTCTTATTCTAAGGTTGCTAAATCACGATCAATGAAATATAAAGAACGACCGTCTTCGCCCATAAGGTTAAATTTATCAATAATACTACTAAACAATTTTTCTTCTTCGTGTTGCTCTGCCACATACCATTGTAAGAAATTAAAGGTAGAGTAGTCTTTATTTGCCCAAGTTACTTCCACTAATTCATTAATCTTAGCGGTAACGTGTTTTTCGTGTTCTAATGTAATTTCAAAGATTTCGCGTAATGATTGGTAATCACTTTTTGGTGCATCAATTTTACCGAGTAATGGCATACCGCTAGTTTCATTCACATAGGTAAATAATTTTTGCATATGTTCCATTTCTTCATCAGCATGGCGTAATAAAAATGCAGCAGCTCCTTCGTAACCATGGTTATAACACCAAGCACTCATTTGTAAGTAGACGTTAGAAGAATAAAATTCTAAATTAATTTGATCATTTAATTTTTCAGTAATTGCTTTGTTTAACATTGTTAACTCCTTTCCTTTTTTATAATTTGTTATGTGTCGCTCAAGGATTAAAGAGAGCCTCATAACAAACAATGGCGGGTATTCTAGCCTAAAGTTAATGAGAATGAAATAGTAAAAAGTAAAAAATTATCTATAAGTTATTAATTTTAAAGGAAATTTTAATATTAATCATTCTCATTTAAGAAGAAAAACAAGTTATCAATTTTACTGATACAACAAAGTGCGGTATGTTTTAACAAATTATTCTCGTCCCACTTTAAATTGAAACGACAATATTTTTTATTCTGATAACGTTTGAATAAAAGCCGCCACATCTTGCATATCCGTTTCACTAAGGCGGGCTTTTACTGTATTCCCAGCGCCTTCTATTTCTCCATTTTTTCGGGCTAATAAGGCTTGGTAAATTTCATTCTGATTTAAACTATTAATAGCACGACTTTGCCTCATTGGGGATTTATCGCCATTTTTACCATGACACATACGGCATTGGCGGAAGATATTTTCCCCATGAGATAAGTTTGCTGATGAACTATAAGCAAACGGAGCGAGGAAGTGGCATATTGTTGTAAAGATAATCAACTGTTTTATCATTTTTTCTTTTTCCTATTTGATGGTTTAGGGAGAATCGAAGAATATTGGCTTCAAAACTTTGCACCAGATCACAAATTTAAAAATTCGTCTTAGGTTTTGCAAGGTTTTATTTGCACATTCTTATGGGATAAATTATGCTTTTCACATAAAAGATAAGTGCTATCCTTAAATAGCCAACATATTTTGCTTTCCGAGTAGTGCCTCAATCGAGGCACTTTTTTTATGTATAGATTTAGCTCCTCTTAAAACTACTTGATTTGTTTAAATAAAATCATTTCTTCTTGAGCAAAATCATTATCTTGGCTGTTTATTGGATTGGTAATGTCTTCTTTATCAAAAGCAATATCGCCCTCAATACCTGTTAAGGCTTGACCTCGTTGGAGATGTTTGAAGTCAAATAAATCTTTATCACAAAGATGAGAAGGAACAATATTTTGTATTGCGCTAAACATCGTTTCAATGCGGCCGGGATATTGTCGATCCCATTTTTGTAGCATTTCCTTGACCACTTGCCGTTGTAAATTCGGCTGCGAGCCACAAAGGTTACAAGGAATAATCGGAAATTGTTTAGCAACAGCATATTTTTCAATATCTTTTTCACGACAATAAGCCAAAGGACGAATAACGATATGTTTTCCATCATCACTAATGAGTTTTGGTGGCATAGATTTTAATTTACCCCCATAAAACATATTAAGAAATAAGGTTTCTAACATATCATCACGATGATGGCCTAAGGCAATTTTAGTTGCGCCTAATTCCGTTGCGGTGCGGTATAAAATACCACGGCGTAAACGAGAGCAGAGGGAACAGGTAGTTTTGCCCTCAGGAATTTTTTCTTTCACAATGCCATAAGTATTTTCTTCTACAATTTTGTATTCTATGCCTAGAGTAGATAAATATTCAGGCAAAATATGTTCAGGAAAGCCGGGTTGTTTTTGATCGAGATTGACTGCCACAATATCAAAATGAATAGGGGCATTTAGACGTAAATTAAGCAAAATATCAAGTAACGTGTAGCTGTCCTTTCCCCCAGATAGGCAAACCATTACTTTATCGCCATTTTCAATCATATTAAAATCGGCAATGGCATTGCCAACGTTACGGCGTAACCTTTTTTGTAATTTGTTCAAATTATAATGTTGTTTTTTTTCTTGTTGTATGCTGGTAAAAGGCGTTTTTTCATTCATAGTATGTCCATTTATTTTTGATCAGTATGCAAAGGTTTCTGCACTAAAAATGTTGCGTATAGTATGATGAATAATGGGAATTTTCAAATTTTTATTGGTATAGTCGTCTTACTTTAAAAGAATATTGTCTTGCCTTATTTTAAATTAAAGAGGGGAGGGAGCGATTTCTCTCCTTTAATACAAAATAAATCCATTTGACTATTAGGCGATGTGGTTAAAAGTCTGTATAATAAGGAAGTTTTTGTAATGATATATTTTATGGATCGACAAATAAGTGCGGTCAAAATTTGGATTATTTTTCATGAATGAGGTTTCACAAACAATTCCTGAATTGGTGTCTTGGGCAAAAGAACGAGAATTTTCGTTAAACTTACCCAATGAACGCTTAGCATTTTTATTAGGTATTGCAATTTATAATAATGATCGCTTAGATGGCGAAATGTTAGAAAGCGATTTAGTGGATATTTTCCGTTATGTTTCTAACGCTTTTGCTTTAACGGAAGAAAATGTGCAATATCGTGCTAATAATGCCATTAATGATTTAGTCAAACAGCGTTTTTTAAATCGTTTTAGTAGCGAATTTACTGAGGGATTAGCCATTTACCGTTTGACTCCGTTGGGTATTGGGGTATCGGATTATTATATCCGTCAGCGTGAATTTTCCGCTTTGCGTTTATCGGTACAGCTATCCATTGTGGCTGATGAGATTCATCGAGCCACAGAAGCGGCAGAAGAAGATGGCGATGAATATTTTTGGCGGCGTAATGTGTTTGCGCCATTAAAATATTCAGTGGCAGAAATCTTTGACAGCATTGATTTGTCACAACGCATTATGGACGAAAATCAACAAAGTATTAAAGAGCAAATTGCGGAATTATTAACCAAAGATTGGCAAGCAGCCATTGCCAGTTGTGAACAATTATTAAATGAAACCTCAGGCAATCTAAGAGAATTACAAGATACCCTAAATGCCGCAGGCGATAAATTGCAAGAACAGCTTTTGCGTATTCAAGATTGTGTTATTGGGCGTGATGAACTTTATTTTATTGATCAACTCATTGTTAATTTACAGGCAAAATTGGATCGGATTATTAGCTGGGGGCAACAAGCTATCGATCTTTGGATTGGTTATGATCGCCATGTACATAAATTTATCCGCACCGCCATTGATATGGATAAAAATCGTGTCTTTTCCCAGCGTTTACGTCGTTCTATTGCGGATTATTGGGATAATCCTTGGTATTTATGGACAGCACAAGCGGAACGTTTAATGGATTTACGCGATGAAGATCCTGTCTTGCGTGATGAAGATGCACTAGGCGAGTTACCTGAAGAATTGCAATATGAATCTTTATCTGATTTACAAGCACAATTAATTGAGCATATGCAAATGTTATTGATTCAATATCGTGAAAATCATCAAGCTATCGATCTCAGCGAAGTCTTAAGACAACAACTTGAACATTTTCCAGCGAGCCGTCATTTTGATGTGGCGCGTATTATTGTGGATCAGGCGGTACGTTTAGGTATGGCAAGTGCGGATTTTGAGGGACATTATCCGCAATGGCAAAGTGTTAATCCGCAAGGTGCAGAAGTACAAGCGAATATTATTGATGAATATTAATGTAATCCCAAAAGAGAAAAGAGCGGTGTCTTTTTCAAAAATTTTTTATAAGAGAAGAATATGGTAGAACAAACACAAGAAGCAGTAATTTCCCCTCAATTAGCTAATGCCATTGCTAATCCATTATTTCCAACAGTGGATAGTCAATTACGTTCAGGTAAACATATTGCTCAAGAACATCTTGATCATTATAGTTTTTTAGCGGATTTTCAAACAGAATTAGACCTTTTTTATCGCCGTTATAATGTGGAGTTAATCCGAGCCCCTGAAGGCTTTTTCTATTTACGTCCTAAAGCGACTACCTTGATTGCCCGTTCGGTATTAACGGAATTAGAGATGTTAGTGGGGAAAGTGTTATGTTATTTATACCTCAGTCCAGAACGTTTAGCCCAGCAAGGCATTTTCACCAGCCAAGAAGTCTATGATGAACTACTAAATCTTGCGGAAGAAAGTAAGCTACTTAAAGCGGTAAATCAACGTTCATCGGGATCAGATTTGGATAAACAAAAATTAGCGGAAAAAGTACGTTCCTCATTAAATCGTTTACGCCGTTTAGGTATGATTCATTCTGTGGGCGATCAACATAGTGGTAAATTTACCATTTCAGAAGCGGTTTTCCGCTTTGGGGCAGAGGTCAGAACGGGCGAAGATCCAACACAAGCACAATTACGCTTAATTCGTGAGGGAGAGGCGGCGACCCCAGAATCTTTAGCCGCAATGCAATCGGCTCAACAAGATTTCTCTCAAGATAACGAACAACTTGAACAAGATGATGAAATGCTACAACTCGCTGAGGAGCAACAATAATGTCAGAAATTACTTTAGCCCAAGAAATGGATAGCCTAAACCATACCTCAGAGGATTTAACCGCACCAAGTTCCGTGCAATCTGTCCCGCGTGGCAAGTTTCGTTCTTTAACCTTGATTAACTGGAATGGTTTTTTTGCACGCACCTTTGATCTTGATGAATTAGTGACGACATTATCTGGTGGTAACGGTGCAGGGAAGTCCACTACAATGGCAGGTTTTGTGACTGCGCTGATCCCCGATCTGACCTTATTGCATTTCCGTAATACCACAGAAGCAGGCGCAACCACAGGTTCAAGAGATAAAGGGTTACATGGTAAATTACGTCCTGGGGTGTGTTATGCCGTATTGGATAGTATTAATTCTCGTCATCAACGTGTCTTAACAGGTGTCCGTTTGCAACAGGTAGCAGGACGAGATAAAAAAGTGGATATTAAGTCTTTTTCTATTCAAAATCTTGCGTTATCGGTTAATCCTACGGATTTAT
The DNA here is from genome assembly GCF_004339025.1 of Volucribacter psittacicida. Taxonomy (GTDB): domain Bacteria; phylum Pseudomonadota; class Gammaproteobacteria; order Enterobacterales; family Pasteurellaceae; genus Volucribacter; species Volucribacter psittacicida. Next base: position 331,021 of record NZ_SMFT01000001.1, read on the forward strand.
TTACGGAAAAATTAAGCGAACGCCAAGCTCGTGTACTCAATCTTACTGAGTTAAAAGACAAACTTGACCGTATGGAAGTCCAATTTAAACAATATCAATCCATTACCGATTATCACGGTATGATGTTTGATCTTGGCATTATTCCAAAACGCCTACGTTCTTCTTCCGATCGCAGTAAATTTTATAAATTAATTGAAGCCTCTTTATATGGAGGAATTTCCAGTGCCATTACTCGTTCGTTACGAGATTATTTGTTACCTGAAAACCTAGGCGTGCGTAAAGCGTTCCAGGATATGGAGTCAGCATTGCGTGAAAATCGTATGACCTTGGAAGCCATTAAATTGACCCAAGCGGATCGTGATTTATTTAAGCATTTAATTACCGAGTCCACTAATTATGTGGCAGCGGATTATATGCGTAATGCCAATGAACGCCGAGGTAATATTGAACAAGCCCTCGCCTTTCGCCGAGAATGGTATCGGGCAAAAGATGAACAATCCCTTTCCCAACATCGCCTTGTAGAGTTAAGCCGAGAGGCTCAAGAGTTAGCAGAATTGGAAAAAAGCCTTGAGATTGATCATCAAAGTGCATTAGATCATCTTAATTTAGTGCTTAACGCCTTACGTCATCAAGAAAAAATCACGACATATCAACAAGACGTAAATGAATTATTAGCACGTTTAGAAGAGCAAAAAATCGTATTAGAAACCGCTCAAGAAGAATTAGAGGAAAAACAAGCTCAATTTGAGCAAAGTGAACAAGATATTGATCAATTACGTAGCCAGTTAGCGGATTATCAACAGGCATTAGATGCACAACAAACCCAAGCCTTGCAATATCAACAAGCCATTCAAGCCTTGGAAAAAGCAAAAAACCTATGTGGTTTAACCGATTTATCCATAAAAAATATTGATGAATACCATAATGAATTTGCTTTACAAGCGGAAGATATTACCGAACGAGTGCTTGGGCTTGAGCAAAAAATGTCGATTTCAGAAGCGGCAAAATCTCAATTTGATAAAGCCTATCAATTAGTATGTAAAATTGCAGGAGATATTCCACGTTCAACCGCCTTTGATAATGCAAAAGACTTGTTACGTCAATATCCAGAACAACGTTTGCAGGCGCAACAAGCCCCACAATTACGCACCAAACTTCACGAATTAACACAACGTTATGAACAGCAACAAAGTGCGGTCAGTTTATTAAAACATTTTAATCAACGTGCTGGATTAGAGTTAGAAAGTGCGGAGCAAATTGAGGAATATTATGCCGAGCAAGAAGCATTGCTTGAAAATTTCAATGCGGAACTTGCTGAACAGGTTGAGCAACGCTCAATTTTACGACAAAAACGTGAAAATATTGTTAGCCTTTATCAGCAAAATGAGCATAAAGCCCCCGCTTGGCTAACCGCACAATCCGCTTTGGAACGCTTACAAGAGCAAACAGGGCAAGATTTTGCCGATAGCCAAGATGTTACGCAATTTATGCAAGCTCAGTTGCTTAAAGAGCGTGAACTTACCATTCAACGTGATCAATTAGAACAACAGCGTTTGCAATTAGAGCAACAAATTTCTCGCTTAAGTCAACCTGATGGTTCAGAAGATGCTCGCCTAAATGCCTTAGCGGAGCGTTTTGGCGGCGTGTTATTGTCAGAACTTTATGATGATGTGCCGATTGAAGATGCTCCTTATTTCTCGGCGTTGTATGGCCCAGCTCGCCACGCTATTGTGGTAAGAGATTTAAATGCAGTGCGTGAACAATTAGCTCATTTAGAAGATTGTCCTGATGATTTATATCTTATTGAGGGCGATCCTGCCGCATTTGATGACAATGTTTTTTCTGCCCAAGAACAAGATTGTGGGGTAGTGGTACAGGTGTCAGATCGCCAGTTGCGTTATTCTCGTTTCCCTGAAATTCCTTTATTTGGTCGGGCCGCGCGAGAAAAACATTTAACTGAGCTTGAAAATCAATTAGAGCAAGTGGCAGAACAATATGCACAACTTGCCTTTGATGTACAAAAATGCCAACGTTTACATCAACAATTTAGCCAATTTGTGGGCTTGCATTTAGCCTTGGCTTTTCAGCCTAACCCTGAACAGATTATGCGACAGTTGCAAACAGAGCGTAGTGAAATTGAACGAGAGTTAAATGCACTCAGCACCACAGAACAGCAACTGCGTATTAAATTGGATAATAGCAAAGAGCAATTACAGGCTTTGAACAAATTATTGCCATTATTAAATGTGCTTGCTGATGAAAGTTTGCTTGACCGTTTAGAAGAATGTCAAGAACAGCTTGATATTGCCGAACAAGATGAAATTTATTTAAATCAGTACGGCGTGACATTGTCACAATTAGAGCCTATTGCCAATGTACTACAAAATGATCCTGAAAACTATGACAAACTCACGATAGAGTATCAGCAAGTGGTTGAATTACAAAAACAAATTCAACAGCGTGTATTTGCCCTAGCGGACGTTATACAACGTAAAAATCACTTTAATTATCAGCCTGCGGAACAAACGGAAAGCCATTCACTAAATGATCAATTACGTCAACGTTTAGAGCAAGCTCAACAACAACGTGAGCAACAACGTGAAAACCTACGTCAAGCCCAACAACATTTTAGCCAATCTAATCAAATTTTTATTGGTTTACGCAGTAGTTTTGAAGCGAAAAATCAAATGCTACAAGAACTGATCCAAGAAGTGAATAGTTTGGGGGTGAAAGCGGATCAAGGGGCAGAACAACGTGCCAGATCTCGCCGAGATGACTTGCAACAACAGCTTGCTACAAGCCGTCAACGTCATCATTATGTGGAAAAACAACTCACCTTAATTGAAAGTGAAAGTGAGAATTTAATTCGCCGTATTCGTAAAGCGGAAAAAGACTACAAAAATCAGCGTCAATTAGTGGTTGGAGCGAAAGTGAGTTGGTGTGTGGTATTGCGTTTATCACGCAATAGTGATGTGGAAAAACGCTTGCACCGCCGAGAGTTTGCCTATTTATCCGCCGATGAATTACGTTCAATGTCGGATAAAGCCTTAGGGGCATTACGTAATGCGGTGGCGGATAATGAATATTTGCGTGATAGTTTACGTCTGTCAGAAAACAGTGCCAAACCTGAAAATAAAGTAAAATTCTTTATTGCGGTTTATCAACATCTTAGAGAACGTATCCGCCAAGATATTATCAAAACCGATGATCCTATTGATGCCATTGAGCAAATGGAAATTGAGTTAGCACGATTAACCGATGAATTGACGAATCGTGAACATAAATTGGCGATCAGCTCTGAAAGTGTGGCGAATATTATGCGAAAAACCATTCAACGGGAGCAAAATCGTATTCGCTTGCTAAACCAAGGGTTACAAAATATTGCCTTTGGTCAGGTGAAATCTGTGCGTTTAGTGGTCAATATTCGTGATACGCACGCAATGTTACTTGATGCCTTATCAGGACAAGAGCAATATCAAGATTTATTCAGCGATAATCGTATGACTTTTTCCGAGGCAATGGCAAAACTTTACCAACGCCTAAATCCGCATATTGATATGGGACAACGCACAGCACAAACCATTGGCGAAGAGTTGTTAGATTATCGTAATTATTTAGAGTTGGAAGTAGAAGTCTTCCGAGGTGCTGACGGTTGGTTACGAGCGGAAAGTGGGGCATTATCTACTGGGGAAGCCATTGGTACAGGTATGTCCATTTTGCTTATGGTGGTACAAAGCTGGGAAGAAGAAAGCCGCCGTATTCGTGGCAAGGATATTATTCCATGTCGCTTATTATTCCTTGACGAAGCGGCTCGCTTAGACGGTAAATCCATATCCACCTTATTTGAGCTTTGTGAACGTTTGGATATGCAGTTATTAATTGCCGCCCCTGAAAATATCAGCCCAGAAAAAGGCACAACTTATAAGCTCGTGCGTAAAATTGCCGGCAACCAAGAACATGTACATGTAGTAGGTTTGCGTGGATTTGGAGCAAGCGAATAAGGTAAAAAGTGCGGTTAAAAAATAAAATTATTTTTGACCGCACTTTTTTGAATGACGTTGTAACTTAATTAGGTAAATGGGTTTATGGCATTTTTAATCCTGGCAGTCTTTTTTAGCGTGTCTGTGGCGATTTTGCTTAAAATCGTGAAATCTAAGGCATTAATTCAACAAGCTATCGCGATCAATTATATTGTGGCGTTAGCTTGGTGCTATTTCTTGTTAAAGCCTAATTTATCTCATTTTGCGAGTGCAAGTTATACCTACTTTCTCTTATTATTGGGTTTAGGGATCTTATTGCCAGCTATATTTGTTTTTATGGCAAAAGCGGTACAATATGCGGGTATAGTGCGTGCTGATGCCGCTCAACGTTTATCCTTATTTTTACAAATTTTAGCCGCACTTTTTTTCTTTAATGAACAAATCACCACAGGAAAATTTATCGGTATTGTTCTTGCTTTCGTTGCCTTTTTTTGCCTATTAAATAAACCTCATCAACCGCAATTACAACAGATTAAAACAGCAAGTTTATATCTCATATTAGTTTGGTTTGGCTATGCGACGATAGGTATTCTCTTTAAACTGATTGCCAAAATGGGACAAAATTTTCCCACCGCATTATTTTTTGCTTTCCTTTTCGCAGGAATAATGATGTTGAGTTACTTATTTATCAATAAAATACAATGGCAAAGGCAAAGCCTTTGGCTCGGTCTTTTATTAGGCAGTTTAAATTTTTGCAATATTCTTTTTTATATCAAAGCCCATCAACATTTTCATCAAAATCCCACCTTAGTTTTTGCGGGAATGGATATTGGTGTAATTTGTTTGGGGACGTTGATCGGTGCATATTATTTTAAAGAAAAAATGAGTAAATTGAATGGGCTTGGTATCGGATTAGGCATTATTTCTATTCTTTGTCTCTTTTATTTGGATCTTTTCATATAAGGTGAGTTATGCAACAACCTTCCTTTTTTTTCTATGATTACGAAAGTTTTGGGGTAAATCCCGCATTAGATCGCCCCGCTCAGTTTGCGGGTATTCGTACCGATATGGAATTTAACATTATTGGCGAGCCTGTTATGCTATATTGCAAGCAAACCAATGATTATTTACCCTCCCCCGAGGCGGTGTTAGTCACAGGGATTACCCCTCAGCATTGTAATCAGCTAGGCTTAGCTGAGCCTGATTTTGCTGAACAGATTTTACAACAATTTAGCCAGCCACAAACCTGCATTATCGGTTATAACAATATTCGTTATGACGACGAAATGACTCGCTATACTTTCTACCGAAATTTTATTGATCCCTATGAATATAGTTGGAAAAATGGTAACTCTCGTTGGGATTTATTAGATCTGGTGCGAGCCTGTTATGCTTTACGCCCTGAGGGGATTAATTGGGTCTATGATGAACAAGGTATGCCCTCCTTTAAATTAGAGAAATTAACGAAAGCCAATGGTATAGAACATAGCCAAGCCCATGATGCTATGGCGGATGTTTATGCCACTATCGCAATGGCAAAATTAATTAAACAAAAACAACCAAAACTCTTTCAATTTTTCTTTGAAAATCGCGGAAAAAAAGCGATTGAAGCAATGATTGACACCGCAGAAATTATCCCGCTGGTGCATGTTTCGGGTATGCTAGGTAATTATCGCGGTAATACCACTTGGATTGCGCCCTTAGCTTGGCACCCAATCAATCAAAATGCGGTAATTGTCTGTGATTTAGATGCCAATATTGAGGATTTATTAAACGAAAGTGCGGAACAATTACGCACCAATTTATATACCCCTAAAGCACAATTAGAAGCACAAGGTATTCATCATGTGCCATTAAAATTAGTGCATATTAATAAATGCCCAATTATTGCCCCCGCCAAAACATTATTACCCGAAACGGCTCAACGTTTAGGCATTGATCGAGAACATTGTTTGATGAACTTAAAAAAACTGCGAGCGAGCTTAGATATTCGAGAAAAAGTGATTGATATCTTTAATCAAGAGCATCAATTTGAACCTAGTGATAACGTTGAAACTGAATTATATTCCGGTTTTTTTAGTTATGCCGATAAAAATAATCTTGCAATTTTGCGTACCTTATCAGCGGATAAACTGGCACAGCATCATCTCACCTTTGAAGATAAACGTATTGCTGATTTGCTTTTTCATTACCGAGCCAGACATTTTTACGCCAGCCTAACGCGAGCAGAACAAGTCCGCTGGGAAAAATATCGCCGTAATAAACTAGAAAAAAGTGCGGTCAATTTTGAGCAAAGTTTACAACAATTAGCCGAGGAATATCAGGATAACCCCACTAAATTAGCGTTATTACAGCAAGTTTATGAGTATGGGGTGAAGTTGTTAGGTTAGATGTCAGGGGGACAGAGGACTGAATAATGAGATGTTAACTTATTGATATTCAAGATTAATACCCTATTCTGTTATTGGCAAGCTCCAGCCGAGTTTGGCGAAAGCTTGCCCCATTATACGTTAATTTGCTCAATATTTTCACTAAGAAAAATATTATAAGCAATCATTTCTCTATTAAACAAATAAAACTTGGTAAAATAAGACTTCAAGTCATTTTTTATCAACTATTTTATCCATTATATCAGAAGTTAATAAGTCATTACTTTAAATATTATTTTTTAATTTTATATATATTTGATTCTTATTTTTAATTTTATGCTCAAAAATTTGAGAGTATTCTTTTACTAAGGTGCTGAGATTTTTAAAACCATAACTTTTAGGAGTAAATGTAGGATCATATTCACGCAATTTTTGCCCTAAAAAACCTAATTGAACCCAATTATTATTAGAAAATATATTTCTTAATAGTGGTTTTAGTTTTTCTATTTTAGGTAAGGATTCTTCTTTGTTTTTTATTTGATCTTGCTTTTGCTTTATTGTTTCCTTAATAAGTAAAGCGTTATCTAATTCCTCTAAGTTAATAAATTTGGTACAAGCATTACGAAATGCTTTTGGGGTTTTTGACATTCCTAAACCATAAACTTTCATTCCTTGTTCTTTTAATCTAATAGCAAGAGAAGTAAAGTCACTATCACTAGAAACTATACAAAATCCTTGAATATCATGACAATTATAAAGCAGATCCATAGCATCAATGATCATAAAACAATCAGTTGAGTTTTTTCCAGTGCTATATTCAAATTGTTGCATTGGTTTAAGTGCATACTCATTCATTATTTCTTTCCACTGTGCATTTTTCCCTACAAAATTTCCATAGACGCGCTTTATAATTGGGTTACCATATTTATAAATTTCATTTAGTATGATATCTATATATTTAATAGAGATATTACTATCGTCAATTAATACAGCTAAAGAAATAGGTGCCTCAGAAAGATTCATAGTAATTTTTGACATTTTAATATTTCCTTAGTATTTATTCATTAACAGGCACTGCCTCTTCCACTGGAGCAAGATTAGGTGTTGTTTTATCTTTTAACACGTCCCATAAACTGGATGATGAGTTTTGCTCGCTTGTATTTTGATTGCTTGGTTGTGTTTGACAAAAACTTTGATGACGATTTGCCCAGACAGGAATCGTACGAGAACTGCCACAATCCCAGCTACCGTAAGCATTAATCCCAATCCATTTTATTTGACTAGGGGGATTGAGTTTAAGGGGTTTAACTCTGGCTTGTTGTAGGTAATTTTTGTAAATTTGTAACGCACCACTTGCACCAGTGAGCTTTGTTTCACCATTATCATCTCTACCTAACCAGACAGTCGCAACATCATTACCATCAATGCCTACAAACCAAGTATCACGTGCGTCATTGGTTGTCCCCGTTTTCCCCGCTAAGCGTAAATGGGCAAAGCCATTTTGTAGGCTACGTCCCGTTCCTCTCTCAACGACTTGTTGCATAGCATATAGGGTTTGAAAAGCCGCTTGTGCAGGAACAACTTGTTCACCGCTTTGGTTAGGTTGGTAGATTGTTTTACCTTGGCGATTAACAACCACATCAACCGTAGTGAGATTAATTTTATAGCCATCATTGGCAATGACTTGATAAAGTTTTGTCACATCATAAGGTGAAATCGCATAAGAGCCTAGTAACATTGCAGGCACATTAGGTATCGCAATTTTATCCCATCCCATCTTTTTTTGAGTTGCGATCAAGTCAGATAAACCTACCTGCATACCTATATTAACTGTAGGGATATTGAGAGAACGTACTAGAGCGTCCATTAACATTACCGAACCGCTATACTTGCGATCATAGTTTCTCGGTTGCCAAGGAGGACTTCCTTTAGTTCTAATCGTAATAGGTTGATTTTGAATAGGGGTATTGAGCCTAAATTGATCAGGCTTAGCTAATGCCGCGAGATAAATGGCTGGCTTGACTAATGAACCGATTTGGCGTTGAGCATTAACAGCACGATTAAAGCCAGCATATTGAGTTTGTATTCCACCAACAAGCGCTTTTATTTCGCCTGTGTGATAGTTGGCAATCACAAATGCAGATTGTAAATAAGGGTTTTTGGTTTTTAGCTGTAATTCTTTTACACCATTAACCACCGCTTGTTCAGCATAACGTTGTTGGTTTATATCCAAAGTGGTAAAAATTCTTGCACCAAGTAAAGTCCCTGTTTTATATTCGGCGAGGTTTTCTCTTAATTCTTTTTGTAAGGTTTGAATAAAGGCAGGGTAGTTGCGTGTAATTTGTCCTCTTGCTTGTACACCAAGAGGGCGTTTGATTAAAATATCATATAATTCTTTGCCAATGACTTTATGCTCTAATAATAATTTTAATACAACATTGCGGCGTTCAAGGGCATTATTCGGGTTACGCCAAGGATTATATAATGAAGGGCCTTTTACCATCCCCACTAATAAGGCGATTTGATCTAAACTGATTTCACGAATAGGGCGACCAAAATAAAATTGGCTGGCTAATTCAAAGCCATGGATTTGAATATCACCATTTTGCCCTAAATAAATTTCATTAAGATAGGTTTCTAATATACGATTTTTATCATAACGCCAATCTAAAATAATCGCCATTAACGCTTCATTTGCTTTACGGATAAGATTACGATCATTGCTTAAAAATAAATTTTTTACTAATTGTTGCGTGAGGGTACTACCACCTTGTACCGTATGCCCGGCTTTTAAATTCGTCAGCATTGCTCTTGTAATCCCCATTAGGCTAATACCATAATGTTCATAAAAACGGCGATCTTCGGTAAGTAATAAGGTATCAATTAATAAACGAGGATAATGCTGTAAGGAAATGGCTAAGCGTTCTTCATTTTCGGATTGTAACATCGCAATCAATTTAGGAGCTAAGCGAAAAGAATCAATTGTGCGTTGGTTGATCAGATCCTCAATCACTTGTAATTTATCTTGGTTAAAACGTAAACGAAAAACACGTTGTGCTTCAGCTTGATCAGGAAAGGGAAAAGCTCGGCGAATGAGGACTAAGGTATTTTCTTCAATTTTAAAATCTCCAGGAGCAGCAAGCATCGTGGTTTGACGATAACCATTGTCTAATAATAACTGCTTGATTTCTGCCATTGAACTTTGTGATTCAACACGAATACTTTCAATACGGCTATAAACTTCAGCAGGTAAATGCCAAATTTGCCCGTCCATTTTATTGCGGATTTTACTATCAAGGTAAAGGGAATAAAATAGAATCAAACAAACTAAGGTAAAGCAACATTTGATCAGTAACATTTTCCATGATCTTTTGTTTGCATGGTATTTATTATTTTTATTTTGTTGGTTTGGGTTGGTTGATTGTTTAGACATTTTGATTAATTATAGTTATATTTTAATTAACTAAGTATGTAAAGAATAAGTAAGGGTTATATTCTAATATAAATATTAGTTCTTATATAACCCTAAATTTATTTACTTTTTTAGCTTTATCAATCTCATTTCCAATATTTATTTTTTGAAGTTTGCCCTATGCCAGGGTTAAAACTGTTGGTTGGGTCGAGTTGTTGATAGAAGTTTTTTAATTCGGGTTTAGCCTGGTATAAATGCCCTACATTATGTTCTGCGGGATATTGTGCACCACGTTGATCTAATAATTTCCACATTTCGTGTTCTAGTTGCATACAATCATTGCCTTTTTTGACAATATAATCTTGATGGAAAACATGGCACATAAAATGTCCGTAGTACAATTTATGGCTAATTTTATTATCAATTTCCGCAGGTAAGGTTTCAAACCATTGGTTATCGTTACGGCGTAATGCAATATCAAGGGCAACAATATCCTCAACCTCTTTATCATGAATAGCACGATAGCGTACTGCGGCGGAAGCGACGGCAAAACGGTGGAGCATAGCGGCTTGGCTTTGTTCTGGGTCACATTCAAAATAATTCCCTTTGCTGCTATCCTTAAAGTAATCTTTGAGGTAATCTCTTGCTTCTTGTACGCCCTCTCCGCCCATTTTCACAATGAGATGATGTTCATATTGATCACGATATTGGCGTAAACCTTCAGGTAAATGTTGTGGTAATAATTTAGAGAAGAGCTGTAAGGCTTTATCGCTTAAATTTTTAGGTAAGAAAGCGAATTTTTTTGCCAATCTATCTACTTTGGCTTTTAAGGCAAAGAGTTTAGGGAGGTGCTGAGTGCCTAATTTTTTGATGATCCAGTAGGTATCTTTGCCATATACAGCGGCAATATCAAAGGCATCTCGATGAATATATTCGCCAGAAATAGGTAATTGTTTAAAATTCACTAACATATAACGGCGGAGATCATTTAATACCTGAGTTTGATTGGTGCCAATATAAAAGACGGCGGTATTTTTTTCTAATGGAAAGGTATCTAGGCGGACAGCAAAAATCGCTAATTTCCCTGCACTGCCTGAGGCTTCATAATGGCGAGCAGGGTCAGCATTAAAGCGTGCTGGAGAGTTTTCGTCCACTTGGCGAACATGATTGCAATAGCTGTGATCATGCCCTTTACCACAATGTTGTTGAATATCTTTATTTTGGTAGCGGTGTTGTTGTAAATTGAAGAGGATTTCTTCTGGGGTTTCGCCAAGATCAATGCCTAAATGGTTTTTAAGTTCTAATTCGCCTTGTTCATTTAATTGAGCAAATAATGCCATTTCCGTATAGGCTGGACCACGTTGCACTAAAGCCCCGCCTGAATTATTGCAAACACCACCAATAACAGAAGCGCCAATACAAGATGAACCAATCACTGAATGGGGTTCTCGGTTATGAGGTTTTAATTGTTGTTCTAGTTCGTTTAAGGTTGAGCCGGGTAGGCATACCACTTGTTCGGCATTATTAATTAATTGAATGCCATCAATACGCATGGCATTGATTAGAACAATATCACGATCATAATCATTGCCATTAGGGGTGGATCCTCCAGTTAAGCCTGTATTCGCCGCTTGGCTAATCACGATAACGTCGTGTTTGACACAGGCTTGTAAGACTTGCCAATATTCTAAAAGGGTAGCTGGACGAACCACCGCTAAGGCTTTGCCTGAACCGAAACGGTAGCCGCTGCAATAGGCTTCGGTTTTGGTTTGATCGGTAATAATATAGCGTTGACCAACAATATCGGTAAGTTGTGAAATAAGTTGTTGTGCAGACATAAATACCTCGTTTATTGAGAATAGATGTTGTTTTCATCAAAATATGGCGTCATTATAACAGAGTTTATCATTTTTATAACAAATCTAAAAATATGATACGTCTTAGATTAAATTAGAACGGCTATCGTGGATCACAATCCTTTTTATAGAAAATTTTTTAAAAAACGACCGCACTTGGTGGAAATATCATCGTTGCAATTTAAAATGAGGCGAGGTGTATCAACGCGGTATCACTTTAGGGGGAGACGACTATAACAGAGAGAAAAAAGCCCTCAAAAATGAGGGCAAATTATTCATTTATTGATTATTGCGTGGCTTGAATAGCGGTTAATGCAATGGTGTAAACAATATCATCAACCAAGGCACCACGAGAAAGGTCATTAACAGGTTTACGCATACCTTGTAACATTGGACCAATAGAAACCAGATCCGCAGAACGTTGTACCGCTTTGTAGGTGGTATTACCTGTATTTAAATCAGGGAATACAAATACCGTTGCTTTTCCTGCCACAGGCGAGTTTGGTGCTTTGGAACGTGCCACATCTTCCATAATTGCCGCATCATATTGTAATGGACCATCAATAATCAGATCTGGACGTTTTTCTTGGGCTAAACGTGTTGCTTCTTTCACTTTTTCTACATCTGCCCCTGAGCCTGATGTGCCAGTAGAATAAGAGATCATTGCCACACGTGGCTCAATACCAAAGGCTTTAGCCGAATCCGCAGATTGAATCGCAATTTCAGCTAATTGCTCTGCACTTGGATCAGGATTAACCGCACAGTCGCCATAAACTAAAACTTGATCAGGCAATAGCATAAAGAAAATAGAAGAAACAATAGAACTGCCGGGAGCGGTTTTAATGATTTGCATTGGTGGACGAATGGTATTGGCAGTGGTATGTACGGCGCCAGATACTAAGCCGTCCACTTCGTTAGCTTCTAACATCATTGTGCCAAGTACCACATTATCTTGTAGTTGTTCTTTGGCAATAATTTCGGTCATACCTTTTGCTTTACGCAATTCTACCAAGCGATCCACATAGTTATCACGCACTTGGGCAGGATCGATGATGCTAATACCTTTGCCTAATTGAACGCCTTGAGCTTCCGCTACACGCTGAACATCATCAGGATTTGCCAATAACACACATTCCGCAATACCACGTTCCGCACAAAGTGCAGCCGCTTTAACGGTACGAGGTTCATCTCCCTCTGGCAACACAATGCGTTTTTTCGCTTGGCGAGCCAATTCCGTTAATTGGAAACGGAAAGCAGGAGGAGATAGACGGCGTGAGCGTGATGAACCAGCAATTAATGAATTAATCAGTTCATTATTAATTTCATTGCTCACATATTCTTTAATATGATCAATACGTTGTTTATCATCAACTGGCACTTCTAAGCTAAAACTTTGTAAGCTCAATGCGGTTTGCCAAGTATTCCCCTCGACACGGAAAATCGGTAATCCTGTGCTTTCAATGGCATATTCACAGAGTTTTTTAATTTGAGAATCCAGTTTATAGCCACCTGTTAATAGAATTGCACCAATTTTTACTCCACTAATTGCCGCTAGGGAAGCAGCAACAAGCACATCAGGACGATCAGCGGAAGTAACTAATAAACTGTTGGCACGAAAATGTTCTACCATATTCGGTAAACTTCTTGCACAGAAGGTAATGCTTTGGATACGGCGAGAGTTAATTTCGCCCTCATTAATAATTGCAGCGCCAAGGTGTTTAACCAAATCAATGGCACGCGTTGCAATTAATTCCGCTTTCCAAGGAATACAAGCTAATACCTTAATTGGGCTATTTTCAAATAATTTATAAATTTCAGAAACTTGGTTATGATTGTGATTAAAGGAATCAAAGATTTCTGTAAGATCTGGGCGAGTGCGTCCAGATTGATCCACAGGGGCATTAAATTTATTAATGATAACACCCAATAAATTTTTATTATTTGCACCACCAAATTGTGAGGTTGCCGCTTGAATACGTTTTTGCATTTCGGCAGGGGTATCGGTTAAAGGGGCGGCAATTAAGATAATTTCCGCATCTAATGCTTGAGCAATTTCATAATTGAGGTTGCTAGCATAAGCATTATTACGGGTTGGAATTAAGCCTTCAACAATCACAATTTCATTGTTTTTACTAATCGCTTGATGATGGGCAACAATTTTTTCTAATAAAACATCAGATTGGTTTTGTCCGATTAATCCCTCAGCATAGCTCAGCATTAAAGGTTCTGCGGTTTCAATATTGGTACTGCTTCGCACAATAGAGGTCGTACGATCAATTTTATCTTCACCAGAAACAGGCTGAGAGATCGGTTTCATAAAACCAACTTTTGCCCCTTTTTGTTCTAATGCGTGAATTAAACCAAGGCTAACACTGGTTAATCCTACGCCAGTGCTAATTGGAATAAGAATAATGGTTCTAGACATAATATTTACCTTAATTATTGAGATATAAAATAAAAACTGCCGATAAAATCGGCAGTTATCTGAGATGACTTACTTGATACAGAGACGTGCTGTATCTTGTGCAATAACATATTCTTCGTTGGTAGGAATAACCATAGCAACAGGTGTACCTTCTTTAGTAATTACACCTTCTTTACCAAAGCGTGCAGCAAGGTTTTTCTCGTTATCTAATTGATAACCGAAAAGTTTTAAGTGAGCTAAGGTTAATTCACGCACATGAGCTGAATTTTCACCGATACCGCCAGTAAATACGATAGCATCTAAACGTTCACCGATGACCGCCATATAAGAGCCAATGTATTTAGCTAAACGATAGCAGTAAACATCTAACGCACGTTTGGCAGGTTCTTCACTGTCGTAATTATCTTCCGCATAACGGCAATCGCTTGTTACTTCCGTTAAACCTAATAAGCCTGATTTCTTGGTTAAGGTTTCATTGATTTCTTTCACAGACATACCAAGGGTATCGTGCATATAGAAAATAATGGCAGGATCAATATCGCCACAACGTGTTCCCATCACCAAACCTTCTAATGGGGTTAAACCCATAGAGGTATCAATACATTCGCCATGGCGAATTGCTGCCACAGAACCCCCATTACCTAAATGGCAGGTAATGACATTAACTTGATTTTCTGCCACATTAAGGCGTTTTGCCGCTTCACGGCTGACAAAATAATGGCTTGTACCATGTGCCCCATAACGGCGTACCCCATGTTCTTTATATAAAGCATAAGGTAAGGCATATAAAAAGGCTTCTTCTGGCATTGTTTGATGGAAAGCGGTATCAAATACTGCCACATTTTTATCTTTTAATTCAGGGAAAATTTTGAAGGCTTCTTGGATACCGATTAAGTGAGCAGGGTTGTGTAATGGCGCAAATTGTACTGCATCTTCAATGCCTTTAATCACCTCATCATTAATGATCACTGATGAAGTAAATTGCTCACCACCATGTACAATACGATGACCGATCGCCACAATATTGTTTTTCAATTCAGGATCAAGGGAGAAAATATTATCAACAATAAATTTTAAGGCTTCGCTATGTGCTGCACCTGCACCAAGATCTGCTTGACCTTTTTCGCCGTGCAATTTCCATTTAATACGGGCTTCTGGTAAATAAAATGCCTCAGCAAGACCAGATAATTTCTCTTCGCCTGATTGAGGCTCAAGAATTGAGAATTTTAATGAAGAGCTACCGCAGTTTAAAATAAGAACTAATTTTTCAGACATGTAAATAACCTATATTTTATATTGGGTTAAAAAATAATTCGCTCTAAATATAGTCGTCCCACTTTAAAATAATACAGCGTTGGCACGCCTCGCCGTACTACTTGTACTGTCTTCGGCTTGCCGCCTTGTCTTATTTTAAATTGGAACGACTATAATATAACGAATGGCTTAAAGTCATAACCTGTATAGGATACACTTTTCAGCTAATAAAATAAATTCTGATCAGCAGAAAAAATCCGATTTTATTCAAAAAAGTTGAATGATTAAAAAATATTATGGGCACAAAAGCAGGGGAGTGGTATGATTTGCTTAAATTTTTTGCTGTGAGTTTTTGATGATGTCAATCTTTAATGTATGGTCTAAAGGACGAAAATATTTAGAAACTTGGCCGCTGGAAAGCAAGTTAGGTATGATTTTTCCTGAAAATCGGATTATTCGTGCCACCAAATTTGCTCAAAACATCATGCCGATGTTCGCGGTCTTTGCCCTATGCTGGCCGTATTTTTATGGTTATAGTCTGATGACAACCAGTGCAAGCCTATTAACCGCATTGGCAGCCTTATGTTTACCCTTTACCCTTGCAAGGATTATATTGGCTAGGAAAACGTGCCACCACAACCTTACCCCCACAAAGTGCGGTATGGTTTGACAAAATTTCTGCTCAGCTTGCGCAACAAAATATCGCTTTAACTTCCCCTCAAGGACAACCCACTTATCAAGATTTAGCGGAGCGACTTAACAAAGCGCAACAACATTTACCTCGCAGTTTTTGGCAAGAGTTATAAAAAAATCACGAAAACTCACCGCACTGACAGGATTATCAGGTTATTTATGAATACATTTAAATTGACGATTAAAATAGCCTAAGGCATCTTGGCTATTGACCTCAATATGATCTAATTCCACAAAGAATACCGAATGTGAACCCACAATATTTTGCCCAATAATTTTCCCCGTCAAATTGGCTACCGCCTGCTTTAACACAGGAATACCTTGTAAATTGTCCTGCCAACAATCCCAAGCCAAACGTTGTTCCATAGTGCTATCCGCCATATTGGCAAAATGCAACGCCAGATCTTGCTGTTGGCTATTAAGAATATTGATACAAACTTGTTTGTTAATATGCAAAATATCGTGGGTATCGCTTTGTTGATTAATGCACATTAATAGAGTAGGTGGGCTATCTGTTACCGAACAAACGGAAGAAATAGTTAAGCCGACTTTGCCAGCATGACCCGCAGTAGTTACAATACTTACCGCACTGGTTAAATGCGCCATAGCCTCACGAAAACGTTGTTGATGATGATCTAACATAAAAATAATAAAAATGGGGTAGTCAAAGGGCAGATAATAACACTTTTAATAGAGAATGTTAATGATTTGTAATAAATAAGTTTTGTGCTGGGCAAAGATTGAGGGGAATATAGTTTGTTTAATATTCTGCTTTTCCCCAACTTCCCCACTCCCCATAATACTGCTATAATCCGAGCTTTGCTTTCCTTAGAAATCGTCATTATTTTTGACGCAAACGTTTTCTTTTTTGATGGAATTGATTAGAATAGCCTCTGCCAAAAGAGGGTTTTATTAGAGATATTGGCATGATTGATTATATTATTATTGGTATTGTTGCATTTTCTATTATCGTTAGTTTATTGCGTGGTTTTGTGCGGGAAGTGATGTCTTTAGCCAGTTGGTTAGTAGCGTTTTTTGTAGCAAGCCATTTTTATCCTTACCTTGCAAATTTTCTCACGCAAATTGAATCCGATTATCTTCGTAATGGTACAGCCATTGCGATTTTATTTTTTGCGACCTTAATCATTGGAGCAATGATTAATTATATTATTGGACAGTTAGTGGATAAAACGGGGCTATCAGGTACAGATCGTGTATTAGGTGCTTGTTTTGGCTTATTAAGAGGTGTGCTAATTGTTGCCGCCCTATTATTCTTTTTAGATACCTTTACCAATTTTAGCCAGAGTGAATGGTGGAAAGAATCTAAATTAATTCCACACTTTGGCTTTATCGTTGAGTGGTTTTTTCAGCAATTACAAACAAGTTCAAGTTTTTTAAAATCAACCCCTTTAATGTAACAACATTAAATTAACAAATAAGGAAGGCACTGTTTATGTGTGGTATTGTTGGCATCGTCAGTTATCAACCTGTTAATCAAACGATTTATGATTCTTTAACGGTCTTACAGCATCGTGGGCAAGATGCAGCGGGAATTGTAACCATCGATGATGAAAATCGTTTCCGTCTGCGTAAAGCTAATGGACTGGTGATGGACGTTTTTCAGCAGATCCACATGTTAAGGTTACAGGGTAACACAGGCATTGGTCATGTGCGTTATCCTACTGCGGGCAGTTCCAATGTATCTGAGGCACAACCCTTTTATGTGAATTCCCCTTATGGTTTAACCTTGGTGCATAATGGCAATTTAACCAACTCAGCGGAATTAAAAGATAAATTATTCAAGCGAGCTCGCCGTCATGTGAATACCAATTCAGACTCAGAGGCTTTACTCAATATTCTAGCTTATCATTTTGATCAAATTGATAAAGATCAGTTATCGCCAGAGGATATTTTTAATGCCATTAAGCAAACCCATCAGGATATTCGTGGTGCTTATGCTTGTATTGCAATGATTATTCAACATGGTATGGTGGCATTTCGTGATCCCCATGGTATTCGCCCTTTAGTATTAGGTAAACGTGATGATGGCGAAAAAACAGAATATATGTTTGCCTCAGAAACCGTTGCTTTAGATACTGCAGGTTTTGAATTAGTGCGTGATGTTGAGCCGGGCGAGGCGATTTATGTTACCTTTGATGGGCAATTATATTCGGCACAATGTGCAGAAAATCCAACTTTGACCCCTTGTATTTTTGAATATGTGTATTTTGCTCGTCCTGATTCTTGTATTGATGGCGTATCGGTATATGCAGCTCGTGTGCATATGGGCGAGCGTTTAGGGCAGAAAATTGCCAAAGAATGGCAAGATGTCGATGATATTGATGTGGTTATCCCTGTGCCTGAAACCTCTAATGATATTGCTTTACGCATTGCCCATGTATTAAATAAGCCTTATCGGCAGGGTTTTGTGAAAAATCGTTATGTGGGACGTACCTTTATTATGCCAGGACAGGCACAGCGTATTAGTGCAGTAAGACGTAAACTCAATACTATTTCCGCCGAGTTTAAGGATAAAAACGTCTTATTGGTTGATGATTCTATTGTTCGAGGTACAACGTCAGAACAAATTGTTGAAATGGCAAGAGCCGCAGGAGCAAAGAAAATTTATTTTGCTTCAGCAGCGCCAGAAATTCGTTATCCTAATGTGTATGGTATTGATATGCCTACTAAACACGAGCTTATTGCTTATGGACGTAATGTAGAACAAATTGCACAATCTATCGGCGTGGATAAGCTCATTTTCCAAGATTTATCGGCACTTACGGAATCGGTACAACAAGAAAACCCAGCAATTAAAGATTTTGATTGTTCGGTGTTTACAGGGGTTTATGTAACAGGTGATGTTACCCCAGAATATTTAGACAGCATTGCAGAATTACGCAATGATGCTGCCAAGAAAAAACGTGCAAAAGACGCGAGTAACCTAGAAATTCATAATGGATAAGTGTAAACCTACCCCCCTTATTATTGGCATAACTGGTGCTTCTGGTGCGATTTATGCCATTCGTTTATTACAAGTGCTACAACCATTGGCACAGATAGAAACTCATTTAGTTATTAGCCAAGCCGCTAAGCAAACCATTAAAGCAGAAACGGATTATAGCCTGTCAGAGATTAAATCCTTAGCGGATCATTGTTATGATAGTCGTGATATTGGCGCAAGAATTTCTTCAGGATCTTACCGCACTTTAGGCATGGTGGTTGTGCCTTGTTCCATTAAAACCTTATCAGGCATTGCTCATAGTTACACCGATGATTTAATTACACGTTCCGCTGATGTATGCCTTAAAGAGGGTTTACCCTTATTACTCTGTGTGCGTGAGACCCCTTTGCACCTAGGGCATTTACGCTTAATGACCCAAGTGGCAGAAATTGGTGGCAAAATTATGCCATTAATGCCTGCTTTCTATCATCGCCCTCGTAGTTTATCCGAGTTGATCGATCAAAGTGTTAATCGCCTTTGTGATCAATTAGGTATTCAATTACCTCAAGATTTGTTTGTGCGTTGGGGGGAAGGGCGTGATGAATTATAGGACTTGTATTACCATTACATATCAATAGTATATTGTTTCAATTTAAAAATAAGACAAGATGGCTCGCTAAACACAGTATAAGAAGTACGGATACGTGTCAATGCTGTATTATTTTAAATTAGAGGCATTATAATTCTCATTTTGATAAATTCATTGTGGTTACTCTACATAATTTATTGACTTATCCCCCCATCTCACTATTATTGGGCAAATTAGTTTTAGGCTTTGAAATGAAGGAAAAACGATGTCATTACAATTTAATTCTGTGGCGATGTTATTGGTGGTGTTAATTGTCTTAGGGGTATTAAGCCATAATTCGCCCATCACCATTGCGGCGGCGGTTTTATTGATTATGCAACAAACCTTGCTAGCGAAATATATTGATGTGGTGGAAAAATATGGGTTAAAAATTGGGATTATTATTCTTACGGTTGGGGTATTAGCCCCTATTGTGTCTGGCAAAATCCAAATTAATAGTTTGACACAATTTATAAATCTAAAAATGATGTTAGCCATTCTGGTGGGGATTTTTGTGGCTTGGCTTGGAGGACGAGGTGTATCTGTGATGACCCATCACCCAACCATTGTTACAGGGTTAATTGTTGGCACCATTATTGGTGTTGCCTTACTTGGTGGTATTCCTGTTGGGCCTTTGATTGCCGCAGGGATTTTATCGTTATTTATTGGTAAAGCGTAATGAGCAGAGAAAGATTTAATCAATTACAACAACAATTATTGACAAAATTAAATGCAAATCCACTGATGAATGTGGATTTTCGCCGTCTTTTGGCTCGCATTCGTGGCTTGCAGAAAATTCGTCCAGTAGAAAAGCAACAACAACTTGTTGAAGAGATTGAACAAGGCATTGAGCAAGCGAAAGTGCGGTTAGAAATGCGAAAATTTTTAACCCCTCAAATGACTTACCCTGATTTGCCTGTTAGTGAAAAACGTGAGGAAATTTTACAGCTGATCCAACAGCATCAAGTGGTGATTATTGCAGGTGAAACAGGCTCGGGGAAAACCACGCAATTACCGAAAATGTGCCTTGAGCTTGGTTTAGGGCAAAAGGGAATGATTGGGCATACCCAACCTCGCCGTATTGCCGCTCGTTCGGTGGCAACTCGCATTGCGGAAGAATTGCAAAGGGAACTTGGCACAACCGTAGGTTATAAGGTGCGTTTTAATGATCACATTGGCGAAAATACCCAAATAAAATTAATGACCGATGGGATTTTATTGGCGGAGATTCAGCAAGATCGTTATCTTAATCAATATGATACTTTAATCATTGATGAAGCACATGAACGTAGCTTAAATAATGATTTTATTTTAGGTTACCTCAAGCAATTATTGCCACGTCGCCCTGATTTAAAAGTGATTATTACTTCAGCCACCATTGATGTAGAACGCTTTTCTAAGCATTTTGATAATGCCCCCATTATTGAGGTTTCGGGGCGGACTTATCCTGTGGAAGTGCGTTATCGTCCCTTAACTGACAATGAGGAGCAAGATCAGTTGCAAGGTATTTTAGCCGCTGTTGAGGAATTGCAACAGGAGGGCAAGGGCGATATTCTTATTTTTATGAGTGGCGAGCGAGAAATTCGTGATACGGCGGAGGCACTGGAAAAGCAAAATTATCCGTTAACTGAAATTTTACCGCTATTTGCTCGTCTTTCTGCTCAAGAGCAAAATCGTATTTTTCAACCTACTAATTTAAATCGTATTGTGTTAGCCACCAATGTGGCGGAAACCTCTTTGACCATTCCTAATATAAAATATGTGATTGATCCCGGTATGGCGAGAATTTCTCGTTATAGTTATCGTACTAAGGTACAACGTTTACCCATTGAGCCTATTTCGCAAGCCTCGGCTAATCAACGTAAAGGGCGTTGTGGACGGGTATCAGAGGGCATTTGTATCCGTTTATATTCTGAGCAGGACTTTAATGCACGCCCAGAATTTACCGATCCTGAAATTTTACGTACCAATCTTGCCTCAGTTATTTTGCAAATGACAGCCTTAGGTTTTGAGGATATTGAGGCATTTCCTTTTGTTGATGCACCAGATAAACGACATATTCAAGACGGATTACGTTTACTAGAGGAATTAGAGGCGATAAAAATGGTTAAACATCGCCGCCAATTAACCCTTATTGGGCGTCAAATTGCACAGCTTCCTGTGGATCCACGTTTGGCAAAAATGCTCGTCAGTGCGGTACAATTTGGTTGTTTACAGGAAATCATGATCATTGTGTCCGCTTTATCTATTCAAGATCCTCGTGAACGCCCACAAGAAAAGCAACAATCCGCCGAGGATAAACATCGCCGTTTTGCCGATAAAAAATCTGATTTTCTGGCGTTTGTGAATTTATGGAAATATTTACAGCAACAACAAAAGACCATTAGCAAAAACCAATTTCGCCGTTTATGCCAAAAAGATTATCTTAATTATTTACGAGTACGAGAATGGCAAGATATTTATCAACAAATCCGTTTAACTGTACGAGAAATGGGCTTGCCGATTAATTCAACTGAAGCAAAATATGAGCAAATTCATACCGCCCTTTTAACAGGATTATTGAGCCATATTGGACAGAAAGAACAAGAAAAATCCCAATATTTAGGGGCAAGAAATGCCCATTTTGCTATCTTTCCAAATTCTGTGTTATTTAAACCCCAGCCTAAATGGCTAATGGCAGCGGAATTGGTGGAAACCTCAAAATTATGGGGAAGAATGCTTGCGCAAATTGAACCTGAATGGATTGAGCCTCTCGCTCAACATTTGGTCAAAAAATCCTATGCTGAGCCTTATTGGTCAAAAACCAAAGGTGCGGTGATGGCTAAGGAAAAAGTGGCCCTTTATGGTGTTCCTATTGTGGTTAATCGCTCTGTTAATTATGGCAAGATTGATCCAGCGGTAAGCCGAGAAATTTTTATTCAATCGGCGTTAATTGAAGGGAATTGGCATACTAAACATAAGTTTTTTATCCAAAATCAGCGATTAATTCGAGAAATCGAGGATTTAGAGCATAAATCTCGGCGGCGAGATATTTTGGTTGATGAAAAAACCTTATTTGATTTTTATGATCAACGTATTGGTAGCGAGGTAGTTTCTCAACGGCATTTTGACAGCTGGTGGAAAAAAGTTGGGACTGAAAAGCCTGATTTGCTCAATTTTGAAAAGTCTTTTTTAACCAAAGAAAATGGCACAGCAGTGAGCGAATTAGATTTTCCTAATTTTTGGTATCAAGGTAATCTAAAACTCAAATTAACTTATCAATTTGAACCCGGCATAGAGGCAGATGGGGTTACCGTACATATTCCCTTACCCTTGCTAAATCAAATAGAAAATATAGGGTTTGATTGGCAAATTCCTGGTTTACGCCAAGAATTAGTGGTGGCATTAATTAAATCTTTACCTAAATCCTTACGCCGTAATTTCGTGCCTGCCCCCAATTATGCGGAGGCGTTTTTAGCAAGAGTCACAGATTTACAACAACCCTTATTACAAAGTTTAAGCGAGCAATTTCGCCGTATGACAGGGGTAAGCGTAGAAAATGAAGATTGGAATTGGCAACAATTACCTCATCATCTCAAAATGAACTTTAGGGTTATTGATGATAAAGGACGTAAAATTGCCGAAAGCACCGATTTAGATCAATTAAAATTCGACTTAAAACAACAAGTACAACAAAGCATTGCGGCAGTAGCTGATGATGATATTGAGCAATCAGGCTTACATATTTGGAGTTTTGCTAACCTACCACAATATTATGAGCAAAAAAAACGCGGTTTTTCTATCAAGGCTTATCCTGCTTTAGTTGATGAAAAAAATGCGGTGGGTATTAAGCTATTTGAAACCGAATATGAACAACAAATTGCTATGCAACAAGGGTTAAGACGCTTATTGTTGCTTAATGTCCCCTCGCCGATTAAATATTTACACGAAAAATTGCCAAATAAAGCAAAATTGGGCTTGTATTTTACTCCCTTTGGCTCAGTATTGGCGTTGATTGATGATTGTATTGCTTGTGCTGTGGATAAATTGATAAATGATTTTGGTGGTTTTGTTTGGAATGAACAACAATTTGAGCAATTACGCCATTTTATTCGAGAGAATTTAAACCAAACCACCATTGACATCGCTCAACAAGTGGAACAAATTCTAACGACCAGCTTTCAATTAAATAAACGCCTAAAAGGCAAAATGGATTTTACACAGGCATTTGCCTTAGCGGATATAAAACAGCAACTACAAGGTTTAATTTATCCTGATTTCGTGGCAAAAACAGGTTATGAGCGTTTAGCAGATTTACAGCGTTATTTAACCGCGATAGATAAACGCATGGATAAATTAGCCCAAGATATTAATCGAGATCGTGCAGCAATGTTGCGAGTAGAACAGGTTAATGAGGCTTATCAGCAGTTATTAAATAAATTGCCTAAAGCCAAACCGCTTAGTCCGCAAGTACAAGAAATTCCTTATATGATTGAGGAGTTAAGAGTAAGCCTATTTGCTCAACAACTTGGCACAAAATACTCTATTTCAGATAAACGAATTATGAATTTGATTAAGAGTTTGGGGTAGGGGATTGCTGGGATTTTATTGTTATTTTGCTTTGAAATATTGTGTAATTAAATATCGCTTTGTTATTGTTAAAGCGCGGTCAGTTTTGAAAAGATTTACTGACCGCCAATATTAATGATTAGGCTTGTGCTTGATTAAGTAAGAATTGTACTAATAATGGCACAGGGCGTCCTGTTGCACCTTTATTGACACCTTGTAACCAAGCTGTGCCTGCAATATCAAGATGAGCCCAAGGGTAGTTTTTAGTGAAATTGGCTAAAAATGCCCCTGCGGTAATGGCGCCGCCCCAACGTCCGCCGATGTTGGCGAGATCGGCAAAGTTAGATTTAAGTTGTTCTTGATATTCTTCACTAAGCGGTAAACGCCAGGCTTGATCGGTGCTTTGTTGTGCTGCTTGTTGTAGAGCTTGGGCGAGATCATCCTGTGTGCTAATTAAACCGCTGTTATGTTGTCCTAATGCCACTACACAAGCTCCAGTGAGGGTGGCGACATCAATCACTAATGCAGGATCAAAACGTTCTACATAAGTGAGCGTATCCGCAAGCACTAAACGTCCCTCAGCATCGGTATTTAAGACTTCAACAGTTAATCCTTTCATGGTGGTAAGAATATCGCCCGGGCGATAGGCGTTGCCATCAGGTAGGTTTTCACAGCCTGCTAATACACCGATCACATTTAAAGGGAGGTTTAGTTCAGCGACGGCTTTCATCACGCCATACACTGTCGCTGCACCACACATATCGTATTTCATTTCGTCCATTGCGTCAGCAGGTTTTAAGGAAATGCCTCCTGCATCAAAGGTTAATCCTTTTCCCACTAAAACAATGGGTTGAGCATTGTTATCAGGATGATTTTTATATTCCATAATGGATAAATAGGCTTCGTTATTTGAGCCACTGGCGACAGCTAAATAAGCATTCATTCCTAATTGTTGCATTTCTGCTTGATTAATCACTTGAGTTTGGATTAAGGCACTGGATTTTGCCAAGGCATAGGCTTGATCCGCAAGGTAAGCAGGATTGCAAATATTAGGTGGCATATTGGCAATATCTTTGGCTGCTTTTACCCCTAAAGCAATAGCATTGGCGTGTTGGATTGCTTGTTCAGCCTTTGTGGTATCTTGTTGTACAAGGTGGAATGTACATTGGGTTAAGGCGAGTGGGGAGTTTTTTTCTGATTTAAAGCTATCAAAACAATAGGTTTGCTCGGCAAAGGTTTCAATTGCCCAACGGATATTCCAATAATCATCACGTTGTGGAATGGCAATATCCGTTAAGGCATTGATGATTTCTTTACAACCGATTTGTTTGATTTGGGCAAAGGTATGCTGGATCAGTTTTTTATATTGGCGAGGAGAGAGGCTATTTTCTTCTCCGCAGCCTATTAATAAAATATGTTGAGGTTTTACTTCAGGCAAATATTGTAATAACAAATGTTCGCCTTGTTTACCGCTAAAATGGGCGTGAGCAAGGATATTGCTGAGAATATGTTGATGTTGTTGGTCAAATTGAGCGGCGGTTGGCGAGAGTTTTTTCTCTTGGTAAACCGCTAAGATTAAACATTGTTGGTCTAATTGATTGAAATCGGTATTTTTTACATTGTATTGCATTTTTATTCCTCTTTTCTTCTGTTTCTGTTGTAGAATAGGCAACCCGATTATTATAGCAAATTGAATAATAATATTAAGTTTTGATGATACAAGGTTAGTTTGTGATTTTAACAAGATATTTGATTAAAGAAATCTTTAAAAGCCAGATTGCGATTTTATTTATTTTATTATTGATTTTTTTCTGTCAGCAGTTGGTTCGTGTACTAGGTTCTGCCGCTAGTGGGAATGTACCTGCGGATTTAGTGGTTTCTTTGTTGGGATTAGGTATGCCCACTATGGCACAATTAATGTTGCCTTTATCTTTATTTATTGCGGTACTTCTGACCCTAGGGCGATTGTATGCGGAAAGTGAAATAACGGTAATGCGAGCTTGTGGGGTAGGGCAACGGATTTTGGTTCGTGTCGTTTTAATTTTATCCCTCTTTACTGCGGGCATTGCCGCCTATAATGCCTTATGGCTTTCCCCTTGGGCAATTCAACAACAAGCCCAGATCATTGAAGAAGCGAAAGCAAATCCTCGTATGGCGGCATTGACGGCAGGGCAGTTTATGTCGTCAAATAATGGCGATTTTGTGCTGTTTATTGATAAGTTAGAAGATAATAAAATCAAGGATATTTATTTATTCCAAATGCGTGAGCGGGGTAAAACCAAGCCCTCAGTGGTGGTTGCAGAAACAGGGGAAATGCAATCTTTGCCGAATGGCGATCAGATCTTAACCTTAAATCATAGCCAACGTATTGAGGGAAGTGCGGTGCTACCTGATTTTAAAATTACTGAATTTGATCAATACCAAGCCTATTTAGGGCATCAAGATGTTACTGCACAGGATAATGATACCGACTTATTTGATTTCCACAAATTGCTCAATGATAACTCAAGTATTGTCAGAGCGGAATTGAATTGGCGTATAAGTTTAATTGTTGCCGTACCTATTATGGCATTGTTGGCTGTGCCAATGAGCAAAGTCAATCCTCGACAAGGACGTTTTGCCAAAATATTACCCGCATTATTACTTTATTTAATTTATTTCTTATTACAAAGCTCATTAAAATCAGCGGGAACAGCGGGGAAACTTGATGTTGGATTATTAATGCCATTGGTGAATGTGGCATTCTTATTGTTAGCTATATGGCTAAACAGTTGGGATACGGCATTAATGCACAAAATTCGCTATGCCATACGCAATAAAATGGCATTAAAAGGATAATAAATATGATGAATGTATTAGATCGTTATATTGGTAAAAGTATTTTAGGGGCAATTTTTGCCACCTTATTTACCCTAGTGGGATTATCAGCCATTATTAAATTTGTTGAGCAATTTCGTAGTGTCGGAAGAGGCAGTTATGACACATTGCAAGCGGTATTATATACCCTATTAACTATTCCCAAAGATATTGAGACCTTTTTTCCTATGGCGGCATTATTAGGAGCATTAATAGCCTTAGGGAATTTGGCCAGTCGTAGTGAATTAATTGTGATGCAAGCGGCAGGCTATTCTCGTTTAAAAATTGGCGTATCTGTGATGAAAACCGCCTTACCATTAGTGATTTTTACCATGATTATTGGCGAATGGGGTATTCCACAAACGGAACAATTTGCTCGAGATATGCGTGCAAAAGCCTTAGCTGGCGGTTCATTATTGTCAGTAAAACAAGGGGTTTGGGCAAAAGATGGTAATAATTTTATTTATGTGCAACGGATCAGTGAAGATAATTATTTACAAAATTTGTATATTTATCAATTTGATCAAGATCGCCAGCTTAAATCAGTAAGCCACGCCAATTCAGCAAAATATGAAAATGGAGAATGGGTTTTAAGCCAAGTGAACCAATCACAAATTTTGCCTGATGAAATTCAAACCACAAGCCGTTTAAATCAAGTGTGGCAAACTAATTTAACCCCAGATAAATTAGGAATTGTTTCTTTACGCCCAACCTCTTTATCCATCACAGGGCTATCCAATTACATTAGCTTTTTAAAACAAACGGGACAAGATGCAAAAAAATTTGAATTAACCTATTGGCGAAAATTATTCCAGCCAATCTCGGTAGGGGTAATGATGTTACTTGCCCTTTCTTTTATTTTCGGCCCACTACGTGGCGTTACCGCAGGGGCGAGAATTGTAACAGGCATTTGTTTCGGCTTTTTGTTTTATGTGGTCAACGAAATTTTTGGGCCATTGAGTTTAGTGTATAATGTTGCCCCTATTGTAGGGGCATTAATCCCAAGTCTATTGTTTTTAGCCATTACTTGGTGGTTATTAAGCCGTAAACGAGATTAAAATTTTTTCAAAATGTACCGCACTTTTAGTTTATCGCCATTTTAAATTGAAAATCAGATGTACGGCGGAAGTATTACTTCCGCAGAATGGCTATATGATCTTAAAGGAAATTGGGGCTATAATCCTTAGCTCTAATTTCTCTCGCCCAACGAACATAATCTGCTGGAAAGAAAGATTTTTCTGCTATTTCTAAATGTCGTATTAGTATTTTAATCTAATAACATAAATGGCAATGCAATAATTACTAAAGGGAATGTCATCACATCTAAAGCCAATGCCATCGGTGTCAGGGATACTTTATTTACAATTTTACCAAATTCAGATTGTTCGTGTGATAGCATTCCAGTAACAATTACTGTAATTGGAATTGATTGTTTCATACGTTGTTGAGTTGTTGGTAATGATTTAGCTTGATATAAACTTCCTTTTAGAGAAATACAATACTGATAAAAGGCAGTTTTTTCATTAAATGTAAAATTTAATTCTTCCAATTTCTTTAACTCTTTTTTATCTGCTGTTTGATAATGTAAACAAAATGAGCTTGTGAAATTATTATATTCGGCCTTTATGATTAGTTCTTCTTGTACTGCTTTACCACTTTCTGAAAGGTAGGGCATTTTTTGGTCATTGGTAATGATAAAATTATATTTAAACTTAGTTTGTAGTAAATTTAATAATTTTTGTGAATCTTGTTTGTTGATAACATACCAATATTTATTACCAAGAAAAACGAATCGCGGATCAGCTTCTTTAGTCATACCAAAAGCAAGAATTTCATCATCAATCGTTTCGATATGCTTAGTTGTATATGTGTATTTTTTTAGGTTCATCTTTCAGCCAAACCATCGCTGAAAAACAACCTGTTAATAATAATGAAGATAAGATAATTAAAGACAAAGATAAGAGCTTTTTCATTTTTACCTCATTAAAAAAGGGGATGAACTGAGTGTAAAATCAATGAGATTTAATATTCTATAATAATTTTATAAAAAAACCTGCTGTGATAAGCAGGTTTTTATAGATTATTGGCTATTATTTTTGAACAACCAACTGATAAGGAGAATAATAGCCCCCCATTGCACTATATACGGCATTTTCATTTTGAATTAGGCTGTATTTAGCGTTGAGGATAGACAATTCAGAAGTTTTTTCGGTGTTAATGGCACTTAACCAATCGCTTAATTCAGATACACCTGCATCATAGCGGTTTTTATAGTATTGACTGATCCGTTTATCATAGTCATATTTTTTCTGTAAGTTAGCAAAATTTTGTAATGATTGGCTATAACTATAATAATTCGTATCAATTTCATTTAATGCGGTGGTGATAGATTGTTCAAAGTTGACTTTTGCCGTTTCATAAGCCGCCTCTGAAATTTTCACGTTCCATTTTACCGTATTCCAGCTTAAGAATGGCAAGCTAATGGATACTGTTCCCCCTGCGATAGGCGTATTAAAGGCATTGTCCACTTTGTTGCCGCTAGAGCTGAGTGTGCCGCCAAGGGTAATGCTTGGGAACCAGCTTTTTTGGGTGGCTTTTGCATCTTTAAAGGCACTGCGTAAGCGGTATTCATAACCTTTTACATCAGGGCGATTGGCGATAGCTGAAACAGGCACATCGAGATTTACCCCAGCCAATTTTACATTGAGAATGTTAGGATAAATCACATTAAGCGGTTCATTTGGTTTTAAATTCAATAGGTTACGCAAAGTTTGTTCAGCGGTTTTTAATTGAGTTTGATAGCTGATTAATGTATTACGAGCGGTAAGCACCGATTGTTGAGCTTGATCGCTACTGGCTCGATCTGCTACCCCTTGTCGCCATTTATTTTGCATAACATCGTTGATTTGGTTGTAATATTTAATGGTTTGCTCGGTCACCTTAATGGCATCTTTTAGGTAAGCAATTTGATAATAGCTGGTAATAACTGAGTTGATTAATGAAAGACGTGTTGCCGCCAAATCTTCTACGGTAGCAGCGTGTGTCCATTCGGCAGCATTGGCAGCATCGGCTAAACGTCGCCATAAATCTAAGGTATAGCTAACTGATAAAGCTCCTTTATGTTTAATTTCTGAACTACCAATATTAAGATTTTTTTCAACAGAAGAGCCTATTGTGCCACTAAACGTCGGTACTAAATCAGCTCCCAATAAATTGGCATTATATAATGCGGTATTCACGCTAATCGCGGCTT
This sequence comes from Volucribacter psittacicida, assembly GCF_004339025.1. Lineage (GTDB taxonomy): Bacteria > Pseudomonadota > Gammaproteobacteria > Enterobacterales > Pasteurellaceae > Volucribacter > Volucribacter psittacicida. The sequence continues at coordinate 361,239 of NZ_SMFT01000001.1, forward strand.
TGGCAAGATCTTTGTTATTTTCTAGAGCAAGTTTCACTAGGCGGTCAAGTTGCGGATCTTGATAGAGATCCCACCAGTTTTCATTGACTTGGTATTGTTTGCTAATAGCTTCATATTGTTGGAAATTTTGTTCCGTCGCTTGGAAGGAGTCGTCTAAATTTGCACAACCAACTAATAAGCTAGACAGGGTCAGTGCAAAGGCGATTTTATTTAATTTCATAACGTTCTCTCTTTAGGTTAATAATCTATAGTCGTTTCAATTTAAAATAGGACAAGGCGTGTCAACGCACTATTATTTTAAAAACAAACAACTATAAAGTGCGGTCAGTTTTAACCGCACTTTTGTGGATAATCTTAGCAAAAATTTGTTTTTTTTGCTTATTTTTGTTGCATCAATATTGTTATGCTCTTGATTTATTCCCTTGCTAACGCAGTAATTGGATTGAGTCGTGCCGCATTTTTCGCTGGCATATACCCAAAAATCACGCCAATTAAGGTAGAGCAAATAACCGCAGTAACAATGGATAAAGTGGAAAATACCATCACAAATTCGCTACTTAATAAATTAAATAGCGTGCCAATAATAACGGATAAAATAATCCCCGTTACGCCACCAATTAAACAAATTAAAATGGCTTCAATCAAAAATTGTTGCAAGATATTGGATTGTCTTGCACCAATCGCCATTCTTACCCCAATTTCTTTGGTGCGTTCGGTTACCGATACAAGCATAATATTCATTACACCAATGCCGCCCACCACTAAGGAAATGAGTGCAATAGATGAAATCAAGAGTTTCATCGTATTGGTGGTATTTTCCACTGTTTGCTTTATGGTATCGGAATTCATCACAAAGAAATCTTTTTTGCCATGTCGTACCGTTAGCAAATGGGTTAAATCTTTTTCAGCCACTTGAGTATTGACATCATCTTTGATTTTAACGGTAATAGAATCAATATGGCGATCGCCTGAAATTTTATTCATTGCGGTGGTATAAGGAATCCAAACATTGAGGCTATTGCTTTGCATTCCCATCGTGGATTGCAATTCGGCGACCCCGATAATGCGTAAAGGTTTTTTATTGACGAGAATGATTTTGCCTAGTGGTGAGCTATTTTTAAATAATTGCGTAACGGTATTTTGATCCACAACAGCGACTTGCTCACTATGTTTTACCTGTTCAGCATTAAAAAATTGCCCTTGTAACGCCTTAATACCTTTAACATTAAAATATTGTTCACCAACGCCACGAATTTGTGCGGTCAGGGTTTGATTGCCATAGGTCAAATTACCGCTGACGGAACTGTTGGGCGTTGAGCTTTCAATATAACTTTGTTTGGCTAAAATATCGGAATCCGCAACAGTAAGATTTTTAGTGCGATCTGCTCGCCGATCGCCAAAACCTGTACCATTATAAATATCCATCGTATTTGTACCTAAGGCATTAATATTAGACAGAATTTTTTGTTGTGAACCATTGCCTAATGCCACCACACATACCACAGAGGTAATACCAATAATAATGCCTAACATCGTTAATAATGAACGTAATTTATGAGCAATAATGGCGGATACGGACATTTTAAAAGATTCAATAAATTGATCACGATAAAAGCTAAAACCCCGTTTTACAGGGGAAAGTGCGGTGGATTTTTCAATAATTTTTTGTGATTTTTGTTGATCACGAATAATATTGCCGTCTTTAATTTCAATGACACGATTAGCAAAGTCAGCGATATGTTTATCGTGGGTAACCAAAATAATGGTATGCCCCTCTTGATGAAGCTGGGTCAAAATTTCCATGACGGTTTCGCCACTTTTGGAATCTAATGCTCCAGTAGGCTCGTCAGCGAGAATAATCTCGCCACCATTCATTAACGCACGAGCAATACTGACTCGCTGTTGTTGCCCACCTGATAATTGGCTTGGTTTATTGTTTATTTTATCGCCAAGCCCTAATTTAGTTAATAATTGTTTTGCTCGCTCAAGACGGCTTTTCTGATCCATACCCGAATAAATAGCAGGTAACGCCACATTTTCTAAGGCTGAAAGCGTGGATAATAAATTATAGCGTTGGAAAATAAAACCAAATTTCTTTTGGCGTAGATCTGATAAGGCATCGGCATCTAAATGGCTTACTTCTTGTTGTTCAATTTGATATGACCCCGATGAAGCGGTATCTAAACAGCCAATAATGTTCATTAAGGTGGATTTGCCCGAACCTGATGTACCAATAATCGCGACAAAATCGCCTTTTTTAATGGTTAAATCAATATCTTTAAGCACCCGAGTGCGATTATCATCGTTACCAAAATATTTGTTGAGCTGTTTAATTTCAATAATATTCATCGTCATTACCGCTCACTAAAATAGACGAGGTCCACGTCCACTATTTCCCACTTGTTCACCATTAGCAAGTTGAGATGATACAACCTTTTCTCCTGCTTGTAAGCCTGAGAGAATTTCGGTATTCATATCGTCATTTAATCCAATGGTAACTTCCCGTTGTTCCACTTGATGATTGCTATTTAATACCTCAACAAAGGTCTTATTGCCTTGTTTTCTGAGAGTCAAGGTTGGAACAAGCAAAACCTCTTTCGCTTCAGCAATGGTAATGACATTGGTGGTACTCATACCGATAAATAATTTATTATCGGAATTATCAATCAAAATATTGGCATAATAATATACCGCATCTGTATCACTCACTGATTCACTGTATTCATTATCGGTCAAGGTACTCATCGCAGGATCAACGGAATAAATGGTAGAATGATATTGCTGATCTGGCTCAGAAAGGGTGGTAAAACTCACCGCTTGCCCCGCCTTAATCTTAGTAATATCTCCCTCAGAAATTTCTGCTTTAATTAACATTTTGCTTAAATCCGCCACTTGCACAATGGTCGGGGTAGTTTGATTAGCATTTACCGTTTGCCCTTCGGAAACAGGGATAGAAATGATTGTACCGTTAATGGGAGAAGTAATGGTGGTATAGCCTAAATTCGTTTGTGCCGTATTCACATCAATTTCTGCTTTTTTGATACTAGCTTGAATATCTTCGATATCCGCTTCTGCCGCCGCTAAAGTATTTTTTGCTGAATTAAAATCATCTAAACTGGCAGATTTACGCTGATATAAGGTTTGTATCCGATCAAATGAAGATTTTGCCACATCATAAGCCATTTTTTTCGCTTTTAATTGGGCTTTATAAGAATCTAATTCAGCCTGAACGGTATTTAAATTATTTTGCTGTGTGGTGGAATCAATTTCCGCAATCATATCACCTTGTTTAACTTGTTGTCCTAATTGCACATAAATTTTCTTAATTTGCCCTGAAACCTGAGCACCCACTTCAACACGATTAGCACTACGCACTGTACCATTAGCAATCACGGTTTTTTGTAAATCACCACGACTAACGGTTTCGGTTAGATAGGTCATTTGATTGTTATTTTTGCCATAGAAAACATAATAGCCAAGCAAAAGCAAGGCAAGCACAATAACCATTATTAAAAAACGTTTTTTATTCATCATTGTTCCAATTATCATTCAGTTTATTTATGACAACAGTCTAAACCAGACTTCTTAATGAAATCTTAAGGCAAATGTTTGCAAGAAAGTGAATGAACATTCATTCAGGTGGCGTATTTTAAGGACTCTGTTTTGTAAAAGGAATAGTTGAAATAGAATTTTGCAGAAAATTACATTAGATGAAGTTAATTTTGAGTAGTGGGAAAAGGCTTTTATTTTATTAATAGATTTAATAATTGGAGCATCAAGGAAATCATCTTGCTTACTTCACTAAATTAATTTTTAAAAAGCGATAACAACGTTATCGCTTTTTTTAATATCACAAATATCTTATAACACTTTCACAATGCTTTCGCAGAGATAACGGATGTTGTCTTCGGTAATGCCAGCGACATTAATACGTCCTGAGCGGACGGCGTAAATGGCGAATTCGTCTTTTAGGCGATCCACTTGTTCTGGTGTTAAGCCGCTGAATGAAAACATACCATTTTGTTCAATAATAAAGCCGAAATCTTGTTTAGCACCGTATTCTTTTAGTAAATCCACAAAACGTTGACGCATTTGTTTAATACGGTTACGCATTTCAGCCAGTTCTTCAATCCATTGGGCTTTTAATGTTTCATCGCTTAATACTAACGCAACCGCACTTGCACCGTGAGATGATGGGTTAGAGTAGAGGGTGCGGATAATGGCTTTGACTTGGCTAAAGGCACGTTCTGCGATGTCTTTGTTTTCTGCCACAAGGGTAAATGCCCCAACACGTTCATTGTATAAACCAAAGTTTTTGGAATAAGAACTTGAAATTAATAATTCACGATGATTGTTGGCAAAGGTGCGTAAACCGATGGCATCTTGTTCTAAACCGTTGGCAAAGCCTTGGTAAGCAAAATCAAATAACGGTAACCAACCTTTTTGAGCGGATAACTCGGCGAGTTGTTGCCATTGTGCTGGGGTTGGATCGATCCCTGTTGGGTTGTGGCAGCAACCGTGTAACAATACCACATCGCCTGCTTCGGCTTGGCTTAAGTCAGCGATTAAATTATCCCAATCTAATTTTTTATTTTCTTTATCATAATAACGATATTCACGAATATTGATGCCGACAGCATTAAAAATAGCGTTGTGATTTGGCCAAGTTGGGGTAGAGATCCAAACATTTTTTGCATTGGTTTGACGCTTAATAAATTCAGCGGCAATGCGTAATGCCCCTGTTCCACCAAGGCTTTGTGCGGTTTTGGCACGTTGTTGTGCGATAATTTCGCTGGCTTCGCCAAATAATAGCACTTGGGTTTGTTGGTTAAAGTTGGCGAGCCCATCAATGGTCAGGTAATTTTTACTGGTTTCGGCTTCTAATAGGCGTTGTTCCGCTTGTTTTACCGCTTTAACAATAGGGGTATTGCCTGCGGCATCTTTGTAAACGCCAATGCCTAAGTTAATTTTTGGTGAACGGGTTTCTGATTTAAAGGCTTCGCCTAAACCGAGAATAGGATCTGCTGGGGCAGCTTTAATTTGTTCAAACATAATTTAATCCTTACTTTATAGTGTCAATCATTAATGTTGTGTGTTGTTTTTTATACTTAACTTCCCTTTATTTGGCAAGTATTACATATAAATAGGTAATAAGAATAAAAATCTATTAAATTTTTATCAAATTACCTCTTTATTTATTAGATTTATTTTAATTGGCTTATTGCCCAGTTTAATCCCGTTTGATAATTCTCGGGTAGCAGTGTGGCAAGTTGTTGTAATTGAGCAATTAATTCGCTATGGGATTGATGGGCTAAATTAATATGTCCCACTTTTCGCCCTGCTCGTACTGCTTTACCATACCAATGTAATTGGGTGAGAGGATTGCTTAACCAAGCTGGATTATGTTCTGTGCCAATTAAATTGACCATCACTGTTGGTGCGGTAAGCATTAACGGCGGTGTAGGTAAATCCAGTAAAGCGCGCAAATGTAATTCAAATTGGCTGATATTTGCGCCTAATTGCGTCCAATGTCCGCTATTATGCACACGAGGAGCGAGTTCATTAATTAATAATTGATCGCCTACCACAAAACATTCCATCGCCATCACGCCGATGTAATTGAGTTTATCCATAATTTTGCCTAGCATCATTTCTGCTTGAGCTTGTAATGGCGAGGTAGATTGGGTTACTACGCTATAACGCAAAATCCCATTTTGTTGTAGGTTATGGGTTACAGGGTAAAAACGTTTTTCGCCATTGGCAAATCTTGCTCCCACTAAAGAAACTTCATAATCAAAGGGAATAAAGGCTTCCGCAATAATTTCACCCCAGAGATCTTGGCTAAGTTGCTCAAGATTATGTTGCTCAATAATCCATTGCCCACGACCGTCATACCCCCCTGTACGGCGTTTTACCACCACTTTGGGCGAAATTTGCGAAAAAATTTTGCTAAAATCCACCGCACTTTTAACTAATTGCCAAGGCGAGGTGGGGAGATTGAGTTCATCAAGTAAGGATTTTTGACTAAGACGATCCGCTAATAAACCAAACACTTGTTGATTAACAAAATTAGGGTGTTGGGCAAGCATTTCGGTTAAAGGCGTTTCTGCCCAACGTTCAATTTCAGCGGTAATGCGACAATCTTTAGCTAAATCAAATACCGCTTGATCAAAGGCGAGGGGTTGTACTTTGATATCTAAAGGCGCACCAGCATAAGCTAGCATACGCCCAAGTTGTCCATTGCCTAGCACATAAACGGTAGGGTAAAGGGGTTGTTCCGACATTTAATTACCTCGTGGATCTGGGTTATTGAGTACGAAATCCGTTTGTGCTTGACGAAATTCACGCAAACGATTGGCTAATTGAGGATCAAAAGCTGCCAGAATTTGCGCCGCTAATAAACCTGCATTTGCCGCCCCTGCTGGACCAATCGCCAAGGTGCCCACTGGAATGCCTTTAGGCATTTGTACAATGGAATATAAGCTATCTACACCACTTAACATTGAGCTTTTTACAGGCACACCCAACACTGGTACAAGGGTTTTGGCGGCGATCATACCAGGTAAATGTGCGGCACCGCCCGCCCCTGCAATAATGACTTTATAACCATTTTGCTCGGCATTTTCAGCAAAGTGAAAGAGTTTATCGGGGGTGCGATGTGCTGAAACAATTTCAACGTGGTAGGGAATAGCGAATTGATCGAGAATTTGGCTAGCTTCTTGCATGGTTGCCCAATCGCTTTGTGAGCCCATAACAATGGCGATTTGAGGTTGATGATTTGACATAGATGATGTTCCAAAAGTTTGACATAAAAAAGATAACTAAGGATAGCATGATTTTAGCAAAAGTGCGGTCTGTTTTTGCAAAGAATTTTATGTGGATAGTTGCAAGTTAAGGGATAAATATTTATCCTACACCTAATTTTTAATTTCTTAATAATGGATAAGTGAGTATGGTTGCTAAAGCAAAATATAGAAAAGATTATAAAACGCCCGATTTTACCATTACCGATATTTTTCTTGATTTTCAATTAGATCCGCATAAAACCTTGGTAACAGCTAGAAGTTTGGTGAAACGCCTTAATCCTCAAGCCACTCAATTACGCTTAGATGGGCATAGTTTTCAATTTGAACAAGTGAAAATTAATCAGCAACCTTTTACTCAGTATCAGCAAGATGGCGAAGGGCTGACATTAGATTTAAGCGAATTAGCGGCTGATGAATTTGAATTAACCATTAATACCATTTTAGTGCCAGCGGAAAATACCTCATTACAAGGGTTATACCAATCTGGCGAGGCACTTTGTACTCAATGTGAAGCTGAGGGCTTTAGACAAATTACCTATATGCTTGATCGTCCTGATGTTTTGGCACGCTATACCACGAGAATTGTGGCGGACAAAGCCACTTATCCTTATTTATTATCAAATGGTAATAAGGTTGCTAGTGGCGAATTAGAAGAGGGTAAACATTGGGTAGAGTGGCAAGATCCTTTTCCAAAACCCAGTTATTTATTTGCCTTAGTGGCAGGGGATTTTGATTTGTTACAGGATCACTTTATTACCCGCAGTGGTCGCCAAGTGGCATTAGAATTATTTGTGGATAAAGGTAATCTAAATCGTGCAGACTGGGCGATGGAAAGCCTAAAAAAAGCGATGAAATGGGACGAAGAGCGTTTCGGTTTAGAATATGATTTAGATATTTATATGATCGTGGCGGTGGATTTCTTTAATATGGGCGCTATGGAGAATAAAGGATTAAATATTTTTAATTCTAAGTTTGTGCTAGCCAATCCACAAACTGCTACAGATGAAGATTATATGGGCATTGAAAGTGTGATTGCTCACGAATATTTTCATAATTGGACAGGTAACCGTATTACTTGCCGAGATTGGTTTCAACTTAGCCTAAAAGAGGGCTTAACAGTTTTTCGTGATCAAGAGTTCTCTTCGGATACAGGCTCAAGAGCGGTTAATCGGATTAATAATGTGCGTTTTTTACGAACCATTCAATTTGCCGAAGACGCTAGCCCTATGGCACACCCAATCCGCCCAGAAAAAGTGATTGAAATGAATAACTTTTATACGGTAACCGTTTATGAAAAAGGGGCAGAGGTTATTCGTATGCTGCATACTTTGTTAGGCGAGAAAAAATTCCAAGCAGGTATGCGATTATATATTGCACAAAATGACGGTAAAGCCGCCACTTGCGAAGATTTTGTGGCAGCCATGGAACAAGCCTCTGGTATGGATTTAAGTCAATTCCGCCGTTGGTATAGTCAATCAGGCACACCAGAATTGACGGTTACCGATCATTATGATGAAGCTAAACATTGTTATCAATTAACCGTTGTTCAGCATACGCCCGCTACGGCGGATCAAATGGATAAAATTAACTTACATATTCCATTGAAAATTGCCTTATATAGTGAAAATGGCGATAAATTGCCTTTGCAATATGAGGGGCGTACGGTTGAGGATGTGCTTAATGTGACCCAAAAAGATCAGGTTTTTGAGTTCCATAATGTATATCAGCGTCCAATTCCTGCGTTGTTATGTGATTTTTCTGCCCCAGTAAAATTGGATTATAACTATCAGGTAGAACAACTTGTTACCCTGTTACAATTTGCTGAAAATGATTTTGTGCGTTGGGACGCGGCACAAATGCTGTGGACAAAAGAATTACGAGAAAACTTAATGCGTTACCAACATGAGCAAAGTTTACAATTTTCTCAACCTGTTTTAGCCGCCTTTGGTAAAGTATTAGCGAACTATCAGCAAGATATTGAATTAACAACATTAATTTTAACCTTACCTAAAGAAACCGAGTTTGCAGAGAATGTAAAAATTATTGATCCTGAAGGGATTGCGGTGGTGAGAGCCTTTATGTTGCATACGCTTGCTAGCCAATTTAAACAACAATGGTTAAAAATTTATAATCATATTAACCTTGAGCAATATTCTGTGGTACCTGAATATATTGCCTTGCGTGGCTTACGCAATCTTTGTTTATATTATTTAGCCTTTACGGAGTTTGGCAATAGCCTTGTAAACCAACATTATCTTTATGCCAATAATATGACAGATACGTTGGCAGCATTAAATGCGGCAAGCAAAGCAGGATTAGCTTGTCGTGATAATTTATTAGCAGATTTTGAGCAAAAATGGCAACAAGATGGTTTGGTGATGGATAAATGGTTTGCACTACAAGCAACGCGACCAGATGAAAATGTATTAGAGATTGTGCAACAGCTTATTTCACACCCAAGTTTTAATTTTAATAACCCAAATCGTTTGCGTGCGTTAGTGGGGAGCTTTGTTAATCAAAATCCTCGTTATTTCCATGCGATTGATGGATCGGGCTATCGTTTCTTAACGGAGATTTTATTAAAATTAAATGACACTAATCCGCAAGTTGCTGCACGTTTAATTGAGCCGTTAATTCGCTTTAATCGTTATGATGAACAGCGACAAACCTTAATGAAACGTGCCTTAGAGCGTTTAAGTGAAGTGGAAAATTTATCAAAAGATTTATTTGAAAAAATTGAGAAAGCCTTGCAAGCATAGTATCTATGTTTGTGATTTAAACAGTTATATAGTCGTTTCAATTTAAAATAAGACAAGGCGGCACGCCGAAGACAGTACAACCAGTACGGCGAGGTATGCCAACACAGTATTATTTTAAAGTGGGACGACGATAACTATCCAGAGAGATAAACGAGTATGTATCCATTAATCCGAAAAGTGCTTTTTAGTTTAGAACCAGAAAAAGCCCATGAATTTACTATTAAAACTCTTAAAGTCATTGGTAATTCACCATTGCGTTGTGGCTTACAACGTTTATTAGCTTGCCCAGCTGGCAGTCCTAAAACGGTAATGGGCATTCAGTTTAAAAACCCGATTGGTTTAGCCGCTGGGGCTGATAAAAATGCAGAGGCAATTAATGGCTTTGCGGCGATGGGCTTTGGTTTTATTGAAATAGGCACTGTCACCCCATTGGCACAAGAGGGCAATCCACGTCCTCGCCAATTTCGCTTAGTGGAGGCTGAGGGGATTATTAACCGTAATGGGTTTAATAATTATGGGGTGGATTATGTGCTAGAAAATGTGAAAAAAGCACAGTTTGACGGCGTATTAGGTATAAATATTGGAAAAAATACCCGCACTTCGGTGGAAAATGGTAAGGCGGATTATCTTTTTTGCTTAAATAAAGTTTATAAGTATGCAGGCTATGTGGCAATTAATATTTCCTCGCCCAATTCCCCGGGCTTACGCCAGTTACAATACGGCGAGGCACTAGATGACTTGTTGGCAGGGCTTAAGCAACGCCAACAGCATTTAGCTGAGCAATATAATAAATATGTGCCTATTGCAGTAAAAATCGCCCCTGATTTAAGCGAGCAAGAATTGGTACAAATTGCGGATAGCTTATGTCGTCATCAAATAGACGGCGTCATAGCCACCAATACAACAATTAGTCGTGATAGGGTAGCGGGATTAGCGAATGCAGAACAGCTTGGTGGTTTAAGTGGTAAACCACTACAACAGCAAAGTACGCAAATTATTCAGCGTTTAGCACAAGAACTCAAGGGTAAGATACCCATTATAGGTAGTGGCGGTATTGATTCTGTGACGGCGGCACAAGAAAAAATTGATGCAGGCGCAGAATTATTGCAATTATATTCAGGTTTAATTTATCAAGGTCCGAATTTAATTAAACAGCTAGTACAAAATATTAAATAATAGTATTATGGCGTAAAAATACGGATTTTTAGCAATCCGTATTCTTTCATTGTTTTTATTAGAGATATTTAGGTATTACATCAAATGGCACAACAACATTTTTGTCAATGGCAATATAATCCAGTGCGAGGGCGCTTAGCTATTTTATTGCCAAGTAAAAATTTGGTGTTTACCACATTAACAGAAAAACATCTTGCTTCTGATGGGGTTGTGAATAGCCCTTGTTCTTTAGTGGATTTTGACGATTATAACCGCTTTAGCCAATTATTATTCGCCTGTGGTTTTGAGCAAGAAACTTTGGAGATTCTTGCTTATAGTGCGGTGGCTACTCAACATTTTTTATTACCTAGCCAGCCAAAGAGTTGGTTCTTTCAACCTTGTGGGAGTGAAAGTATTGCCCCTCAAACCTTAGCACAAGTAAAAATAAAACAAACGGAACAATGGGCAATGGTATTGGTAACCAATATTGAGGGAAGCGTGGCAAATTGTCTTTGGCTAGAGAATGATCTCGCTTTAGCGGGGTTACAACTGACTTTTGGCGAACCTTTTCGGATTTTTGTTGATCGTTTACAAGCGGTTAGCCTAAATATCACACATCAATATTATCAACAATCCGCTTAAATTTCTTTTTTCACTGAAATTTTATATTTTTTTATTAAAAATTTAGTGATATTCTAATTTCTGCACAACATCATCTAATTTTAGTTAATCCTTCTCAAGGATAATCAAATAAAAATACATATTAACTAAATTTAGAAAAATATCGTCGTTCTGACTTGAACTCATCTCATAACCTTATCATTTACAGGAGTGTAATATGTCTAAAACCAGTAAGAACCCAGTGAGAGGGATCCTGATATTTCTGTTAGATTTAATGGTATTTTTTGCCCTATTAAATTTGTTACCTTTCTCTGAACAGGAAAATAGAGGTCTTGCCTTATTAGTTTTTGTGGGAATTTTATGGCTTACAGAAGCCTTTAATATCACAATAACCGCCTTAATGGTGCCGATATTCGCCATAGGATTAAATGTTTTATCCACCAAAGCGGCTTTTGCGCCTTTTTCTGAACCCATTATTTTTATGTTTTTTGGTGGCTTTGTGATTGCAGCGGTGCTGAATATTCAAAAAATCGATCTTTGGCTTGCAAGTCATATTATTCGTTTGGCAAAAGGTAATCTAAAATTAACCATCATTTATTTATTTGCCGTTACTGCGTTACTTTCCTTATTTATCAATAATACCGCCGTAGCGGCAATGATGTTACCGCTTACCTTGGGCATATTACATAAAATAGATTATAAAACTAATCAAAAACTCTATGTGTTTGTTTTATTGGGCATTGCTTTTAGTTCAAGTATTGGCGGAATTGGCACCTTAGTGGGCAGTGCACCTAATGCCATTTTAGCCTCTCAATTAAAAATCTCTTTTTCCGAATGGTTACCTTATGGTATGCCGGTGGTGGTGTTGCTACTTATTTTTATGGTGTTATCACTATTGTTAGTATTACGCCCTAATTTTAATGTGAAATTTGAAGCCCAAGTAGAAGATATTCCCTTGACAACTTCAAGAATAATCACATTAGTTATCTTTAGTATTACGGCATTATTACTGGTATTTGGTAGTTATGTTGAACCTTTTATCAGACAAATTTTAGCCCTAGATCAATCTATTCGTAATTTTGATGCGGTGATTGCTATGATTGCGGTGCTTGCATTTTGTATTTGTAATACCGCAAATTGGCAACAAATCCAAGAAAGAACGGAATGGGGTGTGTTAATGCTCTTTGGTGGTGGGTTAGTCTTAAGTATTGTATTAAGAGAAACGGGAGCGAGTAAAATTCTAGCAGATACTATTGTTAATTTTATTGGTACAAAACATTGGTTAATGATGACCATTGTGATGTCTGCTTTTATTATCTTTTTAACCGAGTTTACCTCTAATACCGCCAGTGCGGCGTTATTAATGCCGATTTATATTTCTGTTGCCGTACAACTTGGTTTACCGCCGATTTCTTTAGCGGCAATTATTGCTTGCGGTGCTTCTTGTGCCTTTATGTTACCTATTGCCACTCCACCTAATGCCATTGTTTTTTCCACTGGTTATATAAAACAAGCGGATATGGTAAAAGTGGGGCTATTACTTAATATTGCTTGTATTGTGGTAATTAGTGGGCTTTCCTATTTCTTCTGGATGACGTGGAGATAATGCGTTGCTTCTCATTAAACTTGCTTAATGAGAAGCGATAGTCGTTTCAATGTAAAGAGGGCGACGATAAAATTTTTCTAAAACTGACCGCACTTAATATCAATGCGTTCTCTTAATTTCTTAAGTTTAATGGGATTAATATCGTCGTCCTAATTAAGCAAAGAAATATGGGGGATATATCACAATTTTGTAAAAATAATGTGAATATTTAGTTAAAACGATCTATACTCAAATCACGCACAAATTTTATGCTAAGGATAGACAGGGTCTTTAGCCTTTCCTCTCTTTATATCTTTTTCGGAGGTTAATATGCAACACATAGCACAAGCAATTCGTTTAAATTCTGATGGCTCACTTAATGTACCAGATTGCCCGATCATTCCCTTTATTGAGGGCGATGGCATAGGTATTGATGTTACGCCAACGATGATTAAGGTGATTGACGCAGCAGTAACTCTTGCTTATGCGGGGAAAAAACGCATTGAATGGTTAGAAATTTATGCTGGAGCAAAAGCTAATCGTCAATATGGTGAAGACATTTGGTTACCACAGCAAACCTTAGATCTGATTAAACAATATCACGTGGCAATTAAAGGCCCATTAATGACCCCTGTTGGCGGTGGTATCCGTTCATTGAATGTGACCTTAAGGCAAGAATTGGATTTATATAATTGCGTTCGCCCAATTCGTTATTATCAAGGAACACCTAGTCCAGTAAAACAACCTGAATTAGTGGATATGGTGATTTTTCGCGAAAATTCTGAAGATATTTATGCAGGAATTGAATGGCAGGCGGGGTCAGCGGAGGCAGATAAAGTCATTCAGTTTTTACAAACAGAAATGCAAGTGAACAACATTCGTTTTCCTACGGAATGTGGTATTGGTGTGAAGCCTGTTTCAAAAGCGGCAACCCAACGTTTAGTGCGATCGGCATTGCAGTATGTGATTGATAACGATAGAACTTCATTAACCTTAGTACATAAAGGCAATATTATGAAATTTACTGAGGGAGCGTTTAAACAATGGGGTTATCAAGTGGTGGATAATTTTGGGGCAAAACCGCTTGGCAAAGGGGATTGGCGTTGTTTAATCAATCCTAAAACAGGGCGAGAGATCATTATCAAAGATTGCATTGCCGATGCGTTTTTACAAGAAACCTTATTACATCCAGCGGATTACGATGTTATCGCAACATTAAACTTAAATGGCGATTATATTTCTGATGCCTTAGCGGCTCAAGTGGGGGGAATTGGGATTGCGCCTGGGGCAAATATTGGTGAACAAGTGGCGATTTTTGAGGCGACTCATGGCACAGCACCGAATATCGCAGGACAAAATAAAGCTAACCCTGGTTCAATTATTTTAAGTGGGGAAATGATGTTACGTCATTTAGGTTGGCAAGAGGCGGCGGATTTAGTGGTACAAGCCATGGCGAAAACCATTGCGAATAAAACAGTTACCCTTGATTTCGCTGAACATCTGACAGAGGCTCAATTATGTTCTACCGATGAATTTGCATTACAGCTCATTGCCAATATGTCAAAAGGCTAAGATTGATGAATTAGCGGTTGGTTTTGTTTTCCGCTAATCAATAATGATAAGGGAGGTATCTATTATGTTATTTATTGAAGAATATCAAAAACAGGTGGCAGAAAGAGCCAAATTGGGGGTTGTGCCTTTACCACTTAATGCGGAACAAACCGCTCAATTAGTTGAATTATTAAAATCGCCAGTAGAAAATGCACAACAAGCCGAATTACTACTAGAGTTATTGCGAACACGTATCCCTGCTGGCGTTGATGAAGCCGCCTATATCAAAGCCTCTTTTTTAGCGGATGTGGCAAAAAGAGCGGTCATTTCTCCGCTTATTTCGGCACAAGATGCCATTAATATTTTAGCCACTATGCAAGGTGGTTATAATATCCAGCCCCTGATCGAGGCATTAGAGGATCAAGAACTCGCCCCTTTAGCAGTGAAAGCCCTATCTTTTACTCTATTGATGTTTGATCAATTTCACGATGTGGCAGAAAAAGCCAATCAAGGCAATGTTTTTGCTCAACAGGTTTTGCAATCTTGGGCAAATGCCGAATGGTTTTTGTCACGTCCTCCGTTACCAGAAAAAATAACTTTGACCGTATTTAAAGTGACTGGCGAAACCAATACGGATGATCTTTCGCCAGCACAAGACGCTTGGTCAAGACCTGATATTCCTTTACACGCCCTAGCGATGTTAAAAAATGAACGAGAGGGGATTATTCCTGATCAAGCTGGGGAAGTGGGGCCTATGCAACAAATTAATGCTTTAAAGGCCAAAGGCTTTCCCTTAGTGTATGTGGGAGACGTGGTGGGAACAGGATCTTCCCGTAAATCTGCGACCAATTCAGTATTATGGTTAATGGGCGAAGATATTCCTTATATCCCAAATAAACGAGCAGGCGGGGTTGTGCTGGGGGGAAAAATTGCACCGATCTTTTTTAATACATTAGAGGACGCAGGTTCATTACCCATTGAAGTTGATGTTAGCCGTTTAAATATGGGTGATGTGATCGATCTCTATCCTTATGCTCAAAAAATTTGTCGGCATAATAGCGATGAGGTGTTAGCGGAATTTTGCTTAAAAACTGAGGTGCTACTTGATGAAGTGCGAGCTGGTGGACGCATACCGCTCATTATTGGACGAGGTTTAACACACAAAGCGAGAAAAGCATTGGGCTTGGGCGAAAGTGAGGTTTTTCAACAGGTAAAAAAAGCGTCAGAGCAACCCGCTGGTTATACCTTAGCACAAAAAATAGTTGGGCGTGCTTGTGGGGTAGAGGGGGTCAGAGCAGGGCAATATTGTGAGCCGAGAATGACCACAGTAGGTTCGCAAGATACCACAGGCCCGATGACCCGTGATGAATTGAAAGATCTGGCGTGTTTAGGTTTTTCGGCGGATTTAGTGATGCAATCTTTTTGTCATACCGCTGCTTATCCGAAGCCTGTTGATGTGGTAACCCATCATACTTTACCTGATTTTATGATCAATCGTGGTGGCGTATCTTTGCGACCAGGCGATGGCGTTATTCATTCTTGGTTAAATCGTATGTTGTTGCCTGATACTGTGGGTACAGGTGGCGACTCTCATACTCGTTTTCCTATTGGGATTTCTTTTCCAGCGGGTTCAGGTTTAGTGGCTTTTGCCGCCGCCACAGGGGTAATGCCCTTAGATATGCCAGAATCTGTGTTGGTGCGTTTTAAAGGCGAAATGCAACCGGGCATAACCCTGCGTGATTTAGTCCACGCCATTCCTTATTACGCTATTCAACAGGGATTATTAACCGTTGAAAAAGCGGGCAAGAAAAATATTTTTTCTGGGCGAATTTTAGAAATAGAAGGTTTGGAAAATTTAAAAGTAGAACAAGCCTTTGAATTATCTGATGCCTCAGCGGAGCGTTCGGCGGCAGCTTGTACCATTAAATTAAATCAAGCGCCGATTATTGAATATTTAACTTCAAATATTGTGCTATTGAAATGGATGATTGCTGAGGGCTATGGTGATGCTCGTACCTTAGAACGGCGGATTAAAAGTATGCAAGATTGGTTAGCCAATCCACAGCTACTCACCGCCGATGATAATGCAGAATATGCGGCGATTATTGAGATTGATCTTAATGAAATTACTGAACCCATTGTCTGTGCTCCTAATGATCCTGATGATGCGAGAAAACTGTCAGAGGTGGCAGGCGACAAGGTTGACGAAGTGTTTATTGGTTCTTGTATGACCAATATTGGGCATTTTCGTGCCGCAGGGAAATTACTTAACCAGCATCAAGGTATGATACCCACTCGCTTATGGGTTGTTCCTCCTACCAAAATGGACGCCGCCTTACTCACAGAGGAAGGCTATTACAGTATTTATGGTAAAAGTGGGGCAAGGGTTGAAATTCCGGGGTGTTCATTATGTATGGGTAACCAAGCGAGAGTGGCTGATGGGGCAACGGTGATTTCAACCTCCACCAGAAACTTTCCTAACCGTATGGGTAAAGGGGCGTTTGTCTATCTTGCCTCAGCGGAACTTGCGGCGGTTTGTGCCTTATTAGGGCGTATTCCAACCACACAGGAATATCTGCAATATGTACAAGGCTTAGCCGAGGATCAGGAAGACACTTATCGCTATATGAATTTCAATGAAATTTCCTCTTATACCGAGAAAGTTGAGCAAGTGATTTTTAAAACAAGATTATAAACATAAAAAGTGCGGTCATTTTTTAGCAAATTTTTAGCCTAATGATGGCTTATCACAACACATACAGGAGGGATCTATTATGCCAAAATTACACGACACATTAACCGCGGAATTACATTTAAGTGATGGACGTAAATTTGCGTTACCTGTTTATCAAAGCCATTTAGGCTATGATGCAATCGGAGTAGAAGCCTTACAAAAGGAAAAATTATTTACCTATGATCAAGGCTTAACTTCAACGGCATTATGCCAATCAAGCATTACCTATATTGACGGCGAGCAGGGCATTTTATTACATCGTGGTTATCCCATTGATGAACTTGCCTCGCAGAAAAATTATCTTGATGTGGCTTATTTATTATTAAAAGGCGAGCTACCCACTCCCGAACAATTTGCACAATTTAAGCGAGAAATTTCTACGCATTATATGGTAAATGAACAATTTACCCGCTTATTTCAAGGTTTTCGCCGAGATTCACACCCAATGGCGGTAATGTGTGCGGCAACCAGTGCCTTAGCGGCGTTTTATAATGATGAACTAAAATTAGATTGTGAGTTATCGAGGGAAAAAACCGCTATTCGCTTGTTAGCCAAAATGCCAACCTTAGCGGCAATGTGCTATAAATACAGTATCGGTCGTCCATTTATGTACCCACAAAATCATCTCTCTTATGCGGGTAATTTTCTCTATATGATGTTTGCCACCCCTTGTGAGCCTTATGTGGTCAATCCTGTATTAGAACGAGCTATGGATCGGATATTTACCCTACACGCGGATCACGAACAAAATGCCTCTACCTCATCTGTGCGTAGTGTTGCCTCTTCAGGGCCTAATCCTTTTGCTTGTATTTCCGCAGGTATCGCTTCCCTTTGGGGGCCTGCACATGGCGGGGCTAACGAGGCTTGTATCCGAATGTTAGAACAAATTGGCTCAGTAGAAAATATCCCACATTTTATTGAACGCGCTAAGGATAAAAATGATCCATTCCGTTTAATGGGGTTTGGACATCGTGTTTATAAAAATTATGATCCAAGAGCAAAGGTAATGCGAGAAACTTGCCATGAGGTTTTGCAAGAATTAGGGGAGAATACCCCTTTGCTTGAAGTGGCTATGGAGCTAGAACGTATTGCGTTAAATGATCCTTATTTTATTGAACGCAAACTTTATCCTAATGTGGATTTCTATTCAGGGCTAATTTTGCAAGCCATAGGTATTCCAACCGCTATGTTTACGGTGGTTTTTGCCTTAGCAAGAACGGTAGGTTGGATTGCTAATTGGAAAGAAATGTACGAGCAAGATGGCTTGAAAATCGTGCGTCCAAGACAGATTTATACAGGGCATACGGAACGCCATATTTATATCACTGAGTAAATTCTCGTGATTTATACTTATTCCGCTAGGGGTACTTAGCGGAATATTTTAAATTGAAACGACTATCAGATTTCCAAGGCGAATTTACCGCCATTAATTTTTCTATTCCTGTATTAGGTAAATTAGGTTGCTCAAGTGTTTGAATAAAACGCTGAAATTCTTGCTCATCAAGTTGAAATAATGTTCTCTCTAAAATCACGTTTTGTGCATAATAACAAACAACATCTAACATAAAATCAGAACGGGTTTTCCCAAGTAATGAAGCTGATCGATCAATAAGATCACGCTGCATGGGCTGAACTCTTAAGCTAATCGCAACAGTACGCATAATTATCTCCCAAATTTATAGATTATTGATGACAGACTATAAATGTATAGCGATTGTGTCTTCAAGAAAAATTTTACGAATTTATTATTAATGAAAAAAGAAGAGTACAAAATTGTTCGGATTGAAAAAAGTGCGGTCAATTTTTAAATCATTTCCTTAAATAATCCAACTTCTGTCCTCTGTTCCCCAATACCTAAAAGTTACTATAGATCACCATTGTTAAATGAAATGTTAAATAAGCTAAAATTTGTTGTTAAATCATTGTTTTTTAACATTATTTTTCATTGCATTTAGTATTAATCTTATTTTGTTTATGCTATTATCGCCGCAACCGTTTAGAGGTATAAAACGTCCTATCATGCCTTTGATAGTTTGATTGTTGCTAGAATATTTTGAGATGGATATGTTTGAGCATAATTATTATTGGCAAACTGTCGCAATGAGCGATACAAGTAAAATTGAGCCGATTAAAGCCTTTTTACAACAAAACCAGTTAGAGCTGGATTCACAAATTGAACATTTTATTGTTTTTTATCGCCTTGAGGATCACCAAATTATCGCTTGTGGTGGTATTGCCCCGAATATTATTAAATGTGTTGCGGTTTCCCCCGATTATCGTGGGCAAGGTCTTAGTTTACAACTTGCCACTGAATTAATTCATTTTGCCACTGAATTAGGTTATTTTCGTTTATTTCTTTATACCAAACCTGACAATGAAGCCTTATTTGCCCGTTGTGGTTTTCATACCATTTCTACCGCTTATCCTTATATGGTACTTATGGAAAATAGTGCGGTGCGATTAAAAAAATATTGTGCAAAATTAGCCCAATATCGCCGATCTGGGGAGAAAATTGGTTCTATTGTTATGAATGCCAATCCTTTTACTTTGGGACATCGTTATTTAATAGAACAAGCATTAACACAATGTGATTATTTGCATTTATTTTTGGTGGAAGAAGACGCCTCTAAGTTTAGCTATCAAGAAAGATTTGAGTTGGTAAAACAGGGGATTGCTGATTTAGCGGACAAAGTCAGTCTATATCCAAGCTCTAGTTATATTATTTCGCGTGCCACCTTTCCTAGCTATTTTTTGAAAGATAAGGGGATCCTTGAAGACTGTTTTATGGAGATAGATCTGAAATTATTCCGTAGCCATATCGCCCCTGCTTTGGGCATTACCCACCGTTTTGTGGGGACAGAACCAAATTGTGCCGTTACTTCATTATATAACCAGAATATGGTCTATTGGTTACAACAAGCCGATATGAAAGCCCCAGCGATTAAAGTGGTGGAAATTCAACGAAAAACCTATCAAGGCGAACCGATTTCAGCCTCAAAGGTAAGGTTATTGGCTCAACAGAAAAATTGGTCAGCATTAACTCATTATGTACCTAATAGTACTTTGGCATTATTAGCCGCCAATAATGGGATAAAACCTAATCACTGATGAGAGCCGTCCCACTTTAAAATGATACGCGTTGGTATGCCACGCCGTATTGTTTTAATAAGAAAAGTGCGGTCACTTTTACAAAAATTTTTAGTATTAAACCTTAGGGTTAAGGAGAGAAAATGCAAATTACGAAAATTGCAGTGGCAGGGACATTAGAATCCAGCGATGTATTGGTTCGTGTTGCCCCTTGTGATGAAATTGATATTGAACTCAATAGCTCAGTATTTGAACAATTTGGCGATGATATTTTAAAGACGGTTTATGCCGTATTAAAACAATTTGATGTTCAAGGGGTTCAATTAGTTATTGAAGATAAGGGAGCATTGGATTGTGTTTTAAGAGCAAGACTTAAAGCGGCGTTATTGCGTGCCACTGATGAAGCGGTAAATTGGGAGAATGTGCTATGAAATTAAGAAGAAGTATGCTGTTTGTGCCGGGATCTAATGCGGCAATGGTAAGTAACAGTTTTATTTATAAGCCTGATTCTATTATGTTTGATTTAGAAGATTCAGTGGCTTTAAAAGAGAAAGATAGTGCGAGATTGTTAGTGGCACAGGCATTGCAACACCCTTTTTATCAAGAAATAGAAACCGTCGTGCGTGTTAATCCTTTAGAATCTGAATTTGGTTTGGCGGATTTAAATGCGGTAGTGAGAGCGGGAACAAATATTGTTCGTTTACCCAAAACCGATACCGCTCAAGATGTGATCGCGATGGATAAGGCGATTACAGAGATTGAAAAGCAATGTGGTCGGGAAGTGGGGAGTACCAAATTATTAGCGGCTATTGAATCGGCTTTAGGGATTACGCAAGTTAATGAGATCGCCAAATCTTCTCCTCGTTTAATGGGGATCGCTTTGGGGGCTGAGGACTATGTGCGTAATTTAAGAACCGAGCGTTCACCAGAGGGCATTGAGTTATTATTTGCTCGTTGCAGTATTTTGCAAGCCGCCAGAGCCAATGGCTTAATGGCATTTGATACGGTGTATTCTAATGCCGATAACGAAGAGGGCTTTTTACAAGAAGCCAGTTTAATTAAGCAATTAGGTTTTGATGGCAAATCCTTAATTAATCCTCGTCAGATTGAGTTAATCCATAATTTATATGCACCAACACAAAAAGACGTTGATTTTGCTCAACGTGTTATTGAGGCGGCGGCTGAGGCAGAAAAAGCGGGCAGTGGCGTGGTGTCATTAAATGGAAAAATGGTGGATTCGCCGATTATTGAACGTGCGAAATTGGTTTTACAACGTGCGGAACTTTCTGGCATAAGAGATGAATAGGGGGAGAACGATGGAGAATAGACAACAACGGGTCAATGCAATTTGCCAACAACATAAAGATTATCAACAATATCAACAAATTGCGAAAGTGGAGTCTTTGGCAAAAACCCATAAAGACAGAAAATTATGTGAATCTTTGGAGCAAGCCATTCGCCGTAGTGGTTTACAAGATGGTATGACCATTTCGTTTCATCACGCTTTTCGTGCTGGGGACTTTGTGGTTAATTTGGTGGTGGATAAATTGGCTGAAATGGGATTTAAGAATTTAGTTCTTGCCTCAAGTTCTTTAACGGATATTCACGCGCCTTTAGTGCAACATATCAAAAACGGGGTAATTCGTAAGATTTATAGTTCAGGTTTGCGTGGCGAATTAGCCGATAGAATTTCTGAAGGTTTAATGGACGAACCTGCTACCATTCATTCCCATGGCGGACGTGTGCATTTAATTAAAAGTGGCGAACTCAAAATTGATGTGGCGTTTTTAGGTGTACCAAGCTGTGATGATTTTGGTAATGCCAATGGTTATAGTGGTAAAAATGTTTGTGGATCATTAGGCTATGCAAGGGTTGATGCGGAATTTGCTGAGAAAGTGGTGTTATTAACCGAAGAGATTGTGGCTTATCCTCATCATCCAATCAGTATTGCTCAGGATCAAGTGGATTTGATTGTAAAAGTGGATCAAGTGGGCGATCCAAAGAAAATTGGTGGCGGCGCCACAAGAATGACCAAAAATCCGCGAGAGTTATTGATCGCGCGTAAAACGGCGGAAGTGATTTTTGCCAGTGGTTATTTTAAAGATGGCTTTTCTATGCAAACAGGAAGTGGCGGAGCATCTTTGGCGGTAACCCGTTTTCTTGAAGATAAAATGCGTAAGCAAAATATTAAAGCTGACTTTGCCTTAGGTGGGATTACTGCCAGTATGGTCGCATTGCACGAGGCAGGTTTAATTAAGAAATTGCTTGATGTGCAAAGTTTTGATAAGACAGCAGCAGAATCTTTGGCTCGTAATCCTAATCATATTGAGGTAAGTGCAAATCAATATGCTAATTACAGTTCTAAAGGGGCTTCCGTTGAACGCTTAGATATTGTGATTTTAAGTGCCTTAGAAATTGATACCCAATTTAATGTTAATGTCTTGACTGGCTCCAATGGCGTGATTCGTGGGGCATCAGGCGGGCATTGTGATACGGCAGCAAGTGCCCAATTAGCCATTATTGTTGCTCCTTTGGTAAGAGGGCGTATTCCAACGGTGGTTGAGAATGTTTTAACCTGCGTTACGCCAGGCGAGAATATTGATATTTTAGTGACGGATCATGGGGTTGCGGTGAATCCTAAACGTCCTGATTTAATCAAAACCTTAAACGAAAAAGGGATTCAATTATTTACCATTGAACAATTATGTGAACGAGCATATCAATTAACAGGCAAACCAAAACCGATTGAATTTACCGATAAACCTGTGGCTGTGGTGCGTTATCGTGATGGTTCAGTGATTGATGTGGTTTATCAAGTCAAACAGGCAAACGCGGATGTTTAATGTGAGTCAATGTTTGCCTAACTTTTCTCTAGCGGGAAAATCGATCTCGCTAGAGGAATTGCTTGTTGCGAAAGAGCAACGAGCCTTGTTACAACAACAATGCTTAAGTCAATATCATCAATCCTTACTGAGTTTGACTTTATTAGCACCAGGTGCAGTTAAAAAGAATGAATTACTTGATTATGTATTTACTCAAGCATTAACACAACTTGAACAGTTATGGCAAACATTGGCAATTAAACCTACCGCCTCTTTTATTCGTCCTTTAGACACAGGGCATGAAGCTATTTTTGTACTGGATATTGATGCCACAAGATTAAAACAACAGGCGATGGTTTTAGAGCAAAGTTCGCCCCTTGCCCGCCTATGGGATATTGATGTCTTTGATAAAAAAGGGAGGCTACTTAGCCGTTCAGACTTTGATTATTCCCCACGTTGTTGCTTAATTTGCCAAGCTGAAGCGAAACATTGTGCGAGATCCCGTCAACATAGGCTGGCAGATATTTATCAAGTTATGCAGCAAATCGTGAACCAACATTATTTTGCCGAATATGTGGCGGATTTAGTCAATCAAGCCTTATTAACCGAGGCAACATTAACCCCAAAACCCGGCTTAGTCGATCAAGCGGACAATGGCGCTCATCAAGATATGAATCTCGCGACTTTCTTATTGAGCAGTCAAGCCCTCAAGCCTTTTTGGGCAGCCTTTGTTTATCAAGGAATAAAAACCGCTCAACAACCTGTTGCACAAATATTGGCTGAGTTACGTCCCTTAGGATTACAAGCCGAACAAGCCATGTTCAACGCTACCCAAGGTATTAATACGCATAAAGGCAGTATTTTTGCCTTTGGATTAACTTGTGCAGCATTGGGGCGTTTATTTGTCCAACAATCCTCATTTGATTGGCAAACCTTATCTGCATTGATTGCACAAATATGCCAAGGCATTAGTCAAGAATTAGAAAAGCCAACTCAATTAGCTACAGCAGGTATCAATATCTATCAACGTTATGGCATAAAAGGTGCAAGGGGAGAAGCTGAACAGGGTTTCCCATTGGTACAATATGCTTTATCTGAATTATTACAAGTTAAGGAACGTGATGAGCAACATCGGTTGTTATTGGCATTATTACAACTTTGTGCCAATAACCAAGATACCAATGTTATTCATCGTGCAGGTATGGAGGGATTATATTGGTTTCGCTCAACAGCGAAACAATTACTTGAACAACAACAAGTTACCACAAAGATTGAAGTATTAGAGCAAGCATTGAATAGCTTTAATCAACAATGTATTCATAAAAATATTAGTCCCGGCGGAAGTGCTGATTTACTCGCACTTTCTTGGTTTATCTATCAATTTTTTTATTTTAAACATTAATCTTACGAGGAAAATATGGCATTAAGTAAATTGCAAAAAGTTGCGATATTAGTGGCAATTCCCATTATTATCGGCTTACTCCCAGCTCCAGATGGTTTACCTTTAATTGCGTGGCGATTATTTGGTATTTATTTAGCAACAATCGTAGGGCTAGTCATTAAGCCTTATGGCGAACCGGTAATTTTATTAGCCGCCGTTGCGGCCTCTTCTGTGGTTATTGGCAATACCGCAGGTGCCGGCGAGTTAGTGAAAGTCTCACAAGCCCTCAGTGGTTATCAATCAGGGACAACTTGGTTAATCTTTACGGCTTTCACATTAAGCTCCGCTTTCGTTATTACAGGATTAGGTAAACGCATTGCTTATCACATGATTGGCTGGCTAGGGAGTACCACCTTACGTTTAGGTTATGTCACCATGTTCCTAGATTTATTATTGTCTCCAGCGACACCTTCTAACACCGCAAGAGCAGGGGGAATTATTTTCCCTATTATTAATAGTATTGCTGTAGCATTAGGTTCTACCCCAAATGAAAGCCCTAAAAAGGCAGGACGTTATTTATTAATGAACGTTTATATGGTAGTAAAAACAACCAGTTATATCTTTTTAACGGCAATGGCGCCTAATGCCTTAGCCTTATCCCTAATGGCACCGATTTTAGGCTTTAATTTAGATTGGATCCATTGGTTCCTCGCCGCTTCTGTGCCAGGATTATTATGCTTATTTTTAATTCCATTGGTCGGTTATATTATTTGCCCACCCGAATTAAAAGAAGTGGATAATAAAGAAATTGCCCGCAAAGGCTTAGAAGAATTAGGTCCAATGAAATTCCGCGAAAAAGCCCTGATCGTCCTATTTATTGGTGCATTATTTTGCTGGATCTTTGCTAATGTATTAAATGTGAATGCCACAACAGTTGCATTAACCGTTATGGTGCTATGTATCATTTTAAATATCGTTGCTTGGGACGACATTCTAAAAAATAAAGCAGGTTGGAATACCCTCATTTGGTACGGCGGTATTATTGGTATGTCATCAATTTTAGATAAAGCAGGTTTCTTTAAATGGTTAGCCACAACCTTTGAAACCTATCTCAATTTTGATGGCCATGGCAATATTGCTTTAATGGTTATCCTCTTTATTAGTGTTGCTGTACGTTACCTATTTGCCTCTGGCGGTGCTTATGTTGCTGCCATGGTACCTGTCTTTGCCACAGTAGGTAAAGTGGCTGGCGCACCAGTAGAATTACTTGCTTTAGGGTTATTATTTACAAACTCTTATGGCGGAAGTGTAACCCATTATGGCGGCGGGCCAGGCCCAATTACTTTCGGAGCAGGCTATAATGATATTAAATCTTGGTGGGCAACAGGTGCCGTCGTCGCTTTCGGCAGTTTAATTATCCATTGCACAGTGGGTATCCTCTGGTGGAAATTTTTAATCGGTGCCGGCTGGCTGTAATGAAATATCATAATAGATAGTTGATAAATTCCCCTATGCTTTGGTGTAGGGGAATTTATATAACTAATCTATTTTTCCCAGATGTTTGCCTTTACACCTAAATTTTATATTCATCTTACCGTTTAAACTTACCACAAACTCATCTGCTGTTGTTGCTTTGTTTCAGTTAATTGAATATGCAAGCCAATTAAACGAATTTTACGATCTTTTCTTCTTGCCCAAATTTTTTCAAGTAATTGTTGAAAGTGAGCTTGGCTAAAAATCAGGTTATTTTTTTCTAAGGTAGTCAGTTGAAAATCTTCAAATTTGAGTTTGATTCCTAATTTATATTTTTTCTGTAAGTTAATTTCTGGGTATTTTGCCAGGCGTTGTTTAAGTTTTTGATAAAGTTGCTTAATAATGGGTAAGGCTTGCTGAATATGAGCGATATTCTCAAGTAAGGTCATTTCAGTACCTAGTGATTTAGGCTGGCTTGGTGGTTTTACTGCCCGTTCATCAATACCATGGCTAAAATTCCAAATTTGTTGTCCGAATTTTCCAAAGTATTCAAGTAAAAAATAACGGGGAGTTTGTTGAATATCCGCACAGGTGATTAATCCTAGTTTTTTGAGTTTATGGGTTGTGACTTTTCCAACGCCAGGGAGCGCTGAAAGGGGTAAATGTTTGATAAAGGTTGCCATATCATTGGGGGAGATAAGATATTGCCCATTGGGTTTATTTTTATCTGACGCTATTTTGGCAAGAAATTTTAGGGGAGCAATACCCGCTGAAGCCGTTAATTTTAATTCATTAGCAATTTGTTCACGAATTGCTTCGGCGATCCAAGTCGCCGATCCTGAGTGTTGTCGGCATTCAGTAACATCTAAATAGGCTTCATCGAGCGAAAGTGGCTCAATGAGGTGGGTATATTGTTGAAAAATTTGGTGTATTTGTTGTGATACTTGCCGATAAAGTGGGAAGTTTGGTGGTACAAGAATAAGTTGCGGACAGCGTTTTATCGCTTCAGCCGAAGACATCGCACTATGTAAACCGAATTTTCGTGCTTCATAATTGCAAGTGGTTAATACGCCACGTTGTTCGGGTTTTCTGCCAACCGCAATGGGTTTTCCTACGAGGGTTGGGTTTTCTCGCATTTCAATGGCGGCGTAGAAGCAATCCATATCAATGTGAATAATTTTGCGATATGTCGGTATATTTGGCATGATAAATTTATAAAGTGCGGTCAAAATATGGTAAATTTTAACCGCACTTTACTGTATATACAACCAGTTTTTTAGTTTTCTTTGCTGAATGCCAGCACTTTAGTAAATAAATGGCGAAATAAACTAGGAATCGCGTTTTTGCCACGTTTACGCATTTCGGCACAAAGTGCAAGGGCTAAATCGGGTTTTGAAGTGCGTTGAATGGCACGTTGAATAATTTTGCTGGTTGGGTATTGATTTTTATACACTTTCCAACGAGCTAGACGAATAAAAACTTCATTAAACCCCTGTGCATAAAAATAATGTTCAATATCTTTTTTAGGTAATATGGTGATCCGTTGCGAAAAACGGTCTTCTTCCGATAGCATATTTTTAACAATTTCACTGTATTTTATGCCTGCTTCATCACCATCAGTGAGAACATACCATTGAATCCCCATTGCTTTTGCATAGTTAATAAGCGGTTTTAACCCCGATTGAGCAAACTCAACCAGTCTAATACCATATATTTCTAAAGGAATATCCAGTAACTTTGCTAATTCAGATAAAATCCAGACTTCAGTTTCTCCTTCCACTAACTAAAATCCACATTCGTGCAAATAACGCAAGGCTGCGATTGTAATGTATATGAAAATTAAGTCGGCGTAAGTCTTCTTTACTCAGTTGATTTGGCTTAAGCTGGTAGGCGAGCGTATGATTTGGCTGGCGAACTAAACGACAAAGAGAGGTTAATTCTACTTGAGCCAGTAAATCCACAGAATTTGTGGTAGTAATACGTTGAATGGGTAAATTCTGTGCTAAATGCCAAGCAATCGCCATCATTCTTGGGTGTAAATTCGCTCCGAGATCTTCAAATAAAATAATAGGGCGTGTCTTTTTATTAAAATGAATATTTTGGTGCGGAATAAATAATGAAGAAAGTGCTTGAAATAATCGTTTTTTTAAAGCCTGATTATTAGGCTGTTGTAATTTTGGGATTAAGGATTGTGCTTTATGCCAAAGCAATGAAGTATCTTTTAATTGATTAATCAGCTGGCGATATTGATCTTGTTGTAAAAAATAATAACGTAATAATAAAGCGACAGCCCTAATTTCCTCTTGGTTTTTTTCTTGTTCAGATGAATGATGAGATTCAAGTAATAAGGGCGAAAGTTGATGAAAATCGCGTTGTAAACGTGCATCGCGAAAACGATAAACAGGGTGTTGACTAATTAATGAATAAACCAATTTTTCGGTTGGAATGTGTGGAATAGGATCGCCTTGTGCATTTAAAAAACTATAATCGGTGATAATCCGATTATCCTCAAGCCAATCTCCTGTTACCCGAAAATAAATACGTTTGCCTTGCCCTTGTTGTGGGGTTACCATAACTTGTTGATAGAGTAGGGTATCTTTTTGTGCTGTCTCGCCTTGATAGTCTTCGCAGAAACTAAATAATAAGGTCAAATGGCGATGTTGTTTTGTGTCTTCTCCTCCTTGATATTCAAGATGAAAATCCTCATGAGTAAATTGATAAAGGCTCTGATTTGGATTAAAAATTAAACTGAGTGCGGATAATAAACTGGATTTTCCCCAAGCATTCTCGCCAATTAATACCATTTCGGGGCGTAATTGCATGGATAAACGATTGATACCCCGAAAACTAACAATATCAACTTTATGCAAATACATCGTGATTTTCCTTATTATTGAGATAAAAATAATGCGAAATTAAACCGCACTTTGCTATAATCTCGCGTTGATTTAGCTTAACATTTTTTAATAAAAAAACGAATTTATTATGTTTGAAGGATTACTGATTATTCTTGTTCCCATGTTTTTGGGATATTGTTTTAAAGTGAGAAAATTTTTACCCCTTATTAACCAACTTGTGATGTTATTACTTTATATTATTTTATTTGTGATGGGGTATAATCTTGGGCAATTAGAGAATATTATACAAACACTGCCATTAATTGCTTCTTCGGCACTCATCTTTGCTTTTATGATTAATGGTTTTAATCTTTTAGGCTTAATCCTTTACGGCAAATTTCAGCAACAAAAACCACTTCAACATCATAAAGCCAGTATTTCTCGCTGGCACTTACTATTTGATTCATTTAAACTTTGTAGTACGGTCATTATTGGTTTTATTATAGGGATGCTAACTCAAACCTATTTCACTTTACCTAATGACACCAGCACATATCTTCTTATTGTGCTTATCTTTTTCGTTGGCATTCAACTACGCAATAATGGTATTTCATTGATACAGGCTTTTTTTAATAAACAAGGTATTTATACTGCACTGATTATGATCATCACCTCCTTATTAGGCGGCATCATTTCTGCATTATGTTTGAATTTACCTATGGCACAAGGTCTTGCGATTGCTTCAGGATTAGGCTGGTACACCTTATCAAGTATTATTTTAAATGATGCTTGGGGAGCGGTTTTTGGTAGCATTGCTTTTCTTAACGATTTATTAAAAGAAATATTAAGTTTATTTTTAATTCCATTGTTAATGGTACGTTTCCGTTCTGCTGCCATTGGCGTGGCAGGAGCAACGGCATTAGACTGTACTTTACCGATTATTCAACGTTCGGGGGGCATAGAGGTTGTTCCTCTCGCGATTAGTTTCGGTTTTATTACAAATATTATGGCACCAATTTTATTGGTGATTTTTAGTTCAATGCCGTTGGGTTAAAAATATATTAGAAATTCTCTAAAACTTATCATAAATAATCTAAGGTAATTTAACTAATAATTTGCTATACTTCCCCCAATTTTTATTCATAAAAAGATAGAGAGTAATAAATGAATATCCCATTAAGAAATCCTGAAGAAATTGAAAAATTACGCGAGGCTTGTCGTTTAGCAGCCGAAGTGCTTGTTATGATTGAGCCTTATGTTAAGGCGGGTGTCAGTACGGGGGAATTGGATCGTATTTGTCATGATTATATGCTAAATACACAAAAGGTCATCCCTGCTTGTTTAGGTTATCATCATTATCCTAAAGCCACTTGTATCTCTTTAAATGAAGTGGTGTGTCATGGTATTCCAAGTGAGGATAAGATACTGAAAAATGGCGATATTTTAAATATTGATATTACTGTTATTAAAGATGGTTATTTTGGCGATAACTCTAAAATGTATATTGTGGGAGAAACCAATATTCGCAGTAAAAAATTGGTTGAAGCGGCACAAGAAGCACTTTATGTGGGATTGCGTACCGTTAAACCGGGTATTCGCTTAAATGAAATTGGGCGAGCGATTCAACAATATACGGAAGCACAGGGCTTTAGTGTAGTGCGTGAATATTGTGGGCATGGTATAGGCACAGAATTTCATTGTGATCCTCAGGTATTGCATTATTATGCGGATGATGGCGGGGTGATTTTGCAAGAGGGAATGGTGTTTACCATTGAACCTATGATCAATGCAGGAAAGAAAGAAGTACGTTTAATGAAAGACGGTTGGACAGTGAAAACCAAGGATCGTAGCCATTCTGCTCAATATGAGCATCAAATTGTGGTAACAAAGCAAGGTTGTGAAGTGATGACTATTCGTGATGAAGAAGTGCAAGCAGGACGAATAACTCGCTTTATGGTAAATGGTTAATAAAATTTCGGCTTGTTCTATACAAGCCTTTTTCTTATCTTTTTATTGGGTGGAAAAATGGCATTCTTATCTTATATAGCACAACAAACGCCAAGCGTAGAACAGATTAAACAACAAAAAAATCATTTAACGCAAAGAGAGTTAGATACCTTTAATCAAGAGAATGTGTATGAGCTTATTGCTCAACGTAGTCAGTTTTATGATGAGCTTTTATGTCATCTTTGGCAATCTTTTGGGTTAAATCAATGCCAGGATTTAGCACTTATTGCCGTTGGCGGATATGGTCGTCAGGAGATTTTTCCACTTTCAGATTTAGATTTTTTAATCTTGAGCCAAAATGCCATTTGTTTTGAAACTGAACAAAAAATTGCGCAATTTATTCAATTTTTATGGGATTGCCATTTTGATGTGGGGCATAGTGTGCGTTTGCTTGAACAATGCCTTGAGGAGGGGAAAAAAGATCTGAGTATTGCGACAAATTTATTAGAAAGCCGTTATTTATGTGGTAATTTGCATTTGTTTCAACAATTAGAAAGTGCGGTGCATAATCAGTCTGATTTTTGGCCCGCGGTGGATTTTTTTCAAGCCAAGTTAGAGGAACAAAAGCAACGTTATCAACGCTATCATAATACCAGTTATAATTTAGAACCTGATATTAAAAATAGCCCCGGTGGGTTGCGAGATTTGCACTTATTGTATTGGATTGCTTTGCGGCATACCAAAGCGAAAAACTTGGGAGATATTTTACAATCAGGCTTTATTTATCCTGAAGAATATGCTCGTTTACAGCAAAGCCAACAGTTTTTATTTCGTACACGTTTCGCCTTGCATTTAATTTTAAAACGTTATGACAATCGTTTACTCTTTGATCGCCAGCTAAAAATAAGCCAAATGTTGGGGTTTGGCGAGGGTAATCAAGGGGTAGAAAAAATGATGAAAGTATTTTTTCAGAGTTTGCAACATATTGCCTTATTAAGCCATATTTTACTAAAACATTATCAAGAACATTTTTTAACGCCAGCCCATCAAGCAAGTGCGGTGGATTTGGACGAAAATTTTTGTTTAGTTGGACAAAGCCTACTTTTAAAAAAATCCTCTCGTTTTACCCAGCAACCTGAAAGCATTTTGGATTTATTTTATTATCTTACGCAATATCATAATGCGGATATTCATTCAAAAACCTTGCGTGAATTGGTGATTGCCTTAGATCAATTTACCTTACCACTTTGTCAAAATGCGAAAGCAAGGGAGAAATTTATACAGCTTTTAGAACAGCCTAATGCGATTCATCGTGCATTTTTTCCTATGCACCAATATGGTGTATTAACCGCCTATTTACTACAATGGCAGCCTATTGTGGGGTTAATGCAATTTGATTTATTTCATACTTATACGGTTGATGAGCATACCTTAAGGGTGATGTTAAAACTTGAAAGTTTTTTGCAACAAGAAAATCGTGCCTCACATCCACTTTGTACCCAATTATTACCGCAATTAGCGGATCGCCGTTTATTATATTTAGCCGCATTATTTCACGATATTGCCAAGGGGCGGGGTGGGGATCACGCGGAACTTGGCGGAGAAGATATGCGTGATTTCGCCATATTACATGGTTTCAATGCTGAACAAACTGAATTAATGTGCTGGTTGGTGCAACAGCATTTATTAATGTCCATTACCGCACAACGGCGTGATATTCATGATCCTGATGTGGTCTTAGCCTTTGCGGATAAGGTAAAAAACCAACAATATTTAGATTATTTAGTGTGTTTAACGGTGGCAGATATTTGTGCAACCAATAGTACGTTATGGAATGATTGGAAACGCACTTTATTATTTACCCTATATCAATATTGTTCTCAGCAATTTCATCAAGGTATGCACCATCGTTTAGATTATCAACAACAAATTGCCCAAAATCGCCAACAGGCAAGTATGTTATTAAAAACAATCCCCCCAGAATCCTTACAAACACTTTGGCAACCTTGTCCTGATGAGTATTTTCTACGCAATACGCCAAAACAAATTGCTTGGCATAGCCAATTACTTTATGAAAACCAAGATAAATTGATCGTTAAAGTCAGTAATAAGTTCGCCAAAGGGGGGACTGAAATTTTTATTTATTGTGCAGATCAAGCGAATTTATTTCATAAGGTAGTGAACATTATTGGTGCTAAAAATTTGAGTATTCATGATGCACAAATTATTACTCGGCAAGATGGTTATGTTATGGACAGTTTTATTGTGTCAGAGCTTGATGGCGGTTTAGTGCGTAGTGAACGGCGACGGGCTTTAGAAAAAGCCTTATACCAAGGGTTAAGTCAAGAAATAACAGTTTTAACGCATCAACGGCAAAACTACAAGTTACAACATTTTAAGGTTCCAACCCAAATACGATTTTTAAATACTCATCGTTTGGATCATACGGAAATGGAGTTGTTTGCTTTAGATAATGCTGGCTTATTGAGCAAAATTAGCCAAGTTTTTGTAGAACAACAGTTAAATTTGCTAAATGCCAAAATTACCACTGTAGGAGAAAAGGCGGAAGACTTTTTTATTTTGCTTAATCATGAGGGCAAAGCCCTTTCCCCTGAGCAACGCCAGCAATTAGAGCAAAAACTGATGAAGTTATTATCCAGTGACTAAATATTAACGTGACAATGTCACATGTTATAAAAAATAGTCCATGAGTTTGCTATGGCACTTGGGGAAATTTTGTTATAATCCGTCCCATTTTAAATTCATTATTTACTAAAACAATCCTATGAAATTTATTATTAAACTTTTTCCTGAAATTATGATTAAAAGTGATTCCGTTCGGAAACGCTTTATCAAGATTTTAACCAGTAATATTCGTAATGTATTAACCCGTTTTGATGAGCAGGTCGCTGTGGTACGCCATTGGGATTATATTGAAGTGCGGTCAAAAAATCATGAGAATTTTGATGGATTAATTGAACAGTTACAACGTATTCCTGGGATTCATCATTTTTTAGCGGTAGAAGAAAAGCCTTTTTCTTCTTTGCATGATATTTTTGAAAAGACGTTGGCCGAAGTGGCTAGCCAATTAGAAAATAAAACCTTTTGCGTGCGAGTAAGACGCAAAGGAAAACATGATTTCAATTCTTTAGACGCGGAACGTTATATCGGCGGTGGCTTAAATCAACATATTCCCTCAGCCAAAGTCAAATTAACACGTCCAGATATGACAGTACGCATTGATATTGAACATGATAAAATGATGTTAATTAAATCCCGTTATGCGGGGATTGGCGGCTATCCTATTGGTACACAGGAAGATGTATTATCCTTAATTTCGGGCGGTTTTGATTCAGGGGTATCCAGTTATATGCTGATACGCCGTGGTTGTCGTGTTCATTATTGCTTTTTCAATTTAGGGGGCGCAACTCACGAAATTGGGGTAAAACAAATGGCTTATCATCTTTGGCAACATTATAGCCAATCCCATAAAGTCCGTTTTATTGCCATTAATTTTGAATCTGTCGTTGGGGAGATTTTAGAAAAAATTGATAATGGGCAAATGGGCGTGGTATTAAAGCGTATGATGGTGCGTGCGGCAAGCCAAGTGGCAGAACGTTTTGGTATTCAAGCCTTGGTGACCGGCGAGGCTTTAGGACAGGTGTCTAGCCAAACCTTAACCAATTTACGCTTAATTGATGAGGCGGCGGATTGTTTAGTTTTGCGTCCGTTAGTTTCTCACGATAAAGAACAGATTATCGCCTTAGCTAAGCAAATTGAAACTGAAGATATTGCAAAATCGATGCCTGAATTTTGTGGGGTGATCTCTAAAAATCCAACGGTCAAAGCGGTTAAAAGCAAAATTGAACAAGAAGAACAGCATTTTGATATGAATATTCTACAAAGTGCGGTGGAAAATGCACAAATTTTAGATATTCGTCAAATTGCAGAACAAACGGCGCAATCAGTAACAGAAGTGGAAACCGTTGCCGTATTGGCACCACAGGATATTATTATTGATATTCGTAGCCCAGAAGAAGTGGAAGAAAAGCCACTGGTATTAAGCAGCTCTCATCAAATTATTACTTTGCCATTCTATAAATTATCAAGTCAATTTGCGACGCTGCCACAAGATAAAACCTATCTTTTATATTGTGAAAGAGGCGTAATGAGCAAATTGCAAGCCTTATATTTACAAGATGCAGGTTTTAATAATGTTAAGGTATTTCGCATTGCCCCACTTAATTGAAACAACTATAACATTTTCAATAAATCAGTAATTGCCTGACATAATAAATGCCGATCATGACGATATTGCACATCATCGGCATTTAATTGTCTTTGTAACCATAAAGGTTGTTTATCGCCGTTAATTTTCTCATAGGGTTGCTGTGTTGTAGTAATAATGCCATCAATAATGGCTTTTCCAACATTATGGTGAATCCAATTAATCCGTTGAGCAAGGGAAAGTTTCGCGGCAGGACTATGTTCAACGCCTAAATTATCAATAAAAATTATTGGGCATTGTTTTTGGCGTAAACATTGTTGCACCTCTTTTAGCAATAACGGCGGCATAATGCTGGTAAAAAAACTGCCCGGGCCAATAAGAATTAATTCCGCTTGTTCTAATGCGGTAATGGCTTCTGGTGTTGCGGAGACCAGAGGAGTGAGTGCCAATGATTGCGGTAATTCCTTAAGGTTATCAATATTCACTTCCCCTAAAATTTGTTGCCCTGAAGATAATTGTGCCACGAGATGAACCGGGGTTTCGGACATAGGAATAATAAAGGATTTTACCTTTAATAAATCACGCACCAAATTTACCCCTTCTAAAGGACGAATTTGCATATTTTCTAATGCGGTTAGCATTAAATTGCCTAGATTATGCCCCGCAAGCTCACCTTTACCGCCAAATCGATATTCAAATAGGGTAGAGGCGGTACTCGGTTCGGTGATAATTTGGTTTAAACAATTACGCAAATCTCCCCAAGCTATTCCACCATAATTTTCTCGAATTCGCCCAGTAGAACCGCCATTATCTGTGGTTGTAACAATGCCTGTGAGTTTTTCTTGCATAAAATTTAAGGCTGAGAGAATACGCCCTAAACCATGCCCACCACCAATGGCAACAATATGTTTTAAGTCCGTTAGTGGAGTAGAGGGATTCTTTAATAACATCATAAGTCTCAAATGAATAATTTGCTCGGCAAGATAGCATTTTTTACTAAAGAGATAAATAAGTGAGAGAATTTTTT
The DNA here is from genome assembly GCF_004339025.1 of Volucribacter psittacicida. GTDB lineage: Bacteria > Pseudomonadota > Gammaproteobacteria > Enterobacterales > Pasteurellaceae > Volucribacter > Volucribacter psittacicida. Next base: position 397,252 of record NZ_SMFT01000001.1, read on the forward strand.
CATTGTATATTTACTTATACAGCTAATCTCTCCGTTGTGATAAATATGTTTACCTCGATCAGGTTATTTTCCCCTTGCAGATTGTACATTTATTTTTTTCTATTCTAGAATGTTGTTTATTTATTTTTGCATAACTCCGAGCTTGTTGACCTAAACTTTTTTATTGAAATAGCATGGTTTGCAAGCCGACAAATTTTTGTCCAAGGATAAGATTGGAAACGATTTATCCTCTCGTATTTAGAAAGGTGTCTTAATGCAACATATTCCCGTTAAGTCGTTGGAGGCTGACCGTTTGGTTGATGCTTTCCAGCGTGAATATTATTATCTTCGTTTATCCATTACTGATGTTTGCAACTTTCGTTGTAACTATTGTTTGCCTAATGGATACCAGCCAGAGAAAAACAAACCTCATTTCTTAACGCAAGAAGAAATTATCCGTATAGCCAAAGCCTTTGCGGCAATGGGGACTGAAAAGATTAGAATTACAGGCGGTGAACCCACTTTACGCAAAGATTTTTTATCCATTGTGGAACAAATTCATCAAATCAATGACATCAAAACCATTGCCCTCACAACCAATGGTTATCGTATGGCGAAAGAGGTAGAGCTGTGGAAAAAAGCAGGGATTACTTCCATTAATGTGAGCTTAGATAGTTTAAATCCTAATATGTTTTATGCGATTACTGGTGAAAATAAATTTTATCAAGTGATGCGTGGGATTGAGCGTGCTTTAGAAGTGGGTTATGCCAAAATAAAAGTGAATGCGGTATTGATGAAACAACTTAATGATCGTGAGTTTGATCAATTTTTAGCTTGGATTAAAGATAAACCCATTCAAATGCGTTTTATTGAATTAATGCAAACAGGAGATATGGATCACTTTTTCCAACAATATCATTTATCTGGTCAATTATTAGAAAAAAAATTATTACAACAAGGTTGGCAATTACGCCCTAAAGGACGAACCGATGGGCCAGCTAAAGTGTTTCATCATCAAAATTATCAGGGCGAAGTCGGGCTTATTATGCCTTATGAAAAGAATTTTTGTGCCAGTTGTAATCGTTTAAGGGTTTCTGCTCGTGGCAAATTGCATCTTTGTTTATTTGGCGAAGAGGGGATTGCCTTAAGAGATTTGTTACAATCTGATGAGCAACAAGCTCAATTACAAGCACGTTTATTTTCGGCATTACAACATAAACGGCAGCATCATTATTTACATTATGGCGATACTGGCGTGCGTGCTAATTTATCGACAATTGGTGGTTAATTAATAAAGGAAGATAAAATGACAGAATTTACTCATATTAATGCACAAGGCGAAGCCAATATGGTTGATGTTTCCTTGAAACAAGATACGGTACGAGAAGCCAGAGCGGAAGCGATAGTGACAATGTCACAAAAGACCTTCACGATGATTTTAAATGGGCAACATCATAAAGGCGATGTATTTGCGACCGCCCGTATTGCAGGCATACAGGCTGCAAAAAAAACATGGGAGCTTATTCCATTATGCCACCCTTTATTATTAAGCAAAGTTGAAATTAGCATTACGCCATTACCTGAAACACACCAAGTGAGAATAGAAAGTCTTTGTAAATTAACGGGCAAAACAGGGGTAGAAATGGAGGCATTAACTGCCGCAAGTGTTGCCGCTTTAACTATTTATGATATGTGCAAAGCTGTACAAAAAAATATTGTCATTGAACAAGTACGCTTACTGGAAAAGTGCGGTGGAAAATCAGGTTATTTTAGTGTACAAGAATTAGGTAAAAAACAATGATAAAAGTATTATTTTTTGGTCAAATTAGAGAGTTGGTGAATACCGATGAATTAATGCTTGAACCTCAATTTGAGCATATTCAACAATTATTGGATTTTTTGATACAAAAAGGCGATAAATGGCAATTTGCTTTACAGCAAGGCAAAGTGCTTGTGGCCGTTAATCAAGTATTATCTGGCTTAGATACCCCCATTCAAAATGGTGATGAAATTGCATTTTTTCCGCCAGTAACAGGAGGCTAAGTGAATAATAAGATCAAAATTAGTGTCAGTGAAGCAACTTTTGACCAAAATAAAGAATATCAATGGCTTGCTCAATCACAATCTGTAGGGGCTGTTGTGATTTTTGTTGGAAAAGTAAGAGATCTTAATTTAGGTGATCAGGTATCACAACTGTATTTAGAACATTATCCTGCAATGACAGAAAAAACATTGCAAGATATTGCCAAACAAGCTCAACAACGTTGGGATATTCAAGCGATTACAATTATTCATCGTGTTGGGCAATTAAAGGCAGGTGATGAAATTGTCTTAGTCGGTGTCAGTTCCGCACATCGTCTTGATGCTTATCAAGCCAATGAATTTATTATGGATTACCTAAAAACCAAAGCACCATTTTGGAAAAAAGAAACAACTTCCTCAGGCGAACGCTGGGTTGAAGCAAAACAAACGGATGAGGAAGCGATGGGAAGGTGGGGCTAATTACATTTACTTTTACCTTATAGTTAAATTACCTTATAACTAATTTCGCATAATGTAAGTGCAGATTATGTTACAATTCGAAGCACGATATAATAGGCTTGCCCATCGTGCGAGAATTTATACATAATCTGCGATTATGCGAATTTAGTTATAAAGGGTTTTGTAATGGGAAAATTACATAATAATGCTGAAAATTTAGTGCTAAAGTTATCGCTTAGAGACCTGGAATTACTAGTGAATAGCTTAAAAAGAACCTAATCAATCACTATTGGACGCACTAATATTGTATGGCAAGTATAACGCTAAAAGATATAACTCCACGCCATTTTTACGAAACTGTTAAACTTTTAAAAACAACAGATTACCGTATCTACATCACTCTCAATACTGTAGAAATTCGTTTGCCATATAGTAATTTTGAGACTATGGAAGAGACAGTAAAACGTTTTGATCAAATGGAACACGTTCAAGCATTTTTAAATGAGTTAGTTCATTCTACTGTGCCTATTGATTGGGATGAATTTATAGAGAATTTTCATTATAAACCTAGAAATAAATTTTATCGGAAATAATAATGCCAGTAATGTACTGGCATTATCTTTTATAGTAACTCTATAGTTATATAGTCACTACCTTATTTGATTAGGCGAATTACATTATCTGTACTTCTCATTTTGGTTCTTTCTTTTTCTGTTTATAAAATATACGAAAAAGTTCGGGGGGTTCTGTTACACCCGAACTTTGGTGCGGTTTTCCGCATTATTTTTTTCTATTTTTTTTATTAATGTATTCAAAATAGTCTTCATCTGAGATGTGTTTTAACCCTTTTCTGATCAAAATTTTTAGAACTTCCGTATCTTTAAGGCTTACTTTTGTCAGTATAGTTACTTCATCAATATGCTTAGCTGGCATGTATAACTCCTTAAATGTGATATGGATCGAGAATTCTATCATTTCTTATAAAAGAACAGGACTTTGGTTATCAACTCCCTTTATTGGGAGATTTCGGCTTTGTCGGTGTTCATATTCAAACTGGCGAACAACAAGAAGGGATAAGAATTCCTACTTTTCATCACAAGGGCAGTTTTTGTGATGTAGTTTCTATAAAAATTAATGGTTCAATTTTAACAATGAGCGGTAATCCAAGCCGTTGGAATAGATAACATATTTTAATGGTAACCCTAAAAAATAAAAGCTCACGCCCGCAAGAATGAGGACGTGAGCTTTTATTTTTTAGGGTTGAACAAGCGTAGCGCGTTAGTTTAGATATTTACTTTACATTAAGATGTTAATGAGAACATTCCAATAAAAATCATTGTGACAGGGTTTAATATCATAAGATGTTACCTTGCTTAATTGGATTTTGTTACTTGTGCATAACTCTGTGGTTTTATTGAGATACACTTTTTTATTACCTTATAACTAATTTCGCATAATGAATATTATGTTAAATAACGGAGAAAGTATTAGGAAATAGGAAATTAAAATATATACTTACTTGTGGATATTCTTGTTACTCCCCTATTCCTTTATTACACAAACTCAGTAAAAAATCTCAAAATTTGTGACGGTTATCGAAAATTTACAGTAGTATTTTGTCGTTAAAAAAGGCAAAATAGACTTCTTAGATTAAAATAAATAGAAGATTTAGCCCCATGGAATTACTGATTGATTTTTTTTCAAATTATGGCTACTGTGCGGTACTTTTTGTATTGATTATTTGTGGTTTTGGTGTCCCTATTCCTGAAGATATTACATTAGTTTCAGGGGGAATTATCGCAGGGCTTGGTTATGCCAACCCTCATATTATGCTTGTTGTCAGTATGTTTGGTGTACTATTTGGTGATAGTGTTATGTATTGGCTCGGACGTATTTATGGGGCAAAAATATTAAGAGTAAGAATTATTCGCCGTTTTATTAATGTGCAACGTTTACGGTTAGTTCGTGAAAAATTTGATAAATATGGCAACCGAGTGCTTTTTATCGCACGTTTTTTACCAGGATTACGTGCCCCTATTTATATGATTTCAGGGATTACACGCCGTATCAGCTACATGCGTTTTGTTTTAATTGATTTTTTTGCTGCAATTATTTCTGTTCCTATTTGGGTCTATCTGGGTTACCATGGCGCAGCCAATTTAGATTGGATTGAGCAACAAATTAAACGCGGACAAGTGGGGATTTATATTATTATTGCTATTGTTGCACTTTATGTAATTTTCAAGCTGTTCCGCTCTAAACAACATAGAGCATCAAATAATAGATAGTTGATAAAAGTTGATTATTGATTTAAGCCTTATGTTGTCTTAACCATAGGGCTTCAAGTTACTTTGTAATAAAATTTTTACCTTTCAAAACAAATTAAATCCCACAGAAATTTGATTTCATTATTCTCAAGGAAAACAGACGTATAAAGAGCTTGCTATTAAATATCAATGTTCTGTTAAAACAATTCAAAGATATATTGATAAATCCCCGAAAAATACTTTAAATTTACCCTCATCAACTTATTTAAATATTATTATGGATACCACTTTCTTTAAGCGAGATTTTAGTGTGTTAGTGTTAATGGATAGCCTGACAGAAAAAGTGATTTATCATCAAATTGTAAAAATAGAAAGGAATATTTATTATTAATACAGAATTAAATATGTTAAAGGAAAAGGCTATATTATATTATTAAATTACCTACTATGATCAGCATGAATTTATATGGTGCCTAGGGTCGGACTCGAACCGACACGTTTATTCAACGGCGGATTTTGAATCCGCTGCGTCTACCAATTTCGCCACCCAGGCAGTCAATGGTGGAGATTATACAATGCTAAATATTGATTGCAAGAAAAAAATGAGACAAGTTATTTAATTGTGTTAAATTTCAACAACCCAGCAGATTGACTACTGGGTTGATAATATTAAAATACAATGGTTTTATTTTGGAATACAAAAATACGATCTTGTAACGCAAGATCTAAAGCTTTACTTAGCACCGTTTTTTCAACATCTCGCCCAGCTTTCATCATAGCTTCAGCATTATAGGTATGATCAACATTAATAACATTTTGCAAGATAATTGGGCCTTGATCTAATTCATTATTAATAAAATGTGCTGTTGCGCCAATAATTTTTACCCCTCTTTCATAGGCTTGATGATAAGGTTTTGCCCCAATAAAAGCAGGTAGGAATGAATGATGAATATTAATGACACGATTAGGATAACGACTTACAAATTCAGGATTAAGTACACGCATATATTTAGCAAGCACAATATAATCAGGTGAATATTCATCAATTTTATCAGCCAATAATTTATCATGTTCAACACGTGTTAAGTTTTGATGGCTAATGCAGAAAAAAGGAATATTAAATTTTTCTACTAATGATCTTAATGTATCGTGATTACCAATAACAGCGGCAATTTCAACATTTAAACTACCATAATAGTTTTTCATTAATATATCGCCAAGGCAATGCGCTTCTTTGGTTACTAAAATAACAATACGTTTTTTTTGTTTACTAATTAATCTGCAATTTGTACCTTGTGGTAAAGCAAGATTGAGATCTTCTAAGAGTGTTTGTTCATTAAAAATCCCTTGTAATTCAGTACGCATAAAAAAATGCTTTGTCTCAAAATCAACGAATTCATTATTATGTAGAATATTTAATTGATGTTTATAACAAATATTGGTTATTTTTGCGATTAAACCTTTATCATCAGGGCAATCGGTTAATAGAATTTTATTTTCAATCATCATTTATTTCTCTAATAAAATAATAAAACCCATATATTATGGGTTTTATGGTAATAAGACTGTTGATTAAATTTCAAAAGAAGATAAGGATTTTCCTGCATCTACTGCTTGTTTAATTGCTTTAGGCATTCTTCCTTGACCTGTCCAAGTTTTGACAACGCCGTTTTCTTCATATTGGTACTTGGCTGCTTTTGGTTCTCTTTTTTTACGTTTAGGGGCTTCGCCACCTAATAATTCAATGAGATCTTCGGCATTGATACCATCTTGTTGTAATAATTCTTTATATTTTTCTAATTTTTCTAAGCGTTGTTGTTCTTTTGCTTGTAACTCAGCAGCTTCTTGATGTTTTTCTTTTACTACTAAAGTTAATTTTTCTAAAATAGATTTTAACTCTTCTAAAGAAAGTTCACGAGCTAAAGCGCGTAGGCTACGGATATTATTCAATGTTTTTACTAGGTCAGACATAAAATTCCTCCTTAATTCATTTAATGATGTTTGGGCAATTATAATAATTATAAGAATAATAGCAATAAAAAATTATAATATTCACTTTAATTTTTTATTTATTTTATTTTTAGATTAATGGTAGCATCGGTTAATCTTAATTGGACTGGTTAAGAGAAAATATATCATATTAATAAGCAAATTCTATTGTCATTTCAGGCATATTATCGTAATCTTAGCACTTCCGCATATGTAGAGGCGCAAATGTTATAAGTATTTTTTCTGAGCGGATAGCGATGAAGGAAAAGGAAAGGAATATTTGCCGAAATCAATCAAAAGTCATTTTGATTGGTTGGGGGCGTTATTGAAAGGTACGTCACTGCCATAGTATGTTTATGTTCACTATGGAGCGCTACTGTTTAGATGGTTTAATTCACTAACCTGTTATAATCAATTTGGTTATTTCTTTCAGTAGATCTCCCTTATTTTATTGTTAGGTAGAGGTCATGCAACTCATTAATTATTCTACGTCCATTTGGTCAATTATTCCGCCGTTATTGGCATTGAGTTTAGCCATTACCACACGTAAAGTGATTTTTTCACTCAGCGTTGGTATTTTGGTTGGGGCATTAATGCTTGGCGGTGGTAATTTACTTACTTCGTTAATTTATCTTAAAGACAATATTTTATCCTTAGTCTATGATGTGGAAGCACAGGGATTAAATGCGGATAATATTAATATTTTAATTTTTTTATTATTATTGGGAATATTAACCGCACTTTTTACTTTATCAGGCAGTAATCAAGCCTTTGCAAATTGGGCAAAAAAACGCATAAAAGGGCGACGTGGTGCAAAATTAATGGCGGCATCATTAGTCTTTGTGACCTTTATTGATGATTATTTCCATAGCTTAGCCGTTGGCGCTATTGCACGTCCCGTTACCGATAAATTTAAGGTTTCTCGTGCTAAACTGGCTTATATTTTGGATTCAACTGCCGCACCTATGTGTGTATTAATGCCTGTTTCTAGCTGGGGAGCTTATATTATTACCTTAATCGCAGGATTATTAGCCACTTATTCTATCACTGATTATTCGCCAATCGGGGCATTTATGGCAATGAGTGCTATGAATTATTATGCGATTTTTTCCATTATTATGGTTTTCCTTGTGGCTTATTTTTCTATTGATATAGGTTCAATGGCGAGACATGAACAAGCTGCTTTAGCCAAAGAGCATGATGAAAATGAAGAGATTGTTGTGACAGGAAGAATGCGTAATTTGGTATTCCCTATTGTGGCTTTAATTGTTGCTACTGTGTTTATGATGATGTACACAGGCCATCAAGCATTAAGTTTAGAAAACAAACCTTTTAGTGTTTTAGGGGCATTTGAAAATACAACGGTGGGGATTTCTCTTGTTTTCGGTGGCGTAAGTGCTTTAGTGGTGTTAACCCTTTGTATTATTGCTGGCCGTCATATTGATATGTCCACTTATTTTCGTGCTTGGATATTAGGTATGAAATCCATGTCAGGAGCTATTTTAATTTTGCTTTTTGCTTGGACAATTAATAATGTTGTTGGCGATATGAAAACGGGGGAATATTTATCTACGCTCGTATCTGGCAATTTTGCCATTGAATTATTACCTGCATTGCTATTTATATTAGCAACAGCCATGGCATTTGCCACAGGAACAAGCTGGGGAACCTTTGGAATTATGTTACCGATTGCAGCAGCGATCGCAGCCAATGCAGCACCAGAATTATTGCTTCCTTGTTTATCTGCTGTAATGGCAGGGGCTGTTTGTGGCGATCATTGTTCGCCAATTTCAGATACCACTATTCTTTCTTCTACGGGAGCAAAATGTGGTTTAATGGATCACGTCACAACCCAATTACCTTATGCCATGTTAGTAGCATTATCCACTGTAGTAGGTTATCTTGTGATTGGATTTACCTCTTCAATGTTGTACGCCTTTATTGCTACAGCAATTATTTTTGCACTGCTTATTTTGCTGTGTAGAAAAAAATCAGTTTAGTTCTTATAAAACCTGCCAAAAGGCAGGTTTTTTCTTAAAGTGCGGTCAGTTTTAAAATAATATTTGTACCACTTTATATCCCACATCTTACTTTAATTGCCCCCTAGGCAAAATGGTGAATTTTGCCCATTGTCTTTTTTAAATTATTATGTATTATATTTATTACATTTGATGTAATGATTATTTTACATTTATTATTTAAAATATTATAAGGAGTGAAATATGAATAAAGATAGCTTACACAATGTACATATTGTTGATGAAAAAGTTTTAGTAACCCCCTATGAATTAAAACAAAAATTACCCCTTTCCTCGCAATTACGCCATCAAATTGAACAATCTCGTCAAGAGATTGCCAATATTATTCATAAGAAACAAGATAAATTATTGGTAGTTATTGGACCTTGTTCTATTCATGATCCTCAGGCAGCTATTGAGTATGGCAAAAAATTGGCACAGCTTGCCTCTGAGCTGTCAGATAATCTTTACATTGTTATGCGAGTCTATTTTGAGAAACCACGCACAACGGTCGGTTGGAAAGGTTTGATTAATGATCCTAAAATTGATGGCTCTTTTGATGTTGAACATGGGTTACATATCGCACGAGCTTTATTAATAGAATTAGCCGAATTAGGCTTGCCATTAGCCACAGAAGCCCTCGATCCTATTACACCACAGTATATGGCAGATTTATTTAGCTGGTCAGCAATAGGTGCGCGTACCACAGAATCCCAAACCCATCGAGAGTTAGCCTCAGGGCTATCAATGGCTGTTGGCTTTAAAAATGGGACAGATGGCAGTTTAGCAACAGCGATTAATGCGATGAAAGCGGCATCAATGGGGCATAGTTTTATCGGTATTAATCAACAAGGACAAGTGAACTTGCTTCATACGGAAGGTAATCCCGATGGACATGTTATTTTACGCGGTGGAAAAATGCCTAATTATCAAGCGGAATTTGTGGCACAATGTGAAATTGAATTAGCTAACGCTGGATTAGAACAGGCGATTATGATTGATTGTAGTCATGGTAATTCCAATAAAGATTATCGCCGTCAGCCTTTGGTTGCAGAAGATGCGGTTCAACAAATTTTAGCAGGTAATCGCTCAATTATTGGATTAATGTTAGAAAGCAATCTTTATGCAGGAAATCAAAGTGCGGATCAACCTGTTAGCCAAATGAAATATGGTGTTTCTATTACCGATGCCTGTATTGATTGGCAAACTACCGAAACCCTATTACGCAATATTGCAAACAAATTAGCACATAAAGGATAAATTATGAATGCACTCAACGCATTACGCGATGAAATTGATGAAACGGATCGCGCTTTATTACAATTACTTGCCAAACGTTTAGCTTTAGTAAGCAAAGTCGGCGAGGTCAAACATCAATATGGCTTACCGATTTATGTACCTGAGCGTGAAGCGGATATGTTACAGGCAAGACGACAAGAGGCTGAAAAACTAGGTGTTCCGCCCGATCTGATTGAAGATATTTTACGCCGAATAATGCGAGAATCTTATACCAATGAAAATCATTTTGGCTTTAAAAAACTCAATCCTGCCATTCAAAAAATTGTGATTGTGGGCGGAAAAGGTAAACTTGGCGGATTATTTGCTCATTATTTCCAATTATCTGGTTATCAAGTGGCATTATTAGGGCGTGATGATTGGCATAAGGCGGAAGATATTTTAGCCCAAGCGGATGTGGTGATGGTCTCTGTGCCGATTGCAAACACCTTAGAAACCATAGAACGCTTGCAGCCTTATTTAACCGAAAATATGTTATTGACGGATTTAACCTCCGTCAAATCTGCACCTCTAGCGAAAATGTTGAGTGTACATAAAGGGGCTGTCGTTGGTTTACATCCTATGTTTGGCCCTGATATTCCGAGTATGGCAAAACAAGTGGTTGCACGCTGTGATGGCCGCTTTGCGGAGCGTTATCAATGGTTACTCGAACAAATGGCAATGTGGGGGGCAATTATTTATCCTGTTGATGCCAAAGAGCATGATCATAGTATGACTTATATTCAGGCACTACGCCATTTTGCCACCTTTGCCAATGGCTTACATCTTTCCCAACAACCCGTTGAGCTTGCTCAATTATTAGCACTCTCCTCCCCGATTTACCGCTTAGAATTAGCGATGATTGGACGTTTATTTGCCCAAGATGCCAGCTTATATGCGGATATTATTATGGACAAACCAGAAAATTTAGAGGTAATAAAATCATTACGAGATAGCTATGATGAAAGTCTAAAATTCTTTGAGCAAGGCGATAAACAAGGCTTTATTGCCACCTTTGAAAAAGTTCATCAATGGTTTGGTGAATATTCTGAGCTTTTTATGAAAGAAAGTCGGCATTTACTCAAACAAGCTAATGATTTTAGGTAAGAACAAGTTTTGCCGTTCCTATGGGAACGGCTATATTTTTATTAAGTCTTATTCCTCTACTTCTAACAGATCAGCAAATTGTGCATTTAATGCTTTCGCTAAACATTGTGGATCGATTTCTATATCTAGCCCACGTTTTCCGCCAGAAATAAAAATTGTTGAAAAACTGACCGCACTTTGATCAATGAAGGTTATCAATTTTTTCTTTTGCCCTAAGGGACTAATGCCACCAATTAAATAGCCTGTGGTTTTTTGTGCCACCTGTTTATCCGCCATTTCAGCTTTTTTACAGCCTAAAGCTCGTGCGACCTTTTTTAAATTTAATTGATAAGCCACAGGAATGACCATAACCGCTAATTTCTTTTGATCATTATTTTGAGCAATAAGTAGGGTTTTAAAGGTTTGCAAAGGGGATAATCCCAATTTTTCTACGGCTTCTTCGCCAAAGTGAGTATTATTCGGATCATGTTGATAACTGTGTAATTGGAAAGCAATTTTGGCTTTTTTTAAAAAATCTACTGCTGGTGTCATAGCATATTCCCTGATTCTTGCATAAAATAGTAGGGATATTTTAGCGTGGAGAAAAAAATGAATACAAGTTTAAATATTGCCATTGCAGCGGAATTTAGCTTAACCAGTAAAATTGTTACTTATTTAGAACAAACGGACTTAGCCATTGATCAACTTAGCATTGCGGATATTTATCCCTTTAATGAAGAACAAGGCATACGTTTTCATCATAAAAACATTGCTCATCAAGATTTTGCAGATATAGATTGGCATAATATTCATTATCTTTTGTTTGCAGGAGATATTGAAAAAGTCAATTTATTACCTCAAGTGGCTCAAGCAGGCTGTATTGTGATTGATATTAAAGGCATTTGTGCAAATTTAACGGATATTCCTGTTGTTGTGCCAAGCGTAAATGAACAACAATTAAGCCAATTACGCACACATAATATTGTCAGTTTACCTGATCCACAGGTAACTCAAGCCGCTTTAGCCTTAAACCCTTTTAAACAAAATCTTAATCAGGTTTTTATTACCAGCTTATTACCTGCCTCTTATTCAAGCCAAGAGCAAGTGGAACAGTTAGTCGGACAAACCGCCCAGCTACTTAATGGCATACCCCTTGACGAACAACAAACCCGTTTTGCCTTTAATGTTTTACCTCAACTTAAAGCAAATTTACCTTTACAATTAAGCAAAATTTTTCCTCAATTAGGACAAGCGATTTTTCATCAAGTACAAACCCCTGTCTTTTATGGTATGGCACAAACCTTAACCCTACAGCTTGATTATATGGTTGATCCAACACAGATCATCACAGAATGGCAACAACATCCTTTAGTGAAATATTATGATCAGCCTTTAATTACGCCTGTTACCAATGGTGAAATGGAAAATGATCAAGCATATTGTTATTTGCATATTAGCCAACTAGAACAAACAGATGAACAATTAACCCTATGGACGGTAAGCGATGAACAAGGATTTTCACAAGCTCAAATGGCAGTAGAATTGTTGATAAGCCTAAATCGTGAGGAACATTAGGATTTCTTAATATTAAGGGCGACAGACTTCTTCACAATAAAGTTCTATCGCCCAAAAAGTAATAAAAATATCGCCACCTATCCTCAAATTTGCTAGAATTTCGCAGAAAAACCACCGATTGTTTTTCAATTTACCTTTGAATAACCTAATTGGAAATATCTCATCATGGAAAATCAATCTTTTCTACAACGATTTTTTAAAATCAAACAACATAAGAGTAGCGTAAAAACCGAAATTATCGCAGGCATTACCACCTTCTTCACAATGGTCTATATTGTTTTTGTCAACCCTTCTATTTTAGGGGTAACAGGTATGGACACTCAGGTTGTTTTTGTTACCACCTGTTTAATTGCGGCTATCGGCACTATCGCAATGGGACTTTTCAGTAACTTACCCATTGCTTTGGCACCAGCAATGGGCTTGAATGCCTTTTTTGCTTATGTTGTCGTCTTAAAGCTCGGTTATAGCTGGCAAGTGGCAATGGGCACAATTTTTTGGGGCTCTATCGGTTTATTTTTATTAACATTATTGCAAGTCCGTTATTGGCTAATGTCCTCCATTCCGCTGGGGCTTCGTGTGGGTATTGGTGCAGGTATCGGGCTATTTATCGCATTAATTGGCTTTAAAAATATGGGTTTAGTGGTAGCAAATCCAGCCACCTTGGTTACTGTTGGCGATCTCCATTCGCCACAATTATTATTAGGAGTGTTAGGTTTCTTTATCATTGTAGCAATGGCAGCAAAAGGGCGTCATTCTGGTGTCTTAGTGTCTATCATTGTCGTTACGGCATTAGCCTTATTATTTGATGATAATGTACAATTTAATGGCGTTATGTCTATGCCACCAAGTTTAACCCCTGTTGTGGGGCAAGTAGATATTGCGGGGGCATTAGATACCGCATTAATTGGCATTATTTTTTCCTTTATGTTGGTCAATTTATTTGATTCTTCAGGAACCCTCATTGCGGTAACCGATAAAGCAGGCATTGCTGACAACCGAGGACGCTTCCCAAAAATGAAACAAGCCTTATTGGTCGATAGTAGTAGTGCGGTATTAGGATCTTATATGGGGACTTCCGCTATCAGTACCTATATTGAAAGTGGTTCAGGCGTTTCGGTCGGCGGAAGAACAGGTTTAACCGCTGTTGTCGTAGGCTTACTCTTTTTATTAACCATCTTCTTTTCCCCTTTAGCCGCCGTTGTACCAGCTTATGCCACCGCAGGAGCATTAGTTTTTGTAGGGATCTTGATGGCATCAAGTTTAATTAAGGTGCAATGGGACGATCTCACAGAGGCAACCCCCGCATTTATCACTGCCGCAATGATGCCATTTACTTATTCCATTACTGAGGGAATCGCTTTTGGTTTTATCGCTTATTGTGTAATGAAAACCTGCACTGGACGAATAAAAGAAATTAATTTACCTGTGGCTATCGTGGCATTGCTATTTTTAGTGAAATTTATTTGGGTGGGGTAATTTAAGCCATTATTACAAAATAGAAAGTGGTATAAGTCTAGAGCTTATATCACTTGTTTTTCATAGATACAACACTTTAAAATAATAGCCTTACAGATAACTGTAAAAATAACCTCAAAACAAACCGCACTTTATAAAATAAGTTAATTTTTTTATTAATCACACCACAACGAAAAAGAAAATCTCGATCCCTTATTTTCTTCACTATCAATTATCAATTTACTCTGATGTTGCTCTAAAATATGTTTCACAATGGCTAACCCTAAACCGCTGCCTTTGGTTTTTTCTCGTGAGCTATCGCCGCGGTAAAAACGCTCAGTTAAATGGGGAATATGTTCCGCTTTTATTCCTTGTCCTGTGTCTGTAACGCTAAATATAATTTGCTGATCTTGTTGGGTTAAAACCACATTAATTTCACAAGGTCTACCGGCGTGTTTTATGGCATTATTAATTAAATTTGTCATTGCACTATAAATTTGATCTTTATTCACTTCACTATAAAGATGTGGGCTAATATGAAAATAAAGTTGATGTTGATGATCATTAATCATTTGCATACTTTGTTGTATGGAATAGGCTAATTCTGAAAGATTAACCCGTTGGTGGGTTGCGGTGGTTGAGGCTTCTACTTTTGCCAATATATCGAGTTGTTGTAATAATCTTGTCATACGTTCGCATTGTTGTTGCATCACGTCTAGGGCTTTATGCTGTAATGACGAAGAATGTTTTTCTTCATTGAGCAATTCTAAATAACCTTGTAATACGGTCAATGGTGTACGCAATTCGTGATTCATATTGGCAATAAAATTTTGACGAGAATTTAATAAATGTACAATTTGGCTAATATTACGGCTAATTAATAATTGATATTGATTATATTGATAAATGCTAATTTCAATGTAATTTTGTTCACCAATTAATAAGATCAATGGGCGTTTAGCCTGTGATGAACATTGAAAATAAGAATGAAATTCAGGATAAAATATGACATTATTAATATTTTTATCCACATTTTGATTCCAATAAAAGGAGAAAAGTGCTTGTGCTGTATTATTACACCAATGAATGTTTCCTTTTTTATCACAAATAATAATACCATCGGCATAATATTGAATTTGTTGGCTTAATTTTTCTAATAATTTTAAGGTTTTTAATTTATCTTTTTCACTTTTATTACGGTAATAACTGAGGCTTTGTGAAAGGTTACTTAATGAATTTGTTTGGCTATCAATTTTGTCAAAATTATTTAAGGTTGTTAATAATTTTTGTTCAATATAATGATGCCAAATTAATAAAATGATCACAAAAACCGTTAGCCAAAAAAGAAAATCTTTGGCAAATAAGCTAAAGACTTCTGCCAAGAGAAATGCAAAAAATAATTCTACAATAATATGTTTTATGGAAAATTGGTATTTCATTGTTAATCCGCTTTATTAGAAAAACGATAGCCTACTCCCCTTACCGTTTGAATATAACCATCAAAACCATAGGGGGCAAGGCTTTTACGCAAACGTCGAATATAAACATCAACGGTGCGATCTTCAATATAAATATCATTTCCCCAAATACGATCTAAGAGTAATTCTCTTGGATAAACTTTATCAGGGTTTTGCATAAAATAATGTAATAGTTTAAATTCTGTGCCGCTTAGGCTAATGGTTTTTTGTTGATAACTTACACGTTGTGCTTGTGGGTCTAGCCATAAATCATCAATTTTAATGATATCGTGATTGTGTTTGTGACGACGTAACACAGCATCAATTCTTGCCTGCAAAATTTGCCAAGAAAAGGGTTTGCTAATGTAATCATCTGCTCCAGCATTTAAGCCTTGAATACAATCCTCCTCGCTTGAGCGTGCAGTCAACATAATAATCGGAATATGTTGGTAATCAGGTTGTTTTTTGAGGTAGCGGATCAATTGAATGCCAGATCGTCCGGGCAATAACCAATCCACTAAAATAAGATCGAGCGAGGTTGTTAATTTATTTAAAGCGGTTTGGTAATCACAAGCACTGATCACTTGATAATCTTTTTGTTGTAAAAATAAACTGATCATTTCTCTGATTGCGGGTTCATCTTCTACCAGTAAAATGGTCGCCATTTTTGTTACTCCTATAAAAAATCCTGAAAATAGACCGCACTTTTATGATTACTCTCCCCTACCCCATTCTTCCGCTAATATAATCTTGTGTGCGTTGATCTTTAGGTTGATTAAAAATCTGCGAGGTTTCGCCAAACTCAATTAATTCGCCGAGGTACATATAAGCGGTATAATCCGAACAACGGCTCGCTTGTTGCATATTGTGGGTGACCATTGCAAGGGTATAATCCTGTTTTAATTCGCTAATGAGCTCTTCAATTTTTAAGGTTGAAATGGGATCTAAGGCTGAACAAGGTTCATCAAGTAATAACACTTCTGGCTTAACCGCAATCGCTCGTGCAATACATAAACGCTGTTGTTGTCCCCCTGATAAACTATTCCCATTTTGCTGTAACTTATCTTTGACTTCGTGCCATAATGCAGCTTTCGTCAATGCCCATTCTATTCGGTCATTTAATTCTGCTTTGCTTAATTGTTCAAATAGCTTAATGCCAAAAGCAATGTTGTCATAAATTGACATAGGAAAAGGCGTTGGTTTTTGGAAAACCATGCCCACTTTAGCACGAATAATCGCAATATCAATATCTGTCGTTAATAGGTTTACGCCCTCTAAATTGATCTCACCAGTGGCTTTTTGCTGAGGATAAAGCTCAAACATTCGGTTTAGCGTGCGTAATAAAGTGGATTTACCACAACCTGATGGCCCAATAAAAGCCGTCACTTTATTTTTAGCAATGGCTAAATTGATATTTTTTAATGCCTGATATTGATGATAATAAAAATTAAGGTTGTTAATTTCTATTTTAATTTGTTCTGGTTTCATTAAAGATCGTCCTTATTTCATTGTGTTTTGTTTAAAGAGCAAACGGGTTGCAAGGGTAATACTTAATACAAATAGGGTAATGCAGGTTGCTCCAGCCCAAGCGAGTTTATTCCAATCATCAAAAGGGCTTGCGGCATACTGATAAATCACCACAGGTAAATTGGCGATAGGGGCATTCATATTAAAAGACATAAATTGGTTAGATAAGGCGGTAAATAATAAGGGGGCAGTTTCTCCTGACAAACGTGCCACCGCAAGTAAGATGCCTGTTAATATGCCTTTTTGTGCAGAACGGTAACAGATAGTTAAAATCATTCGCCAACGCCCACAACCTAACGCCATTGCTGACTCTCTTAAGGGATCAGGCACAATACTCAACATATTGTCAGTGGTGCGAATAATAATAGGTATGGCAATAACCGCTAAAGCCAATGATCCTGCCCAACCTGAATAATGTTTCACTTGACTCACATATAAGGCATAGATAAATAACCCAATCACAATAGACGGTGCAGATAACAAAATATCATTAAAGAAACGAATAATAGAAGCTAATTTACTGTAACGACCATATTCGGCTAAGTAAGTTCCTGCTAAAACACCAATAGGCACACTGAGACATAATGCAAATAACAATAATAATCCCGAGCCTACAATGGCATTAAGTAATCCCCCCTGTTCCCCAGGGCTTGGTGTCGCAAGCATAAAGGTTTGTAGCGAAAAACTCGGTAACCCTTTGAACAATAAAGTGGCAATAATCCAACATAACCAAAATAAACCAAAGATGACTGAGCCATAACATAAAGCGTACATCAAGATATTTTTTATTTTTCGGCAATAAAATAGGCGATGATGAACCTGAAACATTATCGTCCCTCCTTTTTCTGCATACGAGCGATAAATAAACGTGATAACACTAATACAAAGGTGGTAATTAGGAATAAAAGCAAGCCTGCTTCAATTAAAGCGGATTTTTGTAATCCACTCGCTTCATTAAATTCATTCGCAATCGCCGAGGCAATAGAGGTAGATGGCGAGAAAATGGATTCAGGTAAGCGAAAGGTGTTACCAATCACAAAGGTAACCGCCATGGTTTCGCCTAACGCTCGCCCTAGCCCTAACATCATTGCCCCCACAATACCTGTTCGGCTATAGGGTAAAATCACCGAACGGGCAACTTCCCATTTGGTCGCCCCTAAACCATAAGCGGACTCTTTTAAAATCGCAGGTACTGAGTTAAAAATATCCCGCATAACAGAGGCGATAAAAGGAATGATCATAATGGCAAGGACCAAGCCCGCCGAAAACAATCCCACACCAAAAGGAGCATCATCAAATAAAGTACCGAGCAAAGGAATTAATGACAAATAATCAATAAAATAAGGTTGTACATATTGTTGAAATAATGGCACAAACACAAATAAGCCCCACATACCATAAATAATGGAGGGAATCGCCGCCAACATTTCAATCGCTACGGCAATAGGTTTGCTCAACCAATCTGGGGCGATTTCGCTTAAGAAAATGGCAATCCCAAAGGAAATCGGCACCGCTATCATCAAGGCAATGCTAGACGTAATTACCGTCCCAACAATAGGCACTAATGCCCCATATTGATTTGCAACAGGATCCCATTCGCCCTGCCATAAAAATCCCCAACTAAACTGGCTAATACTTTGCCAACTTTGCATAAATAATGACAAAATAATCGCCATAAAGAGGATAAATACCAAAATAGCACTGCCTTTAGTCAGGCGACGAAAAAGGTTTTCTCGCCTTTTATCGGTTAAATAACCTTGTGTTGATCCCATCATTGTGCCATTTCCTATTTTTTCATTTGCCAAATGGCTTGATTATTGTGATCTTTGAGCTGTTGTTGCCATTGCCACTGAACTTGCTCAACCACCTTAGCCGGCAAAGGCACATAATCCAAAGCTAAAGCTGATTGTTGCCCTTGATGAAATGCCCAATCAAAAAACTGTAATACCTGTTGATTTTGCTGATAATCCTCAGGCGTTTTCGGCAATAAAATAAAACTTGCCGCCGTAATAGGCCAAGCATTATCGCCTTGTTGATCCGTTAAAATCACGCCCATTCCAACCGCACTTTGCCAATCCGCATTAGCACTGGCTTCACTAAAACTGGCTTGATTAGGCTGCACAAAATTCCCTGACTTATTTTGTAAACTGACCCAAGCTAACTGATTTTGTTTCGCATAAGCATATTCCACATAACCAATAGAATATTTAAGCTGTTTCACATAAGCGGATACGCCTTCATTCCCCTTTGCACCTTGTCCTGTTGGCCATTTTACCGCCTTGCCCTCACCAACTTGAGCTTGCCACTGTGGCGACACTTTAGACAAATAATTAGTCCAACCAAAGGTAGTGCCTGAACCGTCAGAACGATGTACCACTAAAATACGTTTATTCGGCAAAGATAATTCGGGATTTAATTGCTGAATCGCAGGATCATTCCAATGGGTAATATGACCTAAATAAATTTGGGCTAACGCCTCGCCAGACAACTTCAACACTCCTGTTGACAACTCGGGTAAATTGACCACTGGCACAATCCCACCAATAATGGCAGGAAATTGTAATAATTGATGTTGTTCCAACGCTTCCCCACTCATAGGATCATCAGATCCCGCAAAATCAATGGTTTTTGCAATAATTTGTTGTTGCCCACCGCCAGAACCAATGGATTGGTAATTTACTTTATTACCCGTTTGTTGTTGATATAATGCCGTCCATTTGGCATAGATAGGATAAGGAAAAGAGGCTCCCGCCCCCGTAATATCCGCCGCTTGCAACGTAGTAAAGGGCACAAGGATTAAGAAACTAATCGCAGATAATGTCTGCCTAAAAGCTGTTTTCAACATAATCATATTCCTTTCATTAAACAAGAATCATCGCCAATAAGCATTGGCAAAAATAAGTTTAACGAAGAAATATGACAGTTTTATGACAACAGTTTCAATTTAGAATTAAGGTAAAGTGTATCAATACTGTATTATTTTAAAGTGGAAGGGCTATAATCCTGTTTCATCAAGATAATTTTATTGGGTTAAAACCACATTAATTTCACAAAATTTACTTGTGGGTTTTATAACATTATTTCAAAATACAACGATTATATAGGACAAAATCTCATTTTGTCCTTACCACTTGATCTTGCTTGCAATAATTAAATTAATAATCAAAATATACTCGCGTTTCTACCGACATTCCTGGAGCAAGATGTTGTAAATCTGCTTGATTTTGATCAAATTCAATTTTAACTGCTATTCGCTGGGCAATTTTGACAAAATTTCCTGTGCTATTATCTGCTTTTAGTACACTAAACTCAGCACCTGTAGTAGGTGAAATTTCAACGACTTTACCTGTAAATGCTCGTCCTCCTAGCATCAACCTTGATTTTAGCGGTCTGTCCTACTTTGATATGTTCTGTATCAGCCTCTTTAAAGTTCGCAATCACCCAATATTGAGACGGAACGAGATAAAATAATTGTGTTCCAGCATTTACAAACTGTCCTTGTTTCACACTAATTTGACTTAACTTTCCATTCACAGGCGCTTTAATCAAGGTGTTATATAAATCTTGCTGTGCTAACGCTAAAGCCGCTTGTGCATTAATTACCATTGCCTCAGCACTTTTCTCTTTACTGGCAATACTTGCTAAATCTTGTTCAGCAATAGTAAGCTGTGCCTGAGCTTGCAATAAACTCGCTTTAGCTTGTTTTAAACTTGCCGCAATATTATCGTATTCTCTTTTGGAAATTGCATTAGTTTTTAATAATTTTTCTGCTCGTCCCATTTCAATTTGAGCATTATTGAATGATACTTCGGCACTCATGATCCCAGCTTTACGTAATTCAATAGTTGCTTTTGCTATTTCCCTTTGTTGACTGATATTTTGCAAGCTAGCTTGTTGGGTCATTAAGTTTGCTTCTGCTTGTTGTTGCTTCGCTTGATAAGTTTGTTGTTCTATTTTGACTAAAACTTGTCCCTGTTCAACCTTATCAAAATCCTCTACTAAAACTTGTTCTACATAACCTGTTACCTTGGGACTAAGAAAGGTGGTATTCCCCCGAATATAAGCATTATTCGTTTGCACAGAAGTCAGAGAAAAAGGCGGTAATCGCCAAATATATAAAATCAATAGGATTGCCGTAAAAAATACAATCATTAACCATAACGTCACTTTAAGAGAACGTTGCTTTGGTTGCCATTTTTTTTCTGTCGTTTGTGTCATATTTCACTCTCTCATTATTGTTTCATCATTTTAGCTAGTGTTGATAACTCGTTACCTAATAAGGTAATACCTTTATAGCGTCTATAAAAACGTAAGAATAAGCTGATTAAAAATGCGATACTTGCCGTATAAAAAATTAAGGAAAATAAATCATTATAAGCCAATACTGTGGCTTGTTGAGTTGCCTCTGAGATCAATAAACTGACTGATTGGGCTGAATTTATTTGAGGATCTTTAATAATCGATGAATAATATTGTACGTATTGTAACAAAGGCACTAAAACCTGCGGCAGCAGATAATCCGCCTACCGTTTGTGAAAAACTAAAAACCGCCACAAAACTTATCATATGATTTTGGCTAACGGCTAAAGCTCTAACCATTCCTTCCAATAAAAATGATCCGATAAAAAGTAAACTGGCAAATCCAATAAAAAATTGGCTGAGATAGAATTGGTAAGGGCGTGTATTGACATTCGCTCCCATATCAAGCCAAGCACCTATAGCAATACAGAGCAAAGCAATAGGCAATGTTCGCCGAATATCTTGAATATTCAATAATAATAAACTCGCAACTAAACCTAATGCTGAAGCAAATAAAACCATCGAATAAAAAATTTGCATTTCAGTATAAGTCATCCCCAAGGCATTCATTAACCCCGCTGCGCCTACACTTTGTTCAGATAAAAATATACGAGGTAATGCTGCTGCAAGAGCAAAAGAAATTATTTGAGGATTAGCAATCCAATGCCAATCTAGCATAGGTTTTGCTCGATGGGTTTCCAACCAAAAACAAATTGCTAGTAAGAGCACTGCGATTAATAAAAAATATGCTAACCATTCTGTTGACCACCAAACAATTCTTCCTTGTACTAAAAAAGTACAAAGACAACCTATTGCCGTAGCAAATAAGAGGAAAACGAATACATCTAAGGGTTCAAAAACCTTAACTCTTATGCTTGGAGGTAAAGGAAATAACGTCAGCAAACTCACTACCATCAGGGTCAATGCAAATTGAAAGCTATAAACATTATGCATTTCACCATCTTGCACTAAGAAAGGCAATAATACTTGTCCTAATGGAGTACCTAATTGCATTATGCCTAAGCCTAAAAGCGCACCGACTAAACGTTTTTCGCCCGTCAAACTTTGCATAAAATAATACATGGATAAAACCATTACCCCATTAGCAGATAATCCGCTTAACCCTCTTGCTATTAACTCGGTATAATAACTATTAAAAAATAATTGCAAACCATTACTGATGAGTAATAAAGTCAATGTTAATTTAATAAAATGCGAAACGCCAATTTGTTGACGCATTTTAAAAAATAACATACCAATACAGGCATAAGTAATATAATAAGCAACCGTAATCCAACCGCCTTGCAATAAATCTAAGCCTAATTCTCCACGTAACAAGGGCAATGAAACCAATAATAAACCATTTTGTAGCCCCGAGGTGATTGCCAATAGAATGGCAATAAAAGAATAAAATAAACGGCGTCTAGGGCTATGATCTGGCGTTGCGGGAGAACCGGGCATAACAGGGTGTTCGTGAGGTTTAAAAACATAACCTTGATCTTGAAAGTCCTGCATCTTCGCCTCTTAAATAACATAGCATTAACAAATAGAAAATCTTGGCATTATAGAAAAGTGTCAAATATAATACTTGCCTAATTCTCTATAATATTTGCCTGTTTCTATTAAATGATGTTTGACTTATTATATAAACAAATGATTCATCACTGGTTCGATCAATATGGAATACATAACATTCCAGCGACAGAAAGTGAGCCTAATTCATCTATTCCGAGATTAATCGCACGTTCTGCAAAACTTCACCAACAACATTTCTTTCGCCACGCCATCCCTGCACTTATCTGGATAAACCGAGGGGAAATGATTAGCCAAAAAGAAAGTACCTGCCATACATATATTGCTCAACAATTTCATATTAATTTATTGCAACAACCTACTTATGTCACAGTAAAAGGCGATAAAAAACAGAACTTTCAGGCTCTTTACTACTTCCTTGACTTAAACGAATTTGCAAAATTTCAACATCTTGCTCCTAAAAAAGACAATGACAATATCAATAGTCCTGAACTTACCCTAATCAAACACGATAAATTATTAGGTTGTTTAGCAAGATTATTGGATCTCTATAATTGCCCAAAAGATATTGAAATTATCCAACCATTAATCCATAAAGAATTACATTATTATTTAATGACTAGCCAAATTGGTGGAAATATTGTGGATTTTTTATTTGGACAAGAAAAACAAACCGCTCTATTACAAGCGGTAAACTGGATAAATCAACATTATACTGAGCCACTAAGTATTCCTTTATTAGCAAAACAAATTAGTATGAGTGAAGCTAGCCTTTATAAAGGGTTTAAAACATTAACAGGTTTTAGTCCGTTGCAATATCAAAAAACCTTGCGTTTACAAAAAGCTAAAGCACTATTAGCAGAAAACACCTCCGTTACTGCCACTTGTTATCATATTGGTTATGAAAGTGTAACCCAATTTAGCCGAGAATATCATCGTATGTTTGGTATTCAACCTTCTAAGCAAAAATCAGTATTACAATATAAATCAAATAATTAATAAAAACGGTCAAAAATTTTGTATTTTTGACCGCACTTTGTCTAACAATTAATGAAAAACGGCGCTATTACTTAACCTCCAAAGTAATCCCATCAAACAATTTCTGAATAGCGGTATTATCACGCAATCTCTCGGCTTTTTCCACTTGGGTGCGGGTAAGATGTGGGGAGAAATATTGAATAAAATCATACATATAATTGCGTAAAAAGGTGCTATGTTTAAAAGCGATTTGGGTGGTGCTGGCTTTAAATAAATGACTTGCATCTAAAGCGAGTAAATCTGAATCCGCTTGTGTATGTGCCATCGATGCCATAATGCCTACGCCTAAACCTAACCGTACATAGGTTTTAATGACATCAGCATCCGTTGCTGTAAACACGATATTCGGTAAAATGCCTGCTTGATTAAAGGCATAATCTAAATCGGATACCCCTGTAAAACCAAAGGTGTAAGTGACTAGAGGGTATTTACCTAATTCTTCAATGGTAAGGTTTTTACATTGTGCTAATGGGTGATCGGACTTCACAATCACAGAGCGATTCCACATATAACAAGGCAATAACACCACATCATCAAATAAATATTGTGCTTCGGTGGTAATGGCGAGATCCACTTCGCCCGATAATAAAGCGTCATAAATTTGTGTTGGCGATCCTTGATGAACATGTAAACTCACTTCTGGATATTGCTTACAAAAACGCTGAATAATGCTTGGCAGCATATAGCGTGCTTGGGTATTGGTCGTGGCGATACGTAATACGCCGTGGTTAGGGCGTGTATATTCGTTGGCAATGGATTTTATTGCTTGCGTTTTTACGAGAATTTCCCTTGCAATAGCAATGATTTTCTCACCTGCGGGAGTGACACTTTTGATATGTTTGCCATTGCGTTCAAAAATTTCTAAACCCAGTTCATCTTCTAATAAACGTACTTGTTTACTGATCCCCGGTTGCGAGGTATAAAGCGCATTTGCTGCCTCAGTCACGTTTAAGTTTTGGTTAACAATTTCAACAATATAGCGAAGTTGTTGGATTTTCATAGCACTTTACCCATTTAATGATTTATTTTTTATAACGCTTGCTCATTTCCGAATAACGTTTTACCGCTTTGCGGATTTTGGCGGTTTTCGGACGACGTTTTGTTTTGGTTAAATCTAACTTTGTTTCCGTTTCTGGTGGTAAATCCACTAACTGGCGTAAGTAATTTACGGTGGCGAGATCCACTTCTTGCCAACCTCCCCGAGGTAAACTTTTAATTAATTTAATATTACCATAACGAATTCGGATCAAACGGCTCACTTGAACCCCTTGCGATTCCCATAATCGTCTTACTTCTCGATTACGTCCTTCCATTAAGGTAACATCAAACCATTGGTTCATGCCTACCCCACCACTAGCGGTAATACGGTTAAATTTCGCAGGGCCATCTTCTAATTGTACGCCTTTACGCAAACGTTGTAGCATAGCTTCATTGACCTCGCCAAATACCCTTACTGAATATTCCCGTTCAATTTCGCGGCTTGGGTGCATTAAACGATTAGCTAATTCGCCATCGGTCGTAAACAATAATAAACCCGATGTATTAATATCTAAACGCCCTACGGCAATCCATCTTGCTCCTGTTAAACGGGGTAAACGATCAAAGACGGTGGCTCGTCCCTCTGGATCATGGCGAGTACAAAGTTCACCCTCGGGTTTATAATACATTAACACGCGACAAACTTCTTTTTGGGCGGTTTTTAAATTAACCAAATACCCATCTATCCGTATTTTGGTATTTTCTTTAACTTCAATTCTATCGCCTAACTGGGCAATCTTGCCGTCAACACTCACACGATTTTCGCTAATCATTGCTTCAAGTTCACGGCGAGAACCTTGACCAGCTCGTGCTAATATTTTTTGTAATTTTTCGCCTTTGATCGTTGATGTTGTCAATTTTTTCTTTTCCACAGTGAGGGACGAATTATGTTTTGTTGCTGAATGTTTATTTTGTTTCATATAACCTCTTGTCGCTTTCTCAAGCGTCATTGTATGCAAAAATATCTAAATAAAAGGCTCGGTAGATCCGCTACCTTCTCTCAAAATCGTTGGGCTATCTGTTGTCAAATCCACCACAGTGGTAGGTTGCTGTCCTAAATAGCCACCATGAATAATTAAATCCACTTGGTGTTCTAAACGTTCACGTATTTCTTCTGGATCAGAATAAGTGAAATATTCATCATTGGGTAACATTAACGAACAAGATAAAATTGGCTCACCTAAAGCTCGCAATAAATCTAAAGCGATTTGATTATCTGGCACACGAATCCCGATGGTCTTACGCTTTGATGTCATTAAACGGCGTGGCAATTCTTTTGTGGCGGTAAGAATAAAGGTATAACGCCCCGGCGTATTATTTTTAATTAAACGGTAAGCGGTATTATTTACCACAGAATAGGTGGATAACTCAGATAAATCGCTGCAAACTAACGTAAAATTATGCCCCTCGGGTAATTGACGAATACGCACAATTCTCTCCATAGCGTGCTTATCGCCAATCATACAACCTAAAGCATAGCCTGAGTCGGTAGGATAAACAATTACCCCACCATTTTTTAAAATCTCCACCGCTTGATGAATTAATCTCACTTGCGGATTTTCTGTATGTATATAAAAAAACTGGCTCATAATATCTTCTATCCGTTATAACGAAAGGTTATCATTATATACCGATTAGCTCAAAGACTATACTTTTTTATCTTTTTCCTGAAAAATTTGATGTTGTAATATGAATTTGCAATCAGCTGGCAACGCCAACGATTTACCTAACTCAATCCACGCACAAGGAAAATGAAAATCTGATCCTACGGAACACCATAAATCAAATTCTTTCGCCCATCTTAATAATAACTCACGTTGCTGCACATTTTGTCCACACCCCGCTACCTCTAAACCATCGCCTTGCCATTGGCAAAAGTCAGCAATTAAACCTTTAATCCAGCGATTGGTCATATTATAACGTAAAGGATGAGCAAGCACCGCCAAACCGCCCGCTTGATGAATCGCCTGAATCGCACTTTCGATCTCACACCATTGGGGTTTCACATAAGCAGGCTTGCCTTGAGCAAGATAACGTTTAAAGGCTTGGGCAATATCTTTCGCTTTGCTTTGATTGACTAAATAACGGGCATAATGAGCACGAGTTACTTCTCCATTTGCCAAGGCACTGGCACCGACAAAGGCTTGTTCAATACCTAATAAAGCTAATTTATCCGCAATCATTAATGCCCGTTGTTGACGTAATTGTGCTTGAGTGGCTAATAAATGTTGTATAGCGCTATGTTGTACATCAAAGCCAAGACCCACAATATGAATTTCTTTATTTTGCCAAAGGGTAGAAATTTCCACACCATTAATTAACCGAATGCCATAATCTTGTGCCGCACGATGTGCCTCAGCCAATCCTGCCACAGTGTCATGATCCGTTAATGCCAAAATCTCCACACCTTTCTGTTTCGCACGAATAACCAATTCCGTTGGAGTCAATATGCCATCTGAAAAGGTGCTATGGCTATGTAAATCATAAATCATATTATGCTCAAATATCGTTATTCCACTTCAAAAAAATCACTCAATAAAGTTAATGGATATGTTTATATACGAAAAAAGGGAACCTTATGTTCCCCTTATCATAATCAATAACACTTTAGTAAATTAAAGTGCTGATTTTGCTTTTTCAACTAAAGCAGCAAAAGCCACTTTGTCAAATACTGCAATGTCAGCAAGGATCTTACGATCGATTTCAACAGAGGCTTTTTTCAAGCCATTGATGAATTTGCTGTATGATAAACCGTTTTGACGGGCTGCTGCGTTAATACGAGCAATCCATAATTGACGGAATTGGCGTTTACGTTGACGACGGTCACGATATGCATATTGACCAGCTTTAATTACCGCTTGGAATGCAACACGATAAACACGTGAACGTGCACCATAATAACCTTTAGCAGCCTTAAGAATTTTCTTATGACGTGCTCTTGCAATAACACCGCGTTTTACACGAGCCATTATTTAATCTCCTATTTCTCTATTTTAAACTAAAATTAACTAATCGTACGACAAGTGCTTATGCATAAGGCAAGCACGCAACTACTAAAACTTGGTCTGCTTTCGCTACCATAGTTTTATGACGTAAATGACGTTTACGCTTAGTTGATTTTTTAGTCAAAATATGACGTAAGTGAGATTGTTTACGTTTAAAGCCACCAGACGCTGTTTTTTTGAAACGTTTAGCAGCACCACGTACTGTTTTAATTTTAGGCATTGTTTAGAAACTCCGCATTGTTTAAGTTAATACACCATAATTAGGCGAATAAAAATTGATTAAACCGAGATTTAATCAATTTATTATTACTTGTGCTAGCACTAATTATTTCTTTTTCGGGGCTAATACCATAACCGCTTGACGACCTTCTAATTTCCCTGGTGCAGATTCCACCACAGAAATCTCTGCAAGATCATTTTTCACTCGCTCAAGGACGTCTAAGCCAATTTCTTGGTGAGCCATCTCACGTCCGCGGAAACGAACAGTGATTTTAGCTTTATCCCCATCTTCTAAAAAGCGAATCAGGCTGCGTAGTTTTACCTGATAATCGCCTTCGTCTGTACCCGGACGGAATTTAATTTCCTTCACTTGTACAACTTTCTGCTTTTTCTTCTGCTCTTTTGCCGCTTTATCTTTTTCATAGAGGTATTTGCCATAATTCATAATACGACAAACGGGCGGTTCTGCATTCGGACTGATTTCCACTAAATCCAATTCAGCTTGTTCAGCTTGCTCTAATGCTTGTTGAATAGATACAATACCTGCTTGTTCACCATGTTGATCAATCAAGCGGACTTCTTTCACCCTAATTTCTTCATTGATACGGTTAGGGCGATTATTCGCTGGAGCGCGTTTTGCAGTTTTAATAATATGTTCCTCTAAGTCAATTAATAATAACGGTTAGCCTTGCTTGCTAGCCCATAGGCAATCCTTGTTAGACCAAAAGCAAGAAGATTTGCCATTTTTATGACAAAAAACGGGCAAATTTTAAATAAAAATTCTCAGGTTGGCAAGTAGATTTTAGTATTCACAAATATTTATCTAAGACTTATTCTTATTAAAATTTATTTTATTTATACTATAAATCGTCCCAATTCAAAATAAGATAAGGCGATACGCCAAAGACAGCATAAAGAGTACGACAAGGCGTACCAACAACATATTATTTTAATATAGGACAACGATACAAGAAACTTCCATAAAAATGAATGAAAAGGAGAAAAACCATGATTGCATTAATCACAGGAGCAAGTGCAGGCTTTGGTGCGGCGATTGCCCGTAAATTAGCGGGAATAGGTTATAAAGTGATTGTTACCGCTCGCCGTCAAGATCGTTTATTAGCCTTACAACAAGAGTTAGGGGAAAATTGTTTACCTCTGGCTTTTGATATTAGTGATGAACAAGCAACATTGAATGCCATTGCTAGCCTACCGCCAGAATGGCAGGAGATTGATATATTGGTAAATAATGCTGGGTTAGCCTTAGGGATTGAAGCGGCACAAAATGCTTCCCTTGAGGATTGGAAACAGATGATTGCCACTAATATAACAGGGTTAGTTACCATTACCCACGCTATTTTGCCAACCATGGTTAAACGTAAGCAAGGGTTAATTGTCAATCTCGGCTCAATCGCAGGTTCTTATGCTTACCCCGGTGGTAATGTTTACGGCGGTACTAAAGCCTTTGTTAAACAATTTAGCTTAAATTTGCGCGCCGATTTAGTTGGGACGGGCGTGCGTGTTTCCAATATTGAACCTGGATTATGTGGCGGTACAGAGTTTTCTAATGTGCGTTTTTATGGCGATGATAGCAAGGCTTCAGCACTTTATGCCAATGTGGATTATATTACCCCAGAAGACATTGCCAATACCGTTGCTTGGATTGCTCAATGCCCACCACATATGAATATTAATCGCATTGAAATCATGCCAGTAGCTCAAGCCCCAGCAGGATTAGTGGTAAAGAAAAAAGGAGAATAACATCAGGCTCCAACCGATGCGTTGGAGCGGATACCCCCTCAATCCTCTTCAATCACAAACTCAAACCAATCAATCACATCTTTTTCGTGAATGCCGTTGGCGATAGGAATATTGGCATTTTTTGTGCTATTAGGATCGCCTGTTAGCAAAGGGTGCCAAGGGTAAAGGGGTTTTCCCTCGTATAATAATCGGTAAGCACAGGTGCTCGGTAACCAGGTAAAATCGGGCAAATTGGCTTTGGTGAGTTTGGTGCAATCGGGTTCAAGGCGAAAACGTTGAGAATAATGACCGCACTTTCCTGTTTTCAGATCCAGTAAATTACAAGCAATACGGGTAAAATAAAGTCGTTGTCGTTTGCCTCGTCCCTCAATAAATTTACGATAACAGCATTTACCGCAACCATCACATAAGGCTTCCCATTCCTGTTCATTCATTTCCATTAAGGATTTATGCTGCCAAAATTGTGGGCTAAGATGATTTGCTGTCATAGGCTACTCTGCTGATAAAAATTTTTGAAAAACTGACCGCACTTTATAAATATTAAACAAAAATAGCGAGATCGGGATCTCGCTATGCCTTGAGTTTATTCAGTTAAAAACTTTCTTTTAAACTGACCGTTAAGTTAAATACCAAATGTTCTGGGTGTGAATCTTTGCTGTCCGCACAGAAATAGCCCTCACGCTCAAATTGATAGGCTTGTTCCGCCTGTGCATTTAATAAACTCTGCTCTACCACACCGTGCTTAACCACCAAAGAGGTTGGATTAAGTGCTTGATATAAATCTTCCTCAGCGGACGGATTTGACACGCTAAATAAGCGATCATACAAACGAAACTCCGCTGGGTAACAATCTTGGGCGGATACCCAATGAATCACCCCTTTTACTTTACGCCCGTCCGCAGGATTTTTACCTAAAGTTTCAGGATCATAACTGCAATATACTGTGGTAATTTCGCCATTTTGATCTTTCTCAACACGCTCCGCTTTAATCACATAAGCATTACGCAAACGCACCTCTTTGCCCAACACCAAGCGTTTATAATGTTTATTCGCTTCCTCACGAAAATCGGCTTTATCAATATAAATTTCTTGAGTAAATGGCAACTGACGCTCGCCTAATTCTGGGCGATTTGGGTGATTAGGAGCAGTCAAGATTTCCTTGCCCGTAAAATTCTCAATCACAATTTTTAACGGATCAACCACCGCCATCGCTCGAGGGGCATTCACATTTAAATCTTCACGAATACAAGCCTCTAATGCACTATATTCCACCACATTATCTTGCTTGGTTACCCCAATACGACGACAAAACTCACGCAAAGCCGCAGGGGTATAACCACGACGGCGTAAGCCCGAAATGGTCGGCATTCTTGGATCATTCCAACCATCAACAATTTGCTCATTGACTAATTGCAATAACTTACGCTTAGAGGTTAAGGTGGCTTCTAAGTTTAAACGAGAAAATTCATATTGATGAGGTAACGGGCGTTCAATGGAAATATGCTCCAATACCCAATCATACAAACGGCGATTATCTTGAAATTCTAATGTACATAATGAATGGGTAATACGCTCAATGGCATCGGAAATACAATGAGTAAAATCATACATTGGATAAATGCACCATTTATCTCCCGTTTGATGATGATGCGCAAATTTAATCCGATATAACACAGGATCACGCATTACCATAAATGGCGATGCCATATCAATTTTAGCACGCAAACAAGCAGTGCCTTCCGCAAATTCGCCATTTTTCATTTTCTCAAATAAGGCGAGATTTTCTGCCACAGAACGATCACGATAAGGGCTATTTTTGCCAGCTTCAGTCAGCGTACCACGATATTCACGCATTTGCTCTGGCGTTAATTCGTCCACATAAGCCAAGCCTTTTTCAATTAATTCAATGGCATAGTCATAAAGCTGATCAAAATAATCGGACGCATAACGAGGCTCGCCTGCCCAATGAAATCCTAACCATTCTACATCCTGTTTAATGGACTCTACATATTCCACATCTTCTTTCACAGGATTGGTATCATCAAAACGCAAATTACATAAGCCCTGATAATCTTCCGCAATACCAAAATTTAAACAAATGGATTTGGCGTGTCCAATATGCAAATAACCATTAGGTTCTGGCGGAAAACGGGTATGTATTTTTGTATGTTTACCACTGGCTAAATCTTCATCAATAATTTGACGAATAAAATTACTAGGTTTATGACTTTCTGCGTTTTTTTCTGTCAAATTCTTTTCGTTATCAACAAGGTTACTCATTATGACCTCAATTATTGCTCTTTTATGCTAGAAAATTGGATTATTGTACAGGGTTTCAAGCCAAATGACAAAGGGGCTATCGCCGTTCCTCTTTAAAATAATACTGCTTTGGCACATTCATTTTATTTTAAAATGGGACAACTATAATATTCACACCAAACTAATTCAGGGCAACCGACAAAATAATTGTTAAAAAATGGATAAAGATTATCCAATCTTGATATAATAATTCAAATAATAAAGATGGAAAGAAAATAATAATACCACTCTTTACTATTACATATTCCTATGTAATTGTTGTTTCCCATCAAATTGTACTTGTAAAATGCCTTCTACTCGTTGCAAATTTTTTTTCGTTTTCACTGGTTGAGCTGTTTTTATTGCAAAAGCAGAAAAATTTTTATAATCATAAACAATCTCTGCTTGCTGTTGAACAATAGCAATTAATACCTGCTCACGTTTAGCTAAATCATAATAAATAATCAACACATCAAATTTATTATCAAAAGATTTTATAGACTGTTGTTGACGATAAAAATCCCATTCATCAACTTGCTTACCATTTGGTAAAATACATAAACCATATTCACTCCCTTCTTCATTTACGCTTATTGTCGATTTTCCACCTTGTTGTTCACAATAAACTGAAGCAGGATTTGCTATTCCTACCATTGTCGGCACAGTTTCAGACTGATTAATATTACCACAAGCAAACAGTATTAAAGACAAACTAATAATAAAATTTCTTTTAATCATCATTTTCCTTATTTTATTTTCTCTAACTTCGCAAGTAACACTTGATCTGGCATACTTTGCAATTTTCGCATACGATAAAACAATAAAATTGCAGCTAGGGTTAAACTGACAATAAAACCGAACCAAAATCCTGCGGCACCTAAATGGGGAACAAAGACATCTGTCATCGCTAGTAAATAGCCTAATGGCATACCTATAATCCAATAACAAAATAACGTAATGTAGAGAATGGCTTTGGTATCTTTATAGCCTCTTAATGCCCCACTTACGACCACTTGAATGGTATCTGAAAATTGATATAACGCCGCCAATAACAATAAATAAGCAGAAATTGCAATAACATCCAATTCTTTGATAAAAATGGCGGCAATTTGATAACGAAAGAGTACGGTACAACTCGCTGTAATGATGGCTATAAATAATCCCACACCGATGGCAGTATAGGTAATTTGTTTGGCTCGAGTTGTTGAGCCTTCGCCAAGGCGTTGTCCTACGAGAATGGTGGTTGCCATACCTAAGGACATAGGTAGCATAAAAATAAAGGAACTGGTATTTAATGCGACTTGATGTGCAGCGACAGTGGTTGCCCCTAATGGCGATAAAAATAGGGAAGCGAGAGCAAATAATGCCACTTCACCACATAAGGCTAAAGCAATAGGAAAGCCTAAATTCAGTAGTTTTTTTATGGTAGGCAAATGTGGCTTTTCAATGATGTTTATAAATAATTGTAGATCTCGTTGGTGGCTAGCATATTTACAATAAAGAATCATCATAATGCACATTAACCAATTTATGATGGCAGTTGCGATGCCACAACCTACTGCACCAAAGGCAGGCAAGCCTAATTTGCCATAAATAAAAATATAATTAAGGGGAATATTAATGAGTAAACCTAATAATGTAATAACCATAGCGGGCTTGGTTTTGGCTAAGCCATCATTTAAACCGCGAAAATTAATTAATAATAAATAAGCAGGTAAACCCCATAACATTGCGTGCAAGTAGCCAATCGTAATTTCTGCTAAATGGCTTTCCATTTGCATAAAGTGAATCAGTATTTCACTATGGTAGATAATAAAGCCTAAGGGAAGACTACTAAATAACACTATCCAAATCCCTTGTTTAATTTGACGAGCAATGCGTTGTCTTTGCCCTGAACCGTTGAGATAAGAAATTGTGGGGGGTAATGCAAGTAACAATCCATGTCCAAATAAAACTAGAGGAAGCCAAATTGATGCCCCCACTGAAATGGCTGCCATATCTGCCGCACTGACACGCCCTGCCATAATGGTATCCACTAATCCCATTGAGTTTTGGGCAATTTGGGCTAATAAAATAGGGAAGGCGATATTAATTAATTGTTTTACTTGTTGATAAGGGGAAAAAGAAGGATTTTTTTTCATAAAATAACATTAAACATTTTATTAAATCAGTCTATAATTAAGTACATTTTTCGTTAAAGTAGAGAGAACAATATGTTTACAGGAATTGTTCAAGGAATCGCCAAAGTTGTGGCGATTACCGAAAAGCCGAATTTTAAAACACACCGTATAAAAATGCCAATAGAAATGTGTGAAAATTTAATAACAGGGGCTTCTGTGGCTCATAATGGCGTTTGTTTAACTGTAACGGACATTGATGGCGATGAAGTCAGCTTTGATTTAATGCAAGAAACATTGAGAATCACCAATTTGGGAGCGTTAAAGGTTGGTGACTTTGTAAATATTGAACGAGCAATGAAAATTGGCGATGAAATTGGCGGACATCTCTTATCGGGGCATGTATTTTGTACCGCAGAAGTCAGCCAAATTATTAGCAGTGAAAATAATTATCAACTTTGGCTAACTTTGCCTGAACAAGAAATGATGAAATATATTCTCACTAAAGGTTTTATTGCGGTTGATGGCATTAGCCTTACGATTGGCGAAGTAAAACAACAAGCATTTTGTGTGAATTTGATCCCTGAAACATTAAATCGCACCTTAATTGGAACAAGAGAAATAGGGGATAAAGTCAATATTGAAATTGACACACAAACCCAAGCAGTTGTGGATACGGTAGAACGTTATTTACAACAAAAAAATTAAGAAGTGCGGTCTGTTTTTAAATATTTTTAATAAAATGAATATTAGGTATGGTATGAAATTAAATATTCCTACTTTTTTAACCCTATTTCGTGTGGTGCTTATCCCCATTTTTATTCTCGTCTTTTATCTCCCCTTTACTTGGGCGCCTTTTGCGACAGCATTGATTTTTGCAATCGCCTCCGTGACAGATTGGTTAGACGGCTATTTAGCTCGTAAATGGAAACAAACCACACGTTTTGGGGCTTTTCTCGATCCAGTGGCGGATAAAGTTATGGTCGCGGCGGCATTAGTGCTTGTGGTGGAATATCATCATTCTTTTTGGATCACCATTCCAGCGATTATTATGATTGCACGTGAAATTATTATTTCCGCTTTAAGAGAATGGATGGCAGAAATAGGAAGTCGTAGCAAAGTTGCCGTATCTTGGTTAGGTAAAGTAAAAACCACAGCCCAAATGTTCTCTTTAATTGCACTACTATGGCGACAAAGCCCTCTCATGGAAATTAGTGGTGTAATCTTTTTATATATCGCGGCTATACTGACTGTTTGGTCAATGCTTCAATATTTAAAAGCGGCAAAAGGCAGTTTATTAGATGAAATTGAACCTTAAATTTGGCAGATTGAATTTTTTTTAAGCGTTCAGCAAAAATTTCAAAAAATTCATTTGACTGACACAAATAAATCAGTAAAATGCACCTCGTTGTTTAGCACAACAGGTTAAACAAATTTAGCGGGAATAGCTCAGTTGGTAGAGCACGACCTTGCCAAGGTCGGGGTCGCGAGTTCGAGCCTCGTTTCCCGCTCCATTGCCCGAGTGGTGAAATCGGTAGACACAAGGGATTTAAAATCCCTCGGCTTTCGAGCTGTGGCGGTTCAAGTCCGCCCTCGGGCACCATTCAAAATACCTCCTTTTTAATCAGGCGTGTTAGCAAAGCGGTTATGCACTGGATTGCAAATCCATGTAGCTCGGTTCGACTCCGGGACACGCCTCCATGGTTAATAACACTACTTATACCGAATATTGCTCAACTCTAATATAAAAAATGGCTAAGAAATCTTAGCATTTTTCAAATGCCGCCCTTAAAATTGCTCAATTAAAACAATTAGCCCCAGATAAAATGAGAAAGATAATAAGTGACAATGTCACTATAAATTAAACATTATTCACTTATTTAAGAGATTTTTTGTTAAAAATGAATTTTATTCTCGTTAAATAACCTTTTTTCTTTAATTAAGCATTGTTTTTTTCTCTTTTTTACTTTAATTTGTTCTTCACAATATGTTAAAAAAATAAACATATTTTTTACCTAGTTAAGGTAGTCCATCCCCTATTCCATCTTCTTTTCTTGGAGGTTTCTATGAGTTTTGAGTTAGCACGTCAATATGGTACATCTCGTCAATCTATTACTGACTATTATCGCATTGCGGAAAAAACGGTTGTTGATGAATTATATCAAACCCTTGACTTTAGTATTGAACAAGAAAAACGCATTGAACAAAGGGGGATTGAACTGATTAATAAAATTCGTCAGGCGAAAAGAAATCATTATAGTGTTGATGCCTTAATGCAAGAATATTCCTTAGGAGATGATGAGGGAATAGCCTTAATGTGCCTTGCAGAAGCATTATTACGTATCCCTGATGATAAAACTCGTGATGAGTTAATTCAAGACAAGTTAAAAGAAGGCGATTGGAAAACCCATATTGATAAATCTTCTTCTTTATTTATTAATGCAGCGAGTTATGGCTTATTACTAGGTAAAAAATTAAGTGAAAGTGTTGACGAAACTACCCTCTCCAATGCATTGACTCGAAGTTTTGCTCGTTTATCTGCCCCTGTTATGCGTTTTGCTATGATGAAAGCCATGAAAATTTTAGGCGAACAATTTGTGACTGGCACAACCATTGATAATGCCTTAACACGTATTCAATCACGTTTATCTCGCGGTTATGTGTTTTCTTTTGATATGTTAGGCGAAGCGGCGATGACCCAACAAGATGCAGATCGCTATTTTCAAGATTATATTTTGGCTATTAAGGCGGTGGGTCAGGAGTCCGCACAACGAGATATTTACCAATCAAATAGCATTTCTGTCAAATTATCTGCCATTCATCCTCGTTATAGTCGAGCTCAATATGAACGTGTGATTAATGAGCTTTATCCAAGAATAAAACAGCTTTTCTTACTGGCGAAACAATTTAATATTAGTATTAACATTGATGCGGAAGAAGCAAATCGCCTTGAATTATCATTAGATTTAATTGAGAAATTATTTGATGAGCCAGAATTACAAGGCTATAAAGGAATAGGTTTTGTGGTACAAGCCTATTCTAAGCGAGCTGGTAAAGTTATTGATTATCTCATTGAGCTTACTCGCCAAAAACAGGCTTATTTGATGATTCGTTTAGTCAAAGGGGCTTATTGGGATAGTGAAATCAAATGGGCTCAAACAGAGGGATTAGCTGATTTTCCACTTTATACAAGAAAAAACCATACAGATATCGCCTATCTTGCTTGTGCTAAAAAGTTATTGGCAGCACAAGATGTTATTTACCCCCAATTTGCTACGCACAATGTACAAACCCTTTGTACCATTTATGAGCTTGGACAAGATAAACATTATGAATTTCAATGCTTACAGGGTATGGGGGAAACGCTGTATAATAATATTGTAGGCAAACAAAACTTTGACCGTTTAGTGCGAATTTATGCCCCCGTAGGAACACACGAAACCTTGCTTGCCTATTTAGTACGTCGTTTATTAGAAAATGGGGCAAATTCTTCCTTTGTACATCAATTAGCGGATCAACATATCTCCGCCCAACAACTGATGACACCCCCTTGGCAACAATATGCCAATTCAGAGGGACATCCCAATAAAGCAGTGCGTTTACCACGAAATTTATTTAAAGATCGACAAAATTCTTTGGGATTTGATCTAAGCAATGAGCAAAGTTTATTGCAATTATCTACCGCACTTAACCAAGCGCAAATTCCGCAAGGGCAATCTCTCGTGGCAATAAATACAAAAGAAAATTATCATCTTGCTACACAAAGCGTCAATAACCCAGCAACCCTTGAAGTGATTGGAGAAATAAGATTTTTTAATCCTGATTATGTGGCTGAGGTGGTTGATCAGGCTCAACATAATCAGGATTGGCAACAAAAAAGTGCGGTGGAAAAAGCCAATATTTTGCGTAAAACTGCGGATTTATTTGAGCAAAACCATGGTTTATTAATGAAGTTAGCCATTTTGGAGGCAGGGAAAACCTTACCTAATGCCATTGCTGAATTACGAGAAGCGGTAGATTTCTTACGCTATTATGCGTTGCAATTAGAAACCTTAGCTCAAAAACAGCAATTAGCCGCTCCAAGAGGAACTGTGCTTTGCATATCCCCTTGGAATTTTCCATTAGCCATCTTTACGGGGCAAATTGCAGCCAGCTTAGCTGCGGGGAATAATATTATTGCCAAACCAGCAGAGCAAACGAGTTTAATCGCTGTCGCTGCCACCCAATTCTTTTATCAAGCAGGACTTCCCCTCTCGGCTTTACAGCTGTTGTTAGGCGATGGTCAGCTTGGTGAAAAATTAATTCAATACCCTTTTGAGGCCGTTGTGTTTACTGGTTCAACTGAAGTAGCGAGGCTTATTAATAAACAACTTGCTCAAGCCGACAATGATCCTGTACTTATCGCAGAAACAGGGGGACAAAATGCACTGGTCGTGGACTCTTCTGCCCTACCTGAACAAGTCATTGCGGACATACTCAATTCTGCTTTTGATTCCGCTGGTCAACGTTGTTCGGCGTTACGCATCTTATTATTGCAAGAAGATATTGCCGATAAAATTTATCAGATGTTAAGCCAAGCTATGCAAGAATTGAAATTAGGCGATCCGAGTTTACTCGCTACTGATATTGGTCCTGTCATTGATTTAGAGGCAAAACAGCGATTAGAGCAACATAAAGCCACTATGCGAAAAATCGCCAAACGCTATATGGAGCTAGAAACCCCTGAGCAAGGTTATTATGTCGCTCCTGCTATTTATCAGCTTAATGATCTTAGTCAGTTAAACCAAGAAGTTTTCGGCCCAATTCTACATATCATCAGTTATCCAAAGGAACAGTTACCGGCTATTTTGACAGAAATTAATCGTAAGGGTTATTCACTAACAGGGGGCTGTCATAGCCGTATTCGCAAGCAAATTCAATTTGTGGAACAACATTTACATTGTGGCAATTTCTATATAAATCGTAATATTGTGGGGGCTGTCGTGGGCGTGCAACCTTTTGGCGGTCATAGCTTATCGGGAACAGGGCCTAAAGCGGGCGGCGAATTCTATTTACAACGTTTAACCCAAACATCTCAATATTACAGCGAATTTGGCGATGAAACTACATTATTAAATGCACAACCTGTATTAGAAAGTATCACTGGCGAACAAAATAGTTTATCCTATCGTCCTTCAGATGTTGCCATCTTAAACGGTAATATCGCAGAATCTCAACAAGCTGCAAATAAATTAAATCAATTTGGGTTTAATGTATTAGTCAAACCTGATCACCCACTGGCTCAACAACGGGAGATCAAAGTCCAGGTTGTTGATGATTTTGGCTATTGCCAAAAAGGCATTTATTTTAATCAACTGGATAAAGCCATAAAAAGCCAATTAGCTGAACAAAGTAAAGCCATTTTTAAATATTATCCTTGGCAACAAAGCCAAGATCTTATCGCCTTATATGATGAATTCTCTCGCAGTGAAAATACAACTGCTGCGGGCGGAAATGCGTCATTAATGGCATCACAAGAGCAATAAAAATAAGGGGAAGTTTATGCAAAACTATCAAATCTATATTACCTTTGGCTTATATCTCATTGTTATTTTAGCCATTGGTATTTATGCTTATCGATCTACGCAAAATTTTGATGATTATATTTTGGGTGGACGAAAAATGGGAAGTTTCGTTACCGCCATGTCCGCTGGCGCATCGGATATGTCAGGTTGGCTATTAATGGGCTTACCCGGTGCAATTTTCTTATCGGGCTTATCGGAGGCTTGGATCGCCATTGGCTTAACCATTGGAGCTTATTTCAATTATCGTATTGTGGCAGGACGATTACGGATCTTTACGGAAACCTATAACAATGCCCTTACTTTGCCAGAATTTTTTGCTCAACGTTTTCCTTATCAGAAAAAAGCCCTAAAAATTATTTCATCGGCCATTATCTTGTTTTTCTTTACCATTTATTGTGCCTCGGGCGTGGTTGCAGGTGCAAAATTATTCCAAGGTTTACTAGGGTTAGAATATACCACTGCCCTCTGGCTAGGGGCATTTGCTACCATCGCTTATACCTTTATCGGCGGTTATTTAGCCGTTTCTTGGAGCGATACCATTCAAGCGACACTCATGATTTTTGCATTATTACTTGCTCCTGTTATGGTATTACTACATTTAAGTTGGGATGAAATCACCCTTGCTTTAGAAGCAAAATCAGTCATTACCCAAATCCCTTATTCTAATTGGCTACATAATGTATCTGGTATTGGTGTCATCTCCGCATTAGCTTGGGGATTAGGTTACTTTGGGCAACCCCATATTTTAGCCCGCTTTATGGCTGCGGACTCCGTACAAGCCTTAAATCAAGCACGTCGTATTGGTATTACTTGGATGTTCCTATGTTTAGGCGGTGCAGTTGCCGTTGGCTATTTTGGCTTAGCTTATTTTACGGTAAACCAAATTCCATTGGATAACGCAGAATCTATTTTTATTGAGTTATCTAAACGATTATTTAATCCTTGGATTGTGGGTATCGTGTTATCCGCCATTTTAGCCGCGATTATGAGTACCCTCTCCGCACAATTATTAATGTGCTCCGCCGCCATTACCGAAGATTTTTACAAAGGATTTTTACGTAAAACCGCTTCAAGTTTAGAACTTGTTTGGGTTGGACGTATTATGGTTTTAGTTATCGCCATTATCGCCATCGTTATTGCCCAAGATCCCGAATCAAAAGTTATGGGGCTCGTTTCCTATGCTTGGGCAGGCTTTGGTGCAGCTTTTGGACCAGTCGTTATCCTATCATTATTTAATCGTAACATTAGTTCTAAAGCCGCATTATGGGGAATGTTATCAGGTGCCATTACTGTGGTAGCTTGGTCACCATTGATGAAATATCTAGGTTGGGCAGATTTAGCTAAACTTTATGAAATCATTCCAGGTTTCTTAGTTTGCTCATTTATTACATTAACTTCCTCGGCATTGTCACCAGTTAATCCTGATGTGTCAGAAAAATTTGATCAAGCATTGAATGAATTTAATCGTAAATGCTAACAACTCTAATGAGTTCCCCTTATTAAGAGGGGCATATAGTGAAACGACTATACAAAGTGCGGTCAAATTTTAAAAATTTTTATCACTACCCTCTCACCATAAAAAAACCACCAAAAAATCGGTGGTTTTCAAAATTAAAAAATCAATTTTATTATTTAGACTCAGCCGCTTCTTTTAATTCATCCGCTTTTTCTGAAACAGCATCCGCAGCCGCATCAAGTTTCTCAGCTGCCGCTTCTTTTAACTCAACAGCTTTATCTTCTGCTTTCTCAAAAGTTTCTTTTGCATCCGCTTTAACATCTTCAGCTTTATCTGCAGCAGCGTCTTTGATTTCCTCAGCTTTGGTTTCCGCATCTTGTTTTAATGCTTCCGCTTTATCTTCTACCGCATCGGCTTTTTCGCTAACTTCCGCTTTAACTGCTTCAGATTTTACTTCTGCTTCTTTTTTCGCATCATCAGTTTTATCAGAAACTGAATCTTTTACTTCATTATATTTATTAACAACCGCATCTTTGGCTTCTGTTGCTTTTTCTACTACTGCATCTTTCGCTTCAGTCGCTTTTTCTACAGTAACATCTTTCACTTCAACAGCAGCTTCTTTTACTTTATCCGCAGCTTGATTTACTTTTTCATCTTTACAAGCCGCTAACGCAACAGTTGCGCTTAACACGAGAGTCGCCAATACTGACTTTTTCATAATTACTCCTAAATATAGTGATATAGAGATTTTATATAGTTAGCTTAGAAAATCTAAGCTAACGGATTGTAACATAAAATATAAATGATGATATGCCTATTATTCGTCAATTGAACGCAATAATTCATTAATACCTACTTTACCGCGGGTTTTTTCATCAACTTTTTTAACAATGACAGCGGCATATAAGCTATATTTACCGCATTTAGATGGCAAACTACCTGATACCACCACAGAACCAGCAGGAACACGACCATAATGGATTTCACCTGTTTCACGATCGTAAATTTTAGTGGATTGTCCAATAAATACGCCCATAGAAATAACAGAGCCTTCCTCAACAATCACACCTTCTACAATTTCAGAACGGGCACCAATAAAACAATTATCTTCAATAATGGTCGGATTAGCTTGTAAAGGTTCTAAGACACCACCAATACCAACACCACCAGATAAATGAACATTTTTACCAATTTGAGCACAAGAACCTACGGTTGCCCAAGTATCAACCATTGTTCCTTCATCAACATAAGCACCGATATTTACATAAGATGGCATAAGTACGGTATTTTTAGCAATAAATGCGCCTTGACGTACGGCTGCTGGTGGTACAACACGAAAACCCTCTTGTTGAAAACGCGCTTCATCATAATCAGCAAATTTCATTGGGACTTTATCATAATAATTGGTTTCAGCACCTGCCACTAATTGATTATCATTGATACGGAATGATAATAGTACGGCTTTCTTTAACCATTGATGAACAACCCATTGACCATCAATCTTTTCAGCAACACGATATTTCCCAGAATCTAAACCAGCAATAACCTCATTAATTGCCGATTTTAGCTCAGCATCAACGGTTTTTGGGGTAATTTCTGCACGTTTTTCAAATGCGCTTTCAATGATTTGTTGTAAATTTGACATAGTATGTTCCTATATTTTATCAATAAAAAAGTTAAAAAATTTTTACAAAAAACACCGCACTTTGAGTTATTAATAAACACATAAAGTGCGGTGAGTTTTCCAATTATTTTACAATGCGTAAATGTGAAGCAGATTTTTTCGTTGTCTGACTCCCCTCTTTACGGGCTTTATTTTGCTGAGATTGGCTTTCAACAATATTCATAAAATCCGTAGGTTGTTCTTGCGTAGGCTCATCAATGGCATAAGCGGGTTCATATTCAAACATCACACCATCACCATTTTCCCGCGCATAAATCGCCAATGCCGCCCCCATGGGAATATAAATCTCCTGTGGGATACCCCGAAAACGTGCATTAAATTGAATAAGCTCCTGACTTATCTG
Organism: Volucribacter psittacicida; assembly: GCF_004339025.1. Taxonomy (GTDB): domain Bacteria; phylum Pseudomonadota; class Gammaproteobacteria; order Enterobacterales; family Pasteurellaceae; genus Volucribacter; species Volucribacter psittacicida. The sequence continues at coordinate 440,716 of NZ_SMFT01000001.1, forward strand.
CAAATTTCCAGTGGCGTTGACGGATAAATTTAGCACAATTTGCCCATCTTTAACATACTCACTCGGTACTTTCACATTAGGATAGGTGGCATCCACCACCAAATAAGGGGTTAAATCATTATCTACTAGCCAGTCATAATAGGCCTTGAGTAAATAAGGGCGTTTAGGTAATAATCCAGATTGCGTCATTATTTTTCGTCCATTAAATTTTTAGGAACGGCATTGCCTAAAGACTGTTCAAAAGAATCTCGAGCAAAGACTCTTGCCATATAAGATTTAATGGCTTTACTGCCTGCCCCCGTAAACTCCACGCCCAGTAACTGCATACGCCATAATAAAGGCGCCACATAACAATCCACCAAGCCAAACTCTTCACTCATAAAATAAGGGGTTTGACTAAAAATAGGGGCGACAGAAAGAATTTCCTCTTTTAACTGTTTTAAGGCTTTTACCCGTTCTTCATCTGTGCCACGTTCAGCAAGAAACAAGGTAGGATACCAATCTTGCTCAATACGCAACATCAATAAACGGCATTTTCCCCTTGCGACAGGGTAAACCGGCATTAATGGCGGATGAGGAAAACGCTCATCAAGATATTCCATAATAATACGAGAGTTAAATAAAACTAAATCTCTATCTACTAAAGTAGGTAATGTTCCATAAGGATTTAATTCCATTAAATCTTCTGATAATGCTTGCGGATCTACAACCTCCGCCTCATAGGTAACGCCTTTCTCAGCTAAAACAATTTTTACCTGATGGCAATAAATATCTGCATTATCTGTAAAAAGGGTCATTACTGAGCGTTTATTCGCTGCGGTTGTCATTTCTTCCTCCGACACCAAAATATAAATAAAAATAATTTTCCGCATTGTAACATAAAATCTTGTTATATTGCCAAAAGTTAGAAAGGAATTTGTTAATATTGAACAATATAGTCGTCCCACTGTAAATCATACCCCATAGGGACAGCTTATCTCTCGTTCATTTTCTTTATCTAGCCATTGCAAGATATGGATATTGCTTTAAAATAACGACATTTAATTAATAAGGACAACAGATTTATGCAATTATCCACAAAACAAAAACAATATTTAAAAGGGCTAGCACATCATTTAAACCCCGTAGTGATGCTTGGCGGGCATGGTTTAACCGAGGGTGTTTTGGCTGAAATTGATAATGCCCTCTCCCACCACGAATTAATTAAAGTCAAAATTGCAGGGGCGGATCGTGAAACTAAACAGTTAATCATTGAAGCTATTGTAAGAGAAACTCAGGCTTGTGCGGTACAAACCATTGGGCATATTTTAGTGCTTTATCGCCCTTCAGAGGAAAAGAAAATTAGTTTACCGCGTAAATAGCATAATAAATAACCTGCGCTCTAGCAGGTTATTTTATGTCTTAAATATAATTCACTTCAATAATCTCAAACTCAACATTACCGCCTGGGGTGGCGATGTTGACGGTGTCATCAACTTCCTTGCCAATAAGACCACGGGCGATAGGTGAATTTACTGAAATTAATCCGTCTTTAATATTTGCTTCATCATCACCCACAATACGGTAAGTCACTTCTTCCTCTGTGGCGGTATTTAATAATATGACTGTTGCACCGAAAATAACCTTACCATTATTGGTCATTTTTGTAATATCAATAATTTGGCAATTTGCTAATTTGCCTTCAATTTCTTGAATACGCCCCTCACAAAAGCCTTGTTGTTCACGAGCCGCATGATATTCCGCATTTTCTTTTAAATCACCATGTTCTCTCGCTTCAGCAATCGCTTTAATAATTTCAGGGCGTCTTACTGTTTTTAAAAAATCAAGTTCTTCTCTTAATTGCTCAGCACCACGTACGGTCATAGGAATTTGATTCATTATTACTCCTTAAAAATTGAATAAAAAAATAGCTTAGCTTTATAACAAGCTAGGCTTAGTGTTTTTATCGGATTAATGGATTTTTTATCCTTAACCACATTAATATGGCGATTATTGTAACACATTTTTTTATCAACAATGCTATAATAATTTTTCGTGATTTTTTAGATGTATCCACCATAATGAACAAGCTGTTAAAATTCTCTTTCTTGCTAGCAACCTTATTACCCTCTCATTTTGCCCTTGCTGATGCACAATCTCTTACTTCACAACTTCCTGCGGGGACGAATCTGGCTTTTATTGCTAAAAATATTCCACAAAATAAAATTATCGATCAGTATCATGCCGATTTATTTATGTTACCTGCCAGTACCCAAAAAGTATTAACCGCACTGACAGCAAAACTGTTTTTGCCCGATAACTTTCGTTTTAATACGAACCTCTTAAGGCAAGGTGAAATTAAAAATGGGGTATTACGAGGAAATTTGGTTATCCAATTTCATGGCGATCCCGATTTAACCAGCGGACAGCTGTACCAATTACTGGCGAAATTGAAACAGCAAGGTATTGAGAAAATTGATGGGGATTTAATTCTTGATAGTGCCATTTTTGCCAGCCATGATCGTGCTCCCGGCTGGATTTGGAATGATTTAACCATGTGCTTTAATGCCCCACCTGCCGCAATTAATCTTGATAATAATTGTTTTTATGTCAATTTAGATGCCAATTATCCTGTTGGTGAATTGGCTAAATTTCACGTGCCTGCCAATTTCCCTGTTCAAGTTTTTGGGCAAGTGCGTATCGTTGATAATAAAGAAGCCAATTATTGTCAGCTTGATGCTGTAGTACATGATAACAATCGCTATCAAATTAAAGGTTGTATTAGACGACAAAATAAACCCTTTGGATTAAGTTTTGCCGTACAAGATCCTGATAGTTATGGTATAGCTGTGGTACAACGTCAATTAAATCAATTAGGTATTACTTTTACTGGTCAAGTTAAACAAGCCATTACGCCACAACAAGGACAATTATTAGCAGAACATCAATCCGCTTCATTAGCTGAGTTAATAAAAAAAATGATGAAAAAATCGGATAATCAAATTGCTGATGCCCTGTTTCGTGCCATTGCTTATCAATATTATAAACGCCCTGCAACATTCCAATTAGGTAGCTTAGCAATGAAGCAAATTTTGCAAAGCAAAGCAAATATTTCTCTGGGTAACGCCATTATTGCTGATGGCTCGGGCTTATCTCGCCATAATTTGATTTCAGTGCAAGATATGTTAAAGGTATTAGACTATATCATTACTCACGAAGACCAATTACAATTACTGGAGAGTTTTCCTACCGCAGGCGTGGACGGCACATTAAGTGGACGAGGTTCAATGCTTAATCCCCCTTTAGTCAAAAATATTAAAGCAAAAACCGGAGCATTAAAAGGCGTTTATAATCTTGCGGGGTTTATGACGAATGCACGTGGTGAAACGGTGGCTTTTGTACAATTTATTAATGGCTATTCCACAGGAGAATTAGACAGTAAAACCAAACGTTCTCCCCTTAATCGTTTTGAAAATCAACTTTATAACGATCTTTATCAGCAATAAATCAAATATAGTCGTCCCACTTTAAAAATGATACAGCGTTAGTACGCCTCGCCGTACTACTTGCACTGTCTTCGGCTTACCGCCTTATCTCATTTTAAATTGGAAACGACTATATCGTTGTTTCAATTATTGTTAAAGTGCGGTGCGTTTTAAGATTATTTTTTCACTTTTATTTGCTTTGTGGTGACTAAAGGGTTTCACCCCCTTTTATAATGGGGGTGACCTACTTCTTGACTCGTGCAAGGCGTGCTATTTTAGTTGGCTATATATTTCTTACCAATAAATGACGAGGAATAACCGTAATATTGTCCACTTGTAATGCTTTTTTCTTATTTAATTTCTTGTCAATTAATTGCCATAAGGTATCAACGATTTTGCTATGGTTTTGCTCCGCACAAATCACTAAATTAGGAATCAGATCGAGCATTTCGTGATTACCAAAAGTCGCAATGTTAATGGATTTAGGAATGCTTTGATAGTGATTTAATAAAACGAGAAAAATACCACGTAACAAGGTTAATGATGTGACAAAAATACTATCAGGCATACCATGTTGATCGATCCAAGTTTGAAATGCTTGGCTGGCTGCTTCTTTACTAAATTGCTCCGCATAGACAAGATTGGCATTAATGCCATATTCTTGCGTTAAACGAGCGAAACCCGCTTGGCGTTGTTGACTTACTGGTAATTCAGATAATGCGCCAAGAAATAAAAGATTATTCATTTTTTTATGGGACTGTAATAAACGTTGTGCAAGATGATAAGCATCTTGTTCATCATCAGACAGTACCATTAAACTTGCTGTATCCTGACTAGGACGATCAAGATAAACAATAGGGGTTTTATTAACTGTTTGCGGATAAAAATCCTGTGGATTAGCTAAACAGGTAGAAACGATTAAAGCATCAACTTTCCGTAAAAAAAGATTTTTAGCACAATCTTTTTCGTTAGCAGGGTTATCGTTAGAACAAGTAATAATTAACTGATAACCATGTTCTCTACAACGGTTTTCTAACGCATTGGCTATTCTAGCATAACTACTATTTTCAAAATCAGGAATAATAAGCCCTATGGTATGTGTCTTGCCCGCCCTTAATCCTGCCGCTATGGCATTAGGTTTATATTGATACTGCTCAATAAGTGCGGTCACTTTTTGAATCGTTTTATCACTGACACGGTATTCCTTTGCTTTACCATTTACCACATAACTTACGGTGGTTCTTGATACGCCCGCTATTTTCGCGAGTTCATCTAATTTCACATTTCACTCCTTAAAATGCCCTATTGGGAAATTGATTATACTTTTCGTGTAAAAAGAAAAGAAGTGCGAATTTAACGCACTCCCTAGTATTTATTCTTTTTTTGATTAAAGGCAATTTTTTTCGCCACGAGATAAACTAATCAAGCCCGATCGCACCACTTCAATCACGCTTGTTTCTTGTTTCACTGCGGCAATAAAGGCATCAAGTTTATCTTTGGTTCCACTTAACTGAATGGTATAAGATTTTGTGGTAACGTCCACAATTTGTCCACGAAAAATATCCGCTAGGCGTTTGATTTCATCTCGTGTTGCACCTTGCGCTCGGATCTTTAATAACATCACTTCACGCTCAATATGTTCACAATCACTTAAATTCATCACTTTAAAAACATCAACTAATTTATGTAATTGTTTTTCAATTTGCTCTAATACCTGTTCATCGCCATAAGCCTCAATGGTCATTCGTGATAAGGTGGGATCATCGGTAGGTGCGACCGTTAAGCTCTCTATATTAAAAGCACGTTGCGAGAATAAACCAACCACACGTGATAACGCACCAGATTCATTTTCTAATAATACTGATAAAATTCTACGCATTATGCTGTCTCCGTTTTGCTTAAAATCATTTCATTCATTGCCCCACCTCTTACTAACATAGGATAAACATGTTCCGTTTCGTCCACTTTAATATCAACAAACACCAGTTTATTTTTAATGCTGAATGCTTGTTTTAATTTTTCCTCTAATTCATCAATATGATCAATGGCAATGCCTATATGTCCGTAAGCCTCGGCAAGTTTTACGAAATCAGGTAATGAATCCATATAAGATTGAGAATGACGACCAGAATAAATCATATCCTGCCATTGTTTTACCATACCTAAAAAACGATTATTCAAGCTAATAATAACAATTGGAATATGGTATTGTTGTGCGGTAGATAACTCCTGAATATTCATTTGGATACTACCATCACCTGTAACACAAATTACTGTGGCTTCTGGATGGGCTAATTTTACCCCTAAAGCAGCAGGCAAACCAAAGCCCATAGTGCCTAAACCACCCGAGTTAATCCAATGGCGAGGTTTATCAAACGGATAATATAAGGCAGTAAACATTTGATGTTGCCCTACATCAGAAGCGACATAAGCCTGTCCTTGTGTCAGTTTATAAACCGTTTCAATGACCTGTTGCGGTTTAATCACTCGCTGATCAGGAACATAATTCAAGCATTTTTTCTCACGCCATTGTGCGATTTGTTGCCACCATTTTTCCAGTCTATTGCTGGTTATTGCCGTTTTTTGTTCCGCCAGTAGGGTTAAAAAAGCCTCTAAGATATTTTCCGCACTGCCTACAATGGGAATATGTGCAACCACATTTTTAGAAATTGAGGTAGGATCAATATCAATATGAATCACTTTAGCATTCGGGCAATACTTGGCTAAATTATTGGTCGTACGATCATCAAAACGAACCCCAACCCCAATAATTAAATCACTATGGTGCATTGTATTGTTGGCTTCATAAGTACCATGCATACCAAGCATACCTAAACATTGCGGATCGGTACTTGGGTATGCACCTAATCCCATTAAAGAGGAAGTCACTGGTAAATTTAAAGTTTTGGCAAATTGAATCAATTTATCACTACAATCTGCCGTTATTGCACCACCGCCCACAAATAATACGGGTTTTTTCGCTTCCAAAATCGCCTTAAAGGCTTTTTTAATTTGTCCTTTATGCCCTTGTAAGGTGGGATTATAAGAACGTAAATTGACTTGTTCAGGATAATGATAAGGCACTTTAATCGCAGGATTCATAATATCTTTCGGTAAATCGATAACAACGGGTCCCGGTCGCCCACTTGATGCAATATAAAAGGCTTTCTTAACTACCGTAGGAATATCCTCTACTCGCTTCACTAAAAAACTGTGTTTTACCACAGGACGAGAAATGCCCACCATATCACATTCTTGGAAAGCATCACTCCCAATCAAATTGCTCATTACCTGTCCAGAAAAAATGACTAAAGGGACAGAATCCATATAAGCCGTTGCAATACCTGTAATCGCATTTGTTGCACCAGGTCCTGACGTGACTAATACACAGCCCACTTCCCCTGTAGAACGTGCGTAACCGTCCGCCATATGCACAGCCCCTTGTTCATGGCGAACTAAAATATGCTCTATGCCCCCTAAAGTATGAATTGCATCATAAATATCCAGTACAGAACCGCCCGGATAACCAAATAAAAATTTTACGCCTTGATCTCGCAAAGATTGCACAATCATCTCTGCCCCAGATAATTTCTTCATACTTTTCTCCTATAACGGCTATTCCCTGATTATTTATTACAGGCTAACAGTTTTACCGAAAGTTAGAAGTTTTGTCTAGCAAATATTAATGGCTTTTACGCAAATATCCATATAAGCTCAATCTCTGTGATGCCCTTCTAATAAACAAAGTGATGGCTGTAAGCAAGATAATGTGACATTGTCACCAATTTGAAAGGATTGATAATGCTGAACCTGTATAATCGTTTGTTTGATCTGTATTTTATATTGATAAAAATACCCTACAAAACACTTATCAATAATAACCGCCTCGCCTTGAGGATCAAAGGTAATTTGAATATGTTGAGGACGTAATAAACACAATAAGGGTTTATGAGGCTGAATTGGCGTACCTTCAGTATAATAAAATCCGTTAGGATTATGATGAACGCCTAGTAAAGTTTCAATTTCATTATTTGAACGATAATGTGCCACAAGATAGTTACAATAGCCTAGAAAATCTGCAACAAATTGATTAATGGGTTTTTCATAAAGATCCTGTGCAACGCCCATCTGCAAAATTTTGCCCTGTTGCATAATGGCAATTTTATCGGCAAAAGCGAACGCCTCTTCTTTGCTGTGGGTCACAAAAATAGCGGGGATATTTTGTTGTTTTAATATCGCTCGAATTTCAGTGATCATCTCTTGACGTACTTGGCTATCAATATTAGAAAAGGGTTCATCTAATAATAATAATCTTGGCTGACAAGCTAAAGCACGAGCAATCGCAACCCGTTGTTGTTGCCCACCAGAAAGCTGATGAGGATAGCGTTGTAGCAATCCCTCTAAACGGACAAGCGCGGTCATTTTTTCCACAATTTTTTGTTTTTCAAGGGAAGACAACGTTGTTAAGCCAAAAGCAATATTCTCTTGGACAGTTAAATGAGGAAATAAAGCATAATCTTGAAAAATTAAACCAATATGACGATGTTCTACGGGAATATGCGTTAACGCTTCGCCGTCCAAATAAAGGGAACCTTGCTGAACAGGTAACAGCCCCGCAATGGCTTTGAGTAATGTGGTTTTACCACAACCACTTGCCCCTAATAAACAAAGAATATCATTATTTTCTAAGGTTAAATTTAAATCTGACAAAATGGTGTGATTACCATATTGACAAGTTAATTGATTTATTTTTAATACGGACATAATTATCTCTCTTTATTACTGCTCATAATAAGAGAACGGGTCAATAAAATCACTGGAATTAATCCCGTTAGCACTAACGCAATCGCAGGTAAAGACGCACGTTCTAACTGTTCATCAGATGTAAAAATAAACACATGGGTTGCTAATGTATCAAAATTAAAAGGACGTAATAACAATGAGGCATTGAGCTCTTTCATACTTTCAATAAAAACCATTAACAATGCCGTTAACATTCCCTTTGATAATAAAGGAAAATGCACTCGCCATAGCATCATAAAGCCATTTTTTCCTAAGGTTTGGCTTGCCATATCTAATGACGGAGAAATTTTGCCAAAAGAGGCTTCTAAACTCCCGATTGCCATTGCGGAAAAACGGATACAATAAGCCATCACTAAAGCAAAAATTGATCCCGAAAACACCAAGCCCACTGGCGATAAATCTAGGCTTTTCAGCCAATGATGTAACTGATGATCGGCAAAGGTTAATGGCGATAATAAACCAATGGCTAATACTGTACCGGGAATGGCATAGCCTAATGAAGAGACTTGCAATAATGTACGGGTATTTTTAGGGGTTAATAATCCCCCTTGTAAACTTAATCGATGAGTAAAATGCAATAATAAGGCAAAAAACAAAGTTACAAAGGAAGCAAGACAAGATACCAGTAAACTATTTTTGGCATATTGAACAAAATTTGCATTCCAAGATTGTTCAAAGTATTCATAAGCCCAATACAATAACTGCCCAAGTGGCAAGAAAAATGCACAACTCAATAATCCCCAACACCATAATTGAGCCAATAAAGCACGATAGCCTGTTAGAGATTTTAATGCTTGCTTTTTCTCGTAGCCACGTTGATAGGTTTTTTGTTTACGTCTGCTATAGGACTCCAACACAACTAAAACAAAAATCATGAGAAGCATAAATAAAGAAATTTGACTTGCTGTCCCAATATCGTGAAAACCTAACCAAGCATCATAAATAGCGGTCGTCAAAGTAGGAACGGCAAAATAAGCCACTGTGCCAAAATCGCCGAGGGTTTCCATTGCAACTAAAGTCATTCCCACTGCCACAGAAGGACGAATAAGTGGAAAGGTAATTTTACGAAAAATCGTGAAAGGAGAAGCCCCTAAGGTTTTCGCACTCTGTACTAAATTCTCAGATTGCTCCAATAATGCAACTCTGGCTAACAAAAAAATATAAGGATAAAGCACCAAAGCTAACACAAAACTGGCACCATATAAGCTACGAATTTGTGGAAACCAATAATCCTGTGGGCTTGACCACCCAAATAACTGGCGTAAAAAAATTTGTAATGGTCCCGAATAATCCAATAAATCCGTATATAAATAAGCAATTAAATAGGCTGGCATTGCTAAAGGCAAACATAACAGCCATTGCAATATCTTATGCCCCCAAAAACGATAATGGGTTACCAACCAAGCGCTAGGTAAAGCAAATAATAAGGCAAGTAATACCGTTAAACACACTAAAATGACAGAATTTGTCACATAATGCCCCAACATCGTTTGCCAAAAATGTTGCAGATTTTGCCATTGCCCCCCTAAGGCGTGATAGGCGATTGCCAATAAAGGTAATAAAATAAAACCTGTGGATAACAGAGCAGATAATTGCCAACCAAGAAATTTAGAGGAATAAGGACGTGAAAATTTTTTTTGCATAATATCACAGGAAAAAATATCCCCTTTATTATATCGTCCTACTTTAAATTGAAACGACTATAGTAAATAAAGGGGATATAAATTTATGGATTATTGATCAAATTTTACTTCATCAACTAATTTGAGTGCTTTACCATAATTTTCAGCAATTTTTTCTAATGGTAAAGAATCCGCTTGGAATGTTCCCCAACTTTCTACCAATTTTGATAATTGAACACCTGGTTTTACTGGATATTCATGGTTTAATTCCGCATACAATTTTTGTGCTTGATCACCACTTAAATACTCCACTAATTTCACCGCATTTTCTTTGTTTGGTGCATATTTTGCTACCGCAACCCCACTAATATTCACATGGGTATTAAATTTACCTGCTGGGAAATTAATAATGCTTGCTTCCGCCCATTCTTTTTGGTTTTCATCTTCAAGCATTTTGCCATAATAATAGCTATTACCTAAGGCATAATCACAAATGCCTTCTTTAATAGCTTTCACTTGAACACGATCGCCACCTTGTGGTTTTTGGGCTAAATTCGCTTTTAAGCCTTGTAAAAATTCCTTAGTTTTTTCTTCGCCATAATGTTCAATCATCGCAGCAAATAAAGAAACATTATAAGCATTTTTCCCAGAACGCACGCAAACTTTGCCTTTATATTCAGGTTTCGCTAAATCTAAATAATCAAAATCCGCAGGTAATTTACCAACACGATCTTTAGAAGTATAAATAACACGAGCTCGAGTAGTTAAGCCAAACCATTGATCCGCTGAATCACGATATTGGGCAGGAATATTCTTTTCTAACACCTCAGAATGAATAGGTTGGGCTAAACCAGCGTTAACAATTTCCATCACGCGGCTAATATCAACGGTTAATAATACATCAGCAGGGCTTAACTCCCCTTCACTTTTAACACGCTCAACCAACCCTTTATCTGCAAAGATCACATTGACCTTAACACCTGTTTCTTTTTCAAAATCTTTTAACATTGGTTCAATCAAATAAGGTTGACGATAAGAATATACATTCACCTCATTCGCAGCAAAAGCATTTGTACTCAGTACAGCGGCAACAGCAAGACCTGCAAGCGTTTTTTTCATAGGTAATCCTCTTTAAGTTAGTTTAGATGCTATCTACATTAAGTAAGAAATTGACAAAAACAGCCATTACTTTACCAACAAAAATAAGATTGTCAATGATAATAATTATTATTTATTATATTTAATTAAACAATAATGGGTTTTATGGAGAAAAGAATAGCTATGTGAGTTAAAGTGCGGTAATTTTTACCGCACTTTATTATTATAGTAGAGCCTTTTACTCCTCCCCCAACAACTTAAGCTCTCGTTGGCGTACTTGTTGTTTTAGCATTTGCACAAATTCATCAACATCAATAGAGCCAAGATCTTGTCCTTTACGGGTGCGGACAGCGATTTTGCCTGCTTCAATTTCTTTGTCGCCACAAACCAGCATATAAGGCACACGGCGTAAGGTATGTTCTCGGATTTTGAAGCCGATTTTTTCGTTGCGTAAATCGGATTTTACTCGTAATCCTGCGTCAGACAATTTTTTAACCACATCAAGCACATAATCCGATTGACTATCGGTAATGTTCATTACTACCGCTTGTACAGGGGCTAACCAAGCTGGGAAAAAGCCTGCGTATTCTTCGGTGATAATACCAATAAAGCGTTCAATGGAACCTAAAATGGCTCGGTGGATCATTACTGGGGTTTTGCGTTCATTGTCTTCTGCCACATAAGAGGCGTTCAAACGTCCCGGCAGGGCAAAATCAAGCTGAATCGTACCACATTGCCATTCACGATCTAGGCAATCACGCAGAGCAAACTCAATTTTTGGTCCATAGAATGCGCCTTCGCCCTCTTGGATTTCATAGTCTAAACCGTTATGTTTTAACGCATTCGCTAATCCTTGTTCCGCAAGATCCCAGATTTCATCAGAACCAATGCGACTTTCTGGACGTGTGGAAAGTTTGACTTGAATATCGGTAAAACCAAAGGTGCTATAAATGTCGTAAACCATTTTGATACAACTGGTCACTTCGCTTTCTACCTGCTCTTCGGTACAGAAAATATGTGCATCATCTTGCGTAAAGCCACGTACACGCATTAAGCCATGTAATGAACCTGATGGCTCATTACGATGACAAGAACCAAATTCCGCCATACGCAAAGGTAAATCACGATAGGATTTTAAGCCTTGGTTAAAAATTTGAACGTGCCCCGGGCAGTTCATAGGTTTAATGGCATACTCACGATTTTCCGATTGGGTGGTAAACATTAAATCGCCATAATTTTGCCAATGCCCTGTACGCTCCCACAAGACTCGATCCATCATAAATGGACCTTTTACTTCTTGGTAATCATATTGTTTTAATTTAGTCCGTACAAAGGTTTCTAATTCACGGAAAATTGTCCAACCGTCATTATGCCAAAACACCATACCTGGTGCTTCTTCTTGCATATGATATAAATCTAAGGCTTTACCAATTTTACGGTGATCACGTTTTGCCGCTTCTTCTAAGCGTTGTAAATAAGCCGCTAATTGCTTTTTATCTGCCCAAGCGGTTCCATAAATTCGTTGTAGCATTTTGTTTTTGCTGTCGCCACGCCAATATGCCCCAGCCACTTTCATTAATTTAAAATGATGACAAAAACGCATATTCGGCACATGAGGCCCACGACACATATCAATATATTCTTGATGATGATACAACGCAGGGGTCGCTGTTTTTTCAATATTTTCGTCTAGAATGGCAATTTTGTAGGGTTCGCCGCGTTGTGCAAAGGTATCTCTTGCTTGTTGCCAACTAACCACTTGTTTGACCACGTCATAATTAGTTTTGGCTAACTCAAGCATTCTTTTTTCTAATTTTTCAATATCTTCTTGGGTTAATGAACGATCAAGATCCACATCATAATAAAACCCGTTTTCAATGGTCGGTCCGATCGCCATTTTTACATCAGGAAAAAGTTGTTTTATGGCGTGTCCAAGTAAATGAGCGCAAGAATGGCGAATAATTTCTAAGCCATCTTCATCTTTTGCGGTAATAATTTCTAATTGGCTATCTTCGCTAATAAGATCGCACGCATCTTTGCGTACGCCATTAACTCGTCCTGCGATGGTGGCTTTCGCCAATCCCGCACCTATATCTTGTGCGACATCTAAAACAGAAACTGGTTGTGCAAACTGACGTTGAGAACCGTCAGGTAAAGTAATAATTGGCATAATTTATCCTTATACAGTGGTCGCCCATACGCAAGGCAACTTGTGTGCAATAAAAAATTTTATAAAAAATGACCGCACTTTATTACACAAAGGTAAATAAAGTGCGGTGCGAAATTGTAGCATATTTCATTATTGGCTGTAAAAGGGACGAGCGGACAAAAGTTTATGAGCGTTATTGCAAGCTAATTCTTAAAACTTTGACCTTTATCACAGTATATTTTGCCATTTCTTTTTATTATCAAAGCAATCTGGTAAAAATAAAATCAGGGGGTTATTTATGTGGAAAACCATTTCACAAATGCTGGCAGAACAATTTGGTGCTTATTATGTGATCAAACATAAACAACCAATCCACAATACACCTTATCAGCAAAGCTGGCTAATTGATGACGGTATGCAGCCTGTGTTAGTCAAATCTGCCCCACGTCATTATCGTTCCAAATTTCGTGCCGAAGCGGATCAATTTGCTTTACTGACTAAAACCCAAAGCCTTTGTGTTCCTCGTGTTTATGGGATAGGTTGTGCAGAACAACAAAGTTTTATTTTATTAGAAGCCTTTTGTCCTTTTGCACCACTTAAGCCCCATCAATTATCCGATGAAAGCCTTAAGCATTTTGGACAGCAACTGGCGAAATTGCATCAATGGCAGCCACAGCAACAATATGGCTTAGATTTTGATACTTGGTTTGGTAAGGTTTATCAACCTAATGAATGGAAAAGTAACTGGGCAACCTTTTTTAGTGAACAACGCATTGGCTGGCAATTACAATTATGCCAAGAACAAGGTATTTATTTTGGCGATATTGATAAAATTACCCAAGCCATCGCCCATCAATTAGCTAAACACAATCCTGCTCCCGCCTTATTACAAGGGGCATTGTGGCAACAAAATTGTTTTGTCCTTTCTCAAGTAAACATTGCTGAGCAAAAACAAACTATCCTTTGCTATTCTCCCGCTTGTTATTGGGGCGACAGGGAATGTGATTTAGCCTTAACCGAGTTGCAAGGCTTTCCTCACGCATTTTATCAAGGCTATCAACAGAGCTATCCCCTTGATAGTGGCTATTTGCAACGTAAGCCCATTTATCAATTATATTATTTATTGCACCTTATCCAACATCAACAAAAGGAATACCTTGAACAAGCCCAACAAATTATTGATTTATTTCGCTAAGCAGTTTACTAACCTGATTAAATCTATTAATCTGCCAACGATAATTGTTCCACCTTAAAATAAGGAAAATAAATGTATGTAACTGATGTATTTTTTGCCTATCAAGGCAAAGCGCCTCTGTCTTCGCCGCAACATTACGCCGTCAATCAAGTAATTGAACAATGGCGTTATAATGGGCAAATTATTGGGCGAGAAATTCCCTTATTTTATGCAGAGCAAGAAAACCAATTAGGCATAGGATTACGGGTAATTTGCCCTGAACAAAGTAGCTTGCTCACTGAAAACAATAATCAGTTAGTTAATCAAGCCCTTGCTCAAGCAGAACAAAAGGGATTGCAACTTGACAGCCTACAAATTGTGGCTGATGATCTCAATGCGGATCAAAGCTGTTTTCACGCAACACCCTCGTGGCAAATGCTCTACACCACTTATTTACACACTTGCTCGCCTTTGCACAGTGGCGACAATTTTTTGCCCATTCCGCTTTATAAACAATTCAAAAATCAACCGCACTTGAGTATGGATATAATCAAATGGCAAGAAAATTGGCAAGCCTGTGATCAATTACAAATGAATGGAGCGGTACTAGAAGCACAAGCCCTCGAGCAACTTTGCCAGCTTGATAGTCCACTGGCAAAACATGGCTATGCCCTCGCTCAACAAATTGAACAACTTACTCATATTCCCACTTATTATTATCTCTATCGGGTAGGCGGACAGGATCTCGCTAGCGAACAACAGCGTTGTTGTCCTAAATGCCAACAATCTTGGCGGTTAGAAAGCCCATTATTTGAAGAGTTTTATTTTAAATGCGACACTTGTCGCCTGATTTCTAACTTATCTTGGAATTATAGTCATTTCAATTTAGAATAAGACAACAACGGCACGCCAAAGTGTACAACGAGTAAGGCAAGGCGTGCCAACACAGTATTATTTTAAAGGGAAACGACGATATTTATGACCTATCAACATCATTCATTAGATCAACTCAAACTCGGACAAGCCCATACCCAATATGAACATCATTATGATCCGCAATTATTACAAGCGGTACCACGCCATTTAAATCGCCACGCTCTAGGTATAGAAAATCGACTTCCCTTTCAATTTGGCGCTGATCTCTGGACAGCTTTTGAAATCTCTTGGCTTAATCAACAAGGATTGCCACAAGTGGCGATTGGCGATATTCAACTTGATTTTCGCTCACAAAATTTGATTGAATCCAAAAGTTTTAAGCTCTATCTCAATAGCCTTAATCAGCATAAATTTGACAGTATGCAAACCCTAGAAAAGACTATCGCACAAGACTTAGCACATTGTGCCAAAGGCGAGGTAAAAGTAAGGTTGCACAAACTCAATGATTTTACAGGGCAAACCATTCATCAACTACAAGGCACCTGTATTGATGAGCAAGATATTCATATTGAAAATTACCAATTCAATGCCAATTACTTACAAGATTGCACAATCAAAGGGCAAAAAGTGGAAGAATACCTCGTCAGCCATTTACTCAAATCAAATTGCCTAATTACCCAACAACCCGATTGGGGATCGCTACAAATTCATTATATTGGTAACAAAATTCAAGCAGAACCCTTATTGCGTTATATTATCTCATTCCGCCAGCATAACGAATTTCACGAACAATGCGTAGAACGCATTTTTCACGATATTATGCACTTTGCTCGCCCAGAAAAGCTCAGTGTTTATGCCCGCTATACTCGGCGTGGGGGCTTAGATATTAACCCCTTCCGTTCAAATTTTGAGGAAATTCCGCTAAACTTAAGACTCGCTCGTCAATAATTAAGCAAACGAAAGGAGTATTATGTCTATTCATTACGTTAATCCCAAAGGCAGTATGGATCAACTTTCTCATTTAGAAGTAGAACTGCTTGCCAAAGCCAAATCTGATTTATATACCCTCTACCGCAACTGTTCTTTGGCGGTACTCAATTCGGGCGCTGTGACTGATGATAGCCGAGAGCTATTAGGAAAATACCCTGATTTTGATATTCACCTTATTGCTCGTGAACGTGGTGTCAGCCTTGAATTACACAATCCCCCAGCTGATGCCTTTGTGGATAATCAAATGATCCGCAATATCCAATATCACTTATTCGCCGTATTACGTGATATTTTATTCGTTAACGTCCTTAATCAACGCCTAAATCCCAATAATCAACAAGATAGCAAATATATTACTAACCAAGTTTTTGCTATTTTACGCAATGCCAAAGCCTTAATTGTAGGCGAAGCACCAAATTTGATCGTTTGTTGGGGCGGACATTCCATTAACCAAATTGAATACCAATATTGCCGAGCTGTAGGATTAGAATTAGGTTTGCGAGAATTAAACATTGTTACGGGTTGTGGTCCTGGTGTTATGGAAGCACCAATGAAAGGGGCGGCGATTGGACACGCCAACCAGCGTTACAAAAACAACCGTTTTATTGGTATTACAGAGCCTTCTATTATAGCTTCTGAGCCACCTAACCCTATTGTTACCGAATTAATTATTATGCCTGATATTGAAAAACGCTTAGAAGCCTTTGTGCGTATGGGGCATGGTATTATCATTTTCCCTGGCGGTCCTGGCACGTTTGAAGAATTCTTATATATCTTGGGCATAAAACTTAACCCTGCTAACAAAGATCTTCACTTACCATTAATTCTCACAGGCCCAAAAGAAAGCCAGCAATATTTCGCCACCATTGATCGTTTTGTGGCAGAAATTTTTGGCGAAGAAGTACAGCAACTTTATGAAATCATTATTGATGATCCTGAAACCGTTGCCCAAAAAATGCGTCAATCCATGCAAATTATCAAGCAACAACGACAAGCCAATAACGATTCTTACGGCTTTAATTGGTCACTAAAAATTCCAGAGGAATTTCAACAACCTTTTATTCCTACCCATCAAAATATGGAGAATTTAGATTTACATCTTGAACAATCCACAATGAGCCTAATCGCCAATTTACGCCGCGTCTTTTCAGGCATTGTAGCAGGCAATATCAAACCAGACAGCATTGACCAAATTGAACAATACGGCCCATTTAAACTGCATGGCGACAAACGCCTAATGGAAAAAGTCGATCAAGTCTTACAAGATTTTGTCGTACAACATCGAATGAAATTACCTGGCGGCGAAGATTATGAGCCTTGTTATCAGGTGGTAAAATAATCCCAAAACACACCACACTTAAAACTCAATGAACAGAAAACTATCTTAATTTTGCATATTCTTAATTATCCCGTTTTCTGTTCCTCAAAACCCCAAACACCTAAACACTTGTTCCCATTGTGCATCAAGTTCTGCCGTTAAACGTAATTTCTGCTGAGTGATTGGGTGGGTAATTTCTAGGCTTTCTGCGTGTAGCATTAATCGGTGGCTGCCTGTTTTTTGTTGGAATAAGCGATTTTGATGTAAATCACCGTATTGTGTATCCCCTAAAATTGGGTGAAAAATATGTTTCATGTGACGGCGTAACTGATGTTTTCGCCCTGTTTGTGGCAATAATCGCACTAAAGAATAACGGCAAGTTTGATAACGCCCTAAAGGATAAGGCATTTCTACGGTTTTTAAACCAATGTAATCGGTAATTGCCGACTGGGGTAATTTTTCTTTATCGGTAAATTTATCCGCGATTTTGTCTAACTTAACTTTAAGGGGGTAATCAATACGATCTTGCCCTTGCAAATAGCCTCTTACTATTGCTAAATAACTTTTTTGCACCTGTTTTTGTTCAAATTGTTGGCAAAGCTGTTGAGCAATGTCAGGGGTCAGAGCAAATAACAACACGCCAGACGTTGGGCGATCAAGGCGATGAATAGGATAAACATATTGACCAATTTGATCACGCAAAGTTTGCATAACAAAACGGGTTTCTTGTGAGTCTAGCCAACTGCGATGTACCAACATACCAGCAGGTTTATTTACCGCAACCATATAATCATCTTGAAAAATAATCTCTAAATCCACCGCACTTGAGGATAAAGAGATTAGATCTGGGGAAATATTATCAATCATCATTTAATAATTGCTCCAAGGCGAGCAAAGGGGCTAATAAGTCGGATAAGGCTTGATGCTCTTTTAATGCTTCTTCAACATAAGGCGAAATGGCGATTTTATTTGGTAAAGGGGCGTTGCTTTCTAACAATGCCCACATACGTGGAATAAAAATCCATTGTAGCCATTCTGTAGCGGTCATTGTATCCAAAGCAAAAGGTTGTTGACTTTCAAAAGCGGCCGCCTCTGGGGCGACAGCTTGCCATAATTGATGACGTTGTAAAACCGCTTGTAGTTCCTCTAAATGGGCTTTAACCTGTTGCATTGCTTTACTACCTTAATAAAAATCTTTGCCTTGGCGATTTAATAATTTAGTCAATAAATTATCCGCACTTTCTTCCGCTTGTTTACCAAATTTTTGTAACAAAGATTTCTTTGTTTTATAACTGATTGCCAGCACTGATTTTTCTTTTATTGCCGCTAAAATCAAATCATCACTGGTGGCAATTTCGTCCACTAACTGCAATTCAATAGCTTGTTGTCCGAACCAATGTTCGCCAGTGGCAACTTGATCAATGGCTAAATGGCGGCGTTGTTGTGCCACAAATTGTTTGAATAAATCGTGGGTTTCTTGTAATTCTTGTTGGAATTTTTGTTTACCTTTTTCAGTATTTTCACCCAATACCGTTAGCGTTCGTTTATACTCGCCTGCGGTCATCACTTCCACATCAATATCATTTTTCTTTAATAAGCGGTGAATATTTGGCACTTGTGCCACCACGCCAATAGAGCCAATAATGGCAAAAGGGGCTGCGACAATTTTATCTGCCACGCACGCCATCATATAACCACCACTCGCCGCAACTTTATCTACCGCAACGGTTAATTTAATGCCATGTTGTTTTAAACGATTTAATTGTGAGGCTGCTAAACCATAGCCATGCACCACGCCGCCCGGACTTTCTAAACGTAATAACACTTCATCTTGCTCAGGTTTGGCAACCGCAATAATGGCATTAATTTCCTCTCGTAAAGCCGTTGTGGCTGAGGCTTGGATATCGCCTTTAAAACTCAAAACATATAAGTGCGGTTTATTTTGCTCATTATTTTTTTCACTATTTTTTAACCGCTCTTTTTCCGCTTTTGCTTTGAGTTTATCCGCTTTTTTCTTGTCTTTTTCCGCTGCTTTAGCCGCTTGTTCACTTAACTGAAAATCCGCTAATTTTTGTTGATTTTTTTGATATTGTTCAGCAAGATCAATAACTTCAAGTTCGCCTTGAGCGAGTTTACCTTTTTGTTTTAAACCAATAATGATGGCAAAGATGACGCCAATAACCACAATAATTGTTAAAATTTGCAAAATAAATAAGCCATAACCTAAGGCTAATTCAGACCACATTGTTATCCTCCTTTTCTCGTTATTAGGTTAAATATCGTTGTTTCACTTTAAAATTTAAGGGCAATAATATACCTTATTTATCCATAAGATGAAATCCTGAGATTATTCACTCTGAGTAAATAATCTTTTTCCAAATTCAGGCTTTTTATCCTATTATTTCTGCTTATAATATTCGCCATTCGTGTTCATTCCATACAAAATGAAGAAAGAAGAATTTATTATGCAAAATCTATTAGTATTAAAATCAAGTATTTTAGGCGATCAATCACAAACCAACCAACTATCCGATTATCTTACCGCCCAACTTGAAGAGGTGCATATTATTGAACGTGATTTAGCTCAGTACCCTCTACCAAGCTACGATGCCAATGCCGCTCAAGCATTACGCAAGGGACAAGCTGAGAACGAAAATCAACAAAAATTGGTGGCATTATCCGATCAACTGATTGAAGAATTAAATAGCGTAGATACCCTTGTGATCAATGCCCCAATGTATAACTTTAATATTCCAACTCAGCTCAAAACTTATTTTGATTTTATCGCTCGTGCAGGTGTCACTTTCCGTTATGGCGAAAATGGGGCTGAGGGATTAGTGAAAGGTAAAAAAGCCATTGTATTATGTGCTTTCGGCGGCATTCATCAAGGCACAGCAACGGATTTGGTTACCCCTTATATAAAAACATTCTTAGGCTTTATTGGTATTACTGATGTACAATTTGTTTATGCTCAAGGCATTGGTTATGGTGCGGACGCGATTGCTCAAGCTCAACGCCAAGCGAAACAACATATTGATGAAATTATCAAAAATGCTTAATTTCTAAACAGTCCTACTTTTATCATAGCGAAACGCCTTGACAAAATAATCTTGTACTAGTTTAATAGTGCAAGATTATTTTTTATGTTATCGAGGCAATCTATGTTATTTCCTTATATTCAAACCTTTAATCAGCAAGTGGCGTATCATTCCGATCCCACCGCAGTTTTTGGTACCCTATGCGCCAATCAATCCCATACGTTATTACTTGAATCAGCAGAAATTACCAGCAAAAATAGCCTAAAAAGTTTATTATTAGCCAAAACGGCAGTAAAAATTTCTTGTCTTGCTCAACAAGTCACATTCCAAGCATTAACGGAAAATGGTAAAGCGGTTCTGCCTCTGATTAAGCAATATTTAGCCACTTATTGCTCCCTTAACCAAGTGAATGAACAACAATTAATTGCCGAATTTGCTCCCCTTGATCCCAATTTAGATGAAGATAGCAAATTACAATCTGCCACCATTTTTGATGGTCTAAGGGCTTTAACCCAACTCTTCCAATATAGTCAAACCCCTATTTTTCTCGGCGGATTATTTGCTTATGATCTCGTCAGTAATTTTATTCCTATGGAAAATATTCAGCTACAAGATGATGGTTTAAGCTGTCCTGATTATGTGTTTTATCTTGCCGAGCAACTATTAACCTTTGATCACGCTCATCAAACGGCAGAATTATTTAGTTTTTGTTTTAATCCTGAACAAGGACAAGCCTTACTCAATGAACAAGCTCAAATTAAACAAAAACTGGTGAAAATCACACCGCACTTAGACATACAAAATGTGCAAACAGAAGTACAGGTGAATATTGAAGATCCTGAGTTTAAAGGGATTATCCAAGCCTTAAAACATCATATTAATATCGGCGATGTATTCCAAATTGTACCATCACGCCGATTTTCTTTACCTTGCCCGAATAAATTAGCTTCCTATCGGCAATTAAAAAGCAATAATCCAAGCCCTTATATGTTTTTTATGCAAGATGAGGATTTTACCTTATTTGGAGCATCGCCAGAAAGTGCGTTAAAATATTCGGCACAAACTCGCCAATTAGAGATTTACCCTATTGCCGGTTCTCGTCCAAGAGGTTTTGATCAAAATGGCAAAATCGATCAGGAATTAGATGCCCGTTTAGAATTAGAATTACGTTTAGATCACAAAGAATTAGCCGAACATTTAATGCTGGTGGATTTAGCTCGCAATGATATTGCACGAGTTTGTGAAAGTGGCACAAGACAGGTTAAAGAACTTATGCAAGTAGATCGCTATTCACATATTATGCACTTAGTGTCTCGTGTGGTAGGTAAACTACGCCCTGAACTTGATGCCCTACACGCTTATCAAGCCTGTATGAATATGGGAACGCTAACAGGGGCGCCTAAAATTAAAGCTATGCAATTAATTTATCAATTTGAACAACAAAAACGCCATTCCTATGGCGGAGCTGTGGGCTATTTATCCTCTGACGGCAATTTTGATACCTGTATTGTTATCCGCTCTGCTTTCGTCCAAAATAATATGGCTTATGTGCAAGCGGGTTGTGGCGAGGTTTTAGATTCTGATCCACAAATGGAAGCTGATGAAACAAGGCATAAAGCTCGTGCTGTGATTAACGCCATTATGCAAACCAATCATCAGACCGGCAATTAATACAAGGATTGAACTATGGCAAATATTTTATTTATTGATAATTTTGATTCCTTTACCTATAACCTTGTGGATCAATTTCGTACCCTTGGACACCAAGTCCAAATTTACCGCAATGATTGTGCGTTATCCTTATTAATTGAGCGGGCCTTAGCACAACCTGATACCATTTTAGCCCTCTCTCCTGGGCCGGGCAATCCTGCTCAAGCTGGCAATTTATTGCCGTTAATCGCCCAGTTAAAACACCAAGTCCCAATGATTGGTATTTGTTTAGGACATCAAGCATTAATTGAAGCCTTTGGCGGAAAAGTAGTACACGCAGGCGAAGTGCTACATGGCAAGATATCCAAAATCCAACATGATAACCAAGCAATGTTTACAGGATTACAAAATCCTATGCCTGTGGCTCGTTATCACTCTCTTATGGGCAGTGATTTGCCTGAGGAATTGGTGGTTAATGCCACTTATAATGATATTGTTATGGCAATACGCCATCAACATTTGCCTATTTGTGGCTTTCAATTCCACCCTGAAAGTATCTTAACGGTAGAAGGGGGAAAATTATTGGCACAAGCCATAGATTGGCTACTCCATATTCATTCTCGCCAATCTTAACCAAAGGAAGACAATATGATTAGGGTCTATGGCTTAAAACAACAACTATCGCCCCATAAAGAAGCAATAATGCACATTATTTTTGATTGTTTATACCTTGGGCTAGGCATTCCTAAACGTAAACACGCCTTGCGTTTTATTGGGTTAAATCCAGAAGATTTTTATTATCCTGAGGGACGTACAGAACAATTTATGGTGATCGAAATCAATTTAATGGCAGGGCGAACCGAATTGAGTAAAAAACGACTGATTAAAATGTTATTTTGTGAACTTGAAAATAAACTCCATATTTCGCCCATTGATGTAGAAATAACCATTAAAGAACAACCTGCTCATTGTTGGGGATTTCGTGGTATGACAGGTGATGAAGCCAATGATTTAAGTTATGATATTTATCAATAATGAATACTCAGGGGAACAATTATGCAAACAGAACAGATTTTAAATAAACTTTTTGAACAACAATCCCTTACCCAGCAAGAAAGTGAACAGCTTTTTCAACAGATTATTCAAGGCAATTTATTGCCAGAACAATTAGCGGCTGCCTTAATTGCCTTAAAAATTAAAGGCGAAAGTGTAGAAGAAATCAGCGGTGCAGTTGCCGCCTCATTACAAGCGGCTCAACCTTTCCCTCGTCCTGATTATCCTTTTGCCGACATTGTTGGCACAGGTGGCGATGGAGCAAATACCATTAATATTTCCACTGCCTCCGCCATTGTAGCGGCATCAATGGGGATCAAAGTTGCCAAACATGGTAACCGCAGTGTTTCTAGTAAAACTGGTTCAAGCGATTTACTTACCGCCTTAGGCGTGAATGTTAGCATTGATGCTCAAACTGCAAGAAAAGCACTCGATGAGATTAATCTTTGCTTTTTATTTGCTCAACAATATCATTTAGGCTTTAAGCACGCTGTTGCAGTACGCCAAGCCTTAAAAACTCGTACCATTTTCAATATTCTCGGGCCATTAATTAACCCAGCTCGTCCTAAACAGCAATTATTGGGGGTATATACCGCAAAACTTATCCCAACCTATGCAGAAACTGCGCTAAAACTCGGTCATCAGCATAGTATTGTGGTGCATGGTTGTGGCTTAGACGAAGTCGCCATTCATGGCAAAACAGAAGTGGCTGAAATTTCTCAGGGTAACATTACCTATTATAGCCTTTCGCCGCAGGATTTTGGTTTCCGCCCTCAGCCTTTAGAAAGTTTACAAGGTGGCGAACCTCAACAAAATGCGGAAATGATTGCCAACTTGTTACAAGGTAACGGAAAACCAGCTCATCAACAAGCAGTGGCAATGAATACAGCGCTGTTATTAAAATTATTTGGACAACCTGATATTAAACAAAATGCCGAACAAGTTATGGCACAGCTTGCTACAGGTAAAGCATTTGAAACCTTAACTCAACTAACCCAATATTAAGGCTAAGCATAATGAATTTAACCGATAAACCCACGATTTTACAACAAATTATCTTAGATAAAATGGATTGGCTTAACGCAAAACAAAAAGCCTTTCCCTTAACAGAATTTGTAAAAAACATTGAAAAATCAGACCGCTCTTTTTATCAAGCCTTGGCAAAAGATAACTCGCAACGCCCTGCTTTTATCTTAGAATGTAAAAAAGCCTCGCCATCAAAAGGGCTTATCCGAGCGGATTTTGACTTAAACGAGATTGCACAGGTGTATAAAAACTACGCCAATGCCATTTCAGTCTTAACTGATGAAAAATATTTTCAGGGTGACTTTGCATATTTAAAACAAGTTCGTGACATTGTCACACAACCAGTGTTATGCAAAGATTTTATGATTGATGAATACCAAGTTTATCTTGCTCGTTATCATCAAGCCGATGCCATTTTATTGATGTTATCGGTACTTGATGATGAGAAATATCAACAATTAGCACAACTAGCCCACCAATTAAATATGGGAATATTAACCGAAACCTCTAACCAAGCAGAGCTAGAACGAGCCATTGCCTTGGGAGCAAAAGTGATTGGCATTAATAATCGAGATTTACACGATCTCAGCGTAGATTTGCAACGCACTCCCCCACTCGCTAAACAAATCCCCGCCGATCGTATTATTATCAGTGAATCAGGGATTTATACTCATCAACAAGTCCAACAATTACAATCGGTGGTTAATGGCTTTTTAATTGGCTCAAGTTTAATGGCGGAACAAGATTTAAATAATGCCGTACGTTCAGTGATTTTTGGTGAAAATAAAATTTGTGGGCTAACTCGTCCGCAAGATGTTGAGCTGGCTTACCAACAAGGGGCGTTATATGGCGGATTGATTTTTGTAGAAAATTCCCCTCGTTGCGTATCCTTAAGGCAAGCACAAGAATTGGTTACCACTGCTCCATTGCGTTTTGTTGGCGTTTTTCAAAATCAGCCCATAGAATTGATTGTTAATTTAGCTCGCCAATTATCGCTGTTTGCGGTGCAACTGCATGGGCAAGAAGATCCGCAATATATTCAACAATTACGCCAGCAATTACCGCCACAAGTGCAAATATGGCAAGCTATTTCTATTGATATTGAACAAGCTGAACCCCTTAATATTCAAGAATGTGCTGAGGTGGATCGTTATGTGTTTGATAGTAAAAGCAAACAGCAACAAGGTGGCACAGGCAAATCCTTTAATTGGCAATATATTCCATCACAATTAAAAGCCAAAGCTATGCTCGCAGGCGGAATTAACCCTGATAATGTTAGCCAAGCCTTAGCCCAAGGTTGTTTAGGGCTTGATCTTAATTCAGGGGTAGAAACCAGTGCTGGTATCAAAGCAAGCGAAAAAGTGCGGTCAATTTTTAGTAAAATTTTAACTTATCAGTGTTCACAAGGATAAATTATGACAGAAGAAACCCTTTTAAATCCTTATTTCGGTGAATTTGGTGGTATGTATGTACCAGAGATTTTAGTGCCTGTGTTAAAGCAATTAGAACTGGCATTTGTTGAGGCAAAACAAGATCCTGCCTTTCAACAACAATTCCAAGATTTACTCAAAAATTATGCTGGACGCCCTACTGCCCTTACCCTTTGCCGTAATTTAACCAAGGGTAGCCAAACCAAATTATATTTAAAACGAGAAGATCTCTTGCATGGTGGGGCACACAAAACCAATCAAGTGCTAGGGCAAATTTTATTAGCAAAACGTATGGGCAAAACCCGCATTATTGCGGAAACAGGGGCTGGACAACATGGCGTTGCCACCGCTTTAGCCTGTGCGATGCTTGATATGCCTTGCAAAATTTATATGGGGGCAAAAGACATTGAACGCCAAGCTCCTAATGTGTTTCGTATGCGTTTAATGGGGGCGGAAGTAGAATCTGTGCAAAAAGGCTCTTGTTCCCTAAAAGATGCTTGTTGTGAGGCAATGCGAGATTGGTCAGCCAATTATGCCACAACCCATTATTTACTTGGTACGGCTGCTGGTCCACACCCATTCCCAACCATTGTGCGTGAATTTCAAAAAATGATTGGTGAAGAAACCAAACAGCAAATTCTTGAACGAGAAGGTCGTTTGCCTGATGCCGTAATTGCGGCGGTAGGTGGTGGCTCTAATGCCATTGGTATGTTTAATGATTTTATTGACGAAAAAAATGTGAGATTAATCGGCATTGAACCTGCTGGGCATGGTATTGCTACGGGCGAACATGGTGCCCCATTAAAACATGGTACAGTAGGCATTTATTTTGGAATGAAAGCCCCCTTAATGCAAACCCAAGACGGACAAATTGAAGAATCTTATTCCATTTCCGCAGGGCTAGACTTTCCTTCTGTCGGCCCACAACACGCTTATTTACACGCTATTGGACGAGCCGACTATGAAAGCATTACCGATGATGAAGCTTTAGAGGCCTTTCAAGCCTTAGCACGCCACGAGGGCATTATCCCTGCTTTAGAAAGTTCCCACGCCTTAGCTTATGCCTTAAAAATGATTAAGCAAAATCCTGATAAACCACAAATTTTAGTGGTTAATCTTTCTGGTCGTGGCGATAAAGATATTTTTACCGTAGATAAAATTTTATCTGCAAAAGGAGGCTTATAATGAATCGTTTTGCCCAATTATTTCAACATTTAGCTCAACAAAATGAAGGGGCTTTTGTCCCCTTTGTAACCTTAGGTGATCCTAATTTTGAACAATCTTTCAATATCGTTTGTACCCTCGTAGAAAATGGTGCTGATGCCCTTGAGCTAGGCTTTCCTTTTTCCGATCCGCTATTAGATGGCCCAGTAATTCAAGCCGCCAATAATCGTGCATTACAAGCAGGTTGTAGTACAGAGCAAAGTTTCCAATTATTGGCAAAAATTAGACAAAAATATCCGCATATTCCAATTAGCTTATTATTATGTGCCAACCTGATTTATGCACAAGGGCTAACCCCATTCTATCAACGCTGTGCCGAAGTGGGCGTTGATGCGGTTTTAGTCGCCGATATTCCCCTATTAGCTTGTGAGCCTTATGTGTCCGCCGCCAAAGCACAGGGTATCCAACCTGTATTTATTTGCCCACCAAACGCAGATGATAACACCATCGCTAAAGTTGCCCAATATAGCGAAGGCTATACTTATTTAGTTTCAAGAGCAGGAGTAACCAGTGCAGAAAATCACAGCTATGCAACCAATCTTGATCATTTAGTGGAAAAATTAAAAGCCCACAATGCCCCCCCTATCCTACAAGGTTTTGGCATTGCCAAACCTGACCAAGTAAAAAACGCCTTATCGCTAGGCGTACAAGGCGCAATTTCGGGTTCAGCTACGGTAAAAATTATTGAACAACATCTCAATGATCCTGAACAATGTTTAAAAGAACTGGCTAGTTTTGTACGTTTGATGAAACAGGCGACAAAAAAATAACAGAATTTGTTAATTCAATCACAGGGTATTTAAATACCCTGTGATTGAATTAAAAGTGCGGTGTCTTTAGTAATAATCATTCCACTTTAAAATAATACAACACTCCCCTTACCGATTCGCATTTTTCATAATTCTCGCTTTTGTGCGTTTCCATTCTTGTTCTTTAATATCTTCACGTTTATCGTGTTGTTTTTTTCCTTTTGCTAAGCCAATTTTAACCTTTGCCCAAGCCTGCTTCCAGTAAAGCGAGAGTGCGACAATGGTAAATCCTTCACGATTTGCCTTACCAAAGAGAGAATCTAATTCTCGTTTATTGAGTAATAATTTGCGTGTGCGTGTTGGATCGCACACAATATGGGTTGAAGCAACACTCAATGGCGTGATGGTTGCGCCAAATAAATAGGCTTCGCCTTGATTAAAAATCACATAACTATCGCTAATATTTGCCTTACCCGCACGCATCGCCTTTACTTCCCAACCTTGTAAAGCCAATCCTGCTTCAATTTCTTCTTCAATAAAATAATCGTGTCTTGCTCGCTTATTCAAGGCGATAGTATTTGATCCTGCTTTAATTTTTTTCTTTGCCATACTTTTATATCCTAAGTTCAATTAGGGGAGATTTTACCTAATCTCCGCACAGAGTACAACACAAGCACCGCTTAGTCTTGTTGGGTTATAGTGATAATCTCGTTTGTTTGTTATACTTGTCAGCCGATACGTTTAAACAGCAAAATACGCCATTCAAGGGCAAACTTTGCCTTATCTCACAACAAAGACAATATCGTCGTTTTAATAAATATCGAGATTATGTTATGTCAGACCAATGTTTAATTACCGCCCAAGGACAACGCATTGCGATTGTTAGTGGTTTACGCACGCCTTTCCAACAAAAAGATACGGGATTCAAGCATACGTTTGCGATTGACCTCAGCACAATGGTAACCAATGAATTGATAAATCGTGTTGCCGTTGATCCACAATTACTGCAACAATTTGTATTTGGACAAGTAACACAACACGCCGCCATTCAAAATATTGCTCGAGGTGTTGCCGTAAGTTTAGGGCGAGTCAATGCCTCCGCCTATTCAATCAGCAGTTCTTGTGTGACAGGGTTACAAGCGGTGATCAATGTGGCAAACGCTATTATTACAGGCTCTTCACAAGGGGGGATTGCGGGTGCTGCCGAATCCATTTCTAATTCATCAATTAGTCTCAATCCACGTTTAATTCAAGGCATTAAAGATATTCTACAAGCTGAGGGCTGGGAACGAAAATTGGCTCTTATTAAGCAATTAACTTGGGCTGATTTAAAACCTTATGGTGTTAATCCCAAAGAATATGTGACCGATCTTGCTTTGGAAGATGTGTCTGAGCAAATGGCTAAAAACTTCCAAATTGATCGACAATCCCAAGATCAGTTTACGCTCAATTCTCATCAAAAAGCCAAACAGGCTTGGCGTGATAACAGTTTAAAAGAACAAGTGATGTTATCTTTTCCAGCACCCTATGAAAATTTTGTAGTGGCTGATAACCTGATTCAATCCAAGCCTAAAGCGGAGTATTATCAAAAACTTACGCCCCTTAGCGATAAACAACAAGGTTCTGTTACCCAATGGAATATCAGCCAATCCTGTGATGGCGCGGCAGCTGTAATGTTAATGCGTGAGGATATTGCCAAAGCTGAAGGTCTTAAGGTATTGGGCTATATCCGCAGTTATGCTATGACAGGTAACGATGTCTGGCAGAATATGCTTATTGGTTCTACTTATGCTTCATCACTTGCTTTACAACGTGCTAATTTACAGCTCAAGGATCTGGATTTAATTGATATGCACGAATCCTCAGCAGCCCAAGCATTAGCGAATATCCGTTTATTTGCCGATGATCACTTCGCACAACAACAACTCAATCGCACCGCAGCCCTTGGCGAAATAGATATGAATAAGTTTAATGTATTAGGGGGATCTTTAGCTTATGGTAATCCTCGTGCAGTAAGCAGTTTACGCATTATTATTCAATCATTATTTGAATTAAAACGCCGAGGTGGTGGCCTATCTTTAGTCACAGGTTGTGGTCTAGGTGGACTAGGCGGTGCGATGGTTTTGGAGACAGAATAAAATGGAATATCAACAACAAGCAACTTTTACACTCAATGTACAACATCAAATTGGTATTGTTACTATTAATGATCACGCACATACTTTTAACCTACTTAATCTTCACTTTATTGAAGAATTAAGAGAAATTATTGGCACTATTTTGCGTTCACAATTAAAAGGGCTTATTTTTATCTCAGCCAAACCCGATAATTTTATCCGTGGTTTTGATCTAAGCCAATTAGAACAAAAAAGTGCGGTAGAATTAGAAAAATTTTCTGAACAAGCCCAACAGCTATTTAAAGAAATTGAATACTTAAAAATCCCCACTGTCGCCGCCATTAATGGCGATTGTTATGGATTAGGCTTAGAACTTGCCCTTAGCTGTCAATACCGTATTGCGAGCAATGATATCTTTACCACCTTTGCAATGCCACAAGTCCGTTCAAGCTTACTCCCTTTTGCAGGTGGAACGCAACGCCTCCCTAATCTTATCGGTTTAAAACAAGGGGCAGAACTGATTTTAACGGGTAATAAGATTGATGGAAAAACTGCCCTATCCCTTGGGCTTATTCATACCCGGGTGGAAAAAACCGTACTAATTCCTACCGCACTTGAGTATATTAAACAATCTCAAACTCACCAGCCCAAACCCCATTGGCGAAACCGTTTAATTCAACAAAAAAATCGTTGGATCAACCGCTCTTTCTCACGCCATTATTTATTAGAACGGATAGAAGCCAATATTCCAAACGTCCTTGATAACCGTATCGCAATACAGGCGATCCTTGATGTTCTAAAACACACAGACAATAAAAAAGCGGCATCATTAGAAAGCCAACATTTCGCCCAGCTTTATCTGACCGAACAATCCCAAGCCCTACGCCTATTAGAACAAACCGCAAGAGCGATGAAATCACAATATCGTATTCGTGGTAATGTACAAGACATTAGTAACGTTGCGATTTTAGGGAGTGGCTTTCTTGGTGCAGGCATTGCTTATATCACCGCTCAGCACGCCAATATCCCTGTCCGCATCAAAGATATTCACCCCGAAGGCATATTACAAGCCTTAAACAAAAGCTATAAACTATTACAAAAAGAAGTTGAAAAAGGGACATTATCCTTAGGGCAAATGCGTCAAAAAATGCAGCTCATCACAGGGGGAGAACGTTTCGTTGGACAACATCGTGCCAATTTTATTATTGAAGCCGTTTATGAAGATCTGGCATTAAAACAACAAATGGTGCGTGAATCCGAACATTATTATGGCGAAAACATTATTTTTGCCACCAATACCTCCACCCTTTCCATTGCGGAAATTGCCGCCAAAGCCAAACACCCCGAAAACATCATTGGCTTTCATTATCTTAGCCCCGTTTCACAACGCAAAATGGTAGAAATTATTCCACATAGCGGAACCTCAGAACAAACCATTGCCACCGCCATTCATTTTGCCATTCAACAAGGTAAAATCCCCTTATTAGTCGCCGACCAAGCGGGCTTTTTTATCAATCGTATTCTCACCCCTTACCTACTCGAAGCCATTAATTGCATTATTGATGGCGAAACCGTTGAATTTATTGATCGTGCTTTACAAGAATTTGGTTTTACCCTCGGGCCACTAGCAATGATCGACGAACTTGGCTTAGATATTCTGGTGAAATCCTTACCGACCCTACGACAAAAACTCGGCGAACGTTTTGCTTTACCGCCAAAAATCAATCTATTAATTGATGATGAACGCAAAGGGATAAAAAATAAACGAGGTTTTTATTTATATGATCGTGACGATAATCGCACCGCGGTTGATGGCAGTATTTATTATGTATTAGAAGTCATTTCCGCCAACGATCTTGAAGCGGAACAAATTGTCCGCCGTTGCATATTAATGATGTTAAATGAAGCGATGTATTGTTTGCAAGAAGGCATTATCGCAAACCAAGAAGAAGGTAATGTTGCCTCGGTACTTGGTGCATTCTTCCCAAGTTTTCGTGGCGGAATTTATGCTTACATTCAAAAAGTGGGAGCAAAAAATATCCTAGCAGAACTCAATCATCACGTGACACTCTACGGCGAACGCTTTAAACCCTGCCCTTATTGGTTTGAATTACTTGAGTAAATAATATTTAAGTGCGGTCATATTAAAAATAATTTTTTAAAATTGACCGCACTTTTAAAAATATTAATACCGAGTGAAAACATAGAAATTTATCACTCCTTTTATAGCCGTTCTACATTTTACAAACCTCCGCCACATTAAAAACCTGTTGATTTTTAAACCGCACTTTTTGAGGCGTCATGGGAATTGGGTAGGTGCGTTTTTGTGCCACGATGACACTTAATGGGGAAAAACAGCGAGGAAGTGGCGTGATGGTTAAACGTTGGTGATCAAGAATATCAAAATGTAATAAAGAGAGCCAATCTAAAACTCGCCAATCCATAAATTGACGAAAAGGCAGAGCTGGGTGTGTTTTGGTATTGAGTTGCCGTTTAAATAATAGTGGGCTGCATAGATGAAATAATGAGAGAAAAAGATAACCGTCATCGGTTAATACACGATTGACTTCACGCAGTAATTGATGGGGATCTTGACAAAAATTCAAACTGTTGATTAATAGGCAAGCATCGATCTGTTTTTCTATCAAGGGTAACTCTGTTATTTTCGCATTAATCAGTGTATGATCGGGCTTATTGGCGTAAAGTGCGGTGAGATTTTGGGAAATTTCTGGGCATATAACCATTTGATTGCGTAGAGGTAATTCATAATGAATTTCGGCACTTAATCCGCCGATATAGAGAATATGGTAGCCTAAAATTTTGGGAAACCAGTCTGCAAAATATTGTTCAAGCGATTTACGATATTGTTCGCCTTGTTGGATTTCTTGCCAACAGGTAGGTAAGCGAAAGGTTGTGTTAGATTTAGCTTGCCATTTCATTTACTGACTCTCAATAGGAAGAATTTATGTTAGTTGCACTACCAGTCCTTAATGATAACTATATTTGGCTTTATGGGCGAGAAAATTTACCTGTTATTGTGATCGATCCGGCAGAATCTCGCCCTGTTATTGATTATTTACAGCAACATCAGCTTACTTTGGAGGCGATTTTATTGACGCATAACCATGATGATCATGTTGCTGGTGTCAAAGCGTTACGACAACAATATCCACAGGTTGAGGTATTTGGGCCGAGCGAAACCGCTGAGTATGCGTCAAAAATAATTAATGAGGGCAAGTTTCATACGGCACATTATCAAATTGAGGTTATTCCTAGCGGTGGGCATACGGCAAATCATGTGAGCTTTTTGCTTGATGGGCATTTATTTTGTGGTGATACGATTTTTTCGGGGGGATGTGGACGTGTGTTTACGGGCGATTATGCGCAAATGTTTGCTTCATTACAACGCTTAAATCAATTACCCGCAGAAACTATCCTTTGTCCTGCACATGAATATACGTTATCCAATCTGGCATTTGCTTATCATGTAGCACAAGATCAACAGCATAAAAGTGCGGTGCAAAATCAGAAAATTTTGGTGGAAAAATGGCGTGCTGAGGGAAAACCAAGTTTGCCGACAACCTTAAAGCGAGAACGAGAAATTAACCCTTTTTTGCAAGCCAAAGATTTAGCTGAATTTATCCAATTACGTCAAGGGAAAGATAATTTTTAATGGATTGTATTTATTTAGGACATTAATATGAATCAGCATACTTCTGCACAACAGCAGGCAAGTTTTGTATTTATTTTGGTATTGGGGATTTTGGCAATGTTGCCCCCTTTAGCCATTGATATGTATTTGCCTTCTTTTTTAGATATTGCCCAGGATTTACAGGTTAATCCTGAGCGTGTGCAAAATACGTTAGCATTATTTACCCTCGGTTTTGCCCTTGGGCAACTTTTGTGGGGACCGATTGCAGACAGTTTTGGGCGTAAGCCTGCCATTTTAATTGGAACCTTTGTTTCAGCCACTATTGCATTAATCTTGACTCAAGTAGCCAGTATTGAGCATTTTTTAGGGTTGCGATTTGTACAAGGATTATTTGCCTCCGCGCCAGCAGTGGTATTAGGGGCATTATTGCGAGATTTATTTAGTAAAAATTATTTTTCTAAAATGATGTCGTTGATTATGCTCATTTCTATGCTTGCTCCCTTATTAGCCCCTTTTCTGGGAGGCTATATTGCTAAGTTTTTTCATTGGCATGCTGTATTCTATGTATTGGCTTTTATGGGGTTCCTATCTTGCCTATTGGTTTTGATCCGTATTCCTGAAACCTTGCCTTCAGAAAAGCGAGTGGTCTTTAATCTGAGTGGGATTGTGCGTAATTTTCGTTCTTTAGTACAAGTTAAAGCGGTGGTAGGCTATGTACTTTGCGGGGCATTTTCGTTTGCTGGCATGTTTTGTTTTCTTACCTCAGGCTCTATCGTTTATATTGATATTTATGGCGTTGCCTCAGAACATTTTGGCTATTTTTTCATTATGAATATGTCAATGATGATTTTATTTACTTCAATTAATAGCCGTATGGTAATGAAAGTAGGGGCAGAAAAAATGCTACGTTTTGGTTTATCTGTACAATTTATTGCAGGCACTTGGTTATTATTGGTGGCAATCTTTGACCTTGGATTTTGGCCAATGGCATTAGGGATTGCCTGCTATATTGGTATGTTATCAACGATCGGCTCTAATGCGATGGCATCAATTTTAGAACAATTTCCACAATATGCAGGCACCGCCAATTCCTTGGTCGGTACTATTCGTTTTGGCACAGGGGCATTGGTTGGTTTTTTATTATCTTTATTACCTATTTATAGTGCAAAGCCAATGTTATTGTTTATGTTCTTTTGTGTGTTAATTGGCGTAACAAGCTATTACTTTTTAACCTATCGCAGTATTAACCAAAGTTAAAAATTACTGAGATTGATGATAAAAATGATAGCCTATTCCTATTCAGGTTTAATTTGCTCAATTTCATAGGATTGATTAAAATAACGCAATATTTTGGGGGATTTTATTTAAGCGTAATAAATTGCAAGCAAAATATGGTCGTTTCAATTTAACCTAAGCAATAGGACGGCAAAACCTGCCAAGACGAAGTGAGACAACTATAAAAGTAAATAACTTGTAATATCAACGCATTACCGATTATCTATGACAATTCTAGTGCTTGGTGTAAACCATAAAACAGCGACAGTATCCTTACGAGAAAAAGTAGCGTTTTCTGAACAAAAACGAATATTAGCATTACAGCAATTACAGCGTAATGGCTTGGCTCAGCACGCTATTATTTTATCGACTTGTAATCGAACAGAAATCTACTTACATAATAAAAAAATTCCGCCTGAAGAAAGCGAAATTTGGCAACAACATTGCTTATATTGGTTTGCATTAATTCATCAACTTGATTTTAATGCCCTAGAAAAACACAGTTATTATTACCAAAATATGCAAGCTGTACAGCATATTATGCGCGTTGCTTGTGGATTAGATTCCCTCATTTTAGGCGAGCCACAAATTTTAGGGCAAGTAAAGCAAGCCTATCAATATAGTGAAGATTTTTATCAAGCAGAACAGCGCCCTATTTCAAGTGAGCTTTCTCGCTTATTTCAAAAAACCTTTGCGACAGCGAAACGTGTACGAACCGAAACAGAAATTGGTAGTGCTGTGGTATCCGTTGCTTATTCTGCCTGTCATCTCGCAAGACAAATTTTTGATTCTTTTCATCATCTCAATATTCTATTAGTGGGAGCTGGGGAAACCATTGAATTAGTGTCACGTCATCTATTGCAACATGGCGCAAAAAATTTAACCATTGCGAACCGCACTTTAGCGAGAGCAGAAGCCCTCGTAGCAAAATTAGCTCAATCCCAAATAAATATATTGACCTTGAATGAATTACAACAAGGGCTTGATATAGCGGATATTGTGATTACCTCAACAGGCAGTGAACAAGTATTAATTACACAAAATATGGTTAAACAAGCTCAACAACGGCGAAAAAATAAACCGATGTTAATTGTTGATATTGCTGTCCCTCGAGATGTTGATGAAAAAGTAAGTGATATTCATACCGTTTATTATTACAGCGTTGATGATTTACAAAGTATTATTCAGCGTAACTTAGACACCCGAAAAAAAGCCTCATATCAAGCAGAACAGATCGTTACACAAGAATGTCAGGATTTTTTTGATTGGTTGAAAATACATCAATTTTCAGGCTTAATTCAACATTACCGACAAGACGCGGAACAAAGTAGGCAGAAATTATTAGAAAAAGCCCTGCAAGGATTACAACAAGGACAAAATCCCGAGGCATTATTACAAGAATTAAGTTATAAATTAACAAACCGATTATTGCATATCCCAACGCAAGCAATGCAAAGTATGGTACGCAAAGGCAATGCTTCTGGATTACAAGCCTTCTCAGGCGCCTTAGGTGTAGAACAACTTGAACATTATACGAAGGCTGATTAACTTGCCTATAAAACGGCTAAATAATGCCTAAATTTTTATCAGTCATCACGATAAAATAGAAAAAGACTTGTGTTAAAACGCAAAAACTTATATGATTACGCCACTTCAAACGTGCGACTATAGCTCAGTTGGTTAGAGCACCACCTTGACATGGTGGGGGTCACTGGTTCGAGTCCAGCTAGTCGCACCATCAACCACTTCATATCACTTCATTAAACACCGCTACCCCCTTGAAAATACTAAATTAAATGTATTTTTTATTGTTTTTTGCTAAGCTCATTAAAATAATAGGTGTAATGGACAAAATAGTTGCTAATAATAATTCTCTCAAATTGTTAGCAACTCTTTTTATTTAAAAAAACCTTTATAAACATAACCTTACGTTTTCTACTTAATCCATTATGATTAATTAATTTACACTTAAGTGCACTAAATAAACCTTCTAACCGATTTGTTATTTTTTCAATATTTAATTCCGCATACTTTTCAAAGGTAAATAAATACCTTTCATCATATTTCATACTCGCTAATGCTCCCCTTAATCCTTTATGTTTATAAGGAAAATAACCTTTTTCATTGCATTTCTCTGAGCGTTCATTCCAAATAATCTTGATGTTTTAAATACCAATAATGCAAACGACGAAAGAAATCATGTTTTTGGCTTTCTTTTAAGGTTTTCACAATGATTTTAATTCCTTTCCTGCCTGAGATTGATGTTTTTTTCTTAATTTTCTCATCACCATTGCCACAAGATGAAAATGGCACATTTGAACAGGCGTATTGAATATCTCGTTTAATAATCCACGACGACCATCGCAGGTAATTGATTGAATAATATAGCCTTTTTCTCTTAATTTATTTAAAGCTAGTTGATAATAACTAGCCTTTTCTGTTTTTACAATTTGATGATAAATCACTTTTTCTGTCAGGCTATCCATTAACACTAACACACTAAAATCTCGCTTAAAGAAAGTGGTATCCATAATAATATTTAAATAAGTTGATGAGGGTAAATTTAAGGTATTTTTCGGGGCTTTATCAATATATCTTTGAATTGTTTTAACAGAACATTGATATTTAATGGCAAGCTATTTATACGTCTGTTTTCCTTGAGAATAATGAAACCAAATTTCTGTGGGATTTAATTTGTATTGAAAGGTAAAGGTTTTATTACAATGATTGCATTTATAGCGTTGAATAGTCTTTTTCTTTCCATGTTTGTGGATTGAGTTATTTTGACAATATGGGCAATTTATTTATTCATTTTCAAAAAAGTAGGTTAAAGTCTTGTAGTATACGGTATTATGTAGCAGTTGCACAAAGTTAAAAATCAACCTATTAACCGTAAAAAACAAAAGCCTTTAGCGCAATAATATGCTAAAGGCTTTTTAGTTGAAATCGCTTTTGTTGATGCTTTATGATTGGCGGATAAGCAAGATTTACCCTTACCGTAAGTCAGTTTAAAAAGCGTGGTTATTTAAGATTCTTGTACTGTTGCCAAAAATCATCGTGAATATCTGTTTCTGAGGGAGGTAACAGTATTCTTGGGTAAAGCACGAACGTTGGCATGAGGGGTAATGAATCAAATTGAGCTTGATTGCTAATTTTTATTTTAAGGTAGCCAAAGTGATATATTATACCGATAAACAGCACCGTCATCTCGAGCATAAAAAGAACGGTATTCACTGCACTAATAATTTGAATACTCAATACATCAGGGTAGAAATACGCCAGTCCGTTGCTCGTCAAGAAAATCATCAAAGCTGAAATCATAGAGTGCATAAGCGGTAATTGTTTTAATCGTTGGTAGATAAAAATCACTGCCAAAATATAAATCAACATCAATGTTTTCATCATGTTTCCTTATTAGGCTATCTTTAAGTAGTGTCGATCATTCGAAGCGGTGAGGCTTGCCAAGCCAAACACCGCATCACCTTTTTTGTTACCTTGCCAATACCCTGTAAACTCTCGTGATGGCAAGGTATTTAAGCAACAAGTTAAAAGTCGCTCAAATTTCTCTTTTACGCTTTTTCGGCGATTATCTTCTCGCCATGCTATTTCATTGGCATAGCGCATCAGATATTTATTGCTCATTTTGTGATAGATGCCTGTTATCGCTCGCCGTAGCCTTGCGAAAAAGGATTCGGCAAGGTTGTTAGTGATGCAGTCAATCGAACAGTATGTTTGTGAATGATTAACTCGCCATAAATCATAATGAAAGGCTAAATCATCATAGGCAGGATTTTCATCGGCATAAATTTTGCTATTCGGCTTGACTAAGCGTTGAGTTAAATTGAGTATATCTTGCGTATTTTCCTCTTTCACTAACGCCACAATACTTCTATCAGCCCCTTTTATTATGGCTTGATTGGCGGCTCGTTGGCGAAATACCAATACATAAGATTTATCTGTACGTTGATAGCGCTTTTTTCGTCTATCAATACGTTTATGGCGAAAGTTTTTAGGGCGAATATAGTAGTTTATGTAAGCGCCATCAATATGTACTTCTCCTTTGAGTGGTGCTAAATCTTTGGTTTTATTCAGCGATTCACGAAATTTATGCAGTAGTACCCATGCGGTTTTGTATTGCACACTGAGCTTATGCGATAAGGCAATGGCGGATAATCCCTTGCTTTCAGTCGCAAAATAGAAAATGGCTAATATAATTTTACGCAAAGAGAGTTTTGTACCTTGAAAAATCGTGCCTGCGGTGATGGAAAAACGATAACAACAATGTTTGCATTGCCATTGTTGGCGAGATTTGAGGAAATAGGCTTCGTGTTTTGTATTACAACGAGGGCATTTGACATCGTTGACATTGGTAGGATTACCCCAACGTGCAGTTTTAAGTCGCAACAGAATATCATTATCAGACAGACTGCCAACTTGTATAAACAAGTGGCGTGCTTTCGTTGATAATAAAAAATGTTGTGCCATAAAACAACAATCCCTTTATTGAGCCTTTTAATTTATTAAACCTTATTTGGCTTAATGACTAAAAAACTCAATAAAGGGATAGGCCTATAAGGTTAAATATATCATTAAATGTGAAAAAGTCGGGTATTCTGTATTATAAAATTCACATTTTATTGCTGTAGGATATTTTATAGAATATTATTTGCTCAATAATAAGGAGTAATTATGGCACTTATTTTCCCAAAAACCACACCAACCTGTTATGTGAGTAGTATTGTGGCATTAAACATTTATAGCCCTAAAGGCACTGGCGATTGGCATAAACACGCTATTTTAGGGGCAGCGAACCCTTTACCTGAATTTATCTATCTCTATGGCGAGAATCAACGTTACAATACCAACCATTTATTAAGTCAACAAGGCATCATTGATGGTACTGAGCGTTTAGCTTGGCTAGGTTACACCTATGATAACGCCCCTATCTATATCGCCGATCACCCACGAGCTTGTTTTGATATGTTATACACACATTCGTTACAAACAGGCATTGTCAACAATATTATTCTTGAGGATTGGTTCCCTGCCTTTGAAGATAAACAAGACGTCTATGACTTAATCTATCAAGCAGAGGATAAATTAAATCATCTTGAAAAAGAGCGGTTACAAAAATGGAAAATATTTAATCCATTTCAATAACTGAACAAGAAATAAATTTCATGAAAAGTTAATGGTAAGTATTCTAAAGAATCTTGCTGATACTCTACTAGTATTAAAAGGTGGAACGGCACTTTATTTAGCTTATGGCTTGAACCGATTTTCAGAAGATTTAGATTTTGATTCAGATAAAAAACTGAATTTAGTTAATAGGATCAAAGAAGCGCTACCTTATGGCTTTGAAATACAAAATATTAATATAAAGAAAGACACTGACACAGTGAGCCGTTACATAATTAATTATCATGTTAAAGAAACTGGAGCAAATGATAGTTTAAAAATTGAAGTATCATATAGAACGCCTGCGCCTAAAGAACAAATCTGTTTTGTTAATGGTATTAAAGTAGCAAGCATTGAGCGTATTCTTGACAATAAATTATCTGCTGCTTTTGATGGCAATAACCCTAGAATTAAAGCAAGAGATTTATTCGACTTACATTTTATTGCAAAGAATTTCCCTGATAATATTTCCCCTGATTTAGCTAGTCGACTGTTTGAATATGCCGACATTCCTGATAAATTAGTTTGGCTCTATACTGTTGATGCACAAATAGATCCATTATTAAATAATATGGATTTAGAAACTATCGCTTTAGAATTAAATGAGATTGCAACAAGATTAAACCAAGTTAATCAACAAGAAAAACACGTTGTAGAATACGTTCAGCCTGCAAAAACTATGAGATTTCGTCCTTAATGTTTTGATTAAGGATAAATTATACATATAAATTATTTAGGGGAAAATTATTTATTCCCCTAAAATTTATTCTAGTTCATTTAAACATAGTTAATGCGTATTTTAATAGCTGATAGTATTTTTAAATCGAACAAGCCACTTATTCGTACTGATAACAGGCTAGTTTTGCCAATAACAAACAACGTTATATCATAAACATTCTGATTTACAACTTTGATAACAGACTCAATTTATATGTTTCTACACTGAATAAATCACTCATAAATTTTTCCATATACACCCAATCAGGTTTACCATTTATAGTAGCAGGTAACTTGATAAGCTCATCTTTAATAGACGATGAGCTTCCCATATCGTTATACTGAAATAGTTGTCTTAAAGTTTTACCAATTACCGAAACAATAAATAATCCATTATTTTTATTAAGTTTTTTATTATACAGTAAAATGATTGAACTACCTCCACCACCACGCCCAAGAAAGTCAGTAGGCTGATAAAAACAACTACCATCAACAGGACTAACTGTGATGCAATTCCCTTTATCTAAAACATCAGTATCCAAAGGCTGAACAAATTTATCTATGCCGTTATTAAAATTTCCTGATGATACAAAAGGAATACTACCAGTTTCATACTGTTTAACCGTTCTACTTGCTGGTCTTTTAATTTCAAACAATTCACTAATTGCAAACTCTTTCCATTCTGAAATATCCAATTTATTCATCATCAGCTCCCTGTAAATTCAGTACCAATTTAGCATTTTCTACATTAGATTGATATAGCACTTTATTAAGTAGGTTTTCATTAAAGGTTTTTACATCAATACCTTGCTCAAACAAAATGTAATCAAATATTACTTTTTTGAAATCTTCTTTGAAAATCTCAAATTCTTGCTGTGGTTTTTGATAAGATAAATGTTCTTTTGGGTTTAACCATTGGTGTGTTTGGAATTGCTCATCTACTTTACGAATAACAACATTTAACCAATATTGCTCAATATCTGCCCAACGGTTTTTAATATCGTGTCGCCCTTGATTTTTAACACGTTCTAAGCCATCATCTACCATA
Organism: Volucribacter psittacicida; assembly: GCF_004339025.1. GTDB lineage: Bacteria > Pseudomonadota > Gammaproteobacteria > Enterobacterales > Pasteurellaceae > Volucribacter > Volucribacter psittacicida. The sequence continues at coordinate 482,367 of NZ_SMFT01000001.1, forward strand.
TAACAAGCAAAAATTTGTTTGTTATTTTGTGGCTTGCCCACTTCAAAAACAAAAATACTAGTGGTAACACCAGAGTCAAATAAATTTTCAGGCAGTTTAATAATCATTTCAAGGGTATGATTTTTCAACAAACTGCGCATTTTATCCTTTTCTAATTTTTTATCAGGTAAAATAAAAGCACATTTTGTTCCTATTGCTACGTTTTTTAATACATTTTCTACAATTTTTTTACAACCATATTTTCGTTCATACGGTGGGTTCATCAATACTTTGGTTATTGGTTTAGACTTTATCCATTCACAAGCTTGATTTTCTCGTGTATCAAGATGAACTAAATTGGTTTTTCCATCTTTGTGAATAAGCATATTGGCACATGCCAAAGCAAAAATTTCACGATCAAATTCAATTCCGTATAACTTTTTTTGTTTAATAATTTCAGCTTCAGTTGTATTATTACCGCCTACTTCTTTCAGCATTTTTGCCATTGTTTTAACCAAAAAAGCACCGCTACCACAAGCTGCATCTAACACATTATCAGCATAACTTACATTAAGTAAATCATACATAAATGATGTAATGTGTTCAGGTGTAAAAACTTGTCCGCTTTCAGATTTTTTCTTATAACGATTAAATTCGTTAAAGAAAATACCCATAACATCTTCGCCATTCCAGTTATCAGAATTAACAGATTGTGAAATTTCAATAACATAATCAATGAATGAATTAATATCATTTTGGTTTTCAACAATATTTACTCTGATTTCACTATATACTTCTAACAAAATATCAATTTTTAAATTCTGTTGTCTATGAACTTGCAATGATTTTGCTAATGTGTCATAAATTTTATTCCTAAATGGTTCATAACCATTGTTTTTGATGGCATTTAAATTACCACCAAAGCGCTCAACAATTAATGCCGAAGCTGTAAAAATCATGCGATGGTATAAGTTTTTAATGCCGAATTTGAAATGCAATAAATCATTGATTTTTTTAGTAAGTGAATAAATTCTGTTTTTATCAATGGTATTATCTTTGAATAAATCAATATAATATTGTTTAGGTTGTAAGGTTTTAGCTGTCTGAATTTTTTGCTTACCTTTGTAAACAAGGACATCATTACCATTATACAAAATACCGATGATTTTTGTGTACTTTGAGCTAACAATATCAAGATTTTTAAATAATTCATCAATAAATGATTGTTTTGAAATATCTTTATCTTCTGCTTTTGTTTCAAGAATAATAGCGACATTAGATACATTATCAGGCAAATACCAACCATCGGGTTTATCGCTTACACCTTTAAAACCCAGTTGGTTAAATGTGGTAATTTGACCTGTGCCTTGTTTTATATTTTTTTCTTTTTGATCAAATTGTAGGATAATTTTAGCTTCATCTCGTACTTGATCTTCTGTTTTAATATTAGACATTTAAACCTCCCATAAAATTTGAGAGGTTAATAAGAAATGTGATATAATTAGGCTTGTAGGCTTGTAGGCTTGTAGGCTTGTAGGCTTGTAGGCTTGTAGGCTTGTAGGCTTGTAGGCTTGTAGGCTTGTAGGCTTGTAGGCTTGTAGGCTTG
>NZ_SMFT01000001.1:484049-724385 GCF_004339025.1 Volucribacter psittacicida
TGTATTAGCATTGAATTTTCCTTTCTATTTGTCAAGTTTTATTTTAGTTCGTCTAAAATAGTTTTGCTTGTTGCTTGTAAAATGCGTTTTCCTAAATCGTTAGTCGAACGGTATAAATCCAATAACTCTATTTCATCTGGACTTAACGATAACTCATTTAAATTACTTAAATATCTCTCATTTATTCCTAATAACAACCAATTTAAATTCACGCTTAATTTATTAGCAATTTTTATCGCAGCATCAATACTTAATTCTCTTTCCATTCTCATATAACTTTGTAGAGAACGATAGGGAATATTCGTAACTTTAGAAAAATCTTTAATCGTCATTTTTGACTCATCAATTAATTGATTAAGCCTTTCGTATATGCACATTTTGACACACCATTATTGACAAATTAAACACAATATGGCATAATAAATCTAAATAATAGAACTTAGACTACCAAGTTATGCACATTATAACATATCTATAGGAATAATCTATAATGCCTCAACACTTCCTCTTATCCAGCAAAGCTCGCACGCTTTCCCCTATCAAGATAGCTCGCCTATCTGATGAGGAAGCGTTTTCAATGCTTTGCCAATTACGCTGAGGAAGTGAAAAAAATGTAGTTTGCCCTAAATGTGGCGTACAACATCAAGCCTATTTTATTTCTACTCGCAAACAATGGCGTTGTAAACATTGTGGGCATACGTTTTCTGTGACCTCTGGCACGATTTTTGCCAATCATAAGTTACCTATTCAAATTTATTTATTCGCTATCGCTTTATTCGTTAATGCAGTAAAAGGGATTTCTGCTTGTCAGCTTTCTCGTGATTTAAATGTACAGTATAAAACCGCTTTTACTCTCGCTCATAAAATTCGTGAGAGCTTAATACAACAATCCGAACACTCTCCATTATCAGGCGAAGTGCATATTGATGCCACTTATATCCATTCTGCCCCTCGTCCTAAAAATAAGAAAACCGACCGAGTGGATAGACGTTTAAAAGCCAATGCCAATCCGAATAAACGGGCCGTATTCGTCATGCGTGAGCGTTATTCTGAACAAGATACCTTGAATAACCCAAATCTCGTAGGCGCAAAGAAAACGCTAACTTTTCCTATCCTGTCAGAAAATGCGACCACCATAAACACTCTAGCAACGACATATATTGCACCAAACAGCCGTATTCATGCTGATGAAAATTCAGCTTACGATGACCTTATCACCCATCACGACCTCAAAAGAGTGAACCATCAACGTGAATACTGTAGCGATGAGGGTATTACTAACAATCTCGCTGAAAGTTACTTCTCACGTTTCAAACGTATGTATTACGGACAAGTGCATAAAATGAATAATATCTATCTTGATAACTATGCGAATGAAATTGCCTATCGTGAAGATACCCGAAAACTGGATAATCAACATATCTTTGATGATGTGGTTATGAAATGTCTTGCGATTTCTAGCGATAATGATTGGAAAGGTTACTGGCAAGGCAATCACAGACAAACTGAAAGGCTAATAATGTAATGGCAGACCCCATTTATCACACACAAATTCAACAGAAAATCACGCAACTTGAACGAGAAAAAGCGCAAGTGTTAGCCCACCTTGCTTTAGTGGAACGCCGTATTTTGTTACTCCAACAGGCTTTAGAGGTAATGAATACCGATACTTCTGAAGTTCAACAATATGATACTGAAAACTACCAATATCGTGTTTATCGCAAGCAATTTAACGGCAAAATAAGCCAACTGATTCAGCAAGTAATGAAAGCAGAGCCTGAACGCCATTGGCGAGCCTTAGAACTGGCAGAAGCGGTGCTGATTGCCGATAAACAGCCTCATACCCCTGTGTCAGAATATCATTTAAAGAATATTGGCAGTGCGATGATACGCTTAGTCAATAAAGGCATTGTCAACCGTATTGTGGTAAAAAAGCATAAAATTATCCAATGGCAATGGAAACCACATCACAATAAGTCATCGTAATTTGATAATTCTTCAACTTGCTCAATGGATTTTAAACGCCATTGAATGACGGAGCGTTTTGTTTTCTCGATTAACATCGTTTTTCTTTCTACAATTCCACGATTATGTAATCGTCTTAATCTCTGGCTAATACCCCTTGTCATCGTCTGAATATCTGTTTCAGTAAGCGTATATTTTGCAATTTTAATCGCTTTATCTGTGATGTCTTTTGCAGATAACCATTCATTGGGAAAATCTTTGAACACTTTCACAATAAATTGGCTGGGATAATGAGGGGATTTTGCGGCAGTTACCTTGTGATTTTTGACTGCTTTAGATTTCATTTTGCCCTTTTGTTTCTGCATTAATAATGAAATCGGATCGAATTCTAGTACCACTAAAGCGTTCTGTAATGTATCAATATTGAGTTTCGTTAGACAAATACATTGTTCAAAATGTGTGATTTGCTGATTAAACTCTGTAATTTTCTGCCGAATAGCAGTTGCACCATTTACCTTTACCATAAATAAAAATTCTCGTGGTTGAAAAAACTCACGAGAATTATAGGAGAATTGAGCTAATTGGTCTTTGTGCAACTGCTACATAATACCGGTAGTATAAGGCCTTAACCCACTTTTTCCCACATTTTTGTCCATTACACCAAAAAAGAGAAACTTTATTTTATAATGTTTCTCTTTGAGTTTTATAATGTATTTTTACAGAATTTATGTATATAGAATTCAGAACGGAATATCATCATCAAAACCATTCATATCTGGTTCAGCTGGTGTAGATTGTTTTTGAGGTGCTGATCTAGTTGGTTGTGCTTGATAACTTGGTTGTGGCGATGATTGCTGTGGAGCATAACCTGATTGTGATCTGTCGTTGCGACTATCTAACATTTGTAACACATCGCCTTGAATTTCTGTGGTGTAGCGATCTTGTCCATTTTGATCTTGCCATTTTCTTGTTCTTAAACGTCCTTCTACATAAACTTTAGAACCTTTGCGTAAATATTCGCCTACGATTTCGGCTTGACGGCGATAGAATACAATTCTATGCCATTCTGTGATTTCTCGGCGTTCTCCTGTGTTTTTATCTGTCCAACTTTCACTGGTAGCAACACTGATATTTGCAACAGCTTCGCCGTTTGGCATTGTTCTAATTTCTGGGTCGTTGCCTAAATTTCCTACAATAATAACTTTATTTACTCCAGCCATAATATCCTCTTTATTTGGAAGTTAATATAATTTCGCTATTTTGCCTGAAAAAGAAAAAAAGATCTATTAAAATCCACTGGATATTTGAACAGTCGTTGCAAAAATGCGATAATTATTCCAATTTTTAACTTTTTTTGTCAAAAGGTTTAGCTGAAAATGGATAAAATTGAGATTCGTGGGGCGAGAACACATAATTTAAAAAATATTAATTTAACTATTCCAAGAGATAAGTTAATTGTAATTACTGGGTTATCGGGATCAGGGAAGTCTTCATTGGCTTTTGATACGTTATATGCGGAAGGGCAGCGGCGTTATGTGGAGTCTTTGTCTGCCTATGCTCGTCAGTTTTTATCTTTAATGGAAAAGCCCGATGTTGATCATATTGAAGGGCTTTCACCAGCGATTTCTATTGAGCAAAAATCCACATCGCATAATCCTCGTTCTACGGTGGGGACTATTACGGAAATCTATGATTATTTACGTTTGTTATTTGCTCGGGTTGGTGAGCCGCGTTGTCCTCATCATCATATTCCATTAACCGCTCAGACAGTAAGCCAAATGGTGGATAATGTACTTACTTTGCCTGAGGACAGTAAAATGATGTTACTTGCCCCTGTGGTTAAAGCACGTAAAGGGGAGCATGTTAAATTATTAGAACAAATTGCTTCGCAGGGATATGTTCGTGCAAGAATTGATGGGGAAATTTGTGATTTATCAGATCCGCCGAAATTAGAATTACATAAAAAGCATACTATTGAGGTGGTGGTTGATCGTTTTAAAGTGCGGTCTGATTTAGCACAACGTTTAGCCGAGTCTTTTGAAACGGCTTTAGAGCTTTCTGGGGGAACGGCAATCGTGGCGAGTATGGATAATCCTCAAGAGGAAGAGTTAGTCTTTTCGGCCAATTTTGCTTGTCCGCATTGTGGGTATTCTGTGCCAGAACTTGAACCTCGTTTGTTTTCTTTTAATAATCCTGCTGGTGCTTGTCCGACTTGTGATGGCTTGGGAGTTGAGCAATATTTTGATGAGGAAAGAGTGGTGCAAAATCCCTCTATTTCTTTGGCAAATGGGGCAATAAAAGGTTGGGATCGACGTAATTTTTATTATTATCAAATGCTAACTTCCTTAGCAAAACATTATCACTTTGATATTGAAACACCTTTTGAGGCACTTCCTAAGAAAATTCAGCAAGTGATTTTGCAAGGCTCGGGTAAGGAAGAAATTGAGTTTCAATATGTGAATGATCGTGGTGATGTGGTGTTGCGTCGCCATAGTTTTGAAGGCATTTTGAATAATATGGCTCGTCGTTATAAAGAAACGGAATCTATGTCGGTGCGAGAGGAATTGGCGAAAAATATTAGCACTCGTCCTTGCGCAGATTGTTTAGGATCTCGTTTACGTCCAGAAGCGCGTAATGTATTTATTAATCAAATCAATTTACCTGCCATTGCGGAGATGAGTATTGGTGGCGCATTGGACTTTTTTGGGGCGTTAAGTTTAGAGGGACAACGAGCCAGAATTGCGGATAAAATCTTGAAAGAAATTCGTGAACGTTTGGCATTTTTGGTCAATGTTGGTCTTAATTATTTATCTTTATCTCGTTCCGCGGAAACCCTATCAGGGGGAGAGGCACAGCGTATTCGTCTTGCTAGTCAAATTGGGGCGGGACTTGTTGGAGTAATGTATGTGTTAGATGAACCTTCTATTGGCTTACACCAACGTGATAACGAGAGGTTATTAAAAACCTTGATTCATTTGCGTGATTTGGGCAATACCGTTATTGTGGTTGAACATGATGAAGATGCGATTTTAGCCGCTGATCATATTATTGATATTGGTCCTGGTGCTGGTGTGCATGGCGGCTCTGTTGTTGCACAAGGTAATGCACAAGAAATTATGCAAAATCCAGCCTCATTAACAGGAAAATTTTTATCAGGTAAAGAAAAAATTGAAATTCCTGAAAAACGCACCGCACTTGATAAAAAGAAAATGCTAAAACTGATTGGCGCAACAGGTAATAATTTAAAAGGAGTCAATCTTGAAATTCCAGTAGGATTATTTACCTGCGTAACAGGCGTTTCTGGTTCAGGAAAATCTACTTTAATTAATGATACTTTATTTCCTTTAGCTCAACATAAGCTAAATCGTGCGGAGCAAGGGCAATCAGCACCTTATAAAGAGATTAAAGGCTTAGAGTTTTTTGATAAAGTGATTGATATTAATCAAAGTCCCATTGGACGTACGCCTCGTTCCAATCCAGCCACTTATACAGGGTTATTTACCCCTATTCGTGAATTATTTGCTGGCGTACCTGAGGCGAGGGCAAGAGGATATAATCCAGGCCGTTTTAGTTTTAATGTACGAGGCGGGCGTTGCGAGGCTTGTCAAGGCGATGGCGTTATCAAAGTAGAAATGCATTTTTTACCTGATGTTTATGTACCTTGTGATCAATGTAAAGGCAAACGTTATAACCGAGAAACCTTAGATATTCGTTATAAAGGAAAAACCATTGATCAAGTCTTAAATATGACGGTTGAAGAAGCGAGAGAATTTTTTGATGCGATTCCTGCAATTGCTCGCAAATTACAAACGTTGATTGATGTTGGTTTGTCTTATATTCGTTTAGGGCAATCCTCAACCACCTTATCTGGGGGAGAAGCACAGCGTGTGAAATTGGCGACAGAACTTTCTAAACGAGATACAGGAAAAACCCTCTATATTCTTGACGAACCTACAACAGGACTACATTTTGCCGATATTAAACAATTACTAGAGGTATTACATCGTTTACGTGATCAAGGTAATACTATTGTTGTTATTGAGCATAATCTTGATGTGATTAAAACCGCTGACTGGATTGTAGATCTTGGACCAGAAGGCGGTAGTGGTGGCGGACAAATTATCGCTACAGGTACACCAGAACAAGTAGCGAAAATCAGGGGATCTCATACAGCAAGATTTTTAGCTCCGATGTTGGAGAAGAAATAGGGAGTTTCGTTTTTCAAGTGGCTTTAATAGCCACTTTTTATTTTCGTTATTCAATCGATAAATAATGCAATTTTGCTGTACTAACTGTAGATAAAAGTTCTTCTGCCATATTACGATAAGAAATCTGTGTGCTTTTTTCTAGCATATAAACTTTGGAGATTTGAGAGAAGTCCTTACCTTGTAATAGAAGATGATTTAGTGCGACCTGTAATGCTGGTAAACTCGGATTGAAAGCGGCGTTTTCGGCATAGCTTCCCATATAATATTGCTTGTCCTTAGTTTCAATAACTATACTGTGGCAATTTTGTGAGTATGGACTATGAGATAAATTGAGTGCCTGAAGTGCGGTCAATATTGCAGGATTTTCCTGTGGTTGCCCAGGTAATTTGTAAGATTTTAGGCTAGGTAAGAGTAATCGCTGTGTTATGGCAAGATCTTGAGGACCGAAGGCATTAGGTAAATAATGTTGTAACGATAAATTTTGTTGATGAGGAAGATGAATAGCTAACTGATCCGCTTTATTTAGTTCATTAAGAAACTGCCGACAATGCCCACAAGGGCTATAATTAATCGTAATATCTGTAATTTGTGTTACCCCTCGCATCCAAGCGTGAGTAATAGCACTTTGTTCAGCATGAATAGTTTGTTGAATATTTGTTCCACAAAATTCTTGGTTAGCCCCAAAATAAATATCACCTTGATGACTTGTTACTATTGCACCTACATGAAATTGGGAAATAGGTGCTGTTGCATAGCAAGCAGCAATAGGAAGTAATTGTAAATTTAGGGTTATAGGAGTGAGTTTATATTGTTGACAGAGTTCAATGATATGATTTTTATTTAATACGGCAGAAAATTGTTGTTTTGAAAATAGTAGCCATAGCGTTCTTGCAAGAGATTGATTAGGAAATTGGATAAGTGCTTGCTGAATTTTATCTTTAAGGCATTGTGGCATTTTTCATTCCTTATAATAAAAAAACTCCTCATTGAGAGGAGTTTATTGGGATTATTTTGCCGCTTTTAGCTGTTGATAATAATTTTCATAGATTTCAACTGCATCGCCAACATCGTCTTGCCAATAACTGTTATTTAGTACATCAGCTGTTGGGTAAATAGCGGGATCTTCTGTGATTTCTTTTGGTAATAATGCTAACGCCTCTTTATTTGAGGTCGGGTAACCGATTTCTAGGGTCAATTTTGCCGCAGTATCTTTACCAAGCATATAGTTAATTAGTTTATGAGCACCATCTGGGTTTTTAGATGTTGCTGGAATAGCGAGGGTATCTACCCATAATACTGGCCCTTCTTTCGGGAAGACCATATTAATTGGTGCGTGCTCTTTTTTCGCAATACGCACAGAACCATTCCATAATTGTCCAAGATCTGTTTCACCAGAAATAAAGGTATTTGCTGGGTTATCTGAGGTGAAAGATAAAATGTTTGGACGAAGTTTTAATAATTCTTCATAAGCCTGTTTAATCACTTCAGGATCTTTTGTGTTTGGATCTTGACCTAATTTTAATAAAGCGATATTAAAGACTTCACGAGCATCGTCTAATAATTGGATTTTTCCAGCAAATTCTGGTTTCCAGAAATCTCCCCATGAAGTAAATTCACTACCATCGCCATAAACATTGGTATTAAATGCAATACCTGGTGCACCTAATAATTGTGGTAATGAATATTTATTGCCTTTATCATAAGGCTTATCCAACATATTTGGATCAAGCTCTGCAATGACAGGGAGTTTGCTATGATCCAATTCCATTAGCATGCCTTCACGAGCCATTTTTGATACGAAATAGTTGGATGGTGCAATAACATCATAACCACCATTTGCCCCTTGGGTTTTTAATTTCGCATACATGGTTTCGTTTGATTCTAAACTTGAAACGATAACTTTAATACCTGTTTCTTTGGTAAATTCTTCAAGTAAACCTTCTGGTACATACTCTGTCCAAGTATAGAGATACACAGTATCATTTGCTGGAGCCGGTGCTGAGTTTTCAGCGGTTTTTGTGTCTTTGTCGTTACAACCTGTGACGGCAACAGCCACAAGGCTTGCTGCAAAAAGACCTGCTAATTTTTTCATTCTATCATCTCCTGTTAGGGGAAAAATTACCTTTTCTATCTTTTAGAAAAGAACAAAAAAACGCCTTGACAGCGTCAAGGCGTATTGTATGTGGTATTCAATCATTTGTGAAGTAATTATTTACCTTTTCTTGCAACAAGTTGACTAAGGATCACTAAAATCAATGAGGCAACAATCATTATCGTTGCTAAGGCATTAACTTCAGGTGTTACTCCAGTTTTCACTAGAGAGAAGATTTTCAGTGGTAAAATCTCATAGCTAACCCCTGTGACGAAAGACGATACCACAACATCATCAAGGGAAACCGTAAAGCTGAGTAACCAACCCGATACGACCGCGGGTAAGGCAAGTGGTAAAATAATTTTACGCAAAATGGTAAATTCACCTGCACCAAGATCTTTCGCCGCTTCAAGCATTTTTACGTCAAAGCCTTGTAAACGGGAGAATACAGCTACAACCACGTAAGGTAAGCAGAAGGTAACATGGGCAAATAATAATGACCAGAAACCTAATGAAATGCCCACGAGCATAAATAAGGCTAGTAAAGAAACGGCCATCACAATATCAGGCGACATCATCACAATAAATAACATTCCCCCAACGGCTTGCTTGCCACGAAAACGATAGCGATAAAGTGCGATAGCCGTTAAACCACCAATAATGGTTGCTAAGGTGGCAGCAAAAAAGGCAATGGTAACAGAATGAATTGCCGATTGGATTAGGGTATCGTTATTAAATAAACGCTCATACCAATTCCAGCTAAATCCTTTCCAAGTTAAGCCATATCGATCTGAATTGAAAGAATTCACCACCAAAATAATGATTGGGATATATAAATAGGCATATACCACAAACATAAAAATATTACGCAGTAAACGACCTATCATCTATTCTAACTCCATTTTTTTGTTTAATAATTTATTGGCACGATAGTAGATAAAAATCAATAATGCCATTAACAAGGTTAAAGCAATACTAATCGCTGAGCCAAATGGCCAGTTACGAGAAATCAAGAATTCGCTCTTAATGACATTCCCCACTAACAAGACTTTTGCCCCACCGAGTAAATCAGCTACATAGAACATACCCATTGCAGGCAATAATACCAATAAGCAACCTGCTACAATACCAGGCATAGTTAAAGGAATAATCACATGAATAAAGCGTTGTATTGCATTTGCTCCTAAATCTTTTGCCGCTTCTAATAGACGTAAATCCAGTTTTTCAATAGTGGCATAGAGAGGCAAAATCATAAAAGGCAATAGGATATAAACTAAACCAATAATTACCGCAATTTCTGTATTTAAAATACGAATAGGTTCATCAATGATCCCTAAGGCAATTAAGCTATTATTTAGAATACCCTTTACCCCAAGAAAAATTTTCATACCGTAAATACGGATTAATGAGTTTGTCCAAAACGGCAAAATCACTAAAAATAACAAAAATGGGCGATATTTACGGTTAATTTTAGTGATCATAAAGGCAAAAGGGTAACCAATAATCAAACAGATAATGGTCGCTATACCAGACATATAAAGCGAGTTCCACATCACTTTAGCATATAAGGGTTCAAATAAACGCTTATAACTGTCCAGTGAAAAGGTGAACTCAATAAAATTGCTACTATCTCGGGTCAAAAAGCTCGTGATAAGCACGAGCAAATTAGGTATGAATACAAAGAAAATTAACCAAGCGAAAATAATAGCAACGGTAATATTTTGAAATTTACGCGTTGTCATTTTCATCTTTTAGTACCACTTCCCATTTATCAATCCAAGTTACCCCTACTTTCTGATCTAAAGAATGATCAATATTAGGGTCATCTTCATTAAAGAACTCGCTAACTAATACAGTTTTACCATTATTAAGCTCAACCGTCGATTCTAAGGTCATACCTTTATAATTACGTTCACGAATATGTCCAATAAAACCATTTGGCGACTGTTCATTTTCATCAAGCTCTTCTAATAAAATATCTTCTGGGCGAAGTAAAACATGAATTTTATCGCCCGCATTGAGGGCAAGATGAGAATAAATTTCACAAATACGTCCTTCAATATCAGCACGAATACGCTCTTCATCAATACGCTCAAGCATCGTACCGTTAAAAATATTGATTTCACCAATAAATTTCGCCACAAATAAATTTTTAGGTTCTTCATAAATTTCTCGTGGTGAACCATCTTGCTGAATATTCCCGCCACGCAACACAATAATCCGATCAGACATTGTCAATGCTTCTTCCTGATCGTGAGTAACGAAAATAAAGGTAATACCAAGTTGACGTTGTAAGGCTTTTAGCTCATTTTGCATTTGTTTACGCAATTTATAATCTAAAGCCGAAAGAGATTCATCAAGTAATAAGACTTTAGGTTTATTGACGACAGCACGCGCGATAGCAATACGTTGTTGTTGTCCCCCAGATAACTGAGCAGGCTTGCTATCAGCATATTCCTCAAGCTGCACCATACGCAAGGCTTCCATAACACGAGGCTTAATTTCAGCACTAGGCACCTTTTGCATACGCAAACCAAATGCCACATTATCAAAAATGGTCATATGTGGAAAAAGCGCATAGCTTTGGAATACCGTATTAACATGACGCTGTTCTGCTGGAATATCGGTAACATCTTCACCATCAAGAATAATTTGACCGCCATCTAACTCTTCAAAGCCAGCAATTAAACGTAAAATGGTCGTTTTACCACAACCAGAAGGCCCAAGAATGGTTAAAAACTCACCATGGTTAATGGTTAAATCAATATTATTTACCACCGTTTTATTGCCATAGGTTTTTTTTATGGAACGAAGCTCAATAATTGGCTTGTTTTGAACTAAATTTTCCACTAGCTTTGGTTTTCTCCCTCAGTTATCACAATACTGTGATTAAGATCAACAAAATGCAAATAAAATAGAGAAAAGTTTTATTTGCTACCTAAAATTTCAAATGCTAAATGATATAGTGATTAGCCCATAATGAAAAGGGATTAATCGCATTTTTTCTGAAAAAGTGCTAGGATTTTTAGAAATTGACCGAATTTGAGAAAGACCTATGCAAGTGCAACAACAAAAAGCCTTATTACTAGAACGATTTTTAAACTATGTCAGTATTGATACCCAATCTAAACCCGGTGCCAAACAATCACCAAGTAGCCAAGGACAACTCAAATTAGCCAAATATTTAATGCAAGAATTGACCGCACTTGGTTTACAACAAGTGAATATCACTGAACAAGGTATTGTTACCGCTTATTTACCTTCCAACCAAAAACAAGCCCCAACCATTGGTCTATTAGCACATTTAGATACCTCACCACAAATGAGTGGTAAAAATATCAAACCTGAAATTATTGAAAATTACCGTGGTGGAGATATCGCATTAGGCATCGGCGATGAATTTATCAGCCCCGTTTATTTCCCCTTTTTACAAGGATTAATTGGCAAAACATTAATTGTCACCGATGGAACAACCTTACTCGGTGCAGATAACAAAGCAGGAATTGCTGAAATTATGACCGCACTTTCTTATTTAATCACCAGCAATAAACCTCGAGCTAATCTACGCATAGCCTTTACGCCTGACGAAGAAATTGGCTTAGGTATGAATTTTTTCCCTGTTGAACAATTCCCCTGTGATTTCGCTTATACTATTGATGGTGGCGAAGTGGGAAGTTTAGAATATGAAAACTTTTATGCTGCACAAGCCATTATTACCATTTATGGCAGAGCCATTCATACAGGCTATGCCAAAGGAAAACTCATCAATGCCCTCGCCTTAGCTTGTGAACTACAACAAGGCTTTCCCCAAGCTGAAACCCCTGAAAATACCGAAGAAAAGCAAGGTTTTTTTCATTTAGAACAATTTATTGGCGATATTGAAAAAGTCGAATTACATTACCTTATTAGAGATTTTGATAAAACGAACTTTACCGCAAGAAAACAATATATAGAAAAACTTGTTGCGCAATTTAACCAACAAAAACAGCTACCTCAAGCCATACAAGTACAGATCAAAGACAGCTACATCAATATGTATGAAAAAGTACAAACTGTCCCCCAAGCCATTAAATTAGCGGATCAAGCTATGCGTCATTGCGGTATTACCCCTATTCATAAAGCCATTAGGGGAGGAACTGACGGCGCGAAATTAGCTGAGCTTGGTATTGCCTGCCCAAATCTTTTTACTGGCGGCTATAATTTCCACAGTAAACATGAATTAATTACGCTAGAAGGAATGTTAAGTGCCGTAGAGGTTATTGTTGCTATTGCGGAGTTGGGGGGAAAATAATTCAGTGTAATGGACAAAAATGTGGGATTTTGTCCATTTTTCTTCCAAGTAGACAAAAGTGTGGGTTCTAATTATTTTATGTCATATTACTAGCTATAAATCCTTTATAAACATAATTTTGGTTCTGCAAATACCAATTGAAGTTGTTATAACTCGCCTAACTATAAAATGAAAACCCTCCAAAAACTCACCGCACTTTTGCTTATAAAATCTCCGCCAACGCCTCTACTTCTTCAGGACGAGTTGACCAACTGGTGGCAAAGCGGATAACGGTATGGTTTTCATCGTATTTTTCCCAAAAACCATAACACACATTTTCCGCTAATTGGGCAAGTTTCTGATTATCCACAATGACAAATTGTTGATTGGTCGGTGAATCCAAATAAAAACGGTAGCCTTTTTGTTGCAATACAGCTTTTAAACGCTGTGCCATTTCAATCGCATGGCGACCTAATTGTTGATATAAATTGTTGCTAAATAAGCAATCAAACTGCACGCCAAGCAAACGCCCTTTAGCTAATAACGCGCCATGCTGTTTGATCATCGTCATAAAATGGGCTGGGCGATTACCTTTGGTAAATACCACCGCTTCCCCTGCTAATGCTCCCATTTTTGTGCCGCCAATGTAAAACACGTCCACATAGCGGGCAATGGTCGCTAAATCTGGAGAGCCTTCTACCGCCAAAGCATAGCCTAATCTTGCCCCATCTAAAAATAAGGGAATTTGATATTGTTGGCAAATTTGCGCTAATTGGGCAAGTTCGCTTTCGCTATAAAGCGTACCGTATTCAGTCGGATGGGAAATATATACCATTCCCGGGAAGACCATATGTTCATGATTGCCATCTGCGTAAAAATCATGTAAATATTGGCTCAGTTCTTGGGGACACATTTTGCCTTGATGAGCAGGCAAAGTCAGCACTTTATGTCCGCTGTATTCAATCGCACCAGCTTCATGCACACTAATATGCCCTGTTTCCACGGCGATTACGCCTTGATAAGGGCGTAATAAACTGGCGATGACCACTTGATTGGTTTGCGTACCACCTACTAAAAAATCTACTTCGGCATGTGGGCAATGACAAGCGGATTTAATTTTTGCTTTTGCACTTGCACAGTAAGGATCAGCACCATACCCCGCTAAACATTCGTCATTGGTTTGTTGTAAAGCATTCAGTAAAACAGGGTGTACACCGCGATTATAATCGTTTTCAAAATGTAGCATATTGAGGATTTTCCTTAATGAGAATCAAAAAATCTGTATTATATCCTCCTAAGTAGAAATAAAAAACTCATTAGGTTTAGTTCTTTATAATCGTCTCGCTTTAAAAGATGATTAGAAGAGTATTTTTATTGTCTCAATTTAAAGTGCGATGAGTTTTGCAATTATTTTTTACATTTACTTTCTGACTAACGCATTTCGCTTTTTTACAAAGGGACAAAATCATTAACCAAAGAGTAGAGATAACAAGAAAATTATTTCAAAACAAACCGCCCTTTTTCTATTGAAAGGGCAATTAAGCATAAATTTGTTGCTTATATTGTTTCACTAATTCTACTGGCACATTATGTTCTTTTAAAGTAACCATAAAATTCATTGCAGGGGTGAGATGAGCAAAGATTTGTTGGTAAGCGGCACAAAAATAATTGTGCTGTTCGCCATAGCGGTTAGTGATAAAGCGATGTTTTGGACAACCACCGTAGCAAAGTTCTTTCCACTGGCATTGGCGACATTCGGTATTAAGATTTTGTTTTTGTTCAGATAAATTCATTACTTTCAGGGCAATTTCTGACTCGGAAAGTTGCTTGATATTGCCAATTTTATAATCAGGATAAACAAAATGATCGCAAGAATACACATCGCCATTGGCTTCAAGAGCTAAGTTCTCGCCGCCACAACGTTCTCGGTAAATACACATTGAGGCTTCAAAACCGCAAAAGCGAGCAAAAATGGATTCAAAAAGTTGTACAGAAATCTCGCCCACATCTTTGCTTAACCATTCATCAAAAATTTTGATCATAAAGTTAGCATATTGGTTAGCCGTCACAGAAAAAGAGCTTGTTACTGGCAAAATAGCAGGTTGACTTAACCATTTTGGCTTAAATTTGTCGTCCACTTCTAGGGTTTCTACCACAGGAATAAATTGCATAAATTTACTGCCAAGGGATTTTAGGAAACTATATACCCGTAATGGATATTGGGCATTAATGTTATTTACAACGGTAAGGGTGTTAAATTCCACTTCATAACGGCGTAATAATTCGATACCACGCTTAACTTGTTCAAACGTGCCATTACCTCGGTTATTGACCCGAAAGGTATTATGTAATTCTTCATCGCCGTCAATGGAAATGCCGATTAAGATATGATGTTGATGAAAAAATTCAGCCCATTTTTCATTAATTAAAATGCCGTTGGTTTGAATGGCGTTATGGATCTTTTTTTGGTACTTTTCGGCAAAATATTTTTGGATCTCAATCACTTGTTGATAAAAATCCAAACCAGCCATAAGCGGCTCGCCCCCTTGCCAAGTAAAGAATACATCTTGACTTTGAGTTTGTGAGATATGCTGTTCAATAAAATGGCGAGCCGTTTCAAGGGACATATTGCCCACTTTCTGATGATCGGGTGCCATAAAGGATTCTTTTTCTAAATAGAAACAGTAATCGCATTTTATATTACATTTAAAACTGGTGGGTTTTAGCATAAAACTTAGCATAGTTTTCTTCCTTTACTCAAAGCCATAAACAATATAGTCGTTTCAATTTAAAATAAGACAAGGCGGCACGCTGAAGACAGTACAAGTAGTACGGCGAGGCGTGCCAACGCTGTATTATTTTAAAGTGTGCGACTATAAATTAAGAGAGGCAACCTTGCCTCTCTTTTATTTGGCAACGATTATTCTGTTGCTTTTAATAATGCTTCATATTTAGGCACGTTATTATCCGTATTTGGTTTTTGTGCGGTGCGTAAATATTCATTCATTTTCGCTTTAAGACGTTTTACCACTTCTGGATTGTCTTTAGACACTTCTTTTAATTCGCCAACATCGCTGTTTTTGAATAATTCAATTTTTTGATCGCCAATCCAGTAATGTAATGTCCAGTCTTTATCACGCACTGTCCAAGTAAATTTAGATAATTTTTCCATATATGGGTTATCTGGATAATCATCGGATTTACTGGTGATATATTTGAAGTAATTGTGCCAGAATGGGATATTCACTGGATCCCAGTGGAATGCACGAGGTTGTGCCCAATAAAGATATGGGTGTGGTTCGCCTTTATCTTCGCCTTTAATAAATGGAATAAGGTTTACCCCATCAAGTTTTTTGCTCAATTCTTCTGGCACAGGAATTTCAGCCGCAGCAAGTGCGGTTACCATAAAGTCTGTGGCAGAAACCATTTTGTTATAGTCTTGTGGTTTGAATTGAGCTGGCCAGCTTGCAAACATTGGGGTGCGTACACCGCCTTGTTGCGTTTCGCCTTTATAACCTTTTAACACACCGTTCATCGGCATTGGCGAATCCACTACCGCTCCGTTGTCTGAAGTGAAGAAAATTAAGGTATTTTGATCTTTACCTTGTTTTTTCAATTCTTCTAGGATACGTTTTACCCCTTGATCCACCGCATAGACAGAAGCGTAGTAGTTATCCACTTCTGAATTACCTGTGTTAAAGATTTGATATTCTTTTGGTGCAGGTTGTTCTAATGGAATATGTGGTGCGTTATAAGCAAGATAAATAAAGGCTGGTTTATCGCCAGCTTCTTTTAAGCGTTCAATGGCTTTGTCAGTGAATTGATCCGTGACATAGCCCACCGCAGGGGTTCTTTCACGATTTTCAAATAATGATGGTGAATCATAATAAGAAACCCCTGAGGCGTGGAAACCAAAGAAGTAATCAAAACCACGAGCTTGAGGTTGGAATGGTGCATCACAATAAGTGGTAAAGTTATCGTGATAATCACGGGTTTGTTTTTCTTTTGGCACAGGCACGTTAGTAATACGGCATAAATGCCATTTACCAATAGCTGAGGTTTCATAGCCATAATCTTGGAATAATTCTGCTAAGAAGGTTTCATCAGCAGATACACCGTCCTGTGCGTCATCATTACTATAAATACCATAACGTGCAGGGAAACGTGAACTCATCATTGCCGCTCTTGATGGGCCACTCACACCGTGAGCCACGAAACCTTGTGATAATTTCACGCCATTGTCTTGTAAACTACGCAAGGTTGGGGTGGATTTTTTCGCCGCATCAATGGCTTTGTCAAGGGCGACTTGATAACGTTCAGGCACTTCACGATCTTTTAATACTTCTTTGTTGAATTGTGCATCGTCATAGTTAAGCTGACCATAACCTAAATCATCAACAGAAATAAGAATGATGTTTGGCTTGCCTTTGAGACTATATTCTGTTGGCACAAAAGACTGGTTAAACGCCACATTGGTCGCTGTTCCTTTGTCTTTGACATTATCGCCATAAACCGTCCCTGAGGTCGTCGCAAGTACAGTAGCCACAGCAACGGATAATTTTGTTTTAGTAAGCATTGCTAACACCTTAATTGTTGTCATATTAAACACAAATATGACATAAATTTAGATGATTAAAATAAAACATCAGATTAACAATGTAAGCCACTTCATTTGAAACCAAAGATCGCTCAATGAGCTTGAGAGGGAAGTAAGCAAAATTACTATAACTATAAGAAAAACCTATACCGAATAATAATAGCCAATCGTAGCAATATTAACGTATAACAGTATGACAACCTGCTTTATATCGTATTCTTTTAGGAATAACGGCTCGATACGAATATCTCACTGAAAAAATCACGCCTTGATTACGATAAAACCAACAATGAGCAAAAGAACATATAATATTCATTCATTGTAAGCCATTTATACTTACATTTTTCCCACTAAAATGAAGTAAAACTCACATTATGAAATTTATATGAAGTTAATTTTATATTCAATAATTAATGATCAATTCTGTGAACAACATCACTATTTTATAATTATTTTACAGAAAAAATTAATTAGACTGACTAAAATATCATCACATTAATTTAAAATAAGCTAAAAAAATTTGGCAAAAAAGCACCGCACTTGGTGCTTATATTCGGGGCTAAGAAAGGGGTAATAAATCAGGCAATGTTGAAAAACTTTGCGATTTTACCGTTTGATAAAAATCCTCAATAAAGGCAATCTCGGCATCAATTTCACGAAAAGCTGCGTATAAGTTACTGTATAACCCTTGCTCTGTAATTTTTCTGGCGACCACATAACCTCGCTCCAAATAGGGTTTTACCGCCCAATAAGGCAAAGCCGCAACACCACGTTTACTGGCAACCAATTGGATTATAGCAATGGTTAATTCGCTAGTTCGCCTTGTAGGATTAATCCCTTTAGGGTGCAAAACTTTACGCAATAGATCCAACATATCATCAGGCACAGGATAAGTAATTAAGGTTTCGTCAATAAAATCTTCTGCTTGCCAAATCTCTTTTTGTGCCAAAGGATGATCCTTAGAACAAATTCCCACCATTTCATAAGAAAACAAAGGCTTATGCACAATGCCTGCGGTTTCTTCAATCTCCGCAACCACTGCCCAATCAGCACGATAAGTTAATAATAATCCTAAGGTATCCGTATGAAACCCTGAAACAATATCTAATTCCACTAATGGCCAATGCTGACGAAAAGAATCCATCGCAGGCATTAACCAATCAAAACAGGTATGACATTCCACCGCAATGCGTAATTCGCCCGCTTCGCCTTGTTTTACCCGAGTTAAATCACGTTCAGCCTCGATCACTTTCGGCAAAATATCATAAGCTAATTGGATCAACCGCTCCCCTGCTGCGGTAAAACGCAAAGGCTGGGTTTTGCGTTCAAACAGGGTTAAACCATATTGATCTTCTAATAATTTGATTTGGTGAGAAAGTGCGGATTGGGTGAGGTAAACACGCTTCGCCGCTAAAGAAACACTGCCTGTTTCTTTTAACGCGACCAAGGTTTTTAAATGTCTTAATTCTAAGAAAATGGGTTTCATAAAGGTCAATGATTGGGAAAATAATTCAAATTTGGCACTATTATACCCTAGTCATCAAGGGAACTGTACGGCTTTACCATGAGAATATTAAAAAAATTCATAGAAAACGTGAAAATAATGAGATTGCATAATTAGCTTAAATCAGTCATTCTGTTGCCAACAAAACAAATAGCCGTCTAAATGGCTAGACTGAACAATCAATGTATTAACGTTTTATAAGGAGTGTACCTATGACAACATTACATTTTTCTGGTTTTCCTCGTGTTGGTGCTAAACGTGAATTAAAATTTGCCCAAGAACGTTATTGGCGTGGCGAAGTGGCAGAACAAGATTTATTAGATATTGCCAAAGCATTACGTGAAAAAAATTGGCGTCATCAGGCAGAAGCCAATGCCGATTTCGTCGCCGTGGGCGATTTCACTTTCTATGATCATATCCTTGATTTACAAGTGGCAACAGGGGCAATCCCTGCTCGTTTTGGCTTTGATAGCCAACAATTAACCCTTGATCAATATTTCCAATTAGCTCGTGGTAACAAAACCCAATTTGCCATTGAAATGACGAAATGGTTTGACACTAACTACCATTATTTAGTACCTGAGTTTGCAGTAGATACAGAATTTAAAGCTAATCCAACCCATTATGTGAACCAACTTAAAGAAGCACAAGCGCAAGGTCATCAAGCCAAGCCTACGATTGTCGGCCCATTAACTTTCCTCTGGTTAGGGAAAGAAAAAGGCTCAACTTTTGACCGTTTAAGCCTCTTAAATAAATTAATCCCTGTTTATGTGGAAATCCTTAACGCCTTAGCTAACCAAGGAGCAACTTGGATTCAAATTGATGAACCTGCCTTAGCCCTAGATTTACCACAAGAATGGTTAAATGCTTATGCGGATACCTATGCTCAATTAAAACAAGCCGTTAAGGCTAACTTGCTTTTCGCGACTTACTTTGGTTCAGTGGCAGAACACGCTGATTTATTAAAATCTTTACCTGTTGACGGCTTACATATTGATTTAGTGCGTGCTCCTGAGCAACTTGCCCAATTTAAAGATTACGATAAAGTGCTTTCTGTTGGTGTGATTGATGGACGTAATATTTGGCGTGCAAATTTAAATAAAGTTTTAGACGTTCTTGAGCCATTAAAAGCCCAACTCGGCGACAGATTATGGATTTCAAGCTCTTGTTCATTATTACATTCGCCATACGATTTAAGCGTTGAAACCCAGTTACAAGCCAATAATCCAGATTTATACTCTTGGTTAGCCTTTACCTTACAAAAAGCAGACGAGCTTCGTTTATTAAAAACAGCCTTAGATCAAGGGCGTTCAGCAGTGCAAGCAGAATTAGATGCAAGCCAAGCCGCAGCTGATTCTCGTGCCAATAGCAAAGTAATCCATAAACCAGAGGTGGCAACACGTTTAGCCAACCTGCCTGCGAATGCGGATCAACGTCAATCCCCTTATGCAGAACGTATCAAAGTACAACACGATTGGTTAAAATTACCATTATTACCAACTACCAACATTGGTTCTTTCCCACAAACCTTAGAAATTCGCCAAGCTCGTGCCAAATTCAAAAAAGGCGATCTTTCAGCCGCTGACTATGAAACTGCAATGAAAAAAGAAATTGCTTATGTGGTGAAAAAACAAGAAGAATTAGATTTAGATGTGTTAGTGCATGGCGAAGCAGAACGTAACGATATGGTGGAATACTTCGGTGAATTACTTGACGGTTTTGCCTTCACCAAATTTGGTTGGGTACAAAGCTATGGCTCACGTTGCGTTAAACCACCAGTAATTTTCGGTAATGTAACTCGTCCAGAACCGATGACAGTCGCTTGGTCAACTTATGCCCAAAGCCTTACCAACAAAGTAATGAAAGGTATGTTGACAGGGCCTGTTACCATTCTCCAATGGTCATTTGTGCGTAACGACATCAGTCGTGAAACCGTCTGTAAACAAATTGCGTTAGCTTTAAATGATGAAGTCTTAGACCTTGAAAAAGCAGGCATTAAAGTGATTCAAATTGACGAACCTGCGATTCGTGAAGGCTTACCGCTTAAACGTGCAGATTGGGCAAGCTATTTGAAATGGGCTGGCGAAGCATTTCGTTTATCTTCTTACGGCTGTGCGGACACCACACAAATCCATACACATATGTGTTACTCTGAATTTAACGATATTTTACCTGCTATCGCCGATTTAGATGCTGACGTAATTACCATTGAAACTTCACGTTCAGATATGGAATTATTAACCGCATTCGCTGACTTCAAATATCCAAACGATATTGGTCCAGGGGTTTACGATATTCACAGCCCACGTGTACCAGAACAAAGCGAAATCGAGCATTTACTGCGTAAAGCCCTTGACGTTATCCCAGCAGAACGCCTATGGGTCAACCCAGACTGTGGCTTAAAAACTCGTGCATGGCCTGAAACCCTAGCCGCACTAGAAAATATGGTCTCAGTAACCAAAAAATTAAGAGCAGAATTAGCTGAAAAAGCAAAATAAAAATTTTTCTAAAAACCACCGCACTTTGATGTGCGGTGTTTTTTTATCTATTATACTCATTAATCTTTCAATTAAACCATCGCCAATATCGGCAAACAAACACTGATTTCTAACATAAGCAATAATGCAATATTATTTAATCGTTTTTTATACCAAATAGGGTACGCCCAGAATACCAACAACACCAAATGTAAAATAAAATAAAGAGCATAATATAACATCACATCAGCGAATTCATTTTGATAGAGCCATAACATAACCAATGCAAATATGGCATTAACAATAAGAGCAAAAATTGCGATTAGGGGCAATAATGCAATAAAATTTTGCAAACGATTTTTACTTAATATGAGTAAAAAATAAGCCAAAATAATCCCTATGCCAAGTTGGCTAAATGGGCTAAATTGTAGCCAAGTTACCCTAGGCAAATAGCTTAACAACCAAAAATAAATTATTCCCCCTAGACCAAGTGCAATAACCCCGATAAAAAGCAAACTATGCCGTAGTTTTTCTTGTTGTGGTTGTCCCCAGACGCTAATACAGGCAATCATGCCACAAATGGCCATAATATCCATAAGAATATAATGATAATTAGAAAATAAACTTAGGCAAAACCAAATTCCCCAAAACAAGGCGAAAATAAAATTAAGCTGTACCAATCGTCCACGTTGTCCCGGACAAATTTCACCGCGTAAATACACGATTTGACACACAAATTGTGCAATAAAGATGGCAAAGCTAAAGTGAGAGATCGCACGGAAAAAACTGTATCCCTCAAACATTGCGACCATATCAATTGTCAATAAAAATAGCAGGGGAAGTAAGGCA
Organism: Volucribacter psittacicida; assembly: GCF_004339025.1. Classification (GTDB taxonomy): domain Bacteria; phylum Pseudomonadota; class Gammaproteobacteria; order Enterobacterales; family Pasteurellaceae; genus Volucribacter; species Volucribacter psittacicida. The sequence goes on from NZ_SMFT01000001.1 coordinate 506,012, forward strand.
TAAAGTGCGGTTGAAAATAAAAAAGTTTTTTGTTCTGACATAATTTATCCAATAATAAATGATTTATAAGGCAGATTATGCCATAATTTCCTTTCATTTAGTTGTTTCAATTAAAAATAAGACAAGACGGCACTCCGAAAACAGTGCAAAGCGTACAACGAGGCGTGCCAACGCCATATTATTTTAAAGTGGAACGACTATACTTAACGCTAATGAAAAAAGGAAATTATGATGAGACTATTACATACTATGATTCGTGTTGGAGATTTACAACGTTCTATCGACTTTTATCGTGATGTGTTAGGAATGCGTTTATTGCGTACCAGTGAAAACCCTGAATACAAATATTCGTTAGCTTTTTTAGGCTATGACGATGAAGATAAAGCCTCTGTGCTTGAATTAACTTATAACTGGGGCGTAACGGAATATGATTTAGGTTCTGGTTATGGGCATATTGCTATCGGCTGTGATGATATTTATGCCACTTGTGAAGCAGTTCGCCAAGCAGGCGGCAAGGTGACACGTGAGCCGGGCCCAGTCAAAGGGGGATCAACAGTGATTGCCTTTGTGGAAGATCCTGATGGTTATAAGATCGAATTTATTGAAAATAAAAGTGCCAAGGCAGGCTTGGGCAATTAAGATCCCATAAAAGTGCGGTAGATAATTGATCTCTTTTTATTGATAACGTGGAATTGTTAATCGATTAAACGACTAAACACCATCGATTAGCAATTCCTTAATGTATGACCAAATTATGACAAAAGAACAAACAACGGATTTCAAACTTCTCAAAAACCGTTTTCGTGGCTATTTACCTGTTATTATTGATGTAGAAACCTCAGGCTTAAATGCCCAAACCGATGCGTTATTAGAATTAGCAGCGATTACGGTCAAAATGGACGAAAATGGCTTACTTCAACCTGATAAAAAATGTCATTTCCATATCCAGCCCTTTGAAGGGGCAAATATCAATCCTGAATCCTTAAAAGTCAATGGTATTGATATTCATAATCCCTTGCGTGGCGCAGTACCAGAACAACAAGCCATCACTGAACTCTTTAAAATGGTACGCCGAGCACAAAAAGACGCAGAATGTCAACGTTCGATCATTGTTGCCCATAATGCCGCCTTTGATCAGAGCTTTCTTATGGCTGCAGTAGAAAGAACAGGTGTAAAACGCAATCCTTTCCACCCTTTTGCCACCTTTGATACGGCAACATTAAGCGGTTTTATGTTTGGGCAAACCGTATTAGTCAAAGCCTGTCAAGCTGCCAATATTGTCTTTGATGGCAAACAAGCACATTCCGCTCTCTATGACACAGAGCGTACAACGGAACTCTTTTGTTATATGGTAAATCGTTTAAAAGCCTTAGGTGGGTTTCCTTTGTGACAATAAATGATAAAGTGCGGTTTCTTTTAGAAAAATTTTATCTACTCTTGATAACAATAAAATAATAAAAATTGCACAAACAACTAGACAATCCAATAATTTTCGGTAAATTGGATAACCTTTCATTTATCAATAACCTTGAGCAGGAGAAATTTATGTTATTCACCAATGAAGTGGTGATATCCATTATTGTATTACTCATACTCAGCTTGCTACGCATTAATGTCGTGATTTCGTTGATTATTTCTGCATTAGTCGCTGGATTATGTGGTAACTTAGGACTATCTGATACCATTAAAACCTTTACAGGGGGATTAGGTGGCGGTGCGGAAGTGGCAATGAACTACGCCATTTTAGGAGCATTTGCTGTGGCAATTTCTAAATCGGGTATTACGGATTTACTTGCCTATAAAGTGATAAAAAAACTTGGAAACACACCAAATAGTCGCACCTTATTTTGGTTCAAATATTTTATTTTAGCAATTTTATTGCTTTTCTCCATTTCGTCACAAAATCTTTTACCTGTACATATTGCCTTTATTCCAATAGTCGTACCGCCACTACTCAGTATTTTCAATAAACTCAAAATAGACCGCCGAGCAGTGGCTTGTGTACTGACTTTCGGATTAACCGCCACCTATATGTTATTGCCCGTAGGATTTGGAAAAATCTTTATTGAAAGCATTTTAATGAAAAATATTAATCAAGCAGGCGAGGCTTTCGGTTTACAAACCAATGTGGCACAAATTTCATTAGCAATGCTTATTCCTGTTATTGGTATGATCTTAGGCTTATTAACTGCGGTATTTATTAGCTATCGTAAACCTCGTGTTTATCAAGTAGCTAGCCCTGAGCCTACCACTGCCGATATTGAAGCGCATATTGCTCAAATTAAACCTTATTACATTTGGGTAAGCATTATTGCGATTGTGGCGACCTTTACCTTGCAATTATTTACTAGCTCAACCATTATTGGCGGTTTAGCAGGGTTAATTATTTTTGCTTTAGGTGGGGTATTTAAATTAAAAGAAAGCAATGATTTATTCCAGCAAGGTTTGCGTTTAATGGCTATGATTGGATTTGTGATGATAGCAGCTTCGGGATTTGCGAATGTGATTAATGCAACAGGAGGCGTGAATGATCTTGTCCAAAGTTTTAGCCAAAACCTGGGGCATAGTAAAGGATTAGCTGCATTTTTAATGCTTTTCATTGGTCTATTAATCACAATGGGAATAGGCTCATCTTTCTCTACGGTACCTATTATTACCTCAATTTATGTGCCTTTATGTATTTCCTTTGGTTTTTCACCTTTAGCGACGGTCTCGATTGTTGGTGTCGCCGCTGCATTGGGAGATGCTGGATCTCCTGCCTCAGATTCTACTTTAGGTCCTACATCAGGCTTAAATGTGGACGGTAAGCACGATCATATTTGGGATTCTGTTGTCCCAACATTTATTCACTATAATATTCCACTGCTAATTTTTGGCTGGATTGCTGCTATGGTGTTGTAAGCTATAAATAAAAATGGTAGGAAATTTCCTACCATTTTTATTTTTGTTTGTTCATCACTACATCACTAATGGTTTTAACGTACCATTCTTTTTAGCTTGTTGATAAGCTTTTTTAAAATTTTGAGCTGCTTGCTTTTTCATTTCGGCAGCAGTAAGTTTTTTAGTCATACTGTATCTCCTTATATGATGGTGTTTTCACAATAAAACAATCTTGGTTACTGCCTAAATCGGTAATTGATTTGAAGTCTAACATAAAATTACTTGGTTTGGCACATAATTTTTTGTACATTCTCACTAATGATGCTCGTTCCCCTACAAAAACATAACAATCGGGTTTAAAGAGTAAGTAATGTTGATATACCGCCTGTTCAAGTTTATTTTTTAATTCTGAAATTTGTTTTTTACCAAACTTATGTTCCAAAGGAGAAGAATATAAATCATTATTATTGTCATCATCAAGGTAATCTTTAACTAAGAATTTTATAGAATAAGTTTGCTGATTAATTAGGTGTTCCGCTATATCTACATCATCATTAAAATAAGACAATGTTTCATCATCTTTTGAAAAAATCACTAAATAAGTAACATTTTCAATGTTAAATTCTGTATAAATATATGTGATGTCATTTTCATTAGTTTCAATAAATTGCATTATTTTTCCTTTCTTTAGCAATTACCACTCTAACTATCTATATATAGTCGTTTCAATTTAAAATGGTAGGAAATTTCCTACCATTTTTTCTGTTTCTTATAATTTCAACTTATCTTCCACACTTTTCGCAACAACTAAGAATTTACGCCGTTCTTGTGTTGCCAAACCACTACTTGTTCCTGGCAATTTAACCGTCATCGGATTTACTGCTCGACCATTAATATGGAATTCATAATGTAAATGAGGGCCTGTTGAACGACCTGTATTACCAGATAATGCTATACGCTCTCCCTTTTTCACTGTTTGTCCTGCTTTCACTAATGGGCGGCTAAGGTGCATATAAACTGTTTTATATTCTCTTGAATGGCGAATAATAATATAACGCCCCGCACCATTAGCTTGGTACGCCACTTTTTCAACAACACCATCAGCAGGTGCAATAATCGGCGTGCCTATTGGCATAGCAAAATCTACCCCTTTATGTGGTGCAATTCGCCCTGTTACAGGGTGGCGGCGATTTGGGTTAAAGTGAGAAGATATTCTTGCTTGTCGTTGCATTGGATAGCGTGCAAATCCTTTATCTAACGTTTCTCCCTTACGATTATAATAGCGGCCATCTTCTGCTTGGATAGCATAATAACTTTTACCTTGGGTAATAATATGAATAGCTTCTACATTACCTTGACCTGTCAATTTATCTTCAATATATTCTCGGGAAATTAAGACCGCAAATTTATCGCCATTACGTAAACGACGCATATTAACTTGCCATTGTAAGGCATTTGATAATTGATTAATTTGGCGCCCATTTAATCCTAATGCTCGTAAACTTTGATCAAACGTATTGGTAATTTCACCCTTCAATACGTCTTTTTTCCAAACACTTTGTTTTTCCAGTATTTCACGCTGATATTGATTATCAACTAATTCATAAATCCGTTCTTCATTGGCTGAAACTAACCAATTCATGTATTCCAATTCATTTTGGTTATTTAAGATCCAGTAAAATTGCTGTCCGGGTTTTAAATTATTTAATTCAGGATATTGGCTGGTGAGTTTACTACTGGCTACCTCATCTAAACCTGATAACGCTAAAATATCTTGCAAGGTATCGCCACTCACCACAACATGACTAAATTGATTCTTAATTCGCCATGCCTGATCCGCCACATCAAACACATCATTAATGGCACTTAACGCATCTTCTGGTAATGCATCCACTTCATCATCTTCATCTAATAATTCATCATCATAAGAGGTTGCACTTTCTGAAGCTGTATTATTAATTTCTGGTTCTGCCGCAAAAGATTTCTCGTTATTTTGTAGGCTAATCTCATTATTTTCATCGGTTAAATCCTGCTGATTTCCCCCTAATAAAATACCTGAAATAATGGACAATAATGCTAAACAAACAATAATAAATTTAATTTGTTTTTTTCTTTTTCGTCTATCTCGAGCTAACTTAACATGTCGCACAATAATAACACCTTATTTTATCTTCTGTTTTCTCTTTTGCGTTATCTTACCTATTCAGGGGCTGCTTTATGTGACAAATAAAATTGATAAAAATTCACAATTATAAAGACAAATGAATAAATAATCATCACTCTTAGAGATAAACTTGTTAATCGAAAAAAAATAAGTTATTTTAACCGCACTTTTAGTCAAAGGCGATGAAAAATGCATATAAATTCTATAAAAATTCCCTTAGTGGAGTTAAAAAATATTCATGTTGTCTTTCAGCAAAAAACGGCACTACAAAATATTAATCTATGTATCTATCCCAATAGCATTACCACCATTGTTGGGCCTAATGGCGGTGGAAAATCCACATTATTAAAAGTCTTGCTAAAACTGATTAAGCCTACTTCAGGAGAGGTAATTCATCATAAAAAATTACGTATAGGCTATGTTCCCCAAAAAATCCATATAGATCCTACCCTCCCTATGACAGTTATGCGTTTTTTAACACTGAATAAAAAACGCACAAAAAAAGAAATACAAGAAAGTCTCACACAACTGTCCATCAGCCACCTAGCAAATAGTAGTATGCAACGCTTATCAGGTGGCGAAATGCAACGGGTATTGTTGGCACGCGCTATTCTAAACAAGCCCAATCTATTAGTACTTGATGAACCCACACAAGGGGTAGACATTAGTGGGCAAATTGAACTTTATCAACTCATTCATCAAACACAAAAACACCTTGATTGTGCGATTTTAATGGTATCTCATGATTTACATTTAGTGATGGCGGATACCAATGAAGTATTATGTATTAACCAGCATATTTGCTGTGCAGGTACCCCAGAAACCATTTCCAACGATCCCAAATTTATTCATATCTTCGGCGATCAATTTTCTAAAAATATTGCCGTTTATACTCATCATCATAATCATAAACATGATTTACATGGCAATGTATGCTGTACGCCTCATTCGCATACACAACAATGCACTCATCAAATAACAACTCAAACTAAAAAGGTTAATTGATATGTTTGATATTCTTTTTCCTGCTTGGCTCACAGGAATTGCACTTTCCTGTATTACAGCCCCCTTAGGTGCATTTGTGGTATGGCGAAAAATGGCTTATTTTGGCGATACCCTCGCCCATTCCGCATTACTAGGCGTGGCGCTTGGGATCTTTCTACAAATCAATCCCTATATTGCCATTCTTATACTGGTACTCCTTTTAGCGATCATTATGGTATGGTTAGAAAACCATAACCAATACTCCGTTGACACCATACTGGGGATTATTGCTCATAGTTGTCTATCGCTAGGCGTAGTAACTGTGGGATTATTACAAAATGTGCGTATTGATCTTATGGCGTACTTATTTGGCGATTTACTGGCGATTAACTCCCAAGATCTCCTGTATATTGGCTTAGGGGTATTATTGGTGTTTGCCATTTTACTTTATTATTGGAATACCCTTATTGCCGTTACCGTCAGCCCTGAATTAGCACAAGTTGAAGGTATCAACATCAAAAAAATGCAAATTATCCTTATGTTACTTACCGCCCTCACCATCGCATTGAGTATGAAATTTGTTGGGGCGTTAATTATTACCTCTTTACTTATTATTCCAGCTGCCACAGCACGGCGTTTTGCAAATACACCAGAAAAAATGGCAAGTATTGCCATTCTTATCAGTATGTTATCTGTTTCTATGGGGCTACTTCTCTCCGCATGGTATGATACCGCCGCAGGCCCCTCAGTGGTTATTAGTGCCGCGTTGCTTTTTATATTATCCCTAATCAAAAAACCACAATACTAACACTTGCTTAATTATATAATAAAATATATAATGATTTCGCTATTAACAGATAGCATTACCACACTAGCTATAATTCAACCCCCATGAATTATAGCTATTTTTATACTAAACTCGATTTTATTAAATTCTCTATATTATGTATTCTAATGTTCATAAAAAATGGGAAATATGACAAAAACAATATATTTATAGCCATTGTATAAATCCATTTTTCTACAACAGAGAGGAAATCTTAGCCATTTAGCTCTAAACTAAAAAGCTAAGATTTAGAATACTTAGTTTAACCTAATTAATTTTAGCTTTTGATCATCACTAAGATCATTAATAGAAAGAATATTTAAGGCTTGTTGATTAAAATCAGCATAGGCTTCTGTTGGCAATTTATACATTGCACCAGTTAAAGGATCAATAACTAATAGTCCAAGTAATCCACCAAAAATAATATTACCAAAATACCATCCATCTAATGATGCATTTAATGTAATAGTTTGTATTTCTTTTGCATTTTTCTTAAACTCAATAGTATATTGTTCTGCTTTAAAATACCCTGCCCCAGCTTCTAATTCTATACTATCAGGTGTAACGCCTTCAGCAATCTGTTCCCCGGCTCGGTTTGTAATACTATACGCAATACCTTCAGGATTAGAATTAATGGATACAGGGTATTGATGTTTACTGACAATTGTCGCACACCCCGTAGTCAGTAACACAGTAGAAAGCAACGAGATTTTAAAAAGATTTTTCATAGATTTTCCCTTATAATGTATAATAAAACGCACGAAGTTATGTAAATAACCGCAAAGAATTATAATCTATGAAAATTGCTTTTATCCAGTAACTAAGAGCGCAAAAACCAACCGAATTTTACCTGAAAAAAACGCTAGAAGTGAGACTATCATGAATATTAATGAAAAAATCAAAACATTGCGTAAAGTGCACCACTTAACCCAAGAAGATATGGCTAATAAAATGGGAATGTCTGTAAGTGGCTATGCCAAAATTGAGCGTGGCGAAACCCTATTACAATTAGATAGGTTAGAAAAAATTGCGCATATCTTTAATATGGATATTATTGAATTAATGAATACGAATGAAAAAAGTATTATTTTCCAATTAAATGAAAACAGTAATTATAATAGCGCCAATTATTATGGTAATAGTGAAGACATTGCAAATGAATGTGAGAAATTAAAACTTATGCTACAACATAAAGAAGAATTACTAAAACAAAAAGAACAAGAACTACAAACACTTAAAGATATTATTACTTTGTTAAAACAACAGAATTAGAAAATAAAATAATGTCAAAACATACCGCACTTCGCTGTTTATATTCTATTTTTTTACTGATTAATTTAGGCTTATTGGCTTTATTTATTTTTCAAGGAAATTGGTTACAAACTGATCTGCAAGCTGTTTTACCTCAGGATAAAACTTGGTCAAGAATACAACAACTTGCGGATAAACAACAAGAAGCGAAGTTAAATCGTCAAGTCATTGCATTGATTGGTGGTATTAATGATGAACAACAAGTATTACATTTAATAGAACAAATTAGCCAACAATGGCAACAATCGGGTTTATTCAGTCAGGTCAATGGTATTTATCAACCTAATATTGAGCAATTACAGCAACAAGCAAAAGAGTTAGCTATTGCAACTTTACCTGTACAAATACGTCAACAGTTACAAAACGATCCTGCTCAATATTTTAATGAATATGCTCAACGGCTCGCTAACCCCTTTGCGGGTTATTCATTACTCCCATTAAGTCAGGATTGGTTGGGTTTTAGCCAGTTTGTCTTGCAACAATCGCAAGGGCAATCTCCTGTCCAATGGAATCCAACTTCGGGCTTATTGTATGTAATGCAAGAAAATAAGCTATGGGGTTTACTAAGAGCAGAGCTGACAAACAGCAACAGTATCAATCCGCCTATTGAGTTATTATCTTTGCTTGAATCTTCTGAACATCTAGCACAACAGCAACAGGCACAACTGCTCGCTACGGGAGCAATGCTATTTTCCGCTCAAGCTAAACTGCAAGCCGAACAGGAAAGTCAGTGGCTTAGTTTATTAGGTATAAGTTTAACCCTATTCTTATTGCTAGGCGTTTTTCGTCATTGGCGAGTGCTTTGGTTATTTTTACCTATTTTCGCAGGGTTATTAATCGGTACCGTCTGCACCATTATGCTCTTCGGGCAAATTCACTTACTTACCCTCGTCATTGGTACAAGTTTAATTGGATTATTACTTGATTACCCTGTTCACTGGCTCGCCTCCGCACTGGGTAATCGCCACTGGCAAGCCGAACATACGATGAAAAACTTGCGTTTTACTTTTATGCTAAGTTTATTAGTTACCTTATTAGGTTATATCACATTAGGATTTACCCATTTGCCTATTTTACAACAAACCGCTCTCTTTTCTTCGGTCGCATTAGTCATTGCTATTTTTACTACCCTCTGGTTACTTCCTGACCATTTTCGCCATTATTCTGCCCCCGCTCAACCTTTATTATTTTTCCCAACCAAACAAGTGCGGTGGTTTTTATCATTGTTTTTTTCTTGCCGTTTTTATCCAGTTAAAATTTTGGTAATGCTAGTATTTATAGTAGGCGGACTAAACCAAACACAATGGCAAGATAATATTCGCCAATGGGTCAATTTATCTCCTCAATTACTTGCACAAGCCCAACAAATAAGAAAATTAACAGAAATCAATTTGAGCCAACAATATTTGCTATTAATTGCAGAAAATGATCAGCAATTATTAACTAAAGATGCTCTTTTAACTGAACAATTAACCCAACTTCAACAACAAGGAAAGCTCAAACATTTTCAATCCTTAAGTCAATGGTTTATTTCCGAATCACAACAAAAAGCGGTTATCCAGCAATTACAACAACTTACCCCTAAAGACTATCAAATTCTCTCTGTCTTAAATATTCCCCTTGATGCCATAAGTCAATCTATTCAACAGCTTGCACAACAGCCAACCATTTCCTTATCCTCTGCTTTAGCCACTAATTTCGGGCAGGCTTGGCAACATTTATATTTAGGGGAAATTGCTCCTCATCAAGTTGCAGCAATAATTAAAATAGAGAATGGTCAAGATCTTGCTTATTTGGCAAATCAACAAGATATTTTTTGGCAAGATAAAGCAAACCATATTAGTGAAATCTTTCAAATCACACGCAATCAAGCGGCTTGGTTAAAAATTATTTCCCTCGCATTAGCCAGTCTATTACTGGGTTACTTGTTTGGCATTAAACAAACAATAAAAATGCTAAGCGTGCCAATCTTCGCTATAATAGGCACTCTCGCCACCCTTGGTTGGCTACATTTACCAGTAAGTTTATTTGCAATGTTTGGATTATTACTCGTTTCTGCCATTACCCTTGATTATACGGTCTATCTACAAACCGCAAAAGAACCTTTATTCAATAAAAAAATTGCAGTAACATTGGCAGCGACAACAACCTTTATCTCTTTTGCCTTATTAGCAACAAGCTCTACCCCAGTGGTGGCTAGCTTTGGTTTAACCGTAAGCCTTGGCATTATTTTTGGAATAATATTGACATTTATTTTGTGGCAGAAAAAATAAAGTGCGGTGGATTTTGCAAAAGTTTTATCGATACTTTACATCATAATTAAGGGGAGTTATGCGTACAATAAACTACTTTTTATTTCTTCTCAGCTTGATCTTAATGGGTTGTCAGGGTTTACCTCCTGTGGCAAATTTACCCTCACAACCGCAACAAATGTACTTATTCAAAGTAGAACAACTTGATCAATATAATCAAATTACACAAACTAGCTTATTAACGTTGCAAATTGAGCCTGAGCAATGGCGTTGGATTATGAGCGATCCATTAGGCACACCTTTAGCCCGTTTACGCCTAACTACAGCAGGTTGGCAAAATGATGGCTTTGCTCCACCCAATACGCAAGCTAAATGGTTATTTTCTGCATTGGCAACTGCTTTAAATCCACATAATCCGCCTTTTATTTTACCTGATATGCAATTTCAAGGAACATATCAACAATTTCAAATTGAACAAAAAGCAATGTGGAAAATTGAAGCTCAACCGCCTAAATACCAGCTTTTCTTAGCAGATCAAAGTATTTGGCATATAGAAAGATTAAAGTAGAGGAAACAGTGAAAGTATTTTTAAACAAACCTGCCATATTAAGTAGTTTAGGCGAAGGCATTGCACAGCATATTCAATGGTTACTTAGCCACCGTTCCTCGCCTATTACTTTATCGAATACCCCTTTTCGCCGTTATCAACTAAACGGAAAATCAGGTATGTTTGGCGAAGTAAACTCGCCACTGCGTGCTTTTGACAACCAATTATCCCCCCTCCATCGTAGCCGTAACAATCAATTATTATGGCATTGCCTAGCACAAATTGAAGATCAAATTGACGATGTCATAAACCAATTTGGTCAAGCCAGAGTAGCGGTAGTTATTGGTTCATCAACCACTGGGGTGGATGAAAATATTGACGTATTCAAAGCAGGGGCAATGTCTAATGATTGGTCAACACCTAGCTTTAAACAACAACAGCAATATTTTTCTGCCCCTGCGGATTTTGTTGCCGCTCAATATGGTTTAACAGGCTTATGTTATAGTGTTTCTACTGCTTGTACTTCTGGAGCAAAAGCCTTAATGACCGCAGCACGATTACTCAAAAATGATCTCTGTGATGCGGTTATTTGTGGTGGTGTAGACAGCCTATCGCCCTTGACAATCAGTGGGTTTGCCTCATTGTCTGTTCTCTCAGCTCAACAAACTAATCCTTTTTCTATTAACCGAGCAGGGATTAATCTCGGTGAAGGCTCAGCAATCTTTGTCATGACCAAAGAACCCTTACAAAATGATGCCATTGAATTATTAGGTTATGGGGCAAGTAGTGATGCCTATCATATGTCCTCACCACACCCTGAGGGCGAAGGTGCAATAGCTGCTATGCAACAAGCATTAGCCAATGCACAATTATCAGCAGAACAAATTGGTTGGGTCAACTTACATGGCACAGGCACATTACATAATGACAAAATGGAAAGCCTTGCAGTTGCCAAGGTACTAGGGACTGAAGTGCCTTGTACATCAACCAAGCCTTATACAGGACATACCCTCGCCGCGGCAGGCGCTATTGAAGCTGCAATATTATGGGGAATAATTAGCCAACAATACAATCCTCAAGGACAGATCCCTGCTCAATTATGGGATAAACAGCGAGATCCTGAACTACCTGCGATTAACTTGACTGATCATCATCAATACTGGGCAAATTCCCCTCGCATAGGTTTAAGTAATTCTTTTGCTTTCGGTGGCAATAATGCCGTATTAATTTTGGGGGAATCAGTATGATAGATTTAACTTGCCCTATTACACATATTGCTCCACTTATTCCCCATAGTGGCGAAATGATTTTATTAGATCGTATTCTTGATTTTAGTGAGGATCATCTTATTGCCGAAGCTGAAATTCGTCCAGATCATATCTTACTCAAAAATAATCAACTTACCGCATTAGCTGGCGCAGAAATTATGGCACAAGGTATTGCTGCTTGGGGTGGTTGTAAAGCAATTTTGGCTAACCGCCCTATTGGACTTGGTTTTTGGTTAGGTTCACGCAAATTAACCTTACATCGTGATTACATTGCCATAGGCACATTACTCAAAATTCAGATTAAAATGTCTATTGAAGACAGCACAGGTTTTGGTGTATTTGACTGCCAATTAATCGATCAAAGCAATGATGAAGTGATTATTGAGGGCATACTTAATGTACTTAGCCCTCCGCAACCAGAGAGAGAAACACAAAATGACTAAAACAGTGCTTATCACGGGATCAAATCGTGGTATTGGTAAAGCCATTGCCTTACAATTAGCCCGTTCAGGTTTTGATATTGTTGTTCATTGCCGTCAAGGCACACAACAGGCTCAAGCAGTTATTGAGCAAATCAAAGCATTAGGGCAACAAGCAAGATTATTACAATTTGATGTGAGTGATCGTCAAGATACTGCCAATAAACTCAATGAAGATATTGAACAATACGGTGCCTATTATGGCGTAGTACTGAATGCAGGATTAACTCGGGATAATGCCTTTCCTGCTTTGAGCGACAATGATTGGGATAGTGTATTACGTACCAATTTAGACGGCTTTTATCATGTTTTACATCCTATTATTATGCCAATGATTAGACGACGTAAAGCTGGTAGAATTGTGTGTATTACCTCAGTATCTGGCTTAATCGGTAATCGTGGGCAGGTCAATTATAGTGCCTCCAAAGCAGGGATTATTGGAGCAGCAAAAGCATTGGCGGTTGAGTTAGCTAAACGCAAAATTACGGTAAACTGTGTTGCGCCAGGATTAATTGATACCGATATTATTGATGAAAATGTCCCTGTGGAAGAGATTCTTAAAACAATCCCAATGCAACGCATGGGTAGCCCAGAAGAGGTTGCACATACGGTGGATTTTCTTATGCACGAGAATGCCGCCTACATTACTCGCCAAATCATCTCCGTTAATGGCGGTTTATGCTAAGGAATAAAAAATGAAACGTGTAGTCATTACAGGTATTGGCGGTATTACCGCCTTTGGTAATCATTGGCAAAGCATTAAAACCGCTTTTCAAGCCAAGAAAAATGCAGTAAAAGCCATGCAATGGGATAATTTACCCGAGCTTGAAGCAAAACTTGCCGCCCCAATCTCCAATTATCAACCACCAACACATTGGACACGCAAACAATTACGCAGTATGGGAAAGGTTTCACAACTTTGTGTTGATGCAGCAGAACGTGCGTTACAACAGGCTGGTTTGTGGATTGATAATCATATAGATCCACAATTATGCGATGGCAGAATGGGGGTTGCTTGTGGTTCATCTACAGGAAGCACACAGGACACCAGAGATGTAGGCCTAATGATGTCCGGTTTAGACAATAACTTTAATGCCAATACCTATATCCGTATGATGCCACATACCACTGCGGCTAATCTAGGTATTTTTTTCGGCTTAACAGGAAGAATTATTCCTACCTCAAGTGCTTGTTCATCAGGCAGTCAGGGGATTGGTTATGCCTATGAAGCCATTAAATATGGTCTTATCCCAATGATGTTAGCTGGTGGCGGTGAAGAGTTTTGTCCCTCAGAAGTTTATGTTTTTGACTCATTATATGCCGCCAGTCGCAATAATAATCACCCAAACCAAACACCACGTCCCTATGACCGAGATCGTGATGGCTTAGTGATTGGTGAAGGAGCTTGTATGTTTGTCTTAGAAGAGCTAGAACACGCTCTAGCAAGGAATGCCCCTATTATTGCAGAAATTGTTGGCTATGGAGCAAATAGCGATGGAGCCCATGTTACACGCCCACAAAAAGAAACCATGCAAACCTGTATGGCGCTTGCCCTAAAAGACGCTGACTTAACCCACTCACAAATAGGCTATGTCAATGGTCATGGTACTGCCACAGAACAAGGCGATATTGCCGAAACCTTAGCGACTGAAGCGTTATTTGGCAAAATAGCCATTAGCTCGCAAAAAAGTTATTTAGGTCATACCCTTGGTGCTTGCGGTGCATTAGAATCTTGGTTTTCCATTGAAATGATGCGAGATAATTGGTTTGCACCAACATTGAATCTTGATAATATTGATCCTCGTTGCGGGCAACTGGATTATATTCAATATGAAGGACGAACCATTTATACCGATTATGTTATGAACAATAACTTTGCTTTTGGTGGGGTAAATACTTCATTAATTTTTAAACGCTGGCAAGGCTAACTTTTTGCACACAGGCTACTACCTGTGTGCTTTTCACTTATTCCCTATTCATAATCTGCTGAATTTCAAGGGTAGTATGCTGATCTGCTTCTAACGCAATCTTTAATAATTCCTCATTTTCAAAAGCAGAAAGTTTAGGATCATAGGCTTCAGCCATTAATTTAATACTATGACGATCACGATAAAAATAAGTGCGTCCAATTTCATTTACCATTTCTGCGTCCATACCCAATGCACGCAAGGCTTTTTTACCTAATCTTACCGAAGAATCAAAGGTTTCTCGCACTTGAATATCTGCTCCAGCATTATATAAATCAAATACATGACGGCGATCATAAGCACGTGCCAAGATTTTTATTTGTGGATTTAACTGACGAGCTTGGCGGACAATTTGTAGAGCTTTATGTTTATCATCTAGTGCCACAATTAATAACCCCGCTTGATCAATCCCTGCCGCTTTTAATAATTCCGCTCTAGTAGCATCACCATAATAGGTTTTTACCCCTAATTTTTTCATACCTTTAATTAAGGTGGGATCTTGATCGATCACCGTTGGTTTATGCCCTGTCATCACCAATAAATGATGAACAATTTGTCCAACTCGCCCAATACCAATCAAAATAATCGGATTTTGTTCATCAATTGGATCATCTTCTGGTTGTGGAGCATTTTGGCTCAGTTGTGGCAAGATAAATTTCTTATAAATAACCATAACTAGAGGAGTGAATAACATAGATAACACCACAATAGCGGTAACATTCGCTTGGGTATTTGCATCAATTACCGCATAATTGGCGGCAGCCGTAAATAACACAAAAGCAAATTCGCCACCTTGTGCCATCATAATGGCACGATCTAATGCCTCAAGATGATTTTGTTTGGTTAAACGAGCTACCACATAAATACCTATTCCTTTCACTAACATAAAGGCAATAACGGCAGAAATAATCAGTAGCCAGTTTTGCAAGACTACCGAGAAATTTAACGACATTCCCACCGCAAGGAAAAATAGCCCAAGTAACAAGCCACGAAAGGGTTCAACATCCGCCTCAAGTTGATGACGGAAACTAGATTCAGATAATAATACTCCAGCAACAAAGGCTCCCATTGCCATAGAAAGCCCCGCCTCCTCCATTAATAAGGCTGCCCCTAAGACCACCAATAACGCTGCCGCAGTCATCACTTCTCGAGATTTGGTTTTCGCCAATATTCTAAACAATGGATTTAATAGCCATAAACCTGCTACCACCAACAATAATAACGCTCCACCCGCAATGCTTAGAGATAGCCATAAAGGTTGGCTTGAGGCAACTTTTTCTGGAGCGAGAAATGCCACAAAGGCTAATAAAGGCACAATTAATAAGTCTTCAAATAATAAAATAGACACAATTTTTTGCCCTGATGGTGTGGTAATGCTACCACGATCGCTTAATTCTTGAATCACAATGGCAGTGGAAGTCAACACAAAACCTGCCGCCGCAATAAATGCCACTTGCCAGCTTACACCATAAGCAATGGCAACGGCCATTAATGCCCCAATACAGGTAAAAATTTGTAATGCACCTAAACAAAAGATATGACGGCGTAACCCCCAAATATGTGAAGGATTCATTTCTAACCCAATCACAAATAGAAAAATCACCACACCCAATTCGGCGATACTGATCATTCCCTCGGGATCGGTAAATAATCCCAAACCAAAAGGCCCAATAATAATGCCTGCGGCTAAATAACCAAGAATTGCCCCTAATCCAAATTTTTTAAATAAAGGTACAGCAATAACTGCCGCCGCTAATAGCGTTACCACACTAACTAAGGGATTTGCAACATCACTCACCATAATCTACGCTCTTTATATTTATTTTGTTCATCAAAATTGCTAAATTAGCCTTGTGCCAATTTTGCTAATAACTTTTGGTGAATCCCACCAAAACTACCATTACTCATAATTAAAATATGATCGCTAGGTTGAGCTTCCTGTGCAATAAAATCTACCAATAAATCTAAATCAGCACTCCATTTTACCGGCTGGATACAATGTTTAGCGATATCCACCACGTCCCAAGGGATATGCTCTGGTTGTAGCAGAAAAACATAATCCGCTCTGACTAAAGCAGGTGCGATATCTTCCTTATGTACTCCCATTTTCATGGTGTTTGACCTTGGTTCTAATACCGCTAGAATACGTACACCGCCACCGACTTTATCACGAAGTGCGGTCAATGTTGCAAGAATTTCGGCAGGATGGTGCGCAAAATCGTCATAAACCGTAATGCCATTTACTTGCCCTTTCACTTCCAAACGACGATTTGCATTCACAAAGGAACCTAATGCCATACAAGCCTGCTCAATATCAATACCAATATGATGTGCCGCAGCGATTGCCATTAAAGCATTATGCATATTATGTTGCCCCACGATTGACCAATTTACCTCCGCCACTGCTCGCCCTTGGTGAAACACCTGAAATTGTTGGCAATCATTACTTATCCGCTCCGCATACCAATCCTGTTCTTTCCCCACAAATTGCTGTTGCGACCAACAGCCCATTGATAAGGTTTCTTGGACAGACTGTTCTTGGGCATGAGATAAAATCAAGCCTGTTGCAGGCATAATACGAATCATATGATGAAATTGACGTTGAATGGCGGATAAATCGTCAAAAATATCCGCATGATCAAAACCAAGATTATTAATAATCAAGGTACGAGGATTATAATGCACAAATTTGGAACGCTTATCAAAAAACGCCGTATCATATTCATCGGCTTCAATCACAAAATAAGGACTATCGGCACTAAAACGAGCGGATACACCAAAATTCCCTGCAATCCCGCCAATTAAAAATCCCGGTTTTTTCCCTGTTTGCTCCAAAATCCAAGTTAGAATTCCTGTGGTTGTGGTTTTACCATGAGTACCCGAAACAGCCAACACCCAACGATCTCGCAATAAATTATCATGTAACCATTGTGGTCCCGAGGTATAAGGAACGTTATGTTCAAGAATATATTCGACACAAGGATTACCACGTTTCATTGCATTACCTACAATGACCATATCTGGCATAGGATCTAATTGTGATACCTCAAAGTGCGGTATGATTTCAATATTATTTTTTGCCAAAAAAGTACTCATTGGCGGATAAACATTGGTATCGGAGCCTGTTACATGATAGCCCATTTGCTTAGCAATAATGGCAACACCGCCCATAAAAGTCCCACAGATACCCAAAATATGGATATGTTTTTTTGTCATAACTTGTCCTAAATTCATACAAATATTAAATAAAAATATGGGCGAGATCACATTCTAGACAATCTATTTCACTGATAGCTTATCGCCT
Source organism: Volucribacter psittacicida (assembly GCF_004339025.1). Classification (GTDB taxonomy): domain Bacteria; phylum Pseudomonadota; class Gammaproteobacteria; order Enterobacterales; family Pasteurellaceae; genus Volucribacter; species Volucribacter psittacicida. The sequence goes on from NZ_SMFT01000001.1 coordinate 523,994, forward strand.
CTTTATCCGCTTGCTATAATAATCCAACTTATTCTTTCAGTAAATCCATAGTATGGCTTTTTACTATGGCTTAATTAATTGTTACTTAAAGGCGAAAAAATGAAAACTCTCGGTGAATTTATTGTAGAAAAACAAGCAGAATACCCCCATGCCAAAGGTGAACTTAGTGGTATTCTTTCCTCTATTCGATTAGTGGCAAAAGTTATCCATCGTGATATTAATAAAGCGGGTTTAACCAATAATATTATTGGCAATGCCGATAGCGAAAATGTGCAAGGCGAAACGCAAATGAAATTAGATATTTTCGCCAACGAAACCTTCAAAAAAGCCCTAATGGCAAGGGAAGATGTCGCTGGCATTGCATCGGAAGAAGAGGAAAATTTTGTTGCCTTTGATAGCGAGCGAGGACGCAATGCAAAATATGTTATTCTTACCGACCCCCTAGACGGTTCTTCCAATATTGATGTCAATGTCGCTGTCGGCACCATTTTCTCCATTTATCGCCGTATCTCCCCCATTGGAAGCCCTGTAACCTTAGAGGATTTTATGCAACCCGGTCATCGCCAAGTGGCAGCGGGTTATGTGGTTTATGGTTCATCAACCATGTTAGTCTACACCACAGGTAACGGCGTAAATGGCTTTACCTACGATCCCTCCTTAGGTGTATTCTGCCTCTCCCACGAAAATATCAAAATTCCTGAACAAGGCAAAATCTACTCCATCAATGAAGGACAGTATTTAAAATTCCCTATGGGCGTAAAAAAATACATAAAATACTGCCAAGAAGAAGATAAAGCCACACAACGTCCTTATACTTCCCGCTACATCGGCTCCTTGGTATCTGACTTCCACCGTAATATGTTAAAAGGCGGCATTTATATCTACCCTAATGCCACCAACTACCCAAATGGGAAACTACGCTTACTATATGAAGGCAATCCAATGGCATTTCTCGCCGAACAAGCAGGTGGCCTAGCCACTGACGGTTTTCAACGCATTTTAGATATTCAACCCACCGAACTACACCAACGTGTCCCTCTATTTATCGGCTCAAAACAAATGGTCGAAACCGCACAGGAGTTTATGAGGGAGTTTTCTCACTCTTAAAATAATAAAATTTAGGGGCTAAAATTTAGCCCCTACCTAATTAAATCCCAGCCTTACAACGCCGACACATTTACCGTTGAACCGCCAACAATACGTACTTTACGACCAACGGTTAAGGTTGGGTCTTGTTTTTGGACAACTACAATTTCTTGTCCATTGTCCTTTCTAATTGTTAGCTCAAGGGCATCTACCTGTGAGGCTTTTTCTTCTACTTTGCTACCAATCACCGCACCTGCAATGGCGCCTACGGCTGTTGCGATTGCTTGCCCTGTTCCGCCGCCAATGGTTGAACCTGCAATGCCACCTAACGCACCACCACCAACGGTACCAATAATGCCTTGGTTATCTGCCTGTATTTTCACTGGGCGAACGCTTACAATGGTGCCATAGCTCACTGAACGTGTTTCTTTAGCCTGATTACCTTCATAAACGCTACCGCTATAAATATCGGTATTAGCACAACCCACAAGACTCACTGATGTAAGTACCGCTAATGCTAATGTCATTTTTTTCATAATTACACCTCAATAATTTGTTTAATATGATAAGGATGAACCTTAATACAGCAATGATTATCCGTATTATCTTTTAAACTTACTGCAACCGAAGGATTAGCTAATTGCTCTCCTTCTACTTTAGGCTCAGAAATTTTGACCTTTAATTGTGACGATTGGTTCCATAAAAATTGTTTTTCAACCCGCTCTAACCAATTAACTGTTGATTCTCTAGGCAAAAAAGGAAAAATGATTTCAATATGTTCCCAGCCTTGTTGCGGATATTGTTTATCCTTAGGATAAGGTAATTCAATAATGCTTACTTTTTGTTCCGCAAATAACAGCGGTTGCGTTAATTCAAACAGGACGATGGGACGCCCATTGACAAAATTTTTACTTAAAATCCGACCGCACTTTATTAGACTCTGTTGCCATTGTTGTGCATTTAATAAATGATTTACTCTTATGGCAAGATGATCGATTTCATATTGTGCTAAAACAATCTTTGCTTGTTGAGCTAGGTGATAAATTTTTTGCTCAAATTGCTGAAATCTCTCAAGATAATGGGGATTTTGTTCAAACAAGGGATGATTTTTATTTAAATTTGGCATTTTTTATCGGCTTCTCTTTTCTCTCACTTTAATCCTTAGTATCATAATCGCCATTTTATGATGTTTAATCAAATTAACAAAGGTATTGTTGTGAATATTCAAGCCATTCTATCAGACAAAATTACTCAAGCAATGATTAAAGCGGGGGCAGATCAATCCGCCGATGCTTTGGTTCGTCAATCCTCAAAGCCTCAATTTGGCGATTATCAAGCTAATGGCATTATGGCGGCAGCCAAAAAATTAGGTAAAAATCCTCGAGAGGTTGCGGAACAGGTTTTACAACAACTTGATTTATCTGATATTGCTGAAAAATTAGAGATTGCAGGTCCCGGCTTTATTAATATTTTCTTAGCCAATTCTTGGTTAGCTCATCAAGCACAACAAGCACTAGATAAAGACAACTTAGGCATTATTTGCGATGCTAAACAAACCATTGTGGTAGATTATTCTTCACCAAATGTGGCGAAAGAAATGCACGTTGGGCATTTGCGTTCAACCATTATTGGCGATTCTGTTGTTCGTGTTTTAGAGTTTTTAGGACATCATGTTATCCGTGCCAATCATGTGGGCGATTGGGGAACGCAATTTGGCATGTTAATTGCTTATTTAGAGAAAATGGAAAATGAGCAAGCCTCAGCGATGGAATTAGCTGATCTTGAAAGTTTTTATCGTGAAGCGAAAAAGCATTATGATGAGGATGCCGAATTTGCCGAGAAATCTCGTCAATATGTGGTAAAACTGCAAAGTGGCGATGCTTATTGTCGTGCTATGTGGCGTAAATTGGTGGATATTACGATGCAGCAAAACCAACATAACTACGATCGTTTAAATGTGACCTTAACCAGTAAAGATGTGATGGGCGAAAGCCTTTATAATCCAATGCTACCTGACATTGTGGCGGACTTAAAACAGCAGGGTTTGGCGGTTGAAGATGATGGTGCTTGGGTTGTCTATCTTGATGAATTTAAAAATAAAGAAGGCGAACCTATGGGCGTTATTGTCCAGAAAAAAGATGGGGGATTTCTTTATACCACCACCGATATTGCTGCCGCAAAATACCGTTATGAAACCTTAAAAGCGGATCGTGCTTTAGTGTTTTCGGATACAAGACAAAGTCAACATATGCAACAGGCTTGGCTAATTACCCGTAAAGCAGGCTATGTGCCTGACAGTTTTAGTCTTGAACATAAAAATTTTGGTATGATGCTGGGTAAAGATGGAAAGCCTTTTAAAACGCGTACGGGTGGCACAGTAAAACTCGCTGATTTACTTGATGAAGCCATAGAGCGCGCCTCCGTATTAATTAATGAAAAATCAACCAATCTCTCCGAACAAGAAAAACAAGCGGTTATTGAGGCGGTTGGTATTGGAGCAGTAAAATATGCCGATCTTTCTAAAAATCGTACCACTGATTATGTATTTGATTGGGATAATATGCTCAGTTTTGAGGGCAATACCGCCCCTTATATGCAATATGCCTATACCCGTATTCGTTCTATTTTCAATCGTAGTCAAATTTCAGAACAAGACTTACAACAAGGTAATATTTTACTCAATGAGGAAAAAGAACATTTATTAGCCCTTAAATTATTGCAATTTGAAGAAGCGGTACAAATGGTTGCTAAAGAGGGATCGCCACATATTTTATGTGCTTATTTGTATGAATTAGCAGGCATTTTTTCTTCATTCTATGAACATTGCCCAATTTTAAATAATTCCGATGAAAGGGTTAAAATCAGTCGTCTAAAACTGGCAGCATTAACGGAAAAAACCTTAAAATTCGGATTAGATTTATTAGGGATTAAAACCGTAGAAAAGATGTAGTCTGTTCTGTTTAAGAAAGCACGCTAAATGCGTGCTTTTAAATTAATTGTCAAAAATTTATCTCGTAGCCATTGAAATAAAGGTATAATGCCCCATATTTTTCAAACACAAAATAAGCAAATAAGAATTTATGGGCAGAAAACGTTCCGCAAGTTCTAGCCGTTGGCTAAATGAACACTTTAAAGATCCTTTTGTACAAAAAGCGCATAAGCAAAAATTACGCTCTCGTGCTTATTTCAAACTTGATGAAATTCAGCAAACGGATCGATTATTTAAACCCGGTATGACGGTGGTAGATTTAGGTGCTGCACCCGGAGGTTGGTCCCAATATGTGGTCACTCAAATTGGGGCTAAAGGGAGAGTTATCGCTTGTGATATTTTAGAAATGGATCCTATTGTTGGCGTGGATTTTTTACAAGGCGATTTTCGTGATGAAAATGTATTGAATGCACTATTAGAACGTGTAGGCGAAGATAAAGTGGATGTTGTCATGTCCGATATGGCGCCTAATTTTAGTGGTATGCCTGCTGTAGATATTCCACGAGCGATGTATTTAGTAGAGCTTGCACTTGATATGTGTCGCCAAGTATTAGCCCCCAAAGGCAGTTTTGTGGTGAAAGTGTTCCAAGGGGAAGGTTTTGATCAGTATTTGAAAGAAATCCGCTCTTTATTTAGCAACGTGAAAGTTCGCAAACCAGAAGCCTCACGAGGGCGTTCTCGTGAAGTATATATTGTGGCAACAGGTTATAAATTATAGTAATCTATGCTTATACAACCATCTTGATTAACTAAAACCAATAAATGAGGTCAACCTTGAACGATATTGTAAAAAATTTAATTCTCTGGACAGTTGTGGCGGTGATATTAATTACCGCATATCAGGGGTTTAACTCCAATGCCAATGGAGGAAACATTGATTATACAACTTTCGTTTCAGATGTGGGAAATAACCAAGTTAAAGAAGCACGCTTTAATGATAATGAAATTTTTGTTACTAAAACCGATGGTAGCAAATATATGACAGTAATGCCTTTACTTGACGAAAATATTTTAAATGATCTTTTAAATAAAAAAGTCAAAGTAGAGGGTACGCCACCAGAAAGACGAGGATTATTATCTCAGATCTTTATTTCTTGGTTCCCTATGCTGTTATTAATTGGAGTTTGGTTATTCTTTATGCGTCAAATGCAAGGCGGTGGCGGTAAAGCCATGAGCTTTGGTAAAAGCCGAGCCAGAATGATGACAAAAGAACAAATAAAAACGACTTTTGCTGATGTGGCAGGCTGTGATGAAGCCAAAGAAGAAGTCAGTGAAATTGTAGATTTCTTACGTGACCCAGGTAAATTCCAAAAATTAGGCGGTAAAATTCCTAAAGGTATTTTAATGGTCGGCCCACCAGGAACAGGGAAAACCTTAATTGCCAAAGCCATTGCTGGCGAGGCAAAAGTGCCATTTTTCACGATTTCTGGTTCTGACTTTGTGGAAATGTTTGTGGGCGTTGGGGCTTCTCGTGTGCGTGATATGTTTGAACAAGCCAAGAAAAATGCACCCTGCTTAATTTTTATTGATGAAATTGATGCCGTAGGTCGTCAACGTGGTGCTGGGCTTGGTGGCGGACATGATGAACGTGAACAAACCCTAAACCAAATGTTAGTGGAAATGGACGGCTTTGAGGGCAAAGAAGGTGTTATCGTTATCGCTGCTACTAACCGCCCAGATGTATTAGATCCGGCATTAACACGTCCAGGACGTTTTGACCGCCAAGTCGTTGTTGGTTTACCTGATGTGCGTGGGCGTGAACAAATTTTACGCGTACATATGCGTAAAGTGCCGATTGATCCTGCTGTTGACCCAATGGTGCTTGCTCGTGGTACACCGGGCTATTCTGGTGCAGATTTAGCGAATTTAGTTAATGAGGCTGCCCTTTTTGCCGCTCGTACCAATAAAAAAGTGGTGTCTATGCTTGAATTTGAAAAAGCAAAAGACAAAATCAATATGGGCCCAGAACGCCGTACCATGATGATGACGGAACAACAAAAAGAATCCACCGCTTATCACGAAGCGGGGCACGCTATTGTTGGCTATCTTGTTCCTGAACATGATCCTGTACATAAGGTAACCATTATTCCTCGTGGTCGTGCTTTAGGGGTAACCTTCTTCTTACCTGAAGGCGATCAAGTGAGCATGAGCCAAAAACAATTAGAAAGTAAACTTTCTACCCTTTATGCCGGTCGTTTAGCGGAAGAATTAATTTACGGCGAGGAAAATATTTCAACAGGGGCGTCTAATGATATTAAAGTCGCTACCAATATCGCTCGTAATATGGTGACACAATGGGGCTTTTCTGACAAATTGGGGCCTATTCTTTATTCAGAAGATGAGGGCGAAGTGTTCCTTGGACGTTCAATGGCAAAAGCCAAACATATGTCTGATGAAACTGCTCATACCATTGATGAGGAAGTACGTAAAATAGTTACCAGAAACTATGAACGCTCAAGACAGCTTTTAGTGGATAATATGGATATTTTACACGCAATGAAAGATGCGTTAATGAAATATGAAACCATTGAAGAAGAACAAATTGAGCAATTAATGAAACGTCAAGAGGTAACACCTCCTCCAGGTTGGGAAGAGCCGAAAAAGCAAACTCAGGCTGAAAATTCTGAAAATGCTAAGCCAAATAGCACAGAGGCTGAACCTGAAAACAACGATGATAATCACCAATAAAGCCTAAACAAAAAAGCCTTTTAGATTATAGTCGTTTCAATTTAAAGTGGGACGACTATAAAAGGCTTTTTTATTTCCCCATGCTCTTGTAGTATAATCGCCCCATTAAACCAGATAACACGATAATTATGATATTACAAGCAAGAGAAAAAACCTTAGATCTCACTACCCCCCAAATTATGGGAATTCTCAATTTTACCCCTGATTCTTTCTCTGATAGTGGGCAATTTTTTCAACTTGATAAAGCCCTCTATCACGCCGAAAAAATGCTCAACGCTGGAGCAAGTATTATTGATATTGGTGGCGAATCAACTCGCCCAATGGCAGAAGAAGTGAGTTTAGAGCAAGAACTCGAACGTGTAATTCCGTTGGTGGAAGCCATTCATCAACGCTTTGATTGCTGGATTTCTGTGGATACTTCAAAAGCGGAAGTGATGCAACAAGCGGCGGAAGTGGGTATGGATATGATCAATGATATTCGAGCCTTAAGCGAACCCAATGCGCTACACACAGCCGCTCAACTCAACTTACCCGTTTGCATTATGCATATGCAAGGTCAACCTCGCACCATGCAAACCGCTCCGCAATATAATGATGTTGTCCAAGAAGTGCGGTCATTTTTACAAAAAAAAATTGAGCAATGTTACCAAGCGGGTATTGCTCCTCAACATATCCTGATTGATCCGGGTTTTGGTTTTGGTAAAAATGTACAACATAACTATCAATTATTAGCCCATTTATCCGAATTCGCTGACTTAGGCTTTCCAGTATTAGTCGGCTTATCACGCAAATCTATGCTAGGTGCCATATTAAATAAACCCGTTGAGCAACGTTTGATCGCTAGTGTAACAGGAGCATTAATTGCTGCCCAAAATGGAGCAAAAATTCTACGGGTACATGATGTTGCTGAAACCGCAGATGCTTTGAAAATTTGGCAAGCAACCCAAGACTATCAATAATCTCATTTTTACAAGGAAATATTATGAAAGAACGTAAATATTTTGGTACAGACGGTATTCGTGGCAAAGTAGGCAACGCACCTATCACGCCAGATTTTGTCCTAAAATTAGGCTGGGCGGCAGGCAAAGTCTTAGCCACCCAAGGCACAGGACAAGTCTTAATTGGTAAAGATACCCGCATTTCTGGCTATATGTTGGAATCCGCCCTAGAAGCAGGCTTAGCCGCTGCTGGCTTATCCGCTGCCTTTGTTGGTCCAATGCCAACCCCAGCTATTGCTTACCTTACTCGCACGTTTCGAGCGGAAGCTGGCATTGTAATTTCCGCCTCGCATAATCCTTACTATGATAATGGCATCAAATTTTTCTCCACCCAAGGAACAAAATTGCCTGATGAATTAGAATCTGCCATTGAGGCAATGTTAGAACAACCTATGGATTGTGTGGACTCCGCTCAACTAGGGCGAGCAAGCCGAATTAATGATGCCGCAGGACGCTATATTGAATTTTGCAAAAGCACCTTTCCAGCTCATCTCAGCTTAGAGGGCTATAAAATTGTGGTGGATTGTGCCAATGGAGCAACTTACCATATTGCCCCTAATGTGATGCGAGAGTTAGGCGCTGAAGTGATTGAATTAGGCACCGCCCCTAATGGTATGAATATTAACGAAAAATGCGGTGCTACCGATATTCAAGCCTTACAACAAAAAGTACGAGAATGTAAAGCCGATGTGGGCGTTGCCTATGACGGCGATGGCGATCGCATTATTATGGTAGATCACCAAGGTAACAAAGTCGATGGCGACCAAATTTTATTTATTATTGCACGAGAAACCCTGAGAGCAGGCAAATTACAAGGTGGTGTGGTAGGTACCTTAATGAGCAATATGCGTTTAGAACTCGCCCTAAAAGAACTCGCCATTCCCTTTATTCGTGCCAAAGTGGGCGACCGCTATGTATTAGAAAAAATGCAAGAACAAGGCTGGGGACTTGGCGGTGAAAATTCTGGGCATATTATCATTGCCGATAAAAATACCACAGGCGACGGCATCATAGCTTCCCTTGCGGTATTACAAGCGATGGTAGAACAAAAATTGTCCCTACACGAACTCACTCAAGCCATTCAACTCTTTCCACAGGTGCTTATTAATGTGCGTTTCAGTGGCGAACATAATCCATTAGAACATGGGCAAGTTAAACAAATTAGCCAACAAATGGAACAACGCTTAGCCAATACAGGGCGCATATTATTACGCAAATCAGGCACCGAGCCTTTAATTCGTGTGATGGTAGAATGTGAAAACGGCGAACTCGCCCAAGACTGTGCCGAACAAATCGCCCAAGCGGTTAAAGCCTGTTGCTAATTAATTCATCATAAAAAGTGCGGTGGAAAATAAAAAATTTTTTAATTTTCTACCGCACTTTATCTATTAAAGCTCTTTCTCCTAAATTTGATTAAATTTTTTAAAAAAATCCGCCAATATGAACATTTCAACAATTTTCTTGTCTTAGTTATTGCGAACTTAATCGGCATTTTTGCCATATTATGTTAATCATTTAGGAAAAAATATGAAGAAAACACATTTAGTATTAAGTAGTATTGCTTTAGGATTAAGCGTTATTGCAACCCCAGTAATAAGTCAGGCAAGTATCCCTGTCCCTGTTCTCGGACAATTTGGACAAACCCCAACCCTTGCCCCAATGTTAGAAAAAGTGTTACCTGCGGTAGTTTCCATTTCTGTTGAAGGGCAACAAAAATCTAATCAACGCAGTAATATTCCTGAAGAGTTTCGCTTTTTCTTCGGTGATCAATTTGGCGACCGTTCGCCTCGCCAGTTTAAAGGCTTAGGTTCTGGTGTGATTATTGATGCGGACAAAGGTTATATTATTACTAATAACCATGTGATTGATGGCGCAGATAAAATTACCGTAAAACTAGAAGACGGGCGGGAATTCAAAGCAAAAGTTATCGGTACTGACAGTATGTCTGATGTCGCATTAATTCAAGTGGATAATCCGACCAATCTTACCGCCATTAAATTCGCTGATTCGGATAAATTAAAAGTCGGCGATTTTACAGTGGCTATTGGTAACCCTTTTGGTTTAGGACAAACCGTAACCTCAGGGATTGTTTCAGCCTTAGGGCGTTCAACAGGCATGGATTCTTCTGCCTATGAAAATTATATTCAAACCGATGCAGCGGTAAATCGTGGTAACTCAGGTGGCCCTCTGATCAATTTACAGGGAGAATTAATCGGTATCAATACAGCGATTATTTCGCCAAGTGGCGGTAATGCGGGTATTGCTTTTGCCATTCCAAGCAATATGGCACATAGCCTTGTACAACAAATTATTGAATTTGGTGAGGTACGCCGTGGTATGCTCGGTATTAAAGGTGGCGAGCTTAATGCTGATTTAGCGGAAGCCTTTAATGTTACCGCTAAACAAGGGGCTTTTGTCAGCGAAGTTATCAGTGGTTCCGCAGCAGAGAAAGCAGGCATCAAAGCTGGCGATGTGATCATTGGCTTTAATGGGCAACGTATTGGTAGTTTTGCAGAATTAAGAGCCAAAGTGGCAACCTCTGGTGCTGGTAAAGAAATTCGTTTAACCTATTTGCGTGATGGCAAAGAAAACGAAGTAAAAGTGGTTTTACAATCCGATGAACAAAATCAGGCATCAGCCACCAGCATTATCCCTGCCTTAGAAGGTGCAGAATTAAGCAACTATAATAGTAAAGGCATTAAAGGGGTAGAAATTAGCAAAGTGGCAAATGGTTCAATGGCTGAACGTCGTGGTTTGCGAGCAGGCGATGTGATTGTGGGCATTAACCGCAATCCTATAGAAAACATTGGGCAATTCCGTAAAATCCTTGACGGCAAACCCTCTGCCATTGCTTTAAATATCTTGCGTGATGGCACTAACTTTTATTTATTAGTGCAATAATCTCAATACCGCTCAAGGGCATTTTGCTCTGAGCGGTTCTTCTTTTCTATAGTCAGAATAAAGTATAGTTGTTTCAATTTAAACGACATACCGAAGACAGTACAAAGAGTACAGCAAGGCGTGCCAACGCCGTATGATTTTAAAATAAGACGAGCATAAAAAAGCATCGCACTTTATTTATCATACCCCAAATAAAATATTAACTCTAAGAATAAGTTAGTTAAAGTCAATATTCCCTCTCTAAATTTTATACTTGAATTTTCCTCTACAACCCATTATCTTGTTACCCCAATTTCTTTTAACCCCTATATCTAGTATTTTTTTCATCAAACACAAAAGGTCAAATAACAATGAATAAGGCATTAATGGTTACTAAACGTGATGGGCGACTTGAACCCATTAACTTGGATAAAATCCATCGAGTTATTACTTGGGCAGCTGAAGGCTTAGATAATGTTTCCGTATCGCAAGTAGAATTACGTTCCCATATCCAATTTTATGAAGGCATTCGCACCTCAGATATTCACGAAACCATTATTAAAGCTGCCGCAGATTTAATCAGTAAAGAAACGCCTGATTATCAATATTTAGCCGCTCGCTTAGCCATTTTTCATTTACGCAAAAAAGCCTATGGGCAATTTGAGCCACCACATTTATATGATCATGTGAAAAAATTAGTTCATTTAGGCAAATATGATCAAGCCTTATTAAAGGATTATAGCCCGGAGGAATGGGACGAAATGAACAGCTATCTTGATCATTGGCGTGATATGACCTTTTCCTATGCGGCAGTAAAACAATTAGAAGGCAAATACTTGGTGCAAAATCGTGTGACGGGAGAAATCTATGAGTCCGCACAATTTTTATATTTATTAGTCGCCGCTTGTTTATTTTCTCAATATCCGAAAGAAACACGTTTAGACTATGTTCGCCGTTTTTATGATGCCACTTCTACCTTTAAAATTTCCTTGCCAACCCCAATTATGGCGGGCGTACGCACTCCTACGCGTCAATTCAGCTCTTGTGTACTGATAGAATGTGACGATAGTCTTGACTCCATCAACGCCACCTCCGCTTCCATTGTGAAATATGTATCACAACGTGCCGGTATAGGTATAAATGCCGGAGCAATCCGTGCCTTAGGTAGCCCAATTCGTGATGGCGAGGCATTTCATACAGGTTGTATCCCTTTTTATAAACATTTCCAAACGGCGGTAAAATCCTGTTCACAAGGTGGCGTACGAGGCGGTGCGGCGACTGTTTACTTCCCTATTTGGCATCTTGAAGCGGAAAGTTTAATGGTATTAAAAAATAATCGTGGTGTGGAAGAAAACCGTGTCCGCCATATGGATTATGGGGTACAAATCAATAAAATGATGTATCAACGTTTAATCAAAGGCGGCAATATTACCCTATTTAGCCCTTCTGATGTCCCAGGATTATATGAAGCCTTTTTTGCGGATCAAGCTAAATTTGAGCAACTTTACCTACAATATGAACAAGATCCGCATATTCGTAAACGCCAAGTCAAAGCGGTGGAATTATTTTCGTTATTGATGCAAGAACGTGCCTCAACCGGCAGAATCTATATTCAAAATGTAGACCATTGTAACACCCACTCCCCTTTTGATCCTGCGGTTGCCCCAATACGTCAATCTAATTTATGCCTAGAAATCGCTTTACCCACTAAGCCACTAAACCATATTCACGATGAAAATGGCGAAATTGCACTCTGTACATTATCCGCCTTTAATTTAGGCAAAATAGAACAATTATCCGAATTGGAAGAACTCGCAGATTTAGCGGTACGAGCCTTAGATGCCCTACTAGACTATCAAGATTATCCGATTATTGCCGCCAAAAACGGCGCAATGGGACGACGTTCATTAGGCATTGGTGTTATCAACTACGCTTATTACCTCGCCAAAAACGGCGTGCGTTATTCTGATGGCTCCGCCAACGATCTAACACATCGCACCTTTGAAGCAATCCAATATTATTTGCTCAAAGCCTCAATGAACTTAGCTAAAGAATTAGGGCCTTGCGACTATTTTCAGCAAACCACCTATGCAAAAGGTATTCTTCCTATTGATACTTATAAAAAAGACATTGATAACCTTAGCCAAGAACCACTCCATTTGGATTGGGAAACCTTACGCCAACAAATCCAAACCTTTGGACTACGCAATTCAACATTAACCGCTCTTATGCCGTCAGAAACGTCATCACAAATATCCAATGCCACCAACGGTATTGAGCCACCACGAGGACATATCAGCATTAAAGCCTCCAAAGACGGTATTCTTAAACAGGTTGTGCCTGACTATGAACAACTAGGCGACAATTATGAATTACTATGGGATTTACCGAATAATGATGGTTATCTTCATTTGGTTGGCATTATGCAAAAATTTGTGGATCAAGCCATTTCCGCTAACACCAATTACGATCCAAAACGCTTTGACGGCGATAAAGTTCCAATGAAACGCTTATTAAGCGATTTATTAACCGCTTACAAATACGGTTTAAAAACCCTTTATTATCAAAACACCAGAGACGGTGCTGATGATGAGCAACAGGATCTTGCTGATGACGGCTGTGCTGGTGGCGCTTGTAAAATCTAAAGTGGTTATTTATTAAAAAAGAGCGGTTAAAAATAAGAAAATTTTTGACCGCTCTTTTATCATTTCTATTATGTTTAATACTATATTTATAGTGGATTTAATTTAAAATGAGGCGGAGCATACCAATGCTGTATTATTTTAAAGTGGGACGACTATATAATTAATTTTATTTAAATATTTACAGCAACATCTATCATTATTATACTTTTGTCAGCAATTCGTTATTTTGGATCATTTGCATAATGAAATCTCTTCTTTTAGCTCTACTATTATGTGGTATATCCTCTAATTTATATGCCATAAATGAAACTCAGCGTCGAGAATTAAATCAACTTGATGCCATTCAACAACAACGCCAACAAGAACAACAAAATTACCAATCAGAGCAATTTCAGGCGAAATCTGATGTGCGAATGGATATCTCTACCGAAAAAGCCTCTATTCTTCCGTCAAATGAATCTCCTTGTTACCCTATTCATCAGATCACTTTACTTGATTATTCTTTGAATGCTCAAACGCAATCTAGCCAATTTTATTGGGCATTACATCAAACGACTCAGCAATTAAAGCTAAAATTACCCCATTGTTTTGGTAGTGAGGGAATAGCACTATTGATGAAACAAATACAAAATAAGATCATTGAAAAAGGCTATATCACCACACGCATTGTCGCAGAAGAACAAGATTTAACCCAAGGCACACTTCATCTCACTGTTATTCCTGGTAAAATTCGCCATACAGTGGTCGCTGATGCTAGCCGTATTCCTTGGTTTAGCAAATTAACAGCCAAAACGGCGACGACCTTTAAACAAGGGGATTTACTAAATATACGAGATATTGAACAATCCTTAGAAAATCTAAAACGGGTACCAAGTGCAGAAGCCAATATTGAAATATTACCTGCCGAAAACGATCAAGCTCAAATAGGCGAAAGCGATATAAAAATCACTTATCAACAAGGCTTTCCTTTCCATTTAAATCTCAGCCTTGATGATTCAGGCTCTAAATCTACAGGTAAATGGCAAGGAACGGCGGTATTTTCTTGGGATAATATTTTTTCTGCCAATGATTTATTTTATACCAGCTTTACCCATAGCCTAAAACGTCAAAGCGATGATGATGGCAGACGAGCAAGCCAAAATTATGGCTTTTATTATTCTATCCCTTTCGGTTATTGGGCATTTTCTGCTTCTTTCTATAAAAATCAATATCATCAAGAAGTCTTTGCCGCTTTCAATAATAACTACCTTTATTCAGGTCGCAGCGAATATACCAATCTAAACCTGTCTTATTTACTCTATAGAGATGCGGTACGCAAAACCACCGTTTCTGGCGGTTTTTGGTCACGCCACTCTCAAAACTATATTGATAAAGCAGAAATTGATGTACAACGCCGCCGTATGGCAGGTTGGCAAGTTAATCTCACACATACTGAATATATCAATGCAAGCACATTAAAACTTTCTACTGGCTTTAAATGGGGAACTGGGGTTCGCCGTTCTATTGAAGCACCTGAAGAATACTGGGGCGAAGGGACATCTCGCCCACGCATTATTACCGCTTCTATTGAGCTAAACACGCCGTTTAACATTGGTAAACAACCTTGGGCATTTAATACATTTTGGTCAGCACAATGGAATAATCGCCCATTAATTCAACAGGATCGTTTTAGTATCGGTGGGCGTTATAGCGTACGAGGATTTGATGGAGAACTCACGCTCTCTGGCGAACGAGGCTGGCTATGGCGTAATGAGATCAGTTGGAATGTGGCAAATAAAGGACAATGGATTTATATGGCATTAGACGGTGGTCGAGTAATGGGGCGTGATAAAGAAATGCGATTAGGACATCATTTAATCGGCACCGCTATCGGCATACGAGGCGGTTGGAAATTTTTTTACTATGACTTCTTTATTGGTCGTCCAATCAGCAAACCTACTGGATTTCGAGCCTCTAATAGCATTACAGGCTTTAATATAGGTATGACATTTTAATCTTAGAGTCTATTTTTATATAGGGGATAAATGATGAATAAACAATGTTTCCGAGTAATTTTTAGTAAAACATTACAACGCTTAGTGGTGGTATCAGAACTGGCAAAATCATCAGATAAATCCACCTCAAATAAACAAAGTGCGGTCAATTTTAAGCCTATTTTTGCAACATTAACATCACTGAGCTTACACTTATTCTGTGCTTTAGGTTTTGTTAGCTTTTCTACGCCTGTACTTGCTGATACATTAATTATTAAAGCCGATCCTAATGCCCCAAGAAATCAACAACCTATTGTGTTACAAACCGCTAATGGTCTTCCTCAAGTTAATATTCAAACACCGAATAACAAAGGGCTTTCCCATAATAAATATCAAGATTTTAATGTAGATAACAAAGGGGCAATTCTAAACAATAGCCATAAAGCCACACAAACTCAACAAGCAGGCTTTATTCAAGGTAATCCTTATCTTGCTAAAGGCGAAGCAAAAGTAATTTTAAATGAAGTAACCTCAAATAATCCTAGCCAGCTCAAAGGTTATCTTGAAGTCGCAGGTAGAAAAGCGGAAGTGATTATTGCAAATCCTAACGGTTTACATTGTGAGGGGTGTGGCACAATTAACGCCTCTCGATCCACAATGACCACAGGAAAACCACAAATTAAAGAGGGGCAAATCGATAGCTTTGTAGTAGAAAAAGGGAAAATTAAAGTCAGTGGTAAAGGCTTAGATAATAGCCGAGTAGATTATACCGATATTCTTGCCCGAGAAACGGAAATCAATGCTGGAATATGGACAAATAAAAAACTCAATGTGGTAACGGGCAAAAATACCATTAAACAAGCCAATCTTGAAAAGGCTGATGATGAGTTACAAATTACCCGTATTTCTGCTGAAAATATCAATGAAAATAACCCAGTATTTGCCTTAGATGTTAGCGAACTTGGTGGTATGTATGCAGGCAAAATTCATTTAGTGGGAACAGAACAAGGTTTGGGCGTGCGTAATGCTGGGCATATTGGTGCAAGTGCCGATACATTAACCATTGATTCACAAGGAAAAATTGTTAATCAAGCTATAATCAATGCTCAACAACAAATTAGCCTAAACGCTCATCAATCTATTGAAAATCAAGGACGTATAGAAAATAAAACTCAGGATATCCTGTTAAATGCCAATGAGAATATCAATCAAACAGGGAGCCTAATTGCCCAAACTGGGGCAATCAATGCTCAAGCCCAAAATATAAGCCAAAGTGGCGAAAGCATAGCCAAAGGTAAAATTAACTATAAAGCAACAGATATAAGCACTAGCCAAACCTCTCTGTTAGCGGCTGGCGTAACCACTACACAAACAACCAATGGCGCAATTCAGCAATTAGAAACACCCTCAGCACAAGGTGCCGATATTGTGATTCAAGCCAATAATCAAGCCCAACTCGCTGGTAACAATATCGCCAGTGGAGAATTAGCGGTTACCGCCCAATCCATTAATTTAGACAACAGTAAAAATCAGGCTTATAACATAGTCGTCAATGCGCAAACGGGTAATATCAATGCGAATAAAAGCCAATTAAGTGCGGTAGAAAATCTCAAAATTTCTACCCCAAAAACACTTTCTACCCAATATAGCCAGCTTAGTGCAAACCATATTCAAACCGCACAACAAGATTTAAATACACAGAATGCAGTATGGCAACAACATGGCACTGCGGACTTTAAGCTCAAGCTACGCTACCTACAAAATCAAGGAGGAGTATTTAGCACTGCTGGTAATTTTAATATTAATGCTAAAGAGATAGAGAATACACAAGGTACCATTATTTCTGCTAAAAATTTAAGCATAAATACAGAAATTCTAAACAATAATGAAGGGTTACTTAACTCTCAACAAGCTCTAATTCAAGCAGAACAAATCAATAACCAAGCTGGCACAATTTTGGCAAGAGATACTTATTTAAACGCCAATTTGGTAAATAATCAAAACACAGCGCAAAATGGCTCCTTAATTATTGCAACAAACACACTAAATATTACTGCAACACAGCTTAACAATCAGCAAACCATTGCCACCAGTACAAAACCAACTCAGGGATTACAAGGTAAAAATATTCAACTCAATGTAGCGGAACTAAATAATCAACAAGGGGGAATTTACGCAACGAATACTCTTGCTACAACAGTAAATCAACAACTCAACAATCAATCTGGTGAATTATTAGCAGGACAAGTTGTCAACATTGACTCCCTTGATAGACATTTAGTGGTCGATAACCAAAATGGTACGATTGAAGCTGGGCAACAGCTTAACTTAACCGCCAAAACCTTACAGCATGAAGGAACAATCAAAACCCAAGGCGATGCAGAAATCAACCTCACGGATAGTTTTACCTTAAATCAAGCCCTGCAAGTAGGTAATAATTTAACCTTTACCACCCAAGGGAATTTTACCAATAATGTTAAACAAGTTATCGGCAATCAAGCTATATTTAATGCTATAAATTTGCTTAATACGCAATATGCCGAAATTTCTTCAAATCG
This sequence comes from Volucribacter psittacicida, assembly GCF_004339025.1. Classification (GTDB taxonomy): domain Bacteria; phylum Pseudomonadota; class Gammaproteobacteria; order Enterobacterales; family Pasteurellaceae; genus Volucribacter; species Volucribacter psittacicida. The sequence goes on from NZ_SMFT01000001.1 coordinate 541,811, forward strand.
TACTATTATTAATGCAACAAACATAACCAACTACGGTTTATTAGACGGCAGCGAAAATATCATTAAAACCCAAACCTTAAATAACCTAGGAACAGGACGAGTTTACGGTAATCATTTAGCCATTCAAGCGAATAATATTAATAATCTAAAAGAGGGTGAAAAATCCGCAACCATTGCAGCACGAGAGCGATTAGATTTAGCCGTAGGCACTTTAACTAACCGAGATCATAGCTTAATTCTTAGTTTAGGTGATCTAGCGATTGGTGGGCAATTAAATGGACAACATCAAGCGGAAGGTTATGCCACATTTATTGATAATGGCAGCGCTACGATTGAAGCCTTAGGCAATGGTCAAATCAAAGCAGAACGTTTATTAAATCACGATCTCTATCTCACTCTAGGTGAACATCATAGCGATGAACGTATTATTGAATACGCCCCATCAACGAGCTCAACCCGTTATGCTACACAAAATAAAGATGGGGGAGAAGGCTATTTTGAACCCAAAAATAATGATAAGCACGATTCTAATTCCTATTTTGTATTGAAAAATGGTCAACGCATTGCTTCTCGCTATTGGACAAACTGGAATTATAATAGGCATACCGTAACTAGCACTATTGAACATCGTGATCCTGCTCAAATTTTAATTGGTGGCAATCTCTCCCTGTCAGGTGCAGATTTAGAAAATAACGCCTCTACCCTATCAATAGGTAAAACACTTTCATTAGGTGATCGTCTGTTTACCAATAATACTAATAACGAAAATTTAACTGCGGGTAATACCAGCTTAAAAAATATTGATATTGAGGGAACTATCAATATTACCGATACAGGAAGATGGGAAAGTTTTGGTAAACAACGTCATCGCTATGGTGTTAGAGGTAAAAAACGCTGGGCAATCTATGGTAGCGGTTCTGGCAATATCAATGAAATCCACCCTGTACAACATTTTAACTTTAATAAAGTATTAAATACTATTGGCAGTGAAATAGCTAGTACCAATACGAATATCCATAACCAACCTTCTGCTGAGCAAGTATTATTAAAAAATATTACCACAACAAGCACATCATTGACGGTTGAACCTAATAACATCACTATCTCAACCCCAAATCCTGTCATTTCAGGACAAGTTTCAGCCATTTCCCCTGAAAACTTAGCGAAAGGAACCTTACCTGTAATTAAAACCCACTTAACGCCAATTCACTTACCGCAGGAGAGTCTTTATCAAATCAATCCTGATGCACCGAATGGCTATTTAGTAGAAACTGATCGCCAATTTACCGATCGTAAACAATGGCTAAGTTCTGATTATATGTTTACAGCTCTGCGTTATGATCATAATAATGTGCAAAAACGCCTTGGTGACGGATTCTATGAACAACGTTTAGTCAACGAACAAATCCAACAATTAACAGGGCGCCGATTCTTAGACAATTACAGTTCAGATTTTGAACAATACAAAGCATTAATGAATAACGGCATTTATTATGCTAATAAATTTAATTTGACCCCAGGTATAGGCTTAACCGCCAACCAAATGGCACAACTTACCTCTGATATGGTTTGGTTTGTTAATCAACCTGTTACGCTGGCTGACGGTACCACCTTAGATGTACTTACACCACAAGTTTATTTGGTTTCTCGTAATACAGAGGTAACCACCGAAGGAGCATTAATTTCTGCCCGTGAAATTGTGGCAGATATTAATGGCGATATTCACAATAGCGGTACTATTGCAGGGCGAGATTTAACCGCACTTTCTGCTCAAAACATCACCCAACAAGGCAATTTATTTGGCAATAATGTGAATTTGCTTGCCCAGCAAAAACTCATCAACCTCGGTGGTAAAATCCAAGCCTTAGAGTCAGCAACCCTCGTGGGTAAAACAGGGGTTAATATTGCCAGCACCACTAGCAGTTCCGCCAATAATGATGCTTTTGGTAACCAGTTTGCTCATACTCATTTAGACAAACAAAGTGATATTTCTGTCAACGGCACATTAACCATTTATAGTCCGCAAGATGTGGTACTTAATGCTGCCAATGTGGCTGCTAATGTGATTCATATTCAAGGGGATAATGTTGAACTCGCTACCATAAACACCAGCAATAAACAGCATTATCAAGCTGATGCAGATAATTATTATCGCTTAGACCAACAACAAGAAATCGGCTCGCAACTTAACGCTCAAAGCGATATTCAAATTGTTAGCAAAAATAACACCACTTTACGTCAAGCCGCGCTCCATAGCGATAACGGCACTATCGCTATTCAAGCTGCTCAAGGTAATATCCATATTCAAGAAGGACGCAATCAAGAACAACTCGATTTTGGCGCCAAAAGTAGCCAAAGTGGTTTCCTACAAAAAACCACCACCGTTACCAAACATTTACATCAATATGATATGGCTCAAGGCTCAACCATTGATGCCAACAACATTGTATTACAAGCCGATAAGGGCAATATAAGGGTGCAGGGGTCTTCTGTGGTGGCGGAAAATCAACTTGTTGCCAGTGCAAACAATATTGATATTCAGCATGCAGAAAACAAAATTTATCAACAAGATGTTGAAAAAACCTCAAAATCTGGGCTAATGGGCAGCGGTGGGTTTGGTTTTAGTGTGGGATTACGTAAAGACACTACCGAAAATGACCAAACCCGTTACTATGCCAGCCAAAGCCAAGTGGGGAGCTTAACCGGCAACACTACCCTACTGGCAAATAACAAATACCACCAAACGGCCAGTGCAGTTACCGCCGTTGAGGGCGATGTGAATATTCAAGCCAAACAGGTAGATATTCTAGCGGCAAGTGATAAATATGATACCAATTATAAACATACTTACGAGCAAAAAGGGTTGACGATTGCTTTAACAGGTGCGGTGGTCGCTGCGTTACAAGCTGCGGATTCTACCCTCAAATCAGCTAAAACCGCTGGCGATAGCGATAGTGGACGTATTAATGCGATGGCATTAGCCAATACGGGTTTTGATGCCATGCGTACCGTTGAGGCTGTTAAAGAAGTCGGTCAAGCTATTCAAGAGGGTTCTGCCACTGGCGGAGCTGTGGGTGTGAGCATTACTTATGGACAACAAAAATCCACTCAAACCCAGCATACCGAGGGCAATACGGTAACCAAAAGTCAAGTAAATGCAGGGGGGAATGTCAATATTCAAGCCTCTGGAGCAGGGCAAAATAGCCACTTACAAATCAAAGGTGCTGATATTGCAGGTTTACAAGGTACACATCTTGCAGCCACTGGAGATATAACCATTGCTGCTGCTCAAGAAAAGCATATGGAGCGGAGTAAAAATAAATCAGAAGGCTTTAATGTTGGGGTGGCAATACAATTTGGTAATGGCATTGCGGCTGGCTTGACTGTGGGCGGAAATGCAGCCAGAGGCTATGGTAACGGCGATAGTCAGGCTTGGGTTGCTAGCCATATCGGCGATAAAAATAGTTTAACCACATTAACCAGCGGTCAAGACCTCAAAATTTTAGGTAGCCAAGTTAAAGGGCAACGAGTTGAAGTGGCTGCCAAAAATCTCAATATTGAAAGCCTACAAGATACCATGAAATATGAGGGTAAACAGGAAAGCATTTCAGGGCAAGTTACCGTTGGTTATGGTTTCTCGGCAGGTGGCAGTTATGGTCGTTCAAAAGTCAATGCGGATTATGCGAGTGTTACCACTCAAGCCGGTATTTTTGCTGGTGAAGAGGGCTACCATATTGATGTAGGAGATCACGTTAAACTAACAGGAGGAGCAATTCTTTCTCAAGCCGATTCTAGCAAAAATAGTTTATCCGCTAAAACCTTAAGTTTTGAAAATATTGAAAACTATTCAAATGCTAATGCAAGCTCTACTGGATTTGCGGGCGGATTTTCTATTGGACGAGATCAAACTTCTGAAAAAGATAAGAAAAATAATGATATTTATCGTGCAGAAAGAGAAAAAAATGGCGAAACCTTTAAAAAAGCAAATCCTAATCAAACAAATAGTAGTCCGATTAAATTTGGTATGGGCGAAAATGATGTACATAGTGCTGATCTCTATGCTATATCCAAAATTGGCTTAGTCAATCTGTTGAGCAATACCAAAACTGCTAAAAACGATTCAAGTACCACTTTCTCTGTAATTAGCGATGGACAATTTAATATTAAGGAAAAAGCTGGACAAGCCAATCTTGACCGTATTATAAAAAGCATTGACTCTGCAACAAACAGCTTACAACAGCAAGATTATCAAGCATTACAAAAAGAAGTAGATACAGCTTCAAGTATTAAAAGACGTTTTTACACCAATATATCCTCGCTTACTGATGAAGCTTATCGTACTATGTTTATTGCTGAACATCGTATGATGACTGTAAAAACTGATGAAAATGGAGAACCTATTGAAGATAGTAAACTTAAACAAGAAATTATAGATGAAGCTAAAAAAGAAGTTAATAAGAAACTTCTACGGAAAGAAATTACCGAAGATGAAATAGATAATGAAATAGATAAATATTATAAAAAAGAATTCGATAAAGGGCGTAATATTTATCAATTAAGAGAAGTTTCTGATCAAGAAAGAGAACACTTAAAACAGGTTACTTATACTGATCCAGTTACAGGGAAATCAGAAACCAGAACGGTTATTGCCTTTAATGGTATTTTCAATGATGAAAATGCAGCCGCTAAATTTGCCTCACAAAATTATGTCGCCCAAACAGGCGAAAGCGGAAATATTGATACCAAAATCTATAAAGATATTTATTTTGTACACCACCCACAAGCCTCAAACCCAATTTCAGAATTTCTTATAGCAGGTTATGAAAAAATGTTTGAAACTAGCTTTGGTAATTTATTAGGTATGGATAACTCAAGTTTACAAGCCATGAACTTAATGGAAACCTACGGTAAAGATAGGCTCTTTATTGGTTCTCATAGTCGAGGAACATTAACGGTTACAAATGCGTTAAATGCACTGAGTACCAAAGAAAATCAGAAAAAAGCCATTCTATCTGATACCAGAATCAAAATGGTAGGCCCTGCCGCTGATGTTACTCGAGCTGATAATACCTTAAGTTTATTGCAAACTGGCTCTCTAAGAAATGAATCTAATAAACTAGATTCTATCCGTATTGAAAATCATGAATCAGATCCTGTTGGCAGTGTACCATTATTATTAGGTGGCAACCCCGCAACCATGACGGATAACTGGAAAAATCGCTGGCTAGGCAAAAAACTATTGGATATGTTTAGTGATGATTCTTCTGTGCATAATTGTCATGGTTTAGGGCAAGGACAATGTATCAAAGATGGTTATCGCAAAGAGGGAGATCTAATTATGAACAAAGAAAGAACAATTTTTGAACTTAACTCAAATAAAGGAAAATAATATGAAAAAAATCATAATTATTTTATTAGCTATTTTTATCCTTCAAGGATGTATATTAGCTACGGTTTTTCCAAATGATTATTATAAATGTTCATCACTAAGTGGATGGTGCAAAGATAAACCTGAACGAGAACTATATAGCTGGGATATAAATAAAATTGAAATGGAAAAATTACGTACTTATGCAAGAGAAAATAATATCACTACATTTGATGCATGGCTTAGTAAACGTAAACAAGATATGAAAACTTGCGGTATGGATTTTGTTAGTGGATATAGTAATGATATTAAAGTCAATTTATGTTTAGAGCAAAAAGGCTGGTATCAAAAAGGCGGTCCCTATTGTGAAAATGAATTAAGATGGGATAATCCACTATGTATTGAATGGCGAGCAAAACACAGCAAACCTAATGCTAAGCCTTGGGGATAATATAACAATATACCACTACAAATCTAAGAATTGAAAACCTACATTTGAACTTAACTCAAATAAAGGAAAATAATATGAAAAAAATCATAATTATTTTATTAGCTATTTTTATCCTGCAAGGATGTATATTAGCTACGATTTTTCCGAATGATTATTATAAATGCCCATCACTAAGCGGATGGTGTAAAGATAAACCTGAACGAAAACTATATACTTGGTATTTTAACCATGATTATATAAAAAAGGGGCTAGCCGATAAAAATATAGACATTATTGATAGACGTAGAAAAGATATGACAGATTGCGGTATGGATTTTGTTAGTGGATATAGTAATGATATTAAAGTCAATTTATGTTTAGAGCAAAAAGGTTGGTATAAAAAAGGCGGTCCTTATTGTGAAAATGAATTAAGATGGGATAATCCATTATGTATTGAATGGCGAGCAAAACACAGCAAACCTGATGCTAAACCTTGGGGATAATATAGCAAGTTTTACATTGAAAGCCTACAAGACACCATGAAATATCAAGGTAAACAAATGAATGTCAGTGGGCAAGTGACCGTTGGCTATGGCGCTTCTGGCTCTGCTAGCTATAACCAATCAAATATCAATGCCGATTATGCCAGTGTGGTTGAGCAATCAGGCATTTATGCAGGTGATGAGGGCTATCAAATTAATATTGGTAACCATACAAAACTGGTGGGCGGTATGGTTACTTCCACCCAAAAGGCGGAATTAGAAAACAAAAATCACTTTAGCACAGGCACGTTAGCTAGCCAAGATATAGAAAACCATGCTAATTATAAAGGCTCGGCCTTTGGCGTTAGTGGCTCAATGGCATTTAACGCTGATTTAGGCTTAGGCAAAAATGCACAAGCGCAAAGCGATAAACAAGCCGTTAATGAAAAAGGCGAAGCCCTTTATACCAATGAGCAAGGACAACAAACCACACAAGCAAAAGGGGCGGATGGTAAGGCGAATGCGCCAGTTTTAGCGAGTGGTAAGGGTTCGCTACAAACTCAAATGGGAATAGGCTTTGGTTATGATAGTGATAGCCAATCCTCTATTACTCAAAGCGGTATTAATACCAAGAATATTTATATCCGTAATGAACAGGAGCAGCTTGAGAAAACAGGCAAAACCCTAAGCGAAACCTTAGCAGCCGTGAAAACGGAGGTTACTACCGATACCGCTGCGGCACATTCTGGGAAATTGGAAAACCATTTTGATAAAGATAAAGCCTTAAAAGAATTAAATATTCAAGTCAAGGTAACAAAAGAATTTAGACAAAATGCCTTTAGTACCATTAACGCTTATGTTGAACCTAAACAAGCAGAATTACGAGAGAAAATTAAACAAGCCAAAACAGAGGAAGAAAAGACCGCACTTTACGATGAAATTTATAAATTACAATATCAAAAACGTTTACTTGAAACAGTAGTAGGGATTGTCAGTGGCTCGCCTGATATTGCCATAACACAGGGTACATTACAACTCGCCGCAACGAGAATGCGAGAAGAAACCTTAGCAAACTCAAGAAAATTTAAAGGTATTATTGATAAGAAAACCGGCGAAGTTATGACAAATGTCTCTTATGATAGTGGCTATTTTGATGGGGTTAAATTAGGTGGGGTTAGACTTGATGTTAATGCTATTTGTGATAAAGACCGATGTCAAAAAAATTCAGACGGTTCTTTTACTTATATTGGCGATAACCAATATCAAACATTAAGGGATGTTTTAAATCCAAACTTAAATGACGATGCACGAATAAAAGGTATGTATGGACAGACAGGGGGGCTACAAGCTATACAAGGAGGTTGGTATTTTTCTAATCCGGGTATTCCTTATAAAATTAATAGTTTCTCTGACAACATAGTAGAAGCCTTTGCTGGTCCACATGACCTTTTAGGTGGGCAAGTTTGGGGGTTCTATGATAAGGACGGAAATACAATGGCTAAAGATCCTGCAACCCAATTAAGAGCAGATATTACTACAGCTGTCGCCATACCCGTTACCGCCCCTCTTGCCTTGGCGGATTTTATGAGTTCTGATTTTGTAGAAATATTAACAAAAATAGGGGGCAATTAATGCGATTATTGATAGTAATTCTTTTAGCAATGTTGATAAATTCTTGTTGGTATTCTAATGGTTGTATCTATACACCACAAATGGTACATTGCTATAACTATAACTATTTTGATTATCCTGATATAACGAAATATCAAAAACCTGATTCTTTAGGAAATACCAATAAAGAACAACGTTGGCAAGACGCTATTAGTTGTGGGGCAAAATATACTGAAGATGGTTGGGTGCATAAAACTGTTCCTCGTTTAGATGATTTTGATGAAGAAAATGTGAATGGTATTCGTAAATTTGCTTTATGTATGAAAGACAAAGGATATTATTTCGCTAATCCTACTGAATGTTGGAAAAAAAATATTTGTCATTTATAACTAATTAAATACCATGCATACGATGATTGATATTAGAACAAGCTCAACTACAAGCTGAGCTAACCCAATTAAACGACTATCTTAACGACAACCAAACTCGCTATGACCTTTGGAAAGATGGGGGCATGGGCAGAGCCTTATTGCACGCAACCGCAGGCGGGTTATTAACAGGCAATGTCAGCGGTGCTGCTGCTTCAGGTGCGACTTCCCTTTCTGCTCCACTGATTGAACAACTAAGCGATAAAGCCCAAGCCCAGTTTGGCAACGCTGGAAAAGCGGTGGTTGATATGACCGCTGGTTTAGCCATTGGGGCAACTATAGGCAAGGGTAATATGGGAGCAATCAGTGCGGGGATAAATACCGATTGGTATAATCGCCAGTTGCATCCGAGTGAAATGAAATGGATAAAAGAAAACGCAAAACAATTTGCCAAAAAACAGGGCATTTCAGAAACCGAGGCAGAGCAACAACTGATGCAACAAGCTGCACGAGAAACAGATATATTATGGAACTTAAAATTAGCTGATGAAGATGCTATGGCTAGAGAAGCTGCTGCATTTTTAGAAAAACAAAAATCAGCCACATTTATTGATAGTGATGGAAATAGTCAGCATTATTTTGTTGCGCAAGGTAATGATTTCTGGCGTCCATTAGTTTATGCCAAAGAAGCCTATCAATTTAACCTAGACAATCAGCAATTTATCAATAAAACCCTAACGGACAATGTAACACGCTCAACGTTTCAAGGGGTAAAAGATAAAGCAGGAGAAGTCTATAAAGCCATTACATCAAATCCAATAGAAATAGCAAAAAATGTTGGTACAGAACTCTTAAATAGCGCTAAAGATTGTGTTCAATCCCCGCTTGATTGTGTAATAGAAGCAGCGACTAATACAGCTAATGTGGCTGCCACAAGCGGCGCAGATATGGGGAAAAATCTTGTTAAAATTGACCAAGATAAGCTCAATGAATTATATGGCAGTGATGTTGAGGCTGATTTAGCAATTATTTCTTCATCACGGTTTGCCTTGTCAAGCTTAGAGCTTATCGCAGCTGGTAAGGCAGTAAGCGCCGCTGGAAAAGGCGTGGTTGTTGGTAGCAAAGAAGTAATTAAACAAGGTGGGCATCAGATAAACCGAGTTACCAATCGCACTGTGCTAAATCGTGTGGTAGATGAATTTGATGACAAAGTAGTTACTTCTACAGACAAGGGGTATGTTAATCCATCAAAAGTGTGCCAATCCGCCTGTGAATTAAAACCGACCAGCAATCAAGAAAGAGATCTTATTGAGAGCATTGTTAAAAATGGTGACCGCACAGGGGTCAAAACCGAGCAATTAATCACCAGCCTTGCAGAACGTTCCGGGTTTGAGGTAATCAGTGATGGTAAATATCGTGGTAATAATGGTTTTGATCATGTTTTAGTGGGCAAAGACGGCAGCATTGTGATTATTGATAGCAAACAATTAAGAAATGGGGCTATTCAGGTAAGTAATAATGCGGCGGGGAATAGCAATCAACTATCACCAGAATGGATAAGTGTAGTAGCGGGTAAATTAGCTAAACAGGATAATGAGATGTCAAAACAAATTCAGCAATCCTTGAAAGCAAATAAAGTAAAAACCATTGTTGCTGGAGTGGATAAACGAGATGGCACTATTAAGTTAATCCCCGTAAAAATACCCGATAAAGTCAAACAATAGAGGAGAAATGTTATGTCAAACAATTACAAGATATTTTTGGGTAGCGTAACAGAGCAAAATTATGAAGAATGTATTCAAAAATGTCAAAGTGAAGCTGATTATCTCTATAAAAAAGGGCATTTTGACCTCTATGAAGTGGATTTATTTAAAGGAACAAGAACTTTAAGAAATAAACCATTCAGTATGCTTGAAGAAGAGTTAAAATGCATTAAGGAGAAAAAAGAACATCCTTTATATAGTATGAGGTGGATTAGCAACTATTATGCTGCTCAAGCCTCTTTGGATTTATTGCTTAACGCCGATGTTAAGGCATTTAAAAAACATGCTTATATTGCAGGTAAATTATTAATGCTCTCACAATATGATTATCAATGGGCATACAATGATGTCAATATAAGATATTTTTTTACCAGCATTATGTCGGATAGCCCTGATTTAATTAACTTTTTAATTAAACACCGTGATGAAATCGTTTCGGTAGAGGCACCTTATAAACGCTATGATGCACGCCCTTTTTTTAATGCCAATACCTTATTGGCATTATCAGGAGAATGGGAACTATTAAAAAATAGAAGCCAAATTTTCCTCAATGATGAACGTAAAGCTCGTAATTATCTAAAACGTATACCTGATCATGAATTTTACGTTGCCCTATGTGATAAAGATATTGAGGGTATGAAAACCGCATTAAATAAATTACTCGATCTAAAAAAAGCAAAACGTGCGGTATATGATACCAATGTATGGTTTGATTTTTATTTACAACTACAGGTGTTGTTATATGCCAAAATTGCGGCTATTCACGGCTTTGATTTAGGCATTGATAGCCCTATCGCCCCTAAGGAGTTAATTGAATATAAACCGCTCAAACCACGGGAATATGAAGACCCTTACGATTTTATGAAAGAATTTGACTATAACCAGCCAATTATGAATTGGATCAATTATTGGAATGCTATTATTGAAGAAAATCAACGTGAAGCAAAAAAGAACCGTAAAAAGCCCTCTTGGTTTCAGGAATTAATATCAATTATAAAAATATTTATTAAGTAATCCTATGTGACAATGATAACGAGTTTTAATGGCTTTAATATTGAGAGTATATAGTACGTTTGCTTAATGTAATGGATAAAATCTCAATTTTTATCCATTACACCTACATTTATTATTCTTAAAAAGAATGCCAAAGTGCGGTCAGTTTTGAAATAATTTTGTATTATTCCACCCTCAGCCCCTATTTTTGCACCGCTTGCTCTAATTCTTTTACCATGGCTGCGGTAGATTCTAATCCGCCGAAAGCGAGATACCAATTTGCGGCGTCAAGATAAACAATATGATGGTTTTTATAGGCGTTGGTTTGCTTAATAATATTATTATCTAAGGTTTTTTGGGCATTATTGGCTTTATCTGTAATTGCTGCTGTGCGATCCACTACCAATAAATAATCAGGGTTTTGTTCCGCCACATACTCAAAACCGACTTTCATACCATGAGTGGAAGATTTAATTTTTTTATCCACTGGTGTGAAACCAAATTTTTGGTAAACCATAGCATAACGAGAAGTATCGCCATAAGCACTAATATTGCTTTCATTAACTAAAATTACCAAAGCATTTTTACCTGCCACTTGATTGGCTAAATGAGAAATCTGTTTCTCTAATAAAGCCACTTTTTCTTGTGCTAAGGCTTCTTTGTCAAACACTTTACCTAAGGCTAATACATTTTGGACGATGCTTTCATAATGGTGTTCATAATCGGGTTTAAGAAATAAGACTGGGGCAATGCCTTTGAGCCGATCTAACACTTTTTCTTGACGCCCTGAGGCAATAATTAAATCAGGATTTAATTCATTAATTTTTTCAAAAGCCGGTTCGGGCAATGTGCCTACATTGGCATAGTTATCATTGGTTTGGAACTCTGATAGATAAGCAGGCATACGCATTCCCTTGGAAATGCCAACAATGTGATCTTTTACGCCAAGTTCTCGCATTGTATCCGCCGCAGCATAATCTAATACGACTACACGTTGTGGGTTTTGTGGTACCACTTGTTCGCCAACAAAGGTGGTAACGGTAACGTCATTCGCTTGTGCGGTTGCCACAGCAAATACGCCAATTAATGAAGCCAGGGTTAAACGCATTTTTTTCATAGTGTTCTCCTAAATAAACAGTGATTAATAAGGGGATCGGAAATAAACCGCAATTTTTTGCTGGTTAATTTGTTGTACAGGGATCGGCATATCATAAATATTTTGCAAAATATCAGGCTGCATAATTTCTTCAACCGCTCCCTGTTGGACTAATTTTCCCGCTTTCATTGCGACAATATAATCGGAATAACAAGAGGCAAAATTAATATCATGAATAACAATCACAATGGTTTTATGTAATTCTTCTGCTAATCGGCGTAATACTTGCATAATTTGTACCGAATGTTTCATATCTAAATTATTAAGAGGTTCGTCCAATAAAATATAATCGGTATCTTGAGCAAGGGTCATAGCGATATAAGCACGTTGTCGTTGTCCACCGCTTAAATTTTCAATATATTGCTGGCGGAAATCTTGTAAATTCATATAATCAATGGCTTGTTCAATAAAAGTGCGGTCGTTTTTGGTTAAATTTCCTTTGCTATAAGGAAACCGACCAAAAGAAACTAACTCTTCCACCGTTAAACGTAAATTAATATGATTGGATTGCTTTAAAATGGATAATTGTTTGGCAATGTCTTCCGTTTTCTGTTGGCAAAGTAATTGACCATTTAGCCAAATTTCGCCACTGTCTGCCTTTAATAAACGGCTGATAATGGCTAATAAGGTGCTTTTACCCGCACCATTAGGCCCAATAAATGAGGTAATTTTTCCTGTTGGTACAGTCATAGACACATTATCTATTACTTTTTTTGTACCATAACTTTTATTAATATTCTTAATTTCTATTGCCATTTTTTATTTGTTCTCAATAGTAAATAAATAAAATAAACGCCACCCACAAAATTAATAATAATGCTTAAGGTGGTACTAAAGGTAAATACCTGTGAAACCAATACTTGTCCTATGGCTAATGTCATAATGGAAATTAACATACAAGCAGGAATTAATATTTTATGCCGAAAATCTCGGATAAATTCAAAGGTAATATTCATTACCAATAAACCTAAAAAAGTAATAGGCCCCACTAAGGCAGTAGAAACTGAGGTTAATATGGCAACGATAATGAGTAATTTTTTGGTTAATTGATGATAAGGTACGCCTAAATTAATGGCTTGTTCACGCCCTAAAGCTAAGACATCAAGATAATGAATATAGCGATAAGCATAGCCCATAGTAATGAGTAAAATGGTTAAGGCTAGCCATAAAATATTGGTATTAATACGATTAAAACTGGCGAAACCAATATCCTGTGCAATTTGAAATTCATTAGGATCAATTAATACTTCCATAAAGGTGGTCATACTTTGGAAAAATGTGCCAAAAACAATACCCACTAATAATAAAAAGAATATATTTTGTTGATCACGTTTAAATAGAAAGAAATATAAGGCAAGGGCAAATAACACCATAATGCCCGTAGAAAATAAGAATAATAAAATGGAATCTATGGATAATAAGGTGGCGGAACCTGCACTAAAAATAATGAGCGTTTGAATTAATAAATATAAAGAATCTAATCCTAAAATACTTGGGGTTAAAATACGATTATTCACAATGGTTTGAAAAATCATCGTCGCTAAAGCAATGCCTGCCCCTGTAATGATAATGGCAAGTAAACTTAATGTGCGATGATGAAGTGCATAATGCCAACGATTTGGTAACTGATAAGTCAAATAAATGGCGGAAGAAACTAGCACGAGTAGCACTAACGCCAAAAGTTGATAAGCACTGCGTTTATTTTTGATGACCATAACGATATTGCTTTAAGAGTAAATATAAGAAAATCACACTGCCAAATACCCCCACCATTGCGTTAATGGAAATTTCATAAGGATAGATGATCCAGCGTCCTAAAATATCACAAGCTAAGACAAATACTGCCCCTAAAAGGGCGGTATGGGATAAGATTTTTTTGAGATTATCGCCTAAATAAAGGGTAACAATATTGGGAATGATAAGACCAAGAAAAGGAATAACGCCAACAGAAACAATAACAATGGAAGAGACGGTTGCCACAATGCCTAACCCAAGATAAAGCACTTGTTTGTAATTTAAGCCTAAATTTGTGGCAAAATCTTCTCCCATACCCACAATAGAAAAACGATGAGCAAAAAGATAAGCTAAGATTAAGGCGGGCAGGCTAATATATAAAATTTCGTAACGCCCTGTCATTACTAAGGAAAAATCCCCTTGTAACCAACCTGATAAGTTTTGTAATAAATCTTGCTGATAGGCGATAAACGCCGTAATGGAGCTTACAATATTACCAAACATAATGCCCACTAGAGGAACAAAAATCGTGTCTTTAAATTTTAGCCTTGCCAAAATGCTCATAAACAATAATGTGCCTAGAAAGGATACGAGAATCGCAATACCTGTTTTCGCTAACATAGAAGCGGAAGGAAAAATTAACATAGCAATGAGGATACCTAAACGAGCGGAATCCATAGTGCCTGCGGTGGTGGGCGACACAAAACGATTGCGACTAAGTTGTTGCATCACTAAACCACAAATGCTCAATGCTGCACCAGCAATTAAAATACTGATTAAGCGGGGAAGTCGACTAATCAGTAAGATTTCCCATTGATAGGGATCAAAAGCGAACAATCCTTGTAAATTAACGGTACTGACACCTAAAAATAATGATACAACGGATAGCGTAATCAATAATGCAAAAAGATAACGGCGTTTAATCATATTAAGGCTTAACTTAATCTAAATGAGAATAATTTTGATAATTGAGTGCTAATATAACATTTAGAAATGCGCAAGTATAGTCATTCCACCTTAAACTCATACGACCATAAATGCTAACGACCTAATAAAATTGCACCGCCTGTGCTGGGTAATGTGGTGCTATAAAATAAACTAATAGCAAAAAAGATAAGGATAATTCCTGCTAAAAATTTCGCTATTATGCCAAAATGATGAGTAATATTTGGCGAAAAATACCATTTACCCACCCCAACAGCAAGACGGCGGGCATATTGTAATAATAAGGCAAATGCCGAAAGGGTTATCCCTGTTCCAATTCCCATTGCTAATGTGGCAAGTATTCCCCACCCATAGAGATCGAGCATATAAGCCAGAAACAGCACAAAAATTGCCCCTGTGCAAGGACGCATACCAATGCTTAACACAATTAATGCCTGCGATTTCCAACTTTCTGCTTGTTGTAATTGAGTAGAGGAAGGCAGATGTTGATGCCCACAATCACATTGGGGAACAGATAAAATTTTTGTATTTTTGACCTCACTTTGCAATGGCATTGGCAAAAGTTGCCCCTGTTGTATAGGGGTTAGCTGATGAATTTTTACCCTTTGAGGTAGTTTTTTCTCTTGTTTTTGTCTTATTTTGCTCAAGGCTTGCCAACACCAATAAAGCCCTAACAACAGTAATAAAATGAAGGCAATACGTTCGATCCATAATTGACTTAATCTAAAATACGCCGAAGAAAGGTTAAGCAAAACCACAACCAAAGAAGTCAGCCCAATGGCAACCAATGCTTGCACTAAGGAAGACAGTAAGGTTAAACGCATCGCTATAGGCATTTGGGTGGGTTGTAAAGCAAGGTAACTCGCAATAATAAATTTGCCATGCCCCGGTCCTAGTGCATGAAAAATACCATACAAAAAACTTACCAAAATAAGCCCAGCGCCCGCATTTAAAGGTTGTTGCTTAATATGCTGTAAATTATTGGAAATAAGCTGATTAAATAATTTTTGCCCTTGAGCCACTTGATGAACCAACCAAGGTGAAAAATAAATAACGCCAAGCAAAATAAGGCACAACAAGCCTAATAACCATAACGCACTCGTTTTTGATTTTAATGACATAACACCACCACTTTTTGTGCAAATTGCGCCCCAAGCGTATCATCTTCATCACGCTGTGATTTATCTAAAGATTCAGCATAACGTCTTAATTGTTCATCAATATTTGGCTCAATAATCTCCCCTTGGCAATTTGAGGGCAGCCCAGAAAAATCTACCGCTGATTGAACAATATTGGGTTTATTTGGCACATCATAATACATAAACACATAATAAGTGGGATCATAAGTGGTTAATTCAAATTGATTATTTTTCAATAATTGTGGTTTCGCTAACATAAAATCAAAATAGTACATAATATGCTGTCCCATTGAGGTGGCACCATAATTTTCTGGTTTCGCAAGGTATTTTATGGGCTGACGATGTTTATCGTAAAAATAACTAAAATAATGCTCCGCCACCACATTTTGCATAATTTCATCGGCTAGCGCTTGTTGCTTTTTCGGATCATTTTTTGATAACGCCAAATCATATAACATTTCAGAAGAGCTGGCTTCGTCTAAAATCCATTGCATACGAAAGCCTAACAAACGATCTTCTTCAACCAATAACGTATTTTTCATTTCCACAAAAGCATGAGGGTGAGCAAGTGTTGGTAAACAAAAGCAATAAGACAAAATAAATCCCAAAATCCAACCGCTCTTTTTCATTTTTCCTTGTTCCCTATGAATAAAAAAATCTATGCTAACAAAATGATTGGCTAAATCAACTTGAAAGTTTTACCTCTTACCCCACAACCTTTATTATTCAAACTGCACAAATTTATAGCAAGCATTTATATAAAAATGTAAAAATGCGTAAAATGTCAGCAAACAATGCGTTTTTTTGTGATGTAAGTCAAATATTATTTCAATACCTCTTTTCTATTAGAACCACTTTCTATATTATTCTCCTCGCTAAGTGAAAACTTGGTAATTCATAAAGTTCCTAAATAAAATAATTAAAATAGCTAAACTACTTTCCTTCCCTCCGGCTCGGAGGGTTTTTTTTACTTATCAAACTGACAAAATTCAAGTAAAATTATGCCTTTCCAATAAAGGGATTTGGAAAATTTTTTATTTTTCCACCGCACTTTACTAATCAAGCAATAGGACGAATTATGTCATCACAATTTGTATATACGATGCACCGAGTAGGCAAAGTCGTTCCGCCGAAACGTCATATTCTCAAAGATATTTCTTTAAGTTTCTTTCCGGGTGCCAAAATTGGTGTGCTAGGTTTAAATGGGGCAGGAAAATCCACCCTATTACGCATTATGGCAGGGGTTGATAAAGAGTTTGAAGGCGAAGCCAGACCACAACCGGGTATTAAAATTGGTTATCTTCCTCAAGAGCCTAAATTGGAACCACAACAAACAGTACGTGAAGCCGTTGAAGAAGCTGTCGCTGAAGTGAAAAACGCCTTAACACGCTTAGATGAAGTCTATGCACTTTATGCCGATCCTGATGCCGATTTTGATAAATTAGCAGCAGAACAAGCGAAATTAGAAAGCATTATTCAAGCCCACGACGGACATAATTTACAAAATCAATTAGAGCGAGCAGCGGATGCACTACGCTTACCCGACTGGGACGCCAAAATTGAACATCTTTCAGGGGGCGAACGCCGTCGTGTTGCCCTTTGTCGCTTATTGCTAGAAAAACCTGATATGTTGTTATTAGACGAACCAACCAACCACTTAGACGCAGAATCTGTGGCTTGGTTAGAACGTTTCTTACACGACTACGAAGGCACTGTGGTTGCCATTACCCACGACCGCTATTTCCTTGATAATGTAGCAGGTTGGATCTTAGAGCTAGACCGTGGCGAGGGAATTCCTTGGCAGGGCAATTATTCCTCTTGGTTAGAACAAAAAGAAAAACGCTTAGCCCAAGAGCAAGCCGCCGAATCGGCTCGTCAAAAATCCATTGAAAAAGAATTAGAATGGGTTCGCCAAAATCCAAAAGGTCGTCAAGCGAAAAGTAAAGCCCGTATGGCAAGATTTGAAGAGCTCAATACCAATGAATATCAAAAACGTAATGAAACCAATGAGTTATTTATCCCACCTGGTCCAAGATTAGGCGATAAAGTCATTGAAGTACAAAATCTTACCAAATCCTATGGCGATCGTACCCTTATTGATGATTTATCTTTCTCCATTCCGAAAGGAGCGATTGTGGGGATTATCGGTGCAAATGGTGCAGGTAAATCAACCTTATTCCGTATGCTAGCGGGCAATGAACAACCTGATTCGGGCTCCATCACCTTAGGGGAAACGGTGGTGCTTGCCTCAGTGGATCAATTCCGTGATGCCATGGACAATAATAAAACCGTATGGGAAGAAGTCTCCAATGGACAAGATATTCTTAGCATTGGTAATTTTGAAATCCCAAGCCGTGCCTATGTAGGGCGCTTTAACTTTAAAGGGGTTGATCAACAAAAACGTGTAGGCGAACTTTCTGGGGGCGAGCGAGGACGTTTACATCTCGCTAAATTATTACAACGTGGCGGTAATGTTCTATTACTCGATGAACCGACCAATGACCTTGATGTAGAAACCTTGCGAGCATTAGAAAATGCCATTTTAGAATTCCCAGGCTGTGCGATGGTTATCTCCCACGACCGTTGGTTCTTAGACCGAATCGCCACCCATATTTTAGATTATGGCGATGAGGGCAAGGTCACCTTTTACGAGGGCAACTTCTCCGACTATGAAGAATGGAAAAAGAAAACCTTTGGCGCTGACGCAACCCAACCTCATAGAATTAAATATAAACGGATTGCGAAGTAATTTAGTAATATCACTTATAAGAAAACCACTTTATGATGAAGTGGTTTTTTATGATCTTATTGTCGTTTCAATTTAAAATAAGGCAAGGTGGTACGTTGGATACAGTACAGGTAGGACGGCTATGCATATCAACACTGTATCATTTTAAAGTAAGGCGACTATATTTAGGAAAACTTACTGTTTTTCTAAGAAATGAACCTATCACTTTAAGTTTGTGATTTGCTATTTCATTATATCAACTACGGCCAAATCTAGTGGGTATACTTTTAAACCATAATCAAAAATAAATAGAATCAACACTTTAGTTCACTTGCAAGAAAAATGGATAAAACCCCAATATTAATGCCCTATTTATTGTTAATTATCCCAGTTTCCCCAACCACTGCGCCAATCCACTCTGTCGTTTTACAGGATTGCGTACGGCGGTTTTCCAGATATTTTCGTTGCTGAATACGCTAAATTGCTGTTTTGCTCGTGTAACAGCGGTATAAATAAGCTCTTTTGATAATAAGGGGGTAAATTTATTAGGGAGGACTAATAACGTATGCTCAAACTCTGAGCCTTGTGATTTATGTACTGTCATCATAAAAGCGGGTTCGTGGCGTGGAATACGGCTGGTAATTACGCCTTTAAATTGGTTATTTCCTACTTCAAACCAAACTTTGCCTTGCCCATGTTCATCAAGCAACGCCAAGCCAATATCACCGTTATATAATTCAACTTGGTTATCGTTTTCTAATACCATAATTGGCTTGCCAAGGTACCAATCTCGTGTATAACGAAAATTCACAAGTTTTTCTTGGTTTAAACGTAAAGCAATTTGTTGATTAAGGTTATCTACGCCATAATCCCCTGCCCGAAGTGCGGTCAAAAAACGGCATTTTTTAAATAAGGCGAAAATATGTTGTAGCTGTTGAGAACTCACTTCCTCAACATTAATGCCTTGTAATTGCTGTAAATATTGTTGGTAGTATTGCACCGCGTGCTCCACAATCAAAGCGATATTTTGTGCCACGTTATCCTGTAACAAAATAAAATCAATATCCTGATATTGTGAAAATAAGCTCAGACTTAAATTATCTTGGCATTGATTGACCGCATTGGCTAAATGCCCTATGCCTGAATATTGCTGAAAACGATAACTTTTGCGTAAGCTACATAAATGATCGCCAATGGGCGTTGCTTGTAAATTCTCTGTAAGCTGTTGCCCTGTGGTTTGTAAAAGATATTGGGTTAAGGCGGGGCTATATCCTTGTTGTTCAACTTGGGTCAAAAATTGCCCTAATTCGCCTAAAATTGCCCCTGCTTCTACGGAAGAAAGCTGATCTTTGTCGCCTAATAAAATCAATTTTGCTTGAGCAGGCAACGCAGATAACAATTTTTCCATCATAGCTAAATCCACCATAGAGGCTTCATCAACCACGAGAACATCAAGGGGCAAGGGGTTGTTGGCATTAAAATAGCAATGATCATCAAGAGGACGTATGCGTAATAAGCGATGTATGGTAGAGGCTTGTGTCTGAATCAGCTCCGCTAGCTGAGGGATTTTTTTTACTTCTCGATCAAGGGTTTGTTGCAAGGATTCGCTTAATCGGCTGGCGGCTTTGCCTGTGGGAGCCACTAATTTTATTCTTAGCAAGGGTAAATGTTGTTGCTGACGTAATAATTGTAACATGGCTAATAAACGAAAAACGGTGGTGGTTTTACCTGTGCCGGGCCCGCCCGTAATTAAGCAAAAGGATTGTTTAACCGCTGTTGCCACAGCAATTTGTTGCCAGTTAATTTCTTGCTCTGTGGGTTCAAAAAGTTGGTGCAAAATGGCATTGATTGCCTGTGGATCGGGGTGAAAATTTTGTGAATTTTTGACCGCACTTTGTAAGTAATTCGCCAATTTAGATTCATCTTGCCAGACACGATAAAAATAAAGCCGTCCAAATTGAAACACCAAAGGAGCGATATGTTGTTGTGGATCTTGACTAAAAGCAATATGCTCAGCTAATGCCTCTTGCCATTGTGTTACGGGCAGATGATCAATTTTTTGCCAAATTTCCGCCAAATAATCTTGCTCTCCTTGTCGATATGCCAAACCAAAAAAATCCATATTTGGATTGTTCTGCAACGATAAACAGGTATTCCCTTGTTGATAGCTGTAACTGCACAATGCCGCCAATAAAATTGCCAAATTTTGAAGGGGTTGAGCATAAGCATAGGGTTGCTGTTTATCGGCAATCATTTTGGCAAAATAATAATCCGCCTTGCTAATTATTTGCTGTTGGGTTAATTGGGCTAAAAGGGATAGCATAGTTCTTCCTAAAATAATTGGTCAAGCTGTTCAATCAAAGCGACATCAGGTTTATCAAAATACACGCCATATTCTGTATTTGTGCCATTCATACCGCGTATAAAAGTATAAATCACGCCGCCAAAATGCTTTTCATATTGATAATGAGGATCTCGCTGACGTAAATAACGATGTAATGCCAAGCTATAGATTAAATATTGCAAATCATAATTTGCTGATAGCATATATTCTTGTAGCTTATCTTGTTGGTAGTCTTGTGGCGAACTGCCCAAATAATTGGATTTATAATCCACAATATAATATTGCTGTTGATGGCAAAAAACTAGGTCAATAAAGCCTCGTAGCATACCCTGTACCGCCTCAAACTGGAAATCGGAGCGAGGGCGATGATATTGTGCCAATACTTGATTAAATTTATGCAGGTTAAAAGGTTTACCCAATTTTAAGTAAAATTGCCATTCTCTTAGCATTTGGGTAGGTGTAATTTGGGCAAAGGTTAAATTTGTTCCCTTAACTAATGGGGTATGAATTACCGCTTCAAACCATTGTTGTATCGGTTGTTGCCATTGGGGATCAAGTTGTAATTGTTGGCATAACTGTTCTATCAACGCCTGATCTACCCCTTGCTGAAATTGTGCTAATTCAAAATAACGGTGCAACGCCACGCCCACTTGCATTCCCATCGGAAAATCAAAGGGGCTATAACCTGCTGGATAATGTTCATCATTGTTAATGTCAGAATTCTCTTCCAATAACTGTTGAGGTTTATCGCTAAAATGCAGATCGTGATCTTGGGCATCATCAAAGAAAATATTTTGATTTTCCACCGCACTTTGTTTTTTTTGTTGCTGATAATTTAACGCCGTAAAACTGCTAATTTGCCAATTTCGTTCAATTTGCCCACAAAATTCTCGCATTGGCAACTCGGCTTGCTGCTGCTTTTGCGGAGATTCCATTGGTGCAAATATCTCAGGCGTTAAAATTGCCTGCTCATCACAAAAACGAGATAAAAACGCCTTGGTATTCAATGGTTCGGATAAGGTTTTTTCTGTGCCAATTTTGCCTTGAGTAAGCACATATAAAAAGGCATTCCAGCCTTGTTTAGGGGTAAATTCTTGTGGCAAACTCATAACCAGTTGATATTTCGCTCGAGTTAAAGCCACATACAATAAACGCAATTCCTCCGCCATAGCTTCATAACGAATGGCGTCTTGATGTTGCAAATCCATATCCCAACAAATTTGTTGTTGATGTTCATCATAATAGGTTTGAATTTTGCCTGACGGCATTTTCATCGCTTCTGCTAAAAAAGGTAACCAAACCAAATCATATTCTAGACCTTTAGATTTATGGAAAGTAACAATTTTGATTAAATCTCGCTCGCTTTCCAAACGAATTTGTTGTTCTTCTTGGCGATCTTTACCTAAAATTTGATCTTCAAACCAACGTAATAATGCCCCATTGCTTTCGTGCAATACACTGGCTTGTTGCAATAACTCCGCTAGGTGCAAAATATCGGTTAAACGGCGTTCCGCATTTTTTTGTTGCATTAATTTTTGTGGAATTTCTTCTTTTAACAAGAGATGATGTAACATCGCCAACACCCCTTGATATTGCCAAATACGTTGATAATTGACAAAACGCTCTAACCTAGATTGCCAAGATTTTTCATCTTGTCTGACCTGATAAATTTTTGCACTATCTAAAGCAAATAAGGCGGTAGAAATGGCATTTAAGATTGCCCGTTCATTAAAGGGATTTAAGCAAGCCGTTAAAATTAAAGCAAGTTCTTCTGCCTCTTTGCTATCAAACACATTTTGATTATCCGATAAATAAACCGAAGGTAATTTCAATTCCGCTAAGGCATTTTTAATTAAGGCAGCCTCTTGCCAATTTCGCACTAATACTGCGATATTACGGGCTTGAATCGGCTCGCCATTAAGAGTCGCACTTTTTTTCTCCGAAAGAGCGAGCCATTGTTGAATACTCTTTGCACAAATACAAGCGGATTCGGCTTTGTCATTTTTTTCCTGTATATAACATAACAAAGGGGGTTGCTCTTGCTGATCAAGCTGAAACTTAAGGCGTTGTTGGGCTTGTACTGGCTCAAATCGAATCTTGTCATAAAGAAAAGAAGAATGAGGTTGATGAAAATTAAACAGTTGATTAACGGTTTCTACCACAGCCACATCTGAACGCCAATTTTTATTTAAGCTAAAACGTTGTGAAGTTTGTTCCGCGGCAAAAAGATAAGTAAAAATATCCGCACCACGAAATTTATAAATCGCCTGCTTAGGATCGCCAATCATAATAAAGCCATTTTGTTTTTGCGCTGATTGAAGATAAATTTTGGCAAAAATATCATATTGTATGCGATCCGTATCCTGAAATTCATCAATCATCGCAAAGGGATATTGCTGATGAATTAAACTCGCAAAGGCTTCGCCCTGTTCCCCATAAAGGGCGTGGTTTAACAAGGTTAATAAATCATCAAAGTTTTTTTGTTTATGGTTTACCTTATATTTCGCTAATTGCTCACGTAACCAGCAAAGATAATGCCATAACAGGATTTTAGTATAAAGAGGATATTGTTCAACTTGTTGATTTATTTCATCAATTTTCTCAAATAAAGGATGTGTTAATGGCTCAGCGCCCTCATCACAATATTGTTGTATTAACGCTTGCTGACTAAAATACTTACAGAGATGTGATGGCAAATTTTGTTCATCGCTACTTGCCCAAGCCTCAATATTGGCAAACCAATTTTCCACATTATTCGCTCTAAAACTGGTGCGTTTTAATCGCTTTGGCTCGCCTTTTTTATAGCTTTTTTGCAATTCAGTAAAAACCAGCGTTTTAATTTCCGCTTGATCAGCCAACCACTGTTGTTTTAACTGAACAATATTTGCTTGACTGGCTTCAATATATTGTTGAATAAATTGCTCAAAAGGCAAGGTTAATAAGTGGGGTTGATTTATGCTTGGATTTAATCTTGCTCCTGATAAATAAGGCTTTAACTGTTGCACGACTTGTGCTGGCGACACCAGTTGTTGATAAACAAACTGGCTTGCCACTGGCGATAAAGGATAATAATGCTCTCGCCAATATTGATTAGCTAATTGTTGATAAAGCGCCGTTTGATCTTTGCTTAACTCCAAATCAAAATGTATGCCTGAATTAAAGGCGTATTGCGTCAATATTCGGCGACAAAAACCATGAATGGTATAAATTGCCGCAATATCCATATTTTGCTCCGCTAATACTAAACGCTGTATAGCAAGATCAATATCCTGAATCTGATGAATTAACTCGACCAAAAAAGGATCATAAGACGACACATCTTTCTCTTGTTGATACTGGATCAAGGCTTGCTTAACTTGGCTCACCCTTTCCCTGATTTTTTTCTTAAGTTCTTCTGTTGCTGCTTCCGTAAAAGTCACCACCAAAATATTTTCTACCCCCAAAGGTACAGGAAAAGGATTTTCGCCCACTTGTAATAATAAACGTAAATACAATGATACCATTGTATAGGTTTTACCTGTTCCCGCTGAGGCTTCAATTAAACTTACCCCATTCAGAGGTAAACGAATTGGATCAAGGGTTTGCATCGCCACAATGATTACCTATTATTGATTAAATTAGAAACTAATGACCTTATCAGCCCATAATGTCCAACGAGCAACATCATCTAATGTCCCCAAGCTCACCCCTTGAGCTAAAGGTAATTGACTGACAGCTCGAGCATTAGTGCAAGTCGTACAAAGTTTTACTTCCGCCCCTTGTGCGGTCAAAATCTCAATTAACTGTTGTATATTATTCCCCTCTTTCGGCGACTGACCGGCTAACCCAGCTAGCACAGCGTCCGAAAAGCAAAATAACTTAATCTGCACTTGTTGCCCATATTCCTCTTGTAAATTAATGGCTAACCGCAAGCCATTAAAGGTTTTTTCTGTTCCATAAGGGGATTCATTTAAAATAAACAATAATTTTTGCATAGGTGTTTCTCCGTATTAAGTGAAAAATATTTTTCCATTACATTTTATTTCTGAGCAAGATGCCGCAAAAATGCTTCCCCATTCATAAAGCCAGTAATTCTCAGAGATTCAATTTCTTTGCCCTCATGATCAAAAAATAAAATGGTGGGCAGCCCTAGCACATTAAACTTGTCAATAATTGCTTTATTTTCTGCGGAATTTTGGGTCATATCCACTTGTAATAACAACATATTAGCGAATCTTTGTTGCACATTGGGATCGCTAAAGGTGTATTTTTCAAATTCCTTACAAGCCACACACCAATCCGCATAGAGATCGAGCATAACCAAAGGTTTTTGGTTATCTGTTAAATATTGCTCTAATTGTGCTAAATTTTTAACAGGTTCAAATAAGTGATGCTGTGCTTGATTGAGTTGAGGTGATGAGGGTTGCCATAACCAATCTTGCAAAGGTTTTACAAGCACTAAGGCGAAAATCAAGCAAAGTAAACGTAATCCTTGTCCGATACCTTGTGGTTTTATTTGGTTCGCTAACCATAAAAAGAACGTGGTGCCAAGTAATGCCCATAATCTTAGCGCCCAATCTGGTTGAACTCGAGAAAATAAGAAAATGGGTAACGCAAGTAATACAAAGCCAAAGGCAATTTTGACCTTTTCTAGCCAAGCCCCTGATTTTGGTAATACTTTATTACCAAATAGCGTGATCAATAACAAAGGAATTCCCATACCTAGAGCAAGTAAATACAGGGTTATGGCGCCGATGAACATATCTCCACTTTGTGCAACATATAATAATGCGCCCGATAAAGGGGCTGTGATGCAAGGAGATGCAATAAGCCCTGCCACCATTCCCATAATAAATACCCCAGCAAAAGCCCCCGATTGTTGACGCTGGCTAAATTGCACTAACTTAGTTTGCCAACGCTGTGGTAATTGTAAATTAAACAAACCAAACATGGATAAGGCTAATAAGATAAACAAGATAGAAAATCCTATTAGCACATAAGGGCTTTGTAAGGCGATTTGAAAAGGCAATCCAAGGGTAACCACAATCAAGCCTAATAAGGTATAGGTTAATGCCATACCCTGTACATAAACAAAACTTAAAGTAAAAGCTCGCCATTGAGAGTGGCGTTGTTGCCCAATCACAATCGCTGATAAGAGGGGCAACATAGGTAAAACGCAAGGGGTAAACGCCAGCCCTATACCTAATAGAAAAAAGCCTAATATGGCATATTTACTTGAACTTAATTGATCAGCAAGTTGTTGCGATGATAAGGTTTGGCTAAAAATTTTGTTATTTTGTACCGCACTTTGTGGCTCATGGGTTGTGGCTTTGTACCATAATGCCAGATCGATTTCTTGAGTTTCGGGGGGATAACAAAATCCTGAGGTACAACCTTGGTAATGTACCAATAATTTTCCCTGTTTTTGATAGCTTAAAATTGGCACATTAAGGCTGAGTTGATCTTGATAAATAACCACTTCGCCAAAAAACTCATCTTGATAATGTTTGCCCTCTGGCAACAAAACCTGTCCAATTTCGGCATTTTCTGCAATGATGTTAATTTCTTTTTGATAAAGATAATAGCCTTCCGCAATATCCCAATGTAGCTGTAATCCCTGCCCTTCTTGTTCAGTCATACTAAAGGCAAAAGCCTGTTGAGCAGGTAAAAAAGAGGTGTGACGCTGAAATAAATTGGCGGATAAGGTAAGGGATATGCCATAAAGAAAGAATAGCAAGAAAATATGCCCTATCCCTTTATATTTTTTTATTTTGTACATCATGCTTGCTTAAATACCTTAATTTTTTGCAAATGTTGTGAGATTTTTTTGAATTTATGGCTTTCCTGTTCGTCCCAAATCACTTCATAAAATGGGGATAACAAGTCTGCACTGGCTTTAGCATCAAGGATTTCATCTTGTTTTGATAAAAACACGAGACAATTTCCTTGATTTTTATTTCTAAATTTTTCCACACATTTTGTCGCAATGTCTTCATATTCTTCAGGACGATCAATTTTCCCTTCCATATTATGCTGTGGAAATAAATTAGGATTAAACATCACTTGCTTGATCCCACATAAAAACCCAATACGTTCAGACCAATATCCCCCTAATCCCACGCCACAAATCAGTGGCTTAGGATCTTTACTTTCCGTTACCAATTTATGCACTTCATTTAATAAAAACTGCATATCGTGACGAGGATAACGAGTACTATAATTAATAAAACGCACATCCTCATCAATAAATTTTAATTGTAAAATTTTTTCATGATTACCCGGGCTACTTGAATCAAAACCATGTAAATAAATAATCATTTTATCCTCCCTAAAAAATATGCTCAAAACACACCGCACTTGGCGAAAACACTTCCTATTGAACCAAAAATTCCCCCATTCAACAAGCGATTTTAGCGGATATGATCATTTTATCCTGCACTCGCTTTGACGCAGGATAAAAAGTTATTTAAAATATCCGCCTTACTCCTCCTTTGGAAAGCAATTAACAATGAAAATCTCAGCAAAACTCTTTATTTCCCTCATCATTATTGGCATGTTAGCCGGGCTTACTGGGGTATTATTATCGCATTTATTACATTGGGTACAACATTATGCCTATGGTTATGCCACAAATGGACAAGATATTCCTTTTTTAGTCGGCGTAAGCCAAGCCTCAGGCGCAAGACGCTTTGGTATCGTGCTACTTTGTGGCGTGATTGTCAGCCTAGGTTGGTATCTGCTACACCGTTATCTCGGCTCGCCTGTTTCCATCAAAGCCGCCCTAAATCAACCTCACCAAGGTTTACCTTTTTTCCGCACGCTTTATCATGGTTTATTACAAATCATCAGTGTCGGCTTAGGCTCACCGTTAGGGCGTGAAGTGGCCCCGCGTGAAATCAGTGCTGCATTAGCAACCTTATGGTGTCAAAAAACACAATTATCTGAACAAGAAAGCAAATTGCTTATTGCTTGTGCCGCTGGGGCGGGGTTATCTGCGATTTATAACGTTCCCTTAGCTGGCATTATTTTTACCCTTGAAACCCTATTATTATGTTGGTCTGGTATCCCTATCATCGCAGCCTTTATCGCTTGTGCCATTGCCACCCTCGTATCTCGTATCGGTCTAGGCGATTTAGTACAATATCATTTAGTTGAAACGGAATTAACCCTTTCATTATTCTATTGGGCAGCATTAATCGGCCCCCTCATCGGCATACTTGTATATTTCTTCAAAAAAACTACCCAATATTTCCCTTGGCTCAAACGTAACGACAAACGCATTATATTAATAGGTCTCCTCAGTTTTAGCCTTATTGCCCTACTCGCCATCTATTTCCCAGCCATTTTAGGTAATGGAAAAGCGGGCAACCAACTCAGCTTTTGGGGATTAATTGGTTGGCACGATAGCCTCGCCTTAATGCTTATCAAATGGTTAGTGATCTTGCTTGCTCTCGCCGCTGGGGCTTATGGTGGGCTTATCACCCCCTCAATGATGTTGGGAAGCACCTTTGCCTTTAGCTCAGTATTTTTATGGAATGCCCTCGGTTTACCCACCATTCCCCTCGAATCAGCCGCCCTTATTGGCGCAACTGCATTTTTAGCAACCTCTTTAAATATGCCAATTACAGCATTGGTATTCTGCTTAGAACTAACAAGGGTTTCCCCAGCATTTTTATTCCCCATGGCAATCGCCACCGCTGGGGCTTACTTTACTCAATACTGGCTAAAAAACAGACAAGTAGACAAAGCATAAGTTATTTTCAAGTAACCTAACTAATAGGTTGCTTGAAGGAAAACTATTAGCAAAATTTAAGAAATAACAACAAGGATACTCCTCATAGAATAAATACCCTAACCATTTGATTAACCAATAAATCCCCTTGAACTCACAACTAAAATTCTCTATTATGCCCCACTTACATGATAAAAAAGGATCCTAATCAGATGACAGAACAAACCTTTATCCCGGGCAAAGATGCCGCCCTAGAAGAAAGTATTGAAAAATTTCAACAAAAACTGACCGCACTTGGTTTTAACATTGAACAAGCCTCTTGGCTTAATCCTGTGCCTAATGTATGGTCGGTGCATTTGCGTGATGCCGATTGTCCGCAATGTTTCTCCAATGGCAAAGGGGCAAGCCAGAAATCAGCCTTAGCCTCCGCCTTAGGTGAATATTTTGAACGTTTATCCACCAATTATTTCTTTGCTGATTATTATTTAGGACAAGATATTGCCCAAGGCGAATTTGTTCATTATCCCAACGAAAAATGGTTTAGTATCGATGATCCTGAACAATTACCTGAGGGAATTTTAGATGATTATCTGCGTGCTTATTATGATCCTGAGGGAGCATTAACCCCTGAGTTATTAATTGATTTACAATCGGGTAACGAACAACGAGGCATTGTTGCCTTGCCTTATGTTCGCCAAAGGGATCAACAGGTAGTATATATTCCTCAAAGTATTATTGGGAATCTTTATGTGTCTAATGGTATGTCGGCAGGTAATACACAATATGAAGCTCGTGTACAGGGTTTATCCGAAGTCTTTGAACGCTATGTGAAAAACAAAATTATCGCTGAGGCAATTAGTCTCCCCGAAATTCCGGCGGACGTTATGGCTCGTTATCCTTCTATTCAAGCCTCTATCGCTAAACTTGAACAAGAAGGCTTTCCAATTTTAGCTTATGATGCCTCATTAGGCGGTAAATATCCTGTTATTTGTGTGATTTTGTTAAATCCACAAAACGGCACCTGCTTTGCTTCTTTTGGTGCTCACCCAAATTTCCAAGTGGCTTTAGAACGTACGGTTACCGAGCTATTGCAAGGACGTAGCTTAAAAGATCTTGATGTCTTTACTGCGCCGTCATTTGATAATGATGATGTGGCGGAACACGCTAACCTTGAAACCCATTTTATTGACTCAAGTGGGCTTATCTCTTGGGATCTTTTCAAACAAACCGCTGATTTTCCTTTTGTGGATTGGGATTTTTCTGGTACGACTGAACAAGAATATCAAAACCTTATGCAGATTTTTAATCAACTGGATAAAGAAGTCTATATTATGGATTATAACCACCTCGGTGTTTATGCGTGCCGTATTATCGTACCAAGTATGTCCGATATTTATCCGCAAGATGATTTGATTTATGCCAATAATAATATGGGAATGGCGTGGCGAGAAATCTTACTTGACCTACCGCATTTCCATCACGATCAAGCCACTTACCAAGAATTGCTTGATGAACTTGATGAACAAGGTATTGATGATGCCACCCGAGTGCGTGAATTTATTGGTATTGTGCCGCCACCTAAATCAGGCTGGGTAACCCTACGCATTGGTGAATTAAAATCAATGTTACACCTCGCCTTAGGGCAACTTGAGGAAGCGCTTGATTGGGCAAATTGGACAATCAGTATGAATAGCTCAGTCTTTACAGCGGAGCGGGCTAATTATTACCGTTGTTTAATTCAATCTCTTGAACTCTATCTTGATACACAACGAGATCCAGAACAATATCGCAAGGTATTTGAAAAAATGTACGGAGAAAACACCGTTACTGCGGCTTGGCAAGCGATTCAAGGTAAAGCAAGCCCATTCTATGATTTGCTCGCCGATGATGAGCGATTACAGCATTTTACCGCCCATCAAAAACTGCTAGCGGCTTACGAAAAACTGCAAAAAGCCAAACGAGCCTATTGGCAACAGTAAAATCTAGTATAAAAAACAAAGGGCATTATGTGAGGTATCACGCATAATGCCCAATATAGACTTTTTAATTTAAAATATAGCCGTTTCAATTTAAATGAAGCAAGGCGGTATGTCGAATACTGTACAAGTAGTATACTGAGGTGTACCTACAGTGTATCACTTTAAAGTTGAGCGACTATAAAACGATAAAATACAGTGGCACAACGAATACAGCACACATAGTACAGCAATGTGCCAACATTATATTAGTGTAAAGCGAAAGTCTATATTTTCCATTTTTACTTTACTAACTCCCCCTAACTGCGTAAAATGCCCCTCGTAAATTCTAATTTGGTATGAATATGTTAAAATTTATTGCAAAATCAAAAAATTTTATCCTTATTACATTGTTAAGTTTGATGATAATTTCCTGTACCATAACAGAGAATTCGCCATCTCAAAGGCGTTATATCGATCCTCAAGATCCCACTTGGCTTGCGAATTTACAGCAAATTCAACAAATTCATTCTTATGCAGCTAATGGGCAATTAGGTTATATCAGTGCCGATGATCGCTTTTCTAGCCGTTTTGATTGGCGTTATCAAAATTCTCAATCCTATCAATTACAATTATCTTCAATGCTCACTAGCACAACCTTATCCATAAAAATGACGCCACAAGGTATGACAATTTCGGATAATAAAGGTAACCAACATAGTGCTACAGATGCGCAACAATTATTACAAGATATTGTAGGAATGAATTTTCCATTAGATCAATTTAGTGATTGGTTAAAAGGACAACCTAATCTTTCTCAGCCTTATTATGTGGGCGAAAATCATTTATTGGCAAATTTTAATTATCTCCATCAAGGAGAAATTTGGAATGTTGATTATTTAAGTTATCATAGCCAAAACACTCCCCCATTACCGAAAGATATTTTAATTAAAAACCAAGATAAAACCTTAAAAATTCGTGTAGATAATTGGATTTATTAATGAAAACTTACCGATTTTCCACCGCACTTTTATCGGGAAATGCGAGCAATCGATTTCCCTCCCCAGCTAAACTTAATTTATTTCTCTATATTAATGGCAAACGTGCCGATGGTTATCACGAATTACAAACCTTATTTCAATTTCTCGATTATGGGGATTGGTTAACCATTGATCCTATAGAAAATAGCAATGATATTCGCTTATCGCCTTATATTGCCCATCTCCCTATGCAAGATAATTTAATCTATCGCGCTGCACGTTTATTACAAAAAGTAAGTGGTTGCTCAAAAGGAGCAACAATTCACTTAGATAAAATCTTGCCTATGGGCGGTGGTATTGGGGGAGGATCTTCCAATGCGGCAACAACATTATTAGTGCTTAATAAATTATGGGGCATTAATCTTACGCCTGATGAATTAGCAACGCTCGGTTTACAATTAGGTGCTGATGTTCCTATTTTTATTCATGGTCAAGCGGCTTTTGCCGAAGGTGTCGGAGAAAAAATCAATTATTGTAGTCCGCCTGAGAAATGGTATTTGGTGTTAAAACCTGATATTGCGATTTCCACAGCAACAATATTTTCAGATCCTGATTTACCAAGAAATACGCCAAAACTCACCTTAAATCAATTAATGGCACAATCCTTTAGCAATGATTGTGAAAAAGTTGTGCGAAATCATTATCCTGAGGTTGAAGAATTGCTAAGCTGGTTGTTACAATATGCACCAGCACGTTTAACAGGTACAGGTGCTTGTGTTTTTGCCGAATTTGAACAGGAACAGCAAGCTCAAGCCGTTTTTAATATAAAACCTAAACAATACCAAGGTTTTGTGGCAAAAGGAGCAAATATTTCTCCTTTACAACAGCGATTAAATGATATTTAACATTACTTTCTCGGATTGCTTGCAATCCTAAACTTACTCTACTTTTGAGGTCAAACAATGCCTGACATAAAACTCTTTGCTGGTAATGCAACGCCAGAACTTGCGAAACGAATTTCTGAACGCCTTTATATTTCTATTGGCGATGCCACCGTTGGTCGCTTTAGCGATGGCGAAATTCAAGTACAAATCAATGAAAACGTGCGTGGTGCCGATGTATTTATCATTCAATCCACTTGTGCGCCAACCAATGATAATTTAATGGAATTAATCGTTATGGTTGATGCTTTGCGTCGTGCTTCTGCTGGACGTATTACTGCCGTCATTCCTTATTTTGGTTATGCTCGCCAAGATCGTCGTGTGCGTTCTGCTCGTGTGCCTATTACCGCAAAAGTTGTTGCTGACTTTTTATCTAGCGTAGGTGTGGATCGCGTATTAACTTGTGATTTACACGCTGAACAAATCCAAGGTTTCTTTGATGTACCCGTTGATAACGTCTTTGGTTCTCCTGTCTTAATTCACGATATGTTGAAGAAAACAGATTTGGATAATCCTATCGTGGTGTCGCCTGATATTGGTGGTGTTGTACGAGCAAGAGCTATCGCAAAATTACTCAATGATACCGATATGGCAATTATTGATAAACGCCGTCCTCGTGCTAACGTGTCACAAGTGATGCATATTATTGGCGATGTAGCAGGCAGAGATTGTATCCTTGTGGATGATATGATCGATACAGGGGGAACGCTAGTCAAAGCCGCAGAGGCATTAAAAGAACGTGGTGCGAAACGTGTATTTGCCTATGCAACCCATGCAGTATTCTCTGGTTCCGCAGCTAAAAATATTGCCAGTGAGGCTTTAGATGAAATTGTTGTAACTGATACTATTCCTCTTTCAGCGGAAATCAAAGCCTTAAATAAAGTGAGAGTATTAACCTTATCAGGTATGCTCGCTGAAGCGATACGTAGAATTAGCAACGAAGAATCTATTTCTGCAATGTTTAGCTAATATTAATTGACTGATTAATGGCTACAGTTTGTAGCCATTTTTATTTATAGCCTTTCCACTTTAGAATAACGATAAAGTGCGGTAATTTTTAGCAAAATTTTGGAACCAAATATAATCGTTTTAACTTAAAATGGAACTACCCTACTATATTAGACATCAACGCTTAACCCAATAAGCCTTAACTTTACTATTCTCCGTATTAAGATAACGTATTTCTCTAAAATATTGGCGTAAGGCCTTTGCGGTTTTTTGCTCAGTTGCCCCCCAAACGTTATCAATACGTGGAAGTTGTTGCATAATATTGATTAATTGTTCTGTTAAGTTTTGTTGATTTAAATAATAAACTTGAGTATCCGTTGGGAAATAATCTTTTAAATATTCCTGTTCCGAATCTTGATGTGCAATACTAATCACGATAGGAGGCTGGGGATTTTGCCAATCTTCCAAAATTTTTGCTAAGGTTGGAAATGCGGTTTCATCACCAAATAATACCGCTTGCCCAGTATTTAAATGGGCGGTTTTTTCATAGTGTAAAGAACTTGCGTGCAAAATATCGCCAGTTTGTAAGGCCTTTGCCCAGTTTGATCCAAGGCTATCATTGTGTAAATAAATATCCACAGCAACGATTTCCATTGATTGACCCGCAATGTTTCTTATTTCTCTTTGACGTAAACTGTAATAACGTTTAGCTTGACCAATTAATTGTTGTTCATCGGGTTGCTGTGAAAAACGATTAAGAGTAAATACCCAAGCTAAGCCTGCTTCTACTCTGGTTAAGGGTTGCAAGGGCTTGAGCCAAAGACGCATAAAATTCGCACTAAGAGATTGACTATCTTGCACTTGAAAATAGTAATGTTGCGATGTCATGCTGTTATCTAATTGTCGTAAGGCTGCAATAGCAATTTGCCTTACTTTTAACTCTATTTCGCCTTCCGTTAAAAATGGTACAAAATGAATTTGAGTCTGTCCTTCAAGACTCACTTCTAACTCCATACCTTGTTCAAATAAATCAGTAAAAAAGGCTTTTTCAACCTTAGGATCGATAAAGACCTGAGCAATAGCAAGTAATTCCTTATAATGATCATCATTGACATGCTCAATAATATCCAATTTACGATTTATATCATTAATCGCCGTTCTTTCTGTCATTGTTTATCCTTAATATTTTTAAATAAGGGAAATATTGGTGGAATATCTTAAGGGTTAAGGTTAAGAAAGTAAATGAGAATTATTTTTATATTGTAATTGTTTTAATTTAAAATGAGACAAGGCAATACGGTGAGAATCGTGAACACCACATTATTTTAAATGTAGGACAACGATAATAAAAGATAAAGAGGAAAGTAGATAACTTTCCCCTAAATATCACTTATTCCACAAACACCACATCATCTTTCGGATCAAAATCAGAAATATGAATTGGTAAATGTTCTTCAAAATATTTTTTTAGCATTTCAGCATCAATAAAGCCAGTATTCACATAGCTTGGGTGCTGTTTTAGTACAGGATAACCATCGCCACCTGCAGCACAATAATCTGGTAACGAAAGTTTATAAACCTTATTTAGTTCTAAAGGCTGACCAGCAATTTTCACATTGGATACTTTTTTAGCTTGACGATCAACAATCATAGACACGCCCGCAAATTGAGGATAAGCCCCCATATCCACTTCTTTTAATGCCACCACATTTAAATAATCCAAAAGTTCCTGCCCAGTTAAATCTACAGTAGCAATCATATTGCCAAAAGGTTGCACTGTAAGCAGATCTTTATAGCTTACTTTTCCTTCTTCAATAGAGGTACGAATACCACCAGAATTCATAATCTCAATATCTGAGCCAACACGTTCCATTTGAGATTGTGCAATTAAGCGACCTAAATTGGTTTGTTGAAAACGGATAATATCTCGATCTCCCACGAGTTTACCTCCGACAACTTCCCCAACTTCAATACCAAGCAATTTATCGCCTTGATCTTGATATTGTTTTAAATGAGTAAACACCGCTTGATCTTCAAGGATTTCTGCTTGATACAATTCATAGCTGACCTTGCCATCCGCTTGTTTCACACGTTGTTTTAAATTCACTGGAATAAGCTGATAATTCACTAAAGTCAGTTCGCCATTTTTAAACTCAAAGTCCGCACGCCCAAGGTATTTTCCCCACTCTCCTGCTTGCATAATCCAAGTATTATTTTGGTAATCAGGTTGACAACTTTCCCCAGGCGTATAAGTTTGTTTAAATTGCCCTTGATCATCAATACACAAGGTATCATGCGTATGTCCGCCAACAATAATATCTAAGGCTTTATTGTCTAAACTTCTTGCTAAAGACACATCGCCCGGAGCATTCATACCATGTTGCTCATCAAAATAATAACCGAGATGGGTTAATGCGATACGCACGTCAGGCTGTTCCTTTTGGTTAATATCAGTCAACAAGGTTTGAGCCGTCGCAATGGGGTTTTCAAAGCTCACTTTCTCCGTTACCTCTGGATTGCCTAATTTTGCGGTATCTTCTGTGGTTAAACCGATTACCGCAATTTTCAAACCCGATTTATCAAACATCGCATAAGGTTTCACTAAAGGTTGATTATTACTTTTATTGATAACATTTGCCGATAAAAACGGAAAATTCGCCCATTTTTCCTGCATATCTAATAATTGTAGTGGCGCATCAAACTCATGATTTCCCAATACCAGGGCATCAACCCCTAACATATTTAACCCTTCAATATCAGGTTTGGCATTTTGTACATCAGACTCAGGCACCCCTGTATTAAAATCCCCAGCGTGCAATAAAATCACTTCGCCTTGTTGTTCCGCTACCTCACGCCGAATATTATCAATTAAGGTTTTTTGTGCCGCAAATCCATATTTACCACGTTCATTTTTCCAAAAATGCCCATGGGTATCATTAAGATGTAACAAGGTAAAGCGGTAAGTTTTATCCACTTCATAAGCGAATAAGGTATTGCTAGCAAGTAATGCCAGTGAAAGTAATGTTTTGCTCAATTTCATTGTTGTATCCTTAAGTAAAAGCAGCATAATAAAAACGCATTATAGTTGTTTCAATTTAAAATAAGACAAGGCAGCACGCCGAAGATAGTAGAAAAAGTACAGCAAGGCGTGCCAACGCAGTATTATTTTAAAGTGGAACGACTGTATTTTGTTGATAAGCTAAATATTCCTCCAATAACTCTATCGCCTCTAAACAACGTTTTTTACGTTGTTGAGTAATATCAATTTGTTGTTGGTAATAATCTCTTTGTTGTTGCGACTGTGCATCATAAAGTAAAGACACTTGCCCATCAAGTTTCGTATTTAAGGCTTGCAAGGCTTCATAATACTTCTCTAATCGCTGTTTAGGCGGTAATTTATGAATGTCTTGTTTAGTTTGTGTGGTAGCAGAAATTGAGGGAGACAAGGAATTTTTTCTTGCGAAGTACAGGGGCTTATTTTGTAAAGCATTACTTAAAGCACGACATTGAGCGAATAATTTATCCGTTAAAAATGCCCCTTGTTGTACATCATTTTCTTGCAAACTTGCGAGTTGATCCAATGTCTGCTGAATTTCTTGTAAATATTGCGAGAGATTAGCAAAACTTTCCGTAAATAAAGTGCGGTCAAATTTGGCAAAAATTTTTTTATTAAGTTGATGTTGATATTGTTGATATAATTGCTCAATTTTCTGTGCAAGTTGTTCGACAAGTTGCTGTTTGTTGAACATAAATCATACTCTTTCTAAATAACTTGATGATTGTTATCAATTATAGCGAATTTTATAAACATCGCCTACTATAAAAAATAAGGGGTGAATATTGATAAAATTATATTTAAATTTGTGAGACAAATCACAAATTATGAAAATAAATGCCGTAAAGTAAAATGGCAAAGAAAAAAATAATCCATAAAGTAATAGATAATCTTTTTATATATAAAATTCAATAAGTTAAACGCTACTCTATAACAACTCACTCCAAATGAATATAAATATTTGTGAGGTTTATAACAACATAAAATATTGCCATAAAAAATAACATATTGTTTTAATTAGACATTTAAAAATGAAGTAAATATTCACTTTTTGACAAAATTTTGTATCTTTGCTACTTTCAATGCGAGCTAAATAAATTAATAAGTCAATTCATTAATTTATTGTGGTATAGCCTCGTAAAAGAAATGATTAACAAATAACGAAGGTGATTATATGAAAAAGACTCTTATTGCACTAGCGGTTACAGCATTGGTATCTACTACAGCAAACTCAACTGTGATTTATCAGCAAGATGGTACAAAAATTGATTTGGACGGTCGAGCCAGTTTTGAATTACGAAACGATAGCAATAACCGTACAGACCTAAGAGATGTAGGCTCTCGCGTACGTTTTCGTGCTTACCAAGATTTAGGCTATGATTTCACTGCCTTAGGTGCCATTGAATTACGTTTTTCTAATGATAATGGTGCGGCAAGCTCAATTGGAGGCAATCTACGTACCCACCGTTTATTTGCCGGATTTACCAATAAAAATATTGGTACATTAACTTTTGGACGTCAATTACATTTAGGTGATCATATTCCAAAAGCTAACTATACCTATGAATGGGGTGGTAACATTCTATTTGATGCACATAAAAAAGCCGCACATTTTATGTCAGTGCCATTTGGTGGAGTACGCGTAGCGGCTGATTATTATTTCGGTAACTCTATAAAAAATAATAACGCTTCTAGTGGTTCTAGCGGTTGGGATGAAGGTCAAGGTTATGGGGTAGGTTTATTCTATGACGGTAAATGGAATGACCTTGCTGTGCGTTTTGGTTCAGGCTATTCTGAAGTTACCCAATCCGCTGATGGTACAAAAACCACGCAATATGATTTAAAACGCGGAGGAGTTGGCTTTGATCTCCGTTATAAAATAGTGACGGTGGGCTTTGACTGGGCATTTGGTAAAGCCACTAAAGGCTATGACTCTAGCAATTTGGTTTTCCAAAAAATCGCAGGCTATAATACCTCTCTCAATAAAATCAATCGTTTCTTACTAGGCGCAAAAGTGAATGTAACAGAAAAAAATGCTGTTTATACACAATATTATTTTGCTGAAGGTAAAAAAGCAGATTCAAGTATTGAAAAATACAAAATGCGTGGTTGGATGATTGGTGCGGATCATCGCTTTAATCGCCATGTTGCTGTCTATGTTGAAGGTGGGCAAGGAAAAGTGAAACAAGGAGGTGAAACCATGAATGTTAATGGTAAAACAAATCATCGTGTGTTAATCGGTACAAGAATTCTATTCTAAACCGATAAGAATAAATCATACGATTAACGAACAAAAAACTGTGATCCAAGTCAACAATTTTAGATTGTTGGCTTTTTTTTGCTTTTTTTTATTGACAGGACTATGGCTTTTTGTAATTATTCTAACCCGTTGGCATTTCATTTATAAAAAAATGAAAAAGTTCAATGAAAAAACAAGAAACAATAAAAATTAATCAAATCTAAGAGGATTAATCTTATGAAAAAGACATTAGTTGCATTAGCTATCGCTGCCACCGCAGCCACTTCCGCCAACGCTGTAACTGTTTATGAAGCAGATGGCACAAAAGTAGAAGTTGGTGGTTCTGTTCGTTTATACTTAGGTCGTATTGGTGATGAACAACGTGGTGATTTAGTAAACGATGGTTCTCGTATCAATATCAAAGTAAACCAAGAATTAGGTAACGGTTTATCTGCATTTGGAGCTTATCAATTACGTTTTGCTCAAGGAGTTAATTCTACTAACAGAACGACTAATACTTTTGGTAACCCAAGCACCAAACGCCTTTATGCAGGTTTCGCTCACAAAGATGTGGGTTCATTAAGTTTTGGTCGTCAAGCAACCAATGCGGATGATGTATTACAAGACAGCGCTTACTTTAACAGTGGTTGGTTAAATCCATTAACGTTTGAAGGAAATAAAGTTGTTAAATTCCGTTCTGCAGAAGTTAATGGTTTAAGTTTTGGTTTAGATTATTTATTTGGTGATGCCGATAAAACATCTCAAGATACAGAATATAAACAAGGTTATGCTGCTAGCGTATTCTATGATTATGCTTTAGGTGATCATAATTTCAATTTTGCAGCTGTTTATGCTCAGGATAAATATGATTCAGGTCTTCTTAATGCTGAAAGTGCAACAGGTCGTAAATATACCTCTTGGGCAACTCACTTAGGTTATAATTTCGCTGGTTTTGATTTAGGTTTAAACTACGGTCAATATAGAAATAAATTTGAAAATGGTACAACTATTGGTGCATTTGATAGTAGTGAATTAACTGAAACTAGTAGAAAAGGGAACTATTTCCTTGTTGATGCAGGTTACCGTGTAATTGAACCATCTCGTGTTTATGTACAATGGGAACGTTTAGATGGTAAAAGTGACGTTACTGTTGCAAACGGAGTTGAAAAAGCAGCTATCGTAAACCGTTATGTTGCTGGTGTTGATTATCGCTTACATAAAAACGTCTTAACTTATGTTGAATATGCACAACAAAGAGAAAAAATTTCTGTACAAGGCGAAGCACACCAAACTAATGTAGACAACGTATTCGGTGTTGGTTTACGCGTGTACTTCTAATAATTAATTATTATTTAATCATGATAAAAGCCAACATAATGTTGGCTTTTTATTTATACCCTATTTTTCTTATTTATCCTCTCCCCTAAATAGTTTATACTTTTTAGCCATTAACAATCTAAAAAAGAGAAAAAAATGACCGCACTTTTAAAAATTGGTTTAGTGTCTGTTTCTGATCGAGCCTCACAAGGGATTTATCAGGATCAAGGTATTCCTGAATTAGAAACTTGGCTCGCTTCAGCCTTAACCACACCATTTGAAGTAGAAAAACGCTTAATTGCTGATGAACAACAGCAAATTGAACAAACATTATGTGAATTGGTAGATACTCATCATTGCCATTTAGTCTTAACCACAGGAGGAACAGGCCCCGCTAAACGAGATGTTACGCCAGATGCCACTTTAGCGATTGCCGATCGTGAAATGCCGGGATTTGGAGAACAAATGCGTCAAATTAGTTTACATTTTGTTCCTACTGCAATACTCTCACGCCAAGTGGGCGTTATCCGTAAGCAAAGCCTGATTTTAAACCTCCCCGGACAGCCTAAAGCCATAAAAGAAACCTTAGAGGGATTAAAAGATGAACAAGGCAATTCCCTTGTTAAAGGTATTTTTTCTGCCATTCCTTATTGTTTGCAATTATTAAGCGGTATTTACATTGAAACCGATCCTGCGGTAGTCACCGCTTTTAGACCAAAATCTGCGAGGAAATAAAGATGAAGAAAATTGAAGCCATTATTAAGCCTTTTAAACTTGATGATGTAAGAGAAGCCCTATCCGATATTGGTATTACAGGTATGACCGTTAGCGAAGTCAAAGGCTTTGGTAGACAAAAAGGACATACCGAGCTTTATCGTGGTGCGGAGTATATGATCGACTTTCTGCCCAAGGTTAAACTGGAAATCATTGTCGCCGATGATATTGTGGAACAATGTTTAGATGCCATTATTGATACGGCACAAACAGGTAAAATTGGCGATGGAAAAATTTTTATTTATGATGTGGAACGTGTTATCCGCATTCGCACTGGAGAACAAGACGAAGAAGCACTATGAAACAATCTAACTCTTTAATTCGAGCTTTTATTATTGCTGCCTGCTTAGTGATTATTCTCGCTGGGGTAAAATCTGCCGTACAAATCGTTGTTCCTTTCTTATTATCTTTATTTATAGCAATTATTTGTTCGCCATTAATTACCATGATGACAAATCGGAAAATTCCTCGTTGGCTAGCAATTAGCTTACTCTTTGTGCTTATATTATTAATTTTCTTCTTTTTAGTCGGACTGATTAATAGCACAATCAAGGAATTTACAAGCTCAATTCCACAATATCGTGCCTTACTCACACGCCGAGTTGATGAAATATCTGCCTTTGCCCAATCCATTAATTACCCCTTAAGCATTTCGCAAGAAGCCATTCTTGAAAATTTTGACCCTAGTGTGATTATGGACTTTGTCAGTAAAGTTTTACTCAGCTTTTCTGGTGCGGTAAGCAATGTGTTTATTCTTCTCTTAGTAGTAATTTTTATGCTGATTGAAGCCCCAACAGCTAAGCATAAAATGGCACTTGCCTTTAGCCAAGTTGATGGCGATGTCAATGAACATGAACGTAATATTGATCGTATTCTCAATGGCGTTATTCGTTATCTAGGGGTAAAAACCCTTATTAGTTTAGCGACAGGGGTTTGTGTCTGGATATTATTAGAAATATTAGGCGTGCAATATGCTGTATTATGGGCAACATTAAGTTTCTTGTTAAATTATATTCCTAATATTGGTTCAATTATTGCGGCAATTCCTATTGTGGTACAAGTATTATTACTCAATGGTTTTTCTACGGGTATTATTGTTGCTTCTGGTTTAGTGGGAATTAATATGGTGATCGGTAATGTGATTGAACCTCGCTTAATGGGAAAAACCTTAGGATTATCTACGCTTATCGTATTTTTATCTCTCCTATTCTGGGGCTGGCTATTGGGTTCAGTAGGTATGTTACTTTCTGTCCCTTTAACAATGGCATTAAAAATTGCATTAGAATCAAGCCCTCAAACCAAAAAATATGCAGCACTATTAGGGGAAATTGATGAAAATAAGCAAATATAGCGTGATGCTATAGTAGTAAACATCAAAAATATTAAATCATATTGATTACAAATAAAAAGGAAAAGACGAGAGAAAAATACGTTCTCTCGTTTTTTATTAATATAAATAAGAATTAACTTACTCATTTATTCTTATTAAGTCGTTTCAATTTAAAATAAGACGAGGAACACTAACGCTATATCATTTTGAAATGGGGCAATTATAACATTGTCCTATTCATTTCTTTTTACGAAAATTGCAATATTTTAGCTATGTGATAACATAAACACGACAAAAATAATATTTTCACTAT
Organism: Volucribacter psittacicida; assembly: GCF_004339025.1. Lineage (GTDB taxonomy): Bacteria > Pseudomonadota > Gammaproteobacteria > Enterobacterales > Pasteurellaceae > Volucribacter > Volucribacter psittacicida. The sequence goes on from NZ_SMFT01000001.1 coordinate 584,435, forward strand.
TACTGATAAGATTTTTATAGTATGGCTGGGGTACTAGGATTCGAACCTAGGAATGCCGAGATCAAAACCCGGTGCCTTACCGCTTGGCGATACCCCAATAGGATAAGAATATAATTTATTTTGAGACAGTATGGCTGGGGTACTAGGATTCGAACCTAGGAATGCCGAGATCAAAACCCGGTGCCTTACCGCTTGGCGATACCCCACCTACTACTAAGACTGCAAGCTGATGAATGGTGCGGAACGAGGGACTTGAACCCACACACCTCTCGGCGCCAGAACCTAAATCTGGTGCGTCTACCAATTTCGCCAGTTCCGCAATGGTGGCTATGACGGGATTCGAACCTGTGACCCCAACATTATGAGTGTTGTGCTCTAACCAACTGAGCTACATAGCCATTTTATTTTCTGCGACACCTCATCGGCTTTGCGGGGCTAATTATGCTGATATTCCTACCTTTCGTCAACTGTTTTTTTATGGAAAATTCTTTTTTTTATCTGTTAGACTAGAGAATAAACAATTCATGCTGATTTTATAACTAACTACTTAAAATCTATATCTATATGAAATTTTATTTTCGCTATTCTATAGTCGTTTCAATTTAAAATAAAATACAAGATGGTACGCCGAATACAGCACAAAGAGTACAATGAGGCGTGCCAACGCTGTATTAACAATCATTCAGTAATCATAATTAGAAATACTATATATTAATTAAACGGCGCAATAAGCGTCCATCTAATAAGGCTTGTTTGATGATTGCAAAAGCGCCGATGACATCTTCATCAACAAGTTCGGAAGCCACTAAAGGAATATCTTTGACAAATTGTGGTAATGCGTGACTTTCTAGTGTTTTAATGATTGCAGGGAAAAGCACATTTTTAGCTTGGGTAATTTCCCCTGAGATCACAATTTTTTCTGGATTAAACATATTGACACTCATTGCCAACACACGCCCAATTTGAACACCTACATGCTCAATCAAATCAGTGGCAATACTATCCTGCTTGTTACTTGCTTTACAAATGGTTTCAATATCATGACTTTCTAGGGACAACCATTTACTTTGGTAACCATCTTCTAAAAGCTGTTGCATTTTGCTTTCAATGGCGGTGTTACTCACCACCGTTTCTAAACAACCCACATTGCCACATAAACAACGCCGTCCTAAGGGATCTACTTGGATATGACCAATTTCTCCCACATTATTTTTATGCCCTGAAAAAATTTCGTGATTGATCACAATACCTGCACCTACGCCACGATGAATGCGTAATAATAAAGAATCATCACTGTCTTTTGTGGCACCAAAATAATGCTCAGCTAAGGCTAAGCTACGCACATCATGACCAATAAAAACAGGGAGATTAAAATGCTGCTCTAATTGGGAAGCCAATGCCCAAGGTTGCGCAAGTTCCATATAGGAAAGAGAATGAATAATCTGATGACGACTATCAACAAGCCCATTCACTGTTACCCCAATGGCAATACATTCTGCGGATTTTTTGGCGTGATTTTTCCAAAATATGTCGGTTTGTGCTAATAAAAATTGTTCAAGCTGTTCAATATCCTCAAAGTGCGGTAGATTTATTAACTGTTTTTTTAATAACTTAGCCCCAAGATCCATCATAGCGAGTGTGCAACTCTGTTGGTTTAACTGAATCAATAATGTATAGAAAAGCGTTGTTTCCGCAATAATTGAGGTTGCTCGGCGACCGCCTGTGGATTGCTGTTGTTCCACTTCTTTAATCAGCCCTCTTGCTAGTAGCTGACGAATAATTTTTGTTACACTTGCGGGGGCTAATTGACTTATTTCTGAAATTTGAATACGAGAAATAGGGCCTTGTTGATCAATTAAGCTATAAACCGTTGCACTATTCATTTGCTTAACCAAATCAACATTGGCTATTTGGTGATTTTCTTTCATTAATTTTCCCTAAAACATTCCACAATGCGGACTATTTTAAAATGAAACCCTCGCAATTCCTATACTTTAAACACAAAATTCTGATCAATAAAAAAGGGAAGCCCTCTCTCTTCCCTTATCTATTTATTTATAGTTTCTGTTAATGTGTTTGCCAATCCCCATTAACTGCTGTACCTATAATTTCAAATTTATGATTAAATACCGTCAAATTTGCAAATTTTCCTGCTTCAATAAGCCCTAAACGATCGTCCACACCAATGGCTTTAGCCGGATAATAATTACACATTCTTAAGGTTTCATCTAATGGCACACCAACGTTTTCTACCATATTTTTAACCGATTCAATCATCGTTACTGAAGAACCGCCTAATGTACCGTTATCGTCATAACATTTCCCATTACGCACATGGACAGTTTTCCCCTCAAAAATAAAGGAATCAATATTCGCCCCGGCCGCCGCTGTTGCGTCTGTTACTAAGCATAATTTATCCCCTTTTATCTTCTTAGCAATACGCACATTGCCATAATCAACGTGCAGTCCGTCCACAATAATACCAGCATAAATATCCGAATCTAAGACAGCACCCACCACGCCCATAGCACGTCCTGAACTGATCGGCGACATAGCATTATGTAAATGTGTTGCAAAACTTGCCCCTTTCGCAATAGCCTGTTGAGCCACCTCATAGCTTGCATTAGAATGGCCTAATGACACAATAATCCCTGCCTTGATAAAGTCTTCAATATAATTTGCTGTAGGATTTTCTGCGGCTAAGGTAATTTTGGTAATCACATCACCATTCTCACAAAGAAATTCTTTCATCTCTGGCGAAATCGCACGAATATATTCCTCTCGATGCACCCCTTTCTTTTCAACGCTCAAATAAGGGCCTTCTAAATGCAAACCTAATGCTTGATTTTCATACTTAGTTAAATATTCTCGCATAATTCGCACCGCACTTTTTATCCCTTCATCTGGAGCGGTAATAAATGTAGGCAAATAACTGGTTGTGCCAGAACGCAAATTCGTTTGCTGCATAATCTCTAAGGTTTTGACAGAAATATCATCATTAAACATTACGCCACCACAACCGTTTAATTGTAAATCAATAAACCCTGCGGTGATATTGTTCCCTTGCAAATCTATACGTTGCACATCTGCGGATAACTCAGCTTCAGGGAGCACAGCTTGAATAACCTTATGATCAACAACCACCGCATAACCATAAAGCACCTCTTTTCCGGTATAAATTACCCCATTAACAAATGCGTACATTATTTTTCTCCTTCTAACACCGAATGAATGGCTCGAGCTTCTAATTCTGTAAAATATTTCACTGTTTTAAGTTTTAACTCTTGCATCGCTGACTCATCTGCCACAAAAATCGCATGACGATGTAATTGTAAGGCACTGATTGTCCATAAATGATTAATACAACCCTCTACTCCAGCTTGTAACGCCAAAGCTTTATTATGTCCCGTAACCAATAACATCACTTCTTGAGCATCTAATAAAGTTCCCACGCCCACTGTCAACGCATACTTAGGGACTTTACTCACATCATTATCAAAAAAACGTGAATTGGCAATCAAAGTATCTTGCGTAAGGGTTTTAATTCTGGTGCGTGAACTTAATGACGAACCCGGCTCATTAAAAGCAATATGACCATCAACGCCCACACCGCCCATAAATAAATGAATTTTGCCATAGGATTTAATTTTTTCTTCATAACGGCGACATTCTGCATCATGATCCGCTGTATTACCATCTAATATATTGACGTTCTCCGCTTGAATATCAATATGATTAAAAAAGTTATTCCACATAAAAGAATGGTAACTCTCAGGATGTTCCTTCGGCAATCCCACATATTCGTCCATATTAAAGGTAACGACATATTTAAAACTTACCTCGCCTTTCTGATACAACGCAATGAGTTCTTTGTAAGTTTGTAATGGCGTACCACCTGTAGGTAAACCTAAAACAAAGGGCTTTTCTTCACTCGGTGCAAATTGATTAATACGATCGACAATATAACGAGCCGCCCATTTGCTGACTTGCTCCGCATTTTGTAGTGGAATCAGACGCATAATTTTTTCCTCCATAAATTAAATGTCATTTTTTAAAATTAAACTTCAACAAAATCATTATAAATAAAATTTTACTCCATTAACAATAAAATATTGTTATTTGCTGAATAAAAGTGATGTATATCACAAAACACACAGAAGATATTTGCCAACAAAGAAGTTAAATGATTATAATCGGATTGAAATTGGAGTTTAATTTCATAATTTATAAAAAATATCACAAGGAGCAATTTATGCGTATTCTCACTTATTTACAACGCATAGGTACCGCACTTATGGTACCTGTTGCAGCATTGCCGGCAGCGGCAATACTTATGGGTATAGGTTACTGGATCGATCCAGAGGGTTGGGGAGCCAAGAGCCAAGTTGCCGCATTATTAATTCAATCTGGTGCTGCGATCATTGACAATATGGCATTACTCTTTGCTGTGGGTGTTGCTTTTGGTATGTCAAAAGATAAACATGGCTCCGCAGCCCTTTCAGGGTTAGTCGGCTGGCTTGTGGTGACTACCCTATTATCGCCAAATGTTATTGCACAGCTTGAAGCCATTCCAATGGATCAAGTCCCAGCGGCATTCGGCAAAGTCAAAAATCAATTTGTTGGTATTCTTATCGGGGTAATCTCGGCAGAAATTTATAACCGTTTCTATCAAGTAGAATTACCAAAAGCCCTATCATTCTTTAATGGTAAACGACTTGTGCCTATCATTGTATCAGTGGTGATGATTTTTGTTTCATTTGTATTAATCTACGTTTGGCCGGTAATTTTCAACGCATTAGTCAGCTTCGGTGAATCTATTACGGGATTAGGCGCAGTGGGTGCAGGAATTTATGGTTTCCTCAATCGCTTACTCATTCCAGTGGGATTACATCACGCCCTTAACTCTGTATTCTGGTTTGATGTTGCAGGAATCAATGATATTCCAAACTTCCTTGGTGGAGCAAAATCCTTAGCGGAAGGCACAGCGGTACTCGGTAAAACTGGTATGTACCAAGCAGGTTTCTTCCCAATTATGATGTTTGGTTTACCTGCCGCAGCACTTGCCATTTACCACAGTGCAAAACCAGCGAAAAAAGCGGCTATTGGTTCCATTATGTTAGCAGCGGCAGTATCTTCTTTCTTTACTGGCGTTACTGAGCCACTTGAATTTGCCTTTATGTTTGTTGCCCCTGTACTCTATGTCATTCACGCTTTACTCACAGGGATCTCATTATTTATCGCCGCAACAATGCAATGGATCGCTGGCTTTGGTTTCAGTGCAGGGTTAGTAGACTTGGTACTTTCCGCCCAAAACCCACTTGCAACCAAATGGTATATGCTATTAGTACAAGGTTTAGTGTTTGCTGTTATTTATTACTTTATCTTCCGTTTCTGCATCAAAGCCTTTAATCTCAAAACCCCAGGCAGAGAGGAGGAAGAAGAAAATACCACCCAAAACACCTCTACGGCACAACCAACCTCTCGTGAACAACGTGTACAAGAAATCGTTGTGGCATTAGGCGGTAAACAAAATCTAAAAACCGTAGATGCTTGTATCACACGCTTACGCTTGACCTTAGTTGATCGTAATAAAGTGGACGAAAATTACCTCCGTCAATTAGGCTCAAAAGGTAATGTAAAAATTGGTGATGATGGGTTACAGGTTATCTTAGGTGCAGAAGCTGAATTAATTTCAGATCGCATTAAACAAATCTTATAACCCTTTACCCAATAAACAACGCGGTGGATAAAATTATTTTAAAATCCACCGCGCTTTAATTAATAAGAAAGTATAAAAAGAGTAATGAACAAAATAGTTGCTAATCTGCCCATTATGCTTTCAAGAGTTCACTAAATAAACTTTCTAACCGATTTATTGTTTTTTCAATATTTAATTCCGCATACTTTTCAAAGGTAAATAAATCACTTTTTCTATCAGGGTATCCATTAACACTAACACACTAAAATTTCGCTCAAAGAAAGTGATATCCATAATAATATTTAAATGTATTAATAGAGGAAGTTTTAAAGCCGTTTTAGGAGCTTTATCAATATATCTTTGAATTGTTTTAACAGAACATTGATATTTAATGGCAAGCTCTTTATACGTCTGTTTTCCTTGAGAATAATGAAACCAAATTTCTGTGGGATTTAATTTGTTTTGAAAGGTAAAGGTCTTATTACAATGATTACATTTATAGCGTTAAATAGTATTTTCTTTCCATGTTTGTGGATTGAGTTATTTTAACAATATGGGCAATTTTTTATTTATTTTCAAAAAAATAGATTAAGCACCATTTTACATTAAACCCTATAAAAACATCATCATATTAACCTCAAAAAATAACCCCATTTATAAAATGAATAAATGGGGTTATTGTTTATGATAATCTTATTTTACCAAAATCGGTTGTTCTTCCACTTCTGGTTCAATCTTACATTCTCCCATGACAAGGCAAGATTCAAACATACTGCGTGCAATTTCTCTTGGCCCATGGATAACAACATCAGAGCCATTTTCAAGTAAGGCTTCTTTTTCATCGCTATAAGTAGCATAAGAAATTGTCTTGACTTGCGGATATTGCTCTTTTAAATGTTTAATAATATCGGCATTTTCATAAGCATTTGGTGTAGCAAAAATCACAAGTCTTGCCTCTTGTATTGCTGCTAAATCTAGTACACTAAAATCTTTATCTTTTACTGTACCTAATACCGCATTAACGCCCTCTTCATGTAATTGCTCTACACGAGCACGAGAAGACTCAATAACCGCAAAATTAAGATCATTATTTTTCATTTTATCAACAATAATGCTACCAATTCGCCCAGCCCCTACAAGCACAATATGATCTTGCAATACCAAAGGAGATTGATGGAAATCTTCCTCGATCTCTTCTTTTTCTGGTACGGTCATTAGGTTTTCTTGCTCTTCTGTTTTGCTCATATATTTTTCTAAATAGCTAAATAATACAGGGTTAAGCAAAATAGAGATAATTGAACCTGCAAGCACTAAATTACGCGCTTGTTCATCCAGTAAATTCAGGGACACCGCTAAACCTGCAAGAATAAAGGCAAACTCACCAATTTGTGCCAAGCTAATAGATACGGTTAAAGCAGTACGTTTTGGTTTTCTTAATAAACGTACTAATAAATAAGCCGCGATGGATTTACCAAACACGATAATCACAACGGTCATTAATACCGAAATAGGCGATTGAATAAGAATGCTCGGATTAAATAACATCCCTACAGAAACAAAGAAAAGCACCGCAAAAGCATCACGCAATGGTAATGTATCATTGGCTGCCCGATGGCTCAGTTCAGATTCATTTAAAATCATACCCGCAAAAAATGCCCCTAAGGCAAAAGACACATCAAATAAATGCACCGAACCATAAGCAATACCTAGGGCAATCGCTAAAACAGATAAGGTAAACAACTCTCTTGAACCTGTGGCTGCACTACGCGCAATTAACCAAGGAATAACACGTTTACCAATAATTAACATTACTGCTATAAAAGCAATCACTTTACCAATGGTAATACTAAAATCCATTAGCATATCGCCAAAATTGGCATTTTCTTGTTGTAAAACATCAGCCACCGCTGGCAATAATACCAATGCCAATACCATCGCTAAGTCTTCCACAATTAACCAACCGATAGCAATTTTTCCACGCAATGTTTCAATTAGCTGACGCTCTTCTAACGCTCTTAATAACACAACGGTACTTGCTGTGGATAAACAAAGGCCAAAGACAAGCCCACTAATGGTACTCCAGCCTAAAAATACGGAAAAAATCCAACCAAAAACAATGGCGGTGAAAATTTGTAATAATGCACCAGGAATCGCTACTGCTTTAACAGATAAAAGATCTTTTAAAGAAAAATGTAATCCTACCCCAAACATCAGAAGCATAACGCCTAGCTCTGAAAGTTCATGAGCAATATGTAAATCCCCTTCAAACCCCGGGGTAAACGGCCCAATTAAAATCCCTGCAAGTAAATACCCCACCAATGGAGAAAATTTAAAACGATTAGCAATCATACCTAACAGATAAGCAACAGCAAATCCGATAGCAATCATACTAATCAGCGGTGTAGATGTGTGCATAATAACTCCTCTCAAACAAAAAACCATAGAATAATGAATGATTTAGCTGGAAAGGTCAAGCGTTAATAGAAAATTTATTAACCTATTTTTAATATTTTTATATAAAAATTATTCTATATATTTATATAATCACTTCACCACCGAAACCGCTTTAATAAGTACATAAACCCATTGCTGAGGTTGTAATTTTAGTTCTTGTCTTGACCACTTGCTAATACTTGCCCAAATTTTATGTTCAGCAATGTTTAACTCAATATCCACTTGATCTTCTTTGCTTTCAATTTTATTAATTTGACCTTGTAAAATATTGCGAATACTGGTGTGTTGAGGTAACTCAAGGGAAAGAGAGACATCTGAGCTATTAATACAAACTTTAACATTATTACCTATGGGTTGTTCAATGGCTTTTACCCATAAACGTTGTTGCCCATTTAGCCCATCAAGGGCTAATGCAGTCATATTATAAAGGGGGTGATGATAAGAAATAGGTAAACAAAATACCGAGCGTTGTTCTAAGTCTTGCTGTTTCCAAGGTGAAAATAGAGGGTTATGCCATAAATTCTCAAGGGCTTCATAAGCTAATACTTTGCCTGTTTGCATTAAAATCACTTGATCCGCTAACCGAACAAGCTCATCTAAACTATGTGTCACGTATAAAATTGGAATATTGATGTCTTTTGTGAGGCGTTCTAAATAAGCCATTAGCTCATTTTTACGAGGTAAATCCAATGCTGATAAGGGTTCGTCCATTAATAGAATTTCAGGATCGGATAATAAAGCTCGCCCTATGGCTACTCGCTGTTTTTCGCCACCTGATAAGGTATTAGGATAACGAGATAATAAAGGTTCAAGCCCTAATAAGTTGATAATATGCTTGAATTTTTGTTTATCTCGTTGTTTAACCCCATAAAGTAGATTGCCTTTTACCTTATAATGTGGAAATAAACGGGCATCTTGGAAAACATAGCCTATATGACGTTTATGTACCGCTAGACATTGCTTATCATCAACTAAAACTTGTTGATTGAGTATGATTTTTCCTTCATCAGGTTGTAATAAACCGCTGATTAAATTGATTAAGGAAGATTTTCCCGACCCCGATAAACCAAAAATTGCGGTAACGCCTTGGGCGGGAATAGTCACATTGACATCAAGTAACATTGCTCCTAATTGTTTTTTGACGTTAATTTGTAACATAATGATTTCCTAGACGTTTTTGCATTCTTTTTGCTAACCATTCTGATAACAATAAGGCAATGAGGGATAATATAATGGCAAAGAAGCAAAGCCTTGCGGTTTGGGCTTCTGCCCCGGGAGTTTGAATAAAGGCATACATTGCCAAAGGGATTGTTTGGGTTTCGCCCACAATGTTGGAAACAAAGGTAATGGTTGCCCCAAATTCCCCTAGAGAGCGAGCAAATCCCAATATTACGCCAGCTAACACACCGGGTAAGGATAAGGGTAATGTAATGGTAAAAAAGACACGCCAACCTGAGGCACCTAATGTGGCAGCGGCTTGTTCTAACTTAAGATCAATACTTTCTAAAGACAATCTGATAGCTCGTACCAGCAACGGAAAAGCCACCACCGCTGAGGCTAATACTGCCCCTTTCCAGCTAAACGCAAAGCTAATGCCAAACCAATGAAATAAATATTTGCCAATAAAGCCATTGCGTCCCATAGCAACAAGTAAAAGATAACCGATCACAACGGGTGGCAAAACTAAGGGTAAATGGATAATACCGCTTACAAAAGATTTTCCCCAAAACTTTTTGCGAGCTAATAACCAAGCCACCAATATAGCAACAGGTAAACTCCATAGCATTGCATTAAGCGCAACGGATAGGCTTAACCTAATGGCATTGATTTCCACGTTAGTTAAGCCTAATTGCATTAAAAACTCTGTCACGTTATATCCATTTTTATTGTCTTATTTTCAATTCAAAGCCACGATAAAATCACAAAATTTCAGTGAAAAATTTATGAATTTAACCGCACTTTTGTTACTGAGCATTATTTTATGGAAAAACCATAATGGGTAAAAATATTTTTTGCGGTTGGCGATTGTAAATAGTGATAAAAAGCCTCTACCTCAGGGTTATCACGTCCCTTTAAAATCGCCATAGGATACTCAACCGCCGTATAAGATTCTTGCGGAAATACCCCGACAATTTTAACTTTATCACTAACTTTAGCATCCGTACCATAAACAACCCCTAAAGGCACTTCTGCTCGTTCAACTAATGCCAAAGCAGCACGCACATCTTTTCCTCTTGCTAATTTATTTGCAACCTGATCCCATAAATTTAAATAGACTAACGATTCTTTCAAGTATTGCCCTGCTGGGACGTGATCAGGATCGCCCACTGACAAAAATTGTTGATCTAAGAGAGGTAACCATTCACCTTGTGGAATATTTACCTCCGTTAAGGTTGAACTTATTGGTGCAATAAGAACCAAATCATTACCTAACAACAATTTTTCACTGCTTTTTTGCGTAAATCCTTGTGCAGAAAGATGCTGTAACCATTTATTATTCGCTGAAATAAAAATATCGGCAGGCGCCCCTTGTTCAATTTGCTTGGCTAAAGTTGAAGAAGAAGCAAAAGAAAAGACCAACTCATTATTTGGATATTCTTTCTCATAGGCTACAGCAATATCTTGTAGCGCATTGGTTAAAGATGCGGCGGCATAAACCGTAGTTTTCGCATTTACCACAGAACTGATTAACAGCGTAAATAAGGCAAAAATCACCCCTAACTTTTTCTTAATAGATAACATGGCTTTTCCTCTTTTAGTTATATAACAAAAAATATATGTAAATTATTATATAATGAATTAAAAAATAAAAGCTACTGTATAAGCTAAAATTATTCTAAAATATCCCTATTTTTCAAAGTATCATTGTTTCACATTAAATTGAAACGACGATAACAACGCTAATGATAAGAGCATAATGATGTCAGTAAAGTTTACACCAGAACATAGTACAGATAATGAAATATTATTAAGTATAAAACGCCATCAACAATTATTTGTTGATCCAAAACGGATTCGTTTATTACAAGAAATAGCACAATGTGGCTCTATTAACCAAGCGGCTAAAAATGCCAAAGTCAGCTATAAAAGCGCTTGGGATCACCTGCAAGCAATGAATGACATTAGCCCAAAACCTTTATTGGAACGCAATACTGGGGGCAAAAATGGTGGCGGAACACAACTTACTCAATATGCAATTCGCCTACTTCAGCTTTATGAGTTATTAATACAAACTCAACAAAAAGCCTTTGAAATATTACAAGATGAAAGTATTCCCTTAACCAATATACTTAATGCCACTGCTCGATTTTCCTTACAAAGTAGCGCCCGTAATCAATTATTTGGTAAAGTAAAAATTATTGAGCAACATAATGCTCAAACCCTTATCGGTATTGATATTGCGGGGCTGAGCCAACTTATTTATGCCACAATTACCCAGAAAAGTGCGGTGCGTTTACAATTAATTTTGAATAAAGAAATTATGCTTATGTTTAAAGCACCTTGGTTAAAATTATCCACTCAACAGCCCACTCCCTTAACGCGTAAAAATAGCTTTAAAGGACAGATTAGTGCGATAACAACCCAAGGAACCCATCAAGAAATTGTTGTACAAGTAGGCAATGACATTGAATTTTGTGCATTAGTTAATAAACCAAATGATTTTCAACTTAATCAAGTTGTTTGGACATATATTGAACCTGAATCTATTATTTTGGCTGGGTTGTTGTGATTAGTTTTAAATAAATTTTTAGAAACTACTTATTTTTTGATTAAAATATCAACATATAATACAGGATGATTAAACATACCAACACTATATTACCTTAAAACAGAACCTATACTAGGAGGTCCTCTATGAAACTCTATGTTTACGATCATTGCCCATATTGTGTACGGGCTCGAATGATTTTTGGTTTAAAAAAATTACCTGTTGATCTTATTATGGTACTCAATGATGATGAACAAACACCTGTAAATTTAATTGGCAAGAAAGCGGTGCCTATTTTAATCACTGATGAAGAAAAAGCCATGCCTGAAAGTCTTGATATTGTTTGCTATGTTGATAGCCATTATGGCACAAAATGTTTGTTAGACAATGTAAGACCAGAAATTGAAAATTGGATCTCTAAAGCAAGCCAATATGTGAATTATTTATTATTACCACGTTTTATTAAACTGGGTTTACCTGAATATCAAACCCAATCTGCTGTTGATTATTTTGTGAAAAAGAAAACGGAAGCTATCGGTGATTTTGACACTCATCAATCAAAAACAACCGAATATTTAACAAGGTTACATCGAGATTTGGAAGAACTCTCGGCATTATTCATTAATGATGAGGCGGTCAATGGGCATCTTTCCTATGAAGATATTTTATTATTCCCAATATTACGTAACTTAACCTGCGTAAAAGGTTTAATACTCCCAACTAATATCGCACAATATGTGGCAAATATGGCTGTCGCAAGCCGTATTGATCTTTATTATTCTAAAGCCTGTTAAAATGATAAAGTGTGATTGATTTTTTCTCTGCTCCCCAAAAGCTGGACTAAACGACCAACCGATTAAGGAGCAGTTTTCTATGAAAAAATACAATCAAACATTTAAACGTCAAAATATCAATTTTTATAGTCATTTCAATTTAAAATGAGACAAGACAGTACGTTGAATACAGTATAAAGCGTACGACAAAGCGTACCAATTTTATATCACTTTAAAGTAGAATGACGATATAAAAGCTTTTTTCTAAAATTATCGCCGAATATTTGACCCTAACCCAAAATCCGACTAAAATTCGTCAGTTTTATGGATATTTAACTCGTATAAATTGGAGTATATTATTTTAACCTATATTAAAAAATTATTTGGCAATAAAAAAAATGCTGTGATTCAAAATATGCCAAGCGAAGAACAAAATGACAGCGTATGCCAAATGCCTCAACAGATTGAAATGGAACCTGCTGTAACAACAGTAACCACAAAAAATGTTATTAAAGCCAGCTCACAAGGGATTAGTCCTCGCCTTATCAGCAAAAATGCCCTAACAGTGGTAGAAAAGCTCCAACGTCATGGCTTTGAGGCTTATGTTGTCGGTGGTTGTTTACGAGATATTTTATTGGGTAAAAAACCCAAAGATTTTGATATTGCTACCAATGCTCGTCCAGAGCAAATTCAAAAAATATTTTTGCGTCAATGCCGTTTAGTTGGACGCCGTTTTCGTTTAGCACATATTATGTTTGGTCGAGATATTATTGAAGTGGCTACCTTTCGTGCTAATCACGAAAATAACCAAAATAAAAACCAAGCTCGCCAAAGTGCGGAAGGTATGTTGTTAAGAGATAATGTTTATGGCACGTTAGAACAAGATGCGGCACGCCGAGATTTTACCGTTAATGCGTTTTATTATGATCCACAACGTAATCAATTACATGATTACTATCAAGGGATTAATGATCTAAAAGCAGGGAAATTACGGCTTATTGGTGATCCTGTTACCCGTTATCAGGAAGATCCTGTTAGAATGTTGCGTTCCATTCGTTTTATGGCAAAACTGGATATGTTTTTAGATCAAGCAAGCCAAGCGCCCATTAAGCGTTTAGCACCTTTACTGAAAAACATTCCGCCAGCGCGTTTATTTGATGAGTCATTAAAGTTATTGCAGGGAGGCTATGGGATAAAAACCTATGGTTTATTGCGTCAATTTGGTTTATTTGAACAACTTTTTCCTGCCTTAATGCCATATTTTACTGAGCGACAAGATAGCTTTGCTGAACGTATGATCATAACAGCATTAACCTCAACGGACGAACGTATCGCCGATAATTTACCCATTAATCCCGCTTTCCTGTTTGCGGCTTTCTTTTGGTATCCATTGCGTGAAAAAGTAGAGGTGCTAAAAAATGAGGGAGGCTTAAATAATCATGATGCCTATGCCTTAGCCAGTAATGAAATCATCGATTTGCTCTGTGCTTCCTTAGCCGCACCACGCCGTCATACTGGCGTGATTCGAGATATTTGGGCATTACAATTACAATTTGTAAAACGTACAGGAAAAAATCCTGAACGAATAATGGCTCACCCAAAATTCCGAGCCGCTTTTGATTTATTGGCAATGCGAGCTAATATTGAAGGTGGGGAATGTATTGAGCTGGTTACTTGGTGGCATGAATATCAGCTCAGTAATCCTCAACAGCGAGACTATTTAGTTAAAGAACAACAAAATCTTTCGCCAAAACCTAAGCGAAAAAAATACTATCGCCGAAAATATAAAAATAAAAGCAAAAAAGTATGAGAAACCAAGTTTATATCGCTTTAGGAAGCAATTTAGCTCAACCTATTCAACAATTAAATCAAGCTTTACAAGCCATTGCTCATTTGCCCAATACACAGCTAAACAGGGTAAGTTCATTCTATCAAAGTAAACCCCTTGGGCCTCAGGATCAACCTGATTATGTGAATGCAGTGGCTTGTATTATCACAGATTTTGCTCCCTTTGAATTGCTTGAGCAACTGCAAAAAATTGAACAGCAACAAGGACGAATACGCTTACGCCGTTGGGGAGAGCGGACTTTGGACTTAGATATTTTGTTATATGATGATTTGGTATTACAAACAGAGCGGCTCACAATTCCTCATTATGATATGCAAAATCGTGAGTTCGTGATTATTCCTCTTATTGAAATTGCCCCTGATTTAATCTTGCCTAATGGAAAAAAACTGAAAGATCTCGCTGAAAAATTTGTAGGGCATAGTATGTTACTAATATCATCTGATACCACACTTAAACCAGATCTGTTCTAGAATAAAAAAATTTTCTAGAACAGAATCATTAGGGCTTACTACTTCCCAACCTCAACCCATTTACCATCAACATAATCTACACGCCATTTTGTCGCTTTACCCTCTTTTTCTGAAGTAACATATTGGCGTTTTTCTTTTCGGCTAAAACGAATAATTGCTTCATTCCCCTCTGGATCTTGTTGAGGGGCTTGAGCTAAATAAGCCAGTTTTTCAGGCAATCTCTCTTGATATTTTGCGAGTTCTGAGACTTTAGCGGCACGAGTTTCACGAGATTTTGGAAAATTATGTGCCGACATAAATACACCGCTGGCGCCATCTCGCAATACAAAATACGCATCGGATTTTTCACATTTTAGTTCAGGAAAAGGAATCGGATCTTCTTTTGGTGGTGCAACTTCGCCATTTTTTAGAATTTTGCGTGTATTATCGCAGTTTGTACAAGCCATATATTTGCCAAAGCGTCCTAGTTTTAAATGCATATCCGCACCGCATTTATCACATTCAACCACAGGGCCATCGTAGCCTTTAATTTTGAAGCTACCTTGTTCAATAATATAGCCATCACAATTTGGATTATTACCACAAATATGCAATTTACGTTGCCCATCAATAAGATAACTATCCATTGCCGAACCACATTTTGGACAACGTTTACGTGCCATCAAGGCTTTGGTTTCACTGGCATCATCAAGGACATTAAGTAACTCAGCCTCAGGAATTAAATTTATGGTCGTTTTGCACCGCTCTTTTACAGGCAAGGCATAGCCTGTACAACCTAAAAATACCCCTGTGCTGGCGGTACGAATCGCCATAGGACGCCCACAAGTAGGGCAACTAATTTCTGTTGGTACAAGGCTATTAGGTTTCATTCCCCCTTCAAGCTCATCAAGCTCCGCTTGACTTAATTGAGCAGAAAAATCTTTAAAGAATTGATTTAATTCCGTTTTCCAATTTTTATTTCCCTTAGCGATTTGATCGAGAACATCTTCCATATTGGCAGTGAAATCATAATTCATCAATTCTGCAAAGGATTGGTTAAGGCGATCAGTAACAATCTCGCCCATTTTTTCCGCATAAAAACGGCGATTTTCGCTGCGAACATAACCTCGTTCTTGAATAGTAGAAATAATGGTGGCATAAGTAGAAGGGCGACCAATTCCTCGCTTTTCAAGCTCTTTAACTAAAGAAGCCTCAGTAAATCTAGCAGGGGGTTTAGTAAATAACTGCTCTGGTTGAACAAGGTTAAGTTGTAATCTCTCGTTAATGCTAAGCGTAGGCAATTCTTTATCTTCGGCGGATTTACTTAAGGCTGGCAATACTTTTGTCCAACCGTCAAAACGCAAAATACGTCCCTTGGTTTTTAATCCATATTCGCCCGCCATCACAGTAACGGTACTGCTATCATATTGTGCGGCTGGCATTTGACAAGCCAAAAACTGACGCCAAATTAAATCGTATAAACGTACGGCATCTTTATCCATTTCTTTTAAATGCTCAGCCAAGGTATTCACATCAGAAGGGCGAATCGCCTCGTGAGCTTCTTGGGCATTTTCTTTGCTGGAATAAAAGTGCGGTTTCTCTGGCAAATATTTTTCACCAAATTGGCTTTGAATATAATTTCTTGCCATAGTTAATGCGTCTTGGCTCAGGTTGGTTGAGTCAGTACGCATATAAGTAATATAGCCTGCCTCATATAAACGTTGTGCCAACATCATGGTTTTTTTCACACCAAAACCTAATCGGGTGCTAGCCGTTTGTTGCAAGGTTGACGTAATAAAAGGTGCTTTCGGACGAGAACTTGTTGGTTTTGTTTCCAACGAAGTCACCACATAATCCGCTTGTGATAAAAAATCTGTGGCAATTTGCGCCTGCTGTTCATTTTTAGGCTCAAATTTTTTCCCTTGAAATTCAACTACATCAAGGTTAAGTAATTGATGTTGACTTGTTTGCGTTTGGACAGAAATTTGCCAATATTCCTCAGGATTAAAGGCTTTAATTTCTCGTTCACGCTCCACCAATAATTTTACTGCAACGGATTGTACACGCCCTGCCGATAAGCCCCTTGCCACTTTTTTCCATAGCAATGGAGAAACCATAAATCCCACTACCCGATCGAGAAAACGGCGTGTTTGTTGGGCATTAACCCGATCCATATTTAATTGTTCAGGTTTATCAAAGGCTTGTTGAATAGCATTTTTGGTAATTTCATTAAATACCACTCGGCTAAAACGTTGATCATCACCGCCAATCACCTCTTTTAAATGCCAAGCAATCGCTTCTCCCTCTCTATCCAAATCGGTAGCCAAATAAATATGCTCCGCTTTTTTAGCAAGGCTTTTAAGCTCACTCACCACTTTTTCTTTACCGGGTAAAATTTGATAATTGGCTTGCCAATCGTGATAAGGATCAATGCCCATACGTTTTACTAAGGCATTACGCTCTTTTTCCTGTTTCATTTTCTGCTTTTGTTCTACACTCAAGCCTTTTGTTGAAACGGGTTTTGCCTTTTCGCCCGTAGATGTCCCCGCCGTAGGTAAATCACGAATATGTCCCACACTTGATTTAACAATATAATCTTTGCCTAAATATTTATTAATTGTCTTCGCTTTGGCTGGCGATTCCACAATGACCAATGATTTGCTCATTTTTATTCCTAACGATAATAATAAGAAAAGATATGAGGCGTTTTATTTGCATTTTTATCTGTTTTTATCCAAAATTCTCATATCGCCAAAATGTAATAGATTTGGGCGCAACAATAGCAAGGATTAATTATAATTACAACCCAAAGGCAATAAAATGGATAAACTTAATGCGATTTCAGTGTTTTGTCGAGTGATTGAAAGCCAAAGTTTTACTCAAGTGGCACAACAAATGAATATTTCTGTGGCAATGGTAAGTAAATTGATTTCTCAACTTGAGGAACAACTTAAAACCCGCTTATTACAACGTACCACACGCAAAATTACCCCTACTGAGGCAGGGCAAATTTATTACCAACGTTGTTTATCCGTATTAATGGAATTGGAAGAGGCGGACGCCAGTATTGCTAACCATAATTCCGCATTACAAGGAAATTTATCTGTGTCAGTGCCGAGAGAGTTTGGTATGCGTTTTATTACCCCCAATCTCGCCAAGTTTTTAAATGCACACCCTCATTTACACGTCAATATTGAATATACCGATCGCAAAGTGGATTTAATTAGTGAAGGCTATGATCTGGCTCTACGCATTGGACAGCTTACCGAAAGCACCCTTGTGGCGAAAAAAATTGCCTCTTCCTCCATGCATATCGTTGCCTCTCCACATTATTTAGCACAAAAAGGCGTCCCCACTACGCCCGAAGCACTAAGCCAACATGATTGCCTTATCTATAAACTCAATTACAGCCTAATTTGGGCATTACAAAAAAATCACCAACATTATCAAGCCAAAGTGAATGCGAAATTTACCAGTAACAATGGCTTAGTCTTAGTAGAAATGGCAAAAGCGGGCTTAGGGATTATCAATAGCCCACTTTTCTTTATTGAACAAGAATTACGCTCAGGGGAGTTAGTTGAACTCCTAACGGATTACCAACAAGACACCATTGATATTCATGTGGTTTATCCTCATCGCCGTTACCTCCCCGCCAAAGTGCGTGCCTTTATTGATTTTTTAACCGAGTTAAAACTATGTCAAACCAACTAACTTCCTCTTGGATCGTCATCACTGGCGGAGCAAAACGTATCGGCTTTGCCCTTGCTCAACATTTTGCCCAACAAGGAAAAAACGTGCTGATTTCCTACCGCACTTTTTATCCACAACTGGCTCAATTACAAGCGTTAAAGGTCGTTACCTTACAAGCCGATTTTTCCAATGAACAAGGCATTATGCAATTTGCTGAACAAGTTCAACAGCGATGTCCGCAAATCCATTGCTTAATTCATAATGCCTCAAGCTGGCAAGCGGAGCAGGATCAGCCCATAAACCAGCTAGGGCAACTTATGGGCGAAATGCTCCAAATTCATGTAAAAACCCCTTATTTACTCAATCAATATCTCGCCCCGTTATTAGAGCAGACAACATCGACAAGTAATATTATTCATATTAGTGATTATGTCGCCAAGAAAGGCAGTGCCAAGCATATTGCCTATGCAGCGAGCAAAGCCGCAATGGAAAATTTAACCCGTAGTTTTGCACAAAAATATGCCCCTAAGATTAAAGTAAATAGCATTGCCCCCGCATTGATTGCCTTTAATACCGATGATCCCCCAGATTATCAACAAAAAGCACAACAAAAATCTTTAATGCAAAAATGTGGCGGCTATCAAGAAATGATTTTAGCCGTAGAATATTTAATGAAAAGCGATTATGTGACAGGCACTTGCCTAGCCGTTGATGGCGGTCGTTATTTAAAATAAAAATAATCTCAAAACAGACCGCACTTTGTTTATAAAGTGCGGTTGTCTTTTATTTAAATTCTGCCCAAACAGGAGCGTGGTCGGAAGGTTTTTCCATTGCACGAATATCCAAGGCAATGCCTGTTTGCACACAACGTTGTGCTAGGGCTTGGTTTGCCAAAATATGATCAATGCGTAAACCTCGATTATCATCAAAGCCTTTAGAACGGTAATCAAACCACGAAAATTGATCATTAACTAAAGGATTTAAATGACGGAACGTATCCACCAAACCTTGATCATATAAACGTTGATACCATTCTCTCTCTTCAGGTAAAAATGAGCATTTTCCTGTCCGCAACCAACGTTTACGGCTTTCTTCACCAATACCAATATCTAAATCCGTTGGGCTAATATTCATATCGCCCATAATAATCACATTATCACTTGGCAAATCTTGTTGAATATAACGAAGTAAATCTTGATAGAATTTTTCTTTTGCCGGGAATTTCGTTTCGTGCTGGCGTGATTCACCCTGTGGAAAATAGCCATTAATCACTGTTAAAGATCCCATTTCTGTCTCAAAATCCGCCATAATAATGCGTCTTTGTGCATCTTCCTCATCAGTAGGAAAACCTTTTCTCACTGCTTTAGGCTGTTGCTTTGTTAATAAGGCTACCCCATAATGCCCTTTTTGCCCATAATGAAACACATGATAGCCTAAATGTTCCACTAACTCATAAGGAAAGGCTTCATCCGCCACTTTAATTTCTTGTAAACCCAATACATCGGGCTGATATTGCTTAACAACGGCTTCTAATTGGTGTGGCCTTGCTCGTAATCCATTAATATTAAAAGAGATAAATTTCATGATAAAATCCTAATCCTAAAAAGGACTGATTATACCTGATTGCCAAAAAGTTGCCTACCCACAATATTTATCGCATAAAAATCAAACCAACGCAGTTTGCATATAACCTAACCGATCAATATTGGTAAGATAATGCCCTAATTCTTGTTCTTCAGGTTTATAAAGATAAGGGATTTCCCCTAATAAAGGTGCATCAATTTTTTGCGATAAAATATCAATCACTTCCGCATAATGCCCAAGGCAAGGATTAATTCGGTTTGCTACCCAACCGAGTAAAGGCACTCCCATGTGAAGAATAGATTGTGCCGTTAATAAACCATGATTGATACAGCCTTCTTTTATACCAACCACCAAAACCACTGGCATATTACGATCCTTTACCCAATGAGCAAAACTTTTTTCTCGGTTAATGGGGGTCAACCACCCAAAAGTCCCCTCCACCAAAACGGATTGATAATTATTGACTAAATGATCTAAATGCTGATTAATTTTGTTGAGATCCACAAGATCTTGGCAAGCCAAGGTAAGCATTTGCGATTGTTCAAAGGTATAACTATTTGCTTGCTCATAAGACAAATTTTCTCGGCTACTATTAAGCAATATTTTTACGTCAAGGTTATCTTGTTGATGAGGCAAATTCTCTGAATAGGGTTGCGATTCGGCATAAACATTATCATTGGCATTATAGGCAATGGGTTTATAGCCCACGATTTGAATATTTTGTTGCTGTAACGCTTGAATAATCGCACGACTAGCAATCGTCTTCCCCACATTGGTATCCGTTCCTGTAATAAAAAAACTACTCATTTTTAATACTCCCCTTCATTTAAGTGGAAGGATTGTAAAAGAATTTGTCATTAAAAAAGTTGAGCTAACACAAATTTTTGTTGAATAGTCATAAGATTGTTAATGTGATTTTAAATAGTTACGAACTATAAGCCAAAGACTATGCTTTACCCAAAACTAATTTCGCCTGTTCAAGCTTGTTGTATTTGCTCATCAGTAATCTCTATACTAATATTCTACGAGCCTCACTATGCACTTATTTATGTTGATTATTTATGTTGATTACTAAATAAACTTAACGCTGTTTGCATAACATTCATGCTCGTTAGCGCATTGCTATCTACCGAAACACTAACACTTTGCGTTTCTAATTTTCTGTGATTTTGAGTATCTTGTAAAACTATACTGCCTGTTCTAAAAGGATTTTTCTCCGCCTCTGCTTAGCTGGTAATTAAAATCTCCTTTAATTGGCTATGACCTTTGACATTGACGTTAAGCTGTAAAAACTCAAGCTCTAACATTGCTTTTTTTTGCTTTACTCTTTTAAGTATTTCCCATAAAACTGAAAAACATTCCTCTTGATAGGCTTCTAAGCGTTCTTTCAAGCCTGCTCTCACTTTATTAGGATTCACCGAAAGTAACCAACCATTTAATTTTGAAATAGGCATACAGAGTTTTTTATATCTTTTTCCGTTTTTCCCGTTGTAGTAATATGAGTAAAACTGAACTTACTTGACTGATCGATTAATTTTCTATGTTGAGACTTCCAATCAAGTCCAATCCCTTCAACAATCTCACGCATAGCAACATAGGCTACACCATTGTCATCCACTAATGTGATTTGTTGTCCTAAAAATTCTTCTTTTAATGTTTCCATATGATATTCCTTTTGTGGGTTAGAAAAATTATTGTTTTTAGGGCTGAACTAGATAACTGACAAATTTCCCACTTAGGATACAATAGTTCAATGAGAAAAAGTCGTCTAAGTCAATATAAACAACACAAACTTATTGAGCTTTTCGTGGCAGGCATTACGGCACGAACAGCCGCCGAACTGAATGTCAATAAAAATACAGCAGCCTTTTATTTTCATCGCTTACGGTTACTCATTTATCAAAATAGTCCTCATTTAGAAATGTTTGAGGAAGAAGTTGATGAAAGTTATCTTGGTGGTGCTCGTAAGGGTAAACGAGGACGTGGTGTCGCAGGTAAATTCGCTGTATTCGGGCTTTTGAAGCGTAATAGTAAGGTTTATACTGTTGCTGTTCCTAATACAAAATCAGCGATATTACTGCCTATTATTCGAGAAAAAGTAAAACCTGATAGTATTGTTTACACCGATACTTATCGCAATTATGATGTACTTGATGTGAGTGAATTTAGTCATTTTCGCATTAATCACAGCACACATTTTGCTGAACATCATAACCATATTAATGGCATTGAGAATTTTTGGAGTCAAGCAAAACGTTATTTGCGTAAGTTTAATGGTATTCCTAAAACCCATTTTGAGCTATATTTAAAAGAGTGTGAATGGCGTTTTAATCACAGTAACATAAAGTCTCAAATTCCCATTTTAAAACAATTAGTTAAGAGTAATTTGTTCTAGTTATCTAGTACAGCCCCTTTATTTAAAATAAAGATCAGAAATCTCTCTTGCGGATCTAGTCGGTTCATTGCGTGCCATTGCGATGATTCCTTGTTACATTAGTCCTGATATTCAGGAAATAACTCACTTTTAGGGAGGCCTGTAACCTTTTTCCATTTATCAGCTGAAATATCTTGAGTAGAGATTTTTCCACCTGATTTTTTTATGCGATAAATAAATTGAGAGGTTTTACCTAAGGATCGAGCTAATTTAACTTGTGAACCAGCTGCCTTTATTGCTTTCTCAATAGGTGTCATATTTTCCTCAATATATAATTTAAATCAATCAACTAGATTGTAAATTCAATATTTAATTATGCAAATATCTAATTTATTGAAAAATTAAATCTTTTGTTTAAACTTGCTAAAAAATGGAGAATGGAATGGATAGAGATCAAATTGTTATTAACCGCTTAAAACAGCTGATTAATGAAACTGGTATTAGCAAAGCGGAACTAAGTCGGATAGCTAAAAAGACCCCTCAAGCAGTGAATAACTGGTTTAATAATGGAAAAATCAGCGTAGCCTCTGCTAGACTGATTTGCGATAAATTAGGTTATTCTGTGAATTGGCTATTAGGAAGTGAAAAAGCATTAAATAAGCCTGATGTTGCTATTATCGAAGACAAAGATTATAGCGATACGCATATTAAAATCGATTTATACGATATTAAATTATCAGCAGGGACAGGAAAAGGCTGTGTTGTTGAATGGGTACCGAGAAAATCCGAAGAACCTTTATTATTTCGTCAGGCGTGGTTTAAGCATAAATATGTATTCCCAGATAGCTGTAAAGCCATGTATGTCAGAGGACACAGTATGGCCCCTGTCTTAAAAGATTGGGATACAGTTATTGTAAATATCCATGATACAGAAATCGCAGATGGTGAAGTTTATGCACTGATTTATAAAGAGAACTTTTATATTAAACAAGTTGTCCGCAATGGAGATAAAATTACCCTAATCAGCTTTAATCCTGATTATGATCCGATCGATATTTCAGGTGATCAATTAAAAGATTTACAAATTGTTGGACGTCAAATTTGGCGTGGTGGTTGAGCGTAGGCAAATTTTATAGATATTCTGGATACTTGGCGACTGATTGGGTGTTCTGGTATTCGGTTTTGTTGTGATGGGGTAATGTTGGCTAAATCTAGCATAATAATTGAATATAAATATCAGTAAATATTTTTATGACTTATGATTAGTTAATATAGGAATTTTCTATAGAGATTTTATATAAAAAGATATTAAGGAGAGAGTAAATGAAAAAAACAATTAGCATTAATCGTCTATATTTAGATACAAAAAACCCTAGACATTCACCTATTGAAAAGCAAAAAGAAATAATTAAATCTCTAATAGAAAATGAAAAGATAAAGGATTTGGCAAAAGATATTTCAGAAGAAGGACTTACTAATCCTTTAGATCTGGTTGGTATTACGATTGAAAATAATAAAAGAATTGTTTTAGAAGGAAATAGACGTGTTTGTGCATTAAAATTACTTCTTAATCCAGAACTTGCCCCTAAAAAATATCAAAAATATTTTAATAAGCTAAAACAAAATATTAAGCAACCTATTAAAAAAATTATTGTCCATCAGTTTGACTCAAGGGATGAAGCTTCTCATTGGTTAGCAAAATTACACTCTGCAAGCTCAAAAGCAGCAAGGAAATCATGGAGTACCGAACAGCAAACTCGTTTTGAACAATCTACAAATGGGCAACCTAATCATGCTGCCGCATTAACTATTCTTGATTTCTCGCTAGAAAATAACCTTATTCAACCTGAACAGTCACAAAAAGTGATTACTACAATTACCCGTATGTTAAGCACTCCAGAAGTCCGAGAAGCATTTGGAATATTAACTAGCGTGAAAGAGCGTAATATCCAAATAAATATTCAACCAAAAGAATTTAAAGAAATATTAATTCAATACTTTAAAGATGTAGATAACAAAGAACATAATATAGGTTCACGTTCGACTAAAGTAGATAGATTAAAATATATTGAATATCTCAAGAATCATGGAAAAATTCCAAACGTCCGTTTATCTAATGGAATAAGTTTAATTTCAGGAATCGCATCAACAGGAAGTAAGCCTCCACAACAAACATCACCTACATCTACTACATTAGTAAAACCAAAACCTATAAAAAATCAATCTCAAGCAAAATCTAAAGAATCAATTATTGATTATGAATTATCAATTTCAGTTGATAAAATTCAATCTATTTACTTTGAAATCAAAGACAAATTAAATGTCCATATTACCCCTTATGCGACAGCTTCTTTATTACGAGCTTTAATTGAGCAAAGTTGTGACTATTTCCTAACTAAAACTAAAGGTATTCTATTTCACGACAAAGGAAAAACCACCTTAATTAATGAAAACTCCACATTAAGAGCAAAAATATTAGGTATTGCACAACATTTGGAAAAAGAGACATTATTAGAGCCGAAAGAATTAGCTATGTTAATTAATGAATGCGCAGATAAAAAAGATGGCACAGGTACACTCAACCTACTACATAGTATTTTACACAACTATGCTCATAATATTAATGCCGAGCAAATTATTAGTGCACATAACAATCTCAAACCATTTATTATCGCAATTTGGGAAAAATATTCCTGGCCAAATGGAAATTAGAAAGCTATAATAGCCGATATACTCTAAAAAATAAAGTTACGGCTATGCACTATACTCCATTACGTTATCCTGGAGGCAAATCCAAATTTGCTTCAACGATCAAACGAATTATTGAAAAAAATAATCTCACAGGACACTACATAGAACCCTATGCTGGCGGAGCCGGTGTTGCTCTAGATGTGTTATTTAGTGGTTATTGTACAGATATCCATATCAACGATTTTGACTTGGCTATTTATCATTTTTGGAAATCTATTACTGAACAAACGGAAGATTTTATCCGTTTAGTAAATGATACTAAAGTTACTATTGATGAATGGCATAAGCAAAAAATATTACTGAAACAATATGACTTATCGCCACTAAAACATGGTTTTGCTGCATTTTTCTTAAATCGAACTAATCGTTCAGGAATTCTAAAAGCAGGCGTTATTGGAGGATTAAAACAAACTGGTAATTACAAAATAGACTGTCGCTTTAATAAATCTGATTTAATTAAACGAATTGAAAAAATTGGGAATATGGCTAAACATATTCATGTATCTAACCATGATACAGAGATTTGGTTATCCACTATTGATAAACAAGTACCGGATAACTCTCTTATTTATCTTGATCCACCTTATTATGAAAAAGGGCAAGGATTATATCGTAATTTTTATAAGCATAATGATCATGCTGCAATATGCCATAAATTGGCCAATGTAAAAACGCCTTGGATTGTGTCTTATGATAATAATCTAAATATCAAAGAAATTTACCAACAATATCGCCAAGCAGAATATCAATTAAACTATTCAGCCAACAAAAAAATGAAAGCAACTGAAATAATTATTTATAGTGATAATTTGCTTCTATGACCACCTAATGGCGGTTTTCCTTTACTTACAACCTATAAAATCCCCTTATATCCAATAAACAAATCCCCTATATTCTCCTTTCTTACACATTCCCCCCCATTTTTCTGTGATTTCACTCACAAATCCATAAATTAATCAAAAATTTTTCAAATTATTTTCTCATATAAACCAACTATTTATTTACACCTTAAACAAACCTCATATTTACATATCAAATCAAATATTTACTTTTCATAAATTTATAATTTAATAAGCACATCAAAACAACACATCCGAGCAGGGAAACCGAGAGTAAGCAGAGACGGTGGATTAATGATAGAGATAAGTCAATCTCAACGCTCTTTAAAAAATCGAAATGAAATAAAAGCCCTGATGTACAGGGCTTGGGTAATAACTAAACTTTATAAATAGGTGTTTGTCGGTTAGTGTCCATAACAAGCTTGATACAATTCAAGCAATTTTGTTTGGTTGTATAACCTTCGCTTTGGGCAATCGGTTCGTGATTAGCCGCTTTTAATCGCCAGTACCATTGACTATTAACACCTTTGAAAATTTCAAAATACATAGAGGTAATCCTTATGCAAAAAGAAATGAAACGCTATGCAATTTCTTATTTATTCGATGGGAATAGATGATATTCAGATGTTTACGCCAACTCACTTGAATAAGCACAAGAAAAAGTCAAAGCAATGTCCCAAGCAACCATTGTTGGGGTTATCTATAACTCATTTTACGTGCCAGTAAAAGGAAAATCGTGGGTTGCAAGGTTAATTACCAAATTACTACAAAAATAGTGTTATTTCATCTTGATTTTATGCTCTTTAACAATTTATCCCAAAAAATATCGCTTGCCTGATGGTGAGAGTTAGTCAAAGTGTAGTAACAGACCTACCGCTCAACAGAATGGAATAAAGCCCAAACCAAGCGATATGCCACCTTGCGGAAATATTAGCAACGGCAATGAATCGTGAAGCCAAACGCAAGGTGAAAATATACGACAGGCAACTGTCGCTAATTCAAAGCACATTACACAGAAAACCAATGTAAGCTAGCACAGAAGGGAATGCTCTTAATGTGCATTGAAATGGAAAGAGAAAAGGAAAAATAAACCGCCCCAAAGGGGGTAAGAAATTAAGTATTTTTGCTCAAACAGCTCAACCGCTTGAATAATGAGTTGATTTTGTGGGATATTAAGTTGTTTACTTAATTGCTCGATTTTAGCGATAGTTGCAATGGGAAGTTTATAGCTTTTAGCTTTAACACCACGCTTTTCATCACTACGGGCTCTTATTTCATTCATTGACAATGCCATAAAAATCTCCTATGATTTGAATAACTGGGGGACTGGTACTCCCCCAGTAAGTTATCAAGTTAGTAAACTGGCAAAGACCAGAGTAATAAAACGATAACTAGGATAATACGGATTAACATATTATTATTCTCTTCATTGTAAGGTTTAAGCCTTACGCTCACTTTCAAGATATCCCCTTGAAAGTGAGATTATTGCATATCGGTATACCGATAAAATTAACAAATATTTTAAGAAAGCCCGCAATTTTTGTGGGCTTTTTTATTAATTTCAATAATCTCATCAAAAGGAAAACAAAATGTCTATTAATACCGCTAATTTACCTGATGACTACTTTCTTGATACAGATGATGAAATGCTGGCATATTTAGAAAGTCAAGCGAAACAAAGTATTGAAGAAATACAAAAATCAAATGAACAAAATAGAGAAAAGGCTTATCGGCTATTGAATTATTTAATTGCTGGGATAGGGGGACTAATATTAATCCTACTTAATCATATTCAGAACATACACATCTTGCTTATTTTAGCGAGTATTGCTCTAATGACTGGCTGGGCTATTTCATCAATTATGTTGCTGTTTTATGTTATTCTCAGCAAAAAAAGACCATTGACAACAAATATGCCACAAAATCTCTATAATGAAACTTTTAAATTAAGCAAAGAGAGCAATAAATTAACTATCTTAAGAAAATATCAATTACACAATAGTAATAACTACATTGCTCAATTACTTAAAATAAATAGCGAATATCGTCGTTATACAGACAATGCAATAATCATTGCTTTTAGTACGCCTGTTATTACCCTGCTTATCGTTGCTATTAGCCTAAAATGCTTTTTCGCTTAATTAAAGGCTTATCGGCACTATCGCCAATATATACCGTATCAGGTTTTTTATAAATGGTTTGTTGAGGGCTAGGCTGAGGTTTTGGCTGTGGTTTAGGTTGAGCTGGCTTTTGTTCAGACATAATTTAATCCTTATTTGAGTTGTGAGAGATTAAATTATAATCCTTAGGGTTGTGAGAGACAATAAGGGACTTGAGCCTTACAAGGATAAAGAAAGGCACTTTAATAAATAGATTTGACACCCACCGCCCAAGATATTACGGTATACTAATTTTAAATGACTATAAAATTTATAGGAGAATACAATGATAACTTACCAACAACTATGTGAAAAACATAACGATTTTCAAAAAGAGTTGTTTGAACGACAATTACAGTTGCAACGAGAAATTAAGAGATTTGTTATTACTCTTGAAAACGACTTAGGATTAACAGATAAAACGTGTCAAATTGAATTCAATAGCAGAAAAAGAAATATATTAATATGTAAAAGATCAGACTTGATCTGACAAATCAATAACCCTACCACCTTATTTTCCTTTGCAATCAATAAATTATATGCAAAGTAGATAATTGAGTGGAAATAAAACATACGCATTTCAATGCGTGTTCAATTCATTTCAAAAATAGCTAAAAGCCTTGTTATTACAAGGCTTTCTTGTTTATTCTATTTCATATTATTTGGTGTAATGGACAAAATAGTTACTAATCTGTCCATTATGCATTCAGGAATTCACTAAATAAACCTTCTAACCGATTTATTGCTTTTTCAATATTTAATTCTCTACATACTTTTCAAAAGTAAATAAATACCTTTCATAATATTTAATCCGCTCTAGAAAGTTTTAAAGCCGTTTTAGGAGGCTTATCAATATATCTTTGAATTGTTTTAACAGAACATTGATATTTAATAGAAAGCTCTTTATATGTCTGTTTTCCTTAAGAATAATAAAGCCAAATTTCGGTGAGATTTAATTCGTTTTGAAAGGTAAAAGTTTTGTTACAATAATTACATTTATAGCGTTGAATATGGTTTCTAATACCATATTTTTTTATCTGTTTATTTAAACAGAATGGGCAATTTTTTGTTCATTTTTCAAAAAAGTGAGTTAAATAAGGCTTCAAGCCACTTTTTAGTGGCCATTTTGTCCATTACACCAAAATACTCAAAAAATAACCGCACTTTGAATTAAAAATTCCTGTGCGGTCTCACTTTATTTTAATTGTTGGATAGTCTTACAGCATAACATTTATTGTTTCTGTTTTTGCTCCTCAGCAATCAATCTTGGACCTTTCAACAATCCACCATTCTTACCATAATTAAATAATGAATGGGTTGCTTGTTGAGAAACTTGATAGCCCTTATCTTTTACTGTATTAACAATTTGTGATATTGCGGCTTTCAATAAAGCAGAGAGAACACCATCATTAGCATTTGTCGATGAAGAAACAACTTTTGCTTCTCCCTCCCATAACACTTTGGCTGTACGTAAATCCACTAGCTTGCCTGAAACACTCACTTTTATCTTCGTATCAAAAACTTGATAACTTGAACCATATTCAGAAACATCTAAATACATTACAGCATCGGCATCAAAAATTTGTTGGACTTTTTGAATACTTGCTTGCTGAATATCATTACCATTCATCAAGCCATTTTGTCTAAATACATCATCAACTAAGGTAACAGGAAACACATAATAGCCTAATTCAGCAATAGGTCTGCTTGCTTGTGCTAATACAGAAACTTCTGCATTCGATTCAACTGAATTATTAACTGGCATAACAAGCAAAATAGATTTAGGATTGCTTTGTTTAAATGCGGTATAATCATAGGGCTCTTTTTTCACTGATGAACAAGCTGAAAGCATTAACGAAACAAATGCTATACTGATGACAAATAACTTTTTCATTGCGTATTCCTTATTTTACAATTTCTGCCTGACGTTTCCCTTGCACAAATTGCATAAAAACGCTTGATTCAGGATAAAGTTTACTTTCTTGAGAAAATGCTTGCTGTGCTTCTATTGATTTTCCTTGTTTTAATTGAACAAGTCCAAGGAAACCATAAACCCCAGGCGCTACTTGCTGATTAGCTTTCTCGGCATTACTGATAATTTCCAATAAGGCTTGTTCTTGCTCAGAAAAATTCCCAGTTTCATTATAGTAAGCATAAACAACATCATTATAATTACCCCAATAGTATAATGATTTGGGACCATTTATGCCGCTGCTACATCCCACCAATAGCCCAATACCACATAAAATTATCAATTTTTTCATCATTGCATTTCTCCTTACGGTCTCCATTGTCCCACTTCAATGCCTTTCACCAAATTATTGACCGCTTCACGAATAGCGAGATCTAATACTTTACCATTTAAGGTCGCATCATAGCCTGCTGTACCACCAAACCCTAATACTTCACGATTAGAAAGATTATACTCACCAGCGCCTTGTGCAGAATAAACCACTTCTGAGGTTTTGACATTGACAATATTTAAGGTTACTTTTGCATACGCAATTTGTTGCTTACCACGCCCTAAAATACCAAATAGCTGGTGATCGCCAACGGTTTTACGCCCAAATTCGGTAACATCACCAGTAACAACATAAGTTGCTCCTTTTATTTGTTGTGTTTTGCCCGAAAATTTTGACTCTTGTGTTAATTCACCAAGATTAGAACGATCTAACACATTAAAACGCCCAGTTTGTTGTAAGTGGGAAATTAAAATCGTCTTTGATTGATTGCCTAAACGATCAACCCCATCAGAAAAAATCCCATTTTGGTAACTGGATTTGTTATCAAATTTTCCGACACTAATTAACGACTTAGGACCTTGATAAGTGGTATTTGCTGTCGCTACTTGAGTAGGTTCAATCACTTTTGCACTCTCTGTTGCACAACCCGTCAATGCAAGCGCCAATACCGTTGTTAAAATAGATAATTTTTTCATTATAGTTTCCTTATTAAGTGATAAAACATCTTTGTTGTTAGAGGTAAACAATGGAAACAAATTTACTCTTAAATAAAAAAATTTGCAATGCTTTCAACAAGGAACTTATAGAAGAAAAGTATGTATAGGCTTAACAAACCTATACATCAAAAATGAATTAAAGATTATTCAAATCCAACACATCCGTCATATCAAATAATCCCGTTTGCTTAGTGGCGAGCCATTTTGCTGCTCTTACTGCCCCTTTTGCAAAGGTCATTCGGCTTGAGGCTTTGTGGCTAATTTCAACACGCTCGCCGTCATCGGCAAACCAAACGGTATGTTCGCCCACTACATCAGCGGCACGAATGGTGGCAAAACCAATTTCGTTTTGCTTACGCTCTCCCGTAATGCCTTCACGAGCAAATACGCCGTCAGTTTTTAAATCTCGTCCTAAGGTCTTAGCAATATGCTCGCCCATTGATAATGCAGTGCCTGAAGGGGCATCAACTTTATGGCGATGATGTGCTTCGATAATTTCAATATCACAATAATCACCCATCACTTTGGCGGCTTTTTCTAATAATTTAAAAACAAGATTCACCCCAACGCTATAATTGGAGGCAAAAACGATAGGTATTGTTTTCGCGGCTTGTTGAATCCCTTGCTTGCCTGCCTCATCAAAGCCAGTTGTGCCAATTACCATTGCTTTTTTATGGCTAACACAAAAATCAAGGTAAGCTAAAGTTCCCTCTGGGCGAGTAAAATCAATTAATACATCAAACTTATCCGCTTGTTGTGTAAGATCATCGCTAACCTTGACACCTAAATGCCCGATACCTGCTAATTCACCTGCGTCAGCTCCCACTAATGAAGAACCTTGACGTTCAAAGGCTGCCCCTAACACCACATCTTCCGCTTGATTAACCGCTTGAATTAATTGGCGTCCCATACGTCCGCCTGCTCCGACTACCGCAATTTTTAATGTCATTTTTTACTTCCTTCATTCAATTTAATATGTACGCTAATTTCTTCACGATCGTGATAAAGTTGTTTTGCCTGTATCTCATAATTAAGTTGATGATTGTCCAACTGTTGTTCAATATATTGTAAGCATTGTTGGACTTCGGCATAACGTTTTTTCATTGGCAATTTTAGGTTAAAAATCGTTTCTCGACACCAACCATTGATTAGCCATTTACTGATTAGCTGTACAATTCGTTTCGGTTGCTCCACCATATCACAGACTAACCAATCCGCTTTTTTCCGTTTCGGTAACTGAAATTTAAAGCCATCTTCTGGGCAATGTTCAATACGTCCTGTGTCGTGTAAACTGCTCGCCATTTTACCGTGATCCACCGCATAAACAAAGAGTCCTCGTTTTACTAGCTGATATGTCCAACCTCCTGGACAAGCTCCTAAATCCACCCCAATCATCGTTTCATTCATTCGTTGCTTTTCTTGTTGACGAGGAATAAAGGTCAAAATCGCTTCTTCTAATTTTAAGGTGGAACGGCTTGGTGCTTGAGCCGGAAATTTTAAGCGTGGAATCCCCATAAAATAAGGGGAATGATTATAATTATAAGAATACCCCACATAACAACAATGGGATTGTAAGAAAAAAATATGTAAACTGATACCGCACTTAGCCTGATGTCCTGCTAACCAGCCTTGTTGCTTACAGGCTTGACGTAATGGTACGGTAAATTTACTGCAAAAGGTTAATAAAGATTTTGCCTGATTGGTATCAGCGGTTTCCACCCATAATTCTGTGGATTGGGTTAAAGGTATTTGCTCTGCAACTTGTTGATAAGTTTGAATAATAGGGCTAATCCGATCCTCAAGAGGGAGATCAGTCAGTAAATCAGATACCACCAACATCTGACGTGCAAAAATCAACTGCTGAAAAGCTAATTGTCGAGCGAGACGATCCGCCTCCCCTGCTTGATAACATTGATACAACACATAACCGCTATTTTCTTCCACTCGAGCAAAGCCAAAAACCCCTAATTCATTGGCTTTATCACTAATTTCTGCCGCCATTTCTTTTTCAAAACCAGCTCGGCAATAAAACATTAATTTATTCACGACAATTCCATTATTTTTGTTTCAATAAACTGTTGCGAATACTAACATAAATCAGCACTGCCCAGCCAATTAAAAAGGCAATACCGCCCATTGGCACAATCATCACCAAGCCTCGCCATTGCTCATGAACTTGTCCCAAAGCCATAGCATATAATCCGCCACTAAAGCCTATTATACCCAAACACCAAAAAATCCCGATAAAATTGACCGCCCTTTTGCGACAAGCTGGGGCAGAAGATTGCGTGGCAGAAGAATAAAAGCCTAAAGCAAGCAACGCCAAACTATGAAATACTTGATAACGCCAAGCCTTTTCAAACCACATTAATTGACTAGCAGACCAAGTGGCTTCAAGGCGATGAGCCACTAATGCCCCCAATGCCACAGCAATAAAGCCACTGATACTGGCAAAAACTAAAAAACGATTTCCCATTTTTTCCTCTTATCTCTTAATTGCGCATCGCTTGAGTAATCCAACGGCGAAAAGCAATAATCTTAGGATCATTCATATTATTTAAATGATTTACCAAATAAAACGCCTTAGGATCGCGAATTTCACTGTTTAATGCAACTCTTAATTTGCCTTGCTCGATTTCTTGTTTAGCTAAGATTTCATTGGCTAGCACCACACCTTGCCCATGAATTGCCGCTTGAAGAGCCATAAAAGTATGACTAAAAACAGGCCCATGCTGAATATTAATGTCCTCAATATGCAACGCTGTCGCCATATTTTGCCAATTATCACGGGTATGAATATGTAATAAAGTATGTTGCTTTAAATCTTCAGCACAATAAATCGGTTTTTTCACCAATAATTGCGGAGACGCCAAAATTTGTAATCGATTTTCCTCTACCCCAGTAAGGCACTCCATATGCACATTATTCCAATTTCCTCGACCATAATAGACCGCAACATCAATATCTTGGCTTAATAGCCCTTCATCTTGATCCACGCCTGTTAATCGAATTTCTATTTCAGGGTATTGTTGATTAAAATCACTTAATCTTGGTACAAGCCAATGAATGCCAAAGGTTTGCGGCACACTGATCGTTAAATGCTTCGCCTCATTTTGGCTTAATAATTTATCGGTTACCTCTGCTAATTTACGCAAAATATGCTTTATATCAGCATAATAATGCCGACCTAATTCAGTTAATTCCAATGCCCTATTTTTTCGTTTAAAAAGCACAATGCCTAAAAATTGTTCTAACAATTTAATTTGATGGCTCACTGCCGCCTGTGTCACAAAGAGTTCTTCAGCGGCTTTAGTAAAACTCAAATGTCTTGCAGCTGATTCAAAGGCTTTCAGTGAATTCAAGGGAGGCAAACGTTTACTCATAAATTATACCCTAATTATTTTTATCCGATTTTACTCAAAAATCGCATAAACTCCCGTTTCGCATTAGTTTTTCTTATTAATCAAATAAAAAAAAGTCTGTTGTATCTTATTATTATTCTACATAGAATAGTGACCATACTTAATGAGAAGTAATTCCTTACTGGTTAAAGAGTTTCAAATTTAAGTATGATGTTGTGTTTGCATATGTTCAGTTCGCTGAACATCGTAAAAAAGTAATTTTGATTACTTTTTTAAACTTCCTGTATTAATTATTAACCTTAATTTGGTTTTTCATATCATTCGCCACTCAATAAAATGAGTGGCTTTTTTCTTGTGGATTTTAGCATAATAGGTTTATTTTCATAGTATAAAATTAAAGCTCAAGTGCGGTCAGTTTTGGAATTATTTTTTCAATGACTTTTTCTATATCCTCACTATCACTCACAAAATCCCTTTTTCCTTTCATATTTATTTGTTTTCTTAACAGAATGGTGTAAATTAGTTTAGGTTCAAACACAAATTATATTAATCGTATAAATCATAAAGGAAGAAAAAATGACAAAAGACATTGATTGGAAAAATCTTGGTTTTAGCTATATCAAAACAGATTATCGCTATATTGCACGTTGGAAAGATGGGAAATGGTCGGAGGGCGAACTTAGCCAAGATAATGTGCTTCATATGAGTGAAGGAGCGACTGCTCTACATTATGGTCAACAATGCTTTGAGGGGTTAAAAGCCTACCGTTGTAAAGACGGTTCAATTAACTTATTTCGCCCCGATCAAAATGCCGAGCGTATGCAGCGTAGTTGCCAGCGTCTATTAATGCCTGAAGTGCCGACAGAAATGTTTGTTGAGGCGTGTAAACAAGTGGTTAAAGCCAATGAGCAATGGCTTGCCCCTTATGGTACTGGAGCAACCCTTTATTTACGTCCATTATTAATTGGCGTAGGCGATAACATCGGTGTCGGCCCTGCTCCTGAATATATTTTCTGTGTATTCTGTTGTCCTGTGGGCGCTTATTTTAAAGGGGGAATGAAGCCTACCAATTTTATTGTTTCTGACTATGATCGTGCTGCTCCTCATGGCACTGGTGCCGCAAAAGTAGGTGGCAATTATGCAGCCAGTTTATTGCCGGGTAAAGAAGCGAAAAAACGCAATTTTGGCGATTGTATTTATCTTGATCCCGCCACACATACCAAAATAGAAGAAGTAGGTTCAGCCAATTTCTTTGGTATTACCAAAGACAATAAATTTGTGACGCCATTATCGCCGTCTATTTTACCAAGTATTACCAAATATTCTTTGCTTTACCTTGCTCAACATCGCTTAGGTATGGAAGTTGAAGAGGGTGATGTTTACATTAAAGAGCTAGATCAGTTTAAAGAAGCGGGAGCTTGTGGTACAGCGGCAGTCATTACCCCAATTGGCGGTATTCAAAATGGTGATGATTTTCATGTATTCTATTCAGAAACCGAAGTTGGCGATGTCACAAAACGTCTTTATGACGAATTAGTGGGTATCCAATTTGGCGATATTGAGGCGCCTGAGGGTTGGATTGTCAAAGTAGATTAAATATTGACCGCACTTAATCCCCCTATCAAGGGGGATTTTCTTGTGCAAATATAAAGAGGATAAATAGTCTGTGAAATTATTAATCTCTAACCAACATGGTGCCATTGTAATGGCATTAATGCCATTTTTATATGCTATGTTCAATAGCCCTTTTATTTGGCAACAATGTTTCTTATTATTGGCTTGGTGTTGTTTATATTTAATGACCTATCCTTTTTTCAATCTTTTTAAAGGCCGCCAGCTCGCTTTATATACGAAATGGACGCTGATTTATGCCATATTTGGCTTACTTTTTTCTTTACCTGCCCTTTATCATAATTGGAAAGTATTATATTTTTTAATGGCTATGCTACCTTTTAGCTTAGTACATATTTATTATGTCAAACAAAAAAATGAACGGGCTTTACTTAATGATCTCTCTGCCATTATGATCTTTGCCCTAGCTGGTATGGCGGCCTATTATTTTCCACAGCAACAATTTGATCAAGGCATTTGGCTGATTGCTCTTTATCCCTCATTATTTTTTATTGGGACAACCCTATATGTCAAATCTGTTTTAAGAGAACGCAAAAATCCTTATTATGGCTATGCTTCTATTTTATTTCATAGTCTTTGTGTGATTGGGCTGCTGTTATGTCAACAATATGCCATTGCCGTCGCCTTTCTTCCGCCATTATTGCGTGCCGTTTATTTACCCAAGATAAAATTAACCGTCAAACAAGTTGGATTATGGGAAATGGCGATTTCCTTGTTATTTTTTGTGATGTTGGTTTGCGGACGTTAAAATTTTTCTTACTTCCCCTTGCGTTACGCCATTTTTTTTGTATAATGCAGTCCGCAATTTGATATTGCTTGCGGGAATAGCTCAGTTGGTAGAGCACGACCTTGCCAAGGTCGGGGTCGCGAGTTCGAGCCTCGTTTCCCGCTCCATTTATCCTTTCTTTATTCTCTGCGGGAATAGCTCAGTTGGTAGAGCACGACCTTGCCAAGGTCGGGGTCGCGAGTTCGAGCCTCGTTTCCCGCTCCATAATTTCCTGAATATCGTAAAATTAGGTGTTATTTATTCATTTTAGGATGAAAAGTGCGGTATAATTTTCGTTTATTTTTCTATGCAGAGTAATATATGAAATATAACCATTATCAATGTGATCTTGCTGATGAACTGGCTATGCAACAATTTGGACAAAAGTTGATCCAAGCTATCATTAACATTCCCGTTGCTTCAAATGGCATAATTATCTCTCTCGGTGGGGATCTAGGGGCAGGCAAAACCACCTTAAGCCGAGCAATGATTCAAGCCTTAGGTTATCAAGGTAAGGTAAAAAGCCCTACTTATACCTTAGTGGAAGAATATCACATTGGCGAAAAAAGCATTTATCACTTTGATCTTTATCGCCTTGCCGAGCCTGAAGAGTTAGAGTTTATGGGGATTCGTGATTACTTTACACCACAAAGCATTTGTTTGATTGAATGGGCAGAAAAGGGGCAAGG
Organism: Volucribacter psittacicida; assembly: GCF_004339025.1. Classification (GTDB taxonomy): domain Bacteria; phylum Pseudomonadota; class Gammaproteobacteria; order Enterobacterales; family Pasteurellaceae; genus Volucribacter; species Volucribacter psittacicida. Next base: position 622,172 of record NZ_SMFT01000001.1, read on the forward strand.
ATTTTTACCTGAACAAAGTTTAACCCTTCATATTGATTTTGCTTCGCAAGGGCGGCATATTTCTTTGCAAGCAAATACGCCACTTGGTGAGCAAATTATTTGCCAATTTATTGAAGATCAAGCAAAATAAGGGCTATTTGAAGACGCTGACCTCAAACAAATACAAGAGCAAATAAACAAACTTGTTCAAGCAGATTCAAATAATGGAATGTTAGGATTTTAATCGGTGATGTTGTTTTAGTGATTTTATGATGTTGAACACGAATTTCCCCAAATTAACGTTAAAAAAATATTGTACTTTTTGGTTCTTTTTTATCGCAGTTTGGTTACTGATACCTGATGCTATGGCTGGGACGTTAACCAATATTCAAGTGAAGCATAGCAATCAACAAAGCCAAGTTCAGTTTCAATTTAACAGTAAAACTCAATACCGTTATTTTTATTTAACGGATCCTCATCGTTTAGTGATTGATTTTCCTAATAGTCAAGCCCCTAATAGGCTTTTTCCCTATGCGATCAATAATGGTGCCGTCAAGGCGGTTCGTTTAAATAATCCGCCACGCCCAAATACCCTAAGAGTTGTGATTGATTTAAGCCGTAAGACCGCCGCAACATTCAGTACGCAAGGTAATAATATTGTCGTGAATTTGCCTAATCCGCAAGTTGTTCTGACAAATGCCAATAACCCAAAGAGTACCAATAATGCGACCTCTAAAGCCAGAGTACAACGAGCTCCTGTTTGGACTATTGCGATTGATCCAGGACATGGCGGAAAAGACCCGGGGGCTATTGGGCGTAATCTCAAAATTTATGAAAAAAATGTTACCCTTTCCATTGCGCGAGAATTAAAAGCCTTATTAGATGCCGATCCGAATTTCCGAGGTGTCCTCACCCGTAATGGCGATTATTATATTTCTGTGCCAGAACGTTCTGAAATTGCTCGTAAAAACAAAGCCAATTATTTGGTTTCCATTCACGCCGACTCTTCCGTTTCCCCTAATTTACGAGGTGCTTCCGTTTGGGTGCTGTCCAATCGTCGTGCCAATAGCGAAATGGGGCGTTGGTTGGAGGATCATGAAAAGCAATCTGAATTATTAGGTGGTGCAGGCGATGTATTAAGCAATAATAAAGAGAAATACCTTAACCAAACGGTGTTAGATTTACAATTTGGTCATTCTCAACGCGCAGGCTATGAATTGGGAAGCATTGTATTACGCCACTTTGCCAATATTACCACCTTAAGCAAAGGTACGCCGCAACACGCAAGCCTTGGGGTATTACGTTCGCCCGATATTCCCTCCATTTTAGTGGAAACGGGTTTTTTATCTAACGCCGAAGAAGAAAAAAAATTAAATACTCTCGCTTATCGTAAACGTGTTGCCAGAATTATCTATAATGGTTTAGTGGAATACCGTAAAAAAAATATTCAAGCCGAAATGTTGCCTGAGCCGAAATCTCCGCAAACAGCCAGCAATAACAGCAATGTTATAGCCTCAGGGACGGTACACACCGTTACCAAAGGCGAAACCTTACTCGGCTTAGCCAACCGATACAAAGTAAAAAGTAACGATATTGTCAGTTTAAATAATTTGACAAGCCGTAATCTATTGATTGGGCAAAAACTAAAAATTCCAGCCCAAAATAATGCCACAACACAAGGTTCAACAAGCCAATCTTCATCAAGTGCGGTCAAAAATAACAAAAATATTCCTAAAACACTTGTCATTAAACCTGGACAAACCTTAAGTGCGGTTTCTCGAGAATATGGTATTCCGTTAAAGACTCTGTTAGCACTTAATCCAAACTTGAAAAATGGTCGTGTTCAAGCAGGGCAAACCATTAAATTAAGGGAAAAATAATGCATATTCAAATTTTGCCACCACAACTTGCTAATCAAATTGCGGCGGGGGAAGTGGTAGAACGCCCAGCTTCAGTGGTTAAAGAATTAGTAGAAAATAGCCTTGATGCTGGGGCAAATAAAATTCATATTGATATAGAACAAGGCGGTGCTAGCCTTATTCGGGTAAGGGATAACGGGATAGGTATTGCTAAACAAGAATTAGCTTTGGCACTGACACGCCATGCCACCAGTAAAATCAGTTGTCTAGCTGATCTTGAGGCAATATTAAGTTTAGGTTTTCGTGGCGAAGCCCTAGCCAGTATTAGCTCAGTTTCAAGATTAACCCTCACCTCTCGTACTGCTGAACAAGCAGAGGCTTGGCAAGTTTATGCCCAAGGGCGAGATATGGAAGTCATCATTCAACCTGCCTCGCACCCCGTAGGCTGTACCGTTGAAGTAGCCAATCTGTTTTTTAACACGCCAGCAAGACGCAAATTTTTACGCACCGACAAAACCGAGTTTGCTCATATTGATGAAGTCATACGCAGAATCGCCTTAGTCAAAAATAATGTGGCTTTTACCCTTACCCATAATGGCAAGATAATACGTCAATATAAGTCCGCTCAAACCCAAGCACAGCAATTAAAGCGTGTAGCAAGTATTTGTGGCGAGGAATTTGTGCAACAAGCCTTACATATTGACTGGAAACACGAAGATTTACATTTATCAGGTTGGGTTGCCCTCCCCTCTTTTCAGCGTCCACAAAATGATTTAGCTTATAGTTATGTTAATGGACGAATGGTTAAGGATAAAGTGATTAATCACGCCATACGTCAAGCCTATAATGAACATCTTTCTCAGGATAGCTTTCCTGCTTTCGTATTATTTTTAGATATCAATCCTAATGATGTTGATGTGAATGTACACCCAACCAAACATGAAGTACGTTTTCAACAATCAAGATTAGTCCACGACTTTATTTATCAAGGGATCAGTAATGCCCTCAATACGGAAATTCAACCCACATTAAACGACTACCCTATTCCCACTGCTCAAGCCAAACAGATCGCCGAGCCAACGCAACCTTGGCTAGCTCAGGCTCCCACAAGTGAAAATAACCGAGCCAGTGCGGGCAAAAATATTTTTACTCACCATAATGAACATAAACCGAATGCCGAAAAATCCTTTTCTTATCCAACAAATAAAACACAGGTTAATCAAAAGGAACAACGCCTTTATCAACAATTATTAAGCAATGAGAACAAGCATACCTCTGCCGTTATTGGGCAATCCTCTCATTCATTAAATAATGAAGAACAGCCCCTTATCACAGAGCAAAAAACCACAACATTTTCTACAACCCCCTCATCGCCACATTTACACGCATTGGCACTGGTAGAACAACGAGCCTTGTTATTACAACAACACACACAATTTTATTTATTGCCATTAAAACAATTACAACAGCACCATTTTCGCTTAAAACTCCAATACGCACCAACGCCACAAGCCCTCTTGATCCCCCTATCATTAAGATTAGATCAGGATCAGCTCAAGCACTGGCAACAACAAAAAAATTATTTTCATCAGCTTGGTTTTAGCTACCATGAAAATCTTGCTCAACAGCGTATTACCTTCAATAGCGTGCCGACTTGCTTACGCCAACAAAATTTACAACAATATTTAATGGCGATATTAAGCCAAGCCGTAGAAAATTTTTCTCAATTTTTGACCGCACTTTTTAACCAAGTCATCTTTAATCCAATTAGCCATCTTGCTGAAGCGGTAAATTTACTTGATGAAACGGAACGATTAGCAAACAATAAGCAAACAGAACAAGCGCAATTACAAGATTTACTTATTAAAATCAATTTTAATCAATATTTAAATGACAATGAATAAACCAAAGCCTAAAGCCATTTTTCTGATGGGACCAACTGCCTCGGGCAAAACCGATCTTGCTATTCAACTGCGACAACAGCTGCCCGTAGAAATTATTAGCGTTGATTCCGCATTAATTTATCGCGGTATGGATATTGGTACCGCAAAGCCTTCCCCACAAGAATTAGCCCTTGCTCCTCACCGATTAATTGATATAAAAGATCCTGCTGAAAGCTATTCTGTGTCAGAATTTTGCCAAGATGCTCTACAAGAAATGGCACAAATTTGCCAACAAGGAAAAATCCCCCTGCTTGTTGGTGGAACAATGCTTTACTACAAAGGATTGCTTGAAGGTTTATCGCCACTGCCTTCTGCCGATGCACAGGTTCGGCAAGACATTGAGCAACGTGCTGCCCAACAAGGTTGGCAAGCCTTACATCAAGAACTCAGCAAAATTGATCCCCTGTCGGCACAACGAATTAATCCCAATGATTCACAACGGATTAACCGAGCCTTAGAGGTGTTTTATTTAACAGGAAAATCCCTGACAGAATTGACCAGCCAAAAAGGCAATCCGCTCCCCTATGACATCTATCAATTTGCTATCGCACCGCAAGACAGAAACCTTTTACATCAGCGTATTGAGCAACGCTTCCATAATATGCTTGCCCAAGGCTTTCAACAAGAGGTAGAACAGCTTTACCAACGAAAAGATCTTCATCTTAATTTGCCCTCTATCCGCTGTGTTGGCTACCGCCAAATGTGGGAATACTTAAGAGGGGATTATGATTATGATGAAATGGTATTCAAAGGTATTTGTGCTACACGCCAACTGGCGAAACGGCAAATCACTTGGTTAAGAGGTTGGAAATCGCCCTTGGTTTGGCTAGACAGTTTAGCTATAAGCCAAAATCAACAAAAAATCTTATCGCAAATCAAGATATAACTCCATTTGGCGTAAATCTTTAGCAAAAACAGGGAATTTTTAGCTATAAAAGCCATTGGTTAATGACAACCACGAAAATTATTGTTATATTGACCAACGGGGACAACAAGCATACTCGCAATGCTTTGTTTAATGAAAAAGAAAAAGAAGAAGGAAAACAAAATGGCAAAAGGACAATCATTACAAGATCCTTATTTAAACGCATTACGTCGTGAACGTATTCCCGTATCCATTTATTTAGTGAATGGCATTAAGCTACAAGGTCAAATTGAATCTTTCGATCAATTTGTGATTTTATTAAGAAATACAGTGAGCCAAATGGTTTATAAACATGCGATTTCTACTGTTGTGCCTGCTCGAGCAATTTCACACCATAATAACAACCATCATCATCAAAGCGCACAACATAACACAGATAATCAAGTTGAACAGCCAAGTGGCACAGAACCCACAGCAGAATAATTCTATTGAACAGTCTTGAGCATCAACATAACAACCTAAGTGCGGTAAAAATAAAAGAAAAATCTACCGCACTTTCTATTTTGTCTGATAACCAAGATCAGGCAATTATCTTACATATTTCTTTCAACAAGCAGCACCAACAAGAAGAACTGCAAGAGTTTTGTTTATTAGCCAAATCCGCCAAGGTACATATCTGTCAAATTATTCAAGCTCCTCTTAATCAAGCTCAAGCGAAATATTTGGTCGGCACAGGTAAAGCAGAAGAAGTGGCACAAGCGGTCAAACAGCAACAAGCCAATGTTTTACTTGTTAATCATCAACTTACGCCATCACAAATTCGTAATTTAGAAAAATGTTGCCAATGTCGTGTACTTGATCGGACAGGCGTTATTTTAGATATTTTTGCTCAAAGAGCCCGCTCGCACGAAGGAAAATTACAAGTTGAACTGGCACAACTAAACTATTTAGCCACCAACTTAATCCGCCGAAAAACCAGCTTAGATCAACAAAAAGGTGCTATTGGATTAAGAGGCCCAGGCGAAACCCAATTAGAAACGGATAGAAGGCTCATTAAAGTTCGCATTAATCAATTAAAACACAAATTAGCCAAAGTAGCGAACCAACGCCAACAAAACCGCCATAGCAGACAAAAATCCAATATTGCCACAATTTCCTTAGTCGGCTATACCAACGCAGGAAAATCCACCTTATTTAATCAACTTACCCAAGCTGATGTTTATGCTGCCGATCAACTTTTTGCCACCTTAGATCCCACCTTACGCCAATTATCCTTGGATCATATTGGTCATATAGTATTAGCGGATACTGTTGGCTTTATCCGCCACCTCCCCCACGATCTCGTGATGGCATTTAAAGCCACCTTACAAGAAGTCAACCAAGCGAATTTATTATTACATGTTATTGATATTAGCGATAACCGCCAACAACAAAATATTCTTGCCGTTGAACAAGTGTTAAAAGAAATTAATGCAGAGGCGATCCCTACATTATTGGTCTATAACAAAATCGATCAAATAGAAAATATGAGAGCGAAAATTGATTACGACCAACAGAATAACCCTATTGCCGTTTATCTCAGTGCCAATTCAGGCGAAGGAATAGACTTATTATTACAAGCCATTAAACAGCGTTTAAATAAAGAAATGCTTGAGCTTTCACTCAAACTCACCCCAACCCAAGGCAATGTACGCCATCGTCTTTATCAATTAAACGCCATCACCCAAGAAACCTTTGACCAACAAGGCAACTTGTTATTAACAGTCACCATTGATAAAGTACAATGGTTAAAGTTAATTAAGCAGTTTCCTTATCTTGCTACAGCCATTTCAAATTAGAATAAAACAAAGCCAGCCAAGGTTAAATTATCTAAATTGGAACAACTATAACTTATACTCAAGTTCTTGCAACAACGCCTCCCCAAAAGGGCGGCGCCAGCCTTGTAGTAATTCGGGTAGCTTGTCTTTTGAGGTGAGTTGCCAATGCCATTTCATCAGTTTTTCTAAACTTCGGCGACTTGCGATCACTTCGGGTTTCAAATCCGCTGGGGTAATTTGTTTTAATTTGTGTTGTAGCTGTTTCAACCCTGTTTTGTAGCGTGGATCTTCCACTAGGCGTAGGATTTTCGTTGGATAATCCTGTGGAGGGATATGTTTGACTTGGTCGAGTAATTTTAACATTGTTTTACCATGTACTCGCACTTCCTGATGTGTCAATCCTAGCTCTAATAAAGCGGTAATACTTTTCGGATTATGTTTAGCTAATAGCCAGAGATGTTCAGCTTTTACCACAAAATTTACTGCGAGATCGCGTTTTATCGCTTCTTGTAGTCGCCATTTGGCTAATAATTTTAGCCGCATTAGCTCGATGGGCTCCAGTTTCCAACTATTGGGTATTGAAATATACGCCTTTTCTGGATCATCAATGCGTTGGCATTTTTCAAGTAATTGCTCACTCTCATTAGCCGCGGCGGACTGCCAAGGTGTTTGTTGTAAATCTTTCCACATTCTTTGATATAGAGGTAATAAATACCATACATCTGCCGCAGCGTAACTGAGCTGTATTTCTGTAAGGGGTCTTGCTAGCCAATCTGTGCGTGCTGATGATTTATCTAATTCAAGCGTAAAATAATGTTGTACCAGATTGGCAAAACCTGTGGATTGTGGGAAATTTAAGAATTTTGCCATTACTTGGGTATCACACAAAGGTTGTGGCAACCGATTAAAATAATGATAAAACACCGCTAAATCTTCGGAACAAGCGTGCAACACTTTGAGAATATGTGGTGCGGTAAATAAAGCAAGTAAAGGAGAAAAATCACTAATATTGATTGGATCGATAAGGCTTAATTGTTCTCCATCATAGAGCTGAATAAGCCCTAATTTTGGATAATAACTCCGCACACGAATAAATTCGGTATCTAAAGCGATGATATTTTTGGTTTGTGCTAAGGCACAAACTTCAGCTAATTGTTGATTATTATCAATCAGATTAAAGTGCGGTGCGTTTTGCAATTCTTTTATGGACATCATTTCAATGGGATACTTTAAGCGAAAAAGACGATGGCGAGTTACCTCGCCATATTTTATTTATTGACGTTTTGCGAGTTCTTCGTCACGCAATACGCGGCGTAGAATTTTTCCAACATTTGACTTCGGTAATTCAGTGCGAAACTCAATTTCTTTCGGTATTTTGTAACCTGTTAAGTGTTGGCGGCAATGTTTACGCAATTCATCTCGCGTCAGGCTTTCATCATTTTTTACCACAAAAATTTTCACGACTTCGCCCGAAACATCGTGAGGTACGCCAATGGCGACAACTTCAGCTACTTTATAATTCAGCATAACCACATCTTCAATTTCATTTGGATACACATTAAAACCAGACACTAGGATCATATCTTTTTTACGATCCACAATGCGTAAATGGTAATTTTCGTCCATTAATACAATATCACCCGTGGCGATCCAGCCATCTTTAAGCACTTCCTCTGTGGCTTTAGGACGTTGCCAATAACCTTGCATCACTTGTTCGCCCTTAACCCAAAGTTCGCCCGCTTCCCCTAAGGCGGCTTCAGTGCCATCATCTTTCAAGATTTTAATATCGGTATTCGGCACAGGCACGCCAATACTGCCATTATGTTTAGTCATATTAATAGGACAAGCTGCAATCAATGGCGAACATTCGGTCATACCATAGCCTTCCATAATATTGCACCCAGTCAATTCTCGCCAGCGTGTTGCCACCGATTGTTGCACCGACATTCCTCCGCCAACGGTTAATTTAAGGGAGGAAAAATCAAGCTCACGAAAGCCTTCATTATTAAGTAAGGCATTAAACAAGGTGTTTACCCCTGTAATCGCCACAATAGGATACTTACGCAATTCTTTTACAAAGCTATCAATATCACGCGGATTAGTAATCAATACGCCCGTAATGCCCAGTTCTAAAAATAATAGGCAATTAGTAGTTAAAGCAAAAATATGATAAAGGGGTAAAGCAATCACGGCTTTACGGCTCAATCTGTTATCGCCCACAAAAGGCTCGGCAAACCATTTAGATTGGAATACATTGGTAATAATATTGCCATGGGATAACATCGCCCCTTTGGCGACCCCTGTTGTACCGCCTGTATATTGTAAAAAGGCTAAATCATTACGTTCCAGATCAGGCCTAACATATTGGCGATGTTTACCAATACTTAGCACTTCACGAAAGGTGGCGGCATGAGGTAATTTATATTTAGGCACTAATTTTTTCACATACTTCACCACGAAATTTACCAAAGTTCGCTTACCAAAAGAAAGCTGATCGCCCATTCGAGTGAGAATAACGTGTTTTACTTGAGTATTAAACACCACTTTTTCCAGCGTTGAAGCAAAATTAGAGACAATCACAATCGCCGTTGCTCCGCTATCTTGTAATTGGTGTTCTAATTCTCTCGGGGTATATAAAGGATTAACATTAACTACAACCATACCTGCCCGCAAAATGCCAAATAATGCGATAGGATATTGCAATAAATTTGGCATCATTAAAGCCACACGATCGCCTTTGTTCAGTTTTAGCTCATTTTGCAAGTAAGCCGCAAAAGCACGACTGCGTTCTTCTAATTTACGGAAAGTAAGCACTTGCCCCATATTAATATAAGCCGCTCGATCGGGGTGGCTACGCACCGCCTTGTCAAACATATCAAGTAAAGATGTATAATGTTTGGTATCAATATCCTGAGCAACATTTTGCGGATAATTTTTTAACCAACGTTTTTCCATAATTAATCCTTTTATTTTTATTATCGGCGAGAGTTTACCTTGTTCTTTTCATTAATACAAATTAATGCTTATACCCTATCATCGCCCGGGCAATTTCTGCCAAGTAACCTCATTGCGTAAATACACAGGTTCAATTTGATCAGGGCGGATAACGGCTCGTTGTTGCCATAAAGGCAATGCCAATGGCAACATATAACGTGCTGACGGCAATAAAATCTCCGTCATTATCCCCTTTATCTCCGCTAAGGTTGGATAAGCCCCCCAGCCTGTCCCTACTTTATAATAATCAGAGGTATCATTGCCAATACGGCTCACTAATTGTTCAGGTTTAATCACCGTTTCTTCCCTCTCCGCTTGCCAAGCCATTTCAGAAGGCACTAGAGTTAATTGCGAAAAATACACTTCATTCATTCTTGCATCAATAGCCGCTAACACTTTCGTGGCTTGATATTGTTCATAGACGGCTTGTGCCATTACGGTTAAATTAGAAATAGGAATAACGGGCAAATCAGCACCAAAAGCTAGCCCCTGTGCAATACCAGCCCCTACTCTTACCCCAGTAAAACTCCCCGGTCCTCGTCCAAATACCAGGGCATCAACTTGGTTAAGCCGAACAGCGGATTGGGCTAATAATTGATCGATCAAGGGCAAAATGCGTTGTGTGTGGCTACGTTGTGCTAGCTCATCAATATGGGTAATTTCATTATTATAAAATAAAGCCACTGAGCAAGCCTCAGTGGAGGTATCTAATGCAAGTAATGTTGTCATAAGGTTCTCTATTTTTTCTCTTTTTGTTGTAAAAAAGCGATTAACTGTGCCAAATCTCGGGTACGTTTCGCATTAGGTAAACTACGTAAAAAAATACCGCCATAGTTTCGCATAACTAAACGGCTATCACAAATAATTACCGCACCACGATCAGTCACATCACGAATCAAACGCCCTACGCCTTGTTTTAAGGTAATCACCGCCTCTGGAATTTGAATATCATAAAAAGGCTCGCCACCTTGTAAACGACAATCTTCCATTCGTGCCTTAAGTAAGGGATCATCAGGGGAAGTAAAAGGTAATTTATCAATAATCACCAAAGATAAACTGTCGCCCCGCACATCAACCCCCTCCCAAAAACTGGAAGTCGCCACCAACACAGAATGAGGCTGTTGCACAAACTGGGCTAATAACTTTGGTTTTACCATTTCGCCTTGTAACAAAATATCCAAGCGACTATGCTGACGAAAATAATCTGCTAAAGCACGCATCATAGAATAAGAGGTACATAATACAAAACAACGCCCTTGATTTGCCTCAATCACAGGTAAGAGCATTTCGCCTAATTGAAGTGCGGTCTGTTTTTGATTTAAATTTGGCAAAAAACGAGGCACACAAAGCATTGCCTGTTCAGGATAATTAAAAGGACTGGGTAAAATCTGTTTATGGGCTTGTTCAATGCCCATACGCTGACAAAAATGCTCAAAATCTCCCCCAACTTCTAAAGTGGCAGAAGTAAAGATCCAACTGGCTTGCTGTGCCTTCATCTGCTGATGAAATTTATCCGCTACCGTTAAGGGGGTTATATGTAAAGCAAAATAACGCCCCATAGTTTCATACCAATAACAATAGCCTGTGATTTCCGTTTGTGCCAAGCGTGATAATAACTGATTAATCTGATTAATTCGCTCAAAAATATTATCTAAGGTCTGCGAACGTCCCAATGCCTGCGTGATCACTTTGGTTAAAAAATCTAAACGTTGTTGTAACCAAGCCAAGCCTTTTTGCACACTGCTCTGTTGCAAAAGTTGTCGCCAATTACCACGCAAACTTCCCTCGCCCAATAATAAACGAAAATCCTGTACCGCTTTCAACAGCTGATCCGCTCCCGCCCCTAATTGAGCAAGATCTTTGAGTTCTGTACGATGTACCACCGTAATATCTTTACACAAATCATTAAGCTGACGTGCGGTTAACGATTGCCCAAAATATTGACTGGCAATATCAGGTAATTGATGGGCTTCATCAAAAATAATCACTTCAGCATTGGGAATAAGCTCGCCAAACCCACTTTCTTTTACCGCCATATCCGCAAAAAAGAGATGATGATTGACGACCACTAAATCCGCACTCATTGCTTTTTTGCGAGCTAATGCCACATAACAATCCGCATAATTAGGGCAATCACTGCCCAAACAGCTTTCTGTTGTGCTAATCAGTTGCGGTAATAAAGGACTATCTTCAGCAAGCTCCACACATTCAATTAAATCCCCAGTTTTCGTTGAAATACTCCATTTAGCCACCTTAGCTAGATCCGCCAACACCGAGCGATCGCCCACCACCCCTTGACTGGTTAATTGGGCAAGACGTTCTAAACATAAATAATTGGCTCGCCCCTTTAATAAAGCGATTTTTCCCTGATAATTTAAGGCTTTTTTTATGGTAGGCAAATCACGATTAAACAACTGATCCTGTAAATTTTTAGATCCAGTGGACACAATGGTTTTTTTATTTGCTAATAACGCAGGGGCAAGATAAGCAAAGGTTTTGCCTGTGCCTGTACCCGCTTCAACTACCAAATTTCCTTTATCCTGAATGGCTTGTTCCACCGCAAGCGCCATTGCCACTTGTTCATCACGCGGACGAAATGAGGTAATATTACGGCTTAACACCCCTTGAGGAGCAAAAACAGACTGGACATTATCAATATTAGCCATAGGTATTTTAAATTGCTTTGCCAAAAAATTAGGGTATTATACCTAAATACACTGAACAAAAGAACAGTATAAGGATAAATCATGTTAAATAGCCCTTTCTCCCTCATTGCGACACTCAGCCCCGAATTGCAACTTATCCAAATTAACCAAATCCAACTTCTCAAACTTTCCCATTCCGTAGGCACCGCCTTAATTGCCTTGCAAGGTGCCCAATTATTACAATGGCAACCCAAGCACGCCAAACAACCCGTACTTTGGTTAAGCGACATTGAACCCTATCAACAAGGCAAAGCCATTCGTGGCGGTATTCCCCTTTGCTTTCCTTGGTTTAACAACAACGGCACGCCCGCCCATGGTTTTGCTCGTATTAGTTTATGGCAACTTAAACAATATGATATCCACAAAGACAAAGTGCGGTTAGTTTTTCAATTATTTTTAGAACAGCAATTACAAGCAGAAATCCAGTTTACCTTTAGTGAAAAATGTAACATTGAATTTACCAACCACGCCCAAGACAATGCACAACTTGCCCTCCACAGCTATTTTCAAGTCAGCCATATTCAACAAACCCAAATTTACGGATTAGGCAACACTTGTTTTAATAGCCTCACTCAACAACAAGAAAAAGTCGCAAGCCCACGTCAAATCGAGCAAAATGTAGATTGTATTTATCCTACCCAAGCGCATTGTCATAACGCCATTCAAGATCAAGGTTGGCAACGCACCATTCAGCTTGAACATCATTACGCCAGCGATATGGTATTATGGAATCCTTGGCATAAACCTACCAGTGCTATGACTGAACAAGCGTATCAATCTATGCTTTGCCTAGAAACCGCCAGAATTCATCAACCGCTCGCCATAGGGGAAAGTGTTAGATTGAGTATTGGGGTAGAAAATTATTAAGAACTAATCTAAAGAGCGGTGGGGTTTTAGGATTTTTTGTTTTTATTTCTCCGTTTTTGCTAACGGTCTTTGTCCCCTTTATAAAAGAAGGGAAAACCATTAACAAAAACGGAAACATAAAATAAAAAATAACCTAAAAATCCACCGCCCTTTCACTCAAAATCAATCCCTAATACGTTGCTGAATACGATCGGCAAACATACCAATGCTTAGGGCAAAATAATTTGAGCGGTTCCAATTTAATAGGGTTCTAAAATTATTAGACACTAAAAAAGCCCGCCCTTTTTCTTGATCAGGGCGAATAAGCCATAGATCTGCGTTAGCTAAGGCATTCCATTTTTGTAATTCTTGCAAACTACGGGTTTTTAAGCGAATGCTTTGTGCTTGCCAAGCCTGTAAGGAGCGAGATTTTTGGGGTTCTGTACCTGCCAGGGCAAGGGGTAAATTCCCATTAATTTCCACTTCTACGCCCCAAGGTAAATTATTGTCCCAACCCACAGTAGATAAATAATTTGCAATGGAAGCAAATACATCGGCAGGATCTTGCCAAATATTCTTCACGCCATCATTATTACCATCAACGGCATAATTTAAATATGAAGTAGGCATAAATTGTGTTTGTCCCATTGCGCCAGCCCAAGAACCTAGCATATCTTTGCGGTTAATATCGCCTTGCTCAAGCATTTTCATGGCATTAATAAATTCTTGGCTAAATAGGATTTCTCGCCGCCCCTCGAATGCCAAAGTGGCTAACACCGATAACACATCATAATTGCCTTGATAATAGCCAAAACTGCTTTCCATACCCCATAACGCCATTAAATATTCAGGTTGTACGCCATATTTTTGGCTTGCTTTTTTTACATGAGATTGCACACCCACATAACGGCGGCTCGCCACCTCCACTTTATTATTGGTGAGGACTCGCTTAAGGTAATTAGTTGCTCCATTTGGATTAGCAACTCTCGGTTGGCTAGGATCTCGGCGGGGGCGTGCCGCTTGTTTGCGATCAAGATCCACAGCTTGTTGAATATAACGAATATTTTGGTTGGCTTGTAAGGTTTGGCTAGATACGCCTTGCCCTGCGGCTTTGCGTTTTAGAAAATCCACATAATCGGCGAAATAATGTAATTCTCGCGAATTTGGATAGATCGCTTGTGGCTCAAGGGGGTCAACTTTAGGTTGGCTACTGCAAGCCCATAATAATGTGCTTAAAAAACAAGGGATAAAGGTTTTGGCTAAACGCATAATTTCCTCAATAAAATCTTGATAAATGAGCGATAAAAAGGGCTGTTTCACAGCCCTCAAATGTATAGTGATAAAATTATAACCCAAACATTAAAGCAAACAATAATAATTGTAACTGTTGTTCTGATAAAGTTTCGCCATTGAGTTTCATATTGCCATCCTCTAAAATCAAGCTGGCTTTTACTTCTTTGTCTTTATCAACAATGAAATTGTCTGCTTGTAACCCCTCAATGACCTCGCGAATGAATTGTTGTGCATCTTGCTGAGCTTGTTGCTCCGATAGACCCAAAATATTTTGAATCAAAATGCTGGTATATTGTTCTAACGCCCCTTTATCTAAATCAAGTTTAATCTCAAATTGTTTAAATAAACGTAGCAATTCGCTTTGAGTTAAGGATTGCTGCTGAGGTTCAGATAATTCAATATTTACTTTCGCCTCTAGTTCGCCCGCTGTATTTTCCAAAGAAGATTCTAATATAAAGTGCGGTTGATTTTGCAGAATTTTTTGTTCTGCTTGTCTATAAATGGAAAGCTCTTCTTCGGTAGGTTGCTCGATATTTGGTAATTGGGCAAAATCAATAAGGGCTTGCTTTTCTAAATGTTTGAAATCTGCCAAGAGCTTTATTTCCCCTAATGGCTTCTCTTGCCAATAGCTTTCTTTTGCTTTTAACGATAAAGCAATGTCAATGAATTCGTCTTTTTCCTCAACATTTTGAGCAATTTTACCCTCTTTAACCAAAACCTGTTGTTGATCTGCTTGTAAAGTCAGTTGGGCAAATTGAGCTTGAGCTTCGCCAATATAAAAATTATTCGCCAATAATGTTTTTATATCTGCATTAATATCAAGTTTATCTAAAGCGAAACTTTCTCCTGTAGGCGTATTTAATTGTAATGTGCCTAAGTGTATTTGGCTTTTTCCTGTACCATGAGAATCCATATCCTTAATATTAAGGGTTAGATTTTGTAAAACGAAATGAAGTTCTGAATCAGAATAATCCGTATCAGCAACTTTCAATACACCTGTCGCTTTTTGATTATAACCCACTACAAAATCCATCATAACAGGAGAAACGCCTTGCGTTGCCTTAAACCATGGGGCAATACTTTCGTGTGGCGTAGCTTCTGATACCCAGCTAACCATATTTGGCATAAAATTAAAGGTTTTTAATTGATTAAAAGGTAAGGGACCATGATAGAGCCTGTCCGTAAAAGGAACGATCCATTGTCTTTTTTCCCCCTTAATTTCTGCATTAATGACCAATTCATCTTTAATTTGAGACGAAAAAATGCCCCGTTGAAAATCGAGGGTATTGATATGTAAGGTTAATGCTTGATTTGAACTTTCTGCAATTTGTTGTAATTGAACGTTGGCATCAGCCACAGCTTGCCGATAATACTCTTCAGCCTTACTGCCCGTAAACCAAGCTGCGCCTGTCCAAACTGCACCTAATACAGCGATAATTCCAATAGCAATAGTGGATTTTTTCATATTGTTTTCCTTTAATTTATTATTAACAGGTTCATCACAATGCACTAACTTAACACAGATTATGACTTATACAAACAAATCTTTACATATAGCCGTCCCACTTTAAAATAATACAGCGTTGGCACGCCTCGCCGTACTATTCGTACTGTCTTCGGCGAGCCACCTTGTCTTATTTTAAATTGAAACGACTATAATAAACAACCGAATATACCACTTACACAAAAGTGCGGTGAAAATTCAAATAATTTTTTCTTTGCCCTTGAACTCTGATTTTTTAGCCTTATTTATAGCAACAAGCCAAAATCAAGTGATTTTTTATTAAATAAATTTTTAAAAAAATGTCCTTGAAAAACAAAATTCAAACCTTATTTAAGGTATCGTGAATGATTTTACAAATTTAATTAGGAGAAACAAAATGGGAAAAATTATTGGTATTGACTTAGGTACAACAAACTCTTGTGTGGCTGTAATGGACGGCGATAAACCACGTGTGATTGAAAATGCCGAAGGCGATCGCACCACACCATCAATTATTGCTTACACCGCAGATAACGAAACCTTAGTTGGTCAACCTGCAAAACGTCAAGCGGTAACCAATCCAAAAAATACATTATTTGCAATCAAACGTTTAATTGGTCGCCGTTTTGAAGATAATGAAGTGCAACGTGATGTGAGCATTATGCCATTTGAAATTATCAAAGCAGACAATGGCGATGCTTGGGTATCAGCAAAAGGTGAAAAATTAGCACCACCACAAATTTCTGCTGAAGTATTGAAAAAAATGAAAAAAACAGCGGAAGATTATTTAGGTGAGCCTGTTACTGAAGCAGTAATTACTGTGCCTGCTTACTTTAACGATGCTCAACGTCAAGCCACTAAAGATGCAGGACGTATCGCTGGTTTAGATGTGAAACGTATTATCAACGAACCAACTGCGGCAGCGTTAGCTTATGGTTTAGACAAAGATAAAGGCAATCATACTATCGCTGTTTATGACTTAGGAGGCGGTACATTTGACTTGTCTATCATTGAGATTGATGAAGTAGATGGCGAAAAAACCTTTGAAGTATTAGCCACTAACGGCGACACTCACTTAGGTGGTGAAGACTTTGATAATCGTGTAATTAACTACTTAGTTGATGAATTCAAAAAAGAACAAGGTGTTGATTTACGCAATGACCCGTTAGCAATGCAACGTTTAAAAGAAGCCGCTGAAAAAGCCAAAATTGAACTTTCATCAGCCCAACAAACTGATGTCAATTTACCTTATATTACAGCAGACGCAACAGGGCCAAAACACTTAAACATTAAATTAACACGTGCGAAATTAGAATCTTTAGTAGAAGATTTAGTAACCCGTTCTTTAGAGCCTGTGCGTGTGGCTTTAAAAGACGCAGGATTAAATGTGAGTGATATTAACGAAGTGATCTTAGTGGGCGGTCAAACCCGTATGCCATTGGTACAACAAAAAGTGTCAGAATTCTTTGGTAAAGATCCTCGTAAAGATGTGAACCCTGATGAAGCTGTGGCGATTGGTGCTGCAATTCAAGGTGGGGTACTTGCTGGCGATGTGCATGATGTGTTGTTATTAGACGTTACACCATTATCATTAGGTATTGAAACTATGGGCGGCGTAATGACGACCTTAATTGAAAAAAATACCACGATTCCAACGAAGAAATCGCAAGTATTTTCAACGGCGGAAGATAACCAAAGTGCGGTAACAATTCATGTATTACAAGGTGAACGTAAACAAGCATCAGCCAATAAATCACTTGGTCAATTCAATTTAGAAGGTATTAACCCAGCACCACGCGGTATGCCACAAATTGAAGTTACCTTTGATATTGACGCTGACGGTATTATCCATGTTTCAGCCAAAGACAAAGGCACAGGTAAAGAGCAACAAATTACCATTAAAGCCTCTTCAGGTTTAAGTGATGAAGAAATTCAACAAATGGTTCGTGATGCAGAAGCCAATGCCGAAGCGGATCGCAAATTTGAAGAATTAGTACAGGCTCGTAACCAAGCGGATCACCTTGTACATTCAACCCGCAAACAATTAGCGGAAGTGGGCGATAAATTATCTGCTGAAGATAAAGCACCGATTGAAAAAGCCGTAGAGGAATTAGAAACGGTGGCAAAAGGGGAAGATAAAGCAGAAATTGATGCAAAAGTACAAGCATTAATCCAAGCCTCAGAAAAATTGATCCAAGCAGGTCAAGCACAGGCTGAAAACAACGCTCAACAAACACAAAGCGGTAAAAACAACGATGACGGTGTTGTTGATGCTGAGTTTGAAGAAGTGAAAGATAAATAATTTCACAACTATTAGGACAAGCTGGTCTTGTCCTAGTTTCCATAAGGGCGTTGTCGCCCTTTTGGTGTATTTATTTCAAATAAAAACAACCTAACACAGTAAACATTATGGCAAAAAAAGATTATTACGAACTGCTCGGCGTGAACAGAGGGGCTGACGAAAAAGAGATCAAAAAAGCCTACAAACGTCTTGCAATGAAATATCACCCTGACCGTAATCAAGGCGATAAAGAAGCTGCCGAGAAATTTAAAGAAATTCAAGAGGCCTATGAAGTATTAAGTGATAGCCAAAAACGTGCGGCTTATGACCAATATGGGCATGCTGCATTTGAACAAGGCGGTGGTGCTGGCGGTTTCGGCGGCTTTGGCGGCGGCGCTGATTTTGGCGATATTTTCGGCGATATTTTTAGTGATATGTTTGGTGGACGTGGAGGTCGCCAGCGTGTCGTTCGTGGCGATGACTTACGCTATGATTTAGAAATTAGCCTTGAAGAAGCGGTCAAAGGTACAACTAAAGATATTCAAATTACTACCTTGGCGGAATGTGATCATTGCCATGGTAGTGGTGCTGAAAAAGACAGCAAAGTGGAAACTTGTCCTACTTGTCATGGTTCTGGTCGTTTACGCCGTCAATCTGGCTTTTTCGTTCAAGAAACCCCTTGCCCAACCTGTCGTGGTACGGGTAAAAAAATTGAGAAACCTTGTAAAAAATGCCATGGTGATGGGCGTGTACAAAAACCAAAAAATCTTTCTGTAAAAATCCCAGCAGGGGTGGATACAGGTAACCAACTACGCTTATCAGGCGAGGGCGCAGCAGGCGAACAAGGTGCACCAGCAGGGGATTTATATGTGGTTATCCATGTTAGACCACACCATATTTTTGAGCGTGATGGCAATAACTTGTATTGTGAAGTGCCAATTAGCTTTACTATGGCGGCATTAGGTGGCGAAGTGGAAGTGCCAACCTTAGACGGCAGAGTCAAACTCAAAATTCCTGCGGAAACTCAAACAGGTAAATTATTCCGTATGCGTGGTAAAGGAGTCGCAAGTGTACGCAGTGGTTATGCGGGTGATTTAATTGTTAAGATTATTGTGGAAACTCCTGTACATCTTAACGAAGAACAAAAAGACCTATTACGCAAACTTGAAGAAAGCCTAGAAGGGCAACCTAAACAACGTCCTAAATCCTCGGGTTTCTTTGATGGAGTAAAAAAATTCTTTGATGATTTAACGAAGTAATTTCTAACTTTAACTTATTAAAAATAGCTAACCAATTTTGGTTAGCTATTTTAATACCTATCAACTACCCCACTACATCACCACCACATCAAACTGATCCTGATGATAAAATACTTCAGTTTTAATTTGAATTTGTTTACCAATAAAGACTTCTAATTCCGCTAATAAGCCATGAGATTCTTCATTGATGAGATAATCCGCCACTGCACGAGAAGCATAAACCAAAAATTGTTCGCTACTATATAAGTGATGTACCCGAATGATTTCACGCATAATTTCATAACAAACCGTTTCTAGGGTTTTCACTCGCCCTCGTCCTTTACAAGCAGGGCATTCGCCACAAAGAACATGCTCAAGGCTTTCTCTAGTTCGTTTACGGGTCATTTCTACTAAACCTAATTGGGTAAAGCCATTAACATTGGTTTTAACCCGATCTTTGGCTAAAGCCTCTTGTAATGATTGTAAAACTCGCTGGCGATGTTCATCAGTTTGCATATCAATAAAATCAATAATGATAATTCCACCGAGATTACGCAGCTGTAATTGTTGAGCAATGGTTTGTGTGGCTTCAATATTGGTATTAAAAATGGTTTCTTCTAAATTGCGATGTCCCACAAAACCACCTGTATTAATATCAATGGTGGTCATTGCCTCAGTTTGTTCAATTATCAAATAACCGCCTGATTTTAAGTTGACACGATTATCTAAGGCTTGTTGGATTGCTCGTTCAATGCCATACATATCAAACAAGGGTTGATTACCTGAATATAACGCTAAGCGGTTAACCAGAGCAGGCATAAATTCTTCGGCAAATTGTTTGACTTCACTAAAACATAATTTAGAATCAATACGAATAATATCCAGCTCTGCCCCAATAAAATCACGCAATAAACGCTGAGCTAATTTTAGCTCGCCATAGAGCATAGATTTAGTGGGATATTTTCCTTTGCGTTCAAGCACTTTACGCCATAACCGCTTTAAAAACTCCGCATCTTGACGCAATTCTTGCTCACTTACCCCCTCTGCGGCAGTACGAATAATAAAGCCCCCTAATTCATCACAAAAAGGTAAGACTAACTCTTTTAAGCGAGCTCGTTCTTCTTCGCTTTCAATCCGTTGAGAAACGCCCACATGGCTATTTTCTGGCATAAACACCAAATAACGAGAAGGTAGAGTTATATCTGTGGTTAATCTTGCTCCTTTCGTGCCGAGGGGATCTTTGACCACTTGTACCACAATATCTTGCCCCTCTCGCACTAATTCGGCAATATCTTTTACCACAAACTGTTTTTGTTCACTTTCTTCCACACATTCTGTATGGGAAACAATATCTGAGGCGTGCAAAAATGCCGCTTTTTCTAAACCAATATCCACAAAAGCCGATTGCATTCCCGGTAAAACTCTTGTTACACGTCCCTTATAAATATTACCGACAATACCGCGTTTGGCTTCTCGCTCAATATGCATTTCCCTTAATACCCCTGTATCCACCAAAGCAATACGGGTTTCATTTGGGGTAACATTCATTAATAACTCTATGCTACTCATTGTTTTCCTTACAATAATCAATTTATCTTGGCAATAGTCTAACTAAAAGGGCAGTGGAATAATAGTGGTAAATTAGAATTAATTATAGTTATTCAACTTAAAATAATACTGTAAGATACACGAAATTCCCCCATTAAAAATGGGCGCCATTTTCAAAATACTGAATATTTTTATCGTTGAATCAATTTTGAAGAGAAATAAAAAAAAGTAAGTCTATGACTGCACTGAATATATTAATAATTTGATAGAAAACATATTCGGAATAAAAAGAATTTAGAATGAAATTAATTTGACATCCTCTATAAAATGAGGACGTCAAATTAAGTTTGATATTCTAAAAAATAACCATACAACTGGCTATTTACTGAAATAGAAACTAAACTATGATTATAGTTTATCTGCGTGTTGTTTTAAGTAGCTTGCTACGCCTTCAGGATTGTCTTTCATTCCTTCTTTGCCTTTTTCCCATTGTGCAGGGCAAACTTCGCCATGTTCTTCATGGAATTGTAAAGCATCAACCATACGTAACATTTCATCAATATTACGACCTAATGGTAAATCATTAACCACTTGGTGACGAACAACGCCGTGTTTATCAATTAGGAATGAAGCACGTAATGCTACACCCGCTTCAGGGTGTTCAATACCATAGGCTTTAGCAATTTCGTGTTTAACATCTGCCACTAAAGCATATTTTACTTCGCCGATACCACCTTTATCTGTTGGGGTTTTACGCCATGCGTTGTGGCTAAATTGAGAATCAATAGAAACACCAATAATTTCTACACCACGTTTAGCAAATTCTTCATAACGGTGATCGAAAGCAATAAGCTCAGAAGGGCATACAAATGTAAAATCTAATGGATAGAAGAAAATCACCGCTGCTTTACCTGCAACGTGTCTTTTGAAGTTAAAGTTATCAACGATTTCGCCGTTACCTAATACAGCTGCCGCATCAAAATCTGGTGCTTGGCGTGTTACTAATACCATAGTAAAATCTCCTTACTAAAATAAAACATTATGGTTAAAAAGATCGACAATCTGATTATTCTAAAAAAGATAATTTTATTTGAATAGTTGTTTTTATCTATTAAATCAATTATTTTTATCTAATAAGAATGATAAATTTATTATAGAGGTATTTATGGCAAAAATAACTGATTTTTCTACCGCACTTATTCATAGTGGACGTAATAAACGTGTTACTCAGGGAAGCGTTAATCCAGTTATCCAGCGTGCATCTTCCCTTGTTTTTGATAATCTTGCTGAAAAAAAGCAGGCAACCATCAATCGTGCTAAAGGCGGTTTGTTTTATGGGCGGCGAGGCACTTTAACGCATTTTGCATTACAGGAAGCTATGTGTGAGCTTGAGGGGGGAGAAGGATGTTATTTATTCCCTTGTGGTGCAGCGGCAGTGACAAATACATTATTGGCTTTTGTGAAAACAGGTGATCATATTTTAATGACGGGCGCAGCTTATGAACCCACACAAGAGTTTTGTAATAAAACCTTAAAAAATTTTGGGGTAGAAACCAGTTATTATGATCCTTTATGTGGTGAAAAAATTGCTCAACTTGTAAAACCAAATACCAAAGTTTTATTTTTAGAAAGTCCGAGTTCATTGACCTTTGAAATTCCAGATATTCCCGCGATGGTTAAGGCTGTTAGAGCGATAAATCCAGATATTGTAATTATGATTGATAATACTTGGTCAGGCGGTATTTTATTTAATGCTTTGCAATATGGCATTGATATTTCAATTCAAGCGGGCACAAAATACCTTGTTGGACATTCTGACGTCATGGTGGGAACAGTGGTTTCCAATGCCCGTTGTTGGGATCAACTGAGAGAAAATGCTTATCTTATGGGGCAAATGCTTGATGCTGATAGTGCTTATATGACAGCAAGAGGATTACGAACTTTGGCTGTGCGTTTAAAACAACACGAGCAAAGTAGTATTGAAGTTGCTAATTGGCTTAGTCAACAGCCAAAAGTTAAGGCAGTTTATCATCCTGCTTTAGCAAGTTGTCCTGGACATGAATATTTTAAACGTGATTTTAATGGTTCAAGTGGTTTGTTTTCTTTTGAATTACAACAAAAACTCTCACAAACGCAACTTGAAGCCTTTATGGATCATTTTAAATTATTTAGTATGGCCTATTCTTGGGGGGGGTATGAATCCCTTATTTTGTTTAATCAACCTGAAGAAATCGCTAAAATTCGTCCTAATATAGACCGCACTTTAACGGGGACATTAATTCGTGTACATATTGGCTTAGAAAAGGTTGATGATCTTATTGCCGATCTTAAAGCAGGATTTGAACGTTTAGACTTAGCGAAATAATTTATAATCGTTTCACAAGGCGGAACACCGAAAATATAGCAAGGAGTACAACACTGTATCATTTTAAAGTGGGGCGACTATACAAATAGGTGGTGTAATGGACAAATGGTTGCTAATAATTTCCTCAAATTATTAGCAACCATTTTAACACTTAAACATTAACGCCACTGTTTAAATTGATTAATTAACCCATTGGTTGAACTATCGTGGCTGGTAATTTTTTGGTTATTTTCTAGCTCAGGGAGGATACGGTTAGCCAGTTGTTTACCTAGCTCTACGCCCCATTGGTCAAAGCTATAAATATTGAAGATTACGCCTTGAACAAAAATCTTATGTTCGTACATCGCAATTAACGCCCCTAAGGAAAATGGCGTAATTTTTTTCAATAAGATTGAGTTAGTTGGTTTATTGCCCTTAAAGACTTTAAACGGCACGATCTCTTTTACCTCTGCCAAGGGTTTACCGGCATTGACAAATTCTTGTTCTACCTCTTGTTGGCTTTTACCAAAAGCGAGCGCTTCGGTTTGCGCAAAGAAATTGGATAATAATTTACTATGGTGATCGCCAATCGGGTTATGACTTTGTGCTGGCGCAATAAAATCACAAGGAATTAAGGTTGTACCTTGATGAATAAGCTGATAGAACGCGTGTTGTCCGTTAGTACCCGGTTCGCCCCAAATAATCGGCCCGGTTTGATAATCCACTTCTTTGCCATCACGTCCAACATATTTACCATTAGACTCCATATTGCCTTGTTGGAAATAAGCGGCAAAACGGTGTAAATACTGATCATAAGGTAAAATGGCTTCCGTTTGTGCCCCTAAGAAATTGGTGTTCCATAAGCCCACTAAGGCTAATGTGGTTGGAATATTTTGTTCAATCGGGGTGTTGCGGAAATGTTTATCCATCGCATTCGCCCCTGATAGTAATTGTTCAAAATTCTCAAAGCCAATGGATAAGGCAATGGATAAGCCAATGGCTGACCATAAGGAATAACGTCCGCCTACCCAATCCCAGAATTCAAACATATTATCGGTATCAATACCAAACTTTTCTACTTCTTTGGCATTGGTTGAGAGAGCCGCAAAATGTTTAGCAATATGGGTTTCATCTTTAGCTGCATTTAATAGCCATTCTCTTGCCGTATGGGCATTGGTCATGGTTTCTTGAGTGGTAAAGGTTTTTGACGCTACCAAAATTAATGTGGTTTCTGGATTCACTTTTTTTAGGGTTTCAACAATATGCGTGCCGTCAACATTAGACACAAAGTGCATATTGAGATGATTTTTGTAAGGGCGTAATGCTTCGGTAACCATATAAGGGCCTAAATCTGATCCGCCGATACCAATATTAATCACATCAGTAATGGCTTTGCCAGTATAACCTTTCCATTCGCCATCAATAATACGTTGGCAGAAAGATTTCATTTTCACCAATACAGCGTTCACATCTGGCATCACATCTTTGCCGTCCACTATCACTGGCGAGTTATCACGATTACGCAAAGCGGTATGTAACACCGCACGATTTTCGGTACGATTGATTTTTTCGCCATTAAACATCGCTTCAATGGCTTGTGGCAAAGCACATTCTTGCGCTAATTGGCGCAATAATTTTAGGGTATCTTGGTTGATCTTGTTTTTTGAAAAATCCACTAAAATTTCATCATTAAAATTTAATGAATATTGTTCAAAACGATCATTTTGCAAGGCAAAAAGTTGTTGAATTGTAACCGCACTTTGCTCGGCATTATGCTGTTCTAAGGCTTTCCAAGCGTTGGTTTGAGTAGGATTAATATTTTGCATAACATTTCCTTTTATTAAATTTAATCAATATATTCGGTGATAACCCGTGGGGTCAATTTTGTAATTAATTCATAACTTAGTAAACCCGTTTGGCGGGCAATTTCTTCAATCGGTAATTCCTTACCCCATAAAATCACTTCATCGCCCACCTTGTCTTGACAGTGTTGCCCTAAGTCCACCGTAAGCATATCCATGGAAACACGTCCCACTATTGGTACTAAACGCCCATTTAAATAAACCGGTGTCCCCATTGGAATATTTCTTGGATAACCATCACCATAACCAATGGCAACCACGCCAATATGGGTATCTTGTGGGCTGATCCAGCTGCCACCATAGCCTACTGGCTCGCCTTTTTTATGGCTACGCACCGCAATTAATGAAGAGGTTAAGGTCATCACAGGCTTTAAGCCATATTGTTGTCCGTGAATATCATTAGGCGAAATGCCGTACATAATAATCCCCGGTCTAATCCATTCCAAATGAGATTGTTGCCAAAATAAAATGCCCCCTGAAGCAGCGATACTTCGTTCTTGTTCTTTCCCTTGGGTTACCGATAAAAAGCGGTCAAGTTGACGTTGAGTATAGTCGGATTGTAACTCGTCTGCTCGACTAAAATGGCTAATAAAGCCGATTTGAGGCAATACATTTTTGCAATTTTTTAAGCGTTGATAAAAATGCTCTACTTGTTCCAAATGCACGCCTAAGCGGTGCATACCTGTATCAATTTTTAGCCAAACCTTAATGGGATTAGGTAACGCACTTTGTTCTAAGGCTTGCATTTGCTCTTCGCAATGCACAATGGTTTGTAAATTATTGACCGCCAAAATGGCAAGATCTTTGGCAGAAAAGAAGCCTTCTAGCAACACAATGGGTTTAATAATGCCGTTGGAACGTAAAGCAAGGGCTTCTTCTAAGCGTGCTACGCCAAAACAATCCACTAAAGGCGCTAATGTTGAAGACACAAAAAACACACCATGCCCATAAGCATTGGCTTTGACCACCGCGATAATTTTGCTCTTTGGGGCTTTATGGCGGATAACTTGGATATTATGCTTTAAGGCTGAGGAACTAATTTTGGCTGTTGCTGGTTTCATAAAACTGTTTAATACTCATCACTATAAGCCTCGCCGGCATAATCGGTAAATTTAGAATATTGCCCTAAAAAGGTTAAACGCACTTTACCAATAGGCCCATTCCGCTGTTTTCCGATAATAATTTCGGCGATACCTTTATTCTCTGAGGTTTCGTTATAAACCTCATCACGATACACAAACATAATTAAATCCGCATCTTGCTCAATAGATCCTGACTCACGCAAGTCGGAATTTACTGGGCGTTTATCCTGTCGGTCATCTAAACGGCGGTTTAACTGTGCTAATGCCACTACGGGGATATTTAACTCTTTAGCTAAGGCTTTTAATGAACGAGAAATCTCGGCGATTTCTAAGGTTCGATTATTGGAGAAGCCTGGGGCTCGCATTAATTGTAAATAATCCACCATAATCATACTTAAGCCACCATGATCACGATAAACCCGTCTTGCTCTTGAGCGTAACTCCGTTGGGGTTAATCCTGGTGTATCATCAATATACATATTCGGCTTATTATTTAACATTTCTGCGGTACTGGCTAATCTTGCCCATTCTTCATCATCGGTAATACGTCCTGTACGGATTTTTGTTTGATCCACCCGAGAAAGGCTGGCGAGCATACGCATCATAATTTGTTCGGCTGGCATTTCTAAACTAAAAACTAAGACGGGTTTATCACTTAACATTGCCGCATTTTCACATAAATTCATGGCAAAAGTGGTTTTTCCCATAGAAGGGCGAGCAGCGACAATAATCAAATCGGAGGGTTGTAAACCTGCGGTTTTCCGATCTAAATCGCGAAAGCCTGTGCTTACCCCCGTTACCCCATCGTGATCTTTCATTTTGCCTAGCTTTTCCACTTTATCAATGGTATCGGCTAAAATACCCAGAATATTTTGCGGCCCCTCATTCTTATTCGCTCGGCGTTCTGCAATAGCAAAAACATCACGCTCCGCTTTGTCTAAGACTTCGCGAATATCCTCGCCTTTATATTGATAACCACTTTTAGCAATACTATGTCCTGTGGCAATCAGCTCTCTTAAAACCGCTTTTTCTCGTACAATTTCCGCATAAGCCACGATATTAGCAGCACTTGGGGTATTTTTAGATAGCTCCGCTAAATAAGCAAACCCCCCTATATCTTGCAAAATGCCCTGATCTTTTAACGCTTGTTCTAAAGTAATTAAATCAATAGGCTTTTGAGCACGCATTAAATTTTCCATTTGCTGAAAAATCGCGCGATGAGCATGATGATAAAAATCCTCTACCACAAGATGATCGGTAATATTATCCCATTCCTGATTAGCCAATAAAATACCGCCAAGTACCCCTTGCTCCGCTTCTAAGGAATGGGGCGAAATGGCCTCTTGTTCCATACTATTGGTTGTTTTTTGTTGTGCCATAATAAATCGGTATGCTGGTTAAAATGAAAGGCTATATGATAACAAATTCAAGCGGGATTGAAATGTGAAAAGTGCGGTGGATTTTGAAAAAAATTTTATCCTCATTTCAATTTAAAATAAGACGAGGCGGTACGCCAAAGCACATGGCAAGGCTTACTATATGGATAAATAAGGGCATAATCCTATGCCCTTATTATCTTGCTTAACCTTTATGCTGACGACGAGCAACCACTGCCTCAGACAAGGCTTGTAAAACCTGTTCAGTATCTTCCCAACCGATACAAGCATCCGTAATACTCTGACCATAGGTTAGCTTATCCGCTTGCCCTTCAATTAAATCTTGGCGACCTTCTACTAAATTACTTTCAATCATTACGCCGAAGATTTGGTTTGAACCTTGACGAATCTGTTCTACCACATCAGCACAAACCTCTAATTGTTTCTTAAATTGTTTATTGCTGTTTGCGTGGCTAAAATCCACCATAACATGAGGAATACGCCCTGATTTTTCAATATCAGCACAAACTGCACTCACATCTTCTTTACTGTAATTTGGGCCTTTATCGCCACCACGCAAAATAATATGGCAATCTTTATTTCCTTTGGTACTCACAATAGCGGAATGCCCGAATTTGGTCACCGATAAGAAATGATGTGGTGATTCAGCTGATCCCATTGCATCAAGGGCAATACGCACCCCACCATTTGTACCATTTTTAAAACCTACGGCACAAGATAAACCAGAAGCTAATTCACGATGCACCTGTGATTCTGTGGTTCTTGCACCAATCGCTCCCCAGCTCATAAAATCTGCCACATATTGTGGCGTAATCATATCCAAAAACTCTCCTGCGGTAGGCACAGTTAATTCATTAATATCCAACAATAATTTGCGTGCCATACGCAATCCATCGTTTAACGCATAGCTACCGTCTAAATGAGGATCATTAATTAATCCTTTCCAACCCACAGTTGTACGAGGCTTTTCAAAATAAACACGCATCACAATTTGTAAATTATCGGCATACTTTTCACGCATTTTTAATAAACGTTGTGCATAATCCAACGCTGCTTTAGGATCATGAATAGAACAAGGCCCAATCACCACCAATAAACGATCATCTTTACGATGAATAATGTCGTGGATTTCTTTACGAGCTTCTTTTACCGTATTGGCGGCTACTTTTGTAGCAGGATAACGCTCAATTAATGCCACAGGTGGTAAAACTTGATCAACACGTTCAATGCGTGTGTCATCATTTTCAATTAAAATATCATTATTATGCTTGTCGGTCATACTACGCCTCATTTTTGTTATGCTATGATAAAAATTTGTTCTAATCTAACACTTATTACTGTACTAGTAAACTAGTTTAAGTTTAAATTTTGCTTTTTGTTAATGACTGCTTAATACTTGAGCAGGCTGTAACTTCGCCGCTCGATTAGCTGGGTAAATACTGGCAAGTAAACTCAAAATCAAAGCGGCACTAAAAACAAATACCACATCTTGCCAATGTAATTCACTAGGTAAAAAGTCCACAAAATAAATGCCATCGGATAACAATTTATGCCCTAATAAAAATTCAATGCCTTTAATCAGCTCGGTTAAATTCAAGGATAAACAAATCCCCAATACAATACCAATAAAACAGCCTTTCATACCCGCTTGTAAACCATACCAAATAAAAATGCGTTTTATAAAACCATTATTCGCCCCTAAGGTTCGCATAATGGCAATATCTGATTGCTTATCTTTGACCGCCATAATTAAGGTTGACACAATATTAAAACAGGCAACCCCTACCACAAGCACCATAGCAATATACATCACCATACGAATTAAGCGTATATCACGATACATATAACCAAATTTGCTGATCCAAGTTTGTGCGGTTAAGGCTTGTGGATAATGGGCTAATAGCGAATAATCGAATTGTTGGACAGCAAAGGGTTGCTTCACCGCAAATTCTACTCCGCTGGCTTGATCAGGCTGATAGCCCAACAATTTTTGTGCCTGTGCCATAGGCATTAACGCATAGCTATGATCTAATTGCCCATCTAAGCGTAAAATGCCTGACACTTGAATACGTTCTCTTAATGGTTGGCTTAGTTGTGTACCGCCATTTTGTTGGGAAATCAGTAAACTTACCCAATCGCCTACCTTTACCCCTAACTCCTGTGCAATGCCATAACCTAAAATAAGCCCACTATTGGCATTAAAATGTTGCCAGGCGTTATCAAGTACAAAATGCCCCAAGGCGCTCACTTGATCGAGCTGTTGTTTATCCACGCCTTTAACTTGCACCACCTTAAGTTTAGTGCCATTTTCTACCAAAGCCGTAAACCCTACAAAGGGAGATACACCTTTAATCTGTGGCGATTGTTGCAATAATTCCACTAAATTTTGATAATGATACAAACGATCATTCTCTCTCTCAGCCTGATAAGGCAAA
Organism: Volucribacter psittacicida; assembly: GCF_004339025.1. Lineage (GTDB taxonomy): Bacteria > Pseudomonadota > Gammaproteobacteria > Enterobacterales > Pasteurellaceae > Volucribacter > Volucribacter psittacicida. Next base: position 652,143 of record NZ_SMFT01000001.1, read on the forward strand.
ATTTCCACATGGGGAACAACGGCTAAAATACGCTGATTTAGCTCCCGTTCAAAGCCATTCATTGCACTTAGACCTAAAATTAACACAGCGACCCCAAGGGCAATGCCTATGGTAGAAAATGCCGAAATTAAGGAGACCAAACGATTTTTTTGTCGCCCTCGCTGATAACGCCAACTAATAAAAAATGCTGTATTCATAAAATTTTTCCTATTAAAAATTTTCCTATTTTATACCGCACTTTCAGGCTGTAACACACCATCTTGCATCACCAAACGGCGATTTAATTTTTGTGCCAACTGCAAATCATGAGTAACCAATAAAAAACCAATATTTTGTTGTTGGTTAAGCTCTTGAATTAATTCAAAAATGCTTTCCGTTGTCGCCCGATCAAGATTACCAGTAGGTTCATCAGCTAACACTAAAGCGGGATTATTGACCAAAGCCCGAGCAATGGCAACCCGTTGACGTTCGCCACCTGATAACGCCGCAGGACGATGATCCATACGATGTTTTAACCCCACCGAAATCAGCATCTGTTCCGCCCGTTGCGCCGCTTCTGTTTTATTCATTTTGCCAATAAATAATGGCATCATCACATTTTCTAAGGCACTGAAGTCCGCCATAAGATGATGAAATTGATAAACAAAGCCTAAATATTGATTGCGTAATTTGGCTAACTGGCTTTCGGACAATGCTGATAACGGTTGTCCATTAATCGCCACCTCCCCTACACTAGGCTTATCCAATCCCCCTAATAAATGCAATAAAGTAGACTTTCCTGAGCCAGAACTGCCCACAATCGCCACAAGCTCGCCCGCTTGCATAGAGAAACTCACATTTTTTAACACTTGCGTTTGTTTGTCGCCTTCAAGATAAGACTTTGACAACTGCTGGCAAGTTAAAAGTGCGGTGGATTTTTCATTTATTTTTATCGCATTATTCATAACGTAACGCCTCTGCGGGTTCAATTTTTGATGCTCGATAAGCTGGATAAAGGGTAGATAAAAGCGAAAGCAACAGAGAAAAGAAAAAGATCGCTATAATCTGTTGATAATGAAGTAAAGTTGGCAGATGAATCACCTCTTGATGAAACCATTGCAAAATATCCGCTAAAGAAAGGCTAACCACAACGCCCAATAGGGTGCCGATCAAGCTCCCTACTAAGCCAACAAAAAATCCTTGATAAATGAAAATATGGCGTATTTGTGCTTTCGTCATACCTTGTGTTTGTAAAATCGCAATTTCGCCTTGTTTATCCATAACCATTAAACTTAACGAGGTAACAATATTAGACACTGCCACAATAATAATCAAACTAATCAATAAGCCCATCATATTTTTTTCCATGCGTACCGCTTGGAAAAATTCGCCTTTTTGCGAACGCCAATCGCTAATATGCCAATCTGACTTTAACACATCTGGCAATTTCACAATATCAAAAGGATCGGATAAAAAAAGGCGATACCCTTGAAATTGCTCCGCCGAAAGGCGCATTAAACGTCCAATATCCGCTAAATTGGTAAACACTTGATAAGTTGAGGCATCCGCATTGGAATAATAAATTTGGCTCACTGTAAACAGGCGTTGAGTAGGCACACGCCCTAAAGGGGTATATTGGCTATTTTCCGTCAACATTACCCGCACTTTATCCCCTATGTTTAGCTGTAGTTGCTCCGCTAATCTTGAACCAATGATGATATTAAATTGTCCAGCAGGTAACCAATTTTCAAACTCTTGAGCGGGAAAATTCGCCAATATAGGATCATCACTCAATGCTCGAATACCAATGACAACGCCCGCACTGACACTATGATGACTTTGTAAAATCGCATTGGTACTATTTATTGGAATGGCTTTTTGTACCCACGAAGGGAAATGCGGAGGGACAGACTGAGCATTTAATTCCCCTTGTTGTGGGGTAATTATCCCATGAGGAATAGTCGATAAAACCTGTTGTTTTTGCTGGCGTTCTAACCCATTCATAATGGATAACACAATAATTAATGCCATCACGCCTAATATAATCCCAATACTGGCAAGATAGGTCACTAATCGCCCAAAACGTTCGGCACTTTTTGCTCGCCAATAACGTAAAGCAATAAACAAAGAAATATTCAACCTAATGTTCCTATGCAACAAAGAATAACAAAAAACACTTTGATAACAGCCCTTATTCAGCTGTTATCAAAGATTAACCTGTCGCCGTTTCCAATTTAAAATAAGACAAGACTTACCAATGCAGTATTATTTTAAAGTATGCGACTATTTACCTGTAGCAACAAATTCCTCAATATTTTCACTGACTTTCTTTACTAAGGTGGTTACCGCAGAATCACTTGCCCAAGCAATATGTGGTGTAATCAGTAAATTTGGCATGGTTTTTGCCGCTTGAAGTAATGGATTATCTTTTTCTGGCGGTTCTTTGATCATCACATCAATCGCTGCCCCAGCTAATTGCCCTGATTTCAAAGCCGCTAACAAGGCTTGCTCGTCCACTAATGGCCCACGCCCAGTATTAATCAATAATGCCCCTTTCTTACACAAGGCTAAGGTATCTTGATTAATCAAATTTTTTGTACTTTCCGTTAATGGACAATGTAAACTGAGAATATCCGCTTGTTTGAAAACCTCTTCAAAAGGGGTATAACCCTCTCGGCATTGTTCCGCTCCTTGATGTTCGGCATATAATACTTGCATACCCAATGCTTGAGCTAAACGTCCCACTTCTTGCCCTAAACATCCTTTACCAAAAATCCCTAAAGTCGAACCACGAACATCGGTAATAGGATAATCAAAATAACAGAATTGTTTACTTTCTGCCCATTTATCCGTTAATTGATCCTTAATCCAACCCACTAAACTATGTTTTAAGGCAAAAATCATCGCTAAAACATGTTCAGGAACCGTAACATTAGAATACCCCGCCACATTTTTTACACAAATGCCTAAGGCTTTAGCCACTTCAAGATCCACATTATTTGTGCCTGTGGCAGTAATGGCGATTAATTTTAATTGTGGTAATTGTTGCATTAACTCACGAGAAAAAACCACTTTGCTGGTAATCGCTATCTCTGCCCCTTGCAAACGTTCTAACACTTGCTCCGCGGAAGTATGATCATATTCAATCCATTCATGCTCAAATTTCGGTCGAGGAATATCAATATGTGCGGGAATTGCTGTACGATCTAAAAAGACAATTTTCATAGGCTCTCCTTAGTGGGTTGTTTACTTAATGTTCTAATTAGCGTTCAGTATCTAATGGCGCAAAACTTTTTACCAAATCATCAATGGCTTTCATTTGGCTCACAAAACCAGGTAATGCCGATAATGGCAAGGCAGAAGGCCCATCACATTTCGCACTATTCGGATCAGGATGTGCCTCTAAGAATAATCCAGCCAATCCAACCGCCATACCTGCTCGAGCTAATTCGGTAACCTGACCTCGGCGACCACCAGAAGCTGTACCAAAAGGATCACGACATTGCAATGAATGGGTTACATCAAAAATCACTGGGCAACCTTTAGATACCTTACGCATAATACTAAAGCCAAGCATATCCACCACCAAGTTATCGTAACCAAAATTGCTACCTCGATCACATAAAATCACTTGATCATTACCGCATTCGGCGATTTTCTCCACAATATTGCCCATTTGTCCCGGGCTTAAAAACTGCGGTTTTTTCACATTAATCACCGCTCCCGTGCGTGCCATTGCCTCAACTAAATCCGTTTGACGAGCTAAAAAGGCAGGTAATTGAATGACATCAACCACCTCAGCTACGGGTTGGCATTGATAAATTTCATGCACATCAGTAATAATTTTTACTCCAAATTCTCGTTTTAATTCAGCAAAAATCGCCAAACCTTGCTCCATACCCGGCCCACGATAAGAATGAATGGAAGAGCGATTTGCTTTATCAAAGGAGGCTTTAAACACATAAGGAATGTTGAGCTTATCTGTGACTTCCACATAAGCCTCACAAACCCGCATCGCCATATCTCGGCTTTCTAACACATTCATACCGCCAAATAAAACAAAAGGTTTATCATTTGCTACTTCAATTTGACCAATTTTAACAATTTTATTTTGTTGCATTTTTTATTCCTTACTTTAATGAAGTACATCATTATGTTGTTTTAATTCTGCTAATTGCGCCACTAATAAAACCGCCGTAGGATCATCAGGACATTTCTCCACAAAATAATCTAAATCGGCGATAGCCGCATCAATACATTGCATATTGGCTAACACTAATCCTCGATCACGAATTTCATAAGGATCATCAGGATGCCAAAGTAATAAATGTTCAATAACCTGCAAAGCCGAGAAATTTCGCCCTTCACGAATTAAGGCGTGTTTCGCCACTTGGTAAACACGATGATCAATTTCTGCCTCAGAACTTATGGATAAATCTTCTTCCCTTAACTGATGCCCAAATCCCAAATAGCCTTCAAATAAAGTAGCGAGCATTGATCGTGAAATAAATTTTCCGTCCCAAGGATCAATAAACAAGGTTTCCTCCTCAAGATCAACCCTTAGCACTAATTGGGTAGGGAAATTAATAGGATAAATAGGCAGTTGTAGGGAAGCCGCCAAATACAGTACAATCGCCCCCAAACTGACAGGCATACCCTGTTTACGCTCAAAAACCTTAGCTAAATAGAGATTATCCACATAAAAATACTGATCGGGATCGCAATGAAATCCCCATTCTTGATAAACTAACCTCAATAAATGTTCCACTTTCTGTTTAGAGCTTAATTCTTCTCCAATCTGCTTGCGTGCTTTACGAACTAAGCCCCCCATAGAGGATCGAATATGAGATAACAATTCTCCCTCATCGTCGCAAGTAATTAAATAAAAACTCACTAAGGTATCAAACAATGCTTTTTGATTATATTTCTTCATATTCACTGTATTTATTCAATTTCTTATTATGGGTTAAGGCAAGCCAAGGTGATACGATCTCGCTGCCCATAATCTTGCCGTGTTTCCACTTGCTGCCAATTATTTTTATCAAAAAACGACCGCACTTTTTCGGCTTGTTGCCAGCCATGCTCCAGAATTAACCAACCTTGCGGACGTAAAAAATGCGGTGCTTGATGCACAATCCAATGTAAGTCCGCTAACCCTTGTTGTTCTGCCACTAAGGCTGAACGTGGTTCAAAACGTACATCACCTTGTTGTAAATGCTCGTCCCTTGCATCAATATAAGGTGGATTGCTGACAATTAAATCAAACTTATCATTAGGATCAAGCTGAGCAAACCAATGACTTTGTATAACCTTAATCTTTAAATGATGCCGTTGTGCATTTTGTTGAGCCAAAGCCACCGCTTGTTCCACCACGTCCACCGCATAAATCTCAAGTTCAATGCCTTGCTTGCTTGCCCAAGGGGTAAGCTCTGCGGCTAACGCTAAGGCTATTGCCCCTGTGCCTGTGCCTAAATCTAAAATGCGTAACCGTTTTTCGGTCAATAAAGGGGCAAGAAAAACGTTGACCAAACCCACCGCACTTTCTACTAAACATTCCGTATCAGGACGGGGAATTAAGGTATAAGGCGAAACCCACAAAGGCAATGACCAAAACTCTTTCTCACCAAGAATATAGGCCATAGGCTCGCCCTCTAAACGGCGTTGCAATAAACAGGTTAATTCTTGCTGTTGTTTTTCTGACAACAAGGTATCGGCAAAAGCAAACTGATAGGCACGATTTTTCCCCGTTACCTTTTCAAGCAATAAATGGGTATCTAATTTTGCACTCTCCATAAAAGAGGCTTGCTCTAATTGCCCTATGGCTTGTACAAGCCATTGTGCATAGGTCATCAGGCTTGTTCCGATAATGCCGCTAATTGATCGGCTTGATATTCAGTAATAATAGGTTCAATTAATTCATCAATTTTACCATTCATCACTTCATCTAAACGGTAAACCGTCAAATTAATCCGATGATCGGTAACACGCCCTTGCGGATAATTGTAGGTACGAATTTTATCGGAACGATCCCCAGAACCTAATAAATTACGTCTCGTCGTTGCTTGTTCCGCCGCTTGACGCTCCTGCTCCACTTGCACAATACGAGAAGCAAGGACAGACAAGGCTTTCGCTTTATTTTTATGTTGCGAACGTTCATCTTGACATTCAACCACAATGCCCGTAGGAATATGGGTAATTCGCACCGCAGAATCGGTGGTATTCACGTGCTGCCCCCCTGCGCCAGAAGAACGATAAGTATCGATCCGCAAATCCGCAGGATTAATTTCAGGCAATTCACTTTCAGGTAATTCAGGCATCACTGCCACCGTACAAGCAGAAGTATGAATACGCCCTTGCGATTCCGTTTTAGGCACACGTTGAACACGATGTCCGCCAGACTCAAATTTTAATTGCCCATAAACATTGTCGCCACTAATACGCGCAATAATCTCTTTATAACCGCCCTGCTCGCTTTCATTTTCGCTAAGCACTTCCACACGCCAACGTTTAGACTCCGCATAACGGCTATACATACGGAATAAATCCCCAGCAAAAATGCCCGCTTCATCACCGCCAGTTCCCGCCCGAATTTCTAAATAACAGTTATATTCATCATTCGGATCTTTTGGCAATAATAAAATTTGTAGCTGTTGTTCCGTGGTTTCAATTTCGCTGTTGCATTCTTCAATTTCTAATTCTGCCATTTCCTTCATATCAGGATCATCGAGCAAAAGCTCAGCGTCTTGCTTATTCTTATGCAACTGTTGCCAGCGAGAAAAACATTTCACCACATCTTCTAATTGTGCATATTCTTTAGAATAAGCCCTAAATTTATCCTGTTCAGCAATAACAGTGGCGTCCCCCAATAGGGCTTCAAGCTCTTGATGACGCTCATTTAAACTTTCTAATTTCGCAATAATACTCGGTTTCATTGACTAACCTTTATCATACTCAACAAAATTCGCTTATTCTAACACGCTTTTCTCAGCGATGGCACAAAAAACAATCCCCTTGTTGAATAAATCAACAAGGGGATTAAAATCAAATGGATCACGCCATTAAAACGTTGAAGTATCTTGAAATAAACCTACCTTCAAATCGGTTGCCGTATAAATCACACGTCCATCAACCTCCACTTCGCCATCAGCCATACCCATCACTAATTTACGATTAATCACACGTTTCATATGAATACGATAGGTTACTTTTTTGGCAGTAGGTAAAACTTGTCCTGTAAATTTTACCTCGCCTACCCCTAAAGCACGTCCTTTTCCCTGTCCGCCGATCCAACCTAAGAAAAATCCCACTAATTGCCACATGGCATCAAGCCCTAAACACCCTGGCATCACAGGATCGCCTAAAAAATGACAACCAAAAAAATCTAATTGAGGATGAATGTCCAATTCCGCTTCAATATAGCCCTTGCCAAATTTTCCCCCATTCTCATTCATCTCAACCACACGATCCATCATAAGCATACTTGGTGCGGGTAACTGAGGGCCATTTTCGCCAAAAAGCTCCCCTCGCCCTGATGCCAACAAATCTTCATAAGAATAGGAATGTTTTCTATTTGAGGTACAAGTGTTCATCATTTTATTTTCCTCTTATTTATAATAAATCTTTATGCTAAGCATATGCCAAGATTTTAACAGAGTTAAACTCAAAACAAAATAGCTAACACTTGTAAGCTTACTTGTCCAACCAGTATAAAAAAGCAAGCCTTATAGACTTGCTTTCAACGAAACCTTAAAGTGGGATAGCAATACCTCCCATAAACCTGCTATTTAAACCAATTAAACCAAGGTTTTTTATGGATAACTTCTCCCCTTAATTCAATACGTTGTGTAATAAAATAAGATAAAGCCGGCTGTTGTAATGCTCCATTTTTCTGTTGTGCTTCAATTAAATCACGCTTAAACAAAATTTCTATGGCTTGATAAACATCTTCCACTGCCCAAATAAAAAATTGTTTATTTTGCACCGCACTTACGACTTCCTCTGACAAACTTAATTGCTGACGTGCGACCGAAGGGATAATCACCCCTTGTTGCCCTGTTAATCCTCGCTGTTGACAAATTCTAAAAAAGCCCTCAACCTTATGATTTATCCCACCCACAGGATGCACCAAGCCAAACTGATCAATTGCCCCCGTAATGGCAATGGATTGAGGCAGCGGCAAATCCGCTAAGGCACTTAACAACACACAAAAAATCGCCAAAGAAGCACTATCACCATCAATATCCGTATAAGATTGCTCAAAAACCAAAGAGGCTGAAAAAGGTAATTGCGATTGCAAATTAAGCAAGCCCATTAAACAAGCCTCAGCAATCATCATACCCTTACCATGCACATTTCCTGCTAGCTCATTTTTACGATCCACATCAACAATCTCGCCGTCGCCAAAATTTACCACACAACTAATTCTTGAAGGTTCGCCAAACACAATCGGCGTTCCCTGATACTCCACCACCGATAGCCCATTGACCTGCCCAATCACTTCCCCGTCCGTGGCGATATACACTTGCTCGTGTAAAATATCTGCATAAGTTTGCGTCATCAAAAAACTCTGCTGATATAGCTGTTGCTGAAAAAATTGCTCAAAATGCACCGCACTTAGGCTTGCTTGCTCCGCATACAAACTTGCTCCGCTTAAAATATGCTGTAACCTCGCCAAATCAATGCTTACTAAATAACGATTTTCGCTTTCTCGCACCAATAATTGATAAAGTTTATTTAAACCAGCGTCATCAATGGCTGGCAATCCTCTTTGCTGTGCAAAGGTACGTACAAAATTTGCCCATAATTGCTGATGTTCAACCTGCTCTAAATCAAAATAGCTTTCCATTTCGCCATAAGATGCCTGATAACTCAATTCAGGCTCTAATTCCGCAAAACGAGCCAAGTCTTCACGATCCCCCAATAAAATCAACTTTAACTGCAAAGGATAACTTGGAATCTCGCAAGGCAAAGGACAACGAGGATCAAGGGAATACCAATCAAATTGCTGAGTCAGTAAAATAGTTTTTAACGGTTGCCATAGCTCAAATTGTGCCAACAAACTGGATAAATTTAAAATCAATACCCCTTGATTTACCGCATGAACAAGCCCAGCTTGCAACTCAATATGCTTAGTCAAGGTATGTTGACGTAAACAGCCCAATAACTTACAGCGATCAAAATATAAGGCTTTCGCCACCTTATATTTACTGACAAAATTATCCTCCACAGATTGTGCAGGCATCAGCTGAACTTGTGGAAAACAGGTTTCATCGCCTTGTTTTACCACATATTTTACCCCTGCTACCGCTGATTTATCGCTATTTTGCGGTGTAAAAACCACTGAATTTTGTTGCACAAAATTCTCAATAAATTGGCTATTCTCCGCCCACTCATTACTTTTCAATAACAATAATTTATCCGTTGGATTTTGCAAAAAATAACGCAAACAAGACACCGCCCTCGGCTGCAACGCCATATAATCAACGCATTGAAACGCCTGTTCAGACAACAATAATTGTGGTACTAACTGCTGATAATCTAAGCAATATTGACTGGATAAAGATAAAGACACGAAACTCTCACTCTGATATAAAATATTTTGTGGCTATTATGGCATAAAATTTATTGGGATAGCATAGGGATTGTGTTTTATTCTCATTAGTTTTCAATATAAAAGATGAAACTATCATTCAACTATGAATAATAAAATGCTAGCCAAAAAAATGATGAACAGGTAACATAACATTTAATATGATTGATTAAATCTCTTTTCCTCTCGTTTACTCGCTAGGAATATCTATGAAATATCAAAAACTTGAAAATCAAGAAGCACATTGGAAATGGCTTTATTTAGTAAAAAAACAACGTAATGGGGAAAAAATTACTGCGTATGAAGAAAAAAGCCTTGAGCAGGAAATTGCTCAGCAATTAATTCAAGCACAACATAATCCTACCATTATTGAAAATTGGATTACTCAACACCTTTCTCCTAATTTAGCCATAAAGCTAGATCAAGCGATCCGAGCTAAGCGAAAACGTTTTTTTAATGCCGAAAAACAATCGACAAAGAAAAAGTCTATTGATTTAGAATATGCTGTTTGGTTGAGACTTTCAAAATATTCTAAGAAAAATAAAATGACATTATCTGAAACCATTAATTTTATGATTGATGAACAAGAGAGCAAAGCATTGTATGAATCTCAAATGTCAATGATGAAAGCTGGACTTGCTGATTTACTCAATAAACCTAAGTAACCAACTTATTATCATTAAAATGATAACCCTTTTATAGCCCTTTCAGTTTAAAGGTGTAATGAACAAAATAGCTGCTAAAAAATCCATATACAATCAGTATATAAGAGAGTTCAACATAGTATCTTATTTAAAACGACTATATTATGAGAAATATTTATAAAAATTTTCTTAATAAAAAAGTTACTAATAACTTGAAAAATTATTAGCAACTTTTTTCCACTACACCTATAAAAATCATTCTACCTATTACTACAAATACTCACACTAAGCTCTTCTAATTGTTGCCAAATGTCGCTACTAAAATCTTGTTTTATAGCGCGTTCAATTTCTGCTAATTTTCGATAAGTTTGAAATAATTGACGATAGGTAAAACGTTTTAATATGGCTAAAAATAATGGGCGGCGATTTTGCCAAATCTTTAATTTAGCAAAAATATCATTTAATTGTTGATGAGGTAAAGATTGCTCTAGATGGATTTTCTGCTGTGGCTGAGAAATTTCGAGCAAAATATTGAGTTCTTTTTGTAGTATTCTCAATAGAATAATAGGTTGAATATCTTCTTGTTGTAAGCCTTCGAGAATGCGTTTTGCTCGTTTTTCTTTGCCTTCTAATAGGGCATCGATCCATTGATAAGGGGTAAAAACGGAGGATTGTTCAACAATTTCTTTTACTCTGGGATAAGTTAATTTGTGATCAGGATAAAGTAAAGCGAGGAGTTGTAAGGTTTGGTGTAAGGCTAATAGGTTATTTTCATAACTATAACTTAATAATTGGGTAGCTTCTTGATCAAGATTTAATCCCATTGCTTTTGCTCGTTGTGTGATCCAACGGGGATATTGAGCAATATTTGGCGTTTGACAATTCACTTGGAGCAGTTGGGGGTCATATTCATTGGCTTGTTGATACCATTTCTGCTTTTCATATTCTTTGGTTAGCTTATTAAATTGCAAAATAAGTAGAATATCTTGATGTAATAATGAGATAAGTTCAGCAAGTTTTTGTTGCAATGTGCTTGTTAATTTATCAGGCAAAATAAGAATCATAATTTGCCGACTAAAAAATAACCCCATAGATTGGCAACGTTCAAATAATTCATTCCAATCCGTATTATTGTCAATGCTTACTTGATATTTTTCATCAAATTGTTGAGCCTGTGCGGTTTGAATAATTTGCTGTGTACTTTCTTCTAATAATAATGGATCTTGCCCCACTAAATAGTAAATGGGATTTAGATGTCGGGCAAGATGTGTGTTTAGTTGTTCAGCAAAAATACGAATCATTGGACTTCAGTCGTTATTTTATGAGGAATAGCCGCCATTTTTATAATCAGTTGACGTGCAGCTTGTTCATACATATCACGCCAGATCATCTCTTTTTCTGCGGATTTTGCTAACGCAGCACGAGAGTTATCAAAAAAAGTGCGGGTAACATGCGCTGAAATTGGATAAGCCACGTGATTTGGTAATTTAACCGAAGCCTCAACATTTAAGATGAGAATTTTTTCGGCTTCTCGTCCTTGTTTAAAAACAGACGCCACAGAAGAATCTGTACTGGTTTTATTTAAACGTAAAACCGTAACATTGTTTTGATTTTCCACAATATTAATATTGCGTAATTGTAATTGGTTACGTAAGGCTCTTGCCATATCGCTATAAGGATCGCTACTTTCTAGTTGGATAGTTTGTATTTCTTTGGGTAAAATTTGTTCATTTTGAAAATGAAAACCGCAAGCAGAAAGTAACGATAGGCTACTGATAATCAAGATTGTTTTAAGTTGTTTTAACATAAGAAATCTCTCTAAAAAATACCGCACTTTATTCAAAGTGCGGTCAATATTAGAATTATTTTGCCACAAAGCTAAATAATTTACCCGGTACATAAATGGTTTTCACGATGGTTAAACCATCAAGGAATTTTTGAACATTTTCTTCCGCTAAAGCACGTTGTTGAATTTGTTCTTCTTCCATATCCGCTGGTACAGTAATTTTAGCCCGCACTTTGCCATTAACCTGTACCACCACCAATTTTTCTTCATCGATCATCGCTTGCGGATCTGCCTCCACCCAAGGGGCATTATCGATACTCTCTTGATTGCCAAGGGCTTGCCATAATTGGAAGCAAATGTGTGGCGTGATTGGGTAAAGCATACGCACCACCGAACTTAATGCCTCTGCCATCAAGGCTTTATCTTGTTCAGTGGCAAGGCTAGCACGGGTTAATTTATTCATTAACTCCATAATCGCGGCAATGGCGGTATTAAAGGTTTGACGGCGACCAATATCATCGCTAACTTTCGCAATGGTTTTATGTACATCTCGGCGTAATGCCTTTTGCTCACTGGAAAGTGCGGTCAAATCTAGCGTTGTTTTGGCAGGATCTTTTTGATATTCGTAAACTAAATTCCATACACGAGCCAAGAAACGTTTTGCCCCCTCTACGCCAGATTCTTGCCATTCTAAGGTCATTTCCGCTGGCGAGGCAAACATCATAAATAAACGGACGGTATCTGCACCATATTTTTCCACCATTTCTTGCGGATCAATACCGTTATTTTTGGATTTTGACATTTTCGTCATACCACTATGGACTAGCTCACGTCCTTCTGGATCAGTGGCTTTAATAATCCGCCCTTTTTCATCACGTTCAAGCGTAACCTGCGTTGGAGAAACCCAAATACGTTCATTGGTTGGGCTGGTGTAATAGAACGCATCAGCCAATACCATACCTTGACACAATAATTTTTTAGCAGGCTCATCGGAATTGACTAAGCCCGCATCACGCAACAATTTATGGAAGAAGCGGAAATAAAGTAAGTGCATAGTGGCGTGTTCAATGCCGCCAATATATTGATCTACAGGTAACCAATAATTCGCTTCATCGCTGTCTAACATCGCTTTATCATAAGTTGGCGAGGTGTAGCGTGCATAATACCAAGAGGATTCCATAAAGGTATCAAAGGTATCCGTTTCTTTTAACGCTGGCTGTCCTTGATAAGTGGTTTTCGCCCATTCTGGATCTGCTTTGATCGGGCTTTTTACCCCATCCATTACCACATCTTCAGGTAAAATAATCGGTAAATCCTGTAACGGTGCTGGCACAACGTCGCCATTCGCTAAGGTCAACATCGGAATGGGTGCGCCCCAGTAACGTTGACGGGAAACGCCCCAATCACGCAAGCGATAATTTACTTGGCGTTTACCAACGCCCATTGCCTCTAATTTATCGGCGATACCATTGAATGCCGCGTTAAAATCTAAACCATCAAATTCCGCAGAATTCACATTGATACCATGCTCAGTAAAAGCACATTTACTCAAATCAATGCTTTCATTATTGGCAGGCGCAATCACTTGTTTAATAGGTAAACCATATTTGCTAGCAAACTCAAAATCTCGTTGATCGTGGGCAGGCACCGCCATTACCGCCCCTGTACCATAATGCATTAACACAAAATTGGCGACCCAAATTGGCACGTCTTCGCCCGTTAAAGGATGAATAGCGAATAAACCTGTCGCCATCCCTTTCTTTTCCATGGTGGCTAATTCCGCTTCTGCCACTTTGGTATTTTTACATTCTTGGATAAATTGTGCTAAGGCTGGGTTATGTTGTGCCGCTTGCTCCGCTAAAGGATGTCCCGCCGCCACCGCCATATAAGACACGCCATAAAAGGTATCAGGACGCGTGGTATAAACCGCCACTCTTTGTTCGCTGTCTTTTAATTTAAAGGTAATCTCAACCCCTTCAGAACGCCCAATCCAGTTACGCTGCATAGTTTTTACCATATCAGGCCATTCATCAAGCTGATCCAAACCACCAAGTAATTGCTCAGCATAATCAGTAATTTTAATAAACCATTGCGGAATTTCTTTTTGCTCTACAGGCGTATCACAACGCCAACAACAGCCCTCGTGTACTTGCTCATTAGCTAAAACCGTTTCATCATTAGGGCACCAGTTCACAGTCGATGTTTTTTTATACACCAAGCCTTTTTTATATAACTCAGTGAAAAACCATTGCTCCCATTTATAATACTCAGGGCGACAAGTCGTCACCTCACGATCCCAATCATAAGCAAAACCTAACACCTTCAACTGGTTTTTCATATATTCAATATTTTCATAAGTCCATTTTGCTGGTGCGGTACTATTCTTAATCGCCGCCCCCTCAGCAGGTAAACCAAAGGCATCCCACCCCATAGGTTGCAGTACATTTTTGCCATTCATACGTTGATAACGAGACACCACATCACCAATGGTATAATTGCGGACGTGTCCCATATGCAAACGCCCAGAAGGATAAGGCAACATAGAAAGGCAATAATATTTCTCTTTGCTTGTATCTTTTACGGCTTTAAATGTTTTGTTGTCAGCCCAGTACTGTTGCACTTCAGGCTCAATTAAATCAGGACGATATTGTTCTAACATTAGCGATACCTTAAAAACTAAATAAAAAACCACCGCACTTTTGTTATAAAGGTGAGATGATAAAAGAATTAATCATTGAAAATGTGATATAGGATAGCTTAAAACCGTAAAAAAAAATAGGGTATATTATGGGGTTTTGTGAATAAGTCAGTAAATTATCATCGTTCTACTTTGAAATCATTGCGTGGGGCTGTTTTATAGTCCTTCAAAATTATTTTAAAATGGAATAACTATAATGGTATGAAACAAACCAAAACCTACTATAAATTGCACTATCCCTCCTTTAAGCACAACTGCTCCATAGATTATTAAACAATACTTTGCGAAAAGATCTCCCCCAATAACCGCTGAACAATTTGGGCATTTGCTGGTGGGAACTGGCTTGCATCTAATTCATTTTGAGCAACCCATAGCCCCTCTTGTCCTTCTCGTCCAAAGGGTTCATTTACCCATTCTTCAACTAAATAAAAATAAAATTCAATAAATTTTGTTGGATATTCAAAGCAGAATTTTTCATAAGGGTAAGCGGATAAAACATGGATTCCCACTTCTTCCTCAAGTTCTCGTTTTAAGGCTTGTTCGGGGGTTTCTCCGGGATCCACTTTGCCACCGGGAAATTCTAATGCTTGAGCAAAATCCTGTCCTTCTAAGCGTTGGGTTAAATAAATTTGTTTAAATTCATTACGAATAATCCCTACGGCTACCTTAATTAAGGGTTTTTCCATTATTTTGGTTTCTCCAATGGGTTTAACTGATAAAAAAGTGCGATCAGATTTTAAAATTTTTTAAAAATCGACCGCACTTGGTTTTTCTAGGCTTTTACTCGACTACCATGGCAATGCTTGTATTTCTTACCTGAACCACATGGACAAGGCTCATTACGCCCTATTTTACGATTAACCTGTTGTGGTTCATTATTCGCTTGTTCGCTATTAGCGTGTAATTGAATATTATCCGCCTCTCGTTGTGCGGCTGCGATTCTGGCACGTTCAGCAGCCTCAATTTCCTCTTGGCTACGCACTTGTACCTTGCTTAAGGTGCTAATCACACCTAATTTTAAGGCATCAAGCATTTCGGTAAACATTTGGAAAGATTCTTTTTTGTATTCTTGTTTCGGATCTTTCTGTGCATAACCACGCAAATGGATACCTTTACGCAAGTGATCCATTGCGGACAAATGATCTTTCCATAATTCATCTAAAAGCTGTAACATCACGCCTTTTTCAAAATTACGCATGGTATCCGCACCCACAAGCTCTTCCTTACGTTTATATTCTTCTACGGCATATTGTAAAATACGCTCACGCAAGGTTTCCTCATGTAAATGATTATCCTCTTCTAGCCATTGTTGAATAGGTAAATCCAAGGCAAAATCCGTTTTTAAACGTTGCTCCAAGGCAGGAATATCCCACATTTCTTCTAAGGATTGTGGTGGAATATATTGATCAATGACTGCATTGAATACATCATTTCGAATAACCTCAATGGTTTCAGAAATATCCTCGTTATCCAATAAATAATTACGTTGATTATAAATAGCGTGGCGTTGATCGTTTGCCACATCATCAAACTGCAATAAGTTTTTCCGTCCATCAAAGTTATGAGCCTCTACTTTTGCTTGTGCTGAGGCAATCACTTTGGCTAATAACTTGGATTCCATCGCCTCGCCGGGTTCAGTAAAGGCTTTTTTCATCATATTTAATTTGCCTTCATTGAGATAAATCCGCATTAATGCGTCTTCCAAAGAAAGGTAAAAACGTGATGAACCAGGATCGCCTTGACGCCCTGAACGTCCTCGCAACTGGTTATCAATACGGCGTGATTCGTGGCGTTCTGTACCAATAATATGTAGCCCACCTGCAGCCATAACAATATCATGGCGTTTCTGCCAAGCGGCTTTAATTTCATCAATTTGTGCTTGAGTTGGGTTATCTAATTTCTCTACTTCCGCTTTCCAACTTCCGCCCAGGACAATATCTGTTCCTCGTCCTGCCATATTGGTAGCAATGGTTACCGCGCCGGGATAACCTGCATTCGCCACAATTTCTGCTTCTTGAGCATGAAATTTCGCATTTAATACGCTATGTTTAATGCCTGCTTTGGTTAAGGCTAAAGACAATAATTCAGATTTTTCAATGGAAATGGTTCCCACTAACACAGGTTGATTGCGTGCCACACAATCCTTAATATCCTTAATGATCGCCTCAAATTTATAGGCCTCATTTTCAAACATTAAATCTGTACGATCATCACGAATCATTGGACGATTGGTTGGAATCACAACGGTTTCTAAGCCATAAATTTGTTGAAATTCAAAGGCTTCGGTATCCGCTGTCCCCGTCATCCCCGCCAATTTTTCATAAAGACGGAAATAATTTTGATAAGTGATAGAGGCGACAGTTTGGTTTTCGCTTTGAATTTTTACGCCCTCTTTGGCTTCAATGGCTTGATGTAAACCATCAGACCAACGGCGACCTGCCATAGTACGACCTGTATGTTCATCAACAATCACCACTTCGCCATCTTTCACAATATAATCTACATTGCGTTCAAATAAAGCGTGAGCACGCAATGCCGCATAAACGTGGTGCAGTAAAGAAATTTTTGATGGCGAATATAAGGACTCATCTTCCGTCATTAAACCTAATTCAGCCAATAATTTCTCAATTTTAATTTGTCCACGTTCGGTCAAATAGGCTTGTTTATTCTTTAAATCAACGGTGTAATCGCCATCGCCTTGATATTCATCGCTATCTTCTTTTTCTTGTAAAATCAATTTAGGAATTAATTTATCAATAGCGACATAAAGCTCCGAGCTATCTTCTGCTTGCCCAGAAATAATCAAAGGGGTACGAGCTTCATCAATTAAAATAGAATCCACTTCGTCCACCAAAGCATAATGTAATGGGCGTTGGAAACGTTCTTGTGCTGAATGAGCCAAATTATCTCTTAAATAATCAAAACCTAATTCGCTGTTAGTGGCATAAGTAATATCGGCGGCATAAGCAGCGCGCTTCTCTTGTGGCAACATTCCCGGCACATTGACAGCAACCGTCATACCTAAAAATTCAAATAAAGGACGATTGGTTTCCGCATCTCGGCGCGCTAAATAATCATTAACGGTAACCACATGCACCCCTTTACCACTCAAGGCATTTAAATAACAAGGCAGGGTTGCGGTTAAAGTTTTGCCCTCACCGGTACGCATTTCTGCGATACAACGATCATTAAGCACCATTCCTCCAATAAGCTGAACATCAAAAGGACGCATACCTAACACACGCTTACTCGCTTCACGCACTGTGGCAAAGGCTTCAGGAATTAAATCCTCAAGTTTCTCCCCTTGTGTCAAACGCTGACGAAACTCAGCGGTTTTTCCTTGTAATTGTTCATCAGTCATCGCCTCAAATTCAGGCTCTAATTTATTAATCTGGGCAACACGTTTATTTAAACGGCGTAAAATACGGTCATTACGACTACCAAACACTTTAGTTACAATAGTTGAAAGCATAATATCTCTTTATCATTTTTAAAAATTAAAAAACACTTATTTATCAAATAAATAAGCATAAATAGCAATATAAAATAATAAATTTAAATGACGGGGCCTGCTCGGATAGGGCGTTGACGCACAAGGATTTTTGCATAAAAGTGCGGTAGGTTTTGTGAAAGTTTTGGGAAATCTCGTAAAATATCCCAATCCGCCACAAGGCTAAATTGTTGAACAAAAGCAATATCAATATCGCTCTGTTCTACTTGTTGTAAAGGTTGATAATTGGTTTCTAAATTATCATTAACAACCTCAAATTCTTGATTGGTAGGCAATAAAAAAAGCGCCAACATACCTAATAATAAATGTGGCCAAAATGAAGATTTTTTCTTATTACCAATAACGTTCACAATATTCTTCCCAAAAATTTTGCTCATTATAACGGAAATTCATTATAATGCCTACCTTAACATAGGGTTTAACGAGGGAAAATCAAGCAATGCGTAATAAAAAAATGATGAATATCACAGGGGTATTAGAAAACTCAAGCCTAGCTAAAATTATGCAACGCGGGCTTTTCTTATCACAGCTTAATCAGCAAATACAAGGATTATTCCCAGCACAATTTCGCTATCAATTTCGTATCGCTAATATACAATCTCATCAGCTTTGCCTAGAAGCCAAAAACGCCAGTGTCCGTCAAGCCTTATTATTTAAACAACAAGATTTATTAAAACAGATACAGCAACATAATCCTCAAATAACACAATTAGTGGTTAGAATAAATCCGGAGTTGGGGAATAAGTAATTTAAATGATGATTCACTCAAAAGAGCTGAAAAACTTATTATAGAAATAATTTCTAATATTCTTACCGCACTTTACTTATCAACTTATTACAACGCTAACAACGCCTGCTGAGCCTCAACATTGCCAACTAATGCCGCTTTTTGGTACCAATCTCTCGCTTGTTGAAGATTTTTATGTACACCCTGTCCTGTGGCATACAAATTCCCTAAGGCGGTCATTGCGGGGGAGGCAATAATATCACCACGTTGTGCCGATTTTTGATACCAATATTGCGCCTGACGGAGATCTTGCTTGACACCAATCCCTTTTTGGTAAAAGTACCCTAACCAATATTGGCTGGTAATATCGCCCTGCTCGGCACTTTGGCGAAAATAATCTAAGGCTAACGCAATATTTTTCGGTTCTCCCCAGCCATTTAATGCCAAAAAGGCTAAATAGCGTGGTGCTTTAAACTGCCCCAATTTTTCTGCCTGCTGAAATAAAGGTTTTGCCTGTTGATAATTTTGTTGTTGATAGGCTTGAATCCCTTGCTCAAAGGCTTGTTTAGCCTGTTGTTTCGTGGTGGTAACATTGCTACAAGCCACTAAGGATAAGCCTAATAGAAGATAAAGGCATTTTTTCATTATGGTTAGCTCCATTCTATCCATTCTCTGATTTTAGTCGATTATGCTCCGTTTCTGGTTCAAGATCGAGTTTTGCCATTAATTCTTGGTCGTGATCTTCTTCTGGGTTTTCTGTGACTAATAATTTATCGCCATAGAAAATAGAATTTGCGCCTGCCATAAAGCACATAGCTTGCATTTCTTCGCTCATTCCTTGTCGTCCTGCAGAAAGGCGGACATAGCTTTTGGGCATTGTAATGCGAGCAACCGCAATGGTACGAACAAATTCTGTCCAATCTAGCTTTTCCGCATTAAATAAGGGGGTGCCTTCTACGGCAACAAGTTGGTTAATAGGCACAGACTCTGGTTGAGGATCTAAATTGGCGAGGCTGGCGATAAGCCCTGCTCGTTCTTTGCGAGTTTCATTCATTCCTACAATGCCACCACAGCAAACTTTTAAGCCTGCATTTCTCACTTTGCCCAATGTGTTAATACGATCATCAAAACGGCGAGTGCCAATAATTTCTTTATAATGCTCAGGTGAGGTATCAAGGTTATGATTATAATAATCCAGCCCCGCTTCTTTTAATTCTTCTGCCATACCGTCTTGCAATAAGCCAAATGTTCCGCAAGTTTCTAATCCAAGGCTTTTTACCGCTTTGATGATTTCTGTCACTTTCTTGATATCTTTAGGTTTTGGACCACGCCAAGCTGCCCCCATACAAAAACGCCCTGCTCCTCGAGCTTTAGCAATTTTTGCTTTTTCAAGAATATAATCTACATCAAGGATTTCTTGATTTTGTACGCCTGTTTGATAACGTGCCGATTGAGGACAATAACTGCAATCTTCTGGACAGCCTCCTGTTTTGATGGACATCAGGGTTGAGAGCTGAATGGCACGAGGATTGAAATTTTCTCGATGAACTTGAGCGGCACGATAAACTAATTCCATAAAAGGGGTTTCAAATAGTGCTTCAACTTTACATACTGACCAATATTCTAAAGATGGATGTGGAGTTAAACTGCTAATTTGTAATGGCGTTCTTATTGTCATAATCTTTTCGCAAAACTAAATGGGTTATCAATAAAATTAATGCACAGTATAAAATAGATAAACATTGTAGCCAATATAAATCACGAATAATAATCCACCTTTTAATCTGGTAATTTTACCTTGTGCTTGAGTAAATCCATAGCCTAAAAGAAATAAGGAGAAAGTTAATATGGTCATAATGAGCATATCACGGCTAAAGATTTCGGAAGCGACTTTCATCGGCTGAATAACGCCTGCAACGCCGACAACAGCGAGGGTATTAAATAAATTTGAACCAATAATATTGCCCACAATTAAATCATGTTCCCCTTTTTTCGCCGCCATTAACGATGAAGCTAATTCAGGTAAAGATGTCCCAACGGCAACAATGGTCAGACCAATCACTAAATCAGAAACGCCAAAATATTCGGCAATAGTAACGGCTCCCCAAACCAACATTTGTGAACTCACTACTAATAGCATTAATCCTACAATAATCCAAAATACTGCCATACTTAGCCCCATTTTGGAGGGGATCATTTCGCTATTTTGTTCATTATGTTCTTTTTGTGTTAGACCTGTATGGATTGTCCAAGCCATATAAAGGATAAAAATGGCTAATAAGATGATGGCATCAAGGCGAGAGATCTCAGCATCGTAAATAAGCCATGCTGAAATTAAGGTAATGATAGCGAGAATGGGTAATTCTTGTTTTAATACTTGAGAATGTACCAGAATTGGACGCAATAATGCGGTTAAACCAAGGATAAGGGCGATATTGGTAATATTTGATCCATAAGCATTGCCGAGCGCAATACCCGGATTTCCATTTAGAGCAGAAATGGTAGAGACAATAATTTCTGGAGCTGAAGTACCAAACCCTACAATAATAATGCCAATCAGTAATTGTGGCATACCGAAGTGCTTTGCCGTTACCGCCGCACCGTCAATAAAACGATCAGCACTCCAAATTAACAGAATCAGTCCAGCAACAATGGCGAGGCTCGCAGTTAGCATAATGTGTCCTTGAGTAAAAGCGATAAAACAAAAGCCCATAACCTTATTTCAGGTTATGGGCTAAGCTCTTTTAGTTATTAACGAGTTCTTACAAAAGGAGACAAATAAAAACTCAACTAAAAGAAAATTGGCTCCTCCTGCTGGACTTGAACCAGCGACATATGGATTAACAGTCCACCGTTCTACCGACTGAACTAAGGAGGAATAATTCTTTAATCATCCAAGATGGTGGCGAATGATAAAGATGTTTAACTTGCTTGTCAACAAAAAAATCTATTTTTTAATTCAAATGAAGAATTAATTTGCATTTGTTATCCCTATTACAGCTATCTTATTTTTCTATCCACAGTTGCTGTGGATAACTTTGTGGATTATTGCTAAGAAAAATCTTTCAAGCCTGATAAATCAAGGCTTCTTTCAAGCCTAAGGTGGAATTGGTTGCAAAATATCATTTCTTTATATATCAACTAGTTAAGAAATTTCCAGTAAAAAATGAAAATATTTTTAAGAAAAATTTAGGCTAATTCTCTTGACAAAGATAAGTCTGTGTAAAACTTAAAAATTTTTGAGAAAATGACCGCACTTTTGCATTGTGTTAGAATAAAGCAAAATCATTTATTAACGAGATTGTGATTATTATGGGTGAAAAATCAGCAAAACCATTTATTCTTCATTCGGACTTTAAACCTTCGGGCGATCAACCACAAGCCATTGCCAAAATTATTGAAAATTTAAATGATGGCTTGGCACATCAAACCTTACTAGGGGTAACAGGCTCAGGCAAAACCTTTACAATAGCCAATGTTATTGCACAACTCAATCGTCCTGCTATGTTGCTTGCTCCAAATAAAACCTTAGCCGCTCAGCTTTATGCGGAAATGAAAGCCTTTTTTCCAGAAAATGCGGTGGAATACTTTGTGTCTTACTATGATTATTATCAACCAGAGGCTTATGTACCCAGTAGCGATACCTTTATTGAAAAAGATGCCTCAATTAATGATCAAATCGAGCAAATGCGTCTTTCCGCCACCAAATCATTTTTAGAACGGCGTGATACCATTGTGGTGGCATCGGTTTCGGCGATTTACGGCTTAGGGGATCCTGATTCTTATTTAAAAATGATGTTGCATTTACAGCAAGGGGCTTTGGTTAATCAACGGCAAATTTTGGCACAGCTGGCTGAATTGCAATATACTCGCAATGATCAAGCCTTTCAACGCGGGACTTTTCGTGTGCGTGGCGAAATTATTGATATTTTTCCTGCGGAATCAGAAGCTCAGGCGGTACGTGTAGAATTATTTGATGATGAAATTGAACGCCTAAGTTTATTCGATCCCTTAACAGGAAGTAGCTTTGGTAGCGTACCACGTTATACCGTTTACCCGAAAACCCATTATGTTACGCCAAGAGAACGTATTTTAGATGCCATTGAAAAAATCAAGGCAGAATTAACCCAACGTAAACAATATTTTCTTGAACATAATAAATTACTTGAAGAACAACGCATTAGCCAACGCACCCAATTTGATATAGAAATGATGAATGAACTAGGCTATTGCTCAGGCATTGAAAATTACTCACGTTATTTATCAGGGCGGCAAGAAGGCGAACCACCTCCCACCTTATTTGATTATATGCCAACTGATGCATTATTGATTATTGATGAATCCCACGTTACTGTTCCGCAAATTGGCGGTATGTATCGAGGTGACCGCTCTCGTAAGGAAACTTTAGTGGAATATGGCTTTCGTTTACCCTCTGCCTTAGATAATCGCCCATTGCGTTTTGAAGAATTTGAACGCCTCGCACCGCAAACTATCTATGTTTCTGCTACGCCGGGGCCTTACGAACTCGAAAAATCAGGGGAGGAAATCATTGATCAGGTTGTTCGCCCAACAGGTTTACTTGATCCTGAAATTGAAGTACGCCCAGTAATGACCCAAGTTGATGATTTATTATCGGAAATTCGCTTGCGAGTAGAACAAAATGAGCGTGTGCTAGTAACAACCTTAACCAAAAAAATGGCGGAAGATTTAACCGATTATCTTGCGGAACATAATGTAAAAGTACGTTATTTACATTCCGATATTGATACGGTAGAGCGAGTAGAGATTATTCGTGATTTACGCTTAGGGGAGTTTGATGTCTTGGTAGGAATTAACTTATTACGAGAAGGTTTAGATATGCCAGAAGTTTCTCTCGTGGCGATTCTTGATGCCGATAAAGAAGGCTTTTTACGTTCCGAACGCTCATTGATCCAAACCATTGGACGAGCAGCAAGAAATTTAAAAGGCAAAGCCATTTTATATGCAGATAGCATTACCAAATCCATGCAAAAAGCTATCGAAGAAACCCAACGCCGCCGAGAAAAACAAATGCGTTATAATCAACAGCATCATATCGTGCCACAAGCCTTGAATAAGAAAATTGGTGAATTATTAGATATTGGACAAGGAACAAATTACAAAGCGAAACAGAAAAAACAACAAAAAATGGTGGCAGAACCAACCGCACTTTATCAAACACCAAAATCAGCCAAAGATTATCAACAACAAATGAAGAAATTGGAGCAACAAATGTACAAAGCAGCACAAAATTTAGAATTTGAACAAGCTGCAAAATTACGCGATCAATTACAACAGCTAAGAGAGGCTTTTGTGGGGGTGGAGTAAATCAAGTATTTTCATATAAAGTTAGGCTAAAAGCCTTATAAAAAGTTTGGTGTAATAGGTAAGCCATTACGCCAAACACCAATAAGGGCTGAATAATCAGCCCTTATTAATTAAAGAAAGTATCTAACCTACAATCTGCTTAACAGTTTTACCTATATCCGCTAGGCTTTCAACCACCGTAACCCCCGCCTCTCTTAATGCGGTAAATTTTTCTTGAGCTGTGCCTTTACCGCCACTAATAATTGCTCCTGCGTGTCCCATTCTTTTGCCTTTTGGGGCGGTCACGCCTGCAATATAGCCTATGACAGGTTTAGTGATATGTTGTTTAATAAAAGCGGCAGCTTCTTCCTCAGCAGTTCCGCCGATCTCGCCAATCATCACAATAGCTTCGGTTTGAGGATCTTGTTCAAATAACGCGAGAATATCAATAAAATTACTGCCCGGAATCGGATCGCCGCCAATGCCTACACAAGTAGATTGCCCTAATCCTTCATCCGTTGTTTGTTTAACTGCTTCGTAAGTTAAGGTACCTGAACGAGATACAATACCAATGCGTCCTTTTTGATGAATATGTCCTGGCATAATGCCGATTTTACATTCCTCTGGCGTAATAATGCCCGGGCAGTTTGGTCCGATCATTCGCACGCCCGTTTGGTTTAATTTTTGTTTGACTTGTAACATATCCAGTGTTGGTATCCCTTCTGTAATACACACAATTAATGTGATTCCAGCATCAATCGCTTCTAAAATCGCATCTTTACAACCTGCGGCGGGAACATAGATAACACTTGCCGTTGCCTCTGTTGCTTCAACCGCTTGTTTTACAGTATTAAAGACGGGGAGGCCTAAGTGGGTTGTGCCACCTTTACCTGGCGATACTCCTGCCACTAATTGGGTACCATAAGCAAGGGCTTGTTCAGAATGAAAAGTGCCTTGTCCACCAGTAAAACCTTGGCAAATCACTTTGGTATGTTTATCAATAAGAATAGCCATTATTTTTCCTCCAAAGCAGCAACCACTTGTTGTGCCGCCTCTGCTAAACCTTGAGCGGCAATAATATTTAACTTGCTCGTGGCGAGAATTTCTCGTCCTAATTGTGCGTTAGTCCCTTCTAAACGCACCACAACAGGTACATTCACGCCCACTTCATCTACCGCAGCAATAATCCCCTCAGCGATTAAATCACAACGTACAATTCCTCCAAAAATATTCACAAGTACGGCTTTCACTGCCTTATCGGATAAAATAATCTTAAAGGCTTCAGCAACACGTTCCTTTGTCGCCCCTCCGCCAACATCAAGGAAATTAGCGGGTTCACCGCCATAGAGTTTAATGATGTCCATGGTTGCCATCGCCAGCCCTGCCCCATTGACCATACAACCAATATTACCTGTTAATGCGACATAATTAAGCTGAAAAAACTCAGCGAGGGACTCTCTAGGATCTTCTTGGCTCTTATCCTGCATTTGGGCTAATTCAGGCTGACGATATAAGGCATTACTATCTACCACCACTTTTGCATCTAAACATAATAATTGCCCCGATTGCGTTATACCTAAGGGATTGATTTCTAATAAAGCAATGTCCTTTTCAATAAACAATTTGGCGAGTTTTAGAAAAAGTTGTACAAATTGTTTTAATTGTTCACCTTGCAAACCCAATTTGAAGGCTAATTCACGCCCTTGATAAGGCATCGCACCTAATGAGGGATCAATGGCAACCTTATGCAATAAGTGCGGTGTTTTTTCTGCCACGTCTTCAATATTCATACCGCCTTGTGCCGATACCATAAAGACTAACTTCTGCAAAGAACGATCAATAATTGCACTTAAATATAATTCTTGATGAATATCTGAATATTGCTCCACATAAATACAATGTACAGGTTGCCCTTGCGAATCGGTTTGAAAAGTCACTAAAGATTGCCCGAGCCATTTCTGTACAAAACTTGCCATTTCTGTTTTATTATGAACAAGTTGTACGCCGCCTGCTTTACCTCGTCCTCCCCCATGAATTTGGCATTTTGCCACCCATTTCTCGCCGCCAAGTTGATTCATCGCTTGGATTGCTTCTTCCTCTGAATAACAAGCAATGCCTTTTGGAATAGGTAAGCCATACTCTGCGAATAATTGTTTACTTTGATATTCATGTAAGTTCATTTGATCTCCTCACATTAAAAGCCTTGTTGTGTTTATTGCATTTATTTTTATTTATATAATGATAGTCGTTTCAATTAAAAATGAGACGACTATAAAATAATTTAAAAATGCACCGCACTTTTTATATCATTAAATTTCTAACAGCAAACGTGTTGGATCTTCTAATAATTCTTTTACTGTCACCAAAAATCCTACCGATTCTCTGCCATCAATTAAACGGTGATCGTAAGATAATGCCAAATACATCATCGGACGAATTTCTACTTGTCCATTGATTGCCACAGGTCTATCTTTAATAGCGTGCATACCTAAAATGGCACTTTGTGGCGGATTAATAATCGGCGTTGACATCAATGAACCAAAAACGCCACCATTAGTAATAGTAAAGTTTCCGCCCGTCAGATCTTCGACAGTGAGTTTGCCCTCACGTCCTTTCTCGGCTAGGGCTTTAATATTTTTTTCAATATCCGCCATACTGAGCTTATCGCAATCACGCAACACTGGGGTAACTAAACCTCTTGGCGTGGAAACCGCAATGCTAATATCAAAATAATTGTGATACACAATATCATCGCCATCAATGGACGCATTCACTTCTGGATAGCGTTTTAATGCCTCTACTACGGCTTTAATATAAAAAGACATAAAGCCTAAGCGTGTATCATGTTGTTGTTCAAATTTATCGCCATAACGTTTACGCAAGGTCATAATCGGCTGCATATCCACTTCATTAAAGGTGGTCAACATCGCTGTATTGTTTTTCGCCTCTAACAAGCGTTCCGCGATACGTTTACGCAAGCGGGTCATTGCCACACGTTTTTCACTACGTTGAGTAATGATAGGCTCTGCCTCTTGAATTGGCGATGGGGTTGATGGTTGTTGAGCTAAATATTGTTCAATATCTTCTCGTGTTAAACGTCCGCCTACGCCTGTGCCTTTAATGGCACTCGCCTCCAGATTATGTTCTGCTAATAAACGGCGAATGGCTGGGCCTTGATGATCCCCTTGGCTTTCATCAACCTGCAATGTGGCTTGATGACGATCCGCTGGCGTTGCTTCATTGGCTTGTGGAGCTGGTTCTTTAGTAATTTGTCCATCACCAGCTTGTTGCTCTAACTTGCCCAATAATTGCTTGCTTATGACGGTTGCCCCTTCCTGTTGATGAATTTCCGTTAAAATTCCGTCCACACTGGCTGGCACTTCAAGCACAACTTTGTCAGTTTCAATTTCCACCAACACCTCATCACGACAAATCTTATCGCCGACTTTTTTATGCCAAGTGGCAACAGTCGCATCGGCAACGGACTCTGGTAAATCTGGCACTAAAATCTCTATGGTCATCTTCGTTTCCTTATGGGTTATTGGGTGATCCTACGAGTAAAAATAAAAATTTTCGCAAAAACCACCGCACTTTTTTATGATATAGGTTCAAAATGTTACATTGATACGATTAAAGCATCTTCAATCAGTTGCTGTTGTTGTTTAATATGTAAAGACATATAGCCTACCGCTGGCGAGGCAGAAGCAGGTCGCCCTGCATAACGTAAGGTCGCCTGCTCTGGAATAGAAGCCTCAAAATTATGTTTAGAACAATACCAAGCCCCTTGATTTTGCGGTTCTTCTTGGCACCAAACAAAATCGGTTACTTGAGGATATTGTGCCAAAATGGCTTTTACTTCTTCGTGGGGATAAGGATAAAGTTGTTCAATGCGAATAATCGCCACTTGTTCAAGCTGTTGTTGGCGGCGATATTCTAATAAATCATAATAAACCTTACCTGAACAAAGCACAATTCGCTTAATTTTGCTTGCCTCTAAAGGATCAATTTCGCCAATAACCGTTTGGAAATATCCCTCTGTCAATTCCGTCATAGCAGACACCGCAAGAGGATGACGCAATAAGGATTTCGGCGAAATCGCAATTAATGGACGGCGAACTTTCCGCAAGGCTTGGCGGCGTAACATATGATAAACCTGAGCTGGTGTAGAAGGGACACAAACTTGCATATTTTGTTCCGCACAAAGTTGCAAATAGCGTTCTAAACGTGCGGAAGAATGTTCAGGCCCTTGTCCTTCATAACCATGAGGCAATAGCATCGTTAAACCACACATTCTTCCCCATTTTTGTTCGCCAGAGCTAATAAATTGATCGATCACCACCTGTGCCACATTGGCAAAATCGCCAAATTGTGCTTCCCAAATGGTTAAAGTTTTTGGATCAGTGGTGGCAAAACCATACTCAAAAGCCAATACCGCCTCTTCCGATAACACCGAATCCCAAACCTCAAAACGCCCTTGTTTTGAATGTAAATTTGCCAAAGGAATATAACCCGTTCCATCATTTTGGTTATGGATAACCGCATGACGATGGAAAAAGGTTCCTCGTCCTGCATCTTCGCCCGATAAACGTACAGGAATACCTTCATCTAACAAGGTGGCATAAGCCATAGTTTCCGCCATCCCCCAATCTAGCGGTTTTTCGCCCGCCGCCATCGCTTTCCGATCTTGATAAATTTTTGCTACTCGACTATGCAATTTATGATTGTCGGGGTATTCACAAATACGATGTGCTAATGCTTGAAAACGGGCTTGATCAAATTGATGAGGGTAAGGTGCTGTCCAATCGTGGTTAAGATACTGCAGCCAATCTACTTTAGTCATATCCATTTGACGAAACTCAGGCACAACACATTCCCCATTGTCTAAAGCATCACGATAGGTATTGATCATTTCAATTTCTTGTTCTGGGCTAATGACCTGTTCTGCGATTAAACGATCCGCATAAACCTTACGTGGGGTAGGATGTTTTTTGATAATGCTATACATCATAGGCTGAGTGACTAAAGGCTCATCAGCCTCATTATGCCCATGACGACGGTAAGAAATTAAATCAATAAAAATATCTTGTTTAAACAAATTACGATATTCCACAGCCATTCTTGCCGCAAAGGCGACCGCTTCAGGATCATCGCCATTCACATGAATAATCGGTGCTTGGATCATTTTAGCAATGTCCGTACAATATTCCGTTGAGCGTGTATCATTTGGGTTGGAGGTAGTAAAACCGATTTGATTATTAATCACAATGCGAATCGTACCGCCAACATTATAACCTCTTGCCGATGACATATTCAGCGTTTCTTGCACCACGCCTTGCCCTGTAACCGCAGAATCTCCATGCACCGTTACCGCTAACACTTTATCATGAGTTTTATCCTCAATTCTCGTTTGTCTCGCTCGCACAGAACCAATCACAACAGGATTCACAATTTCTAAATGAGAAGGGTTAAACGCCAAGGTAAGATGTACTTTGCCCCAATCTGTTTCAAAATCAGAAGAAAAACCTTGATGATATTTCACATCCCCTGTTCGATCGCCCACATGTTTGCCCGCAAATTCATCAAACAACTCAGCAGGTTTCTTACCTAATACATTCACTAACAGATTTAAACGCCCACGGTGTGCCATACCCATAACAATATCCGTTACCCCTTGCTTACCTGCATGGCGAATAATTTCTTTCATCATCGGAATAAAGGCATCCGAACCCTCTAAAGAAAAGCGTTTTGCTCCCGGAAATTTCGCCCCTAAATAACGTTCTAAGCCGTCAGCCGCTGTAAGCTCTTGCAAAAAGGTCTTTTTCTCTTGTGCGGTAAATAAGGGTTTATTTAATAAGGTCTCAATTTTTGCTTGTAGCCATTGTTTTTGTGCCATATCAGAAACATGCATAAACTCTAATCCAATGCTACCGCAATAGGTTTCCTTTAATGCTACCGCCAAATCCGCCATTTTAATATTATCTTTATCAAAGACATAGCGACCAATATTAAAGGTTTCATTCAAATCTTGTTCTGTAAAACCATGATAACGATAATCCAATTCAGGCACGCTAGAGCGCTTCCAACGATAATAATTTAAGGGATCTAAATTTGCTTCTAAATGCCCTCTAAAACGGTAAGCATTAATCCATTGTAACAAACGCACCTGTCTTGCCCCAGCATCGGGATCGATGACTGTTACCGTATTCTGATTGGATTCTCGCGCTAATTTACGAAAATATTGACGAACATGAGAATGTTGCTGTTCAAGCGTCTTTGATTGTGGGAAAGATTTAAATAGCTGTTGCCAGCTTTCATCAACACTTTTAGGATCATCAAGATATTGCTCATAAATATCTTCAATATAAGATTGATTCACGCCTCCCAGAGCGGTGGAGGATAACCAATCATTTAATGCTTTCTTTTTTTGCATACTGCTTCCTTTAGAGCCTTAATTTTGCGAGCCATTATATAATAGATTGCTCGGTTTTCGCATAGAAATTATTATGCCTGAAAAAATAATACGATATTGTGATCTAAACGAAATTTTTACAAAAAAGTAACCATTTCTCCCCAAAGGTATTAACAGATAAATACCCTTTTATAAACAATATAAAACAACGCTTTCACATGATTAACGCCGACGATAAAAATACTATTACCTCGATCACAAATTTCCAATTTTCCTTTTGAATATTAAACCTGTAAAGATTAGTATACACACCGAAAAATAATAAAAACCTTACAAATATTAGGAGTATGTATGTCTGTGTCAAAATCATCCCCTCGCTGGAATAAATTTGATGTAATTTGGATGTTAAACTTATTTGGGACTGCTGTTGGAGCAGGCGTGTTATTTTTACCCATTAATGCAGGAATGGGGGGCTTTTGGCCGCTCGTCGTTATGGTAATTTTAGTAGGTCCAATGACCTATCTTGCTCATCTCGGTTTAGCTCGCTTTGTGCTTTCTTCGCGTAAACCGGGTAGTGATATTACCGAAGTGGTAGAAGAACATTTTGGTAAAACCGCAGGGAAACTTATCACGCTACTTTATTTCTTTGCCATTTTTCCTATTCTGTTAATTTATGGTAATGGTATCACTAATACTGTAGAGTCTTTTATGGTTAATCAATTATCTTTACCATCGCCAAATCGCATTATTTTATCTTTCGTGCTTATTGCTACCCTCATTTCAGTAATGCTGATGAATGAAAAAATTATGCTCAAAATTACGGAGTTTTTAGTTTATCCTTTAGTACTTATTTTACTCGGATTATCCCTTTATCTGATTCCTCATTGGAATAGTTCAATGTTGCACGAATTGCCAACATTACAAAACTTTATAGGGACATTATGGTTAACTATTCCCGTTTTGGTTTTTTCCTTTAACCACTCTCCTGCGATCTCTGCCTTTTCACAATCACAATTACGCCAATATCAAGATCCTAAACGTACCGAACAACACGCTAGCCAAACCTTAAGAGGAACGGCAACCATTTTACTTGTGTTCGTTATGCTATTTGTCTTTAGTTGTGTATTAACACTTACACCACAAGAATTAGCCCTAGCACGAGAACAAAATATTAGTATTCTTTCTTTCCTTGCCAATAAATTTGATAACCCCTATATCTCTTATTTTGGTCCATTGGTCGCTTTCCTCGCGATCACTAGTTCATTCTTTGGTCATTATTTAGGGGCGAGAGAAGGGCTAGAAGGATTATTAATCAAAATGCGTCAAACTCAACAACCGATTAACCGTAAAAAATTAAATTATTTCACCGCACTTTTCTTTCTCTTAAGTTTATGGGGCGTGGCGATCATTAATCCGAGTATTTTAGGCTTAATTGAATCTCTTGGTGGCCCTATTATCGCTATGATTTTATTTATTATGCCGATGTACGCCATTCGCAAAGTTCCAGCGATGAAACGTTACCAAGGAAAATGGAGCAATGTTTTTGTTACTGTTATGGGATTTGTCGCCATTTCAGCGGTGATCTATAGCTTATTTTAATTTTATAAAAAATCGGTAAAATAGCCGCCCCATCGCCTGTTGTTCGCTTAATACCCTTATACTACGGACAACAGGCTTAGGCTTAACAATAAAAATAATAATGTGAGTATGTATGATTAGTGTATTTGATATGTTTAAAGTGGGTATTGGTCCTTCCAGTTCGCATACTGTTGGTCCAATGAAAGCAGGTAAACAATTTATTGATGATTTAATTCAGCAACAACAGCTTGAACACATTACCGAAATACAGGTTGATGTTTATGGCTCTTTATCTATGACAGGGCGTGGGCATAATACGGATATTGCGATTATTATGGGATTAGCAGGCTATCTCCCTCATAATGTTGATATTGATTTAATTCCACGCTTTATTGAACAACTTAAACAGACCGCATTATTGCCACTTGCTGAGGGCAAAGTGAGCGTAAAATTTGACTATAACCGCAATTTACAATTTCATCATAGCTTTCTTCCTTTACACGAAAATGGTATGCGTATTAAAGCATTAAGCCATAATGATGTCGTCTATCAACAAACCTATTACTCCATCGGAGGAGGATTTATTGTTGATGAAGCTCATTTTGGCGAACAACAAACGACACAAATCAATGTGCCTTATCCTTATAGCAATGCCCAAGACGTTTTGAATTATTGTAATGATACCGCCCTCTCCATTTCGAGTTTAATGTTACAAAATGAGATCGCATTACACGGCAAAACTGCCTTAAAACAACATTTAAACTTGGTATGGCAAACGATGAACGATTGCATTGAACATGGTTTAAACACCGAAGGATTATTGCCCGGTCCATTAAAAGTGCCTCGCCGTGCTGCAACCTTATATCGAATGCTTGAAGCCAACAATAATTTATCCAATGATCCAATGAAAGTCATTGACTGGGTCAATATGTATGCACTTGCAGTGAATGAAGAAAATGCCGCTGGCGGACGAGTGGTTACCGCCCCAACCAATGGTGCTTGTGGCATTGTCCCCGCAGTATTGGCTTACTACGGTAAATTTATCGCCCCCATCACAGAGAACGTTATTGAACGTTACTTATTAACCTGTAGTTTCATCGGCTCTTTATACAAAATGAACGCTTCAATTTCTGGGGCAGAAGTAGGTTGTCAAGGAGAAGTGGGCGTAGCTTGCTCAATGGCTGCGGCTGGATTAACAGAAATATTAGGCGGCAAACCAGAACAAGTTTGCATTGCGGCTGAAATTGCGATGGAGCATAACCTTGGTTTAACCTGCGATCCCGTAGGCGGGCAAGTACAAGTGCCTTGTATTGAACGTAACGCTATCGCTTCAGTAAAAGCCATTAATGCCAGCCGTATGGCATTACGTCGCACAACAAGCCCAAGAGTCAGTTTAGACAAAGTCATCGAAACGATGTATGAAACAGGCAAAGATATGAATGCAAAATATCGTGAAACCTCACAAGGAGGGCTAGCGATTAAGGTGGTTTGTCATTAAGTTTACTAAATTAAGAATAAAAAGTATAGTCGTTCCCATTTAAAATGGTCAAAGACCGTACAAGTAGTACAGCGAGGTGCACCAACGCTGTATCATGTTAAAGTGGGACGACCATATATTTCAACGTAAACAGTAATATTAATGCTTCATCTTAGCCAAAACCTCACTGCTCCGTAAATACTCTTCTCGGTTAGGATCAACGGTTTTGGCTTTTTGAATCATTTTTTCAATAGTAATGCCCTGTACCAAAATGGAAAAAAGTACCACTGCATAGGTTAATACTAACAATAAATCATGTACATCAATGCCTGTATCGCCAATAAAGGTTGTTCCTTTTGGAATAGATAATGCCATTGCCATAGATAGACCGCCGCGTAAGCCTCCCCAAGTTAGAATTTTCAAGGTATAAGGGTTGTATGTTCTAAAGCGTTGCATTACTTTGAAAGGTAACCATAGACTTGCAAAACGGGCGAATAAACAAATTGGGATCGCCAATAACATAAGGATAAAACCTTTAAAGGTAAAATCAACCAGCAATAAAGCAAAGCCAATAAGAAAGAATAATAATGAATTTAAGAAATGATCAATCATTTCCCAAAAATGATCGAGATAACGTTGACTTTGTTCGGAAAATCCTTTTTGTCTTGTCCAATTTCCTACCATAATCCCAGCAACCACCATGGCTAATGCCCCTGATAAATGTAATACATTCGCTAGCATAAAACCAGCGGTTGGGATAGTTAAGGTTAATAAGATTTCTAAACTTCCGTCATCGGTATTTGAGATTAATAAATGTGCCACAAAGCCTAAAACCAGACCAAATAATATACCGCCAATAGCCTCGTGAAAAAATAAGCCTAAAATACCGCTAATCGTAGGCTCTTGCCCACCAAAAGCAACGGTAAAAATGGTAATAAAAATGACTAACCCTACACCATCATTAAATAAGGATTCGCCTTCTACTTGCATAGACAATCGTTTTGGCGCTTTGAGGTTTTTAATAATGGCTAATACCGCAATAGGATCTGTTGGCGAAATTAAAGCCCCAAATAACATACAATAAATAAAATCGAGAGATAAACCAATTAGATTGGCACCTAAATAAATAAGTCCACCAACGATAAAGGAAGAAGCAAGGGTGGAAAATAAAGAAAAAGTGGCAATTTCCCATTTTTGATCTTTCATAACGGGTAATTTTATGCCTAATGCCCCAGCAAATAACAGAAAGCCTAAAATTCCATTTAATAAGAAGCTCTTGAAATCAAGCTCCTCCATAACAACTTTGGCAATAGTATCAAGGTTAAACCAATTCAAATAACCTAAAACAATTAAAATTAATGACCCCACCATTGCGGAAGCTGTAATAGCAATAGTCGATTGTATCTTATCGTTAATTTTACTGGTGATAAATCCGAGTAAAATAGATAAAGCAGATAAAAAACAAATATAGCTATAAATGCTCATAAATTAAACCTTAAAAAAATATAATGACTCGTCCTATCTGACATTTTAATAAAACATGCTAAACTGTGAAAAATTCAACTCATATTATAGTCATTTCCATTTAAAGTAAGATGACGATAAATTGAATAAAATATTCATAATGCCCTTAAACACTGGCTTTAAGGGCGATGTGTAGTATAAGCAAAGTCTCACTATTTATAAAGATAAATATTATTAAATACCTCAAATGAATAAAATTAAAACCATTATTTTGAGCATTTTTGCTCTTATTTCCTTAGTTATTATCTATTTATTTTATAGTTTTGATCTCTATGATAAACCTAAAATCAGTTTATCTAGCGCAAATCCTGAAATCTATTATCCTGTTGTGGCAAACTATGATCGCTTGCTTTGTTATCAGGCTAAAACCATTACGCCACCATTTCCAAATAAAGTGAATGTATTAGTATGGAATATTCATAAAGGCGAAGATCAAGGTTGGAAGCCCGAATTAGAAAAACTTGCACAAGATATGGATTTAGTGCTGTTACAAGAGGCTTCTACTACCCAAAATATTGCTCAATTATTAAGCCCTATTTTATCTACTTCATTGTATGCACGAGCCTATTCTTACTTAAATAATGAAAGTGGCGTCAATACCTTATCCAAAGTAGCTCCTATTTCCTATTGTGTAGGCACTGAATCTGAGCCTTGGATTCAAGTACCTAAAGTAGGCATTGCTACTGAGTATTTACGTGCAAACCAGCCACCATTACTGGTTATTAATCTTCATCTGGTAAATTTTGAATGGAATCTCAATAATTATAAAATCCAAGTAGAACGTATGTTCCAAATTATCAATGAGCATCAAGGCCCTATTATTCTTGCGGGCGATTTTAACACTTGGAATCATCATCGTTTATCCTTGATTCGAGGTCTTGCAGAAAAATATCAGCTCAAAGAAGTTGGCTATACCAATGATGTGCGTAAACGTTTTATGGGAAATCCCCTCGATCACGTATTTGTACGAGGGGTTAAGGTAGAAGAAGCAAAAGTGATTAATACGGAAAGCTCCGATCACAATCCATTATTATTGCAACTTAGCCTGCAATAATATAGTCGTTTCAATTTAAAATAAGACAAGGCGGCACGCCGAAGACAGTACAACAAGTACAGCGAGGCGTGCCAACACTGTATTATTTTAAAGTGGAATGACTATATAATCCTGAAAAATATCATCAAGATGCTTAATCAAACAATCCTGTCCAGCGATGTATTCCTGTTGCCAGGCCTTTAATAAAACCTCTGGGGTAAAATATTTTTGAGCAAGCTCGGCAACAGGTAAATAACTAATATGCCAAGGTTCACGCCCCATTTTAGTTTGATTATCAGTTAAAAAAGGTAAAGCAAAATCAAAATGCGTTAAATTTTGCTGTAAAAACTCGCTAAGTTCGGCAAAATACCCCCCATTTTCATATTCCCAAGGCTCTAGTTGAAGCGATTGATGGGGGGGCAATAAATCAGGATCAAAAATATCAATTTCTGTTCCCCAATGATGACGACTCGCCCCCGGCAAAGCAGACCAACGCAAAATTGCCTGGCATTTTTGCCAAGGGGATAAATGGCTTAATTCAATAGCCTCTCCCTCATCATTATGCACCTTACGTTGTCCCACAAATTTAGCATTCCAAATTTGCTGCTGACGTTGGAAATCGCGAAAACTGCTGGCAGGTTGTAAATTAAACCCCGCTTTTTTTGCCTGTTGTTGCAAGGCTTGAAAAGCCTTATTGGCTTTTGGTTGCAAATAATGTTGTGTGGAAAAAGGGCAAGGTAAAGGTGCTAAATGAGCACGACTTTTACCTGTCAACATTGCCCAATCAAAATGATATTCTTGCATAAATACTTATTCAGATGCCAATAAAGGTGGCAACATAGCGAAATAAACTTGCCCCAAGGTCGCCAAATCTTGGCAACTCACACATTCATCAACTTTATGAATGGTCTTATTCAGCGGCCCTAGCTCCACCACTTCCCCCCCCATTAAAGCAATAAAACGCCCATCGGAGGTGCCTCCACTGGTTTCTAATTTAGGCGTAATATTCGCCACTTGCTGTAAACTTTCAACCACCGCATTCACTAATTTACCCGGTTGCGTTAAAAAAGGTTTACCTGATAACCACCATTCAATGCGATAAGATAACCCATATTTATCCAGCAATTCCGCCACTTTCTGCTTAATGATTTCATCCGTGACTTCAGTACAATAACGTAAATTAAACTGCACATAAAGCTCACCGGGGATCACATTATTACTGCCTGTCCCAGCTTGAATATTGGCAATTTGCAAACTTGTCGGTGGAAAATAGGTATTGCCCTGATCCCATTGATACTGGCTTAATTCAGTCAAAAATGGCAAAGCCTTATGCACAGGATTATCCGCTAAATGAGGATAAGCCACATGCCCCTGCACGCCTTCAATATACAAATTCCCTGTTATTGAACCGCGCCGCCCATTTTTTACCACATCGCCTAATTGCTGGCTACTGGACGGCTCCCCCACCAAGCAATAATCAATTTTCTCGCCACGCTGTATTAAGGTTTCGACCACTCGTTTTGTGCCATCGTGAGCCGCCGCCTCTTCATCGGATGTTACCAATAACCCCAATGTTCCCTTATGGTTGGGATTGCTTTTCACATATTGCTCTAACGCCACCACCATCGCGGCTAACGAGCCTTTCATATCCGCCGCACCACGCCCATATAACATATCATCAACAATTTGCGCAGAAAATGGCGGATATTGCCATTGCGTTTCATCGCCTACTGGCACCACATCTGTATGCCCCGCAAAAGCCACTACAGGCTCGCCACTCCCATGGGTTGCCCATAAATTCAAGGTATCATTAAAAGGTAGCCATTCTAATTTAAAGCCCAAAGGGGCTAAACGATCTGCAATCAATTTTTGACAGCCCTGATCATCAGGGCTAATAGAAGGACGGCGAATTAACGCCTGAGCTAACGCAATAATCTCTGTTTTCATTCTTTTCTTTGCCTAAAAGTGCGGTGTTTTTTTGCAAAATTTTTAGTTAATAAAGGCTTGACGATATTCCGCCTCATCAAAGCCAATTAACGCCAGATTATCTTGCAAAATAATAGGACGTTTCATCAAAGTAGGCTGAGCGAACAACAACTCAAGTGCGGTCTGTTTTGACAAATTTTCTTTCACATCATCCGCTAAATTACGCCAAGTGGTACTACGCTTATTAACTAAACTCTGCCAACCAAACGCCTTTTCCGCCTGCTCAATAAAAAGTGGCTCAATGCCATCAACACGATAATCATGTAACTTATGCTCAATATGATGTTCCGCCAACCATTTCAAGGCTTTCTTTACCGTATCGCAATTTTTAATCCCATAAACAATAATCATTATGTTCCCTTATCAATCCATAAAACAAAGCATTATACTAACGTTTTTTATAGGTAAATTAAAGAGATAAGGGAAAATTTGGGTATTTGTAAAATTATAAATGAGATGCTAATACTAATTTTGCCTGTTCTTATATTAATAAAGTAACATTTCACCAGTATCTACGAAATAAACTTCCCATCTCTCCCAAAATCCCCTATACTGCCATACATTAGTCGGGGTGCTGTTGGTGATGTCATCATCAAGCTGAGAAAATACCCGTGAACCTGATTCAGTTAATACTGCCGTAGGAAACTAAGTATGCTTATCCCTTTCTTTAATTATTGCTTGCCTTATTTCTTAGTATTGACGATCTTTTCTTTCGTTCAATTTTGCAATAAGGACTTGCTATGCAATCTCAATTTTTAGCCAAGATTCGGCAACAAAATCCGCTGATTCATAATCTGACCAATATCGTAGTTGCCAATTATAGTGCCAATGGTTTATTGGCGTTAGGGGCTTCGCCGTTGATGTCTGATAATGTAGCAGAAGTGGCGGATATTCAGCAGTTTAATCGTGGTTTAGTGATTAATATTGGTACGCTATTTAGCAAAGGAGTGGAAGCGATGATTTTAGCGGGTAAAACCGCGAATCAACAGCATATTCCTGTGGTGCTTGATCCTGTGGGCGTGGCGGCAACGGCTTATCGTCGTGAAACCATTGATCGCTTGCTTGCCGAAGTGAAGTTTGCGGTGATTCGAGGCAATGCTGGCGAATTGGCGTGTATTGCTGGGGAGCAGTGGCAAAGCAAAGGGGTGGACGCTGGGCAAGGCAATGCCGATGTCATTAGCATTGCACAGCGTGTCGCTCAACAATATCAATGTGTGGTAGCCATCAGTGGGGCAACGGATGTGGTTAGTAACGGTGCCAATACCGCCTTAGTCCACAATGGTACGCCGATGTTTCCCAAAATTACAGGGTCTGGCTGTTTATTGAGTGCAATTTGTGCGGCTTTTGTGGCGGTAGCTGATCCCTCTCAATATTTTGCGGCAATCCTTGAGGCTTGTACAGCTTATGCGATTGCTGGCGAACTTGCCGCCCAACCACTCCAGCCGACCCAATATGGGCAATTCAATATGGCATTATTAGATGCACTTGGTGCGCTCAATGCTGAACAAATTACGCAATATGAGAGGGTAGATTATGTCTAAGATAGCACAAGCATTAACCATTGCTGGCTCGGATAGCGGCGGCGGAGCAGGCATTCAGGCGGATTTGAAAACCTTTCAAATGCGTCAAGTCTTTGGTACATCAGTGATTACGGCGGTAACCGCGCAAAATACGCTGGGCGTGTTTGATATTCATACCATTCCTTGTGGCAATATTGAGGCGCAACTCCAAGCCATTGCACAAGATTTTCAGATTAACGCCTTTAAAGTGGGTATGCTCGGTTGTGTGGAGATTATTGAATGTGTGGCGCGCCAATTAAAGCAACATCATTTTGGGCATTTTGTGCTTGATCCTGTGATGATTGCCAAAGGAGGTGCGCCCTTGCTACAACAAAATGCCATTGAAGCCTTAATTCAACATTTACTGCCCCTTGCTGATGTGATCACGCCAAATATCCCAGAGGCGGAAACTTTAACGGGGATTAACATTAACGATCAAGCAAGTGTGCAACAAGCGGCGCACCAATTACAAAAAATGGGCTGTCAAAACGTGATTATTAAAGGGGGGCATTATCGCCATTCACAAAGTGAATATTGTCAAGATTGGATTTTTACCCCCACAGAACACTTTAGCCTCACCACACCACGCATTGATACCCCACATACCCACGGCACAGGTTGCACCTTCTCCGCCTGTTTAACTGCCGAACTTGCCAAAGGGCGGTCTCTAACCCAAGCCATTAAAACCGCCAAAGATTTTATTACCGCCGCCATTGCCCACCCGCTCAATATCGGTCAAGGGCATGGACCAACCAACCATTGGGCTTATCAGGAGGCATAATGCAAACCAAACTCTCCCTTTATTTTGTCGCAGGTAGCCAAGACTTTCGCCATTTAGCGGGCAACCCTTGCGAACATTTTCTCAATACCTTAAACCAAGCCTTGCAAGCGGGCATTAGCTGCTTTCAATTTCGTGATAAAGGGCAATTTTCCCTTGCTACCCAACCGCTACAACAAAAACAGCTCGCCATTCAATGCCGAGATTTATGCCGTCAATATCAAGTCCCCTTTATCATCAATGATGATGTGGAACTGGCAATAGAAATTGATGCCGACGGTATCCACGTCGGGCAAACCGATACCCCTATCGCCCAAATTAAACGCAAAATCGACCGCCCTTTTATTCTAGGCTTATCCATCAACACCCTATCCCAAGCCCTCGCCAGCGATAACAACCCAGATATTGATTATTTTGGCGTTGGGCCGATCTTCCCAACCCAATCCAAAGAAGATCCCAAACCAGTGGTAGGATTAAATTTCATTCAACAACTCAGACAAGCAGGAATAAAGAAACCCATTGTCGCCATTGGTGGCATCAAACACCCCCAAGATTGTCGCCACCTCCGCCAAACAGGTGCAAATGGCGTTGCCGTCATCTCCGCCCTTACCCAATCCCCCAACATCGCCCAAAGCGTTCAACAACTACTCACAAACTAAGGAGAAAATATGACCTTTCAACAACTCAAACAACAATGCCCACACTGGCAAGACTATGTCAATCACCCCTTTGTCCAACAACTGCGTCAAGGCACCCTCCCCCTCGCCAACTTTCGCTACTATTTACAACAAGATTATCTTTTTCTTCTCCAATTCACCCGCACTTGGGGCTTAGCCGTTTATAAAAGCGACAACCTCGCCGATATGCGCGCCGCGCAACAAGGCATTAATGCAATGCTTGATCAAGAAATTCAACTACATATCCAATATTGCCAGCAATACGGCGTAACCGAACAACAACTTCAACACCTAGAAGAACACGCCGCCTGCATTGCCTACACACGCTATGTCATCGACTGCGGCTTAACAGGCACCCTCACCGAACTCCACACCGCCCTCTCCCCTTGCATACTGGGCTACGCCGAAATCGGCAAACAGGCTGCCACCCAAAGCCCAGCAAACAACCCTTACCAAAGTTGGATTAATATGTACGCCAGCCAAGACTACCAAACCGCCGCCCAACAAGCGGAAAGCACCCTAAACCGCTTACTCGCCCAACCTCATCAGCCAAACAAAATCCAACAGATTTTTAACACCGCTGTGCGTATGGAAATAGGCTTTTGGGAGATGGGGTTGAGGAATCAAGTGTAACGGCTATAAAAAAACAGCTTCGAACAAAGCTTGACAAGTTAGTCTGGATCTTGATTCTATTTCTTATAATAATGAAAATAGTTTTTAACCGCTTTAACATAACTTAAAGCGGTTTGTAATCTTTATATAATTGAAATTAAAGTAATAAATGTAGCCAAAGACTTAGGCAATATTTTGAAATATCCATTTTACACTTTGCTTTGATATCTTATTAAATTAATTATGGCTGAATCTAGTGTAACTATCTTTTTAGGTAACAATCGCAATCTTTAATTTCAAGTGCGGTCTGTTTTTTGATTTTTTCACAAAAATCCTCCCTGTCCACATCTTAGTAAATTTGCTAGAATGGCGACATTTTTCAGAATAAATTGAAACGACTATAACATTTCGGTTGTTTAACATAAACAGCCCTAAATAAAAGGCAATATATGGCATTAATTCATCTTAACAACGCCTATCTTTCATTTGGCGATCACCCTTTATTAGATCATAGCGAACTTTATATTGAAAAAGGCGAACGGGTTTGCTTGGTGGGACGTAATGGGGCGGGTAAATCATCATTATTAAAAATTCTTGCGGGTGAAATGAAGTTAGATGATGGCGTGTTGCAATATGAAAAAGAAACGGTTATTGCCCGTTTAGAACAAGATCCGCCACGTCATCGTGGCGGGACGGTATTTGATTATGTTGCGGAAGGCATAGGACATTTAGCGGCATTACTCAAACAATATCATTCCCTTTCTCTCCAATTAGAACAACAATATAGCGAGCAAAAACTAAATGAATTAGCTTCATTACAAAGCCAATTAGAGCATCTTGGGGCTTGGCAATTTGAAAATAAAATTAATGATGTGCTGACTAAATTGTCCCTATCAGCTCAAACGCCCTTAACAGAACTCTCTGGCGGTTGGTTACGCAAAGCCGCTTTGGCTCGTGCTTTAGTTTGTGATCCCGATGTCTTACTGCTTGATGAACCGACCAACCATTTAGATGTAAAAACCATAGAATGGTTGGAAGAACTCTTACTGTCGTTTAAAGGGGCGATTGTTTTTATTTCTCACGATCGTGCTTTTATTCGCAAAATGGCGACCCGTATTGTGGATTTAGATCGAGGTAAATTAGTGTCTTATGCAGGTAATTATGATGATTATG
The DNA here is from genome assembly GCF_004339025.1 of Volucribacter psittacicida. Taxonomy (GTDB): domain Bacteria; phylum Pseudomonadota; class Gammaproteobacteria; order Enterobacterales; family Pasteurellaceae; genus Volucribacter; species Volucribacter psittacicida. Next base: position 695,208 of record NZ_SMFT01000001.1, read on the forward strand.
TGCAAAGTAAAGAAGAGAATTTACGGGTTGAGGCATTGCAAAATGATTTATTTGATAAAAAACTTGCACAAGAAGAAATCTGGATTAGACAAGGGATCAAGGCTCGCCGTACGCGTAATGAAGGGCGAGTAAGGGCATTAAAAGCCTTGCGAGAAGAAAGACGAAATCGGCGAGAAGTGATGGGAAATGTCAACATTCAATTAGATCAATCTCATCGCTCGGGCAAGATCGTTTTTGAGTTAGATAACGTCAGTTACAACATTAATGATAAAGTATTACTCAAAAATTTTTCAGCAACCATTTTACGCGGCGATAAAATTGCCTTAGTCGGCGAAAATGGTTGTGGAAAGACTACTTTTATTAAATTGTTATTAGAGCAATTAACCCCAAATAGTGGCACAATCCGTTGCGGCACAAAATTAGAAATTGCTTATTTTGATCAATATCGTGCGGAATTAGATCCAGAAAAAACGGTGATGGATAATGTGGCTGATGGCAAACAGGATATTGAAATCAATGGGGTCAAACGTCACGTTCTAGGCTATTTGCAGGACTTTTTATTTTCACCCAAGCGTGCTATGACCCCGGTCAAAGCCTTATCTGGTGGTGAACGTAATCGTTTATTATTGGCAAAGCTCCTACTAAAACCGAACAATTTATTAATCCTTGATGAACCTACTAATGATCTTGATGTGGAAACCTTGGAATTATTAGAAGATATTCTTACCCATTATCAAGGTACATTATTAATCGTTAGCCATGATCGTCAATTCATTGATAATACCGTAACAGAATGTTATTTCTTTGAAGGTGATGGCGTGGTGAATAAATATGTGGGCGGTTTTTCTGATGCGAAACAACAGCAACAACAATATTTTGCACAAAAGCAGAGCACGCAACAAGCTAGCTCATTAACTACGAATAAAAATAAGGAAAGTGCGGTCAAAAATAAAAAAGTTTTTCAGCAAGAAAAGCAAGTTAAGCTGACTTATAAAGAGCAACGGGAATTAGAGCAATTACCTCAATTACTGGAACAATTAGAACAACAAATTGAATTATTACAACAAGAGGTCAGCCAACCCGAGTTTTTTCAACAAGATCATCAATATACTTCTGCGAAGTTACAGCAACTCGCTGATTTAGAAGCGGAACTTGAGCAATCTTTTAATCGTTGGGAAATATTGGAGGAGAAAAATAGCCGAATAAAATAATGATTGTTTCCTAAAAAACCTATAACTCAATTTCTAAATCCTGCTCAACAACGCAGCAACAAAGTAATATCTCGTCAGGTTGTAAAAAGGCAAGGGGGGCTTCTTTATAGGATACTTTGCCTTTAATTAATTTTGTGCGGCAGGCACCACAATAACCTTGACGGCACTGGTATTCTGGGGATATGCCTTGCTGTTCTAGCTTTTCTAATAGGGAAATTTGATTATTATGCTGTAACTTGATCTGTTGATGAGAAAGGTAGATTTTAGGCATAAAATTCGTGTCAAATATAAAAGGTAGGTTTGCGATGATAGTGGTTTTATAGTCGCTCACTTTAAAATAATAGGCTGTTGGCACGCCTCGTCCTACTTCTTTGTCTATTTTCAGCGTACCGCCTTGCTTTATTTTAAAATTGAAACGACTATATGATGATTATTGCTTAAATTTTGTCTTTGGTTTTTTTATTCCAAACAAATAAGGCAAAAAAGATTAATACAAAAGCTAGAGCAATAATAGAAGTGATGAGATAGCCAGGGTGGTTATCCAATACTTCAATCACAATAAATATTTCCGCTAAAACAGCGATAACTAACCAAACACCTAAGAAAGAAATAAGAAATTCTTTGGTATGGCGTTTTTGTTGACGTTCTAATTTGCTAAGTTTATTTTGTTCATTCATCTTGTTTACCCTTCATCTTTATTTTTGTTTTTTGTTTAAACTATGGGATTTAGTTTAAATATGCAAATACTTTTATGACTTTTTGTACGCCCGAGATATTTCTTGCAATTTCTGCGGCTGCATCACCTTGTTGTTGGGTAACATTTCCCATTAGGAATACTTCGCCATTTTCGGTAATTACTTTAATATTAGAGGCTTTTACTTCGGCACTCACGAGCATTTTGGATTTTATTTGTGTGGTGATCCAGCTATCTTTGCTAATTTGTCCAATAGTAATAGGATTGCCTAAGCGGATTTCATTATAAACATCGGTAACGCCATTGACGCCCATCGCCAGGTTTTTTGCCATTTCTTTTAAGTTTTCTTGGGGAACTTGTCCGATTAATAAGATACGTCCATTATAGGACACCACTTGAATTCGTCCTTCTTCTTTAATTTGTTCATCGGAGCGTATTTGTGATAAGACGCGTTCTTCTAAGGTTTCATCATCAATTTGTGTGCCTAAGGTGCGCGGATCTGTCGCTACTTTGGTGGCAACGGCGGCGGTTGTACCAACCACAGCAGCGGTAACACAAGCCTGTAAAACAAAAACACTGCCAATAATGGCGCTTAATTTGAGTAAATGACTTTTTTTCATGATAACTCCTTAATGGCAAACGACTATGTCATGACGATAATTAGTGAGCTAGTATATAACAAAAACTTTTTTATCGCATCAGGATTAATGTTGATCGTTGTCAGATGAGAATAAAATACCGTGATCAATAAGTTCGCAAAGTGCATTGATGACGAAGGTATGGTTTTCTATAATTCGGCTTTCTTTGCTTGTTGGTGGCGCAATTTCAACATCATCATCTGCCAATAAACCTTGAATATGATCGTTTTGTGCACTGGTTAGAGCGATAACCATAATGTCTTTACTGGCGGCATTATGGATAAGATTTAAAATAACGTCTTCTTTTCCATAGGGCGAAAAGACGACAAGAATATCCCCTTGCTGAATAACGGCATTAAATTGGCGTTGGTATAAACAGTCGGGATCACTATCAAAAATAATGGCAGAACCCACCGCACTTTCTAGCGAAAGCAATACCGCAGGGAAACTTGGGCGTTCTAATTCATATCGGTTAAGTAAATTAGCCACCAATAATTGGGCATTGATATGTGAGCGTCCATGTCCACAGACAATAATTTTATTACCTCGAATAAGGCAATTCACCATATTTTGGGCAGCTTGTTGAATTCTTTCAGGAAGTAATTCCGCAGCTGAAATTTGGGTTTGTAGGCTTTCTGTATAGAGATCTTTGATTTTTTCTAACATAAAATTAATTATTTAATTCAATAAAATTTTGTAACCATTGTATTTGTTTAACATTCGCACCAAAAGCAATGAGATCAAAACGGCAATCGGTATCTTCAAGACTACGTTCATAATTTGCAAGCCAAAGATTTGCCGCTTGTATCCATTTTTGCTGTTTACGATAATCAATACTTTCAATGGCATTACCGAATTGGCTGCTAGAACGTTGGCGTACTTCAACAAAAACGAGCGTGTGCTGATCTTGCATAATCAAATCCAATTCGCCACATTTAAAATATTGATTAGCGGCGATAAAGGTTAAACCTTGAGATTCTAAAAAGAGGCGAGCTTGATACTCAAACTCTGCCCCTTGTTGACGTTTATTTGTTTTTTTCATTAATTCAGGATACGAATTTCACCATTAACATATTGGAACCAGGTCATTCCACGTTCAATATTACAATTTGGCCCCGCACTAAGCACTCCCGTTAAACCATTGATGCTGTATCCCGGAATTTGACGTAATTCATTGAATTGATTGATCAGCAACCAAGCATCAGATCCCATGGCATATAAACGCATAAGTGAGTAATCCCCTTGGGTAAGGTTTTCTACTTTTTGGTATTGGCTAGATTGAGTATCTCGGAAAAATGGAATATCACTGAATGTTAATCCGTCCATAATCATACGGTATTCAGGACCATTATTGCCCGAATGGCTTCTTGAGCTTGCGTAGAGTTTAAGCTGACGATTGCTATTATCTACCGCATTTTTGATCATTGGTAAGCTATCGCTTAACGCCACAATATATAAGGCTTGTACCTCGCCACTTTGTTCTAATAATGGCAATATATCGTCAGCATTATTGTAGAAGCGTGTATTGGCATCTGTGGCTGCAAGTTGTTGCCAGCGTAAATTAAAGGCGGAAGCGGTACGTTGTCCTAAATCATTTTGTGGCACAATCACGAGAGGTTGGCGAATACCATCATTCCACATTTTATTTGCCGCCGCTTGTGCTTCATCTTCAGGTGCTAAGCCGTAATAGCATACTTGGCTTAAGGCACGAGAATTTGGTGTTGAATTTAAGGCAAGAATATTAAAACCTTGTAGATTATTGCTATTAATTAAATTATCCACATTCCCTTTAATCAATGGACCAATTAACGTGGTAATACCTGCTTGTTGTGCTTGAGCAAGAATGTCAGGCATAGAATTTGCCATAGTATCAAAGACTTGTATATTTTCAGGGCTATTGCCTTTGGCATCATCAAAACCTGCTTTGACGGTAGAACCGATTAATTGAGCGTTACCACTTAAAGGAAGTAATAAACCAATTTTACCTAAGTGAGTTTGTTGGAAGTTAAAAATACCTTGTAATTCTGTTGGTAATAAATACGCGGCACTATGGCTTGGGTAAGAGGATCGCCAGTTTTGTAAGGCAGTAGTCAGATAACTTGGGTTAGCAAGATTGTCATTATAAGCTTGTGCTAAATCTAACCAGCCTGCAAGTGCCGCATTACCTTGTGGATTGGTATTATTGATTACGCCACGATTGGCATTACGCAATAATGCCCAAATACGATCATTGTTTTCTTGTTTTCGCTGGCTATCGGATAATTCCGCGTCCATTTTAATTCTCGCTTGGATCGCCGCTAACACATCATATTGATTTTCAGCAATTCGGGCTTCAGTTTGATAATAACGTGATTTTTGTGAAGCACTAAGTTGTGAGAGATCAAGACTTTTGAGTAAATTTGTGGCTTTACTGTTCTCTTTTTTCACTGCGGCAATCTCAGCTTCCACAAGACTTTTATCAAGTAACTGTGTTTTATCCGAAATCGCGCCTAATTCGCTTAATAAGGCTTCAGCTTGGGGGATTTTGTTTTCATTTACTAACACACGTGCCGCTAAAAGTTGATAGGTAATTTTATCTTCAGCATTTTGTTGGCGTTGAATTTGGTTGAGGTAAAATTCAGAATGATAATTGGCATCATTTTTTAGCAGATTGCTACTGCTGGTACCAAAAATACCGTTTGCCGTACAACCTGCTAGTAACAGTGCGGATAAAAAAGGCATTAATCGATTTTTAAAATTAATGCGTTGTAATAGAATAGCTAACATAATTACTCCATAAGGATTGTGAAATCAATGATTATGTTTATTAAATAATCCATGGCAGCAAATAATATGGCATTATTTTGTTGCTGACTGGGTATAATAGCACTAAATTTTTTTAATATTCCATGCTTTGTGGTAAATATTAACAGATTTCGTGCCAAAATCTTGGCAATCTTAACTTTCTCAATGATGAAAAGCAAATTAAAGACAAAAATATGATGGATAATGTATTAGGTACTCTCTATATTGTGGCAACGCCCATTGGTAATTTACAAGATATTAGCCAACGAGCGTTACAAATTTTACAACAAGTGGATTTGGTGGCTGCCGAAGATACTAGACATTCAGGGCTATTATTAAGCCATTATGGCATTCATAAGCCCTTTTTTGCCTTACACGATCATAATGAGCAACAAAAAGCGGATTTATTGGTGGAAAAGCTAAAACAAGGGAAGCATATTGCTTTGGTGTCTGATGCGGGAACGCCTTTAATTAGTGATCCCGGTTTTCATTTGGTGCGTAAATGCCGACAAGCTGGAATTACGATTGTACCTATTCCTGGGGCTTGTGCGGCAATTACAGGGCTTTGTGCCTCAGGGATTGCCTCTGACCGTTTTTGCTTTGAAGGTTTTTTACCCGCAAAACCTAAAGCACGTTGCGATAAGTTAAAAAATTTAGCCAAAGAAGACCGCACTTTAATTTTCTATGAGTCCACTCATCGGATTTTGGCTTGTTTACAGGATATGTTGGCAGAGTTTGGTGAGGATCGCTATGTGGTGTTGGCTCGTGAATTAACCAAAACTTGGGAAACCATTTATGGCGATAATTTGGCAAATTTAATCACTTGGTTGCAACAGGATAGCCATCGAACAAAGGGCGAAATGGTCGTTATTGTAGAGGGCTACCAACAGCTTGAGGAACAAGCATTTTCTCCCCAAGCAATTCAAGCCTTGAAGCTGATTAGTGAAGAGTTGCCATTGAAAAAAGCGGCAGCTATTGTGGCAAAATTGTATGGATATAAGAAAAATGCCTTATATCAATTTGGTTTAGATGAGTTTGAATAATATTCTTGCCCCACTTTAAAATAATATGGCGTTGGCACATCTCGCCGCCCGCTTTGTCTTATTTTAAATTAAAACGATGATGTATTATTAGGAATATGATTGAGGAAAATATGAACATTCAACGATTTCAAGCAAATTCACGTTTATGTGAAATGACAGTTTATCAAGGCATTGCCTATTTAGCAGGGCAAGTGCCAGAAGATACAAGTGCTGATGTTTATGGGCAAACACAACAGGTTCTGCGTTTCATTGATGAATTATTGGCATCGGTAGGATCAGATAAACGGAAGATTTTATCGGCACAGATTTTTTTAGCGGATATGCAAGATTATGAGCGAATGAATCAGGCTTGGGATCAATGGGTTGATCCTCATTGCCCACCAGCGAGAGCTTGTGTTCAAGCCGCTTTGGCAAATCCTGAATGGAAAGTGGAAATTGTCGTGATTGCTGCGGTATAAAGGATATTTGGTGACTATGATTAAGAAAAGTGCGGTGCTTTTTTCTATTATTTTTGGCTTGCTAACCGCTTGCGAACCTGTATCGCAATCCTCGTTAGATAAACAGCTTGCGCCAGAAAACACCCAGCCGAGCCGAACCTTATTAACCAGGGGTGTTTATGAAGATTTGACCTTCGATCTTTATCAGCTTAAGCGAGAAGAACAAGTGGCGTTTTTGCGTGATATTTTGGAAGGCTTAGTCATTCTTGATGCCGCTGGGCAAGTGAGCCCAGCCTTAGCGGAAAGTTGGCATAGCGAGGATAGTAAACAATGGCAATTTCATTTACGTGAAGGCTTGCATTGGTCTAATGGCACGCCCCTGGTGGCCGAGGATGTGGTAAAAAGTTGGCAACAATTAGCAGGTTCAGCATCGCCATTAAAACAATATTTAGTGCTAATGAATCTGAATAATGCACAAGCAGTCATTGCAGGGGATTTACCTGAACAGCAACTTGGCGTTGTAGCGATTGATCCTCGTACCTTGCAAATCACCTTAGATAAACCTACGCCTTATTTAGTCAAAATGTTAGCCAATGTGGCGTTATTACCGCATTATCAAGGGCAAGTCAACGAGGGAGAATTTGTAGGAAATGGGGCTTATCAATTCTTATCTCAACAAAATAATGTGGTTCATTTAGCGAAAAATCCCTTTTACTGGAATGAAAAAGCCGTATCATTCAAGCAAGTGGATTATCATAAAATCAGCACAAAGCAAGATATTACTGCCCTTGATTTGGTTGAAAATCCACCATCTTCTATGGAAAATCTCTCCTATTTTGATCGGTTATGTACTTATTATTATGAGTTTAATTTTCGTCATCCTTTATTGGCACAACAAAAAGTCCGCAATGGTTTAACTTCCTTATTGGCGTTAAGCCATTTAGAGGACTTGCCAGCAACCTTGCGTGTTCATCGTGATTTTCTGCCCCAATCTTTACAACAGCAATTTACCGATCATTGGCAAGGAAATAGTGTAGAACAGTTATTGTCCCAACAGGGAATTAGCGAGCGAAATCCATTGACCTTAAGGCTAACTTATGACGAAGAAAGCGAACATTCATTGATTGCACAACAATTAATCCGAATGTGGTCGCAATCCGATATGATTAGAATAAAGCCTGAGCCAGTAACTTGGCAGCAATTACAACAAAAGCGTAATCAAGGCGATTTTGATTTAATCCGTTCGGGCTGGTGTGCGGATTATAATGATCCTATGGCGTTTTTTAGCCTGTTATATTCCCAAAGCCCCGATAATAAAATGGGCTATCACAACGCTCAGTTAGATAAGCAATTAGAGCAAGCCCTGCTTGCCCAAGGCGAAGAAAATTTAACGGCGATTTATGCTCAATTAGAAAACCTTGTGCAAGAGGACAAGGTAGTTTTACCGCTTTTCCAATATCGTTACCCTGTTTATCTGAATCCCAGTTTAGCGGGCTATCAGCAGGCTAATCCCACAGCTGTGATTTATAGCAAGGATTTATATCGCCGTGTGGCAAGTCAAATGCCTTAAGATGTTGGTTAATACAGGTTTTGAGCTGCTCCACCTGTTGATAGGTTTTAATTTGATGAAATAAAGTATTGGCTTCAGGATAAACCTGTTTTAAATACTGGAGCCATTGTTTAATGCGTGCAATATGATAAAACCCCGTATCATAAGGGTTTTGCAAATAAGCATATTGTTGCAATAATTGCATAACCTCTGCCCATTGAGCTTTAGGTTGCTGATATTTGATAACTAAACTCAAATTAGGAATATTCAAGGCACCACGCCCAATCATAATATCTTGGCAACCCGTAATTTGTTGGCAACGTTGTGCTGATTGCCAATCCCAAATTTCGCCATTAGCGATCACCGGAATTTGCAGTTTTTCACGAATTTGTTGAATTTTATGCCAATTTATCCGATCGGCACGATAACCGTCCATTTTGGTTCTCGCGTGGATTGTTATTTCATTGGCACCGCCTTGTTGTACCGCATCGGCAATTTCCCAAGCAAAATCCGCACTATCCCAACCTAACCGTACTTTGACACTGACCACCTGTTGTTTGGGGACGGCTTGACGAATGGCTTTGGTTGCTTGGTAAATTAATTCAGGCTGTTTGAGCAGACTTGCCCCACCTTGGCTACCGTTTACAGTTTTTGAGGGGCAACCACAATTTAAATCAATACCTTGAGACCCTAGTTCAATAGCATGTTCGGCATTTTCTGCCAACCATTGGGGATATTGTCCCAATAATTGCACACGCACAGGCGTGCCAGAGGGAGTAAAACCTTGATTGGCTAATTCTGGACAAAGGCGATAGAACAGCTTACTGGGCAAGCGTTGATCCACAACTCGGACAAATTCAGAAATGCACAGATCATATTGATTAATGGCGGTTAATAATTGACGAATAAGGGGATCTAAAACCCCTTGCATGGGGGCGAGGATAATACGCATAGCCAAATTTATTTCCACCCCTTATTTTTGCAAATTAAATCATAAGCGGCTTGGATTTGTTGGGCTTTTTCTTTTGCCATTTCCATCATTTCTTCAGGCAAACCTTTAGAAACCAATTTGTCAGGGTGATGTTCATTCATTAAACGGCGATAAGCCCGTTTAACGGTTTTCTGATCATCTTGGGCGGTGACTCCTAAGACTTGATAAGCGTGTTCAAGGGTTGCTCCCTGTTGATATTGCTGTTGTTGATAGCCTTGTTGGTTTTGTTGATGGTGGCGATGTTGTTGATAATAACCGCCACGAGCAAATTGTTGTGAAGCATAAACCATGGCTAACATACGTTCAAATTGTAAGCGAGATAACCCCAATTCTTCCGCCACCACAAATAAGACATCTTTTTCGTTATCGTGTAAATGGGCATCGGAGAAAGCGGCTTGCACTTGAATTTCTAAGAACATACGCAATAAATCGCCACGTTGTCCGCAAGCGACACGAAATTCACGCATCACTTGGCGGATAGGAAAATCCGCTTGTTTACCACGATTAAAGGCTTGTTGGGCTAATTTACGGTTTGCATCGTCTAATTGCATTTGTGCCATTAAATTGGTGGCAAGTTGAATGTCATTTTCGGTTACTCGCCCTTTTGCTTTGCTTAAATGCCCTAATACCGCAAAGGTGGATTGCATAAAGAGTGATTGGCGAGTCAGAGGTTTTGGGAAAAAACTAGAATTAACACTGCCTAATTCATAAATTTTTTTATCGGCAAGATGCCCTAGAATCGCCCCAAAAATTGCACCGAAAAAACCACCAAAACGGTATCCCACAATAAAACCTAATAATTTTCCAATAAAATTCACCTTAAATTTTCCCTCTTTATGTTGTTATTGTTTCTTATATGCCTAACCATAATGATAATGGTTAAAACTTAATAAATTATTAATCTTTGTCTTAAATTAAAACAAGAATATCACACATAAAAAAATCTTACCTACTTTAGAAGTAGGTAAGAATATGATACTAAAAATTTAAAAAATGCACCGCACTTAATTTATTGGTTATCCCCAATTAATACCGATTCTAAGGCAATTTCGATCATTTCATTAAAGGTTAGCTGACGCTCTTCTGAAGAGGTTTGTTCACCAGTACGAATATGATCAGAAACGGTGCAAATACTCAGAGCTTTAGCCCCAAATTCCGCAGCAACACCATAGATCCCAGCGGCTTCCATTTCCACCCCTAAAATGCCATATTTTTCCATTACATCAAACATCTCGACATCAGGAGTATAGAATAAATCAGCGGAAAAAAGATTACCTACACGCACATTAATCTTTTTTTGTTGTGCAGCTTGTACCGCAGCGGAGGTCATCTCAAAATCGGCAATAGCGGCAAAATCATTGTCTTTAAAACGAATTCGATTAACTTTGGAATCGGTACAAGCCCCTAAGCCAATAATAATATCACGAATTTTGACATCGTTACGCACCGCACCACAAGAACCTACACGAATAATTTTTTTTACGCCATATTCGGTAATCAATTCTTTGGCATAAATAGAACATGAAGGGATACCCATACCATGCCCCATAACGGAGATTTTTCTGCCTTTATAAGTACCAGTATAACCAAGCATATTGCGTACATTGGTCACTTCTTTGGCATCTTGTAAAAAGGTTTCGGCAATATATTTAGCACGCAGTGGATCACCTGGCATTAATACAACATCAGCAAATGCACCTGCTGGTGCGTTAATATGTGGAGTCATTTTGTATCCTTATTTTGTTAGTTTTTGAGTTAATCTAAAATATTTTTTCCGTAATCCATTGGCGACAAATCAAAATAGCTCGCAATGGTTTGCCCAACATCAGCAAACGTCTCTCGTTTACCTAAGAATTTTTTCGGCACATTTGTTCCGTATAATAACACAGGAATATGTTCTCTAGTATGATCCGTTCCTTGCCAAGTAGGATCGCAACCGTGGTCAGCGGTAATAATTAACAAATCTTGGTCACGAATGAGGGAAAGGAGTTCGGGTAAACGTCGATCAAAATATTCTAATGACGCTGCATAACCAGCCACATCACGACGATGACCATAATCAGAATCAAAGTTGACAAAATTAGTGAAAACAATAGTATTGTCGCCCGCTTTTTGGATTTCTTCTAAGGTTTTATCAAATAATTCAGGTAAGCCAGTGGCTTTCACTTTTTTGGTAATGCCAGTATGGGCATAAATATCCGCAATTTTACCAATGGAAACCACTTCACCTTGTTTTTCTTGTACTAATTTTTGTAATACGGTGGCTGATGGGGGTTCAATGGAATAATCTTTGCGGTTGCCTGTACGTTGAAACTCGCCAGCTTTTTGTCCAATAAATGGGCGAGCAATCACGCGTCCGATATTATAATCCGCTAATTCTTCTCGCACAATTTGACAAAGTTCGTAGAGCTTTTCTAAGCCAAAGCTGTCTTCGTGGCAAGCAATTTGGAATACGGAGTCGGCGGAAGTATAAAAAATCGGTTTGCCTGTTTGGATATGTTGTTCGCCAAGTTGATCTAAAATGACAGTACCAGAAGAATGGCAATTACCAAGATAGCCAGGGATACCTGATTTTGCTACGATACGTTGCAATAAATCTTCTGGAAAGCTGTTTTGGTGCTGAGGAAAATATCCCCAATCAAATAAAACGGGTACACCTGCAATTTCCCAATGTCCAGAGGGGGTATCTTTGCCAGAGGAGATTTCTTTGGCATAGGCATAACCGCCAATTAGCTCAGGATTAGGGTTAAAACCTGCGGGCAACCCTCTTGATTGTTGAGCTGCTAGCCCTAAGCCTAATTTTTCAAGATTGGGTAATTGAAGTTTTCCTGACCGATTTTGATTAGCTTGTCCAGCAAAGCATTGTTCGGCGATATGTCCTAGGGTATTTGAGCCTTTATCGCCAAATTTTTCTGCGTCATCAGCATAACCGATACCGAATGAATCTAACATCATGACAAATACGCGTTTCATTTTTCCTCCTACGCAAAGGTTTTCGTTGGCTTAATATAGTCGTTTCAATTTAAAATGAGACAAGGCGGAACGCCGAAGACAGTACAAGGCGTACCAACGCTGTATCATTTTAAAGTGGGACGACTATAGAACAACACCACGCTAAGCGTGGTGTATAAATTTTATCAAAATTGACCGCACTTTGCGCTCATTATGTCTTTAGACTAAGGCTGAGCCACTTAATTCAATAAATAAGCCTGCAATGGTTGCACTCATTAAGTTAGCTAAAGAACCTGCAATCACCGCTTTGATACCCAAGCGAGCAATATCGCCACGACGATTTGGTGCCATACCCCCTAATCCGCCAATAAGAATAGCGATAGAGCTAAAGTTAGCGAAACCACAAAGGGCAAAGGTAATAATGGCTTTGGTTTTATCGCTTAATTGCATAGGGGCTTCTGGCGATAAGTATTTAGAAAACTCAAGATAGCCGACAAATTCATTAATGGCTAACTTGGTACCAATCAGTTGTCCCGCTACTTCTGCTTCAGACCAAGGTACGCCGATGATCCAAGCAAGAGGTTTGAAAATCCAACCAAGGATTAAGCCTAAGGATAATTGTGGATAATCAAACCAATTTCCTATTGCGCCTAATAGTCCGTTAAGCAAAGCAATTAATGCCACAAAAGCCAATAACATAGCGCCTACATTAAGGGCTAATTGCATACCTGCCGAAGCACCAGAAGCCGCAGCATCTAAAATATTCGCTGGCTTTTCTAATTCCACTTTTTGAATATCATCGTTGAAAACTTGTGTCTGTGGGTACATTAATTTGGCAAATAATAATCCAGCGGGTGCTGCCATAAAGGAAGCGGCAATTAAGTAAGTGATTGGCACTCCCATACTAGCATAGCCTGCTAATACAGAACCAGCAATAGAGGCTAAGCCCCCACACATAATGGCAAATAGCTCAGATTCCGTCATTTTGCTAATAAAAGGTTTTACCACTAAAGGTGCTTCTGTTTGTCCTACAAAAATATTAGCGGCTGCGGACATGGATTCTGCTTTTGATGTACCCAATGCTTTTTGCAATGCCCCACCGATAATTTTTATAACCCATTGCATAACCCCAATATAATAAAGTAAAGAAATTAAGGCAGAGAAGAAAACAATGGTAGGTAATACACGAATTGCAAAAATAAATCCTTCGCCGCCAAACACTTCAAAGGCTTTATCTGTGGCTAAACCGCCGAAAAGAAACTGAATTCCTTCGTTACCATAAGCAATAACTTCGCTTACACCATTTGCCATGGCTAAAAGTACATCACGACCAACAGGCACATATAAAATTAATGCCCCTATGGCAATTTGAATCAATAATGCCCCACCAACGGTGCGGAAATTAATGGCTCGACGATTATTGGAAAATAATGCCCCAAGGGCAAGAAGAACGAAAATACCAATGATACTAATAAGCGTATCCATAGCGATTTACCTATTTGAAGTTAAAGATGGGTCGCCATTCTACTTTTTTTGTTCAAGCTAAGCAATCGATTAACCTTGTTTTTATGAGAAAAAAGTATGATTAATAAAATAAATATCTTGGCGATTTTAGCCATTTGCTTTTATGATTAGGGCAATTCATTAACGTAATAGGCTTATGACGAAAAAATATTCGGTATTACCCACCACAAAATGGACAGCGGCACATCTTTATGCTTTAGATCCCAAACCTTTAGCTATGTTAATGGGAGCATTAGCATTAATGGGTTTAGGCGATGGTTTATTAGTGTTAGCTGATTTAGGTTCTTCTCCTTGGACGGTGTTCGCACAAGGCATTTCTTTACAAGCACATATTGATATAGGTTGGGCGTCCTTTTGGATTAGTGCCGCCGTTATGTTACTTTGGATTCCCTTAGGCTTGCGAGCAGGGCTAGGCACAATCTTAAATATTATTGTGATCGCCATTGTCTTAAGCCTCAGCGTAGATAATTTACCTGTCCCACAACAATATTTAACCAAATTCGCTTATGCCAGCTTAGGCATATTATTTTTTGGTATAGGTTCTGCCTTATATCTTACTTGTCATCTGGGGGCTGGACCAAGAGATGGCTTAATGGTGGGGCTTTGTTATCATTTTCGCTGTCCTGTGGGGATTGTTCGTACCATTATAGAAGTCATGGTTTGTGCATTCGGTTTTTTATTAGGCGGGACTATAGGGATTATGACACTAATCTTTGCTCTCGCCGTAGGTTGGATTGTGCAATATACCCTAAGTTTTATTAGAATTTATTCTGCTTAAATCCGCTTATTTACTTTTTATTTTGTACTACTATAATAGTGCGAAAATAAAAACAAATAAGGAAATCCCTATGCAAACAAAATCTCCATCATTGTTAGGTGGTGCAATGATTATCGCAGGCACCGCCGTTGGGGCAGGTATGCTTGCCAATCCGACCGCTATGTCTGGTATTTGGTTTATTGGCTCAATCTTTGTCTTACTCTACACTTGGTTTTGTATGACTACCTCAGGGTTAATGATTTTAGAAGCAAACCTACATTATCCAACGGGAGCAAGTTTTGACACCATTGTTAAAGATCTCTTGGGTAATGGCTGGAATATTATTAACGGTCTTTCTGTCGCCTTTGTGCTATATATTCTTACCTATGCTTATATCACTTCGGGCGGCAGTATCACTGAAAGTTTGATTAATCAATACTTTGCCAGCCCAGAACAAGGCTTAATAGGGCGTAGTGCAGGCTCATTGATTTTTTGCTTAATCCTTGCTTTCTTTGTTTGGTTTTCTACTAAAGCGGTGGATCGCTTTACCACTGTGTTAATCGCAGGTATGGTCATTTCCTTTTTTATCTCCACCGCAGGGCTATTAAGCGATGTGAAAACGGATATTTTGTTTAATCATATCGCTCAAGGCGAACAACAATATTTACCTTATATTTTGACCGCACTTCCTGTTTGTCTAGTATCTTTCGGCTTTCATGGCAATGTGCCGAGCTTAGTTAAATATTATAACCGTAATGGCAAACGTGTGGCTTATAGTATTTTTATTGGCACAGGCATTGCCTTAGTGATTTATATTCTCTGGCAACTTGCTATTCAAGGCAATTTACCACGTAGCGAATTTGCCCCAGTGATTGCTCAGGGTGGCGATATTTCTGCATTACTACAAGCCCTAAATGCCTATATTCAAACGGATTATATTGGCTTAGTGCTAAAATTCTTTGCCTATATGGCGATTGCCAGTTCCTTTTTAGGCGTAACCCTAGGCTTATTTGACTATATTGCCGATATGCTTAAATTTGATGATAGCCCAATGGGCAGAACCAAAACCACCTTAATCACCTTTTTACCGCCCTTACTCTTAAGTTTACAATTTCCTTATGGTTTTGTGATTGCCATCGGCTACGCAGGGCTCGCCGCCACCATTTGGGCGGCTATTGTCCCGGCTTTATTAGCCAAAGCAAGCCGTAAAAAATATCCTCATACCGACTATCGTGTTTATGGTGGTAACTTTATGATCTATTTCATTATTTTATTTGGCGTATTAAATATTGTGGCACAAATAGCTGATCAGCTTGGTATCTTGCCACAATTCAAAGGATAAATAATGACGGAAAAAAGCGTTTATGATAGCGAAGGTTTTTTTGACCGCTATCAACAATTACGACAAAACCCCATCAGCATTAACGAAATTATTGAAAAGCCCACAATGTTGGGCTTATTAGATAATATTCAAGGTAAAAAAATGCTCGATCTTGGTTGTGGCACAGGTAAACATATTGCCCTTTATTTACAACAAGGTGCAAAATTTGTGGTTGGACTGGATCTATCCCAAGCAATGTTAGCGCAAGCACAAAAAAATCTCGCCAAAAACAGACCGCACTTTGCCTTATATCAATTATCAATGAATCAACTTGCTCAATTACCCGAGCAAGATTTTGATATAATTACCAGTTCCTATGCCTTTCATTATATTGAAGATTTTGCCCAACTGACCCAACAAATTTATACAAAACTCAACCCCAACGGCTTATTGGTTTTCTCGCAAGAACACCCCATTACCACTGCTCACCAACAAGGCGAACGCTGGCAAAAAAATGAACATAAAGAGCAAATCGCCTACCGACTTAATCATTATCAACAAGAAGGCATACGCCAGCGTAATTGGTTTCAACAATCTTTTACCACCTATCACCGCACAATGGCGACAATTATTAACCAACTTATCGCCACAGGTTTTTGTATAGAACAAATTGCCGAGCCAATGCTCGCCGACCAACCACAATGGCAACAGGAATTTAAAGATCTCAAACACCGCCCACCGTTGTTATTTGTTAAAGCAAGAAAAAGAAAATAAATAAAATATTTGTTACCAATAAAAAACGCTTGCAATTTTATTTTAATCGGCGTATGTTAAAAACCACTTAACACAAAAGGACAATATTATGATTTTCAAACGCACTGCTCATCATCACCATCACACCTGATTATCTTTCAGGCGTTTGGTGTTGCTTGGAAGATGGGACTTCCGAGCAATGCGTATAAATTAACAATTTTAGCACCCCTCGGAAGTGAACTTTCGAGGGGTTTTTGTTTGGTTAAAATAAATGTTTCAGTAACAAAAAAGGAAAAAATGATGACAAATAATCGAGTTAGAATTGCAATGCAAAAATCAGGACGTTTAAGTCAGGAATCCCAAGCATTATTCAAGCAATGTGGGGTAAAAATTAATTGGAATGAGCAACGTTTAATTGCTTATGCGGAAAATATGCCCCTTGAGATTTTGCGAGTGCGTGATGATGATATTCCCGGTTTAGTGTTTGATGGCGTGGTTGATCTGGGCATTATTGGCGAGAATGTGTTGGAGGAAGAAGAATTAGCACGCATTTCTGCGGGCGAACAGGTCAGCTATAAAAAATTACGCCGTTTGGATTTTGGCAGTTGCCGTTTGTCGATTGCATTACCAAGAGAAATGCCCTATCAGAGTATCCAAGATTTAAATAATGCGCGTATCGCCACTTCTTACCCAAACTTGTTAAAACGTTATATGCAACAGCAAGGTGTGAAGTTTAAAAATTGTTTATTAACTGGTTCGGTGGAGGTTGCCCCAAGTGCAGGATTAGCCACCGCCATTTGTGATTTAGTCTCATCAGGGGCGACGTTGGAGGCAAATGGTTTGCGAGAAGTGGAGGTAATTTATCGCTCTAAATCTTGTTTAATTCAGCGAGCTTTGCCCTTAGAGGAGGAAAAACAGGCATTAGTGGATCGCTTATTAACACGTATTCAAGGGGTACAACAAGCCAATGAAAGTAAATATATTATGTTGCACGCGCCAAAAGATAAGTTGGCGGAAATTACGGCATTATTGCCCGGCGTAGAAAATCCGACTATTTTGGCATTAGCGGAAGATAGCAATAAAGTGGCAATGCACGTGGTTAGCCAAGAAAATCTATTTTGGGAAACGATGGAACGCTTAAAAGAAATTGGGGCAAGTTCTATTTTGGTTTTACCGATTGAGAAAATGTTAGAGTAATTAACGGAAAAGGAATTGATTATGCAAATGATTAACTGGGCGGAATTAACCTTAACACAGCAACAACAAATTTTAACACGTCCTGCCATTTCTGCGGGGCAATCGGTAAAAAGTGCGGTGGATAATATTCGAGTTTTCGTTGAACAACAAGGCGATCAAGCCTTATTGGCATTGGCGGAGAAATTTGATGGTTGTAAACTCAATGAATTAGTGGTTACGCCACAGCAAATTGAACAAGCCAGTCAACGTATTAATGATGAGTTAAAACAAGCTATTCAAAACGCCTATGCCAATATTTATGCCTTTCATCAAGCTCAACAACCACAAGAGGTGGAGATTGAAACGCAAAAAGGCGTGCGTTGCCAAGTGATAACTCGTCCGATTAATGGGGTGGGCTTGTATATTCCGGGTGGTTCTGCACCGTTATTTTCAACAGTATTAATGTTGGCAATTCCAGCGAAATTGGCAGGTTGTAAGCAAATTGTATTATGTAGTCCGCCGCCCATTGCCGATGAAATTTTATATACGGCGAATTTATGTGGCGTGGATAAGATTTATACCGTCGGTGGGGCACAGGCAATTTTTGCCATGGCACAAGGTACGCAAACGGTTAGCAAGGTGGATAAAATTTTTGGCCCAGGTAATGCTTTTGTTACGGAGGCAAAACGCCAAGTGCAACAATTAGGTACAGCGATTGATATGCCAGCTGGGCCGTCAGAAGTGCTAGTGATTGCAGATAAATTTGCTGATGCAGAGTTTGTGGCAAGTGATCTCTTATCCCAAGCGGAGCACGGTGCAGATAGCCAAGTAATGCTGGTTACTGACAGTAAACAGCTCGCCCAAAATACCCTTGATGCCATTGAACGCCAATTAGCACAATTACCACGAGCAGAAACCGCTCGTAAGGCATTGCAACATAGCCGTATTTTGCTGGCAAAAGATTTAAATGAATGTATTGCCATTAGCAATCAATATGCCCCAGAGCACTTGGTGGTGCAAGTGGAGAATGCTCGCCAATTATTGCCATTGTTAGATAATGCGGGTTCTATATTTCTCGGTGCTTATTCGCCAGAAAGTATGGGCGATTATGCCTCAGGCACTAATCACGTTTTGCCTACTTATGGCTATACCAAAACCTATTCCTGCTTAGGATTGGCGGATTTTAGCAAGCGAATGACAGTGCAAGAATTAACGCCACAAGGTTTTATGGATTTAGCCAAAACTGTTGAGTTAATGGCTACAGCAGAACAACTGGAAGCCCACAAACAGGCGGTGAGTATTCGTTTGGCAAAACTGGCTCAAAAATAATGGAAAAATGACCGCACTTTTGTGTTTTTTATAATTAACAACGATAATCATAGCGGAGGAAAACAATGCAAAATCCAGTTGAAATTTATCAGACCGTTGATGGAGATCCCAAAGTGGAGGTGCGGTTTGAACAGGATACGGTATGGTTATCTTTACAGCAGATGGCTGATATTTTTGGGCGTGATAAGTCGGTAATTTCTCGCCACTTAAAAAATATTTATGCTGAAGGAGAATTAGACAAAGATTCAACTGTTGCAAAAAATGCAATGGTTCAAAAAGAAGGTAATAGATTAGTTAATCGTGAAATTGAATTTTATAATTTAGATGTGATTATTTCAGTAGGCTATCGAGTTAATTCCAAAGTAGGAACAAAATTTCGTATATGGGCAACGACTCGTTTAAAAGAGTATTTCCTTCAAGGCTATGTCATTAATAAGCAACGATTACAAATGCAAAGTATAGAATTAAGTCAAGTGATAACTCTACTAGAAAGGACTTTGACTAATCAATCTTTAATTAATAATGAAGGTAAAGCGATTTTAGATGTAGTGAAAGATTATGCTAGAACGTGGAGCTTATTACAAGCCTATGATGAACAAAATTTAAACTCTGTGATGATTAAACAAAGTGAAATGATTTCTTTAAATTTTGATGAAGTAATGATTGCGATTGATTTACTTAAGAAAGAGCTCATTGCTAAAGGCGAAGCTACACAGCTATTTGCACAATTACGTAACGATGGGTTAGCTTCTGCAATAGCGACTATTGAACAAGGTTTTGGAGATGAATTATTTTACCCTAATGTTGCTAGTCGAGCAGCACACTTACTCTATTTTGTTATTAAAAATCACTCTTTAGCTGATGGTAATAAACGTACAGGATCTTTTTTATTCTTATGGTATTTACGTTTAAATCAATCACTACTGGCAAAACCAGTAGAACTGCTAATTAATGATAATACTTTGGTGGCTTTGGCATTATTAATAGCGGAAAGTTTACCCGAACAAAAAGAATTAATGATTAAATTAGTAGAACATTTTATTTTATTAAAGCAAACACAATAGGAAAACAATATGACTATCTCAGCACTTTCAAGAAAAAATATCCAAGCGTTAACCCCTTATCAATCCGCTCGCCGTTTAGGCGGAAAGGGTAATATTTGGCTTAATGCAAATGAATATGCCTTATCGCCAGATTTTAATTTAAGCCAACGCCAATTTAATCGATATCCTGATCCGCAACCGCAAGCGGTAATTGATAATTATGCACGCTATGCTGGTGTCGCCGCAGAAAATGTGTTAGTGAGCCGAGGGGGTGATGAAAGTATTGAGTTAATTATTCGGGCTTTTTGTGAAAATGACGAGGCTATTTTATATTGTCCCCCTACCTATGGTATGTATGCGGTAAGTGCGGAAACTTGCGGAATTGAGCGTAAAATTGTGCCATTAACTGCTGATTTTCAGCTAGATTTGGCAAATATTGAGCAAAATTTAGAAAAAGTCAAAGTGGTGTTTGTATGCAGCCCGAATAATCCTACGGGTAACTTGCTTAATCGGCAGGATTTGCTACGTTTATTAGCTATAACGCAAAATAAAGCCATTGTGGTGGTTGATGAGGCTTATATTGAATTTGCACCGCAAGCTACCTTAGCTAACGAACTAGCAAATTATCCTAACTTGGCGATTATTCGTACCTTATCCAAAGCCTTTGCCTTAGCAGGTTTACGTTGTGGTTTTACCCTTGCCAATACAGAGTTAATCGCAACCTTACAAAAAGTGATCGCACCTTATCCGTTGCCAGTACCTGTGGCAGATATTGCCGCACAGGCACTTATCCCGCAGGGCATTGAACAAATGCAAAAGCGAGTACAAGATGTACTGGAGCAACGCCAATGGTTAGCGGAGCAATTACAGCAATTATCCATTGTAGAACAAGTTTACCCAAGCCAAGCAAATTACCTTTTGGTGAAATTTAAAGAGGGTCAACAGGTGTTTAAGGCTTTATGGCAACAAGGGATTATTTTGCGTGATCAACATAATGCTTTAGGCTTGGAGAATTGTGTTAGGATTACGGTGGGGACGGCAGAAGAGATGATGCTGTTGTTTAGTATATTAAACACATTTTGATTTAATTATTGGAGAAATGTTATGGGAAATTTAGAGAAATCAAAGGATAATAATAAAGAAACTATAATAGTTAAGATGTTTGTATTCTTATTAATACTAATAATAGCTATCTTTATAATTATACCAGTTGTAAAACATATAATACTAATAATAATTGAGTACAAATATGTAAGTTTATTATTGTTATTATTGATATTGTTTATATGGCTGGAGTATTTTTTAGTAAAAAAATATAAGAAAAGAAACTATAAAACCAATATTTTAAGTTATATAACCATAACGTTATGGTTATATATTTTTCTTAAATTTACTATTTTTATACTGCTTAAACCTATAGTTCCTGATTTGCTTTATAAATATTTTGAATTTTTTATTCTTTGTTTTTTTATGTTTTTTTTATTTTTTTTCTTTTGTTTTAAGTTTTTCTTTTATTTGTTTAGCGAGATTAATTTTGACTGCATGGAGAGTGTTATTGTTTTTTTTAAGAATAAATATATTCAAGGTGTTTTGCCTTTTATTTTTTCTTTTTTAATTTACCCTATGATAGAACCATCAATAAACTCAAATGCTCATGAAGAAGTCTATAATTTTCTATCTGCTATAAGTATAAGTGAGTCCAAAGCTATATTTAAAGTAAATATTGTTGCTATATTATTAATCTCTTATTTTTTATTACTTTCACTTTTAATATCTATGTTTCTAATCATTATGTTTGTTAAGAATGATATATCAGAAAATAATGACAATGATAATTTAGGAATTAGTATAAAAGATTCTAATTTAATTAAATTATTTCTTGTTTTTTTTACCATTGTTACTTTTATACCTAACTTTATAAATATTATTAATAAATATAGTAGTAATGATAAAATTAAAAACTATTACTCTAAAGTTATTGCTAGTTATGATTTTTTGAGTGTAAATATTTTTTGCAAAAATAATAAGAATGGATATGTTGATATGATCATTGATTCTAGTTTAAATAAGCATATGGAAAAATTAATAAAGAATGTCAATGGTGATTCTGAAGAAGAATTAAAGAAAAAGTATAAATCAAAGTTGAAAAAAGAGAATAACTCTAATGAATATAATGAAAAAGCAAGAATACAGATTGTAGATTTATATAGAGAAAAGGATAATGCCATTATTGCTTTACCTATATGGGAAAATAATCAATTTGATAAAAATATCGTTAGTTATGAATTTTTACCCATAAATATTAACCCAGATTGTTCAATAAAAAACAATTAAAAAGAAGGAAAAACTATGCAACCAACATTATTTATTGATCGTGATGGTACATTAATTGATGAGCCTAAAACCGACTTCCAAATCGATAGTTTGGAAAAATTAAAACTTGAACCTATGGTTATTCCAGCGTTGTTGCAGTTGCAACAAAAATATCGTTTGGTTATGGTAAGTAACCAAGATGGTTTAGGCACAGCCTCTTTTCCGCAGGCGGATTTTGATAAACCACATAATGCGTTAATGGCGATATTTAATTCACAAGGCATTATTTTTGATGATGTGTTAATTTGTCCCCATAAGCCAGAAGATCAATGCCAATGCCGTAAACCGAAAACGAAATTATTGCATAACTATATTTCACAACAACGTTTTGATCCGCAAGCGAGTTTTGTGATTGGCGATCGTCTTACCGATGTGCAGTTAGCAGAAAATCTAGGTATTCAAGGGTTGCAGTATCACCCAGAAAAACTTAATTGGTCGTTGATTGTGGAAAAATTATTGCCAAAATCCACCGCACTTTCTGAAAATCGTCAGCCACGTTATGCCGAAGTGGTGCGTACCACTAAAGAAACGGATATTAAGGTGCAGGTTTGGCTTGATGAAACAGGCGTCAATCAAATTAGTACAGGCGTGGGTTTCTTTGATCATATGTTAGATCAAATTGCTACCCACGGCGGTTTCCGAATGAATGTGCAATGCAAAGGGGATTTGCATATTGATGAACATCATACGGTGGAAGATACTGCATTGGCTTTGGGAACAGCGTTAAAACAAGCCTTGGGCGATAAACGAGGGATTGCTCGTTTTGGTTTTGTGTTACCGATGGACGAATGCCGAGCAGAATGTGCATTAGATTTATCAGGTCGCCCTTTTATTAAATTTAAGGCAAAATTTAAACGAGAAAAGGTGGGAGATTTTAGTACCGAGATGACTGAACATTTTTTTCAATCTTTAGCTTTTAGTTTATTAGCTACTTTGCATTTAAAAGCCACTGGAGAGAATGATCACCATAAAATTGAGAGTTTGTTTAAGGTATTTGGACGAACCTTAAGACAAGCTATTCGGGTTGAAGGAGATGAGTTGCCAAGTTCAAAAGGGGTATTGTAGCAAGTGCGGTAGATTTTGACGGTATTTTTAGTGAGAAAATAGGTGAACCTTAATGAGGACATAAATAATGATGAAAATTGCTAATCAGCATCTTATTGATGACATAAAAAAGATAATTGAACAATCACGAGAAAATGCCGTCCGTGCTATTGATTTCCAGCGAGTGTTGATGTACTGGCATATAGGACAACGCATTTTTGAGCAAGAGCAACAGAGGCAAGAAAGAGCGGATTATGGCAGTTACTTAATTATTTACCTTGCTAAGCAATTAGAACCTGAATTTGGAAGTGGATTTGGACGGCGACAATTAGAGTTGTGTCGGCAGTTTTATCGTATGTTTCCAATTGCGAACGCACTGCGATCGCAATTAAATTGGACACAATATAGAATGCTATTGCGGATAGATGATCCTCATAAAAGAGAGTTCTATATTGCCGAAACGGCTAAAAATAATTGGAGTTCCCGTCAATTAGAGCGACAAATTCATAGCAGGTTATATGAACGATTGTTGTTAAGCAATGATCGTCATACCTTACTTGCAATGGCAAGGAATGAAGCTATACCTATTGATGCCAAACAGATTATTAAAGATCCTATGGTATTAGAGTTTTTAGGTTTGAAATATGAAAGTGATTATTATGAAAAAGATTTAGAAAAAGCAATTATCACTCATTTACAAGATTTTCTACTCGAATTAGGTAATGGTTTTTCTTTTGTCGCAAGACAAAAACGCTTGCATTTAGATGGCGACGATTTTTTTGTGGATCTTGTTTTCTATAATCGTTTGTTGCAATGCTTTGTATTAATAGAGATAAAAACACATAAATTAACCCATCAAGATTTAGGTCAATTACAAATGTATGTGAATTATTTTGATCGTATAGAAAAATTACCACACGAAAATCCAACAATTGGAATTTTACTTTGTGCGGATAAGAATGATACTGTTGTTAAATTTAGTTTACCTGATAATCAAAAACAAATTTTTGCTAGTGAATATCAGCTTTATTTACCATCAGAACAGCTATTATTAGATGAAATGCAGAAAGAAATCAAAAATTTCCAACAAAAAGTAGCAGAACAACAAGCCTATTATGGTATTTAACATTGAGGAATAATTATGGCTCAAATATTAGTGATTAAAATTGGTAAAGTGCAAACATTAACCTTTGCCGATGGTTCAATTTATGAAACGGCAATTCGTAAGCAGCCTGTTAGCCAAGTGGTTATCCACGAATTGGGTGCAGAAGGTAATGAAGTAGCGTTGACAAAACATCATGGCGGTGTTGATAAAGCCTTATTATTTATGGCGGATCGCAGTTTTACTCAGTTAAATCAGCTGTTAGCCGAAAATTTTAGTTATGATAATACCGCTATTTATGGTGAAAATTTTGTGGTTTCTGATTTAAATGAAGATAATGTTTGTGTGGGCGATCGTTTTCAAATTGGTGATGTGGTGCTTGAAGTGTCTCAACCGAGAAAACCTTGTGAGCGTTTATCTAAAAATACCAATAATGAGGGAACCCAACGTACGGTATTTAATTCGGGCTTAACGGGCTGGTATGTGCGGGTTATCCAAACGGGGACTATTCGGCAAGGTGATGAAGTTGTTTTGTTAAATCGCCCTTATCCAGCTTTAACTATTCGCCATTTAAATCGCTTATTATCAACTCAATCAGATCGACAATCATTAGAACAAGCCTTAGCTTGTGATGTACTCGCGGCGGCATTTAAACGTTCGTTACAATCACAATTAGCCAAAATTAAGTAAGACAAGGATAGAAAATGGCAAAAATCATTATTATTGATACAGGTTGTGCCAATCTTTCATCGGTAAAATTTGCCTTTGATCGGTTAGGTTATTCAGCGGAAATTAGCCGTTCGCCTGAACAAATTTTGCAAGCAGAAAAACTATTATTGCCTGGAGTGGGAACAGCATCGGCAGCAATGAAAAATTTAGCAGATCGACAACTTATTGAATTAATTCGAAAGACAACCCAACCTATTTTAGGGATCTGTTTAGGTATGCAATTAATAACCCAATATTCTTACGAGGGGAATGTAGATACCTTAGGCATAATGCCTGTTGAAACAAGGTTATTACCCAATCATAAGGGATTGCCGTTACCGCATATGGGCTGGAATCAAGTGAACTTTACTCAAGATAATCCTTTATTTGAGGGAATTAAACAAGGAAGTTATTTTTATTTTGTGCATAGTTATGCAGTATTGCCCAATGAATACACCATTGCCACAAGCCAATATGGCGAATTATTTTCGGCGGCAGTACAAAAAAACAATTTTTATGGCGTGCAATTTCACCCTGAACGTTCAGGTAAGGTTGGGGCTATGTTGTTGCGTAATTTTGTGGAAAATATTTAATTTTTAGGAATAGATAAGGAAAAATGATGCAAAAATCATTAATTATCCCAGCATTAGACTTAATTGATGGACAAGTAGTGCGTTTACATCAAGGGGATTATGCGAAACAAACGACTTACACCGATGACCCTATTGAACAATTTGCCAATTATTTGGCACAGGGTGCAGAGCAGTTGCATTTGGTAGATTTAACAGGAGCAAAAGATCCTAGACAACGACAAACCGCCTTAATTGGTAAAATTATTGAAAAAACCCAAGCCAATATCCAAGTTGGTGGCGGTATTCGCACAGAAAAAGATGTAGCTGACTTACTGGCGGTGGGGGCAAATCGTGTGGTAATTGGCTCAACGGCGGTAACCGATCCCGATTTAGTTAAGCAATGGTTTAGTAAATATGGCGCGGATAAATTTGTGTTAGCGTTAGATATTCGCATTGAACAAGGGCAAAAGTGGGTGGCGATCAAAGGTTGGCAAGAAACCAGTCCATTGAGTTTAGAAAATTTGGTGGAAAACTACCGCACTTTTGGTTTAAAACACGTACTTTGCACCGATATTTCACGCGATGGGACATTACAAGGCTCAAATGTCGCCTTGTATCAAGAACTCTGTGCGAAATTTCCCACGATTCAATTTCAATCTTCAGGGGGAATTGGGACATTAGCTGATATTGCGGCATTAAAAAATACAGGGGTTGCTGGTGTAATTGTTGGGCGAGCATTATTAGAGGGCAAATTTAGCGTAAGGGAGGCGATAGAATGTTGGCAAAACGCATAATTCCTTGTTTAGATGTAAGAAACGGGCAAGTGGTTAAAGGGGTGCAATTTCGTCATCACGAAATTATTGGTGATATTGTACCGTTAGCACAACGTTATGCCGAAGAAGGTGCGGACGAATTAGTGTTTTATGATATTACCGCCTCAAGCGATGGGCGTACAGTGGATAAAAGCTGGGTGGCTAAAGTTGCTGAAGTCATTGATATTCCTTTTTGTGTGGCTGGAGGCATTAAACGGATTGAAGATGCCGAGCAAATTTTTGCCTTTGGGGCGGATAAAATTTCTATTAACTCGCCAGCATTAGCCAATCCTGATTTAATTAATCAGTTAGCGGAGCGTTTTGGCGTACAAGCCATTGTGGTAGGTATTGATAGTTGGTTTGAACAACAAACAGGGAAATATTGGGTCAACCAATATACTGGCGATGAATCTCGTACTCGACAAACTCACTGGCAATTATTGGACTGGTTACAAGAAGTGCAACAACGAGGGGCGGGCGAAATTGTCCTTAATATGATGAACCAAGACGGCGTGCGACAAGGTTATGATTTAGTGCAATTAAAACAAGCGAGAGCCGTTTGTGATGTTCCGTTGATTGCTTCAGGTGGCGCTGGAGAAATGGTGCATTTTCGTGATGCCTTTGTGGAGGCAAAGGTTGATGGGGCATTAGCGGCAAGCGTGTTTCATAAACAAATCATTCAAATTCCCCAATTAAAAGATTATCTTGCGGAGCAAGGTGTAATAGTACGTCAATAATCATTTCAAAATAGGATACAACAATGGATATAACTCAAATTGATTGGCAAAAAGTTAATGATTTATTGCCTGTGATTGTACAAAACGTAGATACTTGCGAAGTATTGATGTTAGGCTATATGAACCAAGAGGCATTAAACAAAACTTTAACAGAGAAAAAAGTAACTTTTTATTCTCGCACCAAACAACGTTTATGGACTAAAGGCGAAAGTTCAGGGCATTTTCTTAATGTGGTGGATATGAGCTTAGATTGTGATCAAGATAGCTTATTAATTTTAGCTAAACCTATTGGCGAAACCTGTCATACTGGAGCAGAAAGCTGTTTTCATCAATTCAATCAACAAAATACATTAGATTGGACGTTTTTTAGTAAATTAGAGCGTTTAATTGCCACAAGAAAAGGCGCAGATCCAGCCAGTTCTTATACGGCGGAACTCTATGCAAAAGGCACAAAACGCATCGCTCAAAAAGTTGGTGAAGAGGGCGTTGAAACCGCCTTAGCGGCGACCGTAAAAGATCGAGAAGAAACCATTTGTGAGGCAGCAGATTTGGCTTATCATCTTACTGTACTCTTACAAGATGCGGAGCTGAGCTGGGCTGATGTAATCGCTAAGTTAAAACAACGTCATCAAGCAAAATAACTGAATATTTCGTTGTTTTAATGCTGATATTATTGAAGTGCTGTGAGTTTTAGATATAATGGACAAAAATGTGGTAAAAAAGTGGGTTAATGCCTTATACTACAAGGCTTAACCTACTTTTTGAAAATGAATAAAAAATTATTTATATTGTCAAAATAATTCAATCCACAAACATGGAAAGAAAAATACTATTCAACGCTATAAATGTAATCATTGTAATAAAGTTTTTGCCTTTCAAAAAAATTAAATCCTACTGAAATTTGGTTTCATTATTCTCAAGAAATAACAGAAGTATAAAGAGCTTCCTATTAAATATCAATGCTTTATTAAAATAATCTAAATATATATCGATAAATCCCCAAAAAATACCTTAATTTTACCTATGCCAACTTATTTAATTAAATATTATTATAGATAACAATTCTTTAAATTAGATTTTGGTATTTTAGTGTAAATAGATAACTTACAGGGAAAATGATTTATCATCAAATTATATAGTCTCCTTACCTTAAAAATGATACAGAGCTGGTAGGAATTACCGTACTTGCATTATATTCTACACCCACCTTATCTCATTTTAAATTGAAACGACTATAAAAAAGATATTTATTGTCATATATAGAATTATATCGGTTAAGGAAAAAGTTATTTTCCTTATAAATACGAAGAATTAAGGGTAATGCTAGCTATCATGAAATGTTATGAAAGATATTATTACCTTAAAAAGCATACGGAATTAAATATTGAAAAAGAAACAAATCGATTGAGTTGAATTATTCAGAAAATTTAAACAGAAAGTAATTAACTACAACTGATCAATCAAAAAAACTAAGATTATGCTTATAAAAGGTTTTTATGAATGAAAATAAATGCTAATAATTTGAAAAATTATGGGGCTGAAGTAGATTAGCCTTAAATTCCACACCATTTTCTCAAGATTTTAAGTTGCTGAGAAGGTGTCCCAAAGTTAAACCGAAACTCGCATTC
>NZ_SMFT01000002.1:0-140181 GCF_004339025.1 Volucribacter psittacicida
TTATCACTGTCTGTAATCGTCACTGTCACTACGGTGTCTGCTGAAACATCATCTGTTTCGCCTGCCACACTTACAGTACCGTTTTCATTATTTACTGTACCATCTACGCTAATGCGACTTTCTACCGCATCTAACACTTGGCTATCATCAGTTTCGCTGATGGTATTGCCGTTATTATCGGTGGTTTCCACTTTAATGGTTAACTCGCCATCCGTTAAGCTGCTGACATCAATATCATCTAGGCTATAAGTACCATCTTCATTGACTGTTGTAGTCGCTGTTACAGTATCGCCATCTTTATCCGTAATGGTCACTGTCACCGTTTCGCCCGCTGCCACATCGGTGGTGCTACCGTTTACATCTACGGTGGCATCTTCATTATTGACCGTCACATTAACCTCAATACTGCTGGCTCTAGCATCTAAATCAACAAGATCATCGTCCGTAATAGTTACACCATTACTATCAGTAGCAGAAGTTTCTACGTTTAGCCTTCCATCTGTTAAACTACTTACATCAATATCAGCTAGGCTATAAGTACCATCAGCCGCTACTGTTGTCGTTGCTGTTACTGTATTGCCTTGTGAATCTTCAATAGTAAAGGTAACAACAGCGCCTTCATTAACATTAGTAGATGTTCCTGTAATATTAATACTTTCCCCATTAACATTTACTTGGCTATCAATACTTGAGTTTGTTTCTGTTGCATCCCGACTTGAATTATTATTTGAGGCATTATCATCATTATTTGATCCGCCCGATCCACCAGCCACTAAAGCAATTCCACCCGCAAAAGGAATCAGGGCTAATAACCACCAAGGACTAAAGATCCAGAAAGCACTATCACGTTCCTCACCACCTAAGGCTTGTGGTGCTGAATCTTGATCGTCCAACATACTTACCGCGTCGGCTTTTTCGCCTGTGGTTGGAACATAAGCATAAATCTTACCGTTTTCGTGTTCCCCTACAATTAAATTAGTCGTTCCTTCAGTATTATCGCTATAATAATTTTGAATAATCACATCAGGTTCTAAATCGCCATCTTCTAAAAGAATTTGTAAATCATTCCCAACACGCTTAGCAATAATATTTTGTGGTGCAAACCCAGTATTATCATCAATTAATTGGTAATTCGCTTTATTGCTTGCTTCAATAACAATTTTTTCACCCTTAGCCACTTTATAATTTGCTAAAGTTTTCTTTGCACTTAATACTTTAATTGTTGTTGTCATTGTTTGTTCCCTTAATAAAATAAAACGCTATTATTTAGTACCAAATACAGATACTGTTACACGACGATTAATTAAATTACATTGTTTAATTTGAGCAGGATCCTTTGAATAAACTTTCTCACAATCCTTACGCAATAAATTGCTTGCTCCAAAACCTTTAACTTCTAAAGGTAAAGATAAACCATTATTGGTTAAAAATGTCGCAACACTTTTAGCCCGTTTATCTGAAAGTTTTTGGTTATAATTGGCTTTACCAACAGGATCTGAATAACCATCTAAAACCACTTTAGTGATTTTATTTGGATCTTGATTAACGATATTAATAAGGCTTATTAACTTATTTTTATCTTGATGAGATAATTTATTTGCTTGATAAGAATCAAAAGCAAAACTAATATTCTCCGTTGCTAATACATAACTTTGATTTGTACAATTTTTATTAACAACTCTGGATAAGGTATCCGTTTGTAATTGAAGTTGAGCAATTTCTTGCTTAGCGGTTTGTTCATCAACAAACATAAAATGAGGAGTGTGAGGATCATTACCAAATACCTTAACATAAGTCACTGCTTGGCTAGGTAAATAAAAAGAAACACCTTCGGTTCGATTACCAAAACCTGTATTAGTAACGTAAGAGGTTGAAATAAAATTCTTATCGGCACAAAGCTCTAATATGGTTAATCCATTATTTAATAAAGAGGCTTGATAATCCGAATTAATATAAATATCAATGGCTTTTTGTTGTGGTTCTGGCAATCTATATACCACAAAAAGCGATTTAGATGGGTCAAGATCTTGAGTATTTATACTCCATTGATCAGAAAAATTATGCCATTGTTCTAATGGCTTTTGTTGGCTCGTACAGGATATTAAATTTAATATAACAAATAAAAAAAGACACTTTTTTATCATAAACATTCCTTAGTTTCTTTAAGTTAGTACTATAAATGTACAATTCTAAGGAATCTCAAATTATTCGCTATTTAAATTAACCTTTTTTTAAAAACAAACTAATTTATACGAAATAAACTTATTACATATAATTATTTATCAAAATTAGATAAATAAAACATTAAACAAACAAACAAACAAACAAACAAACAAACAAACAAACAAACAAACAAACAAACAAACAAACAAACAAACAAACAAACAAACAAACAAACAAACACTATAAATTTTACCGTTTAAGCCTTTCAAGTCTATTTTTGTAAATAAATGAAATAATTTAATTTACACTTATATGTGATTATTCTTCGCTATAACTACCAACCTTATAGACTGGTCGATAAGATTGGCTTTTGTTATAATCAAAAAACCTTTTAAAAACAGACCGCACTTTATTTAACACTTTGATTTACGAGAAAATTTACAATGACAAAACAAATCAACCTTTATCAATATAGTATTCCTGTGGACGCACAATTAGTTTTGCGTAATCGTTTTTTAAAAAAACGAGAAGGGCTATTAGTCCATTTATGTTGTGGGGAAAATGAAGGCTGGGGGGAAATTGCGCCTTTACCTGAATTTAGTCAAGAAACCCTTGAGCAAGCAAAGCAAGAAACCATAAGTTGGTTAAATGCTTGGTATCAAGATCAAGATTGTGAGCATAAAATACCCTTAACAGGCTTATCGCCTTCTGTGCAATTTGGCTTAAGTTGTGCCTTGGCGGAATTAACCCAACAGTTGGGCAAAGAGGGCTATTATCAAACCGCACCTCTTTGTTATGGGGATCCTGATGAATTATATGAGCAGTTGGATCAAATGGTTGGGGAAAAAATTGCTAAAGTAAAAGTGGGAATGTATGAGGCTAATCGTGATGGTTTAATCGCTGATATGCTTTTAGAGGCGATCCCTGATTTACAATTACGACTTGATGCCAATCGCCAATGGACAATAGCAAAAGCGGAAATGTTTGCCAAATATGTGAAACCTGAACATCGTCAGCGTATTCAATTTATTGAAGAACCTTGTAAAACCCCTGACCTAAGCCGTCAATTTGCTCAACAAACGGGAATTGCTATTGCTTGGGACGAATCGGTCAGAGAGACGGATTTTTTATTGAAAAACGAACCGCACTTAACCGCCATTATTATCAAGCCGACATTGGTTGGTTCCTTGGACAAATGTATTGATCTTATTAAGCAAGCCCATAAACTGGGGATTCAAGCGGTTATTAGTTCATCTATTGAATCAAGTTTTGGATTAACGCAATTAGCAAGAATTGCTCATCAATATACGCCACTCACAATGCCTGGTTTAGATACCTTAGATTTGATGGATTATCAGTTAATTCGTCCTTGGCCTGGTTGTTCATTACCGCTTTTAGAATTAAATTCTGAGTTTATTCAAAAAATTTCACTCATTGATGAAATAAACAGATAAGACCAGCCTGAATAAAGAACTCGTTATAATGCTTGGTCGATGGTTGATAAGAATAAAGGATCACCTATGCAACATAAAATTTTAGTATTAAATGGCCCAAATTTAAATATGTTAGGCAAAAGAGAACCTAAACATTATGGGCGTTTATCTTTGGCAGATATTGAGCAAAATTTGCAACAATTTGCTACCTCACAAGGGGTGAATTTAGATTTTTTTCAAAGTAATAGTGAAGAAAAATTAATTGATAAAATTCATCAAAGTTTTGATTTAGTGGATTTTATTATTATTAATCCTGCGGGCTTTACCCATACTTCTGTAGCATTGCGTGATGCCTTACTTGCGGTGGCAACTCCTTTTGTTGAAGTGCATTTATCTAATATTCATCAACGTGAACCTTTTCGCCATCATTCTTATTTTAGTGATGTGGCACAAGGGGTCATTTGTGGATTAGGGGCAAAAGGCTATGAATTTGCCTTGCAATTCGCGGTTAATTTCCTCGAAAACCAAGCTAAATAGCCTAAAATAACGAAAAAAATACAAAAAATTAAAGAATTTTATCGCCAAAATAAGGAATTTCAGGTAATCTCTCAGACTGGATTTTTTATTAGGCTATGATGATTTAAACAAAGCCATATCGTCGTTTCCATTTAAAGTAAGAGAACGATAGATAGTGAAATACGTTGTTTAATCTCAGCCAACCCTATATAAAATGTGCAAGCATTATTATTGAATAATGTTGCTATTTTAGTGAAACAACATTTTAAACGGACTATGTATGGATATTCGTAAAATAAAGAAACTTATCGAATTAGTAGAAGAATCGGGCATTATGGAAATAGAGATTTCCGAAGGGGAAGAGTCTGTTCGTATTAGCCGTGGTTCACCCGCTCCTGTAGCAAATAATATTCAATACCAATTACCTGCCGCTGCACCAGCACCTGTTGCACCAGCCGTTGCTGCAACGCCAGCCACTGTCGTTGCCGATAATACGCCTGTTGCAAGCGATGAATTATCTGGGCATATTATCCGTTCACCAATGGTGGGGACATTCTATCGTAGCCCAAGCCCAGAGGCGGCCCCTTTTGTTGAAGTGGGTCAAAGCGTTAAAGTAGGCGATGCCTTATGTATCGTTGAAGCAATGAAAATGATGAATCGTATTGAGGCTGATAAAGCTGGGGTTGTAAAAGCCATTTTGATTAACGATGGTACACCTGTAGAGTTTGATGAGCCATTGATTATCATCGAATAATCTTTATTATCCAATAGCAGGCAATTCGCCTGCTATTTCATTGATTATATTCAATACAGTGGAATTATTATGTTAGAAAAAGTCGTTATTGCCAATCGTGGCGAAATCGCTTTGCGTATTTTACGTGCTTGTAAAGAGCTTGGCATTAAAACGGTTGCTGTGCATTCCACCGCCGATCGTGAGTTAAAACACGTTTTATTAGCTGATGAAACAATTTGTATCGGGCCTGCACCTTCAACCAAAAGTTATTTAAATGTTCCCGCCCTTATTGCTGCCGCAGAAGTCACAGGGGCAGATGCCATTCATCCGGGCTATGGATTTCTTTCTGAAAATGCTGATTTTGCTGAACAAGTAGAACGTTCTGGCTTTATTTTCATTGGTCCAACCGCTGATGTTATTCGTCTTATGGGTGATAAAGTATCGGCCATTGAAGCAATGAAAAAAGCGGGTGTGCCTTGTGTACCCGGTTCAGATGGGCCATTAAACAATGATATTAAGAAAAATAAAGCCATTGCGAAACAAATTGGCTATCCTATTATTATTAAAGCCTCTGGCGGCGGTGGCGGTCGTGGTATGCGTGTGGTACGCAATGAAGACGCATTAGAAGAATCTATTGCTATGACAAAAGCAGAAGCGAAAGCCGCATTCAATAATGATATGGTTTATATGGAAAAATATTTAGAAAACCCACGTCATATTGAAATTCAAGTTTTAGCGGATACCCATGGCAATGCGGTTTATTTAGCGGAACGTGATTGTTCTATGCAACGCCGTCATCAAAAAGTGGTAGAAGAAGCGCCCGCACCGGGCATTAGTGAAGAAGTTCGCCGTGATATTGGGGAACGTTGTGCCAATGCTTGTCGTGAAATTGGTTATCGTGGTGCTGGTACCTTTGAGTTTTTATATGAAAATGGGCAATTCTATTTTATTGAAATGAATACCCGTATTCAGGTTGAACACCCAGTTACCGAAATGATCACCGGCGTTGATTTGGTTAAAGAGCAATTACTGATTGCCTCTGGCTTACCACTTTCCTTTAAACAAGAGGATATTAAGGTAAAAGGGCACGCTTTGGAATGTCGTATCAATGCGGAAGATCCGAAAAACTTCTTACCATCACCAGGCAAGGTCACGCATTTACATTCGCCGGGCGGTTTAGGTGTGCGTTGGGACTCCCATATTTATGGGGGCTATACTGTTCCTCCTCATTATGATTCAATGATTGCGAAGTTAATTACCTATGGTGATAATCGTGAATTAGCCATTCGCCGTATGCAAAATGCCCTAGCGGAAACCATTATTGATGGGATAAAAACCAATATCCCATTACATGAGATTATCCTTAGTGATGAAAATTTCCAAAAAGGGGGAACGAATATTCATTATCTGGAACATAAGCTAGGTATGAAAGATTAATTGATGTTAATAATAGGATAAAAGGAAGAGCGATCTTCCTTTTGTTAATTTCATTACAAGGAATATCTATGGAAATAAAATTTCGTTATCAACAAGCGACCAAAGAGGCAAAATGGGCGTTATTTGCCACTATTTTATATTTAATCGGCTGGTGTCTGTGTGCCTATTTTCCTCCTCATACGACAGGATTATTGGGCTTTCCCCTTTGGTTTGAATTATCTTGTCTTTATCTTCCCATTGTCTTTATCGCTGTCGCTTACTGGATAATTAAGGTGATTTACCAAGATATTTCCCTTGATCATCAGGATAAATCGGAGAATAAATCATGAATTTCGCGATTATTCTTCCCTTAATGGCTTATCTTATTTTTATCTTCGCTGCCGCTCTTTATGCCTATCGCAAACGCTCAAAAGGCGATTTTTTAACCGAGTATTATGTTGGTAACCGCTCAATGACAGGGTTTTTATTAGCAATGACAACCGCCTCCACCTATGCCAGTGCCAGTTCTTTTATTGGCGGCCCTGGTGCGGCTTATAAATTTGGTTTAGGCTGGGTATTGTTAGCGATGATTCAAGTCCCTGTGGTTTGGCTTGCATTAGGGGCATTAGGTAAAAAATTTGCCTTATTATCTCGTCAAACCAATGCCCTTACCCTTAATGATTTATTGTTATATCGTTATAAAAATAAATATTTGGTCTTGGTGGCGGGTATCGCACTATTGATCGCATTTTTTGCGGCGATGACGGTACAATTTATTGGTGGTGCGAGGTTATTAGAAACCACCATTGGTATCAGCTACACCCAATCTTTACTGATTTTCGCCATTACTGTTGGGCTTTATACCTTTATTGGCGGTTTTCGTGCGGTAGTGCTGACTGACGCTATTCAAGGCACGATTATGATTATCGGCACAATAATTTTATTAGCGGCGGTGATTTATGCCGCTGGTGGCATAGAAAGTGCGGTCACAAAATTAAATGAAATTGATCCTATGCTTACCACCCCTTATGGGCCAAACAATATGCTCGATTTCCAATTTATGACCTCTTTTTGGATTTTAGTATGCTTCGGAGTAGTGGGATTACCTCATACTGCCGTACGTTGTATGGCATTTAAAGACAGCAAAGCCTTACATCAAGGTATGCTAATTGGGACCATTGTGTTAAGTATCATTATGTTAGGTATGACCTTATCAGGCGCGTTGGGACGTACATTAATCCCTGATCTTGCCATTCCTGATCAAGTGATTCCTACCTTAATGTTGCAAGTGCTACCCCCTGTAGTGGCAGGTATTTTTTTAGCCGCGCCAATGTCAGCCATTATGTCCACCATTGACGCACAATTAATCCAATCTTCCTCCATTTTTGTCAAGGATATGTACCTCTCGGCAAAACCAGAAATGGCAAAAAATCAGCAAAAAATTCGTTGGTTATCCTCATTAACCACATTGGGATTAACGCTATTACTGATTTTTGCTGCCCTCAATCCGCCTGATATGATAATTTGGCTCAATTTATTTGCCTTTGGCGGACTTGAAGCCACTTTCTTATGGGTAATTATCCTTGGCTTATATTGGGATAAAGCCAATGCTTATGGTGCATTAAGCTCAATGATCGCTGGCTTAGCTTGCTATATTCTTTTAACCACCACAGGATTTAAAATTTTTAACTTTCATCAAATTGTCCCTTCCCTCGTTTTCGGCTTAATCGCTTTCTTACTCGGGAATAAATGGGGCGAATATCAACAATCTTTAAGCAAAAAGGAAAAATAATTATGGCTTGGATTCAAATCCGCCTAAACAGTACAAACCAACAAGCGGAAATTATCGGCGATTATCTTGAACAATTAGGCTCAGTATCCGTTACCTTTATGGATAGCCAAGATACCCCCATTTTTGAGCCTTTACCGGGGGAAACACGTTTATGGGGCAATACCGATGTGATTGCCTTGTTTGACGCTGAAACCGATATGCCACCGATTGTGAACGCATTAAAGGCGAAACATTATATTACCAACGAAAACGCCTATAAAATTGAACAAATTGAAGATAAAGATTGGGAACGAGAATGGATGGATAATTTCCACCCGATGCAATTTGGCAAACGCTTATGGATTTGCCCAAGTTGGCGAAAAGTGCCTGATCCACAAGCGGTCAATGTGATGCTCGATCCCGGTTTAGCTTTTGGTACAGGCACACACCCCACTACTGCGCTCTGCCTTGAATGGCTTGATAGCCTAGACTTACAAGGTAAAACCATTATTGATTTTGGTTGTGGTTCAGGCATTTTAGCCATCGCTGCCCTAAAATTAGGCGCAAAACAAGCGATAGGTATTGATATTGATCCACAAGCGATCTTAGCTAGCCGTAATAACGCCATAGCCAATGGGGTAGAAAACCAACTACAATTATACCTTAGCAAAGATGTCCCTACAGAACTTCGTGCAGATCTTGTGATTGCCAATATTCTTGCTGGTCCATTAAAAGAACTTTACCCAAACATAAAAACCTTGGTTAAACCACAAGGCGAATTAGGATTATCCGGAATTTTAGCCACACAAGCCGAATCAGTATGCCAACGCTATCAAGATGGTTTTGACCTTGATCCCGTTACCTGTCGTGAAGAATGGTGCCGAATTACAGGTAAAGCCAAATAAAAAATCAGCAGAAAATGCCAAAATATTATACAAAATCAATAAATCATTAAAATTTATTGATTTGTATAAAAATTACCCTTTGCAAATAATAAAAAAGTGCGTATCATATCGCACCTTGTCGGTTGATATCGTGGTTTCAAACTAAAATAAAACAAGATGGTACCGCAAAATGTACTCAGATTAATTATTTTAAAGCGAAACAACGATAACAGGATCGTCAAATAGAAATAAAAGGAAAACAAAGCACATTGAGGAAAATAATTTAATGCAGATTGGTCAATATAAACTCAAAAATCGCATTATTTTAGCCCCAATGGCTGGGATTACAGATCAACCTTTCCGTAAACTTTGTGCCTATTATGGTGCAGGATTAACTGTTTCGGAAATGATGTCTACTAATCCAAATGTTTGGCATACGGAGAAATCAAAGCTACGTTTGGCTCATGATCAAGCTGCTGGCATTAATGCTGTGCAGATTGCAGGAAGTGATCCAGAAGAAATGGCAAAAGCGGCACAAATTAATGTGAAATATGGTGCACAGATTATCGACATTAATATGGGTTGCCCCGCCAAAAAAGTGAATCGTAAAATGGCAGGTTCTGCCCTTTTACAATATCCCACTTTAGTAAAAGATATTCTTCAAGCTGTGGTAAACGCCGTTGATGTGCCTGTTACCTTAAAAATAAGAACAGGTTGGGACACACAACATCGGAATTGTTTACACATTGCCCAAATTGCAGAAGCGTCCGGAATTCAAGCCTTAACAATTCATGGACGAACAAAAGCCTGTAAATTTGAAGGTAATGCAGAATATGATTCCATTAAAGCGGTAAAGCAGCAAATCAATATTCCTGTTATCGCCAACGGTGATATTGACTCCGCACAGAAAGCGAAGTTTGTGCTAGATTACACCCAAGCTGATGCCATTATGATTGGCAGAGCAGCCCTTGGAAATCCTTGGATTTTTCGTGAAATCTCGCAAGCACTAGAATCAGATTCGGTAGAAATTAACACTGATTTTACTGAGAAACAACGTATAGTGTTACAACATATCCAAGATCTTCATCATTTTTATGGCGAAGAAAAAGGGTATCGCATTGCACGCAAACACGTTGCTTGGTATTTATCAAATATTCAACCGAATTGCACGTTTAGACAAACTTTTAATGCCCTTACATCGGCTCAAGCACAAATAAAGGCGTTAGAAGAATTTTTTAGTTTAGTTTGAGTAGCTATCATATCATCTCGTTTGATATGTTGTACTCGTAAAGTAATTTATGGATAAAAAACAATGCTAGAACAACAACGTAACCCTGCTGAAGCACTTACTGTATCAACATTAAATGCACAATCTCAAGTGACAAATAAACCACTTCGTGATTCTGTGAAACAAGCGTTAAGAAACTATTTATCACAATTAAATGGTCAAGACGTCAACGATCTTTATGAATTAGTCTTAGCAGAAGTTGAACACCCAATGTTAGATATGGTCATGCAATACACCCGTGGCAACCAAACTCGCGCTGCCAATATGTTGGGAATTAACCGCGGCACTTTACGCAAAAAATTAAAAAAATATGGCATGGGTTAACCACCTTATATTTTGACGAAAAGACACCTACAAGGTGTCTTTTCTTTACATAAAGATTTTATCTGAAAGGGCGGTCGGTTTTTAAACATTATAGTCATTTCAATTTAAATTAATCCCTCTATACTTAAACTCTAGCAATATAAAAATAATCCCAAAAACCAACCGCACTTCCCCTCCCGCCCCTCAAAATAACGTAAAACAACGTAAGAGACATTAGCAGGTATCTACATTTTCATTATAATAAAGGTAATTTTTATGCAACTATGATAAATAAGGAGTATCAATATGAGTAAAACCGTAGCTGATCAGCTGGTTGAAATGTTAATTGAGGCTGGTGTGAAACGTGTCTATGCAATTACTGGTGATAGCTTAAATCCAGTGAACGATGCCATTCGCCGTAATGGTGAGATTGAATGGATTCACGTCCGTCATGAGGAAGTGGCTGCTTATGCGGCTTCAATGGATGCGGAATTAAACGGTATCGGTTGTTGTATGGGAAGCTCTGGTCCGGGGCATGTGCATTTGGTAAATGGTTTATATGATGCCAACCGTTCTGGTAACCCTGTTATTGCCATTGCGAGTACCTGTCCAACCAATAAATTTGCCCAAGACTATTTCCAAGAAACTAACCCTTATTATTTGTTCCAAGATTGTAGTAAATTTGTCGCGGTTGCTAATACGGCTGAGCAAACACCGCATATGTTACAAGCCGCATTACAAAATGCGGTCGCACAACGTGGCGTGGCAGTATTAGGTTTACCTGGCGATGTGGCTTCTGCAAAAGCCGTTGCCATTAGTACAGCAACACAGCATTATCCTGCAAAACCTATTTTCCGTCCGAATGATCAAGAGTTGCAACAGTTGGCAAACTTACTCAATCAGCATAATAACATTACCCTTTATTGTGGACACGGTTGCCAAAATGCGGTATCCGAAGTACGTCAGTTAGCGGAAAAATTAAATGCCCCTATTGCCTATACTTTCCGTGGTAAAATTTTCTTTGATAGTGATGATAATCAACATAAAGTGGGGCTTAATGGCTTATTGGGCTACCGTTCTGGTTATGATGCTTGTCATAAAGCAGAGGTTTTAGTGATGTTAGGTTGTGATTTCCCCTATACTGAATTTTTACCGACCAATAATAAAATCGTGCAAATTGATATCAACCCTGCTCGTTTAGGACGTCGAGCTCAATTAACGCAAGGTTTGGCTGGAGATATTGCTGACACGTTACAGGCATTATTGCCATTAATTAATGCCAAAACTGACCGCACTTTCTTGCAAGCGATGCAACAAGAGTTTGCTAAATCAGAAGCGAATTTTAACAGCTATATCACAGAAAAAAGCAAAGAAGATGAGATCCAGCCTGAATATGTCGCTCATTTAGTCAATGAATTAGCGGCGGACGATGCGATTATGACGGTTGATACAGGAATGACTGTGGTTTGGGCGGCACGTTTTATTGGGCGTAAAAAAGATCGCTATCTCACCGGTTCGTTTAACCACGGTTCAATGGCAAATGCGATGCCAATGGCAATTGGTGCAGCGGCCACAAAAACATCTCGCCAAATTGTCGCGCTCTGTGGTGATGGCGGTTTATCTATGTTACTTGGCGATTTAGCCACCATTATGCAATATCAATGGCCGATTAAAATTATTGTGTTCAATAACCGTAGCCTTGGTATGGTGAAATTAGAAATGCAAGCTAACGGTTTTGTTGATTGGCAAACCAATATGGTAAATCCGCCTTTTGATAAAATTGCCGATTTAATGGGAATTAAAGGCTTTGAAGCTCATAAAGGTAGCGAAGTGGAAGAGGTATTAAAACAGGCGTTTGCTCATCAAGGCCCGGCTTTAGTGAATATTTATACCTCTTCTGATGCCCTAAGCTCTCCGCCACACACTAGCCTTGCTCAAGTTCGTGGCTTTATGACCTCAATGATGAAAAAAGCCTATGCTGGCGAAACAGAGGAAGTGATTGCTGCGGCAAAAGCAGGTATGAAGCATATGAAAGATTTATTTTAATCCTTATCAATCACATATTGCTGTTTCAATGTGAATATGGTCGTTCTATCTAAAATATACTGCGTTGATATTGTCCTATTTTAGGTGTAATGGACAAAATGGTTGCTAAAAAGTGGCTTGAAGCCTTATAGTATAAGGCTTTAACTCACTTTTTTGAAAAATGAACAAAAAATTGCCCATTCTGTTTAAATAAACAG
Organism: Volucribacter psittacicida; assembly: GCF_004339025.1. GTDB lineage: Bacteria > Pseudomonadota > Gammaproteobacteria > Enterobacterales > Pasteurellaceae > Volucribacter > Volucribacter psittacicida. The sequence goes on from NZ_SMFT01000002.1 coordinate 12,751, forward strand.
ATAAAAAAACATGGTATTAGAAATAATATTCAACGCTATAAATGCAATCATTGTAATAAAACGTTTACCTTTCAAAACAAATTAAATCCCACAGAAATTTGGTTTCATTATTCTCAAGGAAAACAGACGTATAAAGAGCTTGCCATTAAATATCAATGTTCTGTTAAAACAATTCAAAGATATATTGATAAAGCGCCTAAAACAGCTTTAAAACTTCCTCTATCAATACATTTAAATATTATTATGGATACCACTTTCTTTAAGCGAGATTTTGGTGTGTTAGTGTTAATGGATAGCCTGACAGAAAAAGTGATTTATCATCAAATTGTAAAAACAGAAAAGGCTATTTATTATCAACTAGCTTTAAACAAATTAAGATAAAAAGGCTATATTATTCAATCAATTACCTGCGATGGTCGTCGTGGATTATTAAAAGAGATATTTAATACGCCTGTTCAAATGTGCCATTTTCATCTAGTGGTAAGGGTGATGAGAAAATTAAGAAAAAAACATCAATCTCAGGCAGGAAAGGAATTAAAAATCATTGTGAAAACCTTAAAAGAAAGCCAAAAAAATGATTTCTTTCGTCGTTTGCATTATTGGTATTTAACACACCAAGATTATTTGAATGAACGCTCAGAGAAATGCAATGAAAAAGGTTATTTTCCTTATAAACATAAAAGATTAAGAGGGGCATTAGCAAGCATCAAATATTATGAAAAGTATTTATTTACCTTTGAAAAACATGCGGAATTAAATATTGAAAAAACAACAAATCGGTTAGAAGGCTTATTTAGTGAACTTAAGCGTAAATTAATTAATCATAATGGATTAAGTAGAAAACGTAAGATTATGTTTATAAAGGATTTTTTGAATAAAAAGAGTTGCTAACAATTTGAGAAAATTATTATTAGCAACCATTTTGTCCATTACACCCTATTTTAGAGTGGAACGACCATAAATAATTTTCATCAAAAGAGACCGCACTTTGATAGTCGGTTTCTTTTTTATTCATAAAATACATTGTTAAAACTAATTGATTTAATAGATTGATAACTAAAACTAATAAATGGATAATGCTGCAGAAAATTTTAACTATCAATGTTGGAGTGATTATTTATGACACAGAAATGCCCTTTTGATCATCATAGCAAAACCCTTACCACCGCAGCAGGTGCACCTGTTGTGGATAATGACAACACTATGTCAGCAGGTCCTAAAGGCCCTTTATTATTACAAGATGTTTGGTTTCAAGAAAAATTAGCCCATTTTGCTCGTGAACGTATCCCTGAGCGTGTTGTTCACGCTAAAGGTTCAGCGGCCTATGGAACCTTTACGGTTACGCAAGATATTACAAAATATACTAAAGCAGCTTTATTTAGCGAAATTGGTAAACAAACCGACGTATTATTGCGTTTTTCTACGGTAGCTGGCGAACGTGGTGCCGCTGATGCAGAGCGTGATGTCCGTGGTTTTTCATTAAAATTCTATACTGAGCAAGGCAACTGGGACTTAGTGGGAAATAATACGCCTGTATTCTTTATTCGTGATCCATTAAAATTCCCAGACTTTATTCATACGCAAAAACGTAATCCGCAAACCAATTTGCGTGATGCCAATGCAGCTTGGGATTTTTGGTCAAAACACCCAGAATCAATGCACCAAATTATGATTCTCTTTAGTGATCGTGGTATTCCAGCGACATTACGCCATATGAATGGTTATGGTAGCCATACTTATAGTTTAGTCAATGCCAATAATGAACGTTTTTGGGTAAAATTCCATTTCAAAACACAGCAAGGTCATCGTTTCTTTACCAATGAAGAAGCCGCTAAAGTCGTAGGCGAAAATCGTGAATCAAGCCAACAAGATTTATACGAATCTATTCAAAATGGCGATTTCCCTCGTTGGACTGTACAGGTACAAATTATGCCAGAAGCAGATGCACACAAGCATAATTATGCCTTTGATTTGACTAAAGTATGGCCACACAAAGATTATCCGCTTATTGAAGTGGGCGTATTAGAGTTAAACCGTAACCCAGCAAACTATTTTGCTGAAGTAGAGCAAGCTGCTTTTGCACCAAGTAATATTGTTCCGGGTATAGGTTTCTCACCTGACCGTATGTTGCAAGGGCGTTTATTCTCTTACCAAGATGCTCAACGTTATCGTCTAGGGGTAAACCACCATCAAATTCCTGTTAATGCGCCAAAATGCCCATATCACAATACACATCGTGATGGTGCAATGCGTGTAGATAATAACGGTGGGCAACATCCGAATTATGCCCCAAACTATGCGGATACTTATACGCCAACTCACGATCAATTACCATTACAAATTGAACGTGAAGCTGCCCATTTTGATTTCCGTGAATATGATCAAGATTATTATTCACAACCTGCGGCATTGTATGCGATTTTTGATGAACAACAAAAAGCCCGATTAGCAAGCAACTTCGCCGCCAGTTTAAATGGCGTAACCGATCCTGCCATTATTGAACGTCAAATGGCACACTTCACTCAAGTCAGTGAACAACTTGCTCAAGCGATTCGTGCTGAGTTAAAAGGTTAATCTTCATCAATAATTGACCAAGCACCTCTCCTTAGCGAGAGGTGTTTTTTTATTACCTTTGCGGACTTTGCAATTCCCCCCACTTTTCGGTAAAATTAGCCATTTTTATATCATCACAACACGCATCAATTAACCTCAATAAATAACGAGAATTTTTATGACGACACAATTTGAAATGGCAGATCGTTTTGAACCATCTGCGGTGGAACAAGCCTTATATAAACATTGGGAAGAACAAGGCTATTTTAAACCTTCAGAAAATGAAAATGCACCAAGTTATTGTATTGCAATCCCACCACCTAATGTAACAGGTAGCTTGCATATGGGGCATGCTTTCCAACAAACCTTAATGGACACCTTAATCCGTTTTCATCGTATGGAAGGCGACAATACATTATGGCAGGCAGGTACAGATCACGCAGGCATTGCCACCCAAATGGTAGTAGAACGTAAAATCGCGGCAGAAGAGGGAAAAACTCGCCACGATTATGGGCGAGAAGCCTTTATTGATAAAATTTGGCAATGGAAAGCCCATTCTGGCGGCACAATTAGCCAGCAAATGCGTCGTCTAGGCGATTCAGTGGATTGGCAACGTGAACGTTTTACTATGGACGAGGGGCTATCTAATGCGGTCAAAGAAGTGTTTGTCCGTTTGCATGAACAAGGCTTAATTTATCGTGGCAAACGTTTAGTCAACTGGGATCCGAAATTGCATACCGCCATTTCTGATTTAGAAGTGGAAAATAAGGAAAGTAAAGGCAGTTTGTGGCATTTCCGTTATCCCTTAGCCGATGGGGCAAAAACTGCGGAGGGCAAAGATTATTTAGTGGTCGCCACCACACGTCCCGAAACAATGTTAGGCGATACCGCTGTTGCTGTACACCCAGAGGACGAACGCTACCAATCATTAATTGGTCAATATGTTATGTTACCTTTGGCAAACCGTAAAATCCCAATTATTGCTGATGATTATGTGGATCGTGAGTTTGGTACGGGTGTGGTAAAAATTACCCCTGCCCACGATTTTAACGACTATGAAGTGGGTAAACGTCATCAGTTGCCAATGGTCAATGTGATGACCCTCAATGCGGATATTCGTGATGAAGCTGAAATTATTGGGGCAGATGGCAAGGTATTAACCGATTATCAAGCCATTATTCCAAGTCAATATCAAGGCTTAGAGCGTTTCGCCGCGCGTAAACAAATTGTAGCGGATTTTGAGCAATTAGGATTATTAGAAGAGATTAAACCACACGATCTTAAAGTGCCTTATGGCGATCGTGGTGGCGTACCTATTGAACCTATGCTGACCGATCAATGGTATGTAAGTGTTAAGCCTTTAGCCGAAGTGGCAACCAAAGCCGTAGAGGACGGAGAAATCCAATTTGTGCCTAAACAATACGAAAACCTTTACTTTTCTTGGATGCGAGATATTCAGGATTGGTGTATTTCTCGCCAATTATGGTGGGGGCATCGTATTCCTGCTTGGTATGATGAACAAGGTAATGTTTATGTAGCTCGCAATGAACAAGAAGTGCGGTCAAAATATCAATTAAATTCTGATGTCGTTTTACGCCAAGATGAAGATGTATTAGATACTTGGTTTTCATCGGGCTTATGGACATTCTCAACCTTAGGTTGGCCAGAGCAAACCAAAGAATTAAAGATGTTCCATCCGACCGATGTACTCATCACAGGATTTGACATCATTTTCTTCTGGGTTGCCCGTATGATTATGTTTACTATGCACTTTATTAAAGATGAAAATGGTAAACCGCAAGTCCCATTCAAAACCGTTTATGTTACAGGCTTAATTCGCGATGAAAATGGGCAAAAAATGTCAAAATCTAAAGGTAATGTGCTTGATCCTATTGATATGATTGATGGCATTAGCTTAGAGGATTTATTGGCGAAACGCACAGGCAATATGATGCAACCGCAACTTGCCGAAAAAATTGCCAAAGCCACCAAAAAAGAATTTGCTAACGGTATTGCAGCCCATGGCACAGACGCCCTACGTTTTACCCTCGCCGCTTTAGCAAGTAACGGACGTGATATTAACTGGGATATGAAACGTTTAGAGGGCTACCGCAATTTCTGTAATAAATTATGGAATGCGAGCCGTTATGTATTAATGAACATTAACAATTTACAATTAGCGGAAGGCGAAATGCACTTTAGCCTTGCGGATCGCTGGATTCAAGCAGAATTTAATCAAGCGGTACAATCTTTCCGTTCAGCCTTAAGCCAATATCGTTTTGACTTGGCAGCCAATGCCATTTATGAATTTACTTGGAATCAATTCTGCGATTGGTATGTAGAACTGACGAAACCTATTTTTGCTCAGGGTACGGATGCACAAAAACGTGCCGCTCGCCATACTTTAATTGAGGTGTTAGAAAAACTATTACGTTTAGCACACCCAATTATGCCATTTATTACCGAAGAAATTTGGCAAAAAGTGAAAGGCTTTGCAGGCGTAACTGGCGATAGTATTATGCTACAACCGTTTCCACAAGTGGTAGCCGAATACCAAGATCCACAAGCGGTAAGCCAAATGAATTGGCTTAAAGAGATCATCATTGCTGTACGTAATATTCGAGCAGAAAGCAACATTGCCCCAAGTAAAGTATTAGATCTTTATTTACGCAATTTAGCTGAACCAGAAAAAAATTGTTTGGAAAACAACCGCACTTTATTACAAGCCATGGCAAAATTAGGCAATATTATTGTGCTTGAGTCACAGCAAAATGCCCCTCTCTCTGTCGCCAAGTTGGTTGGGGATGCGGAACTATTTGTGCCAATGGCAGATTTTATCAATAAAGAAGCGGAGCTTGTTCGCTTGAATAAAGAATTACAGAAACTCAAAGGCGAAATTGTGCGTATTGAAAATAAATTAGCCAATGAAACCTTTGTTGCCAAAGCACCAGAAGCAGTTATTGCAAAAGAAAGAGAAAAAATGCAAGGCTATCAAGAAGCCTTAGATAAACTCAAATTGCAATATCAGGCTATTGAGCGCTTATAGGGTAAAAAAAGACTAAAATAATAAACCTGCGATAACATATCGCAGGTTTATTTTATGACATTTCTCTCAAAAAATAATTTCTAATCCCATTAATCACTAATAATTTCTTCCATTTTCTCACCAGCATTTTGGATATCTTTCCCAACGCCTTTCGTTGTTTCGCAAGCGGTTAAAGAGAACATAAACATTACTGATAATAAAGCTCCAATTATTTTTTTCATAATATTTTCCTTATAAAATTAACAACAAATTAGCGATTACAAAATTGTAATCAGTTAATACTCTATCTGATTTTTCATTGTTTCACAAGCAGAGGGCGATTTCATAAAGTAAAAAACCACTAGCTATTTTCCCCTAAAAATATTATATTAGCTAACACTTGTAAGCTAAGTTATATTTTCAAATATATGGAAAAGGTATGAATGCACTTGATTTTCATTTTGTAAACCGAATTCGCCAACAAGCAAAAAAATTAAAAAATAATACCGCACTTCGTTATTTAGAGCATCATAAATGGCAAGCGATGTCCTGGCAGACATTTCAACAACAAATCGATCAAGTTTCCCTTGCTTTACTTGCACATCATATTGATATTCAAGATAAAATCGGTATTTTTGCACAAAATATGCCACAGTGGACAATCGCGGATATTGGTATATTACAAATTCGTGCCATTACAGTGCCTATTTATGCCACCAATACTGCCAAACAAGCGGCTTTCATTATTAACGACTCAGATATGAAAATTCTATTCGTAGGCGATCAAGAGCAATATGATCAAATTATCAGCATCATAGACCAATGCCCACAACTTGAAAAAGTCGTTGCAATGAAGGCCAATATTGATTTAAGAGAACAAGTGTTCGCTTGCCATTGGCAAGATTTTATCGCTCAAGGTATCACTACCGATCAAAATAAATTAGAACAACGGTTACAAAGCAAACAGCTTAATGACCTGTTTACATTAATTTATACCTCTGGTACCACAGGTGAACCCAAAGGGGTTATGCTTGATTATGCTAACCTAGCACATCAATTAAAAACGCATGATCAAGTATTGCAACCTATCGATCATAATGATACTTCCTTATCCTTTTTACCTTTTTCACATATTTTTGAACGCGCTTGGGTCGCTTATGTATTACATCGTGGAGCAACCAATGTCTATATTGAAGACACTAATCAAGTGAGAGAGGCATTAACTGCTACCCGTCCAACCTTAATGTGTGCAGTGCCTCGTTTTTATGAAAAAATTTATAATGCGATATGGGATAAAGTAAATCAAGCTTCTTGGTTTCGCCGTAACCTCTTTAAATGGGCAATGCGTATCGGTGAAAAATCCTTTTATAGCCAAAAACCAAATTGGTTATTACGCAGACAATATGCTTTAGCTGATAAATTTGTCTTAGCTAAATTACGCAACTTACTTGGAGGACGTATTCGCATAATGCCTTGCGGTGGAGCTAAATTAGAGCCTTCTATCGGCTTATTCTTTCATATTATTGGGATTAATATTAAATTAGGCTACGGAATGACAGAAACAACTGCCACCGTTTCTTGTTGGCAAGAAAAAGACTTTGAGCCCCATTCCATCGGTCGCATTATGCCCAATGTTGAAGTAAGAATTGGTGAAAATAATGAAATTCTTGTGCGTGGTGATATGGTAATGCGGGGTTATTACAAAAAACCTGAAGAAACCGCTCAAGCCTTTACTGATGATGGTTTTCTAAAAACTGGCGATGCGGGAGAAATTGATGCACAAGGGCATTTACATATTACGGATCGTATTAAAGAACTAATGAAAACCTCTAACGGTAAATATATTGCACCGCAATATATTGAAGGAAAAATTGGTAAAGATAAATTTATTGAACAAATTGCAGTCATTGCTGATGCGAAAAAATATGTTTCCGCATTGATTGTTCCCTGTTTCGCTAGTTTGGAAGAATACGCTAAACAAATTAATCTAAAATATCAAGATCGATTAGAATTGCTCAAAAATGCGGAAATTATTAAATTTTTTGAAAAACGTATCAACGAACTACAAAAAGAATTGCCAAGTTTTGAACAAATTAAGAAATTTACTCTGTTGCCACAAGCCTTTAGTGTCTCAATGGAGGAAATTACTCCAACATTAAAATTACGCCGTAAAATTATCATGCAACGCTATCAACAGCAAATTGATGAGATGTATTCTAATTAAAAATGGCTAGATTTTAGAACTACAATGATACTAGCCTTGAATACAAAATATATGGTGTAAGGGACAAAATAGTTTCTAGTAATAATTTCCTCAAATTATTAGCAACAATTTTGTCCCTTACACCAAAAATTTTCCTTAGCCTTGAAAATAAATTAAATATCCACCGCTCTTACAATCTCACTTGGATAACATCCCAACACTTTTAAGAACGCACTATATTGTTGCAACTCCGATAACATTTTCTGCGTATCAGGGTGATGAGTATTAGCTTCAATTTCTAAATAAAACATCTCTTCCCAAGGTTTACCATAAATCGGACGAGATTCTAATTTCGTCATTTTGACATTATGTTGTTTAAACACCATTAAGGCATCGACTAATGCCCCTGCTTGCTGAGAAGTTGTCATCAATAATAAAGTTTTTGTTGGGATCTGCGGAGAAACGGCTAACGCCTTTTTCGCCACGATAATAAACCTTGTTATATTATTTTGCTGATTAGCAATTTGGCTTTTTAATACTTGCAAACCATATAAATTTCCCCCATCTTCATTGCCTAATGCCGCAATATTCGGTTTATTTAAACTTGCCACTAATTGCATAGCGTGAGAACTACTCTCGCAATATTCAATATGCACACGATCTAAGGTCTGAATAAATTGACTACATTGTTGAATAACTTGAGGATGGCTATATAAAGTATCGATTTCATTTAACTCGGCTTGCGTTGTGGCTAAAACACAATGTTTAATTGGATAAGCAAGCTCACCGACAATAAACAAATCTGTATGTTGTAATAAATCATAAACTTCGTTAATTGAGCCTGACGTGGTATTTTCCAAAGGCAAAATACCATAATCCGCTTCTCCTTGCTGAACTCGCTCAAATACTTGCTGAAAAGACTCGCAACTCAACTCAATTAAATCTTCTTGATACCTCGTTGCATAATTACGTGCCGCTAAATGAGAATAAGAACCTCGCTTACCTAAAAAAGCAATATGGATATGTTGCTCTCGTTGTTGATTGAGTTTTTTTTGTAAATAGACCTGTTGAGTTAATACCGAATCTTCAATAATTTTTTGAAAAATTTGCGTAATATATTGGGGTTCTAATTGATAATTTTGGCTTTGTGCAAATTGCACCAGCTCTTGTAATAATTGCTGTTCTCGCTCTTCATCTCGCAACGGCTTTTGGGTAATTTCTTTACTACGAACTACATCAAAAGCTAAACGATGACGTTCTGATAATAATTCTAATAAACGGCGATCAATTTGCGTAATTTGTTGGCGAATTTCGGTAAGATCCAATGACATATTTATTTCCATTAACTAAAAACATAGCCACATTGTAGAAAGATCAACTTAGCAAATCAATACATTTTAATCCGAATCTGACCGCCCTTTAAATCTCAACTTAAATTCCTTCTATCCGCCGATAAAAAAATGCCCGCTTAAGCGGGCAAAATGTTTGTTTAATGATTATTCAATAAATGAGTCTTTTAAACGTTCGTTAGCACGACGTGCTTCGCCTTTATGTTGTAATTTATTTAATTGTCGTTCTAATTTTTCCTCTACATCATTGATGGCTTTATACATATCATCGCCTTCCGCACTGGCAAAGAGATCACCTATCGGGGTGCCAATAGAGGCTTCAACAGAAAAACCTTTAGGTATTTTATTTAAAATAAAATGAGGATTAATTAATTGAGTTTGCCATTTTTCTAATTTAGTAAGACGCTCTTCAATGTGAGCACGAATTGCAGGGGTAATATCCATTTGTTTACTTGTGATATTAACAGTCATAATATTTACCTCTTTATAGTAAGTTGAACAACAATTCTATTAATTGTTAGATACAACATAATCCTTGCCACAAGAGTTTTCAAGTGTTATTTAGTAAAAAACACCATAAAATATGTAAAATATGATCTGGTTCGAAGATTTGCATTAATCTGCTTTTCTTTCTATACAAAGATGTTATAGTTAATGGGATGATAAAATCAAAAAGGGCAATTTCCATTGCCCTTATTTTATTGCGGATTAACAATTAATTTGTCATACCTTGTTCGTCTTGATCAACTTGATTATGTTTTAAGCGATAAAAATAATCTTTGGTTTCTTCAATAATCACTTTACGCAAACCGACTAAAGCAATAAGGTTAGGGAATGCCATAAGCCCATTAACGATATCGGCTAAAATCCAGATTAAATCTAAATGAATAAATGCACCACAACCCACCAAAATAATAAATACTGTACGATAGATTTTAATGCCTTTTATGCCCACAAGATAAACAAAACAACGTTCTCCGTAATAACACCAACCTAAAATCGTGGTAAAGGCGAAAAAGAGTAATCCCAGTGTCACAATAGTCGCACCGATATTGCTTCCTAATCCCTGTGAAAAGGCATAATTTGTGACGACAGCCCCCGCTAAATCAGGCGATTGCCATACGCCAGTGATCACTAAAACTAAACCTGTCATTGAACAGACAATGATCGTGTCTAAAAAGGTGCCAGTCATCGAAATTAACCCTTGACGAGCAGGCTCTTTAGTTTGTGCTGCGGCGGCAGCAATAGGCGCACTCCCTAAGCCCGATTCATTGGAAAAGATACCTCGTGCTACCCCAGATTGAATGGCTTGCATAACGGTATACCCCAATGCTCCCCCTAAGGCTGCGCTAGGATCAAACGCACTACGAATAATCAAAGAAATTGCTGCTGGCACTTTATCTAAGTTCATTAATAAAATAATGATTGATGTTGCCACATAGAAAATCGCCATAAATGGCACAATATAGGAAGACACAGAAGAAATTCGTTTCACTCCCCCTAAAATAATCAATGCCACTAAACAAGTGATAACAGCGGCGGTAAGGGGAATTGGTACGCTGAAAGTATCCTGCATAGCCGAGGTTATTGCATTAATTTGTGGAAAGGTACCAATACCAAAAAAGGCAACTAATACCCCAAAAATAGCGAATAATTTAGCGAGCCATTTTAGCCCTAGTCCTCGTTCAATATAATACATTGGGCCGCCCGCCATAAAGCCTTGCTTGTCGCGTACACGATATTTTACAGCCAATAAACATTCTGCATATTTGGTTGCCATACCTAATAATGCCACAAGCCACATCCAAAACATCGCACCGGGGCCGCCTGTTTGAATTGCCGTCGCAACACCAACAATATTCCCTGTCCCAATCGTGGCGGAAAGTGCAGTACAAAGTGCGGCAAAAGAAGAAACGTCGCCTTTCACACCTTTCCCTTGTTCCTTTTTGAACAAATAGCTCAAAGCGCGTGGTAACTGAAAGATTTGAATAAATCCTAAACGAAAAGTGAGATACAAACCTGTTCCTGATAATAAAATCAGTAAAGGCGCTCCCCATACAACATTGTTAATTGATGTTAATATTGTCTGTAATGACATATTCTTCCTCGTAAATATCACTTATACAAGGAGATGAAAAGCATACTGTGAAAAGAAAATGAGATATTCAAGCCATTAAGCCTGATAGAAATAAACAGCCAAACTTTCCTCCCCTGTCCTTTTGCCTGAGCGTTTGAAAATTCTAACGAATTTTTTGCGCCTTCGGCGTCCATTTTGTGTTAATTAACACATTGGCTCTCTCCAAGGGTTCGTCCAGTAACAGTCCTCGCTTTATTTGTCTTGCACAAAATAAGCACCTGAAAGATTTTACTTCTTCGGTGCAGAGTAAACTCCCTGCTCTCCAGCTACCTTCAACCGAACAATTCCATCATAAAAATGGAATGGGCAATTCTAACAATATCAAAAAATATTGCAATAAAACGAAAAAATTTTTATATTTTTGACCGCACTTTTTGCTCAATATAAGTACAACTGGTTTGCAATGTGAATTGATTTTGCTGCACAAAATTCATTAACGCTAAAAATAACTGATGTGCAACGCCTTGCCCTCGTAAACATTCATCCACAAAAGTGTGTTCAGCATTAATACAATCAGCTTGTACATATTGATAAGTAAGATAAGCGATTTTTTTCCCTGTTTCATCACAAATAAAAAATTCGCCTTGTTGAAGATTATCTTGGTGTTGAATTTTCATCAGTTTTTCGTCCAATCTTGATTATCCTCTGTTAAATTCATCGCAAAGTCCGCAGTATCGCTGGGAATGGCATTTTCCTCCGCTGCCCAGCCCCCTAAATCAATAATTTGACAACGTTTACTACAAAATGGGCGATAAAGACTTTGTTCAGTCCAAGCTACCGCTTTATGACAAGTCGGACAAGCCACTTCAAACACATCATTATTTTTCATTCTTTTCCTCTTTTTCTTTCGCAAGTGCTAAATATAATTGATGTAACCGTTGCACCTGTTGCCAAATATTATCACGATTCTTACGAAAATTATCTTCATTAAGAATCACATCGTCAGCCGCCGCCAAACGTATTTCACGGCTCACTTGAGATGACATAATATTCCGAATTAATGCCACATCGTTATTATCTCGTAAACTTGCACGCCGCAACTGTGTTTCAGGCTCAACATCAACCACTAACACACGATCACAATAAGAAAGCAACTTATTTTCAATTAATAAAGGAACCATCCAAATCACATAAGGCGATGACTGCTGTTGTAATTGGATTAACATCGCTTGCCGAATAGCAGGGTGCAATAATTGATTTAACCAATGTTTATCTTGTTCATTAGCAAAAATGCGCTCACGCAACAGAGAACGGTTTAACCCACCATTATCTAATAAAATATCTTTACCAAAATAATCAACAATATTGGCTAATAAAGGCGAACCTTTTTCCACCACCTCACGAGCAACCACATCAGCATCCACCACCGCAACACCTAACTGAGCAAATAATGCTGCAATAGTGGATTTACCACTACCAATTCCTCCCGTTAAACCAACAATATATCCCATAAAATTCTCACAAAACGCACCGCACTTTTTAAAATTAAAGCATATAATAATCAAATGAAGAGAAAAGAATACGTCAAATATATAGTCGTTTCAATTGAAAATAGCGCAATTATATTAGAATAAAAAATAAAATCTGCATCCTAATTAGATAACCTATTACGATTATTAAGACACAGATTAAAAAGATAGATGCTTGTAAAGCTTTCCTATAATATTCCTATATGGTTTCTGCTAAAAATTCAGTTTCAACAAAAGGCGAAGGCTGGTGTGTTAATTTACTTAAAATACTGGCTAAGGTTTCACGCATTTTTGCACGTTCTACGATCATATCAATCGCTCCTTTTTCCAATAAAAACTCACTACGCTGAAATCCCTCTGGTAATTTTTCACGCACTGTTTGTTCTATCACTCGAGGGCCTGCAAAACCAATCAATGCTTTAGGTTCGGCAATATTTAAATCACCTAACATAGCAAAACTGGCAGAAACGCCCCCTAAAGTAGGATCGGTTAATACGGAGATAAATGGCACGCCTTTTTCTCGCATTTTTGCCAATACCGCACTGGTTTTTGCCATTTGCATTAAGGAAAACAAAGCCTCTTGCATACGTGCCCCACCGCTCGCTGAAAAACAAATAAAGGGGCAATTCTCTGCAATAGCCTGCTCGGCGGCTTTAACGAATTTAGCCCCTACCACGGAGCCCATTGACCCTCCCATAAAACTAAAATTAGAGGCGGCAACAATGACAGGCATATCATACAATGTGCCACGAAATGCGACCAATGCATCTTTTTCTCCGGTTTGTTTTTGAGCCGCTGATAACCGATCTTTATATTTTTTCAGATCTTTAAATTTCAAAATATCCTGTGGCTCAAGATCCGCACTAATTTCAACCGCACTTTCTTTATCCAATAAAGCCAATAAGCGCTCTCGTGCGTCAATACGCATATGATGTCCGCATTTTGGGCAAACTTCGAGATTACGTTTTAATTCATCACGATATAAAACCTGTTCGCAAGCCGTACATTTTGTCCAAACGCCTTCTGGTACATTGGCTTTTCTTGAACTTGAAATTGAAGTTTTGCTTAGAATTTTTTCAATCCAACTCATTTTGATCGGGTATCCTCTAGTAAAAAATATCGGCTATTACATCATAAATTAACTTGATAGGCTAGAATTGTTTATTCTATAAAATACTATAGTCGTTTCAATTTACAATAAAACATACCAACTCTGTATTACTTTCAAGTGAGACGACTATAAAATAAGACCTGTTCATTTAACCAACTAGCCTTATAACTAAATTATTTCACAACCCCACCACTAGCTTGTAAATCTGCATGGTAAGAAGAACGTACAAAAGGACCACAGGCGGCGTGTTCAAATCCCATTGCGTTAGCTTTTTCACGCATCATATCAAACTCTGTTGGTGGGACATAGCGTGCAACAGGGAGATGATGGCGACTTGGTTGTAGGTATTGTCCTAAGGTCAACATAGTAACGCCGTTATCACGTAAATCTTGCATAACTTCCAAAATTTCTTCGTTGGTTTCTCCTAATCCTACCATTAAGCCTGATTTAGTTGGAATATGAGGAAACATTGCTTTAAATTCGCGCAATAATTTTAATGACCATTGATAATCTGCACCCGGGCGAATTTCTCGGTATAATCTTGGCACATTTTCTAAATTATGGTTAAACACATCTGGTGGATTATCCTTTAATTTATCCAATGCTTGTTCAATTCTGCCACGAAAATCTGGGACTAAAATTTCAATTTTAATACCCGGATTTAACGTCCGAATTTCTTTTACACATTGGGCGAAATGTCCCGCACCACGATCAGGTAGGTCATCACGATCCACAGAGGTTATCACCACATATTTTAATTTCATATCTTGAATGGTTTCTGCCAGTTTTCTCGGCTCTTCGGGATCTGGAGGGAGGGGCTTACCATGAGCCACATCACAAAACGGACAACGTCTGGTACAAATCGCACCAAGAATCATAAATGTGGCTGTGCCATGGTTAAAACATTCGTGTAAATTTGGGCAGGAAGCCTCTTCGCAAACAGAATGTAAGCCATGACGTCGCATACCATTTTTAATGCTTTCTATTTTCGCTGAGCTTGCTGGTAATTTAATTTTCATCCACTCAGGTTTTTTGAGTAACGCCTGATTAGGATCGATGTTTTTTACAGGGATAATGGAGGTTTTTGCTGCATCACGATATTTGACGCCTCGTTCCATTTTAAATGGTTGACCCATCATTTTATCCTTATTCGTTGTTAATTTGTTGTATTTGTTGATAACCTAGAATTTGAGCAAAATGTTTAATTAAATAAGGCGATATCATCGCACAATCTAATTGTTTATTGCCCACTAAATCTGCTAATTGGCACATGGTTAAACCCGCATAACCACAAGGATTAATTTGCTTAAAAGGGGTAAGATCCATATTGATATTTAACGCTAAACCATGAAAAGAGCAACCTTGACGAATTCTTAGTCCTAATGAGCAAATTTTTTGTTCATTAACATAAACCCCCGGTGCATCAGGTTTGGGATAGCTTTCAATAGCAAACTCTGCCAATGTTTTGACTACGGTATCCTCTAAAGCAGAAACTAAGCTCCGTACAGAAAAGTGCGGTTCAAATTGCGTTTTTTTTCGCTTAATATCCACTAACACATACATCACTTGCTGACCTGGTCCATGATAAGTAATTTGCCCACCACGATCCGATTGCACCACAGGAATTTCTGTATTGGCTAATAAATGTTCTGGTTTACCCGCTTGTCCTTGCGTAAATACGGGATAATGCTCCACCAGCCAAACTTCGTCATGAGTATGAGTTGTTCGGTTATCAGTAAAGGCTTGCATTTTATGCCAAATTTCGTCGTAATGTTGCAAACCCAGTTGGCGAACAATTAATGTGCTACTTTCCATTTTCTCACCTAGGTTATAACACCATTCTCACACGCTCAAGTTCGCCTAACTCTTTATATAGCTTTTCAATTTGCTCAATATCTTTCGCATTAATGGTGACGGTAATGGAATGATATTTACCTGTGCGACTTGGTTTTACAACGGGAGAATAATCGCCCGGTGCATGGCGTTGAATGACTTCTAACACATTGTCTAATAACTCTGGGTGTGCTTCGCCCATAATTTTATAAGGAAAATCACAAGGAAATTCCAATAACTCTTTTAAACTTGCTTGAGGAAGTTCACTTAAATTCACTTCTTTACTCATTTTATTTCCTCACTCATCACTATTCTTATTGATAAAATTATCAGGTAGAAATACAGTAAAGCGGAGGTTTTGCAAAAATGTTACAAAACCCACCGCTCTTTGTAAAAGATATTTTACCAAAATAAAATATAAGGACAATTATTCCTTTTACAAGCTAACTAAATAATCCTTTTACCGTTAGCACAATCCAATCCCAGCTTTTCCCCAAAAAGCCTGCTTCTTCCACATCTTGTAATACCTGTAAATTGGCTTCAGCAATATCTTTTCCATCAAGCTGATAAATCACTTTACCAATCACTTGTCCTTTTACTAATGGGGCTTGTAAATATTTATCCGTTAATTCATAACGCGCTTTAAGATCGGCATTACGTCCTTTAGGAATGGTAATAAAGGCATCTTGTAATACGCCTAGTACCACTTTATTCTCTTTGCCATAATAAAGTGGTTGTTCCGAAATTGTTTTGTTCGCCTCTAAGGTTTTAAAGGTGTCAAATCGGCTAAATCCCCATTGTAATAATTTTTTACTTTCAACTTCTCGCCCTTTGATGGTTTCGACCCCCATTACCACAGAAATCAAACGCATATTATTTTGTGTCGCCGATGCCACTAAATTATAGCCCGCTAAATTGGTATGTCCTGTTTTAATACCATCAACATTTAGCGATTTATCCCATAATAAACCATTGCGGTTAGGCTGTTTGATATTGTTAAAAGTAAACTCTTTCTCCGCATAAATTTTATATTCTTCGGGTAAATCACGAATTAAATGAGCGCCAATAATCGCCATATCACGCGCTGAAGAATATTGATCTTCATGATCTAAGCCATGCACTGTGGCGAAATGGGTATTCTTAAGCCCAAACTGTTGGACGAATTTATTCATTTGATCAATAAAGTTTTGGGTTGAACCCGATAAATGCTCTGCAATGGCAACACAGGCATCATTGCCTGATACAATAATAATGCCACGATTAAGATCATCTACTGAAACCTGTTGATTTAAGTTTAAAAACATTTTTGACGAACCTGGAAAATTTCTTCCCCAGCTGTTTTCTGTAATAGTAACCATATCCGTAGGATGTAATTCACCACGCTTAATGGCATCGCCTACCACATAACTGGTCATCATTTTAGTTAGCGAGGCGGGAGCTTGTCGTTGATCAGGTTGATAAGCCGCCAAAACTGCTCCAGAATGATAATCCATTAAAATATAGGTTTGTGCATTGATTTGTGGTGGGGCGATACCATAATCCACATCTTGTGCAAAAGAAAAAGATGAAATGGCACATAACCCTGCCAAAAGAGTGAGTTTACTTTTACGAATAACCGTTGTCAGCATAAAACGCTTTGCTCCTTGTTATGAAGATAAAATGTTTTCTCGTTGTTTCCATTTAAAATAAGACCAAGTGGTACGATATATTTTAATGATGGTTAATAACTGTAAGTATATAAAGATACCGATTGTGCATTATCTAATTGATTTAATTTTTGTTTGATTTGATTAATATCTCGTTGACTATTTAAAGCAGTAAATAATACTTCGTATTCTCCTTCCACTTGAGTAATTTCTGTTTTGACATTTTTCATCGCTAATTTCTCTACTAAATCTTGCGCTTGATTTTCGCTTTCAAGATTTTTCATCCGTACTGCATAATTATTTGCCACTTGTTTACTTGATGTAGCCTCTTGATTTGCTGGAGTACGTTGCTGAGCCAATGTTGTTGTTTGATCTGAAATCGCTTTATTTTTAGCAACCAAAGTATTGCTTTCATCTAGCACTAAACGGCTTGTATCTTTCGCTGTTTTGGCAAGGGTATCCACCCCAGCCCCTGAAATATTACCGCCTCGATCAACATGAAGGGCTTCAATTTTCACTTTTGCTAAGCCAGAACCTAGCATACCGATTTCTTTAGCTGCCGCTCGGGAAAGATCAATTAAACGTGAATTAACAAAAGGGCCTCGATCATTAATCCGCACAATCACTTTACGGTTATTGGTTAAGTTCGTCACCAACGCATAAGAATTGATGGGTAGGGTTTTATGAGCCGCGGTAAACTCCGTTTGATTATAGGTTTCACCATTTGAGGTTTTACGCCCATTAAATTTACTATGATAATAGCTTGCTGTTCCCACTTTTGAATAGGCTTTCGCTTCATCAATGGCTTTTGTGGTATAAGACTTTCCTTTCACTTGATAAGTCGTGGGGCTTGTTAATGATGTTTGCTTATCTAAGGTTGCCCCTGTAATCCCATAAAGTTTTTTTGTTTCTGATTTAGCATAAATCGGCGAACTCACAAACAAAAAAGCTAATAAAATAGAAAGTAATTTGTTACTTTTAGTCATATCAATTTCCTAGTTAATCTCTATTTGATAACTTTTGTCTATGGGTATGAATTGACATAATCAAACCAAAACCTGCCATAATCGTCACAAAGGATGTGCCGCCATAGCTGAATAAAGGTAATGGCACACCAACTACAGGTAAAATTCCACTTACCATACCAATATTCACAAAAACATAGACAAAAAAGATCAAGGTCAATGCACCGGTCAAAATACGCCCAAACGCTGTTTCGGCTTGCGCTCCGATAATTAATCCTCTTGCTACAATAAATAAATAAATTGCCAATAATACTAACACACCCACCATACCAAATTCCTCACTTAATACTGAAAAAATAAAATCAGTATGAGGTTCTGGTAAAAACTCAAGTTGAGATTGTGTTCCCTGCATCCAACCTTTGCCAAACAGACCGCCTGAACCAATGGCAATTTTAGATTGAATAATATGATAGCCTGCCCCTAAGGGATCTTTTTCTGGATCTAATAAGGTCATTACCCTTGTACGTTGATAATCATGCATTAGATACAACCATAAAATAGGTAAGAAGCCTGCTAAACCCACGACTGCTGTGGCAATCAGTTTCCAACTCATGCCCGCTAAAAATACCACAAAAACCCCTGAAGCACTAACCAAAATTGAAGTACCTAAATCAGGCTGAATCGCCACTAACAAGGTAGGTACAACAATTAACCCTAATGCAATCAAGGTATGAGAGAGCTTTGGTGGTAATGTTTTTTTGCCTAAATATAATGCCACCATTAAGGGCACAGATAATTTAACAATTTCCGAAGGCTGAAAACGAATAATGCCTAAATCAAGCCAACGTTGTGCCCCTTTACTGGTTGTACCAGCAAAATCCACTAAAATTAATAAAATGATACCAACAATAAATAAATAAGGGGCTATTCGCTGATAAAAGCGAGGGGAAAATTGTGCCATGACTAACATCACGACAAAGCCTAAAGCCACTTGGATCACGCGGTTACGAAACATGGCTTGATTGCCGCCAGAAGCGCTATATAACACCAATAAACCATAACCTGAAATAGCAATTAAGCCGAGCAATAATAACAGATCAAGATGTAATCTTTGCCATAAACGTAATAGCAGACTTTTCTCATTCATGCTTGGTATTATCCTCATTCTTCACAGGTGCTAATGGAGTTTGTTGCATTTTTTCCACTTGAGGTAAACGTACATTCAAATAATAATCCATAATTTGCCGTACCACGGGAGCCGCACTTGAACTACCTCCCCCGGCATTTTCTAAAATAATTGAGATCACAAGTTTAGGTTTATCATAAGGTGCATAACCAATAAACCAAGCGTGATCGTGCAGATGCTTTGACAAGTTTTTAGCATCATAAGTTTCATTTTCTTTTAAACTAAAAACTTGTGCGGTCCCCGATTTGCCTGCGGCAATATAATTTGTGCCGACAAACGCCTTGCGCCCTGTACCATTAGCGGCATTAATCACGCCCCACATACCTCGCTTAGCAGCGTCCCAATATGCTTGTGGTGGCTCATTAATATCAGGATAAAGTAACGGATCTTGATAAAGCTCTACCTCATCTCCCATAATTTGTTTCATTAAATGGGGGGTATGAATTTTGCCATTATTCACCAAAATACTGGTCGCTTTAGCCAGTTGTAATGGTGTCGCCGTCCAATAGCCTTGTCCAATCCCAACAGGAATAGTATCTCCCTGTACCCAAGGTTTTTTATAACGACGCTGTTTCCATTCTCGATCAGGCATAATCCCTGCGGACTCTTCACGCAAATCAATCCCCGTGGTCATACCAAAACCAAACTTTTTCATGGCTTCGGATAAACGATCAATGCCCATATTATAAGCAAGCTGGTAAAAGTAGGTATCCGAAGATTCAATAATCGCCTTATTTAAATCTGTGTTACCATGCCCCGATCTTTTCCAATCACGATAACGTCTTGTGGTATTAGGTAATACCCAATATCCAGGATCCCAAATGGTTAAATTTGTGGTAATTACCTTTTCCTGTAAAGCTGACACGCCAATAAAGGGTTTTACCGTAGAAGCGGGTGGATAAGCCCCTTGTGTGGCTCGGCTATATAGCGGACGATCATCATCATTTAATAAACGGCGATAATCCGCCACTGAAATCCCACCAACAAATAAATTATTATCATAACTTGGGTTGGTTACCATGGCTAAAATACTATTATCCGCAGGATCCATCACCACCACAGCCCCATTATATCCCGCGATTAAATCTGCAATATAACGCTGTAATTCTAAATCAATGGTTAATTGAATACTCTTTCCAGCCACCGCAGGCTGTTCACGCAAAGTACGGATAACTTTACCACGATTATTGGTTTCCACTTCCTCAAATCCCGTTACCCCATGCAACTGATCTTCATAATAACGTTCAATACCTAGCTTACCAATATCATGGGTACCTGCATAATTGGCAAATTTCTCCTCGGCTTTTAAACGTTCCACATCTTTATCATTAATCTTGCCCACATAACCCAAAATATGGGTTAAAGGCTCACCATATAAATAATGACGTTTAAAATAAGGACGAATATCCATACTTTGGTAATTATATTGATTAACGGCAAAACGGGCAATTTGCTCCTCGGTCAAATCGGGCTTCAACAAAATAGGCGTATAACGAGAAGCACGACGACGTTCACGCTTAAAGCCCTCAATATCCTCATCAGTCAGCCCGACTAAGGTTCTTAACTCCTCAAAAGTGCGGTCTAAATTCTCCACTTTTTCAGGCACTACATACAAACCAAAATAGGTTAAATTTTCTGCCAACAAGGTCCCATAACGATCATAAATCAACCCCCTTGTGGGTGGTAACGGCAATAATTTAATCCGATTTCCATTAGAGCGAGTTTGATAGGTTTGATAATTGGTAATTTGTAAATGATAAAGGTTAGTCAGCAAAATCGCCGTGAGCAATAACACACCAATAAACGCCAACAACGCACGACGAGCAAATAAATTTCGTTCTGCTTTAGCATCACGAATGGGATCATATTGAGGTTGAGCGAGGAATTTTTTCAGATCCATAGCCCATTATTCTCGATGATAAGGGTGATTAGTCAATAATGACCAAGCACGATATAAACTTTCCGCCACCACAATCCGCACTAACGGATGTGGCAAGGTCAATGGCGACAATGACCAACTACTTTCCGCCGCAGCTTTACAAGCAAGCGATAATCCCTCTGGTCCACCAATTAACAAGGCAATATCTCGCCCATCATGACGCCAAGCCTCAAATTGCTTGGCTAATTGCTCTGTTGTCCAAGGTTTACCGGGAATATCAAGGGTAACAATATGGCTATTTTTACCACAAATTGCCAACATTTTATCGCCTTCTTGCTCTAAAATACGTTTAATATCAGCATTCTTCCCACGTTTGCCCGCAGGAATTTCGATCAATTCCAAAGGAATATCCTTAGGAAAACGGCGTTGGTATTCTTCAAAGCCCGTTTTGACCCAAGCTGGCATTTTCGTTCCCACAGCAATTAATTGGATTTTCATTGCATTCCCACTAAATCAAAATTAGCACCATAATTTCTCTAATTGATACAAAGTACGGCTTTCTTGTTGCATAATATGCACCATCACTTGCCCAAAATCCACCACGACCCAATCTGCGGTTTCCTTTCCTTCCTCACCAAAGGCTTCAATTCCCGCTTTTTTACATTCTTCCACTAAACGCTGTGCTAAAGATTGCACATGACGACTGGAGTTGCCTGTACAAATCACCAAATCTTCCGTAATTGGCGATTTACCACGCACATCAAGGTGCAAAATATCACTGCCTTTTAAGTCATCTAATTTATCAATAATAAATTCAAGTTGTGTCAAAATCATTTCCTTCTTATAAAAATATTGTCAATATCCAGTAGCATAAACCATCGTCGTTTCAACAGGGGAGCATATCAAGATTTAAATTTTCCTCTGCCCTGATAGCTAGGCTTGAGTGAACGCTGAAAAGTGCGGTGCGTTTTTAACGAATTTTTTTGCCGCCAAGGGCGAGGTAAATCTTGTCTCAAGGCTTCAGGATCATATTGGCTTACCGCAATAGAATGCCCAATATATTGTTCAATGGCAGGTAAATTCATCGCATATTGCTCACAAGCAAAACTAATGGATACACCACTTTCCCCCGCACGACCTGTCCGCCCAATGCGATGGACATAATCCTCACAATCATCAGGCAAATCATAATTAAACACATGGGTAACATCAGCAATATGCAAGCCCCTCGCCGCCACATCCGTTGCCACCAAAATATCTAATTTCCCCTCACTAAATTGTTTTAACAAGGATAAACGCTTTTTCTGTGCCACATCGCCAGTCAATAATCCCACTCGATGCTGATCTGCCGCCAAATATCCCCAAATTTCCTCACAACGCTGTTTGGTATTAGCAAAAATCATACAACGATCAGGCCATTCTTCCTCAATCAACGTCAACAATAACGCCATTTTATCTTGATCAGAAGGATAAAATAGCTCCTCCTTAATTCGATGTCCTGTTTTCTGAGTAGGCTCAATATCTAAATATTGCGGATCATTCATATCCTCAAAGGCTAACTCTCTTACCTTATAAGACAAGGTCGCAGAAAATAACATCGTCAAACGCTCACTTGGCTTAGGACAACGGCGGATTAAATAACGAATATCACGAATAAAGCCTAAATCAAACATCCGATCCGCTTCATCAAGCACCACCACTTGCACAGAATCTAACCGAATAATGCCCTGCTTATAATAATCAATCAAACGCCCTGTCGTACCAATTAAAATATCAACACCACGCTCAATCGCCTGCACCTGTTTATCATAACCATCACCACCATAGGCTAATGCAGTGATTAAACCTGTGTATTGGACAAGCAATTTAGCATCTTGTTCAATTTGCACCGCCAATTCACGCGTAGGGGCTAAAATCAACGCACGAGGTTGCCCTGCTGAATGGCGTGGAAATTGCAACAAATGATGAAAAGTCGCAATCAAAAATGCCATGGTTTTACCTGTCCCCGTCTGAGCCTGTCCCGCAATATCTCGCCCCTGTAAACTATAAGGCAAAGAACCGGCTTGAATCGGCGTACAATACTCAAAACCTTTGGCTTGTAACGCTTTTAGCACATTAGAATGGAGCGGTAAATCCGCAAAACGCTGCTGAGTTAAATATTGATGTTGCTGCATAATCACAAATTCATTTTACCAATACATAAAATCGCATAAGCATACCACGAACCACTAGAAATGACGAATGTTATAGTCATTAAATGTTGAAATAATAGGGGGCATATCAATTTAACATAAGACAAATAGCTCCCTGAAGAAAACATAAAGCGTACAGCAAGGCATACCTATGCTGTATTATTTTAAGGTGGGGCAACTATAAAATTACATCATTAATACTTGCTTTCCAAGACAAAATGAATAGAATTTAATCGTTTTTGCTTATTCAGCATTAACTTAAATAACATAATATTAAACTGACATTTTACATTAGGAAAAAATTATGAATTTATTTGAACGTACTCAACCTCAATCAAGACATTATGGTTTACTCATTATCATAGGCATTATCGCCGGTTTTATCTCTGCACTTGTAAAATCAGGTTGGGAAGACATTGTTCCTCCTCGCAGTCCCAATATTACTCCTCCTCCGATTGAGTTATTACAAATGTTTGGCATTGATACCGCCAATTTAACCTATACTTGGTTAGATGTTAGTGTCAACTGGGGTGGCAATGGTGTACATATTTTATTTTCTATTGTCTTTGCTATTATTTATTGCGTATTAGCCGAAATTTTTCCTAAGACAAAACTCTTACAAGGAGCAATTTTCGGTTATGCCGCTGCATTCGGTTCCCATTATATTGTCTTTCCAATACTTGGCTTATACGCACCTTTCCAATGGCTAGGTTTTATTTCTGAATTAGGAGGATCATTTTTATGGATTTGGGCCATTGAAATTACCCGAGCTTACCTTCGCAAACGTTGGACTGGGTATGATTGTGCAGAAGTAGAACAACGACATCATAGCTAATATAGCAATCTGCACATAAACATGTGGCTTTTATAATTACTATTATAGTTACTATAGAAAATTAGAAATATTAACATTTGTGAGAAAAATTATTCCAAAATAGACCGCACTTTCACTTTATAGTCGTTCCACTTTAAAATAAAAGAAGACATACCAACGCCTTATTATTTTAAAGGGGAACGGTTATATTTCTGATTAACCCACAACAAAAACAAACCTCGTCCAGTGTCGATAGATTTCTCCTGCTTTTAACATTCCACCTAGTGGTTGCCAGTCTTGATGATTTGGGGTATCTGGTAGGGCTTGGGTTTCTAAGGCAATGCCTGCGTAATCTTGGTAATAACCGCTCTGTCGCTGTGCGGTGCCTGCTAAATAATTGCCTGTATAAACCTGCAAGGCTGGCTGTGATGTGTAAAGATCTAATTGTAGGCTTTTATCAGGGGCAACTAAACTGGCGGCGGGCTGGCTTTCAATATGGCGTTGATTGAGTAGGAATGCCTGATCATAGCCTTTGGTAAGTTGTTGTTCTCCTTGTAAAAAATCTTGGGCAATGGTTTTCATTTGGCGAAAATCAAAACTGGTATCACTTACTGAGGTTAAAGGGGCGGAAGGTATGCCCTGTTGATCCACAGGTAAATAATAGTCGGCATTAATTTGTAAATAATGTTGGCGTATGTCTTGGTTTTGTTGCCCATTTAGCAAATTAAAATAGGCGTGGTTGGTTAAATTTAGTGGCGTATCTTGATCACTATAAGCGGAATATTCAATTTCTAAATAATTTTGTGGGCTTAAATGGTAAACAACGCTTGCTTGCACATTACCACGAAACCCTTGATCCCCATTGGGGGAAAATAAGGAAAATTTTGCAAAATTCTGACCGCACTTTTCTATTTGCCAATAGCGTTTATCAAAGCCTATTGGCCCTCCATGTAATTGATGTTCTCCTTGATTAGCCTCTAATTGAATAAGTTGCCCTTGCCAATAAAATTGGCTATGGGCAATGCGGTTCGCATAACGTCCGATACTTGCTCCTAAATATGCGGATTGCTGATCATATTGTTCTGGCGGGCAACCTAGCAACACTTCTCGATAATTTCCTTGTACCAGCAGTTGACAAGAAAGCCAAGTCGCCCCCCAATCCATTAGACTAATTTGCATACCTTTTTTATTATTCAGGGTAATAATATTAGGATTCAGCATAGCCTTACCCCTTGGCAAGCCTGACAAACGTAAAAATCTTCTTTTAAACCTGTTTGCCGTTGGTAATTCTCCGCAATGATTTTACGCACTGCCTCAACCTTATGCTGCGGTGCTAATGCCACCACACAACCGCCAAAACCTCCGCCTGTCATTCTTGCGCCTCCTTCGTTGCCAATAGCAAGTTGGGCGAGTTCAACGAGGTAATCAATTTGTGGTACGGTAATTTCAAAATCATCACGCATAGAATCATGAGATTGTGCCATAAGTTTACCTAGCTGTAATAAATCCCCCTGTTGTAATGCCTGTACCGCCGCTAAAACACGCTGATTTTCGCTAATAACATGTTTGGCTCGTTTTGCCATTTGCATATCCAACGCCTTTAATTCTTGTTCTCGTTGCTGAAATTGAGCAAGCGAAACATCACGCAAGGCGTTCACGCCAAAAAATTGGGCGGCTTGTTCACATTGTTGTCGCCGTTGATTATATTCGCCATTAACTAAATCATGTTTAACCTTGGAATTAATAATCATTACCGCAAGCCCTTGGGGAACGGGAACAGGTTGAATGGCGAGCGAACGACAATCAATCATTAAGAGATGATCCTGTTGACCCAACGCAGAAATTAATTGATCCATATTGCCACAATTTGCCCCCACAAATTGGTTTTCCGCTTGTTGCCCGATTAAGGCTAATTGGGTATCCGTTAAGGGTAATGCTGCCAGTTGCTGACAAAATTTTGCTACCGCCACTTCAAGGGAAGCGGAAGAACTTAACCCTGCTGATAAGGGAACATTGCCACAAATGACTAAATTCGCCCCTTGTTTAAACTGTGGACAATGTTGTTGAATAAATTTGACCACGCCTCGCACATAGCCCGTCCATTTTTCGGCAACGGGCAAAATGTCTTCATTAAGAGAAAAACAATCCCATTGATCAAGATCGGCAGCATAGACTTTAAATTGCTGATCATCACGTTTTTCCCCCACCACCGCCGTACCATAATTAATGGCACAAGGCATCACAAAGCCGTCGTTATAATCAGTGTGTTCGCCAATAATATTTACCCGTCCCGGAGCATACACTGCCAAACTTGGTGCACAATGAAATTGTTGACTAAAAACTTGTTTTGCACGTTCTATTTGTTGCATACCTTATTCCTTTTATTAAATATTTATTGTTCTTTATAATGTTTATCACTTAGCGATCTTAAGCGTTCCGCTGCTTGCTCGGCGGTAAGATCTCGCTGACTTTCTGCCAGCATTTCATAACCCACCATAAATTTTCTTACCGTTGCGCTGCGTAATAAAGGCGGATAAAAATGGGCGTGTAATTGCCAATGGCGGTTATCCTGTTGATTAAAAGGTGCACCATGAAAGCCCATAGAATAAGGGAAAGAGGTTTGAAATAAATTATCATAACGACTGGTTAATTTTTTTAATGCTAAGGCAAGATCCTGTTGTTGAGCAGGCGTTAATTGAGTTAATTGCTGAATGGGGCTTTTAGGTAATAATAGGGTTTCAAAAGGCCAAACCGCCCAATAAGGCACAACCGCAACCCAATGCTCGGTATCCACCACAAGACGTTGTTTTAATTCCAGTTCCATTTGAACATAATCTAACAACATCACAGAACCTTGTTGCTCAAAATAAGCACGTTGGGTACGATCTTCTTTAGCAATTTCATTGGGTAAAAAACTGCTTGCCCAAATTTGTCCATGGGGGTGTGGATTAGAACAACCCATTGCCGCTCCTTTATTTTCAAAAACCTGTACCCAAGGATAACGTTGCCCTAATTCGCTTAATTGCTGCCGCCAAGTGTTAATCACTGCCTCAATTTCGGCTAAAGATAAAAGAGGCAAGGTTTTGCTATGATCAGGCGAAAAGCAAATGACTCGGCTTTCCCCTTGAGCAAGTGCGGTCTGAAATAAAAAATTTTTTGCTGGCGGTGGCGTTGGAGTATCGGTCATTAATGCCGAAAAATCATTTTTAAATACAAAGGGTTGTTGATAATCTGGGTTGCGTTCCCCAGTAATACGTTGATTGGTTGGGCATAGATAACAATGGGGATCGTAACTTGGGATTGTTTGTTCTTCAATGCTTTCCTGTTGACCTTGCCAAGGGCGTTTAGCGCGATGAGGAGAAACTAATACCCATTGATCAGTGAGGGGATTATAACGGCGATGAGGGTGTTCAGTGGGATCAAATATTGTCTTTTGCATAGCCTTTCCTAATTTAAAGCAACAAAATGAAAACGATTACAAAATATGAGCATAAGATAACAATATTTTTTGCAATAAACTGTTATCTCGATCACAAAATCATATTTATCCTTGCTTTCCAGCCTTATTTTTTGTGAGCTAGCTTGGATTTTTCACAGTAAAGGTTTTCATCTTTAAACAAAATTCACTATGATATAGTCGTTCCACTTTAAAATGATACGGCGTTGGCACACCTCGCCGTACTACTTGTACTGTCTTCGGCGTACCGCCTTGTCTCATTTTAAATTGAAACGACTATAATCCATAGGATTTTGAGCCAAAAAACAAGGAGCAAGTCGTGATTACCATTAAAGAGGTTGCCAAACAAGCTGGGGTATCTGTTGCCACCGTATCAAGGGTGTTAAATAATCATCGCTCCGCCAGCTCACGCTCTCGTGAAGCGGTACTGAATGCCATACAACAATTAGGCTATCAACCCAATGCCAATGCACAAGCCTTAGCATCACAAACCAATAGCACCATTGGAGTAGTGGTTACGGATGTTACCGATGCGTTTTTTGCCATTTTAGTCAAAGCGGTTGATGAGGTGGCTGCCCAATATCATAAAACCATTTTAATCGGTATCGGCTACCATAATGCGGAAAAAGAAAGAGAGGCAATAGATACCTTAATTCGTAAACGTTGTAGTTGTTTGGTTGTTCATTCAAAGGCCTTAGATGACGCTAGCCTTGCTCAATATTTACAGCAAATACCGGGTATGGTTATCATTAATCGTGTTATTCCCCGTTATGAGCAACGTTGTGTGAGCTTAGATAATCAAAAAGGCACGTTTTTAGCCACAGAAACCCTTATTCAATTAGGGCATAAACAAATTGGCTATATTGGCTCTACTCATAAAATTACCGATGCACAAGACCGTTATCAAGGTTATATGAATGCCTTAGCTTATTATCATTTGCCTTTCGTCAAGTATGCTGTGGCACAAGGTACGCCAGATTTTGAAGGGGGTGAACAGGCAATGATCCGTTTATTAAGCTATAACAAGGATCTTTCGGCGGTCGTTACCTATAATGATAGTATGGCAGCAGGTGCTTTATCGGTGTTAAATGAAAACAATATTAAGGTTCCCCAACAATTTTCTGTCATTGGTTTTGATGATATGCCCATCGCCCGTTATCTTATCCCAAAACTCACCACTATACGCTATCCCATTGATTTAATGGCAAATTATGCTGCAAAATTAGCGTTAAGTTTAGTCTATCCTGAATTACAAATTAGTCCTCCTGTGCAATTTAACCCTACCTTAGTCCGCCGTTTTTCTCTGGCAAGTCCACTTTCAGAGACACAGGCATAAGCAGTAGCGATATACCCATAAAATTTGTGAGCTAGCTTGCAAAATTTGAAATTTATTTATGTAATCGTTTTCATAATGTGAAAGAGATCACATTATTTTAACAACAAACAGCGTATGCTATAGCCGTTGCCATTTAGCAATAACCTTTGAGTATCAATTAGGGAGAACCATTATGAAAAAAGCATTACTCAGCACCATCGCATTATCTGTTGGTTTAGGATTAACCTTGAGTAGCGTGGCAGAAGCCAAAACGCGTATTGGTGTCACCATTTATAAATATGATGATCCATTTATGACTTTAATGCGTGATGAAATTCGTAAAGAAGCAGGAAATTATTCAGATGTTGAGCTATTAATGAATGATTCACAAAATCAACAAGGTGTACAAAATGACCAAGTGGATACCATTATTTCTCGTGGTGTTAAAGCCCTTGCCATTAACTTGGTCGATCCAAATGCTGCCCCTACCATTATTGCCAAAGCCAAATTAGAAGATTTACCTGTGGTATTCTTTAATAAAGATCCTGGCCCTCGTGCTATTGGCAGTTATGATAAAGCCTATTATGTAGGTGCAGATCCGAAAGAATCGGGTATTATCCAAGGCGATTTAATTGCCAAACAATGGAAAGCCAATCCTGAGTTAGATCTCAATAAAGACGGTAAATTGCAATATGTGTTACTCAAAGGAGAATTAGGGCACCCTGATGCCGAAGCTCGCACACGTTATGTGATTGAAGAATTAAATCGGCAAGGGATTCAAACGGAAGAATTATTCTTAGCTGGGGCAGAATGGGATACCGCCAAAGCCAAAGATATTGTTGACTCTTGGTTATCTGGCCCGAAAAAAGACCAAATTGAAGTCATTATTTCTAACAATGATGGTATGGCATTAGGCGCTTTAGAAGCAACTAAAGCACAAGGGAAAAAATTACCTATCTTTGGTGTTGATGCCTTACCTCGTGCCTTAGAACTCATTAAAGCGGGCGAGCTCGCAGGTACGGTGTTAAATGACGGTGTCAACCAAGGTAAAGCCGTTGTACAACTTTCACAAAACCTCGCCACCAATAAAAATCCAACTGAAGGATTCAAATGGCAATTAGAGGAACGTGTTGTGCGTATTCCCTATATTGGTGTCGATAAAGATAATTTAGCAGAGTTCTTAAAATAATAGAAACAAGCTGAGGGGGATTTCTCCCCTCGTTTATTGAACCTTTAATCATTCATTGAGATTGACCTATGATAACTCAATCTGTTCCACAAGGAGAAGTTTTACTCACAATGACCAATGTGAGTAAATCCTTTCCCGGGGTTAAAGCCCTTGATAAAGCTAACTTAACAGTGCGCTCCCATTCAGTCCACGCCTTAATGGGAGAAAATGGTGCAGGAAAATCCACCTTATTAAAATGCCTATTTGGGATTTATGCCAAAGATGAGGGAGATATTTTATTTCTCGGTAAACCCGTTGACTTTAAAACTTCAAAAGAAGCCTTAGAAAACGGTATCTCTATGGTACACCAAGAACTCAATCTCGTCCGCCAAACTACGGTAATGGATAATCTTTGGCTTGGACGTTATCCAACCAAAGGGTTGTTTGTGGATCATAGTAAAATGTACCAAGACACCAAAGCCATTTTTGATGAATTAGATATTCATATTGATCCGAAAGAAAAAGTTGGTAAGCTCTCCGTATCACAAATGCAAATGATCGAGATCGCTAAAGCCTTTTCTTATAATGCCAAAATCGTCATCATGGACGAACCCACCTCATCACTATCAGAAAAAGAAGTGGGCCATTTATTTAAAATTATTGATAAATTAAAACAACGTGGCTGCGGTATCATCTATATTTCCCATAAAATGGACGAGATTTTCAAGATTTGTGATGAAATTACCATTTTACGCGATGGTAAATGGATTAATACCGTTCCAGTCGCCAGTTCTACTATGGATAGCATTGTGGCGATGATGGTTGGACGTGAGCTTACCCAACGTTTCCCAGAAAAAACCAATCAGCCAAAAGAAGTTGTGCTTGAAATAGAACATCTCACCGCCAAAAATCAGCCTTCGATCCAAGATGTCTCTTTTCAGTTACGCAAAGGGGAAATTCTAGGAATTGCAGGACTGGTAGGGGCAAAACGTACCGATATTGTTGAAACCATTTTTGGCGTACGAGAACAAGCAAGTGGGCAAATTAAGTTGCATGGAAAAATAATGAAAAATCGCACCGCACTTGAAGCCATTAACAATGGTTTTGCCTTAGTCACAGAAGAAAGACGTTCAACGGGAATTTATGCAAACTTAAACATTGAATTTAATTCGCTAATTTCCAATATGAAATCTTATTTAACCAAATTTGGGTTATTAAGTAATAAAAAAATGAAAAGCGATACCCAATGGGTCATTGATGCAATGAACGTCAAAACGCCTTCACACCGTACCAGTATCGGCTCGCTATCTGGCGGTAATCAACAAAAAGTAGTCATTGGTCGCTGGTTACTCACACAACCCGAAATATTAATGCTTGATGAGCCAACGAGAGGCATTGATATTGGTGCTAAGTTTGAAATTTATCAATTAATTATTGATTTAGCTAAAAAAGATAAAGCCATCATTATGATTTCTTCCGAAATGCCCGAATTATTAGGGGTTACCGATAGAATATTGGTAATGAGTAACGGAAAAGTCGCTGGTATCGTAGAAACCGCCAACACTTCCCAAGAAGAAATTTTACAGCTTGCCGCTAAATATTTATAAGGAAAATAATTATGTCAGGGTTCACAACCAATAAGTCATTAGACTTTTTTAAACAAAATGCTATTTATTTTGTACTACTGATTTTACTTCTCTTTATTATCGCACAAGATCCCTCGTTTCTAAGTTTAAGGAATTTTAGTAATATCCTTACTCAATCCTCTGTCCGTCTCATTATTGCTTTAGGGGTAGCAGGGTTATTAGTAACACAAGGTACCGACCTTTCCGCAGGGCGACAAGTCGGACTTGCTGCCGTTATCTCTGCCACCTTGCTACAAGGTATGGATAGCTTTAATAAAGTCTTTCCTAACTTAGGTGAAATTCCTATTCCTGTGGTCATTCTTATTGTGTGTGCCATCGGTGCCATTATTGGTATGCTGAATGGCTTAGTTATCGCCTACCTTAATGTAACCCCTTTTATCGCCACCATGGGAACAATGATTATCGTCTATGGCATCAACTCACTCTATTATGATTCTGTCGGCGGTTCCCCTATTTCTGGCTTTACTGAAGACTTTTCCGCTTTTGCACAAGGCTACTTTACCTTAGGAACATTCCGCCTATCCTATATCACCATTTATGCCACTATCGCAGCAATTCTCGTCTGGATTTTATGGAACAAAACTCGCTTTGGTAAAAATATCTTTGCTATCGGAGGCAATCCCGAAGCCGCACGTGTATCAGGTGTCAATGTTGCTCGCAATTTAGTCGCCATTTATATGATTGCAGGTATGTTCTATGCCTTTGGCGGTATGCTAGAAGCTGGGAGAATTGGTAGTGCAACCAATAATCTTGGCTTTATGTACGAATTAGATGCTATTGCTGCTTGTGTAGTAGGTGGTGTCTCCTTTGCAGGAGGCGTAGGTACGGTTATCGGCGTTATCACTGGTGTGATTATTTTTACTGTCATTAACTATGGCTTATCCTATATCGGCGTCAGCCCCTACTGGCAATATATCATCAAAGGTAGCATCATCATTCTCGCCGTAGCAATAGATTCCCTAAAATATGCTAAGAAAAAATAGGGTAAAAAAAGTAAAAAAACTCTGTGCTGAAATAAAAGCACAGAGTTTTTTATTAATTAGCGTCTTGGTTGCATTTTTCCATGCCCTTGTTGTTGCATTGGCGCTCCGCCTCCCATACCGCCACCTTGATGTGGTGGATGCCACCAAGGAAATAAACAGCAGGCATTTAAAAATAATGTTAGCGTTAATACTGTAGTCATTGATAACCATTTTTTCATCACATTTTCCTTCTTAGATGATTAAAAATGCTAGTATAACTGAACAAAATTAAAGCTATTACGCCCATCATTAAAATAAAGCAAGGCTAAGAAAGCCAATATCTACCAATTTATAGAGAATATCGATATTCCTCTTTAAAAGAGGAAAAACAAAAAACCCCTTGCAATAACAAGGGGTTGAATAATTGAAAAAACGATATTAACGTTTTGAGAATTGTGGACGACGACGTGCTTTGCGTAAACCCACTTTTTTACGTTCAACACGACGAGCATCACGAGTAACGAAGCCAGCCGCACGTAAAGCAGGACGTAAAGTTTCATCATATTCGATCAATGCACGAGTGATACCATGACGGATAGCACCAGCTTGACCAGAAATACCACCACCTTTAACTGTGATGTAAAGGTCTAATTTATCAGTTAATTCAACCAACTCTAATGGTTGACGAACAACCATGCGTGAAGTTTCACGACCGAAATAAACATCTAACTCACGTTGATTGATTACAATTTTACCACTGCCCGGTTTGATAAAGACACGAGCTGAAGAGCTTTTGCGGCGACCTGTGCCGTAGTTTTGATTCTCTGCCATTTTCTAAAACCTCGTGATTAAATATCTAAAACTTGTGGTTGTTGTGCTGCGTGGTTATGTTCAGAACCTGCATACACTTTTAATTTACGGAACATTGCACGACCTAATGGGCCTTTTGGCAACATACCTTTAACCGCAATTTCAATCACAGCTTCAGGACGACGAGCGATCATTTCTTTAAAAGTCGCTTGTTTAATACCACCTACATAGCCAGTGTGCCAGTAGTAAATTTTATCGCTTTGTTTATTACCTGTTACAGCAACTTTATCCGCATTGATAACAATGATGTAATCACCTGTATCAACATGTGGAGTATATTCAGCTTTATGTTTACCACGAAGACGACGAGCTAATTCAGTCGCTAAGCGACCTAAAGTCTTACCTGTCGCATCAACTACATACCAGTCACGTTGTACAGTTTCTGGTTTTGCTACAAAAGTTTTCATTAATTTAATACCAAAATAAAAAATTGATTACCCAGTGTTTAATATTAAACACGCCTATAATCTAAATCTGCACCCCTTCGAGTGTGATTTGGATAACATATACAAGGTGGGAAAACCTATGTATCACAGGGTCGCAGAATTATACACAAATTTTATGTGAAAAGCGAATTTTTTAGAGAAAATATATTAGAGTATAAAAGAGGTAACTTGAATCCTATCAAGTTTTCACTTAGGATAATTTTCCTATTTATAGTCGTTTCAATTTAAAGAAAAGCAAAGCGTACCAACGCCATATTATTTTAAAGTGGGCGTGATATATTTTTTATTACCACAAACAGGAGAAATAGTAATGACGAATAAAATATTACCTTTACATGCTGATACAGTAGGAAGTTATTTACGAACAGAAAGATTAAAACAAGCGCGTGCCGAATTTTTACAAGGCGAAATTTCACAGCAAGCATTAACGCAAATTGAAGATCAAGAAATTACCAAATTAGTCCAAGCACAACTTGATGCAGGTTTACAAGTCATTACTGATGGTGAATATCGCCGCTCTTTTTGGCATATTGATTTTTTAGAACATTTAATTGGCATAGAAGGCTACCAACCTGAACATGGTTATAAATTTAATGGCGTAGAAACTCGTGCTTATAATACACGTTGTTGTGGCAAAGTAGCTTGGAATCCCGAACATCCTTTTATTGAACATTTTAAAAAATTAGATCAGATTGTGGCGGGAAGAGGCATTGTAAAATACACAATTCCAAGCCCTAATCAATTAATGTATCCAATACAATGGGATACAGGTGTTTATAAAACAAGAGCTGAGTTTGCAAAAGATGTACAACAAACCTATATTGATGCGATTCAGGCTTTTTATCAAGCAGGTTGCCGTTACTTACAATTTGATGATGTTTATTGGGGATCATTGTGCAACAATTATCAAAAGCCAGAATTTGAAGCCGATAAAGCTCAAGCCTTGGAAAATATTCAAGTTATTCTTGCGGCAAAACCTAAAGATATGATCATCACGACCCACGTCTGCCGTGGCAATTTCCGTTCCACTTATTTACTTAGTGGCGCTTATGATCCTATTGCTGACGCTTTATTCGGACAAACTCACTATGATGGCTATTTTCTTGAGTATGATGATGAACGTTCTGGCGGATTTGAGCCTTTAAAACATTTTGCAGGTAATAAAGGACGAGTTGTATTAGGATTAATTAGCTCTAAATTTCCACAACTTGAAGATCCACAACAGATCAAAGCCCGTATTCAAGAAGCGGCACAATATATTCCATTAGAACAGCTTTGCCTTAGCCCACAATGCGGTTTTGCATCCACTGAAGAAGGCAATATTATGACAGAAGCAGAACAATGGCAAAAAGTAAAACTTGTTGAGCAAATAGCGAAAGAGGTTTGGGGAGAGGATTAGGGTTTATCTTATTGTACCTTAATATAGTCGTCTCATTTTAAATTGAAACGACTATATTAAGAATAATGCCTCCCTTTTGAAAAAAGGGAAAAAACCGTTAGCAAAGGCGGAAAAATAAAAATGAAAAATAATTTAAAAAACCAACCGCACTTTAACAATTTCAGTGTCCTACCTTGTCTTATTTTAAAGTGAAACGACGATAAATATACATTTTACTTACATAGCTTGATTAATACTGTAAAAAACAATAAACTTATTTTTCGATAAAAAATAAGTTTATTATTCTATGCTAACTTCTACAGTAAGGATCATTATGCAACACAAATTATTATGGACATTATTTCCCTTCTCATTTTGCACTATCGCCTATGCAGAACAGCTTACACATAACGAAAAATTGGATACGATTCACGTTATTGCCAATCAACAAGCGAGTGGTAAAGTCATTATTAATCAACAACAAATTGAACATACGCCAATTGGCGATAATAATCTTACCGAAATTATACAAAATCGCCCGAGTGTTCGTTCCGCTTTAGGCAGTAATAATAGCCAAACTCAAGGCGAAATTGCCCCAAGTAATTTATCTTGGGGCTGAAGTAGATTAGCCCTAAATTCCACACCATTTTCTCAAGATTTTAAGTTGCTGAGAAGGTGTGCCAAAGTTAAACCTAAACTCGCATTCTTTCAAGAATAAAGGAAAAGATTTTCGGTCAATACCATTATATTTTCTTAATACGCGTTTGGCTTAATTCCAGAAATTTTCAATGCCATTGATGTGATTTTTCTTTACCGCAAAATGGCTTTGATGATTAATCCGATAATGTTTAAACTCACTCACATCAAGAACATCATAACTGCGGTAATAGTCCGTATATACAATGCTATCTGGCTTAATTTTTCTTTTAATAACAGGGAGTAAGGTTTTCGTCTGTGTATTTTCAACCACAATGGTATAAACCTTACCTTGACGTTTTAGCATACCGAAAACAGCAATTTTCCCTGCCGCTCCGCGTCCTCGTTT
This sequence comes from Volucribacter psittacicida, assembly GCF_004339025.1. Classification (GTDB taxonomy): domain Bacteria; phylum Pseudomonadota; class Gammaproteobacteria; order Enterobacterales; family Pasteurellaceae; genus Volucribacter; species Volucribacter psittacicida. The sequence continues at coordinate 49,400 of NZ_SMFT01000002.1, forward strand.
TCCTTTCCTAACCCCACCAAAATAACTTTCATTTCATTCAACTTCGTCCTCAAAAACTTCATGAGCTTGCAGGGCAAGATGATAGCCAATCACTTGGCGAATTTTACGGTAAAAAAGTGCCGAAGAATTAGAATTTATTCCTAATAGATCAGCTGCTGCTCTTGCCGTCACTTCAAGAACAAAAAACTCAAGGAGTTTCAGCTGTATTTTTCTTTTTAATTTACAATGAGTTATCTTCATTTTTGCAGTCTATCATAACTGCTAATCTACTTCAGCCCCAAGAAAAATTATTTCGTTTTCATAATTTAAGGCATACCTGGGCAAGTTGGCATGTTCAACATGGCACGCCACTAATGGTTTTAAAAGAACTTGGTGGCTCGGAGAGTATTGTGAAATAGTAAAACGTTATGCTCACTTAAACGCAAACCACTTACTTGAATATGCAAATGTGAGTATGTTTTGGGAACACTCACCAATTAACGCATTTGGTACTGAAGCAGAAAACGAAAATTTATTTGATCTACCAGAAAATAAAAAAGCCGTAAGTTGTTGATTTTCAAGACCTTTACTTACGACTTAATATAACTTGATGGCGGAGGAAGTGAGATTCGAACTCACGGAGGGCGTAAACCCTCGCCGGTTTTCAAGACCGGTGCCTTCAACCACTCGACCATTCCTCCGTATTGATAAGCGGTGTGATAATACGGATTTTATATCCTAAAGTCAAGAAAATATATAATAAAAAAGCTCCTTGCGGAGCTTTTATCAGTATTAAAAATTAACGACGTAAACCTAAACGAGCGATAGTGTCAGCATATAGCTCTAAATTAGTACGTTTTAAGTAATCTAATAATTTACGACGGCGAGAAACCATACGTAATAAACCACGGCGACCGTGGTGATCTTTTTTGTGTTCTGCAAAATGCCCTTGTAGGTGGTTGATTTGTGCTGTTAATAGGGCAATTTGTACTTGTGCAGAACCCGTATCTTTGCTATCACGACCAAATTCAGCAACGATTTCTGCTTTTTTTTCTACGCTTAGAGACATTATTTACTCCTAAAATATTGAGAGTGTTAATCATACATCTTTCGCCGATCTCTAGTTCAGCGAAGACAAGGGAGTGGCTATTCTACAATTTCATCAATAAAATGCAAGAAACTTTTAGAAAAACCACCGCACTTTTTATTGTTTATCCTTGTTCAATTTAAAAACCTTAGGTGTATTTTTAGGCTTTTGCTTTCGCTCGTTTACCTAAAATTAAGGTAATGACAAAAGCGACACTGAAAGAAATCAATAAGCCAATAACAAACATTCCCATATCTTTAGGTTGGATAGATGGGATAGCTGGGATACCTGCTGCACCTAAGCCTATGGCACGTACGCCCCATAATGCTAACCAGGCACTGGCTAAGCCTGATCCGATCATGGCGGCGATAAATGGATAGCGATAGCGTAAGTTTACGCCAAACATCGCTGGTTCAGTAATACCTAAAACGGCACTAATACCTGATGGCACAGCTAGACCTCGCACTTTAGGTTCTTTATTAATTAATGCCACGGCAAGACAGGCTGCACCTTGAGCCACATTGGACATGGCGGCAATAGGAAAGATAAAGGTTAAGCCTATGCTCGCTAATAATTGGGTTTCTACCGCTAGGAAGGTTTGGTGCATACCTGTGATAACGATTGGTGCGTAGAATGTACCAAATACTGCTCCACCAATAAAACCGAGTGAGCTATATAACCAAGTTAAACCATCACTTAACACAGCCCCTGCTTCACGTCCCAATGGTCCAATAATGGTGAGTGCTAAAAAGCCTGTAATAAAAATGGACAGTAATGGGGTTAATAAATTATCTAAGGCGGAAGGGATAATTTTGCGGAAGAATTTTTCTAGGCTCGCTAACACCCAAGCGGCAACAATCACAGGGATAACTGTACCTTGATAGCCTGCTCGTTCAATATCAATGCCTAATACACTCCAGTAAGTCATATCGCCTGCGGCAAGAATATTGGCGTAATTCCAGCCGTCCGCAGTTAATGCTGGGTGTACCAAAATCATTCCCAAGGTTGCCCCTAAGAAAGGATTACCGCCAAATTTTCTGGTAGCGGAAAAGCCGAGTAAGACAGGTAGGAATACAAAAGGTGCATTCGCCAACATATTGACTAATTCGGATAAATCTTTGTATTGAGGATAAAGCTCAATGACAGATTTTTGTCCTAGGCTTTCATAAGGCGAGGTTAAGAGGCTATAAATCCCCATTAATAAACCGCCTGCGACAATAGCAGGAATGATAGGGATAAAGATGTCGGCTAATCCTTTGACAATGCGTTGTAAAATATTTTGTTTTTCCGTTGCCGCATCTGCCACTTCGTTTTTAGTCACATCGCCTAATTCCAGTAGCTTGCTCATTTCGGCGTGGACTTTATTTACCGTTCCAGAACCAAAAATAATTTGGTATTGCCCTGACACAGAAAATTGTCCTTTCACACCATCAATGTTTTCAATGGCATCTTTATTCACTTTGCTTTCGTCTTTTAATACGATACGCAAGCGTGTTGCACAATGTGCGAGGGTTGCGATATTCTCTTTTCCCCCTAAATTGTCAATCACTTGTTGAGCGATTTGTGGAAAGTTCACGGTTTTCTCCTATTAGTAAAAATAATTAGGCAAATTTTAACTAAAAGGATTAAGCGTGGCTAGTAAATCTTGGTTAAATCTTAGTTATTTATTGCTATCTTGCAGTAAATATTCATAACGTTCATCGGTCAATAATTTAAGAAAGGCGAGCAAGGCGTCGATCTCGTCATCACTTAATGCTCGAGCTTGTTGTAATAACGGATGATCAACGGTGGGGGAATATTCCGCATCTTGCCAAGGTAATTGGGTTTCAGGATTAATTTGGCGTGCGGAATTATTGTAACGATCTAAAAATAGCAATACGGTTTTTAGCTCACGAAAAACACCATTGTGCATATAAGGAGCGGTTACCGCCACATTACGCAAGCTCGGGACTTTAAACTTGCCCTTTTGGCGTTCATCGCCCTTGACTTGTGGATTATCAAATAACCCTAAATCCACAAAATCCTCGCCTAGCTGATTATGCTGTAATAAATAGCGATTTTTGGGAACACCGAGATTGTAATAATGATAATTGCTAAAGGTTTCTTCTGGATGATCTGATGTTGCTTGTAACTGGTGGCAACTGGCACAATTTGCACCTTGTTTATCAAAAAATAAGGCTTTACCTTGCTGTTCTTGGGGGCTTAACTGATATTCGCCACGCAAAGATTTATCATATTTAGCACTAAAAGGCGCAAGCAGCGGCATCGATTGTTGAAATGTCGCCAGGGCATCTTCCATAGCTTGATAAATCCCCTCCACTGATTGCCAGACCTGTTCGCCATAATGTTGAGAAAATAAATGGCGATACATCGGATTAAACCATAAACGTTCTGCTAAGGCTCGTTGGCTTGGTATTCCCATTTCTACGGGATTTAAGGGCGGTTGCCCCGATTGCTGAGCAAGATTTTTCGCCCGTCCGTCCCAAAATTGTCCACCAATATATTGTTGATTTTGTTCATCATAATGAAACTCAGGGCTATATTTGGCATATAGCATGGTTGGCGTATTGCGTGTCCCAAAAGACTGTAAATCATCGCCTAAGGATACCATTCGTTGTGCCGAGTTATCGCGTAAATCCACAAAAGCGGTATCCGCATTATGGCAGGTGGCACAATTTTGATTACCATGCCAAGAAAGCGTTGTATCAAAGAATAAAATTTGTCCTAATAGGGCTTTATCAATCCCCTGCTCAGGCATTACCCTTGCAGGCTTTTCCCTTGCCACACTCGTATCTGTTAAGATAAGCAACCCGATGAGGAGAAAAAATTTTTTCATTTTATACCGCACTTTTTTGATTTATTTCTTTTTAGCTTAACTTGAATTAAGGTGCACATCGTCCCCCATTTAAGGTATTTCCCTTGATTTAAGTCAGAAAATCATTAATTCATAACGAAGTCATTCAAGGTAACAAAATAAATAAAATATAAGAAAAAGAATAAAACAACAGACAAAAACTAAAATTTTTGCTTATCACTCAAAATCATTTAACAATTTTGCTTATGGTTTTAAACAATAACATTTCCATGACAATTTGAATAAAAAAGGGCGGTTGATTTTTGTAAAATTTTTGCTAAAAATAATAGCCACCACCTGAGCCAATAACCTATGATATGTTAAGATTTTTTTCTCTATTTTTTATTTATTTAAGCCTAAGTTTTTTGAGCCAAGCACAAATTAACCAACATATTCCCATGATCGCACCGCAAGTAGAAAATAATTATCAAATTAATATACATGATTTAGACTTTAATCAGCAAACCTATCGGCTTTTTATTGCTCAACCGAAACAACCGCAACCCCATCAAAGGGTGCTTTATGTGTTAGATGGTAATGCACAATTTCCCTTAGCCTTAAATGCCGTTGATCCCCATAAAACCTTGCCATGGATTGTAGGGCTAGGCTATCCAAGTCCTCAGGCTTATCCCATTGCCGAGCGTACTCGTGATTACACCTTTGCTGCCCAAGGTGAACAATTTGCACAAGGCGGAGGGGCAGCGGCTTTCCTACAATTTATTCAACAGCAAGCGATACCTGTTGTACAACAATATTTACAACCTCAAATTCCCCAGCAACAAATGCTGTTTGGGCATTCTTTTGGCGGTTTATTTGCGTTATATACCCTATTTCATCAAGGCGAATTATTTGATCATTATGTGATTGCTAGCCCCTCATTATGGTGGGGTAATGGGAAAATCCGCCAACAAATGCCCGCTCGCTTGGCGAACCATATTCAACATATCCAATTTTACTTAGGGGAATATGAAGCCTATCCTGAGCAAGATCCCAATATCAATGCAGAACGTTTAGCTCGCATACAGCAACGCCGACAATCCCTAACCACAGAAAATTTTGTGGCGTTGTTACAACAGCGTTACCCCAAAACAGCAATGGATTTTCAACTTGTTGCTAAACAAAATCATGGTGGCGTGATTCCTTTTGCGATTAAACTTGCCGTCGCCTCAATTCAACAGGAGCCTTTAAAATAAAGCCGTATGGACACACAACAATTATTAACCTTTGACCAACACCACCTTTGGCACCCTTATGCTTCCATAAGTCAGCCTAGCCCTGTTTATCCCGTAGAGCGTGCTGAGGGAGTTTATATTTATCTCAAAACAGGGGAACGCCTTATTGATGGTATGTCTTCTTGGTGGGCAAGTTTACATGGCTATAACCACCCTCGCCTTAATCACGCCATCACACAACAATTACAAAAAATGAGCCATATTATGTTTGGTGGCTTAACTCATGAGCCAGCGGTAAAACTTGGCGAGAAATTATTGTCCGTTTTACCTGCTCCGCTTAATCAAGTGTTTTATGCTGATAGCGGCTCAGTGGCAGTAGAAGTGGCAATGAAAATGGCAATCCAATATCAACATAGCCAAGGCAAACCACAACGCCAACATTTCGCCACCATCAAGTCAGGCTATCATGGCGATACTTGGCACGCTATGTCCGTTTGCGATCCGCAAACAGGAATGCACCACTTATTCCAAACCAACTTGCCTGTACAATATTTTTTACCGCAACCTAATGTGAAATTTGATCAACCTTGGCAAGCGGAGGCTATCCGTCCACTACAAGACTTGCTGGCAAAACATCATCAAGAAATTGCCGCCTTAATTCTTGAACCTATTGTGCAAGGCGCTGGCGGTATGTATTTTTATTCGCCACAATATTTGCAAGAGGCACAAAAACTTTGCCAACAATATGATATTTTGCTCATTTTTGATGAAATTGCCACAGGCTTTGGACGTACAGGAAAATTATTCGCCTTAGAATTTGCGGAGGTAATCCCTGATATTATCTGTTTAGGCAAAGCCTTAACAGGTGGCTACTTAACCTTATCCGCCACCATTACCCAACGCCATATTGCTCAAGCCATTTGCAACGGTGAAGCAAAATGTTTTATGCACGGTCCAACATTTATGGCAAACCCTTTAGCCTGTGCGGTAGCTTATGAATCCTTGTGTTTATTATTAGAAAGCCCTTGGCAACAAAATGTCCGCAACATTGAAAACCAACTAAAAACCTTACTTGCTCCTGCTCGACAATTTAAATCGGTAAAAGAAGTCAGAGTGCTTGGGGCAATAGGTGTGATTGAAATGCAAAAACCTGTGGATATGGTGAGCTTACAGCAACGCTTTATTCAACAAGGTATTTGGGTAAGACCTTTTGGGCGTTTAGTCTATGTTATGCCCCCTTTTATTATCACAGAAACCCAACTGCAGCAACTGACCCAAGGCCTATTAACCGCCCTAAGCCAAGAATATCAAGAGGTTTATTATGGTTAGTTTACAATATTTCGCGGATAACTTAACCCAGTTAAAACAACAACAGCAACTGCGCCAACTGCCTGATATTGAACATAAGGGCAAATATATACGCAAAGATCAGCAAACCATGCTCAATTTGACCGCCAATGACTACTTAGGTCTCGCCAATGATGAACAACTGGTGGCACAATTTTGGCAGCAAGTAAAACAACAAGATTTTCCCTTTACCAGTTCATCATCAAGATTATTAACGGGAAATTACGCCATTTATCATCAATTAGAACAGCTTATCGCCCAACGTTTTCAACGAGAAAGTTGTTTATTGTTTAACAGTGGCTATCATGCCAATATCGGCATTTTACCTGCCCTCGCCAATAAACACACCTTAATTTTAGCGGACAAATTGGTACACGCCAGTATGATTGACGGTATCCGCCTCAGCCAAGGGGATTTTATCCGCTATCGGCATAATGATATGGCACATTTATTGCAATTATTAAACAAGCATCATCAGCAATATCAACGCATTATTATTGTTACCGAAAGTATTTTTAGTATGGACGGCGATATTACCCCCTTATCCACCTTAGTCAAATACAAAAAACAATTTGATAATGTTATGCTCTATGTGGACGAGGCTCACGCTATCGGTGCTTATGGTGAACAAGGCTTAGGTATGGCAGAAGTGTTTGACTGTATCCAAGATATTGATTTGCTGATTGGCACCTTTGGCAAAGCCCTCGCCTCTATGGGGGCTTATGTGGTCTGTGATGAGATTTTGCGAGAATACCTTATTAATCATATGCGATCGCTGATTTTTGCCACCGCACTACCGCCTATCAATATGGCTTGGAGCTATTTTATTTTCCAACGTTTACCCCTATGGCAAGACAAACGCCAACATTTAGCGGAAATCAGTGCCTATTTACGCGATATTATTCAACAAAAAACAGGTATAATGCCAAGCCAAACAGCAATTATCCCTTATATTCTGGGTAAAAATGAGTTAGCACAACATAAAGCCAAACAACTACAACAAGCAGGTTTTTATTGCCTACCGATTCGTCCACCAACGGTACCAATCAATACCGCACGTATTCGTTTCTCACTAAGTGCCGATATTAGCTTGCAAGAATTACAACAATTAACCCAATATTTATAAGTAAAAAAATGAAAGTTACCCTAATTCAACCTACTCATCACGCCACACAGCTTATTCTCTATTTTGCAGGCTGGGGAACCACGCCACAAGCGGTCAAGCATTTAGCCTTACCTCAGAATACTGATCTGGCTATTTGCTATGATTATCAAGATTTCCAGTTTCCCCTCGATCTTAGCCAATATCAACAGATTCACCTTGTTGCTTGGTCAATGGGGGTTTGGGTCGCAGAAAGAGTAATGCAAAACATTCCTGTCCAACAAGCCATCGCCATTAACGGAACCCCATTACCTATGCACGATCAATACGGAATACCTGTTTCAGTGTTTAATGCCACATTGCAACAACTCAGCGAAAATAGCCGTAATAAGTTTGAACTCAGAATGTGCCAAAGCAAAGCCCTTTACCAACAATATCAACAACTGGCTGACCCACGCAGCCTAAACAACATTCAGCAAGAATTGCAATGGCTACACCAACAACTCAACGCCGACCAACGCCACGATTTAATCCATTGGGATCGTGCTATTATCGGCGAACAAGATAAAATTTTTCCCGTCACAAATTTACAGCAATATTGGCAACCTCGCTGCCCCATTTCCACTTATGCAATCCCCCATTACCCTTTTGCACATTTTTCTCATTGGGAACAGCTATTATGTCCATAACCAAACAACGCATAGCCCAACAATTTACCCAAGCAAGCCAATCTTATGATAAACAAGCCAAAGTACAACAACAGCTTTATCAACCCTTGCTCGACCTGCTACGCCCTTATCAACAGCATTTTTCACATATTTTAGAAATCGGCTGCGGTTCAGGTGGATTTAGTGCTTATTTACGTCAACAGCTTACCGCTGACCAATGGACATTCAACGATCTCTGCCCACAAAATTTACCCTTATTACAACAAAAAATTGAAAAAACAGACCGCACTTTTTTCTGTTTTGGCGATGCAGAAAACATTGCTTTTCCTCATCACTACCAACTCATTACCGCCGCTTCAAGCCTACAATGGTTTAATGATATTCCACAATTTTTACAACGTTGTGCCGCCTTACTCGATCCTCAAGGCTATTTATTATTTAACGTCTTCACCCCACAAAACTTAACCGAAATTCGCCAATTAACCGGAATAGGCTTGAATTATCCCAGCCTTAACCAATGGCACCAATGGCTAAGCAAACAATTTGACCTCATTGCCGAACAACAGCTCCAAATCCCCCTTTATTTTGACCACCCCATTGCCGTATTAAAACACCTCAAACAAACTGGGGTAAACGCTACCTCAACAGGAAAAGGCTGGAGCAAACAAAAATACCAAAATTTTATCCAACAATACCAACAACAATTTAGTCACTTACAAGGGCAAGTTCGTCTCACTTATACCCCCTTACTCTTTTTAGCCCGCAAAAAATCTAATCAATAAACAAGGACAAACAATGACAGCAAACATCTTTTTTATTTCAGGCATAGATACCGACATCGGTAAAACCATTGCCACAGGGGTTTACGCCAAACAACTTATGCAACAAGGCTATTCCGTCATTACCCAAAAAATGATCCAAACAGGCTGCCAAGGCATTGCCCAAGATATTCTTTGTCATCGTCAAATTCAAGGCATAGCGCTTACTGAAGAAGATAAAGCAGGACAAACCTGCGGCTATCTATTAGATTATCCTTGCTCGCCACATCTTGCCGCCAAAATGCAAGGTATCAACATTGACAGCAAAAAAATCGCCAAACAGACCGCACTTTTAGCAGAAAAATATGATTACGTCCTCATTGAAGGGGCAGGTGGGCTTGCGGTACCCTATGATGAACAGCATACTAGCCTTGATTATTTACAACAGTACGGCTATCCCTTAATCTTAGTCACCTCAGGAAAATTAGGCAGCATTAACCATACATTACTCAGCTTAATGGCTTGCCAACAATATCAAATCAACGTCCATACCGTCATTTACAACCGCTACCCCAACACCGATCCCCTCATTAACCAAAACAGCCAACAATTTATCCAAAACTACCTCGCCAAACATCACCCAGCTTGTGAGTTTATGTTGTTGGAGAGGGTTGAAGTAGATTAATAGAAGTATCCAGCCTTTCATTCAGCTGGATATATAACCGAAGAGAAAAACTACTTAACAATATCACCTTTTAAAGCAACACCTGCGATAATGTGTCCTGCGTGACATTCGTATGATGTCGTACTTTTATAAGTATTTTTCTTATAATAACTGACCAAGTTAGTAACCTTTGTTGCCCCTAATGATACAGCACGATCTTGGAATTGTTTTACAGCTGATAAAAATGCCCATTGACAAGCCTCTTGATCGGTTTTATTCGCCGCATTAGTTTTTTTATTACTTACCAAATCTGCTGCAACCACTTTACCTTGTGCCGATTTTGCAAAATAAAGTTTAATATTTGGATTAAGTACCTGTTTAGCTTGTGGGGAATTTAATGTTTCATTAATAGATAAATAATGAGTTGTATCACGCGGGGCACAAGCCGCAAGAATAATACTGGTACTAATCACTGTTAATTTAATAAAATGTTTCATAATGGCTCCTGTCTATGTTAGATAACAAATTATCTCATAATAAATCTATTTAATTATAAACACTTATTTACTAAATATAAAGTATCAGTATTGCAATGTATACTAAGATAAAGAAAACAGATAAGAGAAATTTGCTGAATAAACCTAATTTCCTATACAATATCAATATGATTATTCATTGAGATTAACATAATGACACAGCACCAATATATTATTGATATTAACGAACAAAATCTTGGCGAAATCCTACAACTTTCCCAACAAACACCCCTTGTTTTCAATTTTTATGCGCCTAGCCATCAAGAATCTGCCGATTTTTTATCTTTATTAGAAAAAATCGCTGAACAATCTGCGGGACAATTTATCTTAGCGAAAGTGAATTGCGAAACTGAACAAATGATCGCCGCCCGTTTTCAAATTCAAGCGCTGCCAACCACATATTTATTTAAAAATGGCGAAGCCTTAGACGCATTTCCTGGTACATTATCAGAACAAGATCTTAACCAACGTTTATCTCTTATTCTCCCTAAAGAAGAAGAGGTTAAATTCCATCAAGCACTTGATTTATTAGCCGCCCAAAACTATGACGAAGCACTCCCATTACTTAAAGATGCTTGGACGTTATCGGATAAAAAAAATAGTGAGATCGCCTTACTTTATGCTGAAACTTATATTGCGATGAAAAAAGTTGAGCCTGCCCAAGAGATTTTAAATCAAATTCCCATTCAAGATCGAGATAGCCGTTGGCAAGGTTTACAGGCACAAATTGAGCTATTAATAAAAGCAGCTGATACACCAGAAATTCAGCAATTACAAGCGGATTATCAGCGTAATCCTTCGTCTAATATTGCCTTAAAATTGGCATTACAATTACATCAAGCACACCGTAATGAAGAAGCCTTGACTTTGTTGCTTAATATTCTTAAACAAGATCTCTCCGCTGAAAATGGTGAAGTAAAACAACAATTTTTAGCCATTCTTGCTGCTATAGGCAATAATGATCCTATTACCAATAAATATCGTCGAATGATGTATTCCCTATTATATTAATTAGTAGTATAGATATTGCCTATTTTTTATAATTCAGATTATTTGTCATTTTAAGGATTGATTATGAGTGAAATGAAACATTGTAAACTATTAATTCTCGGCTCTGGCCCTGCGGGTTATACCGCTGCCATTTATGCCGCTCGGGCAAATTTAAATCCTGTTTTAGTAACAGGTATGCAACAAGGTGGGCAACTTACCACAACCGATGAAATTGAAAATTGGCCAGGTGATTTTGAACACACCACTGGACAAGGATTAATGCAACGTATGTTGCAACATGCTGAAAAATTTGACACTGAGATTGTTTTTGATCATATCAATAAAGTGGATTTATCTCAGCGTCCTTTCAAATTATATGGCGATATCAATACTTTTAGCTGCGATGCTTTAATCATTGCTACTGGTGCTTCTGCCAAATATTTAGGATTACCTTCTGAAGCAGCCTTTAAAGGGAAAGGGGTTTCAGCTTGTGCGACCTGCGATGGTTTCTTTTATCGCAACAAACCTGTTGCCGTTGTAGGCGGTGGAAATACAGCTGTTGAAGAAGCGCTCTATCTTGCGAATATCGCCAGTGAAGTACATCTTATTCATCGTCGTGATAGTTTTCGTGCCGAAAAAATCTTACTTGGACGCTTAGAGAAAAAAGTCGCTGAAGGAAAAATTATTCTCCATACTGACCGCACTTTAGAAGAGGTATTAGGCGATAATATGGGCGTTACAGGGGTACGTATTAAGGATACGCAATCTGAACTCAGAGAAGAAATTCAAGTAGATGGCGTCTTTATTGCCATTGGTCATGCTCCGAATACGGACATCTTTGCCGATCAATTAGCCTTACAAAATGGTTATATTTTGGTGCAATCTGGTCTTGAAGGCAATGCTACTGCCACATCAGTAGAAGGCGTATTTGCCGCAGGCGATGTGATGGACCATAATTATCGCCAAGCCATTACCTCAGCAGGAACTGGCTGTATGGCGGCATTAGATGCAGAACGTTTTTTAGATGCTCAGGACTAGTTCTCTTATATAAAGTGCGGTCAAATTCACCGCACTTTTTCTTTATTCTAATATCAGTATTCTCGTTCAACCCCATCCATAATCCCCGATATGAAAAAATTGGTAGAATCCCTGTTGTTTGAACAGTGTGTAAACGCCTCAATCATCAAAATGCTATCATGATTCGGGCTTAATACCCAACTAATAAGGGCGAAATTGACTAAATTGTCGCCCTAAAAGGTTAAGATATATCTTAGAACAGCACCATGATGAGATAGGTCGCTTACAGAGATGTTTACTCATTAATCCTTTTTTCATTAACTTAGTTATCTGTCCTCACTATTTTTATTGATTATTTATTAACCTTACATTAGTTTTCTTGATTTATTCTACTACAAGTACGCTTCGCCGTACTCTTTACTCATCTGAAAAGTGCGGTGAGTTTTGGAAAAATTTCTTTAAAATCAGCACTTCCTCTCTTTATTATTTCGTGGTAGTTTTATAAACACCCCAAAGATTGAATAATAGGAACTCACCATCATGTTGCAACAAATTCTCACTTGGCATAACGGTTTTGTCCAAACGCCGCTTTTTGTTACCTTACTTTTTTTACTTATCGCCATTGTCTTATTTGTTCGCAATAAAATCCGTATGGATGTGGTTGCCTTATTGGTTATGCTTGCCTTTTGTTTAAGTGGGATTTTAACTGTTGAAGAAGTTTTTGCCGGTTTTAGTGATCCTAACGTTATCTTAATTGCCTTACTCTTTATTGTGGGGGAAGGATTAGTGCGTACAGGAATTGCTTACCAAGTCAGTGAATGGCTAATGCGAGTGGCAAATAATAGTGAGACGAAAGTGCTTATTTTACTTATGTTGGCAGTAACAGGATTAGGGGCATTTATGAGTTCAACAGGGGTTGTTGCCATTTTTATTCCTGTGGTTTTAACCATTTGCCGTCAAATGAATCTTTCGCCACGCCGTTTAATGATGCCATTAAGTATTGCGGGGCTTATTAGTGGCATGATGACACTGATTGCTACGCCGCCTAATTTGATCGTCAATGCAGAATTAATGCGTTACACTGAGCATCGATTAAGTTTCTTTTCATTTACGCCGATAGGTTTAATTATTTTACTTATGGGTATTCTCTATATGCTGTTTATGCGTGGGTGGTTATCCGATCCTACAGAGCAAAAAATAGAACAAACACAGCGACATTCTATTACGGACTTAATAGAGAAATATCAATTAGCAGGTCGTTTAAAATATTTTGTGGTACGTTCGGGGTCTCCTTTTATTGGTAAACGCTTAGATGAATTACATTTACGTTCACAATATAACCTTGATGTGGTTTCTATTGAACGTTGGCGACGTTTTCGTCCTATTTCAATTAGTGCATTAGGGACATCAGAATTAAAAGAAAAAGATATTTTATTGATTGATATTGGAAATCCAGACTTAGATCTCGACCAATTTTGCCAACAACATCAATTAGGAATTGCACAAGTCACAGAGCAATATTTGGGTCGTCAAGCAAAAACCATAGGTATGGCAGAATTAACGCCTTCGCCAGAAGCTAATATTCTTGGTAAAACCGTCAAAGATATTCGGTTACGTTCTAATTACGGCTTAAATCTTATTGGTATTAAACGGAATAATGAACTACTTACTGAAGATATTTCCAATGAGCCTTTTAAAATGGGGGATTTATTATTGATTATTGGAGAATGGCGTTTGATCCAAACAATGCAAAAAGAAAATAAAGACTTTTTTGTGTTAAGCTATCCTACCGAAGCAGAACAAGCCTCGCCAGCTTCTAGTCAAGCACCGCACGCTCTATTTGCTATTGCCACTATGGTGATCTTAATGGTAACGGGCATTGTGCCAAATGTGATCGCGGCGTTGATTGCTTGTTTAATGTTAGCGAAATTTCGTTGTGTTGATGCGAAAAGTGCTTATAACTCCATTCATTGGGCAAGTTTAATTCTTATAATAGGTATGATTCCTTTTTCCGTTGCATTACAAAAAACGGGCGGTGTTGATCTGATTGTGGAAAATATGTTGGAATTAGTTGGCGACTGGGATTATCATGCCATTTTAATCAGCCTATTTGTATTATGTGCCACAGTGGGACTTTTTATTTCCAATACCGCCACCGCCGTTTTAATGGCACCGATAGCGATAACCATGGCAGAACAACTTAATGTTTCTCCCGTTCCTTTTGCCATGATTGTGGCGATTGCTGCCTCAGCAGCCTTTATGACCCCTATTTCTTCGCCAGTCAATACCATGGTGTTAGGACCTGGAGGATATAAATTTATGGATTTTGTTAAAGTCGGTGTTCCGTTTACTATTTTAGTGATGTTAGTAAGCGTTTTCTTAGTGCCGGTTTTGTTTCCGTTGTAAAAAATCCATCTTATGGGATATAACAGCATTTTATAAAAATACCAGAAATTAGAATATATTAGAGATCAAACAATGCAAAACTTACCCTCTTTTCTCGCTATGTATGCGAAACTTATTGAAATGCCCACGATTAGCAGTATTGAAACTCAACAAGATTTATCTAATCAACATTTTGTAGAAACATTAGCAGATTGGCTAACAGCATTAGGTTTTCAGACTGAAATCATCGCTGTTGAAGGAAGTCGGCATAAATTTAATTTATTGGCAACTAGAGGCGAAGGCGAGGGAGGTTTATTATTAGCGGGGCATACTGATACGGTTCCCTTTGATCAAGGGCGATGGACAACAGATCCGTTTAAATTAACAGAAAAAAATAATAAACTTTACGGCTTAGGCACCGCAGATATGAAAGGCTTTTTTGCCTTTATTATTGAAGCCCTTAAACAATTAGAACTTAATCAGCTCAATAAACCTATTCGTATTCTTGCCACTGCTGACGAAGAAACCACTATGTTAGGGGCAAGAACCTTTGCTCAGCATAGCCATATTCGTCCAGATTGTGCCATTATTGGCGAACCTACTTCATTAAAACCTATTCGAGCACATAAAGGGCATATTGGTCAAGCATTGCGGATAGTGGGGAAATCAGGACATTCTAGCGATCCAGAGAAAGGTATTAATGCCATTGAGCTTATGCACCAAGCAACAGGCTATTTAATGCAATTAAGGGATCAACTAAAACAAAAATATCATCATGCTGATTTTGCGATTCCTTACCCAACCATGAATTTTGGAGCAATTTATGGGGGAGATGCGGTAAATCGTATTTGTGCTTGCTGTGAATTACATTTTGATATTCGCCCATTACCGAATATGAGATTAGAAGACTTAGATGAATTACTACAACACACACTAAAACCAATGTTTGAACAATGGGGAGATAGAATTTCATTGCATCATTTGCATACGCCCACGCCCGGTTATGAATGCCATCATTCAGCCCAGGTGGTCAAAATGGTGGAAAAATTAGTAGGAGAAAAATGTGAAGTAGTAAATTATTGTACTGAAGCCCCTTTTATCCAACAACTTTGCCCAACGTTGGTGCTTGGACCGGGTTCAATTGAACAAGCACATCAACCCGATGAATTTCTTGATATGAAATTTATTCAACCGACTATTGATTTATTAAGGCAATTAATTATGGGGATTTGTCGATAATCTTTTGATTTTAAAAGATAAAACAAGTGCGGTCAGTTTTGCAAAAATTTTTTAAAACTGACCGCACTTTTTTAAGTTAAGGAAACATAATCAATCATATTAGAAAATATTTTGTTTTTACTTAAAAATATAAATAATTTTCATTAAAAATAAAGAAAGGATAAAAAAGTATTTGCAATAAGAATATATTTTATTTTATATTCAAAAAACCCTTTAAAGGGAAACAATGCAAAGAACAACATTAACAAAATAAATAAGGAAGAAAATATGAGTAACTACGCCTCAGTTGAAGAGTTTTTAGCCACATTAGAACAGCGTGATGGTCATCAACCTGAATTTTTACAAGCCGTTCGTGAAGTATTTACTTCTATCTGGCCATTTATTCAAGCTAATCCAAAATATCAATCCCAAGCCTTATTAGAACGTATTGTCGAGCCTGAACGTGCTTTCCAATTTCGTGTGGCTTGGACCGATGATAAAGGACAAGTGCAAGTCAATCGTGCGTTCCGTGTTCAATTTAATAGTGCGATTGGGCCTTATAAAGGCGGTATGCGTTTTCACCCTTCCGTCAATCTTTCTATTTTAAAATTCTTAGGTTTTGAACAAATCTTTAAAAATGCCTTGACTACTCTACCAATGGGCGGTGGTAAAGGCGGTTCAGATTTTGATCCAAAAGGAAAATCTGATGGTGAAGTAATGCGTTTCTGCCAAGCCTTAATCGCTGAATTATATCGTCATATTGGTCCAGATACTGATGTTCCCGCTGGTGATATTGGTGTTGGTGGACGTGAAGTGGGTTATTTAGCTGGCTATATGAAAAAATTGTCTAACCAAGCGGCTTGTGTCTTTACTGGGCGTGGTTTATCTTTTGGCGGTTCATTAATTCGCCCTGAAGCCACTGGCTATGGGTTAGTTTATTTTGCTCAAGCGATGTTAGCGGAGAAAGGCGATAGTTTTGAAGGTAAAACCGTTGCCGTATCAGGTTCAGGTAATGTGGCACAATATGCGATTGAAAAAGCCTTACAATTAGGGGCGAAAGTGGTTACTTGTTCAGATTCTTCAGGTTATGTTTATGATCCAGAAGGTTTTACAAAAGAGAAATTAGCTGCCTTAATGGATATTAAAGAAGTAAAACGTGGCCGAGTTAAAGATTATGCTGAGCAATTTGGATTACAATATTTTGCTGGCGAACGCCCTTGGGGAGTTAAAGTAGATATTGCGTTACCTTGTGCGACACAAAATGAATTAGAATTGCCTGATGCACAAAAATTAATTGCTAATGGTGTACAACTAGTAGCGGAAGGGGCAAATATGCCAACGACTATTGATGCCACCGAGGCATTTTTAGCTGCTGATGTATTATTTGGCCCGGGTAAAGCGGCAAATGCAGGTGGTGTGGCAACATCAGGGCTTGAGATGGCACAAAGTTCACAACGTTTATATTGGTCATCAGAAGAAGTAGATCAGAAATTACAGAATATTATGCTAGATATTCACGCTAATTGTAAAAAATATGGCACAGTTGAAGGCGAGAAAAACATTAATTATGTAGTAGGCGCTAATGTAGCGGGCTTTGTGAAAGTAGCTGATGCGATGTTAGCACAGGGTGTTTACTAAAACTTATAAACTAGCTTAGAATGAGTTATTAAGCAAACCATACTTAATAAAATTAAGTATGGTTTTTTAATATAAAAAATATTTACGCTTATAGCAGGTTTTGCTAGAATATTGAAATTGAAATTTATTCTCAATTAGATTACTAAAACCTTTTAACTATTTTTAACTTAACCCATAGGTGTACAATGAGCTTATTTGAATTTCTACAAAACTATATTGATTATATTATTCTCGGATTATTAGCATTAATGAGTTTTATTATGCTTTGGGCTGTAATTGAACGATTTGCTTTTTTAAATCGTGTTGATGTAAGCCAATATAATAATGAATACCAATTAGATATTGATCTCACACGTAATTTAACCACAATTTCTACTGTCGGAGCAAATGCACCTTATGTCGGTTTATTAGGTACGGTGATCGGTATTTTATTAACCTTTTATGAATTAGGGAGTTCTGGTGGCGATATTGATGCCGCTTCCATTATGGTTCATTTATCCCTAGCCTTAAAAGCCACTGGCGTAGGTATTTTAGTTGCTATTCCCGCAATGATCTTTTACAGCGCACTTGGACGTAAAGTTGAAGTAAATCGCTTAAAATGGAAAGCTATACAGCAAAATCAAGCATAAATGGAGGGAATGATGAAGAAGTTTGATGAAATTAATATCATTCCTTTTATAGATATTATGTTAGTGCTACTTGCTATCGTTTTAATTACAGCCTCTTTTATTTCTCAAGGAAAAATTGAAGTTAATGTCCCTAAAGCCTCTAGTGCAGTGGCATTTAAATCTGATGAACTGGCTAAATTATTAACTGTTACCGAAAATGGTGAGCTTTATTATAATGATAAGCCTATTGATAAAGATACACTGGAACAAGAAGTCAGTCAGTGGGATAAAGAGCAAAGAGTTACCTTAAAAGTAGATGCGAATGCACCGTTCCAAAACTTTGTTTCTATTACCGATATTATGGCGAAAAATAACATTAAAAATGTCGCTATAGTAACACTAAAAGAAAAAGGCGAATAAGGATGCAAAGAAAAGATGCCTTAATAGGTTTTTGGGGATCATTAATTATCCATCTTATTATATTTTCATTATTAGCTTGGAGCATTGTTTCCAGAGCCAATAAAACCGATGATACTGCTAATGGCTTTCACGCAGATTCTCTGAGTACAAATATTTCAATGGAAATGATGATGGCAACAGTTATGGAAGAACCAGAACCCGTTTCAAAACCTGAACCAGAGCCTGAACCCGAAGTAAAAGAAGAAATTCCTGATCCAACGGTAGCCCCTGAGCCACCAAAGCCAGAAAAACCAAAAGAAGAACCTAAAAAAGAAAAACCAAAGCCAAAACCAGAAAAACCAAAACGAGAAAAACCTAAACCTGATCGTCCTAAAGCTGATCGAGAGGTGAATTCTGATTCTGCTATTAATTCTCGAGCAACAACAACGGGACCAGTAACAACCAACAATCCTAATTTAATGGGAAATGGTCGTAATACTGATGAAGCAAGTGCTTATCGCAGCGCTTTACGTCGAGAAATTGAACGGCATAAACGTTATCCGCAAAGAGCGAAAATGATGCGTCGTCAAGGCGTTGTTACAGTAAGCTTTAATATTGGAGCAAATGGCAATATTAGTGATGCGAGAATTACAAAGTCCTCTGGTAATGATGATTTAGATAATTCAGCCTTAACTGCTGTAAAAAATGCACGTTCTATTGGCCCAAGACCTGAAGGAATGTCTGCGAGTATTAGTGTACCTATTAGTTTTAAAATTCAATAATTTCCTCTTAAACAAAGGGCTATACAATGATTTTTGTATAGCTTTTTTATTTAAAAAATCCTTTATAAACATAGCTTTATGTTTTTTACTTAATCCATTATGATTAATTTCCGCTTAAGTTCACTAAATAAACCTTCTAACCGATTTGTTGTTTTTTCAATATTTAATTCCGCGTACTTTTCAAAGGTAAATAAATACCTTTCATCATATTTAATACTCGCTAATGCCCCTCTTAATCCTTTATGTTTATAAGGAAAATAACCTTTTTCATTGCATTTCTCTGAGCGTTCATTCAAATAATATAGCCTTTTTCTCTTAATTTATTTAAAGCGAGTTGATAATAAATAGCCTTTTCTGTTTTTACAATTTGATGATAAATCATTTTTTCTGTCAGGCTATCCATTAACGCTAATACGCCAAAATCTCGCTTAAAGAAAGTGGTATCCATAATAATATAAATGTATTGATAGAGGAAGTTTTAAAGCTGTTTTAGTGGTTTTATCAATATTATCAATATATCTTTGAATTGTTTTAACAGAACATTGATATTTAATGGCAAGCTCTTTATACGTCTGTTTTCCTTGAGAATAATGAAACCAAATTTCTGTGGGATTTAATTTGTTTTGAAAGGTAAAAGTTTTATTACAATGATTGCCTTTATAGCATTGAATAGTATTTTTCTTTCCATGTTTGTGGATTGAATTATTTTGACAATATGAGGAATTTTTTATTCATTTTCAAAAAAGTAGGCTAACGCCTTATAATGTAAGGCCTTAACTCACTTTTTTCTTACATTTTTGTCCATTACACTCAATTATTGCACATAATATATTACCGCATAAACTTTAAGTTACTTTGTTCATACATTTATAAAAATAATCCCCTATTTTGATAGAGGATATTGTATAGTAGTCCCACCGTAAAATAATACAGCGTTGGTATTGCCCTACTACTTGTACTGTATTCTAGGAGCCTCGTTGTCGCATTTTAAATTGAAACAACTATAGAAATAAGATTCAGAAAACTCTATTAGTTCAAACAATTTCTGGACGAACCCCCAAGGTATGACAAATGGCATAGGTCAGTTCACAACGGTTTAGGGTGTAGAAATGGAAGTCTTTTACTCCCTCTCGGGACAGTACACGCACCATATCCATCGCCACACTGGCAGCCAAAAGATTGCGTGTGGCTTGGTCATTATCTAAACCTTCGTACATTCTGGCTAACCAATGAGGAATACGCACATTAGTCACAGCAGCCATTTTTTGTAATTGTTTAAAGTTAGTTACTGGCAAAATTCCCGGCACAATTTCTACTTCAATGCCTGTGGCAACACAACGATCTCTAAAACGTAAATAACTATCAATATCAAAGAAAAATTGGGTAATCACGTGATTTGCCCCCGCATCAATTTTACGTTTTAAATTAATTAAGTCTGCTTGTGCTGATTTTGCCTCTGGATGCACTTCAGGATAAGCCGCCACAGAAATATCAAAATCCGCCACCGAACGCAATAATGCCACTAAATCTGAGGCGTAAAATGGTTTTTTGGTATAGCCTTTTGGTTCATCTCCTCGCAAGGCTACAATACGGCGAATACCGCTATTCCAATAATCTTTGGCGATTTCCACCAGTTCCTCTGGTGTGGCATCAATCCCCGTTAAATGTGGCGCAGCTTCCAATCCTGTTTGTTCTTTGACGGATTTTACTATGCTATGGGTACGATCACGCTCTCCTGAATTTGCCCCATAAGTTACAGAAATAAATTTTGGATTAAGGACTTTTAAACGATCCACCGAATGCCAAAAAATTTGTTCCATTTTTTCATTTTTAGGCGGAAAAAATTCAAACGAAACATTAATATTCCCACTTAAATCTGCAATACATTGGTTTAACGCATCAATTTCTTTAGCATAACTCATGATCATTCCCTCTTTTTTCTCTTAGCCATTTAGACGTCTAAATTAAAGGGAATATGAATATGTGTCAATTTCAAAAAATTCATTATTTTAATGAATAAAATTCATATTCTAACGATTATGGAAAATCCTTTAAAAAGCGCGGTCTATTTCGTAAAAGTTTTGTGAATTTCCGATAAAATCTGTGGCCTGTTAATGAATTTAATTGGTTTATCCGCTATACTAGCCCTATTGTTAGTTTTTATGTGGGCGACATCATGAATTCATCTCCAGCAAGTGCAACTATTCATATTAAAAACCTACGTTTACGCACCTTTATTGGTATAAAAGAAGAAGAAATCAATAATAAACAAGATGTGATTATTCAAGTTAAAATCAAATATGATTGCCATCGTGCTAGCCTGTCCGATAATGTTGATGATGCACTTAACTACCGTACCATTACCAAGAAAATCATTGATTATGTAGAAAATCATAATTTTGCTTTACTTGAACGCTTAGTCAAAGAAGTCTTATTGATTGCCAGTGAGCATCCTTGGGTACAATGGGCAGAAGTAGAAATCGAGAAACCTTTTGCATTACGTTATGCGGATTCAGTCTCATTAAGTATGCAATATCAAGGTGCTCTTGCCGATGGAGGAAAGTAAAATTATGAACAAAAAATTAAAAATTATCCTAAACCTTTCTGTGATTACGGCTTTACTTGCTACAGGGGCACAGTTTTACACCAATTATAAAATTAACCAAACTTTACAACAATTTCCTTATTATTTTAGTGATAAATTAATCATTCACGTTGAACAAACCAAACAAAACTTTTTTTCTCGTGAACTCACATTTAGCATTGAGCCAACCAATGCAAAACAAAAAACAGAAGTTATTCATACTCAGCTGACCGCATTACCCTTTGCCATATTGGCTAAGTCGGAATTACCTGAGCCACTTATTCGTAAATTAAATGAGAAACTAAATATTACTATTGATGAAAATCGTATTAATAGTCGTTTTTCTGTGGTAGGCGATTATTTGCAATCCACCATGCAAACTAAATTTCGCGATTTTACTAATGTTAATCAATTTTTAAAAACAGAATTAAATTTTGCCTCAAAAACAAAATTTGTAGAAATTCAGACCGCACTTACTGGGTTTAATTATGATTCGGTAACAGAATTTGGTAAATTAACGGGAAATTATTTATTACAGCCTATGGGCGATCATCGTTATGATTTGATCCAAGCAAAGGTTAATCTTTCTGATTTAAATTTTATTAATGGTGAAAATAATCAATTTAATTTCAAAAATATTGTTTATTTATTGGATAAATCCTTTAATGAACAACAAACTTATAACTTAAAATTATCTTTAAATATTGATGATTTAAATTATAATAACCAAACTTCTTTTCAACATATTGCACTACAATCTAATCAAGTTGGTATTCCTAATGAAGTGAATTTTTATGAAAAAATAAAAGCACTTAACTTATATGATTTTTCCATGGATAATCTTGAGCAATATAAAAAATTAGAAGATATTACTCATGTTATATTTGATTATTTATTTAATAATAAACAAGCTGATTGGTCGTTCGCTGTAAAAAAAATAACGGAACAACGAGAAGATGAAACCCCAGAAATAAATAACTTGCAATATCAGCTTAGTATTAATAATCAATCACAACTCAGTGATATTCATAGTTATTTAACTATTTCCCAAGCAAATATTCCTGATAAAATGCGTATTAAAGATCTGTCATTTGATCATAAACTCAATAAATTCGATCTTGCTGGACATATTGCTATATTAAAACAATATTTATTTAAAAATATCAATTCACCACCTCATGATCCAGAATTTATGCAAAAACTATTAGGGTTAGCAAAGCATTATCAAGCGGAAAATTCTTCCACGATTAAAATTGGACAATTATCAGAAAAAGATAAAATTAATTTGGAAAATTTTGTGTTAAATTATCATGATCATATCATCGATCAAGATAAAATAGCCTTTAATATTCAAGCAAATATTGATAAGTTGCAAATAGAAAATGAAGATCTGGATATAAGCCAAATAAGTTTATCTGTTCCAGCAACATTATCGCCTATTTTTGAGTTATACCCTATTTATTATTGTAGTAACTCGCTTTTTTATTTAACTTGTATAAATAACCTTGATAAGCAGCCCTATAATACATTAATTAGCCAAGCCATTGCTGAATTTGATCTTAATATTGAGCAAGCTAAACTTAATTTAATCTTAAATAAGTTATCGGATAATCATAATACCGAACAAATTACAGCCGTACTCAATGCCAAGATACCTGCTATTCCAAATAAAATGCGTGCTGATTTACTGATGTTCGGCGATAAATTAGAAAATTCTACAACAGACATTATCCTTTCAATGCCTGCAAGTTTCATTGACAATATCAGCCAAACCTCTTTGTCTAGCGGTCTTTGGGCAGACCTCGCTCATACTATTAAACCTGATAATCAACTCAATCCTTATTTTAAACAGATCGACAATCGTTATGTACTTGAATATCGTCAAAGTAATGGAAAAACGCTGATTAATGGCAAACCTATTGAGGATTATATTCAAGAAGCGGAATAATCTATTCAATCCCCTATTTGTTAGGGGATTGCTATTTACAAATAATAAAATATGCCTACAATGTGCCGCTCATCTTAATTTTAAATTGAAACCACTATAGTACCCCATTTTCTAACGAAAATGGCTGACTTGAAATCAGACTAAGAGAAAACAATGACAACAACCTTTAAACCTGAGCTACTTTCGCCTGCAGGCTCATTAAAAAATATGCGTTATGCTTTTGCCTATGGTGCTGACGCAGTATATGCAGGACAGCCTCGCTATAGTTTGCGTGTACGCAATAATGAATTTAACCACGCTAACTTAAAAATCGGTATTGATGAAGCCCATGCTTTAGGAAAAAAGTTTTATGTAGTGATTAACATTGCGCCACATAATTCAAAATTAAAAAGTTTTATCAAAGACCTTGAACCTATTGTGGCAATGCGACCTGATGCCTTTATTATGTCCGATCCCGGGTTGATTATGTTAGTGAGAGAACATTTTCCACAAATGGATATTCATCTCTCCGTCCAAGCAAATGCCGTAAATTGGGCAACAGTAAAATTCTGGCATCAAATGGGTTTAACTCGCGTCATTCTCTCTCGTGAATTATCCCTAGAAGAAATTGCCGAAATTCGCCAAAAAGTGCCTGACATTGAACTTGAAATTTTTGTACATGGGGCATTATGTATGGCATATTCTGGACGTTGCCTACTCTCGGGCTACATCAATAAACGTGATCCTAATCAAGGCACTTGTACTAATGCGT
Source organism: Volucribacter psittacicida (assembly GCF_004339025.1). Taxonomy (GTDB): domain Bacteria; phylum Pseudomonadota; class Gammaproteobacteria; order Enterobacterales; family Pasteurellaceae; genus Volucribacter; species Volucribacter psittacicida. Next base: position 73,887 of record NZ_SMFT01000002.1, read on the forward strand.
GCCGTTGGGAATACAATGTTACCGAGGGGAAAGAAGATGAGGTAGGCAATATTATTGCTGAAAATCAACAAATTCCTATTACCAATGTCGCACCAACCCTAGGCGAAGGTGCAACCACTAATAAAGTTTTCTTATTAACGGAAAACCAACGCCCCGATGAACAAATGTCCGCCTTTGAAGACGAACATGGCACCTACATTATGAATTCAAAAGATCTACGTGCAGTACAACATGTTGAAAAACTGACCGCACTTGGTGTCCATTCATTGAAAATTGAAGGAAGAACAAAATCTTTTTATTATTGTGCCAGAACTGCCCAAGTTTATCGCAAAGCCATTGACGATGCCGCCGCAGGTAAACCTTTTGATGAAAGCCTTATGACAACCTTAGAATCTTTGGCACATCGTGGATACACCGAAGGATTTTTACGCCGCCATACTCATGATGAATACCAAAATTATGATTATGGTTATTCCATTTCTGAACGCCAGCAATTTGTAGGGGAATTCACTGGCGTACGTAATCAAGAGGGATTAGCCGAAGTAGCGGTAAAAAATAAATTTTTAGTGGGCGATGAAGTAGAAATGATGACGCCAAAAGGCAACATCACATTTACTATCCAACGTATGCTAAACCGCAAAAATCAGCAGGTTGAAGCGGGATTAGGTGATGGGCATTTTGTCTTTCTTGATGTACCAGAGGATATTGAGCTAAATTATGCTTTATTAATGCGTAATTTAAACAATACCAATACAAGAAACCCACACCAAGAAAAAACAACAAAAAAGTAAAAAAATAGTATTGATTTTGTTAAAAATATGTTTATAATTATCGCCATACCCTAAAAAAGTATGACTCCAAATATTTTAGCCTTTCAGTTTTTGAAAGGCTTTTTTTTGCTTGAAATTCACGCATTTAAATGAGAACGCATAGACATCAAACAATTATTGCAATATAATTGCCAAGTTTTCATTTATGCCCCCTTAGCTCAGTGGTTAGAGCAGGCGACTCATAATCGCTTGGTCGCTGGTTCAAGTCCGGCAGGGGGCACCAATCCTTTTTCCTCATGGCGATATTTTCTATTCTTGCTTTAATTTATTTGGAGTGATTCATGTTCAATAGTTTAACCTTGCTTTATATTCATATTATCAGTGCCTATTCTAGTTTATTACTTTTTATAATGCGTAGTGCAATGCAATTTCATGGTAAAAACTGGCGATCCATAAAACTTTTAAAAATCCTACCGCACTTAACCGATACTTTATTACTAGCCAGCGGATTAGCCATTATTATTTTATTAGGGTACGGCTTACCTACTTGGTTAATAATCAAACTACTTTTATTAGTGGGGTATATTATTTTTGCAGCTAAAACACTTAGTAAAAAATCTTTAGGGCTTAATCCTATTCACTTTTCAATAGCCTGCGCTTGTTTTATTGGTGCTATGATTGTTGCTTATTTGCATTAATATTTGAAAAATAACTTATATAATGGACAAAATATGAATTAACTATTATTTTGTCTATTATACCGAATATTGGCACTACCATGACAGGCTTAGTCAATAAAGGTGTTGTGAGCCGTATTGTAGTAAAAAAGCATAGAATTTATCCAATGCAATGGAAACAACATCACAATAATCATCGTAATTCATTGCTTGTCTTAAACACTATTGAATAGCAGGCGTTTTGTTTTCTCGTTTAACATCGTTTTTCTTTCTACAATTCTATGCTCATACAATCGACTTAATATCTACTTCAGTAAGTGTATCCTTTGATATATATGATGCCTTTTGCTGGTAGCTATTCATTTGGAAAATCTTTGAGCACTTTCGCAATAAATTGGCTGAGATAATGGGGAAATTTTGCCGTTTTATTTATTCATTAATAATGAAATCGGATCGAACTCTAGTATCGCTAACGCCTTCTATAATGTATCAATATTGAGTTCTCCAGATGAATTCATTGTTCAAAATATGTGATCTTCTGATTAAGCTCTCAGTTTTCTGCCGAATTCACCCTTGCCATAAATAAAAATTCTCGTGATTGAAAAATCTCACGAGAATTTCGCTAATTGGCTTTTATGCAACTGCTACATAATACCGAAACTATAAATTGGTAAAACAACTATATTACACCAACACCCAACAAAAAAGCACTCATTGATAATCCTCCGAGTGCTTTTATAATTTACTTAAATCAGTCTATTTTTTCTTTTTTGCTTTTGGATTTGGTAGGTCGGTAATTGACCCCTCAAATACTTCAGCGGCAAGGCCTACGGATTCGTGTAGGGTTGGGTGTGCGTGGATAGTTAAAGCAAGATCTTCGGCATCACAACCCATTTCAATGGCTAAGCCAATCTCACCTAATAGTTCTCCACCGTTTGTCCCAACGATAGCACCACCAATAACACGATGGCTATCTTTATCAAAGATTAATTTGGTCATACCATCAGCACAATCGGAGGCAATCGCACGTCCTGAGGCTGCCCAAGGGAATTTAGCAACTTCATAGTTAATTCCCTCAGCTTTACATTCTTTCTCGGTTTTACCTACCCATGCTACTTCTGGCTCAGTATAAGCAATAGATGGGATAACTTTTGGATCAAAATAATGTTTTTGCCCTGCAATCACTTCCGCCGCTACGTGTCCTTCATGTACCCCTTTATGGGCTAACATTGGTTGTCCGACAACATCACCAATGGCGAAAATATGTGGTACATTGGTACGCATTTGTTTGTCAGTGTGAATAAAACCACGCTCATCAACTTCTACACCTGCCACATGAGCATCAATAAGTTTACCATTTGGGGTACGTCCAATAGCTACCAATACGGCATCATAACGGCGAGTTTCGTTGGCGGCTTTGCCTTCCATAGACACATAAATACCGTCTTGTTTAGCCTCTACGGCAGTAACTTTGGTTTCGAGCAATAAGTTAAATTTCTTCTCAATACGTTTAGTATAAATACCAACAACATCTTTATCAGCTGCTGGAATCACTTGGTCAAACATTTCTACTACGTCAATATTTGCCCCTAACGCATGATAAACTGTTCCCATTTCTAAACCGATAATACCACCGCCCATAATGAGAAGATTTTTTGGTACTTCTGTTAATTTTAAGGCGTCGGTTGAATCCCAAATGCGGGGATCTTCATGGGGAATAAATGGTAATTGAATTGGACGAGAGCCCGCAGCAATAATGGCATTATCAAAATGTACGGTTACTTCGCCTTCTTCGCCAGCCACAATAATAGAATTTGGTCCAGAGAATTTACCGTAACCATTTACCACTTGCACTTTACGTTGTTTTGCCATTCCAGCAAGACCGCCAGTTAATTGGCTAATGACTTTCTCTTTCCAGCTACGGATTTTATTAATATCAGTGGTTGGTTCGCCAAAGACGATACCATGTTCGGCAAGAGATTTTGCTTCTTCAATGACTTTCGCAACATGTAATAAGGCTTTTGATGGGATACAGCCCACATTTAAACACACGCCACCTAGAGTAGAAAAGCGTTCAACAATCACGGTATCTAAACCTAAGTCAGCACAGCGGAAAGCAGCGGAATAACCTGCTGGGCCAGCGCCTAATACCACAACTTGAGTTTTTATTTCTTTATTCATTTTCTTTCCTCGTAAAAATTTTGCGATTTTGCACCGCACTTTTACTGAAATTCATAATGGGCATAAATGCCCATTATTACATTACATCACTAAACGGCGTAAATCACTTAATACACCATTAATAAAGGTAATAAATCTTGCACCATCCGCACCATCAATCACGCGGTGATCGTAAGATAAAGATAATGGTAACATTAAGCGAGGGGTGAATTCTTTACCATTCCAAACAGGGGTCATTTCAGACTTAGATACGCCTAAGATTGCTACTTCAGGCGCATTGACGATTGGAGTAAAGTGTGTACCGCCAATACCGCCTAAACTTGAAATAGTGAAGCAACCACCTTGCATATCGCTAGCGGTTAATTTACCTGCACGTGCTTTTTTCGATACTTCGGCTAATTCACGCGATAATTCAATGATGCCTTTTTTATTAACATCTTTGAACACAGGTACCACTAATCCATTTGGTGTATCAACAGCGACACCGATATTAATGTATTTTTTCAAGGTTAGACGTTGTCCGTCTTCTGAAATTGAGCTGTTAAAACGTGGATAGGCTTCTAAGGCTTTGGCAGCCGCTTTCATAATAAAGACAAGCGGTGTAATTTTTACCTCAAGTTTTTGTTTTTCAGCCAATACATTTTGCTCTTTACGGAATTTCTCTAGTTCGGTAATATCCGCTTTATCCCATTGTGTTACATGCGGGATCATTACCCAGTTGCGGTGTAAATTTGCTCCAGAGATTTTTTGGATACGTCCTAATTCTACTTCTTCGGTTTCACCAAATTTGCTGAAATCCACTTTCGGCCATGGTAATAAGCCTAAGCCTGCACCATTTGCCCCCGCAGATCCAGCTGAAGCAGATACGCTACCACTTTCTACCGCTTTGACCGCAGCTTTCACATAAGCCTGAACGTCTTCTTTTAAGATACGACCTTTACGTCCTGTGCCTTTTACTTTATCTAAGTTTACCCCAAACTCACGAGCTAAACGACGTACCACAGGTGTTGCGTGGGCAAAGGTTGAGGCAGAAGTGACTTCGTTTTGATCCGCCGCTGGTGTTGAAGCGGAACTTGCAGGTGCTGTTGAGGTAGTTGGAGCCTCAGCCTGTGGTTGAGAAGCTGTTGTGGTTTCTTCTTTAGCTGGTGCAGAACCTGCTACTTCAAATTTCATAATTAATGAACCTGTTGATACTTTATCGCCAGATTTCACTAAAATTTCTACTACTTTACCCGCAAATGGAGCTGGCACTTCCATTGAAGCTTTATCGCCCTCAACGGTAATTAAAGATTGTTCTTCTTCAACTTGATCGCCTACTGCTACCATAATTTCGGTAACATTCACTTCATCGCCACCAATATCAGGCACATTCACATCAACCACACCTGTTGTCGCTGGTGCCGCGGAAGTTTCTGTTGTTGATGAGCTAGCTTGTGTTGCCGTTGAGCTTGCCCCAGCCACTTCAAATTTCATAATTAATGAACCTGTTGATACTTTATCACCAGATTTCACTAAAATTTCTACCACTTTACCCGCAAACGGAGCAGGCACTTCCATTGAGGCTTTGTCGCCTTCAACGGTAATTAATGATTGCTCTTCTTCAACTTGATCGCCGACAGCTACCATAATTTCAGTAACATTAACTTCATCACCACCAATATCAGGCACATGAACTTCAACTACTGAACTTGTTTGTGGGGCTGATTGAGGTTGGCTTTCTGCTTGTGGTGCAGAAGTTTGTTGAGATTCACCGGCTTCTTCTAACACTAACATTGGTGTTCCAGTGGACACTTTATCGCCCACTTTTACCAAGACTTCTTTAACAACCCCCGCTTCGGGTGCTGGTACTTCCATTGAAGCCTTATCGCCTTCAACATTAATGACACTTTGCTCAACTTCAATTTTATCGCCAGCTTTTACCATCACTTCTGTAACTGTAACTTCATCGCCACCGATATCAGGAATTTGAATTTGTTTTGACATGTTATCTTACCTTTTTGTGTGTTTTCTAGTTCCTTAATTTAATTAAGAGAGGAATAATCCTATTCCCCTCTAATAAACTAAAAAACAAATTTCAGATTATGCGTAAAGTGGGTTAATTTTATCTGCATCAATACCATATTTGGCAATGGCATCAGCAACCACTTTCTTATCAAGCGTACCTTGTTTAGCAAGCTCCGTTAAGGCTGCAATCACAACGTAATGCGCATTTACTTCAAAGTGCTCGCGTAAATTCTCACGACTATCAGAACGTCCGAAACCATCGGTTCCTAATACACGATAACTTTGGGCAGGTACATAAGCACGAACTTGCTCAGCAAAGAGTTTCATATAGTCTGTTGCTGCTACTGCTGGTGCATCATTCATAACTTGTGCAATATAAGGTACACGATTTTCTGCTTCAGGATGCAAGAAATTATAACGATCAGCATCCGCACCTTCACGCGCTAATTCAGTAAATGAAGTGACTGAATACACATCTGAAGTCACGCCATATTCATCAGCGAGTAATTTCGCCGCTTCACGTACATGGCGTAAAATCGCTCCTGAACCTAATAACTGAACTTTACCTTTACCTTGACCATTTACTGTTTCAAATTTATAAATCCCTTTACGGATACCTTCTTCAGCACCTTTTGGCATAGCTGGTTGATCATAGGTTTCATTTAGAGTGGTGATGTAATAATACACATCTTCTTGTGCTTCACCATACATACGGTTTACGCCATCTTGCATAATTACCGCCACTTCATAAGCAAAAGCTGGATCATAAGAAATACAGTTAGGGATGGTTAAAGATTGAATATGGCTATGACCATCTTCGTGTTGTAAACCTTCACCATTTAAGGTAGTACGTCCTGAAGTTCCACCGATCATAAACCCTCTTGCACGCTGATCGCCTGCTGCCCACATTAAATCACCCACACGTTGGAAACCAAACATCGAGTAATAAATAAAGAATGGGATCATTGGCACATCATTAGTAGAGTAAGAGGTTGCTGCCGCAAGCCAAGATGCTGTAGCACCTTGTTCATTAATTCCTTCTTGTAACACTTGACCATCAATCGCTTCACGATAATAAGCCACTTGCTCACGATCTTGTGGAGTATAGTTTTGTCCATGTGGATTATAGATACCAATTTGACGGAATAAGCCTTCCATACCGAACGTACGAGCCTCATCAGCCAAAATAGGCACAATATGTTTACCCACAGATTTATTTTTCAAGAAGATATTTAATGAGCGAACAAACGCCATTGTGGTAGAAATTGGGCGAGCTTGTGCTTCAAATAATTGTGCAAAATCTTCCAAAGCGGGCACTTCCAACTTCTGAGTGAATTTCGGCAAACGTGTTGGTAAATAACCATTTAATGCCTGACGGCGTTCATGTAAATATTTATATTCTTCTGAACCTTCTTCAAATTTAATGTATGGTAATTTCTCAATTTCTTCATCAGAAACAGGGATATTGAAACGATCACGCACATATCTCACGCCGCTCATATCCATTTTTTTCACTTGGTGAGCAATATTACGTCCTTCTGCCGCTTCACCCATACCATAACCTTTAATGGTTTTCACCAATAACACCACAGGTTTATCTTTCACTTGTTTTGCTTTATTAAATGCTGCAAACACTTTTAATGGATCATGACCACCACGATTTAATGCCCAAATTTCATCATCAGTCATTTCTGCCACTAAAGCCGCGGTTTCAGGATAACGACCGAAGAAATGCTCACGCACATAAGCACCATCTTTTGATTTCAAGGTTTGATAATCGCCGTCAACCACTTCCATCATTAATTGTAATAATTTACCCGAAGTATCACGTTGCAATAAACGATCCCAACGACGCCCCCAAATCACTTTGATTACTTCCCAGCCAGCACCATTAAACAAGCCTTCTAATTCTTGAATAATTTTGCCATTCCCCGTTACAGGACCATCTAAACGCTGTAAGTTACAGTTAATAACGAAAACTAAGTTATCTAATTTCTCACGAGCTGCGAAAGAAATGCCGCCACGAGATTCAACTTCGTCCATCTCACCATCACCAAGGAACGCATAAACGGTTTGATCCGAAGTATCTTTTAAACCACGATGATGTAAATATTTTAAGAAACGTGCTTGATAAATGGCATTCAATGGCCCTAACCCCATTGATACCGTTGGGAATTGCCAAAATTCTGGCATTAATTTCGGGTGCGGATAAGAAGATAAACCTTTACCATGCACTTCTTGACGGAAGTTATCAAGTTGTTCTTCCGTTAAACGCCCTTCTAAAAAGGCACGAGCATAGATCCCCGGAGAGATATGTCCTTGGAAAAAGACTAAATCACCACCATTTTTCTCTGTACGCGCTTTAAAGAAATGGTTAAAACATACTTCATAGATCGTTGCGGCTGATTGGTAGGAAGACATATGTCCACCTAATTCAAGATCTTTCTTAGAAGCACGTAATACAGTCATAATCGCATTCCAACGAATGGCACCACGAATACGACGTTCTAAATCAAGATTTCCCGGATAATTAGGCTCTTCTGAAGTGGGAATAGTATTAATATAATCGGTAGTTGTTCCTGTTGGTAAAGCAACATTATTAGCACGAGCATGCTGCATCACTTGCTCAATAATAAATTGTGCTCTTTCAACACCTTCTTCGCGAATTACTGAATCGATTGCCAACAACCAATCGTTGGTTTCAATCGGATCCACGTCATGCTTAACCATATCTGACATGGGCATTTCCTTTTTTTAAGTTAAAAGTTACTATTTAACCCGAAGATTAAATAACCAATAAATAACTAATTCTGTTCATCACAATAAGATTAATCAAACGGATTAATTACCTTACTGTTCAACCTAAGTGCGGTGTTAAATCAAACTGTTTTGTAACAATCAATTTAACAATTAATATAAATTTTATTAAATTTTTTGAAATAAAGATAGAAAATTTTTGCCGTTAAAATAGCAAATTTTCCTCTTTTTGTCTATTTTTAGCGTGATTTCTCATTCTATGCTCCTTAATTCATATTTTTTCAAGAAAAATAATATCCTATCTCTTTTCTTATTCTATTAATATCCGTTTTAATATATCAATAAACACAGTACAAATTTTTAATAGAAATTTCCTGTTAAACCATTATGTTATCAGAATAGAGAAACATTATTTATTTTGAGAAAAACAAAAATTTCCAGTAAAATGACCGCACTTTTTTGAGGATCAAAACATCATGGCAGATAAACTGAAAAAACGAATTGTTGTGGGGATTACGGGTGGAATCGCCGCCTATAAGAGTATTGAACTTATCCGTTTATTGCGTAAAGCTGAAGCGGAAGTAAGGGTGGTTTTAACGCCAGCGGCAGAGGCTTTTGTTACGCCACTCACCTTACAAGCCATTTCTGGTAATGCGGTGTCCACCAGTTTGCTTGATCCTCAAGCGGAATTAGCGATGGGACATATTGAGTTAGCCAAATGGGCGGATTATGTTGTGATTGCCCCAGCCAGTGCCGATTTTATTGCTCGCTTAAATGTGGGTATGGCTAACGATTTGTTATCTACCCTTTGTCTTGCTACTTCTGCCCCGATTTTACTTGCCCCAGCGATGAATCAACAAATGTTTGCCCAAGCCATTACGCAAGCGAATTTAGCTCAATTAGTGGCACGAGGAATAGAGATCATTGGACCTGCAATCGGGGAACAGGCTTGTGGCGATATTGGTGCGGGGCGTATGTCTGAGCCTGATGAGATTTTTGTGGCTTTACAACAATTATTACAGCGACAACAAGACTTAACTGAATTAGGCGTTGTGATTACTGCAGGCCCAACAAGAGAAGCCATTGATCCTGTTCGTTATATTAGTAACCATAGTTCGGGTAAAATGGGATTTGCCATTGCACAAGCCTTTGCTGAGCGTGGTGCTAAAGTCAGTCTTATTGCTGGTCCAACTGCGTTACCAACCCCTAACCATGTACATCGTATTGATGTGGAATCCGCACAGCAAATGTGGCAACATAGTCTAGCCTTAGCCACTCAAAATCATATTTTCATTGGTTGTGCCGCTGTAGCCGATTATCGCGTTGAGCAAGTGGCAAAGCAAAAAATTAAGAAATCTGCAGAAAATGATGAAATGACGCTGAAATTAGTCAAAAATCCCGATATTATTGCCGATGTTGCACAGCTTGCTCCGCATCGCCCTTTTACGGTGGGCTTTGCGGCAGAAACACAGCACGTCGCTGAATATGCACGTGATAAATTGCAACGCAAAAAACTGGATATGATTTGTGCCAATGATGTTTCTGTTCAAGGGCAAGGCTTTAGCGCCGAGCAAAATGCCTTACATTTATTTTGGCATGATGGCGATAAACAACTTGCGTTGAGCCATAAAAATCTATTAGCCAAACAATTAGTAAATGAAATTTTACAACAATATCAACGATCGCAATGAGAAGAGTAAATTATGCAAAAAATTGATGTAAAAATTTTAGATCCTCGTTTAGGAAATGAATTTCCTTTACCTACCTATGCTACGTCAGGCTCAGCAGGATTAGATTTGCGTGCTTGCCTTGAGCAGAGTTTAACCGTTCCCGCTGGAGAAACCGTTTTAATTCCTACGGGCTTATCTATTTATATTGCAGATCCAAATTTAGCCGCAGTGATTTTACCTCGCTCAGGTTTAGGGCATAAGCATGGTATTGTGTTGGGTAATTTAGTGGGATTGATTGATTCTGACTATCAAGGACCTTTGATGGTGTCATTATGGAATCGGAGTAATGAACCTTTTACCATTGAAGTTGGTGATCGTATTGCTCAGCTTGTTTTTGTGCCTGTTGTACAAGCAGAGTTCAATATTGTTGAAGACTTTCGTCAAACCGAGCGTGGCGAAGGGGGCTTTGGACATTCTGGAAAACAATAATGGCTGAACAAACACAAACAACAAAAAGAACCAAAAAAGAACGGCAACAACAAGTGCTAACGGTGCTCACTCACTTGTTGCATTCTGAACGTGGTATGGAGCGGATAACCACCGCACGTTTAGCTTCAGAAGTGGGCGTTTCAGAAGCGGCGTTATATCGCTATTTTCCAAGCAAAACGAAAATGTTTGAAGCATTAATTGATTCCATTGAAGTTACGTTACTCAGTAGAATTAATCAATCAATGAAAATGCAAACCAATACTATGGAGCGTGTTAAAGATATTATGCAAATGGTATTGGACTTTGCCCGTAAAAATCCCGGTGTAACTCGTATATTAACGGGGCATGCTTTGATGTTTGAAGAAACAGCGTTGCAATTACGCGTAGCGCAATTTTTTGATCGGTTGGAGTTCCAATTTACCAATATTTTGCAAATGCGTAAATTGCGTGAGGGTAAAGCCTTTTTAGTTGATGAGCGTATCATTGCTTCACATTTAGTCACCGTTTGTGAAGGGCAATTTATGCGTTATGTTCGATCAAATTTTCGTTATAATTCAAGCCAAAGTTTTGATCAACAATGGCGTTTTATTGAATCATTATTTGCATAGTTGTAGAATAGGAAAGCACGATGATTATTCCTTGGCAAGAGTTAGATGAACATACTTTAATTAATATTATAGAAAGTTTTATTTTGCGTGAAGGAACTGATTATGGAATGGAAGAATTACCGCTAGCAACAAAAAGAGCGACATTATTGGCAAAAATCAAGCAAGGTGATGCAATTATTGTTTGGTCAGAGTTGCATCAAAGTGTTGATATTAAAGATAAGTCAGCGTTTCTAGGTTAATTTAAATTAGGACATTTTTCGTCGAGGTATTTATGCAAGGACCTGCACAACAAACGCAGCAACAAGGTTTACCAACGCAAGAGGGGCAAGAACAGCAACCTCAAACGTTAGAGCAATCCAAAGAACAAACTCAAGCTACAGAACCTTATCAGCCATCAGATCCTGTACTAACGTGGTTTCTTTCCCATTGTCATATCCATAAATACCCTGCCAAAAGCACCTTAATTCATGCGGGCGAAAAAGCGGATACTCTATATTATTTGATTAAAGGCTCGGTCGCTGTGTATGCTAAAGATGAAGAAGGCAAAGAAATGATTTTATCTTATTTAAGTGAAAATAATTTCTTGGGGGAATTAGGGTTATTTGATAAAAGTGAAGAACGCACCGCTTCTGTTAAGGCAAAAACACCTTGCGAAATTGCCGAGATTTCCTATAAAAAATTTCGTCAGTTAATTCAAATGAACCCTGATATTCTTATGTATTTAACGGCACAATTAGCACGCCGTTTGCAAAATACGTCCAAACAGGTAACAAACCTTGCTTTCCTTGATGTCACAGGGCGTATTGCTCAAACCTTATTGCATTTAGCTCGTATGCCAGATGCGATGACACACCCGAGAGGAATGCAAATTAAAACCACACGTCAAGAAATTGGGCAAATGGTAGGTTGCTCTCGAGAAACCGTAGGGCGTATTTTAAAAATGCTTGAAGAACAAGATCTTATTTCTGCTCATGGTAAAACAATTGTGGTTTATGGCACAAGATAAGAAAAAAGTGCGGTCAAATTTACCGCACTTTTTCTTTTTCCCCTACTCACTTTTGTTTATTTAATAGGAATGATTTTTATTTATAATAATCACAACAGAATAATCAATTATTGAGGAGAGAAAAATGAAAAAAGATGAAGTTGGGCATAATTTTCTTGCACGTTTAGGGAAAACTCGTTTGCGTCCTGGTGGTAGAAAAGCCACAGATTGGTTAATTGCTAATGGGGATTTTAATGCAGACAAGAAAGTGCTTGAAGTGGCTTGTAATATGGGCACAACCGCCATTGGGCTAGCACAACAATTTGGCTGCCATATTGAGGGCGTGGATTTAGATGAAAATGCCCTTGCTAAAGCACAAGCCAATATCGCCAGCCATCATTTACAAGATAAAATTCACGTTCAACGGGCTAATGCCATGAAATTACCTTTTGATGACAATAGTTTTGATATTGTGATTAATGAAGCTATGCTAACTATGTTGCCTTTGCAAGCTAAAATCAAAGCAGTGACCGAATATTATCGTGTGCTAAAACCCAATGGTTTTTTATTAACCCATGATGTGATGCTTACCTCGGAAAATTCAGCAGATATTATTGCTCAATTACGCGATGCCATTAATATTACTGTGACACCTTTAACCAAAGAAGGCTGGAAATCTGTATTTGCGGATTGTGGTTTCCGTAATATTGACACCTATTCAGGCAAAATGACTTTATTATCTCCCGCAGGAATGATTTATGATGAAGGGATACTCGGCACCTTTAAAATTATTAAAAATGCCTTAAAATCCGAAAATCGTGAAACCTTTAAGAAAATGTTTAAAACCTTTAATCATCCCGATAATAAACTCAATTTTATTGCGGTTTGTAGTCAAAAATAACCTCAAGCCCCGTTTAACGGGGCAATATTATAATGTCCACGATTATTCTTTACGCCAATATTCAAGATAGCTTTCCTTTTGAACGCATACCGTCCTCCTTATTACAAGAACGCCTATGCCAGCCAGCCCCTACGCATAATTTACGTTTATGGCGTAAATATCAAGGACGTAGAATGGCACATTTTTTATTATGGCAAGGCTTACAATACTTACAATCGGATCCGCAATTATTAAGCCAAATAACTATTGCCCATAACGGCAGACCGCAATTTGCCGACAACGGCATTGATTTTAATATTAGCCATTCTGGCGATTGGGTTGCCCTCATTATGCAGAAAAAAGCCAAAAGTGCGGTAGGAATTGACATTGAATTTGTACAAAAACCTCGAGATTATTTGGCATTAATGCATTATTTTTCCCCCAATGATGAGTTGGCTTGGTTTAAACAGCAAATCAATGCCGAACAAAGTTTCTATCGTTGTTGGTGCTTGCGTGAGGCCATACTCAAATCACAAGGTGCAGGCATTGCCCATTTATCCGAAGTACAACATTTTCCACAACAAAGGATTTTACGCTCCGCTTATTGTCCTCAAGGCAATCTATTATATAGCCAACAATTTCCTTTTTACTTAGCTGCATTTAGCAATGAAGATATACAACAAGCCATATTGCTACAATGGCAACATAACCAATTACAACCAAAATCCCTGCTTAATCCCATTTATTATCAGGTTAATCCTTAATAACCCTATAAAATCTAAACAAATACTGGAGTAACAATGACATCAACATTTAGCCAACAAGATATTGAAATTATCCGCCGAGATACGGTTTATCAAGGCTTTTTTACCATGCAAAAAATTCAATTTCGCCATAAGCTATTTAACGGAGGAATGAGCGAGATTGTGACCAGAGAATTATTAAATAAAGGACAAGCAGTTGTGGTTATCGCTTATGATCCCAATAGGGATAAAGTAGTTATGGTGGAACAAGTGAGAATTGGGGCTTATATTCCTAATGGCACAGGCTCCCCTTGGTTATTAGAAATGATCGCAGGAATGATTGAAAAAGACGAAAATCCCGAACAAGTGGCGATCCGCGAAGCAAAAGAAGAAGCAGGCATAGAATTAGAACATTTAGATTATTTATTCAGTGTTTGGGATAGCCCTGGCGGCGTTTCAGAACGTATTCACTTTTTTGTTGCCAAAGTGGATGCCACCAAAGCGAAAGGTATTCATGGCTTAAAAAATGAAAATGAGGATATTCGTGTTCAAGTATTGGATCGCAATACCGCTTATCAAGGTATCGCCTCAGGACATATTGATAACTCTCTTGCGGTAATGGGATTGCAGTGGTTACAACTGCATTATTCAGAATTACAGCATAAATGGCTAGAAAAATAACATATCACCTACTTTTTTGTTCAAAAAATATGATCTTGTTAGCATTTTTTAATTTTGCTTGCTGTATTTTTTGCAGGTAACTAAATTTCCATCAAGGTTGTTCACTATAATCGGTCAACTATAAAATAATACAGCATTGATCGCCTTTTAAGTGGAACAACTATATTCATAATGTTTTTATTTATTTTGTTTGTGTTAGGAGTCTAACTTGGAAAATTTATTTTCATTGGATACCGCAGCAGGATCGGTAATTAGACTATTACAAATAACTGATCCTCATTTATTTGCTGATACAAATTCAGAACTATTGGGCATAAATACCTTTGCCAGTTTTCAACAAGTCTTAGCCGAAATTAAGCAACGCAACTTTGCCTACGATCTTATCTTAGCAACAGGCGATTTGGTGCAAGACAACAGTGAACAAGGTTATTTACATTTTTGTCAAAGCATTAAGCAATTAGACAAAATCTGCTTTTGGATCCCGGGTAACCACGATTTACAGCCTAAAATGCGAGAATTGCTTAATCAAAGTCATGGCAATATTCACCCAGCTAAACATATTCTCCTCGGCGATCAATGGCAAATTTTATTATTGGATAGCCAAGTTTTTGGTGTCCCCCATGGCGAACTCAGCCAATACCAACTTGATTGGCTACAACACACCTTAACCGCATACCCAGAGCGATATAGCTTAATTGTGTTGCATCACCATTTATTATCAACCAATTCTGCTTGGCTTGATCAACATAATTTACGTAATAGCCAACATTTAGCGGATATTCTCGCCCCCTTTAAACAAATTAAAGGCATTTTGCATGGACATATTCATCAACAAGTTGATAGTCAATGGCAAGGCTATCCTGTGATGGCTACCCCGTCCACCTGTATTCAATTCAAACCAGATTGCAACCAATTTACCCTAGATACCTTGCAACCGGGCTGGCGAGAATTAACATTGCACCCAGATGGAACAATAACAAGCCAAGTCCATCGTATCCAACAAGCCCAATTTTTGCCTAATATGCAAGAAGAAGGCTATTAAAAAGGAACAAGGGTTATAGTGGTTCAATTTAAAATAATACAGCGAGACCTTTAACGCTGTATTATTTTTTTGGAGGAGAATGACAAAATAGTGGCTAATAATGATTTTCTTAAATTGTTAATAATTTCTTATCCCCTTGGGTGAAAACGTTCATGTAAACGCTTCAAACGCTCTTTAGCGACATGGGTATAGATTTGCGTTGTGGATAAATCACTATGCCCTAATAACATCTGTACAACACGCAAATCAGCACCATGATTAACCAAATGGGTGGCAAACGCATGGCGTAACACATGAGGAGATAATTGCTCCGTATCAATCTGAGCTAACACCGCATAATGTTTAACCCGATGCCAAAAAGTTTGCCTCGTCATCTGAACGCCTAAACGACTAGGAAATAACACATCAGAACTCTGCCCATTTAATAAATTTCCTCGCCCATAACTCAGAAACGCATTGATCCAATGCACCGCCTCCTGCCCCATCGGTACTAAGCGTTCCTTATTCCCCTTACCAATGACTCTTACAATCCCTTGACTAAGACTAATATTATCCATTTGCAAAGAGACCAATTCCGTTACACGCAATCCTGTGGCATACAATAACTCAAGCATTGCCTTATCGCGCAACTCCAACGGAATTTCTACATTAGGCGTATTTAATAAATCTGTAACTTGCTGCTCCGATAAATATTTGGGTAAACGACTCGGCAATTTAGGCGAATTTAACACCGCACTTGGATCATCTTGACGATATTTTTCACGATACAAATACTGAAAAAATTTGCGAATGCTACTTAGCATACGTGCCATTGAAGTAGATTTATACCCTTGTTGTAAACGCTCCCCTAAAAAAGTTTGTAAATCAACGCTATCCAATTCCAATAAACTATGTTTATGACTTTTAAGCCAAAGCAATAATGCCTGTAAATCTAAACGATAAGAAACGATCGTATTCTGTGACACCCCTTTCTCTAAGTATAAATCTGTTAAAAATTGCTCAACTAAATGGTTTTCTTGCATAGTTTTTTCCAATATTATTAATCATTTTTTGAACATTTCCTATTAAAATCCTAAAGTACAAACCACCCTAAACATCAACGGAGCAAGTAAAGAGCTCATTATGCCACATAATACTAATGCTAATGAACTATAGCTGCCAGCTTTAACGTCTTCTTGCATTGCGGTGGCAGTGCCTAGGGCGTGGGCTGTAGAGCCTAATGCGAGTCCAATAGATTCAAGATATTTAATCCGCATTTTACGCAAAATTAAATAACCAAAAACCGAGCCGATTAAACCAGCAATAACGACACTGACCGCCGTAAGGGCTACGACACCGCCAATATTGTCAGCCACTTCCATTGCTATTGGGGTTGTTACGGATTTTGGTAAAATGGTGGCGATAATATCTGGGCTTGCGCCTAATAGTAAGGCAACGATTGCACCGCTTAACATTGCGACAATAGTAGCGAGTAAGCTAATCAATAAAATGGCACGCCATTGTTTACGAATTTGAGGAAGCTGTTCATATAAGGGTAAAGCGAGTGCCACGACACCCAATGATAAGAGATGGTTTAAGGGGGCATTGCCTGCCATATAATGATCATAGGAAATGCCTGTTAATAGTAGAATCGCAATAAGAAAGAGGACACTTAAGACAAAAGAGTTAAAAATGAGTGATTTCCAATGGCGATTAATTTTGACCGCAAGTGCAAAAACTGTAATAGTGAGTAAAGTATAAACATAAATGAGATATTCCATTTTTCTTTTTCCCTATTTGGCAGTTAATTTTAAGCGTCTTTTTAACACTTTTTTTCTAAGATGTTTAAATGATGTGCGAGAAAACACATAATCTGAAAATAAGCCAATAAAAATTAGGGTAATTATCGTGCTAACAATATTGGGAATGAGTAAGGCTTTGGCTTGGGAAAATAATAAATCGGAATATTTTATCACGCCGACACTGACGGGGATAAAAAGGAGTGCCATATAGCGAATAAATAATCCTGCACCAAAATAAAGCCAGTCTAATTGGATAATTTTCAAGCATAATGCCATAAACAAAAGTAATAATCCCCAAATACTGGCAGGGACACCAATGGGAACAAGGTAAGCAATCGCCTTGCCTAAAAAGAACATAAGATATAAAATCGCCAAGGAACGACATAAATCAAGGATTTTTCTTTTCATTGAAACACCTTTAAAAAATCTTGATAAATTTTATAAAATAATTTTACTCTTATTTTGGTATTGATGTGAATGCTATTACAGAAATTTTTGATCTTAATTAAATCTTTTCGCCCCTTTGCTTTTTATTCTCATTGTTTATTGATCGGCTTATGCTGTGTGATAACACATACCGCTTTCGCAAATCGGCAAATACAATGTTATGTTGTTAAAATATCCGATGGCGATACCTTTAGTTGTTTATTGGCGAATAATAAAACCATCAAAGTAAGGCTGGCAGAAATTGATGCCCCTGAACGTAAGCAAGCCTTTGGTAATAAAGCACGTCAAACTCTCGCACAATTCATTTATAAAAAACAGGTCACCTTATCTATTACAGGTTATGATCGTTATCAGCGTACTTTAGCGACGGTGTACAATCATCGAGGACAAAATATTAATTTAATGATGGTACAACAAGGTATGGCATGGGCTTATCATCAATATGTACGCGATCCTGCTTATTTTAAAGCACAACAACAAGCCCAACATAAAAAAGTGGGGTTATGGCGAGATAAATCGCCTCAACCACCGAGCCTTTGGCGTCAACAACAAGCAAAGAAAACGAAAGGAAAATAAACTATGCAATTTGATGTTGAACAGTTTCGTCAGCATTTCCCTTATTTACAACAAAATCAAACCACAAGTTATTTAGACTCAGCGGCGACCAGTTTAAAGCCACAAGCATTAATTGATGCCACAGTGGCTTTTTACCAATCTGCGGGATCTGTACATCGCAGTCAATATGATGAACAGCAAACCTACCTCTATGAGCAAGCTCGTCAACGCTGTGCGGATTTTATTGGGGCAGAAAGCCCTCAAGCCATTATTTGGACCTCAGGCACAACGCAAGCCATTAATACGGTGGCGTATGGATTATTACCACAATTACAAGCTGGCGATGAAATTATCATCAGCGAAGCGGATCATCATGCCAATTTTGTTACTTGGTCAGCCATTGCGAAAAAGTGCGGTGCAAAATTAATTATTTTATCTTTACAAGAAAATTGGCTCATCGATCCGCAACAATTAAAACAAGCCTTAACCTCACGTACCAAGATCGTTGCCCTGAATTATATTTCAAATGTGACAGGCACAGAACAACCGCTCAATCAACTTATTCCGATTATTCGTGCCCATTCACAAGCCTTTATCCTTGTTGATGCCGCACAAGCCATCAGCCATAAACCGATAAATTTAGCGGAACTCGATGCCGATTTTCTAGCATTTTCTGCTCATAAACTGTATGGTCCTACTGGGCTTGGCGTGTTAAGTGGTAAATTAAGCAGCCTCGATGTATTACAACCATTATGCTATGGCGGCAAAATGATTGAAAAAGTGTCTAAACAACATATTGGTTTTGCACCATTGCCTTATAAATTAGAGGCAGGTACCCCTAATATTGCCGCCGTAATAGGATTTAATGCGGTACTCGCTTGGTTAGCACAATTTGATCTTCATCAAGCGGAACAACATAGTATTGCCCTTGCTCAACAAATCAAAAATAAACTCGCCCAATATCCTGCTTGTCGTTTATTTAATTCGCCTCAGCCAAGTACGGTGGTTTGTTTTATTTTTGAACATATTCATTGTGCCGATTTAGCCACCTTACTCGCAGAACAAAAAATTGCGTTACGCAGCGGAGAACATTGTGCTCAACCTTATTTAGCCCGGCTAGGACAATCCGCCACATTGCGTCTATCCTTAGCCCCTTATAACCACCAACAGGATATTGAACGCTTCTTTGTCGCCCTAGAAAAAAGTTTACAACTATTAGAGGAAGTATGAATCTCATTGAACAAATTCGCCAAGCAGAAAACTGGGAAACACGCTATCGTTTAATTATTCAAGCGAGCAAGTATTTACCTCGCCCTAGCCAAGAAGAATTAGCACAAATGCAAGAAATCTATGGTTGCGAGGCTAAAGTATGGTTTAAATTTATTGCAAAAACTGACCGCACTTTTCAGTTTACCGCCTATAGTGAAGCAAGAGTCATTAACGGTTTATTATGGATACTTTTACAAGCCATCACACCACAAACTGCTGAACAGTTACGCCATTTTGACCTCAACGCTTACTTTACTCAACTGGGTATTGCTCAACGACTAAGCCATACAAGGCTAAATGGGTTAAAACAGATTGAAAAAATTATTCAGCAGTTACCTACCCATTTACTTTAAGATATTTGTTGTTTCATTTTGAGATAGCACTATGTTATGGATTATCTTATTTTAAAGTGAGACAATTCAATAATGATAAAAAATAGGAGAAAATCATGATTGCCAAAGTCGTCATCTTAACAGGTGCAGGCATTTCTGCGGAATCTGGTATAAAAACTTTTCGTGCCAATGATGGCTTGTGGGAAAATCATCGTATTGAAGATGTCGCCACGCCAAAAGCCTTTAAACGTCGTCCCCAATTAGTTCAAGATTTTTACAACCAACGGCGGCGCCAATTATTAAGCCCAGAAATCCAACCGAACCCAGCCCATTTTGCCTTAGCAAAATTAGAACAAACCCTTGGCGACAATCTCCTTATTATTACGCAAAATATAGATAATCTACATGAACGTGCAGGCAGTAAAAATATTCTTCATATGCATGGCGAATTATTAAAAGCACGTTGTATCGGATCAGGCAAAGTTTATCCTTGGCAAAAAGACATTACTGAACAAGATCGTTGTACTTGCTGCCAACCACCTCGTCAATTACGTCCGCATATTGTTTGGTTTGGCGAAATGCCATTGTATATGGAGAAAATTTATCAAGCATTAGCAGAATGTGATTATTTTATTTCCATTGGTACCTCTGGCAATGTTTATCCTGCAGCAGGATTTGTAAAAGAAGCCAATTTACAAGGTGCAATAAGCATTGAATTAAATTTAAAAAAAAGCCAAGGTTATAGCGCCTTCAAACAAGCTATATACGGAAAAGCCAGTGAAGTTGTTCCTACTTTTGTTGAAGATTTGTTACAAGATTTAGAAAATTGAGAATTAAGATCCACCAATATATCCGTCAAGTTATCTGAACAAGGCAATACTGCCCGTATATATTTCTTAATATTTGCCCAAGTTCGCTCAATGGGATTGAGTTCTGGTGAATAAGATGCCAGAGGCAAAATATAATGTCTACGCTTATTCACTATGGCTGCAAAATAGCCATTCTATAAAAATACGCATTATCTAAAATAATGACTGCTTTTTAAGTTACCAGTTGTACGGATAATATAAGATTTACCTCTTTGTGCATACGCTCTGTTATCATACATTTTAAAGCCGTACAAATGGCATTCTGACTACACCTAAATGCTGTGCCTACTGCCATTGATAATCATCGGGATAATCTTCAACATCGGCTTTAAGGCACTCGCTATCAATCATATCAGGTTTAACAATACATTTCTTTCGTTAAGAGTTTTTCTTCCATCTCTGGATGGTGTAGATACTGGAAACTCTTGTACCAATTCTCGAAATATTGTAGCGTATTTAATTGGATTTTATATGAACCATATAGCGAACGACTATACCCCTAAAGATCATTTGCATTACAAAGTGTTTGCGATTAAGCTGATTTCGTTTTTTCTGTGAATATTTTGCTTGTCATAGAGAGGAGGAATGATGCAATTCTTTGAGCCACAACAATTTGCCAGTTGGCAAGATCCTATTGAAATGCTTTATGCTTGTCATAGTAAAGTGAAAAAATTTTGTCGCCAATTAGCGATTTTACCAGATTATTTAAGCAAAAATGGGGTAAATCAAGCGGTAAAAAATGATGTTCGGCAAATTTTGACCTATTTTAATCAATCTGCCCCTTTGCATCATGATGATGAAGAGCGAGATTTTTTTCCTGCCTTAGTGAAACATCAGCCTCAAGCTCAACAGCGTATTAATGAATTAGCTGAGCAACATCATCAATTACACCAGAATTGGGCATTATTGTCTGTGCAGTTGGAGCAATTACTCGGCGGCGAAAGAGAACAGGTGGATCAAGTGTTAATTGATAATTTTATTGCAGGTTATGATACTCATATTGCTATTGAAGAGCCTTTGTTTGAATTAGGTAAACAATATTTGTCTGAACAAGAGTTAAAGGCGATGGGAGCGGTGATGGCAAAGCGGCGTGGAGCATAACCTAGATGAATAATTATGCAATATCAGCTTGATTTACGCCAATATCATTGTCCTTTGCCGTTATTAATGACTAAACAGGCTTTAAATCGCCTTAATGTGGGCGATGAGTTAATTTTATGGTTAAATTCAGTCAGTATCGTGCAGGATTTTGTGTTGTTATGCCAAGAACGTGGCGATGAGTTACAAATCATTAGTGAGCGGGAAGTGAAAATTCGTAAAATTTATTGAAAACTGACCGCACTTTTTTAAATATCTTTTTCACATTCAATGGATTTTATGCTATTTTTAGCGGACGATTTTTTCGTTAATATTTTTATTCATCTATTTTTTATTACAATTTATTATTAAGAGGAATTTCATCATGAATGAAGCACAAGGCGGCGGAATGTCAATGATTTTAATGTTGGTTATTTTTGCGTTAATTTTCTATTTTATGATTTATCGTCCACAGGCGAAACGCAATAAACAACATCGTGAGTTAATGGCATCTTTAGGGAAAGGTGAAGAAGTGCTAACATCGGGCGGTTTAATTGGTAAGATTACCAAAGTTTCTGCTGAGAATGACTCTGTGGTGATTGCCTTAAATGAAAACAATGAAGTGACTATCAAAAAAGATTTTATTGTTGCTGTATTACCAAAAGGCTCTATTAAATCTCTCTAATTAATTTCTTTTCCGCAAGGGAAGTCTATGTTAAATCGTTATCCTTTATGGAAGAATCTAATGGTGATCCTTGTGATCATCATTGGTGCTTTATATGCGCTTCCAAATCTTTACGGCGAAGATCCTGCCGTTCAAATTTCTGGCACAAGAGGACAAGCTGCTAATGAGGTAACCTTAAGTGAAGTACAAAAGGTACTGCAACAAAATCACTTAACGGCGAAATCTATTGTGTTGGAAAACAGTTCAATTTTGGCACGTTTTGCTAATACCGATGAACAATTACTGGCGAAAGATAAAATTGCTGAACAACTAGGCTCAGATTATTCGGTGGCGTTAAATCTTGCTCCCGCAACCCCAACTTGGTTACAAATGATTGGGGCTAATCCAATGAAGTGGGGATTAGATTTGCGAGGTGGTGTTCGCTTCTTGATGGAAGTGGATATGAATACTGCATTGACGAAGCTACAAGAGCAATTACAAGATCATTTACGCACCGAGTTACGTCAGCAAAAATACCAATATACGGCTATTCGTAGCACAGATGATTTTAGTACCTTGGTAACCTTAGCTAATGCAAACCAGCTTGATGATGTGGTGCGTTTTTTACGCCGTCAACATACTAACTGGGACGTACGTCGTTTAAATGAGAATAGTATTATTTTGAGTATGTCGCAAAATGCCTTGATTGCAGCAAGAGATAATGCGGTAGAACAAAATATTGCGATTTTACGCAAACGGGTTGAGGAATTAGGGGTATCAGAACCCGTTATTCAGCGACAAGGTGCGGAACGAATTGTGGTGGAATTACCAGGGGTGCAGGATACCGCACGGGCGAAAGAGATTCTTGGTGCAACCGCAACCCTTGAGTTTCGTATGGTAAATCAATCTGCCAATATTGATGGTGCAGTGCGTGGCTTATTATCTTCAGATTCTGAAGTGAAATATAGTCGTGATGGTGCACCTGTTGTGTTATTTAAGCGTGCGATCCTCGGTGGTGAACATATTACTGATGCGACATCAAGTAGTGATGAATATGGTCGCCCACAAGTGAATATTTCCTTAGATAGCGAAGGGGGCAACTTGATGTCCAATGCCACGCGTTCTGCTATTGGTAAGCCTATGGCAACACTTTATAGTGAATATAAAGACAGTGGCAAAAAAGATGCTGAAGGGAAAACCATCTTAGAAAAACACGAAGAAGTGATTAATGTGGCAACAATTCAAGCAAGACTAGGTAACTCATTCCGTATAACAGGTATAAATAGCCCAGCGGAAGCCCAAAATCTTGCGGTGTTATTGCGTTCAGGCGCATTAATTGCACCTATTCAAATTGTGGAAGAGCGGACTGTAGGCCCATCATTAGGAGCACAAAATGTAGAACAAGGGATTCAAGCGGGCTTTTGGGGCTTGTTGATTACCATTGTCTTTATGGCGTTTTACTACCGTAAATTTGGTATGATTGCTAACCTTGCTTTAGTGTGTAACTTGGTGATTTTAATTGGCTTAATGTCCTTATTGCCAGGTGCAACCTTGACTATGCCGGGGATTGCGGGGATCGTGTTATCCGTAGGTATGTCCATTGATGCTAACGTCTTGATCTTTGAACGGATCAAAGAAGAAATTCGTAATGGACGTTCGGTACAACAAGCCATTAATGAAGGGTATAATGGGGCATTTACCAGTATCTTTGATGCGAATTTAACTACCATTCTTACGGCTATTATTCTTTATGCCGCGGGATCAGGCCCAGTCAAAGGTTTTGCCATTACCCTTGCCCTAGGTGTAGGAATTTCAATGTTTACCGCAATTACAGGAACGCGTGCTTTAGTCAACTTCCTTTATGGTGGTAAACGCATTAATAAATTATCCATTTAGCGAAAGGACAAGATTGTGAGTTTATTAACAGATAAAAATGAGCCAATCAAAGAGATACAGGGTATCAAACTTCGCTATGGCTTAATTAACTTTATGAAATATCGGATTTGGGGATATGTGGTATCAAGTATCGTTATCCTGGCTTCCTTATTTTTCATTTTTACCAAAGGTTTTAATTGGGGCTTAGATTTTACAGGTGGGACAGTGATTGAAATGTCTTTCTCTCAACCTGCTAATATTGAGCAAATTCGTGCCACGTTACAACAAAATCAAATTAATAGTGCGACAGTGCAAACCTCTGGCAGTGTGCGTGATATTATGATTCGCTTACCTGCTTCAGTCAATGATCCTAATATCGGCACAACCATTAGACAAATGATGCAACAGCTTGATCGAAATGTGACAGTGAAAAGCATAGATTTTGTTGGTCCTAATGTTGGGGAGGAACTCACACGTTCGGCAATTTATGCAACCCTAGCGACCCTTGCTATGTTGCTAATTTATATTGGCTCACGCTTTGAATGGCGTTTAGCATTAGGTGCTGTGCTGTCCCTTGCCCACGACGTAATTATGACCTTAGGTTTTTTTGCCTTCTTCCAAATAGAAGTGGATCTAACTTTCGTAGCAGCCATTTTATCGGTGGTAGGCTATTCCTTAAATGACAGTATCGTGGTTTTTGACCGAGTAAGGGAAAATCTCAGAAAAATTAGACGTGTAGAAGTTTTTGATATTATTAATGTCTCCTTGACACAAACCTTATCAAGAACCCTAATGACATCTATTACCACCTTATTTGTGGTGTTAGCCCTTTATATTTTTGGTGGACCAACTATTCATAGTTTCTCTTTTGCCCTACTTATCGGGATTGGTTTTGGTACTTATTCATCTATTTTCGTTGCCATTGCCCTTGCTTATGACTTTGGCTTAAAACGTGAACATATGTTACCACCGAAAGTCAATAACGATGAGGTTGATGAATTGCCGTAATGGTAATATAACCAAAAGTGCGGTCTATTTTTAATAAATTTTATTAAATCTGTAACCTAAGGTTGCAGATTTTTTTATATAATCGTTTTAGTTTAAAGTAATACAGCGTTGATTTGTACTGTATTCGAGTATCGCCTTGTCTTATTTAACTATAAAAAGGGGTATAATGGACAAAATCCCACATTTTTGTCCATTACACCCAATAATTGCATAAACCTAAAAATACTAAATTATACAGATGACAGATAAAATAGAGAAAAGTACATTTTTTATTTTAGTGATTATGTGGCGATTTTTAATGGTTTTTACTATATATTTTTCAAAAAATAACCGCACTTTTTAGTGCGGTTATCTATCTTAGATTACTTCTTCGGCGCTTGCATAAAGCGGAAGAAATCGCTATCAGGTTTTAAAATCATAATGTTATTATCATCAGCTTTAAAACTTTTCTCATAGGCTTGTAAACTACGAATAAAGCGATAAAACTCTGGTTCTTGGCTAAAAGCATCTGCATAAATTTTAGCGGCAGCGGCATCGCCAGTACCTCGTAATTCTTGTGCCGTTCTATTTGCATTAGCAAGAATTAATGTGACTTTACGATCTACGTCAGCCTGAATAAAGGCGGCTTTTTCTTTACCTTGTGAACGATGTTCTCTTGCCACTGCATCACGTTCTGCGCGCATCCGTTGATAAATAGAAGAAGACACTTCGTCAGGTAGATTGATTTGTTTAACACGCACATCAATGACTTCAATCCCTAATTCTGATGTACTATCCGCACCAGTATTCAAAGCCCGTCTTGCGCCTGCCATTAACTCACCACGTGTGCCAGAAACAATATCTTTAATGGTTCTTGAACCTATCTCAGAACGTAAACGATCGTTAACTTTACGGCGTAATAAATTCGCAGCTTGTGAGTAATCACCACCCCCTGTGGTGGTATAAAAGCGTCCAAAATCACTAATTCGCCATTTTACATAAGAATCTACCCAAAGATCTTTTTTCTCTACGGTAACAAAACGATCAGGTTGTCCGTCTAAAGTTTGAATACGTGCATCAAGAATTTTTATGCTATCAATAAAAGGGGTTTTAAAATGTAAGCCCGGCTCATAAACCACGACTTTATTATCCGCATCACGATGCACTTTACCAAAACGTAACATAATGCCTCGTGATCCCTCTTGGACAATCACGATACTGGAATATAAAAGGGCAAGAATAATGAGAATAATTGGCGTTAGAAATTTACGCATTAGTTAAATCTCCCTTGTCGTGTAGTGTTACGTTGTTCGATGTTTGATGACGAAGAGGTTTGGGATACCTCAGATTGATTTAATGTTGCTCTTGACTGAGGCTGATTTTTTGTTTGCTCAGTATTTTCAGGGCTTGATGGTTCATCATTTTTCCCTTTTTTACCCTGTAAAATTTGCTCTAATGGTAATACCGTTAAATTATTGCCATTATTGCTGTCTAACATCACTTTTGGTGTGTTTGCCATCACTTTTTCTAAGGTTTGAATATATAAACGTTCACGCATTACCTCAGGTGCTAAGCGAAATTCTGGTAATAAGCGAGTAAAACGTTCAACTTCCCCTTGTGCATCTAACACCACTTGGTCTTTATAAGCGGTTGCTTGCTCAATCATACGTTGTGCTTCACCACGAGCAATAGGTTCACGCTCTCTGGCATAAGCCTCAGCTTCTCGGATGTAACGCTGCTCATCTTCTTGTGCTTTAATCGCATCATCAAAAGCCGCTTTGACTTCTTCTGGTGGACGAGCTGATTGGAAGTTCACATCAATAATGCTTAATCCCATATCATAAGGTTTAATAATATCTTCTAATGAACGCCAAGTATTTTCTCTTACCACTGAACGCCCTGTGGTTAAAATATCGTCCATCGGCATATGTCCAATCACATAACGCAATGCACTATCCGTAGCTTGATTTAAGCTATCATCTGGTTTTGTGACACTAAAGAGATATTTAGCGGGATCTTGGACACGATATTGTACGGTCATTTCTACTTTGACCATATTTTCATCTTGGGTAAGCATAGAACCTTGAGTTCTTAATTCATTAACACGTTCAACATTGACCGCTTGTACCTTATCAATAAAAGTCGGTTTCCAATTTAAACCGGGTTGAACGATATTATGGAGTTTACCAAAACGGGTAACAACACCACGTTCCGCTTCTTTAATGGTATAAAGTCCACTTAATCCCCACACCACAACACCAATAACCACCATAACAGGCAAGAGTTTAGTAAATTTTATATTGCCACCGTTGTTATGAGAGGAATTTTTTTTATTTCCCCCCAATTTTTTCAGTAAATTGCCAAAAATTTCTTCTAAATCAGGTGGGTTTTGCTCATTGCGAGAACGATTTTGGTTTTGCCAATTGTTGTCGCTATTGTTATTTTGTTCAGGCTGTTGCCCATTTTTTTGCCCCGGCTTTCCCCAAGGATCTTGATCTGACATAACATTCTCCATTTATTGCAGATAAGGGATAGATTTGGTTACAAAGTCTAAACAAAATAGCGGATAAAGTCTAATAAAAATAATATGTTGGTGAAGATTTAATAATAATATAACAAATTTTTATAACAAATAAGGTATTGTTCTTGTCTTAAAAGAATATTCTCTTTTATAATGCCCCTCACTCTCAAATTATTTTCGTTATAAAGGAGAAAAAATGAAATTACTTGCCAAAACTTTATTAGCCAGTTTAGCTTTCGCTTTTGGGGTACAAAGTGCGAATGCTTCTGCACTCGCTGAACAATTAGAAAAAACCAAAACAATTCGTGTGGGAACAGAAGGCACTTATGCACCTTTTACCTTTCATAAAGAGGGTAAACTCACTGGTTATGATATTGATGTGATGAATGAAGTGGCTAAACGTTTAGGTTTAACCGTTGAATATAAAGAAACCCAGTGGGACGGTATGTTTGCAGGTTTAAATGCAAAACGTTTTGATGTAATTGCGAACCAAGTGAGCCCAAATCCAGAGCGTGAGAAAAAATATGTGTTCTCTGCACCTTATAATGTGTCTCGTGCGGTCATTGTAACACGAGCAAACAATGACAAAATTCAATCATTTGCGGATTTAAAAGGGCTAAGATCAGCCCAATCAGCCACCAGCAATTATACAGAATTGGCGAAAAAATATGGGGCAAACTTAGTGACCGTAGATAGCTTGGCACAAAACTTAGAATTAGTAAAACAAGGGCGTGTTGATGCCACTGTAAATGAACAAATTGCGGTGTTAGATTATTTTAGTAAACACCCAAATTCAGGCTTAAAAATCGCAGTAAAAAATGAAGATACCATTGGTTCAGCCTTTACTTTCCTAAAAGGCAATGAAGATGTCGCTGAACAATTTAGCCAAGTGCTAGCACAAATGCGTGAAGACGGCACATTAAAAGCCCTCTCGATTAAGTGGTTCGGCGATGACATTACTGAATAATTTTCTTGCCCAATTACCTTTTATGAATTCAGAACGAGCCGATCTGGCGATCAGCTCGTTTTTGCCAATGTTACAGGCCACCATCGCAAATACCATTCCCCTTGCCATACTTTCTTTTGTTGGGGGCTTAATCATTGCAACCCTTGTTGCCTTAATTCGCACCACGCCAGCAAAATCTAAAATACATAAAATATTGACCGCACTTTGCCGTTGCTATATCTCCATTATTCGAGGCACGCCGTTATTAGTGCAAATTTTTATTATTTTTTATGGCTTACCTAGTTTAAATATTGTGCTTGATCCTTTTCCAACCGCCGTTATTGCCTTTTCATTGAACATTGGTGCCTATGCGGCAGAAATTGTGCGAGCCTCAATTTTAGCGATACCCAAAGGGCAATGGGAAGCCTCTTATGCCATTGGAATGAATTATCGCCAAGCCTTTGTGCGAACCATTATGCCGCAAGCTATGCGAATTTCTGTGCCACCATTATCCAATACCTTTATTAGTACAGTCAAAGATACCTCCCTTGCGTCGTTAGTCTTGGTTACTGAGCTTTTTCGCGTGGCACAAAATATTACCGCCAGCAGTTATGAATTTATCCTAATTTATAGTGAAGCGGCGTTAATTTATTGGCTGGTTTGTTTCGCTCTCTCCATTTTACAAGAACGGCTAGAAATTCGACTTTCTCGTCATCTTTAATGAGTAACTATGTTAGAAATAAAAAATATTCACAAACAGTTTAATGGCAATCCTGTGCTCAAAGGGATTAATCTTCATATTCATAAAGGTGAAGTTGTTGCCATTCTCGGTCCATCAGGCTCAGGCAAAACCACCTTTTTACGTTGCTTAAATTATTTAGAACAGCCCGATCAAGGCGAAATCACCTTTACCGATGGCTCATTATCATTAAACTTTGCAGAAAAAATTAGCAAAAACAAAATCTTACAATTACGCCGACGTTCATCAATGGTTTTTCAACAATATAACCTCTTTCCGCACCGTACCGCATTGGAAAATGTGATGGAAGGAATGGTTGTTGTACAAAAGAAACCGAAAGAACAAGCCAAGCAACAAGCTCTCGCTCTATTAGCCAAAGTAGGCTTACAGGATAAAGCCAGCCTTTACCCTAGCCAATTATCAGGCGGACAACAACAACGTGTCGGTATTGCACGAGCGTTAGCTGTACAACCCGATTTAATTTTATTAGATGAACCCACCTCTGCCCTCGATCCTGAATGGGTAGGCGAAGTATTGCAAGTATTGAAAATGCTTGCTTCAGAAGGCTGGACAATGATTATCGTTACCCACGAAATGAAGTTCGCCAAAGATGTGGCAGATAAAATCCTATTTATGGACGCAGGCGTGGTGGTGGAAACCAATAATGCCAAAGATTTCTTTTGTAATCCTCAACAAGAACGCACCAAACAATTTTTAATGCAAACTCAAATGGCAGAATTTGAGGATTATTGTATTTAACTAGATAATAATACATAAAAAAGTGCGGTAAAAATTATCTTATTTTTTACCGCACTTTATTTATTTTTTCTTTTGCATCAATGTTATTCCCCAGCCTAAAACTAAGCCAAGAATACCGAATAAAAGCCATTCCATTGAATAGGATTTTAAGGGTAAATGACGAAATAGCGGAAGATCTAGAATGGATAGAATAGCAATAACACATACTAATCCAATCGCAATTCGTTGTGCCAGAATAGGAACAGGGATAAATAAATTAAGCAATAAGAGAAAAATTATCGTAATGGCAATAGGATAAAGTATTGATAAAACAGGGACTGATTTGCTAATCACAAAGTTCAAGCCTTGATTTGCAATGATAAAACTAATAAGTGTGAAAATCATTGCGTAGGTTTTATAAGATATTTTTCGGTAAATACTATGAAAATATTCACTTACAGAAACAATTAATCCAATCGCAGTAGTTAAACAAGCAAGAGAAACAATAATCCCAAGCATAATACGTCCGAAATCGCCAAAGGCACGATTGGTAACGCTATTGAGGATGTAAGTACCAATATCTTGATTTTTTTCTTTTAGTAGATGTAATTCGGTTGGATCAATGTAAATTTTATTACCAATCCAAGCTAATGATAAATAAATGA
The DNA here is from genome assembly GCF_004339025.1 of Volucribacter psittacicida. Classification (GTDB taxonomy): domain Bacteria; phylum Pseudomonadota; class Gammaproteobacteria; order Enterobacterales; family Pasteurellaceae; genus Volucribacter; species Volucribacter psittacicida. The sequence continues at coordinate 104,839 of NZ_SMFT01000002.1, forward strand.
GAGCAAGAGCTAAACCTGCGATTAATGCGGAAACAATGGTTTGTTTCGTAAGTGCTTGTTTGGTTACGCCTTTTGCTTGGATCGCTAAAATAACAATCATTGAATAAGCGATTGAGGCGAGAGCGTCCATGGTTAGGTAGCCTTCAACAAAGCCTTTGAAAAAGGAGGTTTGTGTCGAACTTTGAATAGGTGTCATTTCACTATTTGGTTGAAATAATGCACTGACGACTAAAATAAAAATGGCAATAAGTAGTAAAGGTGTCAATATGGCACCGATACGTTCAACCATTTTTGAGGGATTTAGCGCTAACCAAAGGGAAAGTAAAAAGTATAATGCACTGAAAAATAACTGTATTCCAATGGAATGTTGGCTAAAAAAAGGTTGTACAGCGAGCTCATAAGCGGTGGCACCAGTGCGAGGAATAGCAAAAAAAGGGCCGACACTGAGATAAATAGCAGAAAGAAAAATAATAGAAAAATAAGGATTTATTTTATCTAGGGCTTTTTGATACCCACCTTGGTAAAATGATCCCACAATAATGCCCAATAAAGGTAATCCGACGCCTGTCGCAATAAAACCAAGAATGGTTGATAAATAATATTGTTGGCTTTCTAAACCAAGGCGTGGGGGAAAAATAAGATTGCCAGCACCAAAAAACATTGCAAATAGCATAAAGCCGACAATAAGCGTGTTTTTATTCATAATAAGAGTATTAACCTTTTAATTAATTCATTTTAATCTAGATAAGCTCTAAAAAACGGGCAGATTCTATCACTAATGGGTGAACATTAAAAGATAAAGCAGAGAAGTGAGTGGTGGGCGATACCGGTCTCGAACCAGTGACCCCCTCCTTGTAAGGGAGGTGCTCTCCCAACTGAGCTAATCGCCCTTAGAATTTAGTTTAATCATTGACTAAATTTTAAGATTATCTATTAAGATAATGGGAATATTTTAAACTTAAGTGGTGGGCGATACCGGTCTCGAACCAGTGACCCCCTCCTTGTAAGGGAGGTGCTCTCCCAACTGAGCTAATCGCCCACATTGGTTTAAAATAATCAACAAGAACACTAAAAGTGGTGGGCGATACCGGTCTCGAACCAGTGCCCCCCTCCTTGTAAGGGAGGTGCTCTCCCAACTGAGCTAATCGCCCCCGTTGATGTGGACGCATTATAAAGACAATAGAATTTCAGTCAATCAAATTTTTATGATTTTTGTTTGATTGCATTAAAAATAAACATTGTCGATGAATTTGGCGTGGCTTTTAAATGAAGTCATAGTAGAATGTATTCACTTTTTTATTTTTTAGTATAAGGTTAATGAAATGAATATAGAACCCTTATTTAAATTAGATCCTAATGTTAAAGTGCGTACCCGTTTTGCGCCTAGCCCAACGGGTTATTTACATGTCGGTGGGGCGAGAACTGCACTTTATTCTTGGTTATATGCAAAACATCATCAAGGCGAATTTGTTTTACGTATTGAAGATACGGATTTAGAACGCTCAACCCCTGAAGCAACACAAGCTATTTTAGAAGCGATGGAATGGTTAGAATTGGGTTGGGAGCATGGACCTTATTATCAAACAAAACGCTTTGATCGTTATAATCAAGTCATTGATCAAATGTTGGAACAAGGGCTTGCTTATCGTTGTTATTGTAGTAAAGAGCGCTTAGATGAATTACGTCATCAACAAGAACAAAATAAGCAAAAACCCCGTTACGACCGCCATTGTTTACATGACCATCAGCATTCTCCCGATGAACCTCATGTCGTTCGTTTTAAAAATCCAACGGAAGGATCAGTGATTTTTGATGATGCGGTGCGTGGACGAATTGAAATTAGCAATCAGGAGCTTGATGATTTAATTATTCGCCGTACCGATGGTTCGCCAACCTACAATTTTTGTGTTGTGGTTGATGACTGGGATATGGGCATTACCCATGTAGTACGTGGCGAAGATCATATTAATAACACCCCTCGCCAAATTAATATTTTAAAAGCATTAAACGCCCCAATTCCCGTTTATGCACATGTTTCAATGATCAATGGTGATGATGGACAAAAATTATCTAAACGTCATGGAGCAGTGAGTGTCATGCAGTATCGTGATGAAGGATATTTGCCCGAAGCTCTCGTGAATTATTTAGTGCGTTTAGGCTGGGGGCATGGCGATCAAGAAATTTTTTCTCGCCAAGAGATGATCGATCTGTTTGATTTACATTCCGTAAGCAAATCCGCCAGTGCCTTTAATACGGATAAATTATTATGGCTAAACCAACATTATATCCGTAGCTTACCTGCCGAATATGTGGCAAAGCATTTAGCTTGGCATTACCAACAACTCGGCATTGATACCCATAATGGCCCAGCATTAACAGAGATTGTTTCTATGCTTGGCGAACGTTGTAAAACCCTCAGAGAAATGGCATTAACTAGCCGTTATTTCTTTGAGGAATTTGAAGAATTTGAGGAAAAAGCCGCACAAAAACATCTCAAGGCAGCTACACTTGAACCATTACAAAAAATATTGGAAAAATTGACCGCACTTGACCTTGACCAATGGAATATCACGACAACTCATCAAGCCATCGAACAAACCGCTGAAGAGTTAGGAGTGGGAATGGGTAAAGTAGGTATGCCTTTACGTGTTGCCGTAACAGGCACAGGACAGTCGCCATCTATGGACGTAACATTAGTGGCGATTGGTAAACAGCGTGTATTAACTCGTATTGAAAAGGCTATTGAATTTATCAAAAAACAAGCATAATGGATTAATTTTAAGCAATTAAACTTATCGCATATTGACAGATTAAGTGGCGAACTTTATTATTGTCGCCACTTACCAAACATCAAATCTCTTGGGGATATAGCTCAGTTGGGAGAGCGCTTGAATGGCATTCAAGAGGTCGTCGGTTCGATCCCGATTATCTCCACCAAAATTCTAATTAATATCAGATTTCTTTATTGATTTTATCTAATTCGAATTACCAATATTTCAATTAAGCTCTAATTTGGAGCAATAGATAAAAATGTGGGATTTTGTCCATTGCACCTTTAAATTGAAAAAGCTATAGTATATGAAAGCTCTATTTTATAAAATAGAGCTTTTTATTCAGAAAGGGGGAAAAAAGAACACTAACTATTCCCTAAATAATGTTCATTATTATGGTTATGCGGTAATAACTGTTTTTTCTTGGTGACTTTGGCAAGTTTGATCATATTATCGCTGACTTCTAATATTGTGATTATTAGATCATCGATTTCACAAACCGTTCCTTCTAGAGGAATTTCTTCTAAGTGTTCCAAAATTAAACCATTAAAGGTTCTTGGTCCATCGGTAGTAAGGTTCCAATCGAATAATTTATTAATATCTCGAATATTGGCAGAGCCATCAATTAATACTGAGCCATCAGACTGTGGCATAACTTCTTGTTCTATTGATGGGGTTGTTGAGGTGGTAAATTCGCCTACAATTTCTTCTAAAATATCTTCTAGTGTAACTAATCCTTTAATATCGCCATATTCATCAACCACTAAGCCGATTCGCTCTTTATTGTTACGGAAATTGAGTAACTGAGCGGTTAAACCTGTGCTTTCGGGGATAAAATAAACTTCGTCTGCGGCACGAATAAGCATTTCTTTGGTAAATTCGTTCTTATCAAACATTAAGCGATAAGCCTCTCTTACCCTGAGCATACCGAGGATATTTTTATCTAGGCTTTCTTTATAAAGTACCACTCGGCTATGAGGAGCGTGGTTTAATTGACGCATAATGGCTTTCCAGTCATCATCAATGTTGATCGCACCAATATCATTACGTGGTACCATAATATCGTCCACGGTGGTACGTTCAAGATCTAAAATGGAAAGTAGCATTTCTTGGTGCGAGGAGGGAATAAATTTACCTGATTCATTCACGATAGAGCGTAGTTCTTCGGGACTGAGTGAATGTGCTTTAACTTCTGATTTTAACCCTGTGATTTTCATTAAACCATTAATAAAGAGGTTCATAAAAAACACGATTGGGGTGCAAAGTTTCATAAAGATTGCCAATAAATGGCTGCTGGTAAATGCCACGCGTTCGGGATAAATTGAGGCGACAGTTTTAGGAAAAATTTCGGAGAAAACGAGCATGACAAAGGTAAGTACCCCTGTTGCAATGGCAACCCCCATATCGCCATACATACGCATACCAATAATGGTAGCGAGTGCCGAAGCAAGAATGTTGACAAGGTTGTTACAAATTAAGACTAAACTTAATAATTTGTCGGTGTTTTTGAGTAATTGTTCCGCTTTTTTGGCGCCACGATGTCCTTTTTCTGCCATAAAACGCATACGGTAGCGGTTAAGTGAAAGTAGGGCGGTTTCTGAACTTGAGAAATAAGCGGATAAAATAAGTAGAATAATTAAAATAATAAATAATGTACTAAGGGATACAGTGTCCAAATTGAACTTCCTTTGGTTAATTAATCATAAAGTGCGGTAGAAAATACATAAATTTTTTACCGCACTTACCTTGTTTAGCTGTTTTCACTTTTGTTTGATTTAAAGCATAAACATTGCTCGACTGCCAAAATAGGCGATAGTCAGTAATATCATACCTGAAATTGTATAAATTAGCACCCTCTTTCCTCGCCAATATAGGGTTTTGTGTCCGATGAGTAAAATTCCAAAAACAAGCCAAGCAATAAGGGAAAAAATGGCTTTTTGAATATTTTTTTCTGCAAAAAAGTCTGCTAAGTAGATTGCCCCTGAAATTAAGGTGAGAGTTAAGAGAATTTCGCCGCTTAACATTAGGCGGAAAAAATGCCGTTCCACCGTCATCAATGGTGGGATTATAGGGGAAAATGCCATTCTATTGTGTTTGAGGTTATAGTCTATCCAAGTAAGTTGTAAGGCGTATAGCATTGCCATAAAACAAACGGCATAGGCAAATAGGGCTAAACCAATGTGAATCAGTAAGCCGAGGTTTTGTGCAAGATGTTGTACAATATGCCCCGGCAAGAAAGTGGCAACAATAATATTGATAATGGCAAAGCAATAGACGATGGGTAATAAAAACCAAAGGGTATTTACTTTGAAGAGCATCGCCAAGGTAGCGAGGATTGCCACAATCACGCTCACTAAGGAGCCGATTTCCATTAGGGTAAAATTTCGCCCGTCAATCAAGTTAATCAATACTGTATTAAGGCTAATAAGATGAAAAACAATGGCAAAAAGGGCGGTCAGAAAAAACAATGTTTTATTAGGTTTGGTGGCGTGTTCCCCTGCTTGTACCTTTAACAACATTGGTGTAATCAGCAATAAGCTAATGAGGTAAGCAAAAATGGATACGAAAGCAAGCAACATAGTTTTGATCCGATAATTTTAGTCATAAGGCGTATTCTAACGATGAGCGATGAAAATCGCAAATAGAAGCATAAATTAAAGTTGTTAAATTTTGCATATTATGAAACAATTTGCACCAATTAAGTTTAGAAAATAATGAGTTAAGGTGAAGATAGTGATCGATGGCGATGGCTATCGTCCGAATGTAGGCATTGTCATTTGTAATCGCAAAGGGCAGGTGCTTTGGGCGAAAAGATACGGACAAAATTCTTGGCAATTTCCACAAGGGGGGATTCAGGATAATGAAACACCTGAACAAGCCATGTATCGTGAACTCTTTGAGGAAGTGGGGTTAACTCGTAAAGATGTGCGTATCCTTTATATCTCAAAATATTGGCTACGTTATAAGCTCCCTAAACGTTTATTACGTCATGATTCTAAGCCTATGTGCATTGGTCAAAAACAGCGTTGGTTTTTATTACAGCTTATTTCAGATGAACAAAATATTAATTTGAAAAGCAATAAATCCCCAGAATTTGACGGGTGGCGTTGGGTGAGTTTTTGGTATCCCGTACGGCAAGTGGTTGCTTTTAAACGAGATGTTTATCGTAAAGCATTAAAAGAATTTGCGATGGTATTAAATCATATTCCGTCTTCTCCGCAGGATCAGCATTTAGACAATAAAGGGAAAAAGCCTCCTCATTCCTATCCGCATAAACGTAAAAAATTTTATACAAAACCTCGAGGTTAATATGCTGATCTTTTTGATTATTTGTTTAATGATTGGGGCCGTTGTTGGTTTTTTAGCAGGCTTATTTGGTATCGGTGGTGGATTAATTATTGTCCCGATTTTGGTTTATCTGTTACCCCAAATCGGTGTGCCTGATGCCTTACTTATGTCAACGGCACTAGGCACTTCCTTTGGAACTATCGTTATTACAGGCTTTGCCTCGGCACAACGTCATCATAAACATGGTAATATCAACTGGTCAGCGGTTAAAATTCTTGCACCAATGATTATGTTATCAACGTTTATCACAGGGCTTTTTATCGGTAACCTACCTAAAGAAATGACAAGTAAAATATTTGCCTGTTTAGTAGTTTATCTTGCCATTAAAATGCTATTTTCTATGAAACCTCATCAACAATTTAAGCCTTTAACCCCCTTATCAACCGTCATCGGCGGAATTTTAATTGGCATAGCCTCAAGTGCCGCAGGCATTGGTGGGGGCGGTTTTATTGTGCCTTTTTTACATCATCGAGGCATTGAAATGAAACAAGCTATCGGTTCATCAGCTTTTTGTGGTATGCTCTTGGGCATTGCAGGCACAATGAGCTTTATTGTCGGTGGTTGGAATGTGGAAGCGATGCCAGAATATTCGCTCGGTTATGTGTATCTACCTGCCATATTAGGGATTACATTAACCTCATTTTTTACCTCAAAACTGGGCGCAACAGCTGTCGCTAAACTCCCTGTTGCCACATTAAAACGCGGTTTTTCCCTTTTATTGATCTGCATTGCAATCAATATGTTTATAAAATAATTGCATCTCACAAGGACATTTATGACAAGTCAATTTTTAACCTTTCCACAAATCGATCCTGTTATTTTTGAAATTGGCCCTATTGGTTTACGCTGGTATGGCTTAATGTATTTGCTTGGCTTTATTTTTGCACGCTGGTTGGGTGTTCGCCGTGCGAAGCAACCTCAGAGTGGCTGGACAGTAGAACAAGTTGATAATCTATTATTTAGTGGTTTTCTTGGGCTTTTTCTTGGCGGCAGAATAGGTTATGTCTTTTTTTATCAATTTAAACTCTTTTTAGCCGATCCACTTTACCTCTTTCGTATTTGGGAAGGCGGTATGTCTTTCCATGGCGGGCTAATAGGGGCAATTATTGCAATGCTTATTTGCTCAAAATTACAACATCGTCATTTTTGGCAAACCACCGATTTTATCGCACCATTAATCCCCTTTGGATTAGGAATGGGACGTATCGGTAATTTTATTAATGACGAATTATGGGGCAGAGTAACCGATGTGCCTTGGGCAGTATTATTCCCTTCTGGTGGCTATTTACCTCGCCACCCCTCACAACTTTATGAGGCTTTCCTAGAAGGATTCGTTCTATTTATTATCCTCAATATTTACATCAAAAAACCACGCCCAATGGGCGCGGTCTCAGGTTTATTCCTACTGGGCTACGGTGTATTCCGCTTTATTGTTGAATTTTTCCGAGAGCCAGATGTACAACTGGGATTATACTTTGGACAACATATCTCCATGGGACAAATTCTCTCAACCCCAATGATTATTCTCGGTGCAATCATTATGTTATGGGCATACCGCCAACCTCATAGCAAGTGCGGTCAAAAATAGGAGAATTTTATGCAACAATATTTAGATTTATGTAACAACATTCTCCAGCATGGCGTTTGGATTGATAATCAACGCACTGGGAAACGTTGCTTAACCTTAATTAACGCTGATCTCAATTATGATGTGGGTAATAACCACTTTCCGCTCATTACCACCCGTAAAAGCTATTGGAAAGCTGCCATTGCTGAATTACTCGGTTATCTACGAGGCTATGATAACGCTGCGGATTTTCGTCAATTAGGGGCAAAAACTTGGGACGCTAATGCCAATGAAAATCAGGCTTGGCTCAACAACCCACATCGCAAAGGTACAGATGATATGGGGCGAGTATATGGTGTACAGGGACGGCGTTGGCGTAAACCTAATGGCGAAACTGTGGATCAACTGCGTAAAATCGTTGATAACCTCCGCAAAGGCATTGATGATAGAGGCGAAATTCTCACGTTCTATAATCCCGGCGAATTTGATTTAGGCTGCCTACGCCCTTGTATGCACACGCATACCTTTTCATTGTTAGGTGATACCCTTTATTTAACCAGTTATCAACGATCCGCGGATGTCCCCTTAGGTTTGAATTTTAACCAAGTACAAGTTTTTACCCTCCTTGCCCTCATGGCACAAATTACAGGTAAAAAAGCGGGTATGGCTTATCACAAAATCGTCAACGCCCATATTTACGAAGATCAACTGGCGTTAATGCGTGATGTTCAATTAGCACGCCAGCCTTACCCATTACCTAAATTAATCATCAACCCAGAAATCAAAACTCTAGAAGATCTTGAAACTTGGGTAACCCTTGATGATTTCAAGGTAGAAGGCTACCAATACCACCCCGCAATTAAATATCCGTTTTCGGTGTAAAATATAAAAAAGTGCGGTCAGTTTTAAAAATTTTTTGCAAAACTGACCGCACTTGTCATATTGAAAAGATTATATTCTCGTTTTTTCACCACCAAATTCATCAAGTAAATGTTGGGTTAGATTGGCGAGTTCGCTGGTCATTAATAGAAAATCGGCATCAAAACGTTGAGCATAATCTTCTTTTAAAATATCGTCATTTTTACTACAAATATCATCGGCAAATTTTAAGCGTTTCAAACTGCCATCTTCGTTAAAGAGAAAACTCAGATGATTTTCCCAATCTAAGGCTAATTTGGTAATACGTTTGTTGGCACTTAATGCGGTAAGGATTTCTTGGCTATCCAAGGGTTGATTTTTACAGCGAATAACCGCTTGTTCATCATCGCCTTTTAATTCCGCTTCATCTAAACTGAGCAACCATTGTGGTAGATGTTGTTGTTTAATCCAATCGGTCATCACTAAGCTGGGTTCATTAGCAAAAGCAAGGGGGACAACAGGCAATGAGCCTAAGGATTTGCGCAATAAGGCTAAAATATCTTCCGCTCGTTTACTTGAGGCGGCGTCCACATAAATTAGTTGGTTTGCACTATCAATCCATAGGGCGGTTTGTTGGTGTTTGCTAAAGGCTCGTGGTAATAAGGTGGCAATCACATCATCTTTTAGGCTTTGTTTCTCGGTTTTGTTTAATTTGCGTTGTTGCTTTTGTTCAAGTTCATCAATGCGTTCATCAAGGGCTTTTTTGATGACTTGGGCTGGTAAGATTTTTTCTTCTTTATGGGCAACCAGTAAAATTTGCTGATTGGCGGAGAAATGCAGCATTTCGCTACCTTTAAGCGGGCTTATCCAGCCAAATTTGCTCATATCATGTTGTTGACAAGCAAAATATTGCTGTTGTTGTAATTGAACTTGTAACCCCTTGTCTGACCAATCTAAAGGCTTGGTTAAACGGTAGATCATGACATTTTTAAACCAGAACATAGTCAATCCTTTTATTATTTTGTTAAAATAGTCGCCCAATTTGCTTGCTTATGGCAAGGTAGATGATTGAGCTAAATGGGATATTTTACCCTAAATAGGAAGAGAATATGCAACAAAAATCCATTGTTTTTATTGGTGGCGGTAATATGGCACAAGCCATTATTTTTGGTTTATTGAGTAAAGGTTATCCTGCTCAGTTGATCAATGTGTGTGATCGCAATCCAAGCAAATTAGCCTTATTTGCAAATAAGGGGGTTGCCATTGAACAAGATAAAGAGAAAGCCTTGCAACAGGCTGACGTCGTGGTATTAGCGGTTAAGCCACAAGCGATGGCGGAAACTTGTGCGGAATTTGCAAGTGCGGTGGATTTTACCAATAAATTGGTGATTTCTATTGCCGCTGGGATCAGTTGTGCTAGATTAGCCCAATATTTGCCGTCCGCACAAGCCATTATTCGGGTTATGCCGAATACACCTGCCCTCGTGGCGGAGGGAATGACAGGTTTATTTGCTACCGAGCAGGTGAGTTTGTCATTGAAACAATTTACTCAACAACTTTTTTCCTCAGTGGGGCAAGTGTGTTGGGTAAAAGATGAACAAAAAATGCACGCTATTACAGCGGCGGCAGGCAGTAGCCCAGCTTATTTTTTCCTGTTTATGGAGGCAATGGCACAAGCCTTAGCGGACAGTGGCTTAGATAACGAGCAAATTCGCTTGTTAATTCAGCAATCGGCATTGGGGGCTGCCAAAATGGTAGTGGAAAATCCGAAATTATCCTTAAGCCAACTACGTGAAAATGTAACCTCAAAGGGAGGAACGACCGCCGCCGCATTGCAGGTTTTTCAACAACATCAACTTGATCAACTAGTACAACAAGCGATGCAGGCTTGCATAACACGTTCACAACAAATGGAAAAACAATTCTAATGATCATTCGTCCTTTTACTTGGTTAGCCTTGAGTTTTTTTGGCTATTTTATTGCTTATGGCGTTGCTGTGCCTTTTTTACCCGTTTGGTTAAAACACCAATCCTATGGAGCAGAATTAATAGGCTTAGTGTTAGCTTGCTCCTATTTCTTTCGTTTTTTAGGTGGCATAGTTATCGCTAATCAAATTAAGTCGCCACAACAATTAATCCCAATGCTTAGAACCCTTGCTTGGCTAAGTGTTGGGCTTAGTTTACTTATGGTTTTTACCGCCAATTACTTTTGGTTATTATTTATCGTTATTGCCCTATATAGTATGGTTAATTCTGCGGGTATCCCTTTAACCGATACCCTTGCCAATACTTGGCAAAAACAAATTTCCCTTGATTATGGTAAAGCACGCTTAATTGGCTCAGTAGCATTTACCCTTGGTGTCGTTATCTTTGGCAATCTTATTGGCTGGTTAGGCGATCAATATATTGTCTGGATTTTGACCGCACTTTTTCTGTTGTATAGTCTGTTACAAATGGCAACACCAAGCCTTGCCCCAGCAAATCAGCAAGGCACACAACAAGGTTCATCAAGCAGCTATTTGCAATTATTGCGTGAGCCTACGACCTTAAGATTATTAATTGCCGCTTGTTTAATTCAAGGTTCACACGCAGGTTATTATGCTTATAGTGTGCTTTATTGGACAAGTCAGGGGATTTCGGTGGGCTATACCAGTTTATTATGGGGCTTGGCGGTTACCGCTGAAATTTTAATTTTTTTCTTTTCACAACGTCTATTTAAAAACTGGAACATTGCCCATTTATTTTATCTTTCTGCGATTGCTTGTGTTATTCGTTGGTTAGTTTATGGCAATGTAACGGATCTCTGGCTGATTGCCTTATTGCAAACCTTTCATAGTTTAACTTTTGCGGTGATGCATTATGCGATGGTGAATTATATTGCCACACAACCGCAACAAAATATGGCGAAATTACAAAGTCTATATAATGTGCTATCAAATTGTGTAGGAATTGGGATAATGACCGCACTTTCTGGCGTACTTTATCAACATTATTCTGCTTCAGTTTTATTTACCACAATGGCAATTTGTGCCGCAACTGCCATTTTTATTATTCCACGCCGTATAAAAGCGGTGATTTATCAACATTAATTTCAATGCCCCAAAGCCCGAACACTTTACAAGCTCGGGCTTATTTATTGATTTATTGGCGATAAGATTGCAAAAATCTTGCTAGACGTCCTAGTGCGTCTTCAATTTGGTAAACATAAGGGAGGGTAACAATGCGGAAGTGATCAGGGCTATGCCAGTTGAAACCGCGTCCATGCACTAATAGGACTTTTTCTTGACGTAATAAATCTAATACCATTTTTTCATCATCATAAATATTAAATTTTTTCACATCAATTTTAGGGAACATATATAAGGCTCCCATAGGTTTAACACAACTAATGCCAGGTATAGCGTTTAATAATTCATAGGCACGATTGCGTTGTTCCAATAAGCGACCGCCCGGTAAAATATATTCGTTAATGCTTTGATATCCGCCGAGTGCGGTTTGAATGGCGTGTTGCATTGGGACATTGGCACATAAACGCATAGAAGCAATCATATCTAAACCTTCAATATAGCCTTTGGCGTGATTTTTAGGACCATTTAAGACCAGCCAACCTTGGCGAAAACCTGCAACGCGGTAAGCCTTAGATAAGCCGTTAAAGGTTAAGGTTAATAAATCTGGGGCGAGTGCGGCAATATGTTGATGTTCTGCACCATCATATAAAATTTTGTCGTAAATTTCGTCAGCAAAGATAATTAATTGATGTTGGCGGGCAATATCGGCAATTTGTAGCAACAGTTCTTTGCTATATACCGCCCCTGTTGGGTTGTTGGGATTAATGACCACAATAGCTTTTGTGCGAGAGGTAACTTTGCTTTTAATATCTTCAATATCTGGATACCAGTCTGCTTGTTCATCACAAATATAATGTACCGCTTTACCACCAGCTAAGGTAACGGAGGCAGTCCATAAAGGATAGTCAGGCATAGGTATTAATACTTCATCGCCATCATTTAATAAGGCTTGCGTTGCCATAGTAATTAATTCGGAGACGCCATTACCAATATAAACATCATTGACTGTGAGGTTACGCATATTTTTAGATTGATAATATTGCACAATGGCTTTACGGGCAGAATATAAGCCTTTGGAGTCACAATAACCTTGTGCGGTAGGTAAATTGCGTAAGACATCCACTAAAATTTCATCAGGAGCTTCAAAACCAAAGGGGGCGGGGTTGCCAATATTAAGTTTTAAAATTTTATTACCCTCTTCTTCGAGGCGTAATGCCTCTTTATGCACTGGTCCACGAATATCATAGCAGACGTGTTCAAGTTTCGTTGATTTTGAAAAAATGCTCATATTCTTACCTAACTTTTTCTCTTTGTTTTCGTTAAATCCAACACTTTACGCCTATTTTGGCAATATGAAAAGATTTAGTAAAAAATTATTTCAAAATAAGCTAAAATAGCCCATTATTTTTATCTTTATCGCCATAAATCTTTGTTTTTATATGGACAGTTTGCAGCAACTTAAAAGCAAAATCGCTGATATTCTTGCCCAATATCAACCTAATCCAACACCTCGGATTAGGGCGTTTAAGGCTCAAATAACCAGCTCAATACCCTTATTAAGCTGGTTAAAAGCACAAGCGATTTATCCTCAGTTTTATTTTAAGCAACGTGATCAAGAGGTTACCTTTGCTGCCATTGGTAAAGTGCGGTCGTTTTCTGATAAATTTTTGGCACAAGCCTTTATGGACCAATATGGTTTTCCCTTGGTGGGCGGGATACAATTTGAGGGTAACACTTTCTTTTTTCTCCCACAGTTATTATTACAACAACAGCAAGATAAGCTCGATTGTTGGTTATTTATTGATGAACAAATCCCCCTCGCTCAACAGTTTGAGCCATTAATGGCAACCATTGCTCATTGCCAACCTTTACAAAGGATTGAGCATATTAAGATGATAGATCAATATTGCCAAGCGAGCTTTAACCAATGGCAGAGTTGGATTAAACAGGGGTTGCAAGGCTTTAAACAAGGGGAGTTAAGTAAAGTTGTCTTGGCTAATCAATATCATTTAACAGCGGATAGAAGCATTAATGGCAAAGATATGTTGTGGCAAAGTGAGCAAGTTAATCCTCATTGTTATCATTTCTTGCTGGCGGAAAATGAAGATTGTACTTTTTTAGGCTCTAGCCCTGAACGTCTTTATCGGCGAGAGCAACAACAGTTGAATACAGAGGCGTTGGCGGGAACCGCCTTTATGGACAAGGATCAAGCGAAAAATCAACAACAAGCTCATTGGTTATTGCAAGATCCCAAAAATCAATATGAAAATCAATTAGTGGTGGACGGCATTTGTCAGCACTTAAGCCCTTATGCACAACATATTGAAGTAAAACCTACCGCCCTTGTGAGGTTACGCAATGTGCAACATTTATGCCGTAAAATTCAGGTGGTATTAAAGCCAGATTGTTATGATGTCCATTGTTTACAAGCCATTCACCCTACTCCTGCCGTAGCAGGCTTGCCACAACAACAGGCTCGGGATTTTATTAAAAATTGTGAAAATTTCCACCGCACTTGGTATGCGGGGTGCTTAGGTGTTATGCAACCACAACAAGCAGAATTTTGTGTTACTATTCGCAGTGCCTTTGTAGAACACAATAAAATTCGTGTTTTTGCTGGGGCAGGTATTGTTGAAGGTTCAGATCCCTTGCTAGAATGGCAAGAAATTGAGCGTAAAGCAAAAGGATTAATTTCCTTGTTTAATCAAACATAATGGAGAAACTATGTCAGAGGTTAGCACCTTTAATCGTTGTTGGGCAAAAGTCATTTTAGCCACCTTAGTAAAACAAGGTGTAGAGCATATTTGTATTGCCCCAGGTTCTCGTTCAACGCCCTTGACCTTAGAGGCGGCTCGCTTACAACAAAGTAAACAAGTGCGTTGCCATACCCATTTTGATGAACGAGGTTTAGGCTTTTTAGCCCTTGGTATTGCCAAATCCAGCCAATCGCCTGTTGCTGTCATTGTTACCTCAGGCACCGCAGCGGCTAACCTTTATCCAGCCGTTATAGAAGCTCGCCAAACAGGCGTCAATTTGATCCTACTTACTGCTGATCGCCCACCAGAACTCCTCGAGTGCGGTGCAAATCAAGCCATTTTACAAGCGAATTTATTCGCCAATTACCCTGTGGCACAACTTAATTTGCCTCGCCCAAGTGCGGATTATTCTGCTCAATGGCTCATTTCTTATATTAATCAAGCCTGCTTAACTCAACAGCAACAAGCAGGGGTTATTCATATTAATGTCCCTTTTGCGGAACCCTTATACCAAGCCAATGAACAACATATTCAACAACATCCTTGGTTACAACCGATCCAATCTTGGCTCAATCAACATAAAAACTGGATTAGCTTACAAGCACCTCATCAAGAAGTCCTGATTCACGAAAATTGGGACGCTTGGCGTAGCAAACGAGGGGTCGTGATCGTGGGACAAATTCCTCTGGCTCAAAGTATGGGACTTGCCACTTGGGCAAATACTCTAGGCTGGATTTTATTAACCGATATTCAATCCACCGTTGAACCAAGTTTACCTTATGCCGATATTTGGCTTGCTAATCAAACCGTAAGACAAAAATTGTTACAAGCGGATATTGTGATTCAAATGGGATCACAGATTATTAGCAAACGGATCAACCAATTCCTCGCCGAATTTCAAGGGGAATTTTGGCTTGTAGATCCCAAAGCCAGACAATGTGATCCTTATCATCACAAACAAACCCGTTTTCAAGCCAAAATTCATCATTGGCTGCGTGCTCACCCACCATTACGGCAAAAAACTTGGTTGCTTGAACCACTGGCGTTGTCTAAATTCTGTGCTAATTTTATTGAGCAACAAGTGGGCGGAACATTAAATGAAGCCTCTTTGGCACATAATTTAGAGCGTGTATTACCAAGTAATGGCGTATTATTCCTAGGTAACAGCTTATTTATTCGTTTGGTGGACGCACTTTGTAAATTGCCTGAAGGCTACCCCGTTTACACCAACCGAGGTGCGAGTGGCATTGATGGCTTGTTAGCTACCGCAGCCGGTATTGGGATTGCCACCAATCAACCGCTAGTCGCAGTGCTTGGCGATACCTCTGCCCTTTATGATCTCAATTCATTGGCACTGTTTAAATCCGTTAATCAGCCTACCATTATTTTCATTATTAATAATAATGGCGGAGCGATTTTTGATATGTTGCCTGTGGACGAAGAGGTAAAAAATCATTTTTATCGAATGCCACATCATCTTGAGTTCTCCCAAGCTGCCTCAATGTTTGATCTCAAATATGCACGCCCTTACACTTGGGCTGATTTAGGTTCAGTTTTAAAACAAGCCTATGGGCGGCGAGAAACCACCATCATTGAAATTAAAGTTAATCCAAGTGATGGCTCAAAACTTTACAAACAACTTATTGAACAAATTAGCCACGCAGTGATCGGAGTATAAATGTTATTGCCAAGCTCGACCGCCACGCCAAAAGGGCAAAAACCTTTGTTGGTGCTTTTACATGGCTTGCTTGGCGATAAACAAGATTGGCAGAAACTGATCCATTTTCTACCGCACTTTGATTGTATTCCCTTAGATCTCCCTTTGCATGGCACACAGGATTGGCAAGCACAGCGAGCAAAAGTAAAGGATTTTCAACAAGCTTGTACCTTACTTAGCCAGCATATTCATGCAAAGGTACAACAACGCCCTTATTATCTCATAGGCTATTCACTCGGCGGACGTTTAGCCCTATATTGCTATTTTGCCAAGTTATTAGCGACCACATCATTACAGGGCTTAATTTTGGAGGGAGTTAATCTCGGCTTATCGGATCTCGCTCAACGCCAACAACGTTGGCAACAGGATCAACATTGGGCAAAGCGTTTTACTCATCAACCTATTCAACAGGTGCTTAATGACTGGTATCAACAACCTGTTTTTGCTCATCTTAACTCACAACAACGGCAACAGCTGATTCAATTACGCCAACATAATAAAGGGCAAGCCATTTCCGATATGCTTACCGCCACCTCATTAGCCAAACAACCTGATTTCAGTGCAAAAGTGCGGTCTATTTCGCTACCACTTTTTTATTTTTGTGGTGAAAAAGATCAAAAATTTCAACAAATCGCCCAACAAAATCAATTAGATCTCACCTTAATCCCCCAAGCAGGACACAACGCCCACCAAGAAAACCCACAACAATTTGCAAGGTTGTTGATGGAGAAGTTGGGGGCAAGGGATAAATGATATTTACATTTCCATACAATCCATTGCTTGCTTAAAAATAAAAATTTCTTAAAATGAACGAACGTTCATTCACTTCGGTGAATTTTTTATTTTTGGTTAAATATTATTCTATTTATGCAAGTAAAACCTGAAATGACAGAGGTGATTTTTTCGGCGACGGAGCGATTAATGGCAAAAGATGGTTTACATCATTTGTCTATGCATAAAATCGCGAAAGAAGCTGGAATTTCACCGGGTACAATTTATATTCATTTTAAAAGTAAAGAAGATCTTTTAGAAAATCTAGCCATTCATATTTTTCAGCAATTTAATCAAGATTTAGCGAAGAATTATGATGAAAATTGTGATTTTTTTAGTCAATATCAACAATTTTGGTGGAATCTTTGGAATACGTTGAGTCAAAAGCCTGATACTGTATTAAATATTTATCAATATCGTTCGTTGCCCGGTTTTGAGAAGTTAATGAAAGAATGTAATGAAGCTGAGGATCATATTTGGAATAAGTTTTGTGAAAAAGCAAAAAAAGCCAATGTATTATGTGATTTGCCTTCAGATATTTTGTTTGCTTTAAGTTTGGAAAGTGCCATTAATTTGGTGTTTAAAGCAGTTTATTTTAAACAGCAACTTTCTAACTATTTATTAGAAAGCGTAATCCAACGTACTTGGATTGCTATTCAAAAATAATCTTTTGTCGTTAATTATGGAGAAATCTTTATGAATCAAGCTGAAACCAGTAAGCCGAAAAAGTCGCAAAATAGACTGATTAAGCTGGTATTACTGATTATTTTACTCGTTTTTGCGGGTGTTATTATCTTTGGATTTGTAAAAAGTAAAATGGTGGCTAACTATTTAGCTAATATGCCAGAAAATGCTAGCCCGGTTACCGCTTATAAAGTGGAATATGCCGAGTGGACACCTGTGATTAATTCAACTGGTCTAGTTCGTCCAAATCAAGGTGCGATGTTAAGTGCGCAATCGGCAGGCACCGTCACAAACATTTTGATCCAGTCTGGTCAAAAGGTGAAAAAAGGCGATTTACTGGTAGAAATTGATAGCTCAGTAGAACAAGCTTCATTAAAACAGGCGGAAGCACAATTACCTGCCGCTCGTTTTACTTATCAACGTTACACTAACTTATTGAAAAGTAAAAGTGTTTCTCAATCTGAATTTGATAGTGCGAAAGCCACTTATGATGCTTTAGTGGCAGAAATTGAGTCCTTAAAAGCCAGTATTGAACGCCGCCAAATTTACGCTCCTTTTGATGGTCAAGCAGGGATTGTGAAAGTGAATGTGGGGGAATATATTACCGCAGGGACAGAAATTGTGCGGGTTGAAGATCGTTCAAGTATGAAAGTGGATTTTTCAGTGGCACAAAATGATTTAGAGAAATTAGCCTTAGGGCAAAAGGTAACTGCCACAGCGGATGCGTTGTTAGGGGAAACCTTTGGGGCAAAAGTTACCGCTATTGAACCAGCCATTGACTCTGCAACAGGATTAATTACGGTACAAGCCACTTTTGATGCGGAATCAAGCCAAAAATTGTTATCTGGTATGTTTGTGCGTTTGCGTGTTGCCTTACCAACGGAAACCAATCAAATTATCCTACCTCAAGTAGCAATTACTTATAATATGTACGGTGAAACCGCTTATATTTTGACCGCACTTTCTGATGAAGATAAGCAAAAACTGGCGGATAATAAAGATTTGGAGAGAATGTATCGAGCCAATCAAATTACAGTAACCACCAAAGATCGTCAGGGGATCTATGCTCAACTTGAAGGTAAAGACGTTAACGTTGGGGATTTAGTGGTAACGGGCGGTCAGCAGCGGTTAAGTAACAATAGCTTAGTCGTGGTTTCAGAGCAAGAAGGGGTTGGTACACAAGCACCAGCAACCAAAACCAATCTATAACGAAATAGGAATGATATGAGATTTACCGATATTTTTATTCGTCGTCCCGTATTGGCGATTTCCATTAGCATATTGATTGTGATTTTGGGATTACAAGCCATTTCTAAGCTAACGGTACGCGAATATCCGAAAATGACGACGACGGTGATTACCGTTAGCACCACTTATGCAGGGGCGGATGCAGGTTTGATGCAAGCCTTTGTTACCTCCACCTTGGAAGAAGCTATTGCTCAAGCAGATAATATTGATTATATGTCATCAAGCAGTGCACCAAGTAGCTCTACCATTACGGTAAAAATGAAGCTCAATACCGATCCTAATGCAGCATTAGCGGATATTCTAGCTAAGGTGAACTCTGTGCGTTCGGAATTACCAAGTGGTATTGATGATCCTACCATTACCTCTTCTACAGGGGGAACGGGTATGATGTATTTGAGCTTTGTTTCTGATCGTCTTAGTGAACCACAAATTGTCGATTACATTGAACGCGTAGTAAAACCCCAATTCTTTACCATTCAAGGGGTCGCAAAAGTTCAAATATACGGTGGCGAATATGCCTTACGCATTTGGCTAGATCCTGCTAAAATGGCGGCACAAAATCTTGCCACCACAACGGTAATGACCGCATTATCTAACAATAACCTACAAACTGCCGCAGGAAGTTTCAACGGCTATTTTACCGTTTATAAAAATAAAGTAGAAACCACCACAAAGTCGGTGGAAGAATTAGGCAATGTAGTGGTTGCCAGCAATGGCGATAATCTTATTCGTTTAAAAGATATTGCTGAAATTACTTTAGATAAAGAAAGCGATAGCACAAGAGCCGCAGCCAATGGGCAAGATGCGGTTGTGCTAGGAATTGAAGCCGCACCAACAGCTAACCCACTCACTGTGGCAAAGGATATTTATCCATTATTTGAAACCATTCAAACTAACTTACCCAATAGTATTAAGGCACAAATCCTCTATGATGCCACGATTTCAATTAATAATTCCATTAATGAAGTATTAAAAACGATTGTAGAGGCAACGGTTATTGTTTTAGTGGTAATTACCTTATTTATTGGTTCTTTCCGTGCGATTTTAATTCCAATCATCACCATTCCAATTTCTTTAATTGGGGTAATTATGTTATTACAAGTTTTTGATTTCTCAATAAACTTAATGACCCTACTTGCCCTTATTTTGGCTATCGGCTTGGTAGTTGATGATGCTATCGTAGTATTAGAGAATGTGGATAGGCATATCAAATTAGGCGAAACACCATTCCGAGCAGCAATTATTGGCACAAGGGAAATTGCCGTGCCTGTTATTGCGATGACCTTAACCTTAGTGGCGGTTTATTCACCTATGGCATTAATGGGCGGAATTACAGGGGCATTATTTAAGGAATTTGCTCTCACTTTAGCAGGTGCGGTCTTTATCTCAGGTATTATTGCTTTGACCTTATCGCCAATGATGAGTAGCCGAATGTTAAAAGCCAATGGCAAACCAAGCCGTTTAGAACAACGTATTGAGCATACCCTAGGCAAAGTCAATCGTGGCTATGAAGCGATCTTGGCAATAATGTTAGCAAATCGTAAATCAGTGATTGCCTTTGCGATAGGGATTTTCCTTACCTTGCCTATTATGTTTAAAATGCTGTCATCAGAGCTTACTCCAACTGAAGATAAAGGGGCATTTATGGCAATGGGAACCGCACCAGCCAATGTGAATGTGGATTATGTTCAGGGGGCAATGAAACAATATGAAAATATTTTAAAAGACACACCAGAAGTCCATTATTCTCAAGTGATTGCGGGAGCACCGAATACCAATCAATCTATTACCATTATTGTATTGGAAGATTGGGCTGAACGTAGCCGTACTCAAGCGGAAATAATGAAAGAACTCAATGCGAAAGCCGCATCTATTCCTGAGATGTCTATTACAGGTTTTGCATTCCCTGAAATTAATACAGGGGAACAAGGTGCTTCAGTGGGATTTGTCATTAGTACCGCCAATAGTTATACGAATTTAGCGGAAGTTGTCGGCGATTTCCAACAAGCCATTCGAGAGTCAGGTAAGTTTGTCTATAATGACCTTGATCTCAAATTCAATACAGCTCAAATGAAAGTGGATATTGATAAAGAAAAAGCAGGGACTTATGGCATCACAATGGCACAAATTAGCTCTGTATTAGGAAGTTATTTATCGGGAGCAACCATTGAGCGTGTAAACATTGATGGACGTTCTTACAAAATTATTTCTCAAGTAAAACGTGATCAACGCTTATCGCCTGAAAGTTTTAACAATTACTATGTTACTGCAAGTAATGGTAACTCAATTCCTTTAAGCAGCTTACTGACCGTAACCTTAGAAACACAGCCACTCTCTTTATCTAGTTTTAACCAGCTAAATGCTGCAGAAATTAGCTTAGTGCCTACACCCGGTACTTCTGTTGGTGATGCCGTAGAATGGCTAAAACAAACCGCCGCAGAAAAATTACCACAGGGCTATAACTATGACTTTAAGGGGGAAGCTCGCCAGTTAGTACAAGAAGGTAACACAATGATTTATACCTTTGCATTGGCTGTTATCATTATCTTCTTAGTCTTAGCGATCCAATTTGAGTCTTGGCGTGATCCTATGGTTATTATGATTTCTGTACCATTAGCCGTAAGTGGTGCATTAATTGCCCTCAATATTTTTGCATTCCTTGGCAAAGCAGGCACAACCTTAAATATTTATTCTGAAGTTGGTTTAGTAACCCTTATCGGCTTAATTACTAAACACGGGATATTAATGTGTGAAGTTGCCAAAGAAGAGCAATTATTACATGGCAAAAATCGTTTTGACGCCATTGTTGAAGCCGCAAAATTGCGTTTACGTCCAATTTTAATGACCACCGCCGCAATGATTGCAGGCTTAATCCCATTACTCTTCGCCTCAGGTTCAGGTGCAGTGGCTCGCTTTAGTATCGGTATTGTTATTGTCGCAGGTTTAGCAATAGGGACATTATTTACCCTCTTTGTATTACCTGTTATCTATACCTTTATCGCCAGCGAACATAAACCTTTACCTGTGTTTGATGAAAATCAGGATAAAACCGTCAATAATCATTAGTTTGCTAATGAGTTAGATAAAATAAATACCCTTAGTTATTTTACTAAGGGTATTTTATAATCACTCCATTTTAAACCATATAGTGAACGTCCATAGTAAAACCCATAAAATCGCCACATAACCACATAAAATAAAAGAATTGATAGTATAAATAAGAATAATACACCAACATATCCACCAAGTTACTCAAACAAAACAATACGGCACGCATATATTTTTTAAATACCATTTTTTGCCTGATAAAATTGGCTATTGTAATATTTTATTTTGCATTGACTATATACAAGCAACACGCTAAGACAGTACAAATAGCGCAAAGATACCCCCATTATTTTAGAACGCCTATCACAACGCTATATACTGACGAACTTTATCACGCATTAAGGATAGCCATTGTTTTTGACTATAATTATCCTTTTGTTTAAGCAGTAAGGCTAAGGATTGATCCTGATGTTGCAAAATTAAACGTTGAATCGCTGGCAATGCTGCATAAAAAGTGCGGTGCCATTGGGCAAAATTTTGTAGGCTTTGTTGATCTTGTGGGCATAACCGCCAATCTAGTGGCATTTGTCCAAAGTAAAGGGATAGGGGGTGAGATTGTAAGCCGATATCTCGGCGAAAAAAAGATTGTGCCTGTTGGCATAGTTGTTTCCCTTGTTCACTTAGAGGATAAATGGCGATTGCATTATAATAGCCTGTACTTGCCTCTTTGTGTTCCCCCAAATATACCAATTCAAACCCTGCTTGTTGCCAAAATTGTGCCAATCTTGCTTGATAACCAAAACTGACCGATAAATAGTCTAGCCCTTTTAACGCGTTTACTGAGGGGCTAAGGCATTGTTGCTGTAGTTGTTGGAGCAAAGCAGAACCTATGCCCTGCTGTTGGTATTCTGGTTGTAAAGCAATGCGTGAAATACGCAATGACCTTAATTGACAAGCTGAGGGTAACTGCTGTTGGAAACAAAGTAATTGTGCTACTAAATTTCCTTTGGGGCGGCGTGTTCCTTGTAAAATCTGTTGAATAAGAAGATTATCTTTCATTCCCCCTTCAAAAATTCCCCAGATGCCTCCAACAATCTGCTCCTGTTGTTTGGCTAACCAAAATTGTTGTTGGTCGCCATCAAATAAACGGCGTAAATCAATGGGGGTGGTACGATAATGTGCTTGGGCAAGTAAGCGATAAAATTGCTCAATATTGTTTGACTTGGCGATAAGCTCTCTTTGTGAACAAGGTATTAACTTAACCTGAGAGGGAATGATGGGCTTGATTGGAAGTGGCGTGGGCTTTTCATTTAATAATAATAGTTTATTCACAAAACCCTCTAAGGGATCTTGTTCTCGCCAACGTAAAGGAAAATCTAAGTGAAACACTTGACTTTTACCCTCTAAATTTGGCAGAAATTTTAGCAGAAAACCTTGTCCTGTGCCTTCATAACCATCAACGGTGGTGGTAAAAAGAATATGTTGAAAATGACCGCTCAATTTATGCAAAATTTGGAGAGGTAATCTTGTTGCTTCATCGACCAGTAACCAAGCCTGGGCAAATTTTTGTGGCGTTAAGGTTAATTGTCGAGCAAGTTCATCAGGGGCGATAAATTGCAATGTTTTTTGACAAAATTTTTGCAAAATATTGACCGCACTTTTATTTGCCGCCGTAATATAAATGGGGCTTGTTAAGTGGTTAGCCAATAGCCCCGCTAAGGCTGATTTACCTCGTCCTCGTTTCGCTGTTACCACATAATACTTTGCTTGTTGCAATAAAATTTGTTCAATAATGGCTTGCTGGGGTTCGGTGGCGCGCTTATGAGGGAGCCTTGCCCTATGAGGAGATAACATCGCTCGATGAGGTAAATTCTCGGTAAGTATAAAATTGGCATGAAATATTTCATCATAACATTGTTTAAAATATTGACGAAAATTGACCGCACTTACAGGATAAGTGGCACTATGCCAACGTAAACTGTCCTTATCAGGCTGTTGCTGCCAGCTTTGCCAATTTTCTACCAACATCAGCACCGCTCCCCCAGCTTTTAAAGTACCGCTTACTATTGCTAGGCTTTCTAAATGTAGCTGTTGACGACCATCATAAATAATCAAGCTAAATTCCTGCCCTAGTAGGTTGCGAGTTTGCGAAAACGGCACAAATTTTATAGCGGGAAAAATGAGAGTATCGCCGATCCAAAGCACCTCATCAAGGTTATCTTGAATAAAATGGGAAATAAAGTGCGGTGGTATTTCCGCTTTTTTGGGCAAATCTAAAATATAAAGGGAGCGAGCTAACACAATCTCCCCTCGCTTAGGCTTTCTCACTAAGATAAGGATCAGCAAAACCAAGTTGCAACATAATCGCTGTTTCTAAACTTTCCATTTCTTCGGCATCTTGCGGTTCAATATGATCATAACCAAGCAAATGCAAACTGCCATGCACCACCATATGCGCCCAATGTGCCAATAAAGGTTTTCCCTGTTGCTCCGCTTCACGTTCTACCACTTGCCGACAAATCACTAAATCGCCCAACAACGGCAATGCCACTTCCGCTGGGCTTTCAAAGGGAAAAGATAACACATTAGTGGGTTTATCTTTATGCCGATATGTCCCATTAAGATATTGGCTTTCTTCCTCATCAACCACACGAATGGTCATTTCAACATCATCACGCTCTGGCTTAACTGCCAATCTTGCCCATTGCTCAAATTGTGCTAAGCTCGGCAAATTTTCTTGTTTTTCGCAAACAAGTTGTAAATCAATTAATACCTTATTCATCATTCATCTCGTTAGCGAACTGTTCAAGTTTCGCTTGTTCCTCATTCAATTTTTCCAAGCGTTTTTGTTCTGCCCGCTGTTGGCGGCGAATTTCATCTTCCGCTTCCCATTTATCATAAGCCTGCACCACTTTAGCCACCACAGGATGGCGCACAATATCTTGGCTCATAAAATAATTAAAACTTAATTCTGGCACGTCTGATAACACATCAATGGCATGGCGTAACCCCGATTTTTGATGACGAGGCAAATCCACTTGAGTAATATCCCCTGTGATAACCGCTTTAGAATTAAAGCCAATCCGTGTTAAAAACATTTTCATCTGCTCAATGGTGGTATTTTGGCTCTCATCTAAAATAATAAAGCTATCATTAAGGGTACGACCACGCATATAGGCGAGCGGAGCAATTTCGATCACATTACGCTCCATCAGTTTTTGCACACGTTCAAACCCCAGCATTTCAAATAACGCATCATAAAGAGGACGCAAATAAGGCTCAATTTTTTGCCCCAAATCCCCAGGCAAAAAGCCCAATTTTTCCCCAGCTTCAACAGCAGGACGGGTAAGTAATAAACGTCTTACCTGTTGTTTTTCTAAGGCTTCTACCGCTGCAGCCACCGCTAAAAACGTTTTACCTGTCCCCGCTGGACCGATACCAAAACTAATATCGTGCCGCAAAATATTATACAAATATTGAATTTGATTCGCCCCACGAGGTTTAATTAGCCCCCGCTTGGTTTTAATGCTAGTGGCATAAACCTTGCTTTCCGCAGATGTTGTATCCTCATTTTCCTGTAACAGTAAACGGCTTTCTTGAATAGCAATATGAACATCTTCCAAATCCAGTTCACGCACCTTACCTTGGATCGGCGCAGTTTCTAAATAAAGCTGTTCAATTAATTTCGCCACATTATGGATTAAACTTAAATGATGAGGTTTATCTTGTTCATCATCGGCTTGCAAGGTAAAGGTAAAATTACGATAGGAAATCATCAAATTAAAGGATTTTTCAATCAATTCAAGATGACTATCAAAAGCACCACAAAGGGATTGCAAACGAGCATTATCCTGTGGATCAAGCGTAAAAGTATGTTGATACAATGGCGATTGTCCTCTGTTGTGTATAGTCGTCCCACTTTAAAATGATACAGTGTTGGTACGCCTCGCCATACTACTTGTACTGTATTCAGCGTGCCGCCTTGTCTTATTTTAAATTGAAACAACTATATTTTTATATGAATATGTTGATAAATTTAGGGGATTATTTATTATTTTCTCTCCGCTTCAAAGCCATTCTTTCTTCCTTACTATATAACGGCGGATCATAACGAGCAGGGGGCATACAACCACAACCACCTTTTTTATCTAGCCCTGAAGTTTTCAAAAAATGATCATATTTCGCAAGCAGATGTTTAAACCAACCTTGTGATGGTGTTTGAGATTGTTCTGACATAATGCCTTCTAATATATCCTCATTCAGCTTTAAAGCCAAACGACGACAATCCTCTTTTAATCCCGAAAATTATTAAATTGAAAAGGTTGCCCTAACTCAGCACTTTTCACCAGTTGAATAACGGCTTGTAAATCATCTCTTGATTTTCCCGTTACTCTCACTTGTTCCCCTTGAATTTGAGTTTGTACTTTAAGTTTAGAGTCTTTAATCAGCTTAGTTATTTTCTTTGCCATTTCCTTATCAATTCCCTGTCTTAACTTAATTTCTTTACTATAAGTTTTACCGCTATGTTCATATTCTGTAGGAATATCTAAAGAATTGGATTCAATATTGCGTTTAATGCAAGCATTACGCAGAATATCAATTAATTGTTCTAACTGAAAATCAGATTCTGTGGCGACTTTAATACTTTCATTTTTTTCATTTAATTCAATACTCGCAGGCACATTACGGAAATCATAACGGTTAGCTAAATCACGATTGGCATTTTCTACCGCATTACGCACTTCGTGTAAGGTAATTTCTGAAACAATATCAAATGATGGCATTCTTATTCTCCTCTTATTCTATCATTTGCACTTAATACACATAAAAGACCACTAAAATCCGCAAAGTTTATCACAATTTTAGCTTGCTGTTGTACTTTTGGTTTAGCGTGTAAAGCCACGCCTAAACCCGCTGCTGACATCATTAACAAATCATTCGCCCCATCGCCAATAGCGACTGTTTGAGCCAGATCGATTTGATATTGCTCGGCTAATTGAATTAAGGTATCTGCTTTATATTGTGCAGTTACCACCTCGCCTTTAACCTTACCTGTAAGCCGTTCCCCTTGAATTTCTAACTGATTAGACACTGCATAATCCAATCCTAAGGTTTCTTTTAAATAATCCGCAAAATAGGTAAATCCACCAGAAGCAATCGCAATTTTCCAGCCATTTTTCTGTAATAATTTCACACTTTCCACTAAGCCCGGCATTAAGGGTAAATCCTTTTGCACTTGAGTCAAAATAGCCATAGAGGCGTTAGCTAATGTTGCTACACGTTGACGCAAACTTTGCTCAAAATCTAACTCTCCCCGCATGGCTTGTGCCGTAATCTTAGCCACTTGTTCCCCTGTACCTGCCAATTTAGCTATTTCATCAATACATTCAATTTGAATCGCTGTTGAATCCATATCCATCACAAGCAAGCCAGCTTGGCTTAAACGCGGTGTAAAATCAATAGGCGCAATATCTAAGCCTAATTGATGGGCAACATCTATCCAAGCAGGTTGCAACGCCTGTTGCAATAAAATCACTTCATTTTCTGCTATCGTCCAGCGATCAAAAATAGTAAAATTCTGACCGCACTTTTGTTGAAATTGCATAAAACGCTCTTCCAACGATTCCGATGTATAAACGATGAAATATGACATAAAATACCTAACTCAACCAATAAAACAACAATAGTGATACTAGCATAAATTAAAATTTTGAGGCAAACAACTTGAGCTTTACAAAACAGAAACTCACCAAAATTGGCTTGATACTCACAATCCTGCTCTTTTGTATCAGTATAATGAGCATTATTTTCTATGGTATTCAACAATTTAAAATTAGTTCTCAACTTGCCAGCGTCAACCAAGTTACCCATCTTTCACATTTACTGGTTCGCCAACAAGCAAATCTTTACGCTATGTTATTAACCAATCCTAATACCAATAGCGAACAACTTAATGAACATCTAGGCGATTTTGCTAAACAAGTTTTTGTGCTAGATGCCTCGCTGTACAGTGCCAATGGCGAATTATTGGCACAAACCCATAAAAAAATGAATGTATTACAGCAAATTCATCAAAAAAGCCAACAATATCAGAATAGCCAACAAATTGTAGAAACCATTTATTCTCCACAAGGGGTAATAGGTTTTTTACGGGTTACCTTTGATAACCAATATGGACAAACCACACAATATAAAATTAATCAAATTTTTCATCAGCTCTATGGCGAGTTTATTTTGGTATTTTTAACAGGTGTATTACTTGCCAGCAGTTTTCATTACTTTTTAAGCCATTATCGCCGCATTAAGCCTCATCATTTACCAGAATCTGAGCATAATCCGATAAAAACCAGAAAGATTTCTCCTAGTCTGGCTTATCATCGCAGGCGGCGGCGATCAAAGTAAATCATTAGAGTAAAGTGCGGTTTAATTTATGCTTATTTTATTCTGTAATGAACAAAATAGTTACTAGGTTCAATCTCTTTTTTAAAAAGGAACAAAAAAACTTGTCCTTTTTGTCTAAATCTGAATATTAGAAACATAGCACTCAAAATCATATTCAACGCTATAAATGCAATCATTGTAATCAAGTTTTTCCCACTGAAATTTGATTATGGATACCATTTTCTTTAAGCGAAATTTTAGTATGCGAGTGTTTATAACCCCAAAGCATACCGCAACACTTGCTTTTTAACCGGTGTTATTTTATCTACAGCAAGTAAGGCTGTATTGCGTAATAATTTAAGTGGGAGGAGATCTTGTTTAAAGCCTTTGTAGAATATGTCCATACCTGTTTGCATAAGTAAATTATCGCTTTTGCGTTGGCGTTGATATTGTTGCCACATCTTTTCGCTCGTTAAGGGTTGTTCATTGGCGAGAGCTTGTTTTATTAAGGCTAACAATAATTTTACATCTTTAAAGCCTAAGTTTACCCCTTGTCCAGCTAACGGATTAATGGTGTGTGCAGCATCGCCCACCAAAACAATCCCCTCTGCAAAATATTGTTGAGCGTGGCGACGTGTTAAGGAAAAACTGGCAAAATCTTGTACTTGTACCTTGCCTAAGCGTGCTGGGAAATGCTGTTGAATTTGTTCCGCTAATTTGGCTTTGCTTAAGGATTTTAATTGATGAATACGTTGTGGGCTATCATACCAAGCTAAACAAGCCTGTTGTCCCACAAGGGGTAAAAAGGCTCTTGGGCCGCTTGGAAAGAATTGTTGCCAAGTTATATCTTGTTGTTCAAGCTCGGTATCCACGATAATTAGCATACAATCTTGTGCGTATTGCCAACCTGTAAGACCAATGCCTGCAATTTGGCGTAATTGGGAATTTGCTCCATCGGCGGCGATAACTAAGGGGGCGGAATATTGTTCGCCATTATCTAAAAAAAATTGCCAATTCTGACCGCACTTTTCTATCTTTTGAATAGAAGCAATGCTGGTTTGTACTTGCGAATCAAAGGCTTGCCATAAACCATATTGAATCAAGTTATTTTCTACCATAAAACCTAATTCATTTAGTCCTAAATCCTGTGCATTAAATTGGGTAGCAAACCCTTCAACTTCCCAAGTTTGCAAATGACGATAAGGGCAAATGCGTTGTGTTTCAATAAATTGCCAAGCCTGTAATTGTTTTAATAATGCTACTGACGCAACACTAATGGCTGAAATGCGAATATCATAGGAGGAATTTGCTTGATATTGCGGAAGATGTTTTTCAATAAGTCTCACTTGTAAACCTAGCTGTGCTAAACCTAAGGCACAAGCTGCCCCCACCATTCCGCCACCGACTACAATGACTTGTTGTTGCATATTTTCGCCCTTATTCAATACCAATGAAGTAGGTTATTTTACTCTAAAGTATGAAATTACAAAAGAACAACAGTTTTAACTAGTCATCAAGGCGACAAGGTTGTAAAATACGCAGTCAATTTTTTATTAACCAATAACATTAGAGCTATGACGCAAAAATTACATATTAAAACTTGGGGTTGCCAGATGAATGAATATGATTCATCAAAAATGGCAGATTTATTGCTAAATACCCATGGTTTAGAATTAACAGAGGAAGCGGAAGAAGCGGACGTATTGCTGTTAAACACCTGCTCTATCCGCGAAAAAGCACAAGAAAAAGTGTTCCATCAATTAGGACGCTGGAAAGATCTGAAAAAACAAAATCCGAATTTAGTTATCGGTGTAGGGGGCTGTGTTGCCTCGCAAGAGGGGGCACATATTCGTGAGCGTGCGCCTTATGTTGATATTATTTTTGGCCCACAAACATTGCACCGCCTACCTGAAATGATCAACCAAATTCGGGGCGGGAAAAGTTCTGTGGTGGACGTCAGTTTCCCTGAAATTGAAAAATTTGACCGTTTACCTGAACCTCGTGCAGAAGGCCCGACTGCCTTTGTTTCCATTATGGAGGGCTGTAACAAATATTGTTCATTCTGTGTCGTGCCTTATACAAGGGGTGAAGAAGTGTCACGCCCTGTTGATGATATTTTATTTGAAATCGCTCAACTTGCGGAACAAGGGGTGCGTGAAGTTAATTTATTAGGGCAAAATGTAAATGCGTATCGTGGCCCAACCCACGATGGCGAGATTTGTACCTTTGCGGAATTATTGCGTTTAGTGGCGAGTATTGACGGTATCGATCGCTTACGCTTTACCACCTCACATCCCATTGAATTTACCGATGATATTATTGATGTTTATCGTGATACACCTGAATTAGTGAGCTTTTTGCATTTACCAGTACAAAGTGGCTCCGATCGTGTATTAACCATGATGAAACGCAATCATACCGCATTGGAATATAAATCCATTATCCGTAAATTACGCAAAGTGCGCCCAGAGATCCAAATCAGCTCAGATTTTATTGTCGGCTTCCCAGGCGAAACTCAACAGGATTTTGAAGATACCATGAATTTAATCGCTCAAGTCAATTTTGATATGAGCTTTAGCTTTATTTACTCTGCACGTCCCGGTACACCTGCAGCAGATATGCCTGATGATGTAAGTGAAGAAGAGAAAAAGCAACGCTTATATATCTTACAAGAGCGAATTAACCAACAAGCTGCTCAATTTAGCCGCCGTATGCTAGGGACAGAACAACGTGTTCTGGTTGAAGGCCCATCTAAACGAGATATTATGGAGCTGACTGGACGCACCGAAACAAACCGTATCGTGAATTTTAAAGGTACGCCTGATATGATCGGTAAATTTGTGGATATTAAAATTACCGATGTTTGGACAAATTCCTTACGCGGCGAAGTGGTGCGCACCGAAGACGAAATGGGATTAAGGGTATTACAATCCCCTCAAGTAGTTATCAATCGTACACGCAAAGAAGATGAGTTAGGGGTTGGGCAGTATCGGGGATAGCTCAATTTCTATTATTAATATTGTTGTATCCAAAGCCCAAATTATTATATTTGGGCTTTCCTTTATTCATATCATACTACTCATTTCAATTTAAAATAGGGCAAAGTAGCACACTGAGATTGTAAAAGTGCGGTTGATTTGTAAATTATTTTTCCCTTGCATTTCTCCACCTTTGCTAATTTTCTCCCCTTTTTTCAAAAGATACGTCCTACTTTCTTTACTCCCATAAAGAAAATAGACAAAGAAACAAGGAATACAGCGAAAACCATATACAATAAGTATATAAGGGATCTGATAATGATATATTATTCTTATTTGAAACAACTCTATAATTTCTATTCCTCTACATAATAAAAAACGGCAAAAACCTCAAAAGTTTTCGCCGTTTTTATTATAAAAACTTTTCAAAAAACAACCGCACTTTTTAGTGCGGTTGTGATGATCAAGTTCGCTTATGGATTAGATAATAGTGATGCCTTGTTCAATATGGACGAGGTTTTCGGTGGTTGAACCTGTTGTACCATTATAAGCATAGGTATCATAGGTAACCCCATCTTTTTCCACAGTACCCACTTTAGACCAATAACCATTGCCATCAGTATAACGTGCTGCTGGCTCGGTTGTTGTGGTTCTTGAACCGTTAGAACCTGTCGCTGCAGAACCATTATCCCCAAAGTCAATCGTGGAGCTTGCATTACCTTGGATATACAACGCTTTTTTGCCATCAGGGTTATTCAAGGTTAATTGGCTCAAGGCTAAATCTAAGTGGTAATTACTTGCTCCTGTTAAATCAATCACCTCAAAGTTAATAAACTGTTTGATGTTATCCACTTTTGATGAAGAGGTAATTACCAAGGTATCCAAACCATCACCACCGTCAATGGTTACGTTTTGACCTACATCGCCACCGATGGTGATCTTATCATCGCCAGCACCTAATTGAACGGTAAATCTGTCTGTACCTAAACCAATGCTACCTGTAACCTCAATAATATCGTTACCATTACCCATATCAATACTGGTTTCATTACTGATATAAGCATCAATATTACTATTGTTACCAACGATTAACTTATCATCACCATCACCCATATTAATGGTTGGAGAGTTACCTGTATATAACGCATTTTTATAGATATATTGCGTTACCATAATGGTATCATCGCCAGCACCCGTATTAATTACCGAAGCATTAGCAATAGAATCAAAGTTAAAGGTATCAGAGCCGCTACCTGTAGTTAATGTTGTTCCACCGATTTCAGCACCTGTGGTAACGCTATTATCACCATTACCCATAATAATGGTACTATCATTTAAATGGTTACTTGTAGTGATCGCATTATTACCATCACCTAAAGTAATGTTAGTATCATCCATAGTGGTTTTCACTAAGATAGTGTTATCGCCATTACCTGCGGTAATATTCACATCTTGCATATAAGTACCTGATGTAATGCGGTTATTACCATTACCCAAGGTCATTGTGGTATCGCTAATTGAGGTTGTCGCAACAATACTGTTGTTACCATCCTCCATCGTGATTTTACTATCATCAAGGTAAGTACCCGTAAAGATACTGTTATCACCACCGCCGAGATTAATCGTATTATCGCCAGAATAAGGTGAGTTACCCCCTATTTGCTTGCTAACCTCAATACGATCATCGCCATCTCCACCAGTAATCACGTTTTTATCAACAATATAACCACCAACGCGTACTTCATTATTACCATTGCCAAGCTCAATGGTTGACTCACCATCAAGATTTCCACCTACAGTAAGTAAATCATTACCATCGCCAAACTTATAGGTAACATAAGTTGCCGCTAACTGAGAGTTAGTCACTGAAATCAGATTATCGCCATCACCCATATCTATCACTTGGGTACCAATGATACTACCTCCAAGCTCAAGCTTATCATTACCCTCTCCCATGGCAATAGTTAATCCATTCATTTGTTGTAGCGTACCACGAACTAATAAATAGTCATCACCTGCCCCCATATCAATACGTGGGCTAGACCCTTTATCTAAGTCATTCTTCGCAAGAGAGCCATTAGTCAATGGATTCTTACTTGTTCCATCTTCATTGAAGCCTCCAAACTGCTCCAGACCAAGGATAATATAATCATTACCATCACTTGAAGTAATACCACCATTTTCATGAGTCGCTGTTGTTTGTCGATAGGCAACATAAGTAGGATCATCAAATCCACCACCGAATACCCTGTTTGTAGATGCCGTTGTATCTGGTCCTTCACTCTCATTTAAGGCAGAGAACAGGTTACGCATCGCATAAATTTTACTTGTTGTCACATTACCCGCACCATCAACAATACGTACCTCAATACCATCATTGGTATAACGGTTCCAATTTGGCATATTAAAGGTATAAGTACCATCGCTATCTTGACGCACCGTTGTCCACTGAGAAAACTCTCCTGTTCCTGTCATATAACGGAATGTAATGGTCGCATTCATTTCAGAACCACCCGATGGCTCTAACACCATTTGCGTTGTATCACTATTAAAGGATTTCACTCTCATTGGTTCAACTATCGTATCCAAACGGAACTTAAACTCTTGCGTAGAAGTAACCACTTCTTCGCCATCAACAGTATCCACCACTTTCACACGATAGAGATAATCTTGACCACGAGTTTCCTCTAAATTATCAGTGAAAGTATAGTTAATACCGTCAGTGGTTTGTAATGAAGTATTCTCAATAACCGTTTCATCATATTCCTCAAAGTTACTGATTTCAGTACCTAATTTATAACGCACCACCACTAACTCTTGGTTGCTATCCAAGGCTTTATCTAAGCTAAAGCTCAAGGTTGGCGTTGCATCATTGGTTAAGCCTGTAGCTTTGCTTACCGCAGTGCTGCCTGAACCACTGGTAATATTGCCTGTATAATTATCCGCTGATTGATTTGGATAATATTGTGTCACGCTATCACTTTGTTGTTGCGGATTATGCGGTGTCGTACCATTTTCAAAGTCATCTGTGAAATTATCATTCAAGCTAATAGAAGCTAATTTCGCATTTTGACCGTTAATGGTTACCGTTACCGTTTCTTTATCGCCACCAGAAGTCGCTACTTCAAAGGTATCCGTTAAGGTATCGCCTTGTTTTAACTGGTTCACTTTTTCATTGCTTTGATCAAGTGTATAAGTCCAGTTACCCTCTGCGTTAATACTGTATGCACCATAGGTTGCATCACCTGAAGCTGCTGTCCAAGTTGGATCATTATCAACATCAGTGACGGTTAATTTACCTGTGGCAGTATTGGTTGCACTAACATCGTTATTAGCACCCACACCATCGGTAACCGAGCCAGTTTTAACGCCACCAATCACCGCGGCATCGTCTTTACCGTTCACCGTTACGCTAATGGTATAGCTACCGCCTTTGACGCTGGTAACATCAAAGCTATCGGTTACAGCCTGCCCCTCTTGCAATGCTTGAGTAGCTGGTTTGCTGTCATCGAGTACATAAGTCCAAGTACCATTAGCATTCAAGGTAAAGGTACCATAAATACTCTCTTTGGTTTGAGCAACAAGGCTAACTTCAGAACTACCCTCCATCGCTTTTAACTTACCGCTCGCTTTTGAATCACCTGCGGTACCGTTATTCACGCCACCAGCTTCGGTGGTTTCAAGATCCTCAGGAACGCTGGTATCTACAGTGATCTCTACAGATACAGGATCTTGTTTCGCTATCGCACTGCCTTCGGCATCATTACCCGCTTTATCTGTCGCTACCGCTTTCACACCTGTTTCATCTTTCACTTTATCTGCTGGTAAAGTGATTTTGCCATCCACTGGTGTGATTGATGCATCATCTGATGTCCATGTGCCGTTCTCATCTTTAGTTAATGTCACGGTTTTAGTCTCACCATTACTGCTATCTGTTGGGGTGTAAGTTACCACAACTTTATCTGCATCCTCTGGCAAGGTCACCTCTACGCTACCATCTGTCTTCGCATCTACTGTCGGCGCTGTCGGGTCAGTTAAGTCCACAGTAAATTTCTTCTCTTCACTCGCCGCACTTTCGTTACCCGCTTTGTCTACCACTTTCGCTGTGACTTTGTACTCAGTGCCGTCCGTTAAGTTCGCTTTCTGGTT
>NZ_SMFT01000002.1:140275-468732 GCF_004339025.1 Volucribacter psittacicida
ACACCATCTTTGATTTCTTGAGCGTTAATGTAGCCATCTGCTGCGTCTGGAATAGACAATGATGGTGCGCCTGATACACCATCAATTTTTGATGTTTTAGTCTCTTTGCTTTTATTATTATATGGATCAGTACCTGTTGCAGTGATCGTCGTTTCATCTTTTACTTCGTCAGGAGGTAAAGTCACTTTCCCAGTTGTTGGATCTAATGTAACACCACTCGGTAAATTCTCTTCCGAAGTCCAATTACCAGTATCACTGTCTTTATTTAATATTATTGTTTTTGATTCACCATCTTCGTTAGTATATTCAATAACGAGTTTAGTATTATCTTCACCTGGTTTTACTACAACTTGACCATTATTT
The DNA here is from genome assembly GCF_004339025.1 of Volucribacter psittacicida. Lineage (GTDB taxonomy): Bacteria > Pseudomonadota > Gammaproteobacteria > Enterobacterales > Pasteurellaceae > Volucribacter > Volucribacter psittacicida. The sequence goes on from NZ_SMFT01000002.1 coordinate 140,639, forward strand.
TGTGTGTCAACATTAGGTTTATCCGCCTGATCTGGCGTTGAATCATCTACTTGTGCAGTTGAGGTTACAGAACTTGAATTATTTGCTGCATCAGTACCTGTTGCAGTTACAGTGGTTTTATCTTTTACTGCTTCAGGTGCTAAAGTAATTGTTCCAGTGCTAGGATCTAATGTAACGCCATTTGGTAAAGTATCTTCAGATGTCCAACTACCATCACTGCCTTTATTTACAGTAATCGTTTTTTGATCACCATTTTCATCGGTATATTCAACAACCAATTTCGTATTATCTGCGCCAGGAGCAACAATCACCTTGCCACCTTTTTGTGCATCAATGCTTGGTTTGTCTGCTGAAGTATCCGCTGGCGCATCATTCGAGGAGCCTGATCCGCCGCCACTACCCGCAGCAATAGCAATACCCGCTACTGGAATTAATGCTAATAACCACCATGGACTAAATACCCAAAATGCCCCATCTCTTTCATCGCCACCTAATACTTGTGGTTCTGCTTGGTTATTTAATAATACGCTGATAGCATCAGCTTTTTCGCCAGAAGTCGGCACATAAACATACACTTTTCCATTTTCATGCTGACCAACTAATAAATTAGTGCTTTCCGCTGTTGTATCTGTGTAATAGTCTGTAATAACGATATCTGGTACTTGATCGCCATTTTCTAATAAGATTTGGAGATCGTTACCTACGCGTTTTGCGATGATTTTCTGTGGCGCAACGCCTGTTTGATCATCAATTAATTGGTAATTAACATTCTTTGATGCTTTGATCGTTAAGGTTTCACCATCTGCAATTTTATATTTTGAAATAACTTTTTTTGCACTTAATACTTTTAATGTTGTTGACATAAATTCATCCTTTTAAATAAGTTCCTAAATAAATTACTCTTGCCCAAAAACGGCGATTTCTACACGACGATTTTCGGCATTACATTGATTAATAAGAGTACGATTACCTCGATATTCTTTAGCACAATTATTGTTGAGGACATTGCTTGCACCAAAACCATTTACCTCGGTTTGAATAGAAGGGTTACTTTGTTGAATCAGGTTTGCTACTGTATTTGCCCGACGTTCAGAAAGTTTTACATTATAATTTGAGTTCCCTACAGGATCACTGTAACCATTCACTTTTACTGAAGTCACTTTTTCCGCATTAATTTGTTGTACAAACTGTGCTAATGCCTGTTGAACATTAGCTGGTAAACTCTTTGTAGAAGATTGATCAAAACCAAAATTGACTTGATAAGTCGCGGTAACATAGTTTTGATTACTACAAGGTTTTTCAATCACTCGAGAAAGTACATTAGATTGGTATTGTAATTGTTCAACATCCCTTTTACCTTGTTCATTATCAACAAAAGTAAATACAGGTTGTTGATTACCATTTGAGGTAACTTTAACGTAGGTAATTTGCTGGCTAGAGCTATAAAAATGGATACCCCTGGTACGATTTCCAAAATCGCGGTCTGAGGTGTAAGATGTGGAAATAAAATTTTGATTGGCACACAATTTTATGGCACTAAATCCACCATTGAGCAATGATGTTTGATAGTCTTGGTTCACATAAACATCAATGGCTACGCCTGGTGTATTGGGTTGGCGATAAAATACAACCAAAGATTCTCCTTGATTTAAATTATCCGCACCTACAGTTTTATCTGTAAAATTCTGCCATGTTTCTGGCGAATTATTCGCTGAACACGCGGTTAAAGCCAAGCAAGCAAAGATTGCTCCGCCAAGTTTTAGTCGCATAATAAGCTCCTCATAACTATACTCAAGATTTACTGAAAAATTTATAAAAATAAAAACACAAGCCTACAAAAAACATTATCCTAACTAATGAACAACATAAAAAACAACAATCAGAAAAACAATGTATTAAATAAAACCTGTGTTAATAATATGTAAAGTGAATAAAAATAGCGTAATTATAGAGAAAACAATATTTATCATTCTACCCCCCCCCCCCTCAAACTTTACCAAACTTTACTTAACAAAAACTCTACATACATTATTCTCCCTTATTTATTTCTCTTCTCTTGCAGTCATAGCCTATTTGCTATATATTCGCTTGCTGATTAATTATTAACTTACTCGTTGGGTATTTAATACTCTTACTAATAAAATAGGTATAATTATGAAACTTTCCCCTTTTACGCGTTTAAATAAGTTGTTACTTTGTTTACCCTTTTTACTTTTCTTACCTAAAAGCCTCGCCAACGAAACCGTATTAAAAGACGTTATCAAGCGTTCTTTAAGCCAAGATCCGAAAATCTTGTTGGCACAAAGTGAAAAGATGATTGCAGAAAGCCAAGTGGAGCAGGAAAAATCGGATCATTACCCACAAATCTCAACTTTTATGCAACAAAATATCAAACAATATCATCGTTATTCTTCTACGGAAGCCTCTCATTTTGTGCCGGGGGCTCAGCTTTCCTTAAATTTATATTCTTTTGGTGCGATTGATAAACGTGTTAAAGAAGCGAAATCTAAGCGATTATTAAGTCAATTTAATATTGAGCAAACGCAAGAGGAAGTGGCTTATCGTGTCACAGAGCTTTATTTAATGGCATTGAGTAGCTTGGAACAGCTAGAGGTGTTAAAACAGGCTCATCAACGGATTAATCAAATTATTCGGGATATTAATGTGATTTCTGATAATGACATTGGTCGTCAATCGGAGTTAGTACAAGCACAATCTCGTAAATATGAAGTTGAACAACAAATGAATGCGGTGCAACGTGAAATTGATACCAGTATTAATCGTTTAGTTCGTTATGCCAAGCGTAATTTAAGTAGTCAAGATATTCGTGATCCTTTTAGCAAACTCAGTTTGCAACAATTAAAGCAACGTTATGGTACAGAAAAAGTCAATCCGCGTATTAAATCCTCTGAACAACAAATAGAAGTGGCTAAAGCGGGTATTGAAGCCAGTAAAGCAAGTCGTTTACCCAAATTAGACTTTGTGGCACAGGCTACTCGTGATGATCGTGTGGTTTATTTAAATATGTCTTGGGATATTTACAATCGCCGTAATCATTATAATGTACAAGAAAATGTTGAGCGTTTAGTGTCGGCAGAAAGTGAATTAGAAGATGCCAATTTAGAAATTGCAGAACAAAAAGCCCTTTCTTTAATTAATTTTGAGCAGTATCAAAAACACGTCAATATTCTTAGCCAACAAATTAAATCGCAAAAAGAAGTGATTGATTTTTATAAATTGCAATTTTCTATTGCGAAACGTACCCTATTGGAACTGTTAAATGCGGAGAATGAACTTTTATCAGCACAGCTGTCAAAGGTGAATTCGCAATATCAGGTACGTCATGCTGTGCTAGATTATCTCTACGCACAAGGTGCGTTAAAACAATGGGTTGATGAAAAATAACTGAATAACTAAATCGTGAAATAAGTCGTAAAAAATGAAAAGTATTTTTGAACAAATTGCCTTGGCGACTCAATATTTGGGTACGCCTATTTCTGTTGCCACCTTAACCGCCAATACGGTGCGTAAAGTAGGCAATAGTGCGGATTTTTCGGGTCTATGCGAGTTTTTGCGTGCCGAAGGCTTTGATAATAATATTTCAGAGCGTGCCTTAGGGGATATTCCCTCTTTAGCCATGCCTGTGATTGCCATTTTAAAAGATCAGGAAGCGGTCTTAATTACTGAGATCCATACTGATGAACAAGGGCAACGTACTTACCGCATTATGCAAGAGGGTAACCTGTTTGCAGATATCAGTGCGGAGGAATTAGCGGCGAAATATGCGGGCTATTGCTGGTTTATTAAACCCAAAGTGATTCAAGATGTGCGTTCAGAGCTGCCTGAATATGAGCTACCTAAATCTTGGTTTTTCAAAATTATTTGGCGATTTAAGCCTTATTATTATCAGGTCATTATTGCCACCTTTATGATTAATGTTTTGGCATTAATCAGTTCTTTATATGTGATGAATGTGTATGACCGAGTAATCCCTAACCAAGCCTACGCCACCTTATGGGTATTGAGTATTGGGGTGGTATTAGCCATTTTCTTTGAATTTATCGCTAAAACCTTGCGAGGGCATTTAACGGATATTGCGGGTAAAAAAGCAGATTTAATTATTAGTGCGATGTTATTTAGACGGGTGATGGCATTGCGTATGCAAGAAAAACCGATGTCTTCAGGTTCGTATGCCAATAATTTGCGTGATTTTGAATCGGTACGCGAATTTTTAACCAGTGCCAGTTTATTAACCTTAATTGACCTCCCTTTTTTACTGCTTTTTATTACGGTCATTAGCCTTGTGGCAGGTAAATTGGCCATTATCCCTGCCATTATTATTCCGTTAGTGATTTTGGTTGGCTTGCTGGCACAAATTCCCCTGTCCAAAGCCATTAATGAATCTATGCGTGAATCCTCACAACGCCAAGGGCTGGCAGTAGAAGCCGTAGAGGGCTTAGAAACCTTAAAAAATAACAATGCGATGTTATGGGCACAACAACGTTGGGATCATTACACAGCGAAAAGCTCTTATTCCGCCATAAAGGTGAAGGATATTAGTAACTTTGTGATTAATACCGTTACCGCTTTACAACAACTTAACACCGTATTATTAGTGGTTTATGGCACTTACTTGATTCATAGCGAAGATGTGGCTAGTCGCATCACTATGGGGGCGTTAATTGCGGCGGTGATTCTTTCTGGACGTGCTTTATCGCCACTGGGGCAAATTGCGGGTTTAGCCATTCGTTTCCAACAGGCTTGGATCGCCCTAAAAGGGGTGGAAATGATTGTGCAAAAGCCGATTGAGAAATCCAGCGATCGTGAATATTTAAGCCTAAAACAAGTCAAAGGAAACTTAAATTTTGCCAATGTGAGCTTTAAATATGACGAAGAAAATAACGCCGTATTAGATCAATTTAACCTCAGTATTCGTGAAGGGGAAAAAGTAGCGATTATTGGTAAAATTGGTAGCGGTAAATCCACTGCCCTAAAATTGGCGGTCAATCAATATAGCCCAACCAGTGGAACAATCAGTTTAGACGGCATTAATTTACAACAGCTTGATCCTTATTTTTTACGTAATCAAGTGTTATTACTCGAGCAAAAACCTCGTTTATTCTTAGGTACCCTCAGAGAAAATTTAGATATTTCTCGTGTTGATGGCTTTTCCAATGACCAAACCCTATTATTTGCCTTACAACGTTTAGGCTTATTAGAAATGGTTAGAAATCACCCGAAAGGTTTAGATATGCCATTAGGGGAAGATGGTTTAGGTTTATCTGGCGGACAGCGTCAAGCAGTTGCCCTTGCTCGTATGATGTTGCGTGATCCTAAAGTAGTGTTATTAGATGAACCCACCACAGGCTTTGACCAATTCCACGAAAACCAAGCCATTGCCGCCATTGATATTTGGGCGAGAAATCGTACTTTAGTGATCGTTACCCATAGACCGCAAGTGTTACGCTTAGTGAATCGTATCGTTGTGGTGGATAACGGTAAAGTGATTATGGACGGCCCAAGAGATGCGGTATTAGCCAAACTCAACGAAAAACCAGAAGCCCCAGCAGCAGAGGCTAAACCTGTGGAAAATCATTAATGAATAAGCATAAAGAAGTATCAAAATGACAGCAGAAAATCAATCTCAAGATCAAAATCAACAACCTCAAAAAACCACCTTAGAAAAGGTGGAAAACAAAGACTTGCATTTGCTTACGGATCTGCACGCCGCAATGCAACAGGAAAAACACACCAAAACCTTTGCCATTCTTTGGTTAATTGGGGCTTTTCTTATTGTGTTTATTATTTGGTCCTATTTCAGCAAATTAGAAGAGGTAACGCGTGCTCAGGGAACGATTGTGCCAAGTAGCCACGAGCAAGTGATTCAAAGTTTAGATCCTGGTATCTTAAGCGAAATGTTGGTGCGAGAAGGGGATCAAGTGGAAAAAGGGCAAATCTTGCTTAAACTTGACGATACCCGTTCTTCCGCCATTTTGCGTGAAACCCAAGCCAAAGTGGATAACCTTGAAGCCACAGTGATTCGTTTAAAAGCGGAAATTAACGGCGAAGAACCCGTTTTTCCTGACAATATCCCTGAAGAAATTCAACGCCGAGAAAAAGGGGTTTATCAAGCGAAACGTGCCGCACTGGCTGAAAGTTTGAAAAGTTTAAAAGAAAGTAAACGCCTATTAGATCGTGAAATTACCTTAACCAAACCTATTGTGGCTCGTGGTGCCATGTCGCAGGTAGAATTATTGCGTATGGAACGTTCTTCCGCAGATTTGCAATTACAAATTAGCGAACGCCAACATAAATATATTACCGATGCCAATGCCGAATTAGGGCGAACACAAGGCGAACTGGATCAAGCCAGAGAAAACCTTGCTATGCGTGCCGATCCTGTTGAACGCTCAATGATTCGAGCCCCACTCAAAGGGATTGTTAAAAATATCAAAATTAACACCATTGGCGGCGTGATTTCAGCAGGGCAAGATATTATGGAGATTACCCCTTTAGAAGATACCTTGCTGGTTGAGGCCTACATTAACCCCAAAGATGTGGCTTATATTATGCCGGGTATGAAAGCGGTAGTGAAATTAACCGCCTATGACTATGCCATTTACGGCGGTTTAGACGGCGAAGTTACCTTATTAAGCCCAGGCACGTTACAGGATAAAAAAATGGGGAGCGAACTCAACCTTGATCCCAACTCCGCATTTTATCGTGTGTTAGTCCGTACTGACGGTGCAGAACTGACCGATAAAAACGGCAAAACCTTGCCTGTTATCCCCGGTATGATCGCCACCGTAGATATTAAAACCGGCGAAAAAACCGTATTCCAATACCTCACCAAGCCAATTACCCGAATGAAACAGGCATTACAAGAAAGATAACTTTTTAATCAAGTTTTATACGAAGTGCGGTCAGTTTTACAAAAATTTCAGGCAGCCTGAAACATAGCAAAACTGAATGCACTTCGGAAACTTCTCCGAACATTGTTTGTAATGCCAAATTGCATTACAATGACCCCATTTAGACTAAGGAGAACATCATGGCAACTGTAAACATTCGTTTAGATGATGAGTTAAAAAAACAGGCATATCTTGCCTTGCAAGAGCTGAATATGACCCCAACAGAGGCAGTAAGATTGCTGTTTCAATATGTGGCACAAAATCATCAATTCCCCATTCAAACAACGCTGTTAAATCATGAAGAAGCGGAATTATTAGAAACCGTGCGTTATCGCCTAAAACATTCGCAACAGGGGGTTAAGGTTCATTTAGATGACTTATGAGTTATATTTTGATCCTCGCGCCTTAAAAGAATGGCAGAAACTGGGTAAAACCGTCAAAGAACAATTCAAAAAGAAGTTGGCTAAGGTGTTACAAAATCCCAGAATAGAAGCCAATAGATTAAGTAGTTTTTCCGATTGTTATAAAATTAAACTGCGTGAGGCGGGTTATCGTTTGGTTTATCAGGTCAGAGAGAAAGAAATCGTTGTTTTTGTGATTGCTGTTGGTAAGCGAGAGAAAAATAAGGTTTATCTTGATGCAAAAACGCGGTTATTCCCAAAAGGATAAGGGGAAAGGTCGGTCAGTTTTCCAAAAATTTCAAGCAGCGAGGCTGCCTGAAAAACTATCTCAGCAAATCCGTCAAAAGACGTGCTAATCTTGCATGCCCTTGTGAGTTTTTCTCACTAATTCTGCTATGATATTGTTTTTTCTAAAGGAAAGAACGTGAGCAATAAATTTTTACTTCCCCTGCTCTTATTGACCGCTTGTCATTCACTTCACCCCACAGCAGAGCCAATCGGTATGGCAAATCCTGCTTCAGTCTATTGTGTAGAGCAAGGCGGACAGTCGGTAACCAAATCCGATGCACAAGGCAATGAATACGCAGAATGTCATTTGCCTGATGAGCGGGTAATCGAGGAATGGGGTTTTTATCGGCAAAATCATTAGAGGATTTTTTAGCTTGAATGATCATAATATGAGTAAATTACAACCTATTAGAGCATCAGCGGTGGAATACTTAACCTTTATCGCAAGTACGGGTGAAGGCGGCGTAAATGCCATTTATGCTGATGAAAATATTTGGTTATCGCAAAAAATGATGGCGGCGTTATATGATATTGATATTGCAACCGTTAATTACCATTTAAAAAAGATTTTTTCTGATTGTGAACTTGATAAATCTTCAGTTATTAGAAAATTTCTAATAACTGCCAATGATGGTAAACGTTATCAAACCCAACATTATGATTTATCTGTCATTATTGCGTTAGGTTATAAGGCAAATTCAGAGCGAGCCGTACAGTTTCGTAAGTGGGCGACACAGGTCATTCAATCCTTTACCATTAAAGGGTTTGCTATGGATGATGAGCGATTAAAAAATGATGGCTCAATATTAGGTAAAAAATATTTTGAAGAACAGCTTGCTCGTATTCGTGAAATTCGTTTATCAGAACGTAAATTTTACCAAAAAATTACCGATATTTATGCCACAGCGATTGATTATGATCGTGATGCCATGACGACTAAACGTTTTTTTGCAACGGTACAAAATAAACTGCATTGGGCAATTCATGGACAAACCGCTTCAGAGGTCATTTATCATCGTGCTGATGCACAAAAACAAAATATGGGCTTAACCTCTTGGCGAGATGCACCTCAGGGAAAAATTCAAAAATTTGATGTTATCGTTGCCAAAAATTATCTTAATGAAGACGAAATGGCACAATTACAGCGATTAGTATCCGCTTATTTAGATCTTGCCGAAGATATGGCAAACCGACAAATTCCCATGACAATGGCAGATTGGGAAAATCGTTTAAATCGTTTTCTTGCCTTTACCGATCGTGCGGTTTTACAAGATGCAGGCAAAATTACCGACGAAATTGCCAAAGCACATGCATTAAGTGAATTTGAAAAATACCGTGTGATACAAGATAAAATGTTTGAAAGCGATTTTGATCGTTTCTTAGCTGAAAATCATTCAATATCAACATAACAAACAAAGTGCGGTCTTTTTTCACGCTATTTTCAAGTGGGTGTAATAGATAAGGAATGGAATACACTTTATTATTTTGTGATTGTGGCGAAACATCAGGGCTTTATGGCGGCGGCACGTGAGCTAAAGGTATCGCCCTCAGTTCTAAGTCATACTGAAATTTTCATTGACTCATAAAAAGGGCGGTCAGTTTTGAAAAAATTTTGCCAAAACTGACCGCACTTTAACCATCTCAGCGTACCACCTTGTTTATTTTAAATTGAAACGACTATAAATTAGATAAAACTGCCTTCAATAAACATCATTTTTTCCTCTAATGAAACAATAAAACGAGCAATCAAAATTCAACGCTTGGTTGAAACAGTGTTGCGGATATTTGCCTTGTAAGGCATAAAAAATAACGATAAAATCAAGAAAATCTAACGAATATATAAAGGAGTTATCATGAGTAATAACTTTAATATGCATTTTGATGCCAAAACCAAACAGCAATTTGCCGAAGTATTGGCAGAATATGGCTTAACTATTCCTCAAGCCTTTAAACTCTTTGCTAATCAAGTGATTAAAACCAAAACAGTGCCGCTTTCTTTTGCTTGGCAAGCCGAGCAAACATCATTGCTACAAGATCATGTTCTGGCGATTTTGCAACAAAATCAACGTGAACAAGCAGAGGGTAAAACACAAAAATTTGCGAGTTTAACAGAGATGATGAGCGATTTAGCCGATGAGTGAGCCTAGACAGTTAGAGGTTTTTAAAGCATTTATAGTCGCTCCACTTTAAAATAATACTGCGTTGGCACGCTTCGCCGTACTCTTTGTACTGTCTTCAGCGTGCCGCCTTATCTTCTTTTAAATTGAAACGACTATAAGAAAAATGCCAAAAAACATTATATACATTTAATCAGTGCGGAATGGGCAGAAGTCATTAATTGTTTAATCCACCGCCAGCCATTGCCTGCCAAATACCGTGATCACGCATTAAAAGGCAATTTAAATGCCTTTCGTTATTGCCATGTTAAAAATGATTTGGTGTTGCTTTATCGTATTTCTGATGACGACAGTACGGTCGAACTTCATTATTTAGATACCCACGCTGAAATGTTTAAAAATGCTAAGACATAAAGTGCGGTCAGTTTTGAAAAAATTTTGCCAAAACAGACCGCACTTTATGGTTGTCGTTGTCTCAATTTAAAAATAAGACAAAGCGTACCAACTCTGTATTATTTTAAAGTGGGACGACTATACTTATTGTATACGCTTCCTTACCCCCTTAAAAAGCCCCAGCCTAAACTTAGAACGATAGAATAATTTTGGCTTTCAGAGGACAGAGAACTGAGGACAGAAGACAGCATTTACTTTAAATATCAATAAATTAGCCTACTATTGCTGTCCTCTGTCATCCGTCATCTGTCCTCTGAACAGCAAAGAAAGTAGGTCGCACGAATGTGCGAAATACATTTGTGAAACCGGAGAAATAAAAGTGAAATGACTATAAAAAGTGCGGTCTATTTTCCATTATTTTACCAACTGATAAATCAAAGTAATCATCATAAAAATAACCGTTATAATTAACACTTTGCGTACCACTTCACCGTTGGTTTTAATAGCTTGCAAACTCCCAATATGATTGCCTAATAAACTGGCAATAATCATCGGAATACCAATTAAAAACGCCATTTGTCCTGCCATAAAAAAGGCAACAAAAGCCCCAATATTTGAACCAAAATTAAAAATCTTTGAGGTTGCCGAGGCTTGCAATAAAGTTAAACCATTAAATAAGGTTAAGGCAATAATAAAGAGGCTGCCTGTACCCGGTCCAAAAAAGCCATCATAAAACCCCACAATAAAACAGGTTAAAAATACCGTTATAAACGAAATTTTGATTTCTTGTGCTTGGATATGGGGATGAATTTTGCCCTTAACAAATGCCGATAATAAACCAATAGGCAATAAAGCCACGATCACATAAGAAATGGTTTCTGTGGGTAAAAACAAAATCGCCTTTGCCCCTACATAAGCCCCAATAATGGCAATAATTATCCCTGCTGGAATAATTTTCCAAACAATGGCTTTACTCTGAAAAAAATTCTTAATCGCCGCCACTGTGCCTATGGTGCTGACTAATTTTTCTTGCCCCAATGCTAATTGCGGCGGTAATCCCGTTAGTATAAAAGCAGGAATAAGAATTAACCCCGCCCCACCAGAAATCGCATCAATATAACCGGCTACAAATGACGCAAGAATTAAAATAATCAAGCCAATCATTAAACTTTGTTGAATAATACTGCCTTCAATAAACATTATTTTTTCCTCTCATGAAATCATAAAAAGTGAGCCATTCTTTAATCAAAAAGATAAAAGAAAACGAGATTAAGAATATAAAAAATATTGTTGGACTAAATTAGCCAAACATGCCAAAAAGAAAGAAAATAAAAAAGATTAATATTGCCAAAGAGAATATTGAGAACCCCAAATAGGCTGCCTGAAAAGAAAACAACAAGGGAGAATAATATGAATAGAGCGTGGGGGAAATAGATTTTTTATTTTAATCCCACAGAATAAGTCATCAAAATTGATTTGCATAAGCACCTCTTATTCCGCTTAACTTAATTGACAATAATTCATAAACTACAACAAAAATTTATCCTTTGCAACATTTTAATAACAAAAAATAACCCATTCTATTGCTTATCATTGTTTCTATTTAAAATGGGCGGCGATACAAAAATTTTGCCAAAATAGACCGCACTTTATGATTACTTCAAAGGTAAATATGAGGTATGATAAGCCTTTATTCATTAACAAGATAAAATAAAACGATGATTTATAAACGCCCTATTCAGCCAGCACAGAACAAAAAATTACAGAAAAAACTGGATATCATCTCCCAAAATTTTCATCAATATCTTGCTAACCAGCAATTTTCTCTCGCTTTGCAAGAAACATTAAAAGCCCATAAACTTATTCCAGCTTCCGTTAGACCCCTAAGCGATGCGGCAACGGTGGCGATTTATCTTAATCAATGGCAAGACAGTATTCGCTATGCCAATCGTGCTTTGCAACGTGATGTGAATTGTTTAAACGCTTATGATGCCCTCGCTCATAGCTATGGTGCATTAAAAGATTGGGAAAATGCCGGCAAGGCTGGCTTAAAAGCATTACAACTGCGAGATCAGCAATATGGTTCAGGTGAATTACCCCCCCCCACCCACATTGATTTAGCCTTAGCCAAAAAGAAGAAAAAAGTGATTGCGTTTTCCTTATTTGGTGGGCTTTCTCGCTATGCGGAACCTGCGGTGTTAAATACGGAACTTTGCCCAATTTTATACCCTGATTGGATATGCCGTTTTTATGTGGATCATTCTGTCCCTACAACCTTGATTGAGCGTTTACGCCAAAATGGTGCGGAAATTGTGTATGTATCAGAGCAACAGCAACAATGGCAAGGCACATTATGGCGTTTCTTAGCCATTGACGATCCTGAGGTGGGTTATGTGATTTTCCGTGATGCGGATTCCGTCATTTCACAACGAGAGGCTGCGGCGGTTAATCAATGGTTAGCCAGTGATAAATTATTCCATACCATGCGTGATAGCGGTTCGCATACGGAATTAATTTTAGCAGGATTATGGGGTTGTGTAGCAGGTGCGGTTCCCCAGTTAGAACAAAAAATCCATCATTATATAGAAAGTAAACAATCTTTATCACAACGTTTTGCCGATCAATATTTTTTACGCGAGCAAGTCTGGCGTTATGCAAAACAAAGTTTGTTCGCCCACGATCGCCTATTTGGTTTCTATCAAGCTCAAGATTTTCCAAATAATGAAGGTTTTGACTATGACAATTACCATATTGGCTGTAATGAAGGTAATGCCGTTGCCCATTTAAATGTGAATTATGCTGATGGTACACAACTTGAATGGACAATGTATTCTTCCATTTCGCCCTTATTAAATCTTGATGGTAGCATTAATACCCAATCCGAAGAACGAGAGATTTGTCGATATACTGACACTGTGCATAATCAACAAATTAAAGTAGAAATTCCACGCCGTTATGCTCGAGGTGTGTCAGAAAAACTGACGAGGTTTACGGTAAAACCTATAGCGGAATAGATGATGAATGATAAACTTCCTCATCAAGCGGAAGCCAAAATTTTTAGAAAACTATGTCAATTTTATCGCAAAAATATCAATCTTTTCGCCAACTCTGTGGCACGATTTATTGGCGCGAGCTAATTTTATGCTCTCCTGCCATTCTTTTAGTATTAGCCATTAGTACCGATTTTAGCTATATCCATGCTGTCATTATGGTTGGTGCGGCGTTTTCGGTGGGGTTTGGGGCTTCACGCAGTTTTTATGGACACCGTTGGGGAGCGCTAACAGCTTCTGCTGTGGGTATGGCGGTTGCGGCGGTGGCAGGGTCATTATTTGGGCACGAGGGGTTATGGTTATATCTTGCCATTGCGTTATTATCCGCAGGCTGTGCCATTTTAACCAGTTATAATAATGACTTATGGTGGATTACTCTGCAAATTGTGGTGGCGTTTTTGGTGGCAAGTTATTATCCCGAAGATTGGGAGAATGCTTTGTTGCGAGGAGCATTTACCCTGTTAGGGGCTGGCTTACAATTAGTGGGTATGATGTTAAGTGCCAAATTATTTCCTTATAGTGCCACCCTTTTACCACCTGTTGCCCTCAGTGCCTTATCCTTTAATAAGCAAATTCGATTTGTTATTGCAGTCATTTTAGCGGTTAATTTTTCCTTATATATCGCTAAAAGTGCAGGTTTAGCCAATGATTATTGGGCGGCTATGACGGCGTTAATTATTTTGCGTCCTGACAGTAAAACCACCTTAGAACGTGCGATTAATCGTTTTATTGGGACATTATTGGGCTGTTGCTTCGCAACTTTGGCAATTTATGGCTTACAGGATAATGCGTTGATGTTACTTAGTTTATTAGCATTAACTTCGGGAGCGGCATTTTCTATGCAAAAAGCCCATTATGCTTTATTAACCAGTATGATTTCTGCCACCATTGTATTGCTTATTGGTTTAGGCAGCGGTGATCCTGTGGCGATTACTGAACATCGGATTATTGCCACCTTATTAGGCGGTGGCGTAACCTTGATTATTTGCCGTTTATTGCGTGTCTAAAATCCTGTGGCTAACCACAGGTTCAGAAGTTAAGCGGATTTTGCTAATTTTTCTAGCATGGCTAAAACAATTTGCGAGGAAGATTGAGCGGCAATAGGCAAAAATTCTTCAAAAGATAGGGTTGCCTCACTATCGCCATTATCAGAAATGGCTCTTACCACCACAAATGGCACGTTGAACATATAACAAACCTGTGCAATGGCGGCGGCTTCCATTTCAACGGCAATCGCCTCTGGAAAATGTTGCTTAATGTTTGCTAAGGCATCGCCACCTTGAACAAAACTGTCGCCCGAGCAAATTAGCCCTAACTTTGCTGATTTATTTTGTTGCTTTAATATTTCCGTTGCTAATGTTACTAAGTGCGGATCTGAGGGAAAGCGTGCAGGGCAATTCGGTAATTGCCCCATAGCATAGCCAAAGGCAGTAACATCGGCATCGTGGTGGCAAGTTTGTTCAGAAATCACAATATCCCCCACCGATAATCCTGTCGCAATTCCACCTGCTGAGCCTGTATTAATGACCATATCCGGTTGCGTGAGCTGTAATAATGCGGTGGTACCAACAGCAGCGGCGACTTTACCAATTCCTGACTGCATTAATACCACATCAATCCCATTAATTTTCCCTTGATAAAGGGTTCCATTTGCGATGGCGGTTTTCGTCAGGTTTTCCATAACGCTAACTAAAATCTCCACTTCTTGTGCCATAGCACCAATAATTCCTACTTTCATTTTTTATTCCTTAAATGTTGTTGTTCATTGCGGACCTTATCCACTAAAAAATCCAATACAGCAAAAGCATAATCATCATCATATAAGGTACTTTGGGTTAATACATAACGCCCATCAATTACCACAAAAGGAATGGTAAAAACCCCATATTTTTCCGTTAAATAAACCGCTTCTTCGGATTTTTGTTGGATTTCAGGTAGTTGTAAAAATTCTAAAAACTGTTGATCTGGTATGCCATTTTCTGCCACCCAAGTTAATAAAGTTTCCATCTCTGTTAAAGCGGGATTTGTTGCACTATCAAATAACAATAAATCTGCTAAATCTTCACGATCAAGGGCTAGTAGGGTAAAGTACACATTGGAAGAAAATTTTGCTTGTTCTGTGGCGACAGGTTGTTTTTGCAATAAAACAATATGTGGATGTAATTGACTATAAAGTGTTAAAACATCTTGGCTTTGCGAGCAAATTCGGCAATCATAAGCAAAAAAAGATTGAATAAGGATCTTATTATCTTGCTGTTTTTCAAGAATTATAGGAACACGATAAGAAAAATAATCCTTACCGTCCTCAAATTGTGGGATATTTTTTTCTACAATGGTTTGTGTTTCCGCAGAAATGCAGGTACTCCACCCCAAGAATACGAGAAAAAAAAGTCTAGCCATAACCTTTCTATTATTCCTTAATTTGCCAACATCATTGGCTCAATATAATCCACAAGAAGCTGTACCGAACGATTACCACGATATTCATTAATATCCAATTTATACACCAATTTTGCAAACTTAATGGATAAATCAGGATAATAACGGGTATCTACATTAAAAGCGATAGCATCAAACAATGGTCCGCCCTGTTTAGGCTCAACCATCATTTTTAAATGCTTTTCGCCGACCAAACGTTGTTGCAAAATACGAAATTCGCCATCAAACAAGGGTTCTGGAAAACGCTGCCCCCAAGGCCCAGCTTGTTTTATTTTTTCCGCCACGCTCAAATTCATTTGTTGGGCATTCAATTCGCCATCTGTCCAAATAACGCCTTGTAATTGATCCTGATCGATCCAATCTGCCACAGTTTGGTTAAACACCTGCTGAAATAAAGCAAAATTTTCTTCCATAATGGTTAATCCTGCCGCCATAGCATGCCCACCAAATTTCAA
Organism: Volucribacter psittacicida; assembly: GCF_004339025.1. Classification (GTDB taxonomy): domain Bacteria; phylum Pseudomonadota; class Gammaproteobacteria; order Enterobacterales; family Pasteurellaceae; genus Volucribacter; species Volucribacter psittacicida. The sequence goes on from NZ_SMFT01000002.1 coordinate 156,693, forward strand.
AATAAGCTGAGGATAAGCACTATGAATACGTTCCAATAAATCGCGCATATGTACACCTTCAATGGAACGTGCCGAGCCTTTTAGTAAGCCCTCTTGCTCTTGTGCAAATGCCACCACAGGGCGATGAAATTGATCCTTAATTCGGCTTGCGAGGATACCTAATACGCCTTGATGCCAATCCGCTTGATATAAGACGATACCTGTGGGTAATTGTTGTTGAAGTGCGGTCAGTTTTTGGCAAATTTCTAGGGCTTCAAGTTTCATTCCTTGTTCAATTTCTTTGCGTGTTTGATTTAAGCTATCTAGCTCCAACGCCAATGCCCTTGCGGTTTCCATATCCTCTGCCAATAATAATTCAACGCCAATGGACATATTATCTAAACGCCCTGCCGCATTTAAACGTGGTGCAATGGCAAAACCTAAATCGCTACAATTTAGCTTACTTACGTCTCGCTGTGCCACTTCCGCTAAGGCTCGAATACCACAACGGCAACGTTCAGCACGAATACGCCCCAAGCCTTGATAAGCTAAAATGCGGTTATTTTGATCAAGGGGTACCACATCAGCAATGGTTCCCAATGCCACTAAATCTAATAATTCCACAAAATTCGGTTGTGATTGTGGAGAAAAAAAGCCAAGTTCACGCAATTTCGCCCGTAATGCCAACATCACATAAAACGCCACGCCGACCCCTGCAAGAGATTTAGAGGGGAAAGGGCATTGGGCTAAATTGGGATTAACAATGGCATCAGCGAGAGGAAGTTGTTCTGGTGGCAAATGATGATCCGTCACTAATACCTTTACACCACGTTGCTTTAACCAAGCCACGCCTTCAAGGGATGAAATGCCATTATCCACCGTAATCAGTAGTTCTACGCCTAAGGCAAACGCCTGCTCTGCCACCGCAACACTTAACCCATACCCTTGCTCAAAACGATTAGGCACTAAATATTGTACTTGGCTAAAACCAAGCTGTTGCAATGCTAATACCATCAAGGCGGTACTGGTTGCCCCATCGGCATCAAAATCGCCAACAATCACGATGGCTTGCTGTTGTTGGCGAGCTTCTACCAACAACGCCACCGCCTGTTCAATACCATAAAATAAATGGGGGGCTAACATTGCCGATAAAGTGCGGTCTAATTGCTGAGAATTTTTGATCTCCCTTGCACGATATAAGCGATCCAATAAGGGATCATCGCAAACTGGCGGACTAGCGGGGATCAATCGGCGTTGTATTGTCTTATTCATAACCAATTATTGTTGTTGTAATGCGGCTAATAAATCTTTTGGCGATAAATATCCACCGATAACTTGTCCTTGCTCAGTAATCATACTTGGTGTACCACGCACGCCAAATTGCACGCCCAATTCATAATGTTTTTTAACAATATTCGGGGTTTTTAAATTTTTGGGTAAATTGCCTTGTTCCGCTTGATTAAAAGCAAAAGCAGGATCTTTCTCTGTCCAAATGGCTTCCATTTGACGGGCTGTTTGATTATTTAACCCCGCACGAGGAAATGCCAAGTAACGCAAGGTAATGCCCAAATCATTATAATCTTTCACTTGTTGATGTAATAAACGACAATAATGGCAAGTAATATCCATAAAAACCGTTACCACATATTTTTCTTGGCTAGCGGGATAGACGATCATTTCTTTTTCATAACTTGCCAATCTTTCTGACAAAAAACCACTCGCCACATCAACCGTACCTTGTGGGGTTAATTCATATAAACTGCCGTCAAAAACATAACGCCCGTTTTCTGTGGCATAAAATATCCCTTGTTCAGCAATAATGGTATTAATTCCTGCAATAGGTGATGGCTTAATTTCAATATTACGCAATCCCATTTCGCTAAGTTTTTGCTGTAACGCCGTATTATTTGCCATCGCTGGCAAGGTGGATAAAAATAATGCCGTAATGAATAATTTTTTCATTTTTTCTCTTCCTTATGGCTATTTTTTACGAATTTCATCATTGACTTGCCCATAGATCATCAAGGTAAAGACCACAGTTCCCCCTAAAATATTGCCTAATGCCGTTGGAGCAAGAAAACGGACAAAATAATCATACAATGAGGCTTCGCCTTGGAACACAAGATAAGCAATCTCGGCAGATCCCACTACCACATGGGCAAAATCCCCTAAAGCAATCAGGTAAATAAAAAAGAAAATCATAATGAATTTACCGCCATTGACCATCGGGGTCATCCACACAATAGAAGCAATTAAAATCCCAGCTGGAATACCTTTCCAAATGCTGTCGCTGACGGAAAAGGCTTTCACATGATGCGCAATTTGTTTCAATGCCACAACAAATTCGGGATTAAGCACATGAGAGTTCTGTAAAAACAAAGCGGCTAATGTGGTACCAATAAGATTGGAGGCAAACACAATAAACCATAGCCTTGCCACCGCATATAATTTGGTTAAATTTAACGGGCTAAATAGAGGCACAACGGTGGTAATGGTGTTTTCCGTAAAAAGTTGCATACGCCCTAAAATCACCAATAAAAAGCCTACCGTATAGCCCATATTGGTAATTAATGGTGCCCAAGGTTGTTGTGGCACATAAGCGGTAAAAATCGCTTTAAAGATAAATGAAAAGCTGACAACCAACCCTGCCGTAATGCCAGAAAAAACAAGAGCTTTAGTGGGACGCGTAAGCTCTTCAATGCCATCTCGGCGGATAATTTCATAAAGTAAACGTGGACTTAAACGTTCGTGTTCTTCTATCGCCATTTTATCCTGATAAGATAAATTACTGGTATCTAATTGATCTTTCATAATACGTGATATTTTCCTAAATTAATAAAGGGTAATAGTTTGAAATAGCGTTGTTTCAATTTAAAACAAACTGTGCAATATATCATATTCTGCGAAAATCGGGGAAAATTTCTCCTTGAATAAACGCATTATTCCGCCGTTGCAAGGATATGTTCAAGTTCTTCTTGCCCAGCCAACCATTGCAGCTCCACCTCCTCTAATTGCTTTTTATCTTGCACTTGTTGGGCTAAAAGTGCGGTGAGTTTTGCTTTATTTTTTTCACTATATAATTCAACGTCCGCAAGTGCCGTTTCAAGTTCACTAAGCTGTTGGCTGAGCCTTTCCATTTGTTGTTCTAATTGAGCTAATCTTTTTTTCAAAGGGGCGGTTCGCTGACGTAGCTCCGCTTCTCGCCGTTTTTGTTCCTTGCGGTTTTCCTGTGTATGGGGATTATTTTCTGTGGCAATATGATTTTGTTGCGGAGCTTGAGAGGTGGATAACTGATTTAACCACTTTTGATAATCCTCTAAATCCCCTTTAAATGGCTGTACTTGCTGATCGTGAACTAAATAAAATTCGTCCACCGTATTGCGTAATAAATGGCGATCATGCGAAACCACCACTAACGAACCTTGATAATCCACTAAGGCTTCCGTTAAGGCTTGTCGCATATCTAAATCTAAATGGTTGGTAGGCTCATCTAATAACAATAAATTAGGACGTTGCCACACAATTAATGCTAACACCAAACGTGCTTTTTCGCCCCCTGAAAAAGATTGCACAGGCTGATTGACCTTATCCCCTTGAAAGGCAAAACCGCCTAAATAATCCCTTAATTGTTGTTCTGTTTGCTGTGGAGCAAGTTGTTGCAAATGCCATAAGGCACTTTCTTCCGCTCGCAAGGTATCTAATTGGTGCTGAGCAAAATAGCCAAGTTGAACCCCCTTCGCCAGTTGAATGGTGCCAGATAAGGGCGAAATTTCTCCAGCCAGTAATTTGATTAAGGTAGATTTTCCTGCCCCATTTTTGCCTAATAAACCAATTCTTGAGCCGGGTACAAGATTCAATTTAATTTTTTTCAAAATTTGCACCGCACTTTCGCCAATACCATAACCTGCACTTACCTGTTCTAACGCCAATAATGGGTTAGGTAAGGCTATCGGCGGTTGAAAGCGAAAACTGAAAGGATTGTCCACATAAGCAGGAGCAATTAATTCCATACGTTGTAAGGCTTTGACGCGACTTTGTGCCTGTTTTGCTTTAGTGGCTTTTGCCTTAAAACGATCAATATAGCTTTGTAAATGGGCAATTTTTTGCTGTTGCTGACGATACATCGCACTTTGTTGGGCTAATTTGGTGGCACGTTGCTGTTCAAAGGCAGAATAATTCCCTGTATATTCCTGTAATTGCTGTTGTTCAATATGAATAATTTTATTGACAATGGGATCTAAAAAATCACGATCGTGCGAAATCAGCACCAATGTCCCCGTATAGTTCGCTAACCAATTTTCTAACCAAACCACCGCATCTAAATCAAGGTGGTTAGTGGGTTCATCAAGCAATAATAAATCGGAACGTACCAACAAGGCTTGAGCTAAATTTAATCGCATACGCCAACCACCAGAAAACGCCTTAACAGGCAAACTCAGCTGTTGTTGAGTAAAGCCTAATCCATTTAATAAGGTTGCCGCTCTAGCTTCAATCGTCCAAGCGTCAATAATGTCTAACTTGTTATGCAACAAAGCGATTTGTTGCCCATCATTATTTTGGTTAGCAATGGCTAATGCTTGTTGCAACTTCATATATTCTCTATCGCCTTCAATCACATAATCCAATGCAGAAAGCGATAAAGCCGGAGTTTCTTGATTTACCCAAGCTAACGTCCATTGGCTAGGCAACGCCACTTCACCGCCCTCAGGGCTAATTTCGCCCTTTAATAACGCCAATAAAGTGGACTTACCGCAACCATTTTTGCCCACTAACCCCACTTTTTGTTTAGGATTAATACTGGCATTGGCTTGCGTTAATAATTCCGTTTGACCACGTTTTAAAATTAAATTTTTAAAAAAAATCATTTCTTGTCACTATTTTGTTATAATATTTGCCCTATCTTATCATTATTTTTTGTTTTATTGGATTTCATTCATGTTTGACTCTCTTATTGTTCAATTTGTGGTACTTTGGGCGGTAATTGACCCTATTGGTAGCGTACCAGTTTATCTTGCTAAAACCGTAGGTTTACCCCTAGAAGATCGCCGTAAAATCGCACGTAATGCGATTCTTATTTCCACAGGGATTTTAGTGTTCTTCCTCATTTTAGGGCAAGCTCTATTAGAAGCAATGCAGATCCCACTTACCGCCTTCCAAATCGCAGGTGGATTAGTACTATTACTCTTTGCTTTAACTATGATTTTTGGCGAAAGTAAACCAGAACAAGAAATTCGTTTATCCACCAATCTTAACGAACTGGCGGTTTATCCTCTTGCAGTGCCTTCTATTGCCTCCCCGGGTGCAATGATGGCGATTGTCCTATTAACCGACAATCACCGCTTTAGTTTTATTGATCAATTTTTTACCACCGTCATTATGTTACTCGTGTTATTGATCACCTATTTTTTACTGCTCGCCGCCAATAAAATTCAACGTATTATCGGCAATACAGGTGCCGCTGTCATTAGCCGAGTCATGGGGTTAATTCTCGCGGCAGTAGCCATTAATAATATGCTAGTCGGTATTCGTGATTTCTTTACACAAATCACTTAATACCAAAAAAGTGCGGTCAATATACCGATTTTTTATTTCACAAATCAGCAAAAGGAAAAAAGATGACAACATTTATTCATACCGAACAAGCCCCAGCGGCGATTGGACCTTATGTACAAGCGGTAGATTTAGGCAATATGGTTATTACCTCTGGACAAATCCCTGTTAATCCACAAACAGGCGAAATCCCGACAGATATTGTGGCACAAACCCACCAATCACTACAAAATATTCAAGCCATTCTTGAACAAGCTGGACTCACAGTCGCAGATATTGTCAAAACCACTGTTTTTGTTAAAGATCTCAATGATTTTACTGCTGTTAATGGGGAATATGAACGTTTCTTCCAACAAAACAACCACCCTAATTTCCCAGCTCGCTCTTGCGTTGAAGTCGCACGCTTACCTAAAGATGTCGGGATTGAAATTGAAGCCATTGCAGTAAGAAAATCATAAATAAATTAAAATGGCATAGTTCTTAGCTATGCCATTTATTTTCTGCCTTAGGATTGTATTAAAGAATGACTTTCCCCTTTCGGATCTTCACCAAAGCGGTTGGCTCCTCTTGTGCCGTCAAATAGTACAGATTACTTTCTAAAATTTTGCATTATTTGAATAATCAACTTTTTTTGTGGATCAGATAAGTTTAAAAATAAACTAAGCAATTTCTTGTCTAGAGAGGATAAAAGTGATGTTGAACTCTTTGAATCATCAATACCGTACTTTAACCATTGCTCCGATACATTAAGCCATTTAGATAAAGTAACTATCTTATTAGCAGAAGGTACCGACAAGCCATTTAACCATTTATGTACGGCTTGTTGAGTAACAGGTTCTTCAGGGTGGCGTAAATTAAATCTTGTTGCTATATCACTGGTTTTTAAATGAGCTAAGTTTGCCATTTTCAGTGCTAATCGCAATCTGACCCCAAAATCTTCTTTTTCAGGATTAATATTCATATTGGGCATTATGCTTGCATTTAAGATGAAAATGTAAACTTTATAGTTTTTATAAACCAAATGGTTTTCAATAGGGCTTTTTTACGGTAGAATATTTGTTTATGTAAAACATATGAATGATTAAAGTATAAGCCAGATGAAAAAATCAATCCTCACGCTCAGTATAATTTCTTTATTAACTGCTTGTAGTTCTAATACTGAACTTGCTTTCCAATACTATAAAGAAAAAAACTATCCTAAGGCTTTTAATTATTATGTTAAAGCAGCTGAAACAGAGCCTAATCCTCATAATCACATTAATTTAGGCTATTTTTATCAAAATGGTTTAGGTACTGAGAAAAATATTGAGCTAGCAGAATATTGGTATAAACAAGCCCTACGAAAATACAATTCTAATCTCGCTAGAATAAATTTAGGTTGGCTCTACATTCAAGATAAAGCTCCCCGTGATTGTTCAACAGGATTAAACTATCTATTTAACTCTATTAACCAAAATACTCAATATATTTTAGACGATTTAAAAAACTATTTTGATTTTAATGGCTTTTACCCTTTAAAGCCTACAAATTTGCCTTTTGGCAATATGACACAAGGAGAACAGCTTGCTTATGCTGGTATTTTAATGGGGAAAATGGGATTAGGATCTTTCCAAGACATTCAATATCTTACTAGCCAATATGCAGCTCAAAACCATGCTAATGCCATAGAAAATCAATATATAGAACAGCAGAATCAAAAAATTTATCAACATTTATTAACCCAATGCCAAAATAAAGTTTGGTAATTTCAAGGAGATATTATGGCTATTTACGTTGTTACTAGTATTTTAATATCATTTTTCCTCAATAGATATTTATTTGTTGGAGTAACTTCTGGCTGGATTGCTTATGGTATTGCTAATCTTTTTATTCCTGAATGGGCTACAGCTATCGGAATAATAATAGGAATTATAGGTTCAATTCCACCAGACTCATCTAATAATTAAATACCCTATTAAATAAGGAATAAAATATGAAAATCGGAAGAATGAGACGTTTAGATTATGGTCTTTGGTATATTGGGTTATATGTCTTTAGTTATTTATGGATGTTTGGTATCGCGTTAGGAAAAGATATTGATAATTCACCTTATGAGTTTGATACATTTCAATCACTCATTATTTTTGGATGGGTTATCATTCTTTTGATTATTTATACATTAATGAGATTTTATTCTACTATTGCTCGATTTCATGATCTTGGAAAAAGCGGTTATTATAGCCTATGGACACTTATTCCATTTGTTAGTTTTATTCTTATTTTTATTAAAGGAGAAGTTGGTGATAATCAATATGGTAAAGATCCAAAGTCAAAATAAGAGGAAATCGTTAATAAATAATTTTATTTATACTAATTTAAATAAGGAATAATATATGAAAATAGGGAGAATGAGGCGATTAGACTATGGTCTTTACTACATTGGCTCATGCTTTTTCAATTTTGCAATATGGGGATTTTTCTTTCGTTTAATAATATCTATTAATTATTTATATTATGAATCTGATGTATGTCAATTACTTATTATTTTTATAACTGCTATAATTCTTCTCATTTTTTATACTGTACCTAGATTTTATTGTATTATTGCTCGCCTACATGATCTTGGTAAAAGTGGTTATTATAGCCTATGGACACTCCTTCCCTTTGTTAGCTTTATTCTTATTTTTCTTAAAGGGGAAGATAGGGATAATCAATATGGCGAAGATCCAAAATCAAAAGGAAAGAAATTGTTAATGAATAATCTATATGACACCAACTTAGATGAAAAACAATAAAAAACATTATAGATTACTAATATAAAGAGGTATTTAATGAAAAAAAGTAAAATTCCATTAATTAATATTACAAAACGCTTTAATATCTTGATATTTATTCTTATCAGCTTTTTGGGACTAATAAGTTTACCCATTCAAGCGAATGATATTAAACAGCTACAACAACAGGCTGAGCAAGGAGATCTAAATGCTCAAACTAATTTGGGGCTAATATATGCTAATGGTCAAGGGATAAAACAAGATTATCTTAAAGCTGCCGAATGGTGGAAAAAAGCAGCTCAACAAGGCTATGCTCCAGCACAACACAATCTTGCTATAATGTATGAACGAGGGCAAGGAGTAAGACAAGATTATTTTAAAGCCGTAGAATGGTATAACAAAGCGGCTAAGCAAGGATTAGTGGATGCACAGTCTAATTTAGGAATGATGTATATTAATGGACATGGAGTAAAGCAAAATTTATCTAAAGCTGCAGAATGGTTCCGTAAAGCAGCTGAACAAGGTCATGCTACAGCACAAAATAATTTAGGTGTAATGCATCAATTTGGAAAAGGAGTTCGTCAAAATCTTTCTGAAGCAAAAGAATGGTTTGGTAAAGCCTGTGATAATGGTTTGCAACAAGGTTGTGATTTTTATAGAGAGTTAAATAATCAATAATAATTAGGGCTAAAATAAATTAGCCCTAAAACTCATATAACCTCAAGAATTATAAGAAAAATTCTCTGCATTAACCTTTATTTTATTGTATTAAAAAATGACTTTCCCCTTTCGGATCTTCACCAAAGCGGTTGGCTCCTCTTGTACCATCAAATAGCATAAAGACAAATAAGACGATTGCACCGACAATAGGAATTAAAGTGATTAAGATCCACCAGCCTGAACGATCGGTGTCGTGTAAACGTCTTACGGTTACGGCAATACTTGGTAAGAATACAACTAATACATATAAACCGCCTAGAAATCCAACGCCAAGCTCAGGATTATAAGTACCCGTCATACCATCAACAATGTTTAAAATAAAAGAAATAATCACATTAAATAAGCAAAAAAACCAATATTCTCTACGTCTTGCACGCCCACTAAATGTGGCATATTGTTTTAATACACTGATATACCAATTCATAATTGTCCTCCATTTTGCGGTTAAGATAAGTTATTTATAGCACAAATTAGCATAAAGAGAATGAATTTTTACTTTCTTTTCTAACAGATAATGCGATAATTTAGTCTAATTTTGGGTAAAGAGGAATTCAATTATGGCAATTTTAGTCACAGGCGGGGCGGGTTATATTGGCTCTCATACACTCGTTGAATTATTAAACGCAGACAAACAGGTGGTAGTATTAGATAATTTGGTTAATTCGTCAGCGAAATCTTTAGAGCGTGTTGAGCAAATTACAGGTAAATCCGTCAGTTTTTATCAAGGCGATGTGTTAGATCGTGCATTATTGCAACAAATTTTCCAACAACATTCTATTGATTCGGTGATTCATTTTGCAGGGTTAAAAGCCGTTGGAGAATCGGTGCAAAAGCCGATTGAATATTATATGAACAATGTTACTGGTTCCTTAGTCCTGATTGATGAAATGCGTAAAGCAGGGGTTTGGAATTTTGTGTTTAGTTCTTCCGCAACCGTATATGGCGATCCTGAGATTATTCCTATTACAGAAGATTGCCCTGTGGGTGGCACAACGAATCCTTATGGCACCTCAAAATTTATGGTAGAACAAATCCTCACTGATGTTGCCAAAGCTATTCCCCAATTTAGCTTGACTATCTTGCGTTATTTTAATCCTGTGGGAGCGCACTCAAGCGGTTTAATTGGCGAAGATCCTAATGGAATTCCCAATAACTTATTGCCTTATATTAGCCAAGTTGCCATTGGTAAACTTCCTCAGCTTTCCATTTTTGGCAATGATTATGACACCGCAGATGGCACAGGCGTGCGTGATTATATTCACGTAGTGGATTTGGCTATTGGTCATCTTAAAGCCCTTGAACGTCATTATAATGATGCAGGTTTACATATTTACAATCTTGGTACAGGGCAAGGTTACTCGGTATTAGATATGGTCAAAGCCTTTGAGCAAGCGAATCACATTCAGATTCCTTACCAATTTGCCCCTCGCCGAGCGGGAGATATTGCCACCTGTTACTCCGATCCTAGCTTAGCTCAAAAAGAATTAGGTTGGGTTGCCGAACGAGATTTAACCACTATGATGAAAGACACTTGGCATTGGCAAAAAAATAATCCAAAAGGTTATAAAGAGGAATAATGATGTCCTCATCTCCCTCGCTCATTCGCCAGATCTTTAGCCGTAATATGCTTATTTGCGTATTTACGGGGTTTAGTTCTGGCTTACCTCTTTATATTTTGGTTTCTCTCATTCCTATTTGGCTACGCAATCAACATATCGATCTGGCAACCATTGGATTACTCACTTTAACTAGCTTGCCCTATACATGGAAATTCTTATGGTCGCCCTTTCTTGATCGTTTTAGTTTGCCCTTAGGGCGGCGGCGTGGTTGGATATTGGTTTCCCAGTTAGGTTTGATTCTATCCCTAGCCAGTTTTGGCTTTTTACAGCCTACCAAAACTGAGCATTTAACCCTTGTTGCCATACTTGCCAGCTTAACCGCCTTTTTATCCGCAACACAGGATATTGTGCTTGATGCCTATCGGCGAGAAATTCTAACGGATAATGAATTAGGACTAGGTAATTCCATTCATGTTAATGCTTATCGTATTGCTGGCTTAATTCCTGGTTCCTTATCCTTGATACTGTCCGATCATTTGCCTTGGGATAGGGTATTTATCATTACGGCATTATTTATGTTACCCGGCATTTTTATGACCTTATGCCTTGCTAAAGAACCCCAAGTGGCTTTACGCCCTAATCGCACCTTACGAGAAACAGTGCTTGAACCCTTTCAAGAGTTTTTTCATCGTAAAGGAATTATGTCAGCGTTGGGGATTCTCGCCTTTATTTTTCTGTATAAATTAGGCGATAGTATGGCAACCGCCTTAATATCGCCCTTTTATTTAGATATGGGCTTTAGCAATACGGATATTGGTATTGTTGTTAAAAATGCTTCGCTATGGCCAATGATTATTGCGGGTATTATAGGGGGCATTATTATGCTTAAAATTGGTATTAATAAAGCTTTATGGCTCTTTGGCTTGGTACAAATTATTACCATTTTAGGCTTTGCTTGGCTGGCAAGCCATGGACGATTTGAGCAAATAAATAGCTATGCACTTATTTCTTTAACCATCGTGGTAGCCGCGGAATATATTGGTATTGGATTAGGGACAGCTGCCTTTGTAGCCTTTATGGCAAGGGAAACCAATCCCATTTATACCGCCACACAATTAGCTTTATTTACCAGCCTAGCCGCTCTACCTCGTTCCTTATTTAATTCTCAAGCTGGGATTTTAATTGATTATTTTGGCTATTATCATTATTTCTGGTTTTGTTTCTGGCTTGCTGTGCCGGGTATGCTCTGTTTAATTTGGGTCGCCCCTTGGCGAGAAAAACAAGACAACATCACTAAGCCTTGATTATTCAGCATAAAAGTGCAGTCGAATTTTAACAAGTTTTTAGAAAATCTTGAGTTTTATTAGGAATATAGGTATTTTATAACGGTTTTTAAGAGAATTATTTCCACAAAACGCATAAAGCGATTTTAACAAAGAGGTCAATATGAAAATCATTTTATTAGGTGCTCCAGGTGCAGGTAAAGGCACACAAGCACAATTTATTATGAATAAATTTAATATCCCACAAATTTCTACTGGGGATATGTTACGTGCCGCAATCAAATCAGGTTCAGAACTCGGGCAACAAGCAAAAACCTTAATGGACGCAGGACAATTAGTGCCTGATGAACTTATTATTGCCTTAGTCAAAGAACGTGTTGCTCAAGAGGATTGTGCCAAAGGTTTCTTATTAGACGGTTTCCCACGCACCATTCCACAAGCTGACGCCTTAAAAAATACAGGAATCAACATTGATTATGTACTTGAATTTGATGTACCTGACGATGTTATTGTGGAACGAATGAGCGGTCGCCGTGTACATCAACCTTCAGGACGTTCTTATCATATCCTTTATAATCCGCCAAAAGTGGAAGGTAAAGATGATATTACAGGCGAAGAACTGATTATCCGAGCGGACGATAAACCAGAAACTGTCCTAGATCGTTTAAAGGTTTATCACACTACCACCAAACCATTAATTGATTATTACCAAGCGGAAGCCAAAGCAGGGAATACTCAATATTTTCGTTTAGACGGCACACAAAAAGTTGAACAAGTGAGTGCTGAATTAGACAACATCTTAACGAAATAATCTATCGTTCTAAATAATGTACAAATTCACTACGACTATATAGTCGTTTTCAATTTAAAATAAGACAAGGCGGTACGCCGAAGACAGTACAGGTAGTACGGCGAGGCGTACTAACGCTGTATTATTTTAAAGTGGGACGACTATAAAAGGGCAATTCGCCCTTTTTTAATCTCAACTAAAACGACTACTACCTCAAGGATTTTTTATGCTCATTGAAACCCACCCTTTCCCACCTGTTTTACCCCCAAAGGCAACCGTTATGATGATGGGAACTTTTCCACCTAAAGAAGAAAAACGTTGTATGGAGTTTCATTATCCCAATTTCCAAAACGATATGTGGCGTATTTATGGTTTAGTCTTTTTTAATGATCCGCATTATTTTCAAGTGAATAATGAAAAACGCTTTGATCCTGACAAGATTAAAGCCTTTTTCTATCAAAAAGGCATAGCCACCTGTCCAACGGTCATAAAAGCCATACGTGAACATGACAATGCTTCAGACAAATTTCTTAAAATTGTTGAACCTGTCAATTTAACGCATATCCTTGAACAACTCCCCCATTGTCAATGGATTTTTACCACAGGCGGTAAAGCCACAGATATTTTACTCAGCCTATTACCCGAAAAAATTAAGGCACCAAAAACCAATCAATATATTGATTTTCCTTACCCAAATCGCCCATTAAAGCTCTACCGTTTACCCTCCACCTCAAGGGCTTACCCTCTCAGCTTGGAAAAAAAAGCCCAAGCCTATAAAACTTTTTTTGAGCTAGCTGGGGTGTTATAAATCTAACCAACAAGGACAAGACAATGAAATGGTATCAAGCATTATTTTCATTTAAAGGGCGATTAAATCGCCAAGGATTTTGGCAAGGTATCAGTGTGGCATTGATATTATTATTTGGATTAGCCACATTATTCCCTATGCAACAGTTATTCCAACAATCTCATACGGCATTTATTCCTTTACTTGGCCTCGTTCTCGTCAGTTGGATTATTTTCGCAGTTTGCGTTAAACGTTTGCACGATCGTGGACGTTCAGCTTGGGGCTTAGTTATGTTATTTTTACCGATATTATGTTATTTTACTGCACCAAATATAGGATTTATGGCTTGGGCGTTAGGACGCTTTATGCCGATATTTATCACAACCCTGTTATTATTAGATTGGGGCATATTTAAAGGGATAGATAAACCTAATCAATATGGTAAATATGGACAATCTATTCAGTTAAAATTTTAGGAAATTACAATGTCTGAATTAAAACTCAATTATCATAAAACCCATTTTCTTACCAGTGCACCTGATATTCGTCATTTACCCGAAGATCAGGGGATTGAAATTGCTTTCGCTGGACGTTCTAATGCGGGCAAATCAACAGCATTAAATGCGTTGACTAATCAAAAAAATCTGGCTCGTACCTCAAAAACGCCGGGGCGTACGCAACTTATTAATTTATTTGAAGTGGAGCCTCAGTGTAAATTGGTAGATTTACCCGGTTATGGCTATGCCGCTGTGCCTGAAAAAATGAAATTACAATGGCAAAAAGCACTAGGCGAATATTTACAAAAACGGCAATGTTTAGCAGGCGTCGTGATTTTAATGGATATTCGCCACCCGCTCAAAGATTTAGATCAACAGATGATTGAATGGGCTGTTTCAGCGCAATTACCCCTTTTATTATTGCTTACCAAAGCGGATAAGCTCAGTCAAAGTGCCAGAAGTAAACAAACTAAAATGGTGCGTGAAGCAATATTACCATTCCAAGGCAATATTCAAGTAGAGGCGTTTTCTGCTTTAAATAAACTTGGCATCGATAAATTATCTGCCAAACTTGACCAATGGTTTAGCCCAAATTTTCTATAATAAATCTTATTTTTGCGATCCCCATTCCAAAAAGTGCGGTCAAAATAAAAATTAAATTTATTCTGACCGCACTTTTTTCTACTCTATCGGCTAATCGTTAAACGAAATTAGGAATATTATGACTTTAGCCATTGTTTATAGCCGAGCCTCTATGGGCGTACAAGCCCCTTTAGTTACCATTGAAGTGCATATTAGCAATGGTAGCCCCGGTTTTACTCTCGTAGGATTGCCTGAAACCACCGTAAAAGAGGCACGTGATCGCGTGCGTAGTGCCTTATTAAATGCACAATTTCGCTATCCACCTAAGAAAATTACCGTAAATCTCGCCCCAGCCGATTTACCCAAAGAAGGCGCAAGATTTGATTTACCCATTGCCATTGGCATTTTAGTGGCGTCTGGACAAATTGATGGCGATAAATTAACTCAATTTGAGTTTCTCGGTGAGCTAGCATTAACAGGACAATTACGAGGTGTACAAGGCATTATCCCTGCCATTTTAGCCGCTAAAAAACAACATAGACAGCTTATTATTGCTCACCAAAATGCCAATCAAGCGGCATTAGTGGGTAATCAAATCAGCTATGTGGCTAAATCTTTACTTCAAGTCGTACAATTCTTAAATAAACAAATTGACTTACCTTCCGCACGCCAACTTGCCCCAACACAAACTGATGATAAGCCAACAAATACTCTTGATCTTACGGATATTATTGGACAACAACATGCAAAACGAGCATTAACCATTGCGGCGGCAGGACAACATAACCTATTATTTATCGGTCCACCTGGCACAGGCAAAACTATGCTTGCAAGCCGATTAACAACATTATTGCCAAATATGACCGATCAAGAAGCCATAGAAACTGCCGCCATCAGTAGCTTAGTACAAAATGAATTAAATCTTACTAACTGGAAACAACGCCCATTTAGGGCCCCTCATCACAGTGCTTCTATGGCAGCATTAGTTGGTGGTGGTACGATCCCTCGACCTGGCGAAATCAGTTTAGCCCATAATGGCGTATTATTCTTAGATGAACTTCCTGAATTTGAACGCAAAGTCTTAGATGCATTACGACAACCTCTTGAGGCGGGAGAAATCATTATTTCTCGAGCAAATGCTAAAATTTGTTTTCCTGCCCGTTTTCAATTAATTGCCGCAATGAATCCGAGTCCAACAGGACATTATCAAGGACAGCATAATCGCACTTCTCCGCAACAAATTATGCGTTATCTCAATCGTTTATCAGGGCCTTTCTTAGATCGTTTTGATTTATCCATAGAAGTGCCTTTACTTCCCCAAGGCGCTTTACAAAATAATGAGCAACGTGGTGAAAATAGCGAACAAGTGCGTAATAAGGTGTTAAAGACCCGAGAATTACAACTTACACGCCGAGGCAAAGTAAATGCCCATCTTAATAGTAAAGAAATTGAACAAGATTGCCGATTAACACATAACGATGCAATATTTTTAGAAAATGCGCTAACCAAATTAGGATTATCTGTTAGAGCTTACCACCGCATATTAAAAGTCGCACGCACCATCGCTGATTTAAATCAAGAAACACAAATCCAACGTTCTCATTTAGCAGAAGCCCTTGCTTATCGAGCAATGGATCGTTTATTGCAACGTTTGGCTAAAGTTTAAATAACAAGCTAAAATAACCCGTACTTTTCTAATCTAGACTGACAATACAAAAAGCCCCTAACCAGGAGGAAGTTAGGGGCTTTTTATTGAATTTGGCTCCTCCTGCTGGACTTGAACCAGCGACATATGGATTAACAGTCCACCGTTCTACCGACTGAACTAAGGAGGAAGAGATGGTGCCTCGAGGCGGAATCGAACCACCGACACGGGGATTTTCAATCCCCTGCTCTACCGACTGAGCTATCGAGGCGTTACGCTCATCGCGTCAACGGGGCGTATTAAACCGTTTTTTCACATCTAAGTCAACAGCTATTTTAAAAATATTGCATTTTTTTGTTTGGCTGCGTGCTTTATATTCAATACGCATAAATTTAGATCAATTTCCGATTAAATTTTAGCGCCGAACGCGATAAGTTTTTTGTGCGCTATCCACTTTAACCAAATAATTTCTTGCCTGTGATGAAGGATGATTAGTAGTTAAAATACGATAAACCTGTTCTGGATAAAGGCGATTAATTTTATCAATCGCGGTTTCTCTATCTTGATCAAAGACACGTAACACTGCGCCAGCACCACTGTTATAAGCCGAAATCATGGCAAAACGTTTAGCGGTAGGATCAGTAATTCCATCAAGATATTTATTTTGTAAAATCCATAAATAATGTACGCCCGCATCAATATTTTTAGCAGGATCAAATAAATAACTTTTTGATGGTTGTCCAGACATTCCTTTTTCTCTAAAAATATCTCGCCCTGCTGTATGAGGAACAACTTGCATTAATCCCATTGCATTTGCATAACTAATCGCATAAGGGTTAAAACTTGATTCCGTTTGCATAATGGCTAATACAAGGCTTTCATCAATGCCATATCGGCGAGCGGATTTACGCACCATAGGTAAGTATTTTTGCGCTCGGACTGCAACGTGATTAGCAATCATTGGAATGGTAACAAATTGGACATTATGCCCATTATTTAATCGTCTGCTTTGTAATTTATTTTGGATAAGATAGTTAGCAAAATTATTTGCTACCGTAACATTATTAATTGAGCCACCAAGATGATCAATGACTTGCCCAACCAAAAAAGGACGAGAACTAATAGGCACATCACCATCGGCAAACAGATCAATGCCATTGGCGTCAGATCCCATTAGTAAGGTATGCACAATAGCATTACGCAAACGATCTAAATTAGCTTGGGTCTCGATAGTAATTAAACCTTCATCAAAGCTCACATGGCTACGTGTGGCATAACCATCAGTATATTTCACATAGTCTTTACGACTTGCGACTAATAATTCATTCACGCCCCAAATACGGTCAATATTGTGAGAAAATTGTCCCGTTAAAATATCTAATCCTCTTGTATCCTTAATAAAGGCTTCATCAAAGGGATCAACGGATTTATTTGAACTACTACAAGCAAAAAGAAAAGGCACAATAGCCCATGCAACATATTTTTTCATAATTTATTTTTCTGATGGTGGAACATAACCTTCAATATGTACATCTTTTCCTTCAAACAAAAAACTCACCATTTCTTGCTCAAGTAATTGGCGATGTTCCACATTCATCATATTCAATTTCTTTTCATTCACTAACATCGTTTGCTTTTTCAGCCACTCACTCCAAGCCTGTTTACTGATAGAATCAAAAATACGTTTACCAAGCTCTCCGGGATAAAGCTGAAAATCTAATCCCTCTGCTTCTTGTTTTAAATATTCACAAAAAACGGTTCTTGCCATAATACCCTCTTCATTTAATTGATGGATAAAAAGTTCGACAACTTAACTAAAATTAAGTTTATGTTGTTGAAATTGAGATAACAAATTTTTCACTGGTGTCGCCAATCCAATAGGATCAGGATTATCTGGATCATACCAATATTTCAATTCAGTGCCTACCGGAGATTGATATTTCGCCGTATTTTCCGCAATTTTTCGCCAATCCGTACGATCTTGTTGTTCAATTGGCGGCGTAAATTGAGCATAAATAGGATAAATATCTAAGTGAAAATGGCTAAAGGTATGGCGGAAGCTCGTCCACTCCTGATAATGTTCTATTCCCATCTGACGCAAAAAAGCCAAGACCTCATCTTTATGATCAAATTGAGGGAAACAATATAATCCTCCCCAAAGTCCTTGATTTGAACGTTGTTGTAAATAAACTTTCCCCTGTTGTGCCAGCACTAAAAAATAACTGGTACGCTGTGGTAAAGACTTTTTTGGTTTTTTACCTGGATAACGTTGCCAATCTTGCTCTTTATAGGCTTGGCATTGAAAATTTAATGGACAAAGACCGCACTTAGGCTTACTCCTCGTACAAACCATTGCGCCAATATCCATCATTGCTTGATTGAAATCTGCAATCCTTTGAGATGGGCTAACCTCTTGACTTAATGACCATAAATGATTTTCTACTGACTTCTCTCCAGCCCAGCCTGCTACCGCAAAATAACGAGATAATACCCGTTTTACATTACCATCTAAAATCGGATAAGGCTGATTTAATACCGAAGACAATATAGCCCCAGCAGTACTACGCCCGATACCGGGGAGCGCCACCACATCAGCAAAATTCGTAGGAAATTGCCCCTGATATTGATCTCGCACAATCTGGGCTGTCTTATGCAAATTTCTTGCACGTGCATAATAACCCAAACCAGTCCATAAATGTAAAACTTCGTCTAAAGGTGCATTGGCTAAATCAATAATAGTAGGAAAAGTATCGATAAAACGCTCAAAATAAGGAATAACCGTAACCACTTGGGTTTGCTGTAGCATAATTTCTGATAACCAGACTTTATACAGATTCTTTTGTTGTTGCCAAGGCAAATGTTTACGACCAAATTGGTCAAACCAAGTTAATACTGCCTGAGCAAAAGGTGCAGAAACGGAAGATTGAGCAAACATAACAAAATAACAACAAATCATTCTTGGTGGGCAAGTGTAGCATAAGGCAAAGCTGGCACCTATAATTTATTTTGTGTATTTTTAAGTGTAAAAGAAATATAATCATTCCAATTTAAAAGAATGGCAGGACGATAGGCGGAAAACATTACAAAAGTAAGACAACCTTAAAATAGAACGACTATAAAATCCAATGATAAGAAAAGAGAATAACTTTTCCTCCCCTTATAAAATCTTTATAATGACCAATTTCATTAATGCAATAACAAAACACTATGAATGAACAACAAACCACTTTTGCTGAACGTAAACGTAAAACCGTTGAAGTTGCAGAATTTACCGCTGATGGACGCTATAAACGTAAAGTACGTAGCTTCGTATTGCGTACTGGACGATTAAGTGAATTACAAAAAAATGCGATGAACAGTCATTGGCAAACTTATGGTTTAGAACATCAACCTCATTGTTTTAATTTCCAACAAATTTTTGCTAATGATAATCCTGTTATTTTAGAAATTGGCTTTGGTATGGGAAAATCTTTAGTGGAAATGGCAAAACAAAATCCTAATAGAAATTATTTAGGAATTGAAGTCCATACGCCTGGCGTAGGGGCTTGTATTGCTTATGCCGTAGAACAAAATGTTAAAAATTTACGCGTTATTTGCCACGATGCCACCGAAATTCTACGTGATTGTATTGCTCCAGAGAGCTTAGCGGGCTTACAGCTTTTCTTCCCCGATCCTTGGCAAAAAAGTAAGCATCATAAGCGACGTATTGTACAACCCGAATTTATCCAGCAAATTCTATTAGCCTTACAGCCACAAGGCTTTATTCATATAGCAACAGATTGGCAAAATTATGCGGAATATATGCTAGAGGTACTACAACAATATACTCAGTTAAAAAATTTATCAGCAACTAACGACTATATTCCTCGCCCTGACTCACGCCCATTAACGAAATTTGAACAACGTGGGCAAAAATTAGGGCATGGTGTCTGGGATTTGTATTTTATTAAAACTTGAACAACAATAGGAGAAAAATATGGCAACGAAGCATAACAAAAGACAACGCAAAAAATTACATCTTGCGGAATATCAGGAGTTCGGTTTTTTGGTGAATTGGCAATTTGCTGAAGGAACCTCTTTAGAGCAAATTGATGCCACTGTTGATCGTTTTATTGAGGAGGTAATCAAACCTAATCAATTAGCCTATGAAGGCAGTGGTTATCTCCATTGGGAAGGATTAGTTTGCCTAGAACAAACTGGAAAATGCGATGAGTCTCATCAGCAATTAGTTAAACAATGGCTAGAAAATAATGGATTACAACAAATTGAAATCAGTGAATTATTTGATATTTGGTGGGATTTACCAAATAAATTAAAATAATTTCAATTTTCCACCGCACTTTAATGCCAGTAAATATTCAAACTGGCATCTATCACTTTTCTATCTTTATTTGGAGAAACCTATGAGAAAAAATATCATTTTATTAGCAAGCATTTTAACTAGTAGTTTAGTGATGGCAAATAATAGCCACGATCATCATCACCAACCTAGCACTGAATTCGGGAAAGACTATCTCTCGTCAATGGTAGAAATGCATCAAGGCATGGAACAAGCTGCTTTTGCACAAAATCCCGATGTGTCATTTGCTCAGGGAATGATCGTTCATCACCAAGGTGCCATAGAAATGGCGAAAATCCAATTAAAATATGGCAAAGATCCTGAAATGCGCCAATTAGCAGAACAGATTATTCAAGCTCAAGAGCCTGAAATTAAACAAATGGAAGATTGGTTGAATAAACATAACGAAAAAATCTTTAAGTAGAAAAATGCGACTATTTCTAGTCGCATTTTTAATATTATTAGAAATCGTAGCGTAAACCTACTTTAGCACCATAATTTCTTACATTTGTGTCATCAATTCTACCTAAGTGGTTATATTCAACACCCGCATTAAGTTTTAAATTTTGTGCTAATGGATAAGTTACCCCGGCAACGAGACCATAACCTAGATTAGTATTACTATATGAAGAATAATTGCCTACTCTAGTATCAGTTAATTTTAAACGGTTAATAGCTAAACGAGTTCCTACATAAGGCTTTAATTCTGATTGTACTGGAATATCATAAATCATTGAAAAACCAATACCATTTGTCTTTAACTCTTTATTTCCAATGTATCCATTATTATAGGAATAATTAATGTTTCTATAATAAGTATAATCCAACGCTAAGCGGAAATCCTGTAATTGATAACCTACACTTAAGCGAGGCTCAAAACGATTCTTTTTATAATCTTCAATTTTTGTTCTTGAATAGCCTAGATCACCTTGAACATATACATTCGCGAGTAATGATGGTGCTGCTAATGTGGTTGCTAATGCGACTGCCATTAATGTCTTTTTCATAATAAAAAACTCCTTAAAAATAATTAAATGCTGTAAACGATATAAAATCGCAAGGTGAGAGTAACATATCACCCCACAAAATCCAATGCACTTTTACATTTTCTACAATAATACAGCATTCCATTACGTTGGATATTATTATGGCGGCGTAATGAGAGTTGATGTTGCTGGCAAGCACATTGGTATAAAAAGGTTTTACCCTGTACATTACTCACATCAAATTGATGACAAGTAGTGGCAGGACAATGAAAAATATGTTCCATTACAAATTGCCATTGCTTACCATGAGGTTTTACCAAGCCAAATTGTTGATAAACAATTAAATGAGCAACTTCGTGCGGAACGGTTTGTGCTATAAATTCTTGTTGATTTTCTAATAATAAAGTGCGGTTTAAATTAATTTTATTTTGTTGTAAATAAGCAACGCCTGCTTTTAAACCTCGTAATGTATATTCAATTTGAGGGTAAACAAAATGGCGTTGAAAGGCTTGTTCAGCAAGTTTTACGCAATGCTTGACTTGGCGTATAACTTGTAAATTAATATGGCGAAATAATTGCTGTTGTTGCATAGCATAATCAAGAATAAGGGAATGAACATTCCCTTAATTGATGTGATTATTTTAACCCTGCGGCTTGTTTTAATTGCTCAACACGATCTAATTTTTCCCAAGGGAAATGGTCGCGGCCGAAATGACCATAAGCCGCTGTTTCTCGGTAAATTGGACGAATTAAATCAAGCATTTTAATTAAGCCATAAGGGCGTAGATCAAAATGTTCACGCACTAATTGAATGAGTAGCGTTTCACTCACTTTCGCTGTGCCAAAGGTTTCTAACATAATAGAAGTTGGCTCAGCGACACCAATGGCATAAGAAAGTTGAATTTCACAACGATCAGCCAAGCCCGCTGCCACGATATTTTTAGCCACATAACGGGCAGCATAAGCGGCACTGCGGTCTACCTTAGAGGGATCTTTTCCTGAAAATGCTCCGCCACCATGACGTGCCGCACCGCCATAAGTATCCACGATAATTTTTCGCCCAGTTAAACCACAATCCCCCATTGGACCACCAATAACAAAGCGTCCTGTTGGATTAATAAAATACTTGGTTTTGGCAGTAAGCCATTGAGCAGGGAGGACAGGTTTAATAATTTCTTCCATTACCGCTTCGTGTAACGCTTTTTGATCAATGCTATCTGCGTGTTGGGTAGAAAGTACAACGGCATCAATGCCCACAATGTGATTATTTTCATATTGTAAAGTAACTTGGCTTTTGGCATCAGGGCGTAACCAAGGCAATGTACCATTTTTACGCACTAAGGCTTGGCGTTCCATTAAACGATGTGCGTAGGTAATTGCTGCTGGCATAAAAACATCGGTTTCATTAGTGGCATAACCGAACATAATGCCTTGATCGCCTGCTCCTTGATCAAGGGGATTTTCACGATCTACGCCTTGATTAATATCTGATGATTGTTTACCAATCGCATTTAATACTGCACAAGAATGTCCATCAAAGCCCATATCAGAGCTGGTATAACCAATATCACAAATAACTTGGCGAGCAATATTTTCCACATCAACCCAAGCTGAAGTAGTAATTTCGCCTCCCACCAATGCCATACCTGTTTTCACATAGGTTTCGCAAGCAACGCGTGCTTTAGGATCTTGTTTGAGAATTTCATCTAAGACTGCATCAGAAATTTGATCTGCAATCTTATCAGGATGCCCTTCTGATACGGATTCAGAAGTAAATAAATGACTTGCCATAAATGCTACCTAATAATAATTAAATGGATGTTTAGATGTTTGGACGTCTATAATACGCTTTTTTATTGATAAATCAATGATAGCGAGAGGAAAAATTGTTGAAAATCTAACCGCACTTTAAGAAAATGCTCACTTTTTTGATAGAAAGTGAGCATAAAAATTAGCTTAGAATAACTCTTCTTCAACAAAGAAATAAGCAATTTCTCGTTGTGCTGAGGCAAGGCTATCAGAACCATGCACTGAATTTTCTCTTGCACTTAATGCAAAATCATGGCGAATTGTTCCTGCTCTTGCTTCCGTTAAATTGGTTGCCCCAATTAATTCACGATAATTTTTAACCGCATTTTCTCCCTCTAAGACAACAACCACAACAGGTGCTGATGTCATAAACGCCACCAAGGGCTGAAAAAAAGGTTTCTCTCTATGCTCCGCATAAAATCCCTCAGCCTGTTCTTGATTTAAATGCAACATTTTCATTGCAACAATATGAAGTTTTGCTTGTTCAATACGTGCCAGAATACGCCCAATGATTGCCCGTTGTGTTGCATCAGGTTTAATAATCGCTAATGTGCGTTCAACTGCCATCGTTAATCTCCCTGTTGATTTAATAATAATCTCGCTAGCGTTTGCACGCCTAAGCCTGTTGCGCCAGCAGCCCATAGCCCATTACCACTTTTACAAAATGTGGCTGAACAATCAATATGTAACCAATGTTGTTGATAATTTTGAACAAAATAAGACAAGAAAGCCGTTGCTGTACTTGCCCCTGCCCCAACGGGTACAGAGCCTACATTGGCAATATCCGCAAAGTTTGAATGAATTTGTCCTCGATGTAATTCCGCAAAGGGTAAACGCCAAAATGGCTCATGGCTTTGTTCTGCGGCAGTAAATAAGGCTTGAGCAAGTTCATCGTCCATCGTTAATACCGAATGATAGTCATTTCCTACTGCCACTTTCGCCGCCCCAGTTAAGGTAGCACAATCAAGAATAAATTTTGCATTATCTTTATCGGCATCAATTAAACCATCAGCTAAAACTAAGCGCCCTTCTGCATCGGTGTTAAGCACTTCAACACTCACACCATTACGGTATTCAATAATATCGCCCAATTTAAAAGCATGGCTACTGACCATATTTTCAGCACAACATAAATAAAGTTTGACACGTTGCTTTAAACCTTGAGAGATAGCAAGTCCTAATGCGCCTGTCAACAGTGCCGCTCCGCCCATATCAGAACGCATGGTTTCCATACTATTACTTGGTTTTAAACTATATCCGCCGCTATCAAAGGTAATCCCTTTTCCCACTAAACTTGCTAATACTGGGGCTTGCTCATCATCCGTAGGATTAAAATCAAGTTGCAACATCACAGGGCGATTGACTGAGCCTTTTCCCACATTCCAAATACCTAAATATCCTTGTCGATGTAGCTGATCATTATTCAAAATATGATAGCTGACAGCATTGGCTTGATTAACCTTTTCTGCTTGTTGCACAATAAACTCTGCTGCCCGTTGAGCCAGCTGTTCAGGGGTAATAATGGTCGCAGGCAAATTAATGATTTCACGCGTAAAGTTACTGCAATCCAACAAATGGGTTAATTGCTGTTGCTGATCCGCTGGTAATGTGGGAAAACTGATCTGATAATCTTGTTTATTGCTATAAAATCCCTGTTGAAAAGCCCAACAATATTGCCAATCCCACCCCTCGCCAGCGAGTTTGACTTGTGTAATGCCTTGATTGCGCAATTTACGCGCCGCTTTTTGTACAACGCAGAGATTATCCTGTTGACTAAGATGAATTACTGCGGTTTTATCAGTAAAGCTGAGAACTGCCTTTTTCCCCCAAATTTGTTCTTCAGCGACTTGATTTGATAAGATTATTTCCATTGCCATTGATTTATCCTTCTATGTTTAAAAACATTTTAAAAAATGACCGCACTTAGTCTTTACCAAGTGCGGTCTATTTTATTCAAATTCTTCCAGCCATTTCAATAAAATCGCTTCTAAAATTGCTTCATTGGATTTTTCAGGCTCATCATCAAATTCTTCTAGCTGGCAAATCCATTGGTGCATATCCGTAAAACGTACTGTTTTGGGATCAAGATCAGGATAGCGATCATATAATGCCCAAGCAATTTCTTGTGAATCTGTCCATTTCATTAATGATTTTCCTCACGTGCATGGTTCAAACTATATTTTGGAATTTCAATTACTAAATCTTCATCACCCACAATACATTGGCAACTTAATCGGCTATCGACTTCTAAGCCCCAAGCCTTATCAAGCATATCATCTTCTTCATCGGTGCTTTCATTTAATGAATCAAAGCCTTCACGCACAATGACATGGCAAGTGGTACAAGCACAAGAACCATCACAAGCGTGTTCAATTTCAATACCTGCTTCTAAGGCTTTTTCTAATACATTATCCCCTTTTGCGGCATCAATAACCATACCTTCAGGGCAAAGGGTTTCATGGGGTAAAAAGATAATTTTTGTCATTTTTCACTCTCAACTACGATTTTTTTTCAATATCATCAACAGAATGTCCCGTTAATACCGCATTAATGGACTTATTCATACGTCTTGCGGCAAATTCTCTAGTTGCTTGATCAAGGGCTTTAATGCCCTGTTTAATGGCAACAGCATCTTGTTGTTGACGCAATTCATCTAAATTATGGATTGCCATTTTGACAGCCTCAAGTTCTTGCTCATTTAATAAACTCGCATCTTGTTGTAAGGCATTGCGTAAACTGGATAATACACGTTCTGCTTCTACTTTTTGTTCCGCTAATAAACGTAATTGAATATCTTGTTTCGCATTTTGCATTGAGGCTCGTAACATATTGGCAATTTCTTCATCGGTTAAACCATAAGAAGGTTTAACTTGGATAGAAGATTGGATCCCGGTGGACTTTTCCATGGCGGTGACACTTAATAAACCGTCAGCATCCACTTGATAGGTTACCCTGACGTGAGCGGCACCAGCGACCATTGCGGGAATACCACGCAAGGTAAAACGTGCTAAGGAACGGCAATCTGCCACCATTTCACGCTCGCCTTGCACCACATGCACCGCCATAGCGGTTTGCCCATCTTTAAAGGTAGTAAATTCTTGGGCTCTTGCCACAGGGATCGTGGTATTACGTGGAATAATTTTTTCCACCAATCCTCCCATGGTTTCAATTCCAAGGGAAAGGGGAATCACATCAAGCAATAACATCTCATTATCAGGTTTATTACCCGCTAAAATATCCGCTTGAATTGCAGCCCCTAATGCCACGACTTTATCAGGATCAATGGACGTCAAAGGGGGTTTGTTAAAAAAGGTACCGACTTGAGCACGAACCGCCGGCACTCTGGTTGAACCGCCTACCATCACGACTTGTTGAACCTCTTCAACGCTGACTTTGGCATCTTTTAACGCTCTGCGACAAGCCTGTAAAGAACGTTTAATCAATGGAGCAATAAGTTGTTCAAACTGCTCACGAGAGATATTACCCTGCCAAGCTCCATATTGTATGTCAGCGGTCTGCTTTTCCGTTAAGGCAATTTTGGTGGCAATAGCCAGATCCAGTAATTGACGATGTTCTTGCTCATTTTTTGGGGAATATTGTGCTTGTTGGGCAATCCAATCCGCTAATAAATGATCAAAATCATCACCCCCTAATGCGGTATCTCCCCCCGTTGCCAAGACTTCAAACACGCCTTTTGATAAACGCAAAATTGAAATATCAAAGGTGCCACCACCGAGATCATAAACGGCGATAACCCCTTCTTGCCCACTGTCCAAACCATAAGCAATCGCAGCGGCGGTAGGTTCATTCAATAAGCGTAGTACATTAAGATTAGCAAGTTTCGCCGCATCTTTTGTGGCTTGCCGTTGTGCATCATCAAAATAAGCGGGAACAGTAATTACCGCCCCCGTTAATTCACCGCCCAATCGTTGTTCAGCAAGGGAGGTCAGTTTTTGTAAAATTTTGGCGGAAATCTCAATGGGAGAATATTGCCCTTGCGCGGTATTAAGCAAAGGCAAGCCATTTTCGCTTGCACTAAATTGATAAGGCAAATGGGGATAACGAGCTTGCACATCAGCCAAACTACGTCCAATTAAACGCTTAACGGATACAATGGTATCTTTAGGGTATTCACTGGCGACTGCCATTGCTTCATAACCCACAAACGTATGTTCAGGGTTAAAATGCACAACAGAAGGCAACAAGGCACGCTGTTGCTCATCTAATAAAATATCAGCATGGCCATTACGCACTGTTGCTACAAGTGAATTGGTGGTTCCCAAATCAATGCCCACTGCTAAACGGTGTTCGTGAGGTGCCGCACTTTGTCCGGGTTCAGCGATTTGTAATAATGCCATATATTTTCTCTTTAGGTTAAGGTTTTAAGGTTAAAAACCTGCCAGTTGATCTTCAATGCGTTCAATTTCTTGTTCTAATTTTTTGATGAATTTTAGGCGATCAATATGTAATTGACTTTGCTGCCATTGTTGTTGCTCAATTTCCGTTGCAAGTGCGGTCAATTCTTGAGATTTTTTTTCCTGTAAACCTTGTTGCAGGGATAACAAATCTTGCTCATTTTGGCTTTGTTCAATCTCTTCAAGTTGTTCACGCCAAGCCATTTGTTCCATAAGGAATGCCATATCATGGGTGGTATTTTCTTTATCAATAGCCTGCCCTGTGGCAATTTCTACAATGGCTTCCGCTCGCAAAATAGGATCTTTAAGCTGTTGATAAGCATCATTAATTTGGGAAGAGCGTTGTAATGCCTCCCGTTGCTGTTGCTCATCTTTTGAGGCAAAATTATCAGGGTGCAAACTTTTTTGTAAGGCAAGATAACGTTGTGACAACAAATTTAAATCCAGTTGAAAACTCACTGGAAGCTCAAAAAGCTGAAAACAATTTTGCATAAACTCACCCTATACGTTAAAACTTTCACCACAACCACATTGATCTTTCACATTAGGATTATGAAATTTAAACCCTTCGTTTAAGCCTTCTTTGGTAAAATCCAATATGGTGCCTTCTAAATAAACAAGGCTTTTGGTATCCACAATGACTTTTACGCCATGCTGCTCAAACACTTGATCATCTTCATTTAATTCATCAACAAATTCAAGGATATAAGCTAAACCTGAACAACCTGACGTTTTGATCCCAAGACGTAATCCAATACCTTTCCCCCGATTAGCTAAAAACGTTTTCACACGTTGTGCCGCCGCTTCGGTTAAGCCAACCCCTGTATTAAGAGCGGACTCGGATAAATGCTGTTGTACTGATGACATAATGGCTCCCAATTAAGTTTATAGGGCGTGTTGACGCCCTACATAGATCAAAACAAGTTGTGAGTTTAAGGATTATTCGCCTTTTTTCGCTTTATAATCTGCAATGGCCGCTTTAATCGCATCTTCGGCAAGAATAGAACAATGCACTTTTACTGGTGGCAACTCTAATTCTTCCGCAATTTGGCTATTTTTGATCGCTTGAGCTTCATCCAGGGATTTTCCTTTTACCCATTCAGTAATCAATGAACTGGATGCAATAGCAGATCCACAACCATAGGTTTTAAATTTTGCGTCTTCAATAATACCTTGTTCATTAACTTTAATCTGTAATTGCATCACATCGCCACAAGCGGGTGCACCGACCATACCTGTACCAACATCCGCTGCTTTTTTATCAAAAGATCCTACATTACGTGGATTTTCATAATGATCAATTACTTTGTCACTGTATGCCATTTTATTTTCCTAACTTAATCTCGTTATTTACTTGCTATAATTAGCCCTGTTATAGGGCATAAATAATGCCCTTGATCTTAAAAATTAATGATGCGACCATTCAATGGTTGAAAGATCGATACCTTCTTTGTGCATATCCCATAATGGCGATAAATCACGCAATTTCGTTACCGCTTTTTTCACTAATTCAATGGTGTAATCAATTTCTTCTTCTGTGGTATAACGTCCAACGGTAAAACGAATTGAACTATGAGCTAATTCATCATTCAAACCTAAAGCACGTAACACATAAGAAGGCTCAAGGCTGGCGGATGTACAAGCAGATCCTGATGATACAGCAATATCACGCAAAGACATCATCAAGGATTCACCTTCCACAAAGTTGAAACTAATGTTTAAGTTATTATCAATGCGGTGTTCCATTGAACCATTCACATAGGTTTCTTCAATATCTTTTAAGCCATTATATAAACGATCACGTAAGGCTTTTAAACGAGGCATTTCTGTTGCCATTTCTTCCTTACAAATACGATAGGCCTCGCCCATCCCCACAATTTGATGTACCGGCAATGTTCCTGAACGCATACCACGCTCATGCCCACCACCATGAATTAAGGCTTCTAATCTTACACGAGGTTTACGGCGAACATATAATGCACCAATTCCTTTTGGTCCATAGAGTTTATGGCTTGACATTGACATTAAGTCCACTTTAAGTTCCGCCAAATTGATTGGTAATTTTCCTACGCTTTGAGTGGCATCAACATGGAAAATGATTTTACGTTCACGACATAACTCACCAATAGCGGCAATGTCTTGAATTACACCAATTTCATTATTAACGTGCATAATAGACACTAAAATTGTGTCATCACGCATAGCTGCTTTTAATTCCTCTAAATCAATAAGACCATCTGATTTAGGGGCTAAATAGGTGACTTCAAAACCTTCACGTTCTAACTGACGGCAAGTATCTAATACCGCTTTATGCTCAGTTTTGCAAGTAATAATGTGTTTCCCTTTATTTTGATAAAAATGTGCCGCACCTTTAATAGCAAGGTTATCGGCTTCTGTAGCACCAGAAGTAAACACAATTTCTCTTGAATCTGCCCCAATTAGCTCAGCAATTTGATTACGAGCAACATCTACGGCTTCTTCGGCAGTCCAACCAAATTTATGGGAACGTGAGGCTGGATTACCAAACACCCCCTCAACGGTTAAATATTCCATCATTTTTTTTGCTACACGCTCATCAACGGGACAAGTTGCAGCATAATCCAAATAAATTGGTAATTTCATTTTCACTCCTAACCAAACTATCTTGTTACCAAATTAACGGTTGACAACCAATAAATTATCTAACTTATGAGGATAAGTTGAAGATAATTTCTGTTGCGATTGTTTTTCATAATGTTTATCTACTAACTCAGCTAACGTAATTTCATTTAAAAATTGTTCAATACGTAAACTTAATTCGTCCCATAAAGAATGGGTAAGACATTCATGCCCACCTTGACAATTTCCTTTACCTAAGCATTTTGTTACATTGATATTTTCATTGACAGCGGCTATAACCATTCCCACGGAAATTTGATTACTGGCATAACCTAAACAATAACCACCGCCGGGCCCTCGCACACTTTTCACTAAGCCATGACGTCTTAACTTGGCAAATAATTGCTCTAAATAGGACAAAGAAATATGCTGCCGTTCAGAAATATCCGCAAGTGTTACAGGCTTCTCATTAGAATATAATGCAATATCTAAAATCGCTGTAACAGCATAGCGTCCTTTTGAAGTCAGTTTCATTGTCACGTCCCTAGCTGAATGATGAATAGCTGAGATCTTACATAACCTATTAAATTAGTCAACTATTTCACCATTGAATCTATAAATTAAACCAATAGGACTAACGAATATGACGTTTCACCGCCGTTAACATACCTTGCAAAATATTTAATTCATTTTGCTCAATTCCCGCACGATAATAAAAACGCCGAAGTTTTTGCATAACACCTTGATTTTGAATAAAACCAAGTTGTTGATAAAGTGCTTCAGTTTGTTGCAAAAAATGTTCTAACTGCTGTGCAGTGGGTAAATGAGTCAAAGGACGATCTTCGTGCTCATTCTGAGTCTGTGCTAACCAAGCCATACGTAATTCATAGCTAATTAATTGAACCGCCATAGCTAAATTCAATGACGAATACTCAGGATTGGCTGGAATAGCAAGATGATAATGGCATTGCAATAATTCCGCATTAGTTAAACCTACTCGCTCTCGTCCAAAGACAATCGCTACATTATGCCCTTGCATTGCTTGTTGTATGGCTAATTGGGCATTTTGACGAGGATCAAGGATATTATTTTGAATATGACGGCTTCTTGCACTAGTGCCTACCACTAACTGACAATCTGCCACCGCACAAGCTAAATTAGGTTGGATTTCTGCTTGTTGTAAAATATCAGAAGCATTAGCGGATAAAGAAATAGCCTGCTCGTCAATCGCTTGTAAAGGATTGACCAAACATAATTGACTTAATCCCATTGTCTTCATTGCTCGGGCCGTTGAACCAATATTCCCACTATGCGAAGTTTCTACTAATACAATCTTAATCTTTGCCAACATCTTGCAATCATTCTTTATCACTTAACTTAAAAAAAGCCATTCTAGCATAAAATTCAGGGCAGTATTATCTTAACCAAGAAATTTCACTCGCTATTTCAGACTAAACATTTTATAATAATACCCCTTTATCGTTCTTTAAAATCTGGTGGAATTATGAATCCAATGTTAAATATCGCTATTCGTGCCGCACGAAAAGCAGGCAATATTATTGCAAAAGGCTATGAACGCCGTGACGAAATCACAACCGCACAAAAAATGGCAAATGATTATGTAACAAATATTGACAAAGCAGCAGAACAAGCCATTATTGAAATTATCCAAAAATCTTATCCTGAACACACCATTATTGGGGAAGAATCTGGTGCAATCGAAGGCAAACAAAGCGATATTCAATGGATTATCGATCCACTTGATGGCACCACAAATTTTATAAAAGGTTTCCCTCATTTCTCAGTTTCCATTGCTGTCCGAGTGAAAGGACGTAATGAAATTGCTGTCGTTTATGATCCTATTCGTAATGAATTATTTACCGCTATTCGTGGCGAAGGTGCCAAACTTAACGACACTCGCTTACGTATTGAAAGTAGAACAGAATTACAAGGTGCCATCCTTGCTACAGGTTTCCCTTTTAAACAAAACAAATATATGCCAATGCATCTTGCTATGGTAACCGCATTAATTGAACATTGTGCCGATTTCCGCCGTACAGGCTCAGCTGCCCTTGATTTATGCTATACCGCCGCAGGACGAGTAGATGGTTTTTTTGAAATTGGTTTAAAACCTTGGGATTGTGCGGCTGGCGAACTTATTGTTCGTGAAGCTGGTGGCTTAATTTGTGATTACTTAGGTTCACCAAACTATCTCACCAATGGGCATATTATTGCAGGCTCAGCACGTATAGTAAAAAATATTCTTACCAAAGTTCAGCCTTATACTTCTGAATTAAAGTCCTAATATCAATTAATAAAGCGCCTTTTAACAAAAATATAAAAGGCGCAATCTATAAAGTCATTTCAATTTACAGGGTAACAATTATAAAAAAGTGCGGTGCTTTTTAGATTAATTTTAGCCTACACTAACCAAATAATTATTATACAACGCTGCTATAAACAATATAAAAACTAAAGCAATAATCAAAATTTCATAGCCTCGTAAACCTAATTTTTTGCCATTATATTGATAACGAGAATATAAAAAGAGTGCAATGCCGGGCATATAAAGCAAGGCGGATAATAAAAGGTATTCTAGCCCTGCGGCGTAGACGATCCATAAACCATAAACAGAGGCAATCAGCCCTGTGAGTTTGATATACCATTTTGCCTTTTCTTTAATGGCGACTTTAAGGAGATAAGCACCGATCAGGAAATAGGGGACTAAGATCATTGAAGTAGAAATTAGTAATAAGGCGTTGTAACTTTTACCTGTTAATAATACTAGGAATAAACAAAACTGTACCACCAATCCTGTGAACCAAAGGGAGTTAATCGGTGTGCCGTTGCGGTTAAGTTTATCTAATATTTTAGGAAATGCCCCCATTTTTGCCCCACGATAAGGTACTTCGGCGGAGTACATTGTCCAGCTAATATAGGAGGCTAGCACTGAGACGATTAAGCAAAAGGTAATGATAATTTTGCCACTGTCGCCAATCATATGTTGTAATAAGCCTGCCATTGAAGGATTAGACATCGTAGCAATTTGTTCTCTGGCTAAAATGCCTAAGGATAATAATGTGATTGCAACATATAATATTAAAGCAATTAATACCCCTAATACGGTCGCCAAGCCGACATCGCTTTTTTTCTTGGCGTGAGCGGATAAGACTGAGGCTCCCTCAATGCCGGTAAATACCCAAAGGGTAATTAACATCGTATTTTTGACTTGATCCATCACTGGTTGCTGCAAGGATTGCCCTTGCCAATCTTGTTGAAATTGGGTTGGCGAGAAATAATAAAGCGCCAAAATAATAAATAAGACGAGGGGAAAAACTTTGACAAAGGTTGCCACTAAATTGACCGAGGCAGCTTCTTTTACGCCACTGGCAACTAGCCAATGGACTAACCAAACGATCAATGATGCACCAATAAATGAGGCAATGGTGTTGCCCTGTCCAAAAATAATGTGATTAGGGCTGTCAGTAAAGGTACCGATGCCCTCAAACGCCACCACTAAATAGCCAACAATGCCGATGGTAGCACAGAGCCAATAGCCCCAAGCGGATAAAAATCCCACCAATTCGCCAAAACCTGCTCGTGCGTAAGTGTAAATACCACCGTCTAATTCAGGTTTTAATTTAGATAAGAAAAAGAAGGATAAACCGAGAAAAATAATGCCTATACCCGTAATTAACCAGCCAATAATTAATGCTTCTGCTCCTGCGACTTCTGCCATATTTTGCGGTAAGCTAAAAATCCCTGAGCCAATCATTGAGCTAAGCACCAATGCAGTGAGCGCCATTAAACCAATTTTACCTTTTGCCATATCATTTCCTTATAGCTTCTGCTAATACTTGAATATGTTGAGGTCCAATACCACAACAACCACCAATAATACTTGCTCCAAGCTGTTGCCATTGTTTTGCCCAGCTTAAATAATCGCTAGGATTGAGATCTTGGCGGATTTCATCTAAGCCGTCATTGGCTGTGGCATTTTTAGGCTGTGGTGGGAACGCATTGGCATACGCCCCTAATTGGATAGTGGTCGCCTTATGGGCAATAAGTTGTTGTTTTGCCACTTGTAAGGCAGCACCAATCACTTCGGGTTGGCAACAATTAAATAAAATGGCATCAACGCCCAATTCAATCATTTTGTTGACCGCTAATTCCACGCTTTCGCCAGAGCGTAAACAAGGGGTTGTGCCTACTTGCTCATCTTGTAAGGTAAAGGATACCCAAAATGGACGCTGATCCTTTGGTAACAAAGGTTTGATCATTGTTGGTTCAATAATGGCACTTTGGGTTTCACATAACCAAATATCCACATAGGGAGCTAAACCTTGAATAATCGGACGGGCAATTTCAGCCATTTTGTCCGCTTGAAATAAATCTGCACGATATGAGCCAAAAAGTGGTGGCAAAGAACCCGCAATGTTTACAGCTTTACCACTTTGCACTACCGCTTGTTGAGCTAATTGTCCTGCTAAAGCACAAAGCTGTTCGCCCTGTTGTTGGAAGCGTTGTTCGCCAATATGAAAAGGCACAACGGCATAACTGTTGGTGGTGATCACTTGAGCACCACTTTCAATAAAATCTTGATGAACCTGTGTTATGGCTTGAGGTTGTTGCCATAAGGCTAAAGCTGACCATTCAGGCTGTTTAAAAGGGGCACCTCGGCGAGCTAATTCTCGTCCCATACCACCATCTAAAATAATCATTGTTTACTCCGAGTTTAATATTGCTAAATAGTACGGCGAGGCGTACCAACACTGTATTATTTTAAAGTGGAACGACTATAACAAAACGGCGATAAATATCGCCGTTATAAATTAGAAAGTGTTTAATCTTTAAGCGTACACTGGTAAACGTTTACAAATGTCTAATACTTTTTGTTTGGTTTGCTCAATCACTTCAGCTTCGTTATCTTTACCGATCGCATCAAGAACATCGCACATCCAGCCTGCTAACTCAGCCACTTCAGCTTCTTTGAAGCCACGGCGTGTTACTGAAGGGGTTCCCACACGAATACCCGATGTAACAAATGGTTTTTGCGGATCATTTGGCACCGCATTTTTATTCACGGTAATATTGGCTTTACCAAGCGCAGCATCAGCGGCTTTACCTGTTAAACCGTGGCTGACTAAATCCACTAAGAATAAGTGATTTTCTGTACCGTTAGACACCACGTTATAACCACGTTGTTTAAATACTTCCACCATCGCTTTGGCATTTTTGACCACTTGCTGTTGGTAGGCTTTATATTCAGGTTCCATTGCCTCTTTAAAGCAAACGGCTTTTGCCGCAATAACATGTACTAATGGTCCGCCTTGTCCTGCTGGGAATACGGCACTTTGTAATTTTTTGTACAAGTCTTCATCTTTGGCACTAGATAAGATCAAGCCACCGCGTGGTCCACCTAAGGTTTTGTGTGTGGTAGTAGTAACGATATGAGCGTGTGGTAATGGATTAGGGTAAACGCCTGCGGCGATAAGACCGGCAACGTGAGCCATATCCACAAATAAATAAGCCCCTACTTCATCGGCAATTTCACGCATTTTTGCCCAATCCACCACTTGTGAATAAGCTGAAAAACCGCCAACAATCATTTTTGGTTTTACTTCAAGGGCTTGTTTGCGTAAAGCCTCATAATCAATAAAGCCTTCTGCGGTGATGCCATATTGTTCGGCGTGGTAAATTTTACCTGAGAAACTGACCGCAGCACCATGGGTTAAATGTCCGCCGTGAGCAAGGCTCATACCTAAAATGGTATCGCCTGGTTGCAATAATGCCATATATACCGCGGCATTAGCTTGTGAACCTGAGTGAGGTTGCACATTGGCATAATCTGCCCCAAATAACTCTTTAGCACGATCGATCGCTAACTGCTCCACAATATCCGCATATTCACAACCGCCATAATAACGTTTGCCCGGATAGCCTTCGGCATATTTATTGGTAAATTGCGAGCCTTGTGCTTCCATCACTCTTGGGCTTGCATAGTTTTCAGAGGCAATTAGCTCAATATGCTCTTCTTGGCGACGGTTTTCATCTTGAATAGCTTGCCATAAAACCGGATCATAATCTTTGATATTCATACTTTTTGTTAGCATTTGTTCAGTCCTCTTTGTTTTAGAAAATTGTTGTATAGTTTAACGGTTTATCAATTATAGCCGTCCCTCTTTAAAATAATACAGCG
Source organism: Volucribacter psittacicida (assembly GCF_004339025.1). Taxonomy (GTDB): domain Bacteria; phylum Pseudomonadota; class Gammaproteobacteria; order Enterobacterales; family Pasteurellaceae; genus Volucribacter; species Volucribacter psittacicida. Next base: position 193,184 of record NZ_SMFT01000002.1, read on the forward strand.
TTGGCACGCCTCGCCGTACTCTGTGTACTGTCTTCGGCGTGCCGCCTTGTCTTATTTTAAATTGAAACGGCTACAAGTTTTTATCTCTAATTTTTCATTCTGTGTATGAAAATTTTTCATTATCTTGTTAGGCTTTTTCCCTTGCCACCGCACGATAACCAATATCTCGGCGGTAGAAACGTCCTTGCCAGTGGATTTTTTCCGCTAAAGCAAGAGCTTTTTGTTGAGCTTCAAACACAGTATCACCTAAAGCCGTTGCACATAATACACGACCGCCGTTGGTAATCAACTTATCGCCTTTCTTTTCAACACCAGCTAAAAAAACTTTTTCATTTTGCACCGCACTTTCAATGCCGCTAATTTCATCGCCTTTGCGATAATCGCCCGGGTAGCCTTCTGCGGCTAATACAATGCCTAATGCCGCTTGTTCACACCATTGTGATTGATGTTGATCCAGCTTTTCATCACAAGCGGCTAAACAAAGTGCCACTAAATCTGATTGTAAACGCAGCATAATTGGTTGAGTTTCAGGATCGCCAAAACGGCAATTAAACTCAATCACTTTTGGCTGCCCATTTGGCATAATCATCAAGCCAGCATATAAAAAGCCTGTATAAACATTGCCCTCTTGTGCCATACCTTGCACCGTTGGATAAATCACTTCTTGCATAATGCGTTGATGAATATCAGGCGTAACCACTGGTGCTGGAGAATAAGCCCCCATTCCCCCTGTATTTAAGCCCGTATCTTGCTCACCCACTCGCTTATGATCTTGGCTGGTTGCCATTGGTTCTACGTTTTTACCGTCAACCATCACAATAAAACTTGCTTCTTCACCATCAAGAAACTCCTCGATTACTACACGACTTCCTGCCTCGCCAAAAGCGTTGCCTGAGAGCATATCACGCACCGCTTCTTCAGCCTCCGCTTCAGTCATTGCCACAATCACCCCTTTTCCTGCCGCTAAGCCATCAGCTTTAATCACAATAGGTGCACCTTTTTGCTGAATATAAGCTAAAGCGGGCTCAATTTCGGTAAAGTTGCGATACTCGGCGGTAGGGATTTGATGACGTGCTAAGAAATCTTTAGTAAAGGCTTTTGAACCCTCTAGTTGAGCCGCCGCTTTAGTTGGACCAAAAATTTTCAACCCTGCTGCTCGAAAGGCGTCCACAACCCCTAACACCAAAGGAGCTTCTGGGCCAACAATGGTTAAATCAATCTGTTGTTGCTGAGCAAATTGTACCAAGCCCTCAATATCTGTCGCCGAAATAGCGACATTTTCTACTTTTGTCTCTAAAGCAGTACCTGCATTGCCTGGTGCAACAAATACTTTGTCTGCTAATGGCGATTGTGCCGCTTTCCACGCTAAGGCGTGTTCACGTCCGCCATTACCAATAATTAAAATTTTCATTTTTTCTCCTTACAATCCATTCTATCATTTAAAAGTGCGGTCATTTTTACCGCACTTTTTTATAACTCACTAATGACGGAAATGACGCATTCCCGTTAAAACCATTGCCATACCATGTTCATCAGCCGCATCAATCACTTCTTGATCACGCATTGAACCGCCTGGGTGAATCACACAGGTTACCCCTGCGGCAGCAGCGGCATCAATGCCATCTCGGAATGGGAAAAAGGCATCGGACGCCATCACTGTGCCTTTGACCTCTAATCCCTCATCGGCGGCTTTAATCCCTGCAATTTTAGCAGAATAGACTCGGCTCATTTGCCCTGCTCCAATACCAATGGTTTGATTATTTTTGGCATACACAATAGCATTGGATTTCACATATTTTGCCACTTTCCAGCAGAATAATAAGTCGTTAAGTTCTTGCTCAGTAGGTTGACGTTTGCTCACCACTTGCAAATCAGCAAGATCCACTGTGGCTAAATCCGCATCTTGCACCAATAATCCACCATTAACACGTTTAAAATCTAAACGTGCTTGACGTTGTTGCCATTCACCACAAGCTAACAAACGAACATTTTTCTTGCTTTTGACTACCGCCTGTGCCGCCTCACTCACTGTTGGAGCAATAATCACTTCCACAAATTGACGATCAATAATGGCTTTGGCTGTGGCTTCATCAAGTTCACGATTAAAGGCAATGATTCCCCCAAATGCAGAGGTTGGATCGGTTTGATAAGCACGTTCGTAGGCTTGCAAAATATCTTGCCCTAGTGCCACTCCGCAAGGGTTAGCGTGTTTTACAATCACACAAGCAGGCTGTTCAAATTCTTTCACACATTCTAATGCGGCATCAGTATCGGCGATATTGTTATAAGAAAGGGCTTTGCCTTGTAATTGTACCGCTGTGGCAACACTGGCTTCCGTTGGATTTTGCTCCACATAAAAGGCGGCATTTTGATGGCTATTTTCGCCATAACGCATAGTTTGTTTACGAATAAAATTCAGGTTAATGGTACGAGGGAATTGTCCACATAAAGCCTCTTGATCCTCTTCCTCCGCACGAAAATAAGGTTTAACTTTTTGCCCAAAATAATTGGCAATCATACTGTCGTATTGTGCCGTATGTTCAAATGCCTTAATGGCTAAATCAAAGCGTGTAGCTAATGTCAGGCTATTATTATGTTGATCCATTTCCGCTAAAATGGCTGGAAAATCTTGATTATTGACCACAATCGCGACATCTTGATGATTTTTCGCCGCAGAACGCACCATCGTTGGCCCACCAATATCAATATTTTCCACTGCATCAGCTAAGGCACAATCGGGTTTCGCTACGGTTGCCGCAAAAGGATAAAGATTAACCACCACCATATCAATGCCTTCAATCTGATGTTGTTGCATTACTTCATCGTCCGTACCTCGGCGACCTAAAATACCGCCGTGAATTTTAGGGTGCAAGGTTTTAACTCGTCCGTCCATCATTTCTGGAAAACCTGTATAATCCGACACTTCAGTTACCTTTAATCCATTATCCGCTAACAGTTTTGCCGTACCACCAGTGGAAAGCAATTTTACGCCACGCTCGGCGAGACCTTTAGCAAATTCTACAATTCCTGTTTTATCGGACACACTAAGTAAGGCTTGACGAATAGGTCGATGTTGTTGCATTGATAATTCCTTTGAGTAAAAAATAAATTGAATGAAAAATTGAGCGTCGTATTATAACGCAAACGTTTGCTTTTATGTAGTCTATATAAGGGAAATTATAACGTCCAACTTTAAAATATAATCATTCCACTTTAATGCCAGATCCCTTATAGACTTATTATATAAAGCAAATAACACTCCCTGCCCCCTTAAAAAGCCCCAGCCTAAACTTAGAACGATAGAATCATTTTGGTGTTCAGAGGACGGAGGACAGTATTAATCTTAAATACTAATAAATTAGCATAGCCATTATTCTGTCCTCTGAACGCTGAAATCATTAGTAAAAGCGAAAAAATAATTCAAAAATCAACCGCACTTTCACCATCTCAGCCTACACCTTACCTGATTTCCCAATAAAAAAGCCTGCTATTTTTAGCAGGCTACCGTTGTTATCACAAATTATCTCCAAACTCTTTCTATAAAGCCCGTTTGATGAGCGATAAATAATAGGGTAAAAGCAGTTAAATAAATTAAACCAATAATGGATAACCAAAATAATCCCCCTTTCACTCTATGCTGGCCTTTCAATACCAAAGATAAATTCAAATAGGCAAAAACAGGGGTGGTTACAAAGGAACAAATCATAGCAAAATTTAACATCGTTGCCACATCACGCATAAAGAATGTAATGATAATAATCCCCATCGCTGCCGCAAAGGTCATCCAAAGGTTAAGCTGTTTTAACGAGCTTTCTTTTTTATTCCTCAAAAGACGCAATGCCTCAGCATTAGCACGAGAATAACCATCAATAACTGTAATTGTCGTGCCAAACATACACATAAATGCAATAAAGGCAATTAATAATCTTGACCAATCACCAATAGCGTAAGCATACATCTTGATTAGCTGAGCAATATATTTTACCCCTGCTGCCTCCACTTGCTCGCCCGAGCCATATTGCACAATCGCACCTAAAGCAAGAAAGACAATGGCTAAAATTGCTGTACTAATATAACCCACATTAAAATCAAATAAACCGTCTTTATAACTGATGGTCGCAAAACGCTTTTTAGCAATTACCCACATTGAATTAATTGCCGAAATTTCTATTGGTGCGGGCATCCAACCCATTAATGCCACAATAAAAGCCAATGAAGCCAAATTCCAAGGGGAAGGTTCCACAAAATCTGGCACCATCGTACTCCCTTTTAACGCCGCAATAATCACCGCACTCACTGTTGATACGGTTAAAGCAATCATAATCCATTTTGATAAACGATCTAACAAACGATATTTTCCTAATAGCAACATCCCCCAAGTTACCGCTATCACAATGGTACTTAATTGTGGAATACTCAAATTAATCTGTTGAGGAAAAATAAAACTCAAAATTGCCGCCGTAACAATACCCACACCAGCGGTATTAATTGCAGTGGCAAAAACATTAAGAATAAAAAACACCCAAAGATAGGCTTTGCCTTTTTCTTGATAGCCCTCTAACAAGGTTTTTCCTGTCATTAGAGTATATTGTGCCCCAAAACGGAAGAAAGGATATTTAAATAAATTGGCTAAAATAATAATAATTGCTAATTGCCAACCATAAATTGCCCCTGCCTGTGTAGAGGCAATGATATGCGATCCACCAACGGCAGCTGAAGCCATTAAAATCCCTGGCCCCATTGCCTTAAACTTCGTCTGCCAAGTAGAAACGGATTGTGATTGTTCATGCATAAATTGGATTCCTTAATACAAATAAAAAAACAAAGTAGCAAGATTTTAAGCATAAAAATCAGGATAAACAACATTTTATTTAATAAAAACAATGGATTAGGGTTTATTTTTAGAGATTTTCACAGGATAAAATCCTAAGAAAAATATTAAGAAAGGCAATTTTATGCGATAAAAAAGCCCTGAAGCAGGGCTATATTCTTTGAATTAATTATTTTTTGAATTTATTATCTAAGGCAAAAGCTCCACCACCGACAAAAACAAAATATAAGAAAACAAGTGCATATAATGCAGCTAATTCACCTTTATTCACAATGGGTAAAAGTAAATTATCCGCCGCAGCGTGCATAAAGAAATATGCATACGCCATTTGACCAGACATTAAAAATGCTGCTGGGCGAGTAAATAAACCTAAAATTAAGAGTAGACCACCAATAACTTCAATTAAGCCACCTAAACCATATAAAGAAAATAGCTCAACACTTCCATTTCCACCTGTCATTGAAATAGGAAATTCAAAAAATTTGGCAGTACCGTGTAATAAAAACATATAACCCGCAATAATACGTAATAAAGCGAGAATATAAGGAGAATATTTATTCAATGAATTCATAATATGATCCTATGTAATAAAACTGACAATATTTTCCCTTATAGAACTATAAGGGACAAGGGATCATAACGAAATTTAATCATTATAACAATATCACAACAGTAAAATAACTTTTTACCCTGAGTAAACAATAAAGGCTATTTGTATTAAAAGTGCGGTCATTTTTTAAAATTTATACTAACTTATTCTATAGCTCAATAAAATCTTAAAGCTTATCACTCTTTCACCGCACTTTTCAGACTAGTTATTCCGCAAAAAACATTATATGATAACTGCCCTTTTATTGATTAAAATAACCGCATTATTTAGGAAAGTGAATTTTGGAATACCGTCATTACATTATTATTGCTGTGGCAATTTTCGCCTTACAAGTTTTTATTTATATCACCGCACGCACAATTTTTTGGCTATGGAGCGATAAATTATCATTTAAAGCCAAACGAGCAACAGGTATTGGTCTTTATTTGCTATTTAACGGCATTATTGCTCTCACATTATTACGCATTTATCCGCCCTTATTTAGAATCAGTGCAGGTTTATTAGTATTATTACTGTTTATTAGCTTTATCAGTTTATCCTGCCTTATTCTTTTTAGGCTTGGTAAAGTTTGGTTTAATCCGCATACATTAAACCTTAGCCTTAAAATTGCTTACCCATTTGCTTTAATTAGTTTACTAAGTTTAAGCATTTATAATGCTTATACGCCCAAAATCATTCATTACAACATCACATTAAATAAACCGCTCAAGCATCCATTAAGAATAGGTATGGTAAGCGATTTACATTTAGGTATATTGTTCGGTGCTAATCAACTAGATAAATTAGCTAACATTATGCAGCAACAACAGGTTGATATTATTTTAATGCCTGGCGATATTATGGATGATAATGTTGATGCCTATTTAGCTCAAAATATGCAACCCCACCTTGCTAAACTCACCGCACCACTTGGGGTTTATGCCACATTAGGTAATCACGATTTCTTTGGACATGATCAAGCTATTTACCGAGAATTAACCCAAGCAGGTATTAAAGTATTAAGAGATGAAAGCCTAAATGTTCAAAATCAATTTATCTTAATTGGCAGAAACGATGATTTAGTGCGAGATCGTCCTTCAACTGCGGATTTATTACAAGATGTAAATACCCATATCCCCATTATCTTATTGGATCATCGCCCAACGGAAATAACCCAACACGCTCAATTACCCATTGATATTCAGTTATCTGGGCATACACACAAAGGACAAATTTTTCCTGCCAATTTGATTACCAAGATGATGTATGTACTAGATTACGGCTACCAACAAATTAACCAAGGGCATTTTTTTGTTTCATCGGGCTATGGTTTTTGGGGAATTCCTATGCGTTTAGGTTCACAATCGGAAGTGTTGATTATTGATGTAAAGGGTAAAAATTCTGCTGAAAACTGACCGCACTTGGTACACTGAATAAATCTTTATCTATAGTCGTTTCAATTTAAAATAAGGCAAGACATACTAATGCTGTACTATTTTAAAGTGAAATGACTATAAAAAATCTGCTCACTAATAAATTAGTAAGCAGATCACAAGATTCCTCTCGTTTGTTAATTAGCCACCAAAATCATCTAATAAGATATTCTCATCTTCAACGCCAAGATCTTTTAGCATTTTGATAACTGCAGCGTTCATCACTGGTGGTCCACACATATAGTATTCACAATCTTCTGGTGCTTCATGATCTTTTAAGTAGTTTTCATATAGCACATTGTGAATAAAGCCTGTGTAACCTGTCCAATTATCTTCTGGTAGTGGATCAGAAAGGGCAACGTGCCATTGGAAGTTGTCATTTTCTGCTTGTAAGGTATCAAAATCTTCTACATAGAACATTTCACGTTTAGAACGTGCGCCATACCAGAATGAAATCTTACGTTTTGAATGTAAGCGTTTTAATTGGTCAAAGATGTGAGAACGCATTGGTGCCATACCTGCACCACCGCCGATAAATACCATTTCTGCATCAGTGTCTTTAGCAAAGAATTCACCAAATGGCCCGGAAATAGTCACTTTATCTCCCTCTTTTAATGACCAAATATAAGAGGACATTTGTCCTGGTGGTGCATCTGGATTTTTGGGTGGTGGTGTCGCAATACGTACGTTAAGCATAATAATCCCTTTTTCTTCAGGATAAGATGCCATTGAGTAAGCACGCACAATCGGCTCATCAACTTTAGACACGTAACGCCATAAGTCATATTTATCCCAATCTTCGTGGTATTCTTGTGGAATATCGAAGTCTTTATAATGGACAGTATGAGGTTCAGCTTCAATCTGAATATAACCTCCTGCACGGAATGGAACTTCTTCGCCTTCTGGGATTGCCAATTTAAGTTCTTTAATAAAGGTTGCTTCGTTATTATTAGAAATAACCGTACATTGCCATTTTTTTACACCAAAAATTTCTTCTGGCAATTCAATATCCATATTGGATTTGACATTAACTTGGCAAGATAAACGGTAACCCTCTTTGGCTTCACGTTTGGTAATATGGCTTAATTCGGTAGGAAGAATTTCACCACCACCGCTTTTTACTTTTACCACACATTGTCCACAAGAGCCACCGCCCCCACAAGCGGAAGAAACAAAGATTCCTTTGCTGGCTAATGCACCTAATAATTTTCCACCTGCAGGTAACGTAATGGCTTTTTCAGGATCATCATTAATCGTAATAGTGATATCGCCTGAATCCACTAATTTGGATTTTGCCACTAGGATAATTGCCACTAATACTAAAACAATGGCAGTAAAAGCCGCAATACCGAGTGTAAGAATCGTCATATCATTCATTATGTTACACTCCTTATAATTGAATACCTGAGAACGACATAAAACCAAGTGCCATTAACCCAGCGGAAATAAAAGTAATACCTAACCCTCTTAATCCTGCTGGAATATCCGCATATTTGAGTTTTTCAGTAATACCAGCTAATGCTACAATGGCTAACATCCAACCTACACCAGCACCAATACCATAAACCACAGATTCGCCAAAGGTATATTCACGTTGAATAGCAAAAGATACCCCACCGAAAATGGCACAGTTTACAGCGATTAAAGGTAAGAAGATCCCTAAGGCACTGTATAAGGCAGGAAAATACTTATCCAAAATCATTTCAAGGATTTGTACGATACCTGCGATAATGCCGATAAAGGTAATAAAGTTAAGGAAACTTAAGTCCACACCTTCAACTAACGCACTGTCTTTTAAAATATGTTCATAAACAAATTGGTTAGCTGGCACCGCAATACCTAACACAACAACAACAGCAATACCTAAACCAAAAGCTGTTGAGACTTTCTTAGATACCGCAAGGAAAGTACACATTCCAAGGAAGAACGAAAGCGCCATATTTTCAATGAAAACGGCTTTAACAAATAGGCTAATATAATGCTCCATCTTATTCCTCCACTTGCTCTGGTTTCCAAGTTCTTAATCCCCAGATTAAGAAACCAATAATAAAGAATGCACTTGGTGCGAGTAGGAATAAGCCATTTGCTTGATACCAACCGCCATCTTGGATTGTTTGTAATACTGGGTAACCCAATAAACGACCAGAACCAATTAACTCACGTAAAGTTCCCACGATAACAAGGATTACACCATAACCTAAACCGTTACCAATTCCGTCCACAAAACTTTCTACTGGCCCAGATTTCATCGCATAGGCTTCCGCACGTCCCATTACGATACAGTTAGTAATAATCAAGCCTACGAATACCGAAAGTTGCTTAGATAAACCATAAGCATAAGCACGTAAAACTTGGTCAACCACAATTACTAAGGAAGCAATAATAGCAAGTTGCACAATAATACGAATACTATTCGGAATATAATTGCGAATTAATGAAATAAAGAAACTGGATAAGCCTGTTACTAAACTTACCGCAATCGCCATAACAAGCGCGGTTTCAAGTTTGGTGGTTACCGCAAGTGCCGAACAAATACCAAGAATTTGTAATGCAATCGGATTATTTTTCACCACAGGTGAAAATAAAAGATCTTTTAAATTACTTTTTGAACCAGCCATTAGTTCTCTCCTGCTTTAAATTTCGCTAAGAATGGGCCAAAAGCATTTTCACTAAACCAATAATCAAATGAACCCTGTACCCCATTAGTGGTCAAGGTTGCCCCAGATAAACCATCAATGCCATGTTCTGCATTAGCAGAAGCACCTTTACCAATACGTAAAGCTACATTGTTGTTATCATCATATAATTTTTTACCAACAAAGTTTGCCTGCCATCTTGGGTTAGCAATTTCACCACCAAGACCTGCGGTTTCCCCTTGATCATAATAGGTAATGCCTTTTAAGGTATTGCCATCTGGTTCAACTGCAACAAAACCATACATAACAGACCATAATCCTCGACCATACATAGGTAAAACCACTTGTGTTATTTTACCTTCCGCATTTTTAACCAAATAAACCTTGGCTAAATTAGCACGTACACGGATACCCGCTTTATCTTTTTCTGGTGCGATAGTTTGACTTTGTTGCGCATCTTTAATCGCATTTTTAGGATCAAAACGCTCAATTTCCTCTTCAGTCGCCTGTACATAATCACCAGTATTTAAATTGACTAAACGAGGTTCAATAAATTTACTATAGGTTTCTTTAATCTGAGCGGGGCTATCATTTTCATTCGCTAATCCAGCCACACTAAGAATATTACGTTGCACATCAAGTGCTTTTTGCTCATCTTGTGCCGGTTTTAACAATACTGCTGAACCTGTCACAATAATAGAACAAACTAAACTAAGTAGTAGCACAACAAGTACTGTACCGCCTACGCTATCTTTATTAAATTTAGCCATTGCGTGCTCTCCGACGTTTGATATTTGCTTGAACAACAAGGTAGTCAAAAATTGGTGCGAACAAGTTGGCAAAAAGAATTGCTAACATCATTCCTTCTGGATAAGCTGGGTTAACTGTACGAATTAATACTGCCATTGCACCAATTAATCCCCCATACCACCATTTGCCTTTATTAGTGAAAGAGGCTGATACAGGATCGGTTGCCATAAATAACATACCAATGGCAAAACCACCTAACACTAAATGCCAATACCAAGGCATTGCAAACATAGGGTTGGTAGTTGAACCAATCAAATTAAATAAACTTGAGGTTAAAATCATTCCAATCATAACCCCAGCGATAATTCGCCAAGATGCAATGCGGAAGAAAACGATCATCGCCCCACCAATGATTAAGGCTAAGGTAGAAACTTCACCAATAGAACCTGGCATATTACCAATAAAGGCGTCCATCCAAGTTAAAGGTTGTCCTGTTACTGTGTTCGTTAAACCTGCTTGCCCTGCTTGCGACCATTGTGATAGTGCAGTTGCACCAGAAAAACCGTCAGCAGCCGTCCAGACTAAATCCCCTGAAATTTGAGCAGGATAGGCAAAGAATAAGAAAGCACGGCCTGCTAATGCAGGGTTCATAAAGTTTTTACCTACGCCCCCAAACACTTCTTTTGCCACAACTACACCAAAACTGATTCCTAAGGCTGCTTGCCATAAAGGTAAAGTTGGCGGAACAATTAAAGCAAAAAGAATAGAAGTCACAAAGAAGCCTTCATTGATTTCGTGTTTACGTATCATCGCAAAGAGGACTTCCCAGAAACCACCCACCAAAAAGGCAACGAGGTAAATAGGGAGGAAGAAAACTGCCCCAAATGCCATTTTACTTACCCAACCAGCATCATTGGTCAAAGTAATGCCTAAGCTATCCGCTAAACCATAATGCCAATTATTGGCAATCATATCAGATAATGTGCCAAGGTGATTCGCCGCTAAAATCGCTTGTGCACCTGCGTTATACATACCATAAAACATGGCTGGAAATAACGCCAACCAAACTAAGATCATCATTCGTTTGGAATCAAGGGCATCACGAATATGTGTATATTTTTTTGTTACTGTACCAGGCGTATAGAAAATGGTGTAAGCTGCCTCAAATAAGGCATACCACTTTTCATATTTACCGCCCTTATGAAAATGAGGCTCTAGTTTCTCAAAAAGATTTTTTAAACCCATTGTTAACCTTCCTTCTCAATCTTATCTAAGGCTTGACGTAAGATTGGACCGTACTCATATTTACCTGTGCAAACAAAAGTACAAAGTGCTAAATCTTCTTCATCTAACTCTAAGCAACCTAATGCTTGAGCACTATCGGTATCACCAGAAATTAAATCCCGTAATAATAAGGTTGGGATAATATCGAGTGGCATTACACGTTCATAATTACCAATTGGCACCATAGCACGTTCGCCACCATTTACCGCAGTGGTAAAGTTGAATAATTTATTTTTCAAGAAATGCCCAACCGTAGTACGGGTAATAGAATATTTATCCGCACCTGGCGTAATCCAACCTAAAAACTCTTTTTCATAGCCTTCAAGTAAAGCTGAAACCTGTAAATGATAACGACCTAAATAATTATGTGGACCTTGAGCAGTATTACCATGCAATACAGAACCAGACACCACACGATTATCGCCATCTAATAATTCATTTTCTGTTAATTGTGCTAAATTTGCCCCAATTTGGGTGCGAACTAGACGAGGATTTTTCACTTGAGGACCAGATAATGCCACCACACGATCCGTTACCAATTCCCCCGTAGTAAATAATTTGCCCACAGCAATCACATCTTGGTAATTAATATGCCATACGCTTTTATTCACACTAACAGGATCAATAAAATGAATGTGAGTACCGACTAAGCCCGCAGGGTGAACACCCGCAAATTCGTGAACTTTAACATTATTTGCGGATACCGCTGGAAGATTGGCTCCTGCCGCTTTACAAAGATGAATATCACCACTGATTAAACGACTTAATACGGTTACCCCATCAATAAATGCTTGCTTTTCTTCATTAATCACGACCACAGGATCCGCCGCTAACGGATTGGTATCCATCGCATTAATAAATAAAGAAGAAGGCGTTGCATCTAACGCAGGAATTTTACTAAATGGACGCGTTCTCAAGGTTGTCCATAAGCCAGATTCCACCAAATTTTGTTTTACTTGCTCAGCGTCTAAAGAAGCAAGTTTGGCAGAATCATAAGCGGTAAAACGAATTTGATCATCACCTTCAATACGGATCACAACGGATTGTAATACCCGTTTCTCCCCACGATTAATGGCAACAATCGTTCCACTGGCAGGTGCAGTAAATACAACACCAGGATTCTTTTTATCTTCAAAAAGCACCTGACCTTTTTTTACTACATCACCTTCACGCACCTTCATAGAAGGACGCATACCCACATATTCTTCGCCAAGCAAAGCAACTTCATTAACGCGATTACCGTTATGGATTACTTGTGCAGGTTTTCCTGCAATCGGAAGATCCAAGCCTTTTTTGATTGTAATCATATTGTTTGCACTACTTTCGGTTAGATTGAAAATATAGCTATAACTGAATTAGCCAGTTATAACCTCGTCTTGAGTAAGGGCTTTATGACAGAAAAAATACATTAATTGCGAAAGGATGCGAATTAATAATAATCTGTACTCCAACCACTAAAAATAAAACTCAAATTCTGTATTTCACTATATTTGGCACAAAATTGACATTAAGACCAAACAGCTAAAAATTCATTTAAAAATAAAGCGACTTATTTTAGCGAAAGAATAAGCATCTTGCCACTTTCAAGCAAATTTTTCCTGAAAAAAAGTGAAATTTTTTGAAGTACATCAAAAATCATTTTTATCTTAGCTAAAGAAAATACCTCTAAAAGAGTATCTATTGCCCCACTCCCATACAATTTGGCGATAATGGTGCTTGCTGATTTAAATTTTGCCACTCTTCTAAGGTATATAAATGTAAAGCCAAAGCATGAATGCCCGTTTGTAATTCTTGAGCAAAAAGTTGATACATTTGTTGATGACGTGCGACTTTACTGATCCCTAAAAAATCATCCGTCACAAGCACAATACGAAAATGCGAATTTGCCCCTTTGCCCGAACTATGCCGATGACTTTCATTTTCTATTTGCAAAAAGTGCGGTGCAAATTGCGTATAAATTTTATCTGCTAAATATTGTTCCACCTTGACCTCTCTTGTAAAAACAATAAAGAAATTATATATTCTACCCAATATTATAGTCGTTTCAATTTAAAATCAGACAAGAGGGTACGCCAAAGCAGTACAGATAGTGCCAACACCGTATTATTTTAAAGTGGAACGGTTATATCAAACATTAAATTTCTTTTTTCTGGAGTTTTCATCTATGAGCAAAACCACAAAATCCCTTACTCTTACAGCATTATTGATGGCAAGTATAGGTTTAACCGCCTGCCAAAGCCAAACTAGCACAACCTTATACTTCACCCCTATTGCTCCTAATGTACAATTTAACATTGCAAACCAAGCACAAGCCACGTTAAATATTGTGGCACGGGATCAGCGTCCGCAACCAGAAGTAGCGAGTTATGTAGAACAAGAAAAAATTATCAAACTCACTTCATCGCCAAGCGTTACCCAATTATTCCAACAAATCCTACAACAGGATCTTAATAGCAAAGGCTTTCGCATTACCCCACCAGCACAATCTAATACCAATGTTATTGTCAATATCAAGGCTTTTTATGCCAATGTAGAACAAGGTAACCTACGCTATAAAATAACCAGTAATATTCAACTTGAAATCCAAGTTCAAGGCACTGCGGGACAATTTACCAAAACCTTAACAGCCTCACGTACGCAAGAAGGCGCGTTTTCCGCCAAAAATAATGAGATTCAGAATGTACTTACCACCACATTAAATGACATCACTCAGAAAATCTATCAAGATCAAGAAATTAGCCAAGCCATTCATCAATACGCTCGCTAATTGTGTGAAAGTGCGGTCTAAATTTATAGTCGTTTCAATTAAAAAATAATACAAGGCGTACCAAGGCTGGATTATTTTAAGGGGGCTAATCCCCCTTAATTCATTACAATAAAACACTTCCCAACAAAGCAATAGCAAATCCGACTAATCCGATCATTGTTTCTAATACCGTCCAAGTTTTTAAGGTGGTTTTGGTATCCATTTCTAGAAAACGACTCACTAACCAGAAGCCAGAGTCATTAACGTGCGATAACGCAGTTGAGCCTGACGCAATGGCAATAACGATAAAACATAAATCAAACTGACTTAATCCTGAAGTGGCAGCTACGGTTGGGGCGATAAGTGCTGCTGTTGTCGTCAATGCAACAGTCGCCGATCCTTGTGCTACCCTTAAAGTTAACGAAATAATAAAGGCTGCAACAATCACTGGCATACCTGTATCGGCAAACATTTGGGCTAATACTTCACCGATACCACTGGCTCGTAAAACCCCACCAAACATACCGCCAGCCCCTGTTACCAAAACAATGGAACAAATTGGACCTAAGGCGTTATCACAGATTTTCTCAATTTGCTCATAACTACGTTGTTCTTTCAATAACAAAATGGCGGCGATAAGAGTGATTAATAAAGCGATTGGTGTTTTACCTAATAAGCGTAAACTCTCAACCCAAAGCTGTGAACCATCAATCACTTGTGCCACAGATAAGGTGTTAAGCCCTGTATCTAACAAAATTAAGGCTAAAGGAAGTAAGAGTAAAAATAATACTTTGCCAAAACTCGGTGGATTTATTACCGCTGTTTCATTGATGGCTGTGGCATTAAGAAAGGCTTTAGGCAAATCAACGTGAATTTTACGCCCTAAATAGGTGCTAAATAAATATGCAGCAAAATACCAAGTAGGAATGGCACAAATAATCCCCACGATAGTTAATAATCCCATATTCACACCTAATAACTCGCCAGATGCTACTGGGCCGGGATGTGGAGGGGCAAAAGCGTGCATCACTGCAAAAGCCCCTGCAGCAGGGAAAGCATAACGTAACACTGAGCCACCAAATTGTTTTGCTACACTAAAAATAATAGGTAACATAACCACTAATCCCGCATCAAAGAAGATAGGAAAACCAAATAATAATGAAGCAATACCTAAGGCAAAAGGCGCTTTTTTCTCGCCAAATTGATTAATTAAAGTATCAGCAAGCACTTTTGCACCACCTGTAATCTCCAATAATCTCCCAATCATTGCGCCCAATCCCACTAATAATGCCACTGAAGCAAGCGTGCCACCAAAACCATTTAATAATGTAGGCAAAATTTTATTAACTGGAATACCTGCCGCAAGTGCGGTAAATAAACTCACAATAATTAAGGCAACAAAAGCGTGTACCTTAAATTTCATAATTAAAACCAATAAAAGCAAAATGGCAACAATCATAATTCCAATTAACATAAGCATTTCCTTAGTTAAAAATGAGCAGATTAAATATCATTTAAATAGTTACTGGTAACATACTGACTTTTTGACTTATTGTAAATTATCTTTGCAAACCAATATTTGAAATTGCGATCTGCTTCACAAATTCAATATTAAACTAAAAAGTGCGGTGGCTATTTTCATTATTTTTTGCGATGATAATTAAAATTTTTTGTTACTGGTAACGTTTGAGGTAAGCATTATGTCGTGTCAAAAAGGAAGAAGTTTTATTTTAATGGGCGTATCAAGTACAGGAAAAACCTCCATTGGTACAGAAGTTGCTCATCAGCTTGGTTTAAAACTGATTGACGGCGATGATTTACACCCTAGTGCCAATATTCTAAAAATGGGAAAAGGGCAACCGCTTAATGACGAGGATCGTGCACCTTGGTTAGAACGTATTCGCGATGCTGCCTTTAGCCTTGAGCAAAAAAGTGAACAAGGCATTATTATTTGTTCCGCATTAAAACGTCAATATCGTGATCAAATTCGTGCTGGTAACAACCATATCACCTTTATTTTTTTACAAGGGGATTTTCATTTAGTATTAGAACGTATGAAAAAACGGCAAGGGCATTTTATGAAAATAGAGATGTTAAAAAGCCAATTTGATACCTTAGAAATTCCTCAAGTGGATGAAACAGATGTGATTCCTATTGATATCAATGCTCCTTTTGATGAGGTGGTTCAGCGTTGTATCAAGGCTATTCGTCCGTTGTTATAAGTCAAAGATACCGCAAAGTATGTCAACGCTATATTATTTTAAAGCAAAGCAACTATAGCGTTTCACCAAGATAAATTTGATAACCTAAATCCACGATTAAACTTTGTTGTGGGCGTTGATGGATACGATCTAATAATTCCTGTGCCGCCCTTGTACCAATAGCTAAACGAGGCGTAATCACGGTGGCGAGTTTTGGCGTAATGGATAAGGCTACATCATGTCCGTGAAAACCGGCAATAGCCATTTGCTGTGGAATCTTAATCCCCAAGCGTTGACATTCAAATAACGCCCCAATGGCCAAATCATCATTGGTGCAAAAAATTCCGTTCGTTTCTGGATATTGTTCAAGAGCTAAACGTAATTGTTTTGCGCCTAAGGTAAAAGAGGAAGGCTCAGAAGTAATAAGACTACGAGGAGATAATTGATGTTTTCTCATTGCATATTCATACCCTTGCATTTTTAGCTGGGTACGTTTATCCATACGAGCTGTAAGGTAAACAATTTGCTGATAGCCTCGTTGGATCATCGTTTCAGTCATCGCTTGTGCTGCACCAACATTATCAAAACCAATAGCTTGCTGTAAGCCCATCTCTCGACTATCCATAATTTCAATAACAGGAATATTTGCCACTTGCAACATTTTTAAGGTTCGTGCTGAATGATGATTTTCCGATAAAATCAACCCATCAACGTGATAAGACAATAAGGATTCAATCCGTTGTTCTTCTTTTTCTACACTGTAGCCATAATGAGCAAGCATAGTTTGGTAACCCGCTTGATCCGTAACTTGCTCGATACCTTTTATCACATCAGCAAAGACATGATTGGTTAAAGAGGGAACTAATACCCCTATGGCTTTACTTTTCGCATTAGATAAAATATCAGGGGCTCGATTAGGAATATAGCCAAAATTTTCTATTGCTGCCGCAATCTTTTCTCTTGTTGCTTGAGAGACTTTATTTGGATCCCGTAGATAACGACTTATTGTCATCTTAGTTATACCGAGATGATTGGCGATATCTTGTAAGGTAGGGCGTTTATGTTTCATCTTAATAATTTAAACTAACATTAATTCAATATTTGTCTCTTGAATGGCATTTTGTGCATTTTCAATTAAATCCTTATCACAGATAATCTTGTTAAAATTTGTTAAAGGAAATAAAAAGAATGTTGCGACTTTGCCATACTTAGACGAATCACTCACTAATATTTTGTGGTGGGAAGATTGTATGATGGCTCTTTTTACAGGAATTTTATTTTCATCAGGGGTAGTAAGCCCTTTTATATTCCAAGAAGAGGTAGAAATAAATGCCATATCAATAGAAATATTACGCAGAAATTGTGCCGCCAATTCTCCCACTGAAGAATGATTAGGTTTATTAACAAATCCGCCCGTGTGAATTAATTGACACTTTCCTTGTTCCGAAAGAAATTCAGTAATAACAAAATCATTAGTAATGACTAACAGATCTTCACGTTGACAAATACGCTTGGCAATTTCCAATGTTGTCGTACCAGCGTCTAAATAAATCGTGCTATTGGTTTTAATTAATTCTGTAGCTTTTGCTCCAATACGTTGTTTTTGTGGATAAAATAATAAAGATTTATCAATACGAGCAGGCTCACTGGCTAACCGTTCGTGTAATTGAATACCACCTGACACAGTAATGATTTTACCTTCATCTTCTAGCTTTTTGATATCTCGCCGTATTGTCATATGAGAAACTTGAAACAAATCAACCAGCTCATTAATGCCAAGTATTTGATGTTGATGAATAAGATTAATAATTTTTTTTTGCCGTTCTATTGGGATCATAATTTTCCCTCTGACTCCATAAGTAACTGAAATTATACTCCTTTTCTGGATACTCGCATACAACAAGCAGGAAGTTTTTTAACTCAGTAAATTAACAAATTTTAACTTAATGTTAATATTTGTGATCTTGATCGCAGACTTAATCAGAAAAAAACGCTAAATTATCAAATAACTTATTTCATCAAAAAAGGGAATCATTATGAGCACACATTCATCTTATTCGGTAGCTATCGTTGGTTTAGGTACGATGGGTATGGGAGCGGCTAAATCTTGTATTCGTGCCGGTTTAGATACCTACGGCATTGATCTCAATCCACAAGCATTAGAAGAATTAAAACAAGCTGGTGCAAAAGGGGTAGCAAAAAGTGCGGTAGATTTTGCAAACATTTTAGATGCGGTTTTGTTATTAGTTGTCAATGCTCAACAAGTAAACGCCGTATTATTTGGTGAAAACGGTCTTGCTCAACAACTAAAAGCTGGTACAGCTGTGATGGTATCGTCCACCATTTCCGCTCAAGACGCTCAACAAATTTCACAAAAATTAACAGAATTTGGATTAATTATGCTTGATGCACCTGTTTCTGGTGGCGCAGCAAAAGCGGCAAATGGCGAAATGACCGTTATGGCATCAGGCTCAGAGCAAGCCTTCCATAAATTACAACCTGTATTATCAGCAGTAGCAGGTAAAGTCTATAACATTGGTCAAGATATTGGCTTAGGGGCGACCGTCAAAATTATTCATCAGTTATTAGCAGGCGTACATATTGCCGCTGGGGCAGAAGCAATGGCATTAGCCGCCAAAGCAGGTATTCCTTTAGATTTAATGTATGACGTGGTTACTCATGCCGCTGGTAATTCGTGGATGTTTGAAAACCGTATGAAACACGTTGTGGAGGGCGATTATACGCCATTATCAATGGTTGATATTTTTGTCAAAGATTTGGGATTAGTGAATGATACAGCTAAAGCCTTGCACTTTCCATTACATTTAGCCAGTACAGCTTATGCGATGTTTACTCAAGCCAGTAACGCTGGTTATGGCAAACAAGATGATAGTGCGGTTATCAAAATTTTTAGCGGTGTGAATTTACCCTCTAAACAAGGAGAAAACTAAGATGTTAGGCATTATTGCTGATGATTTTACTGGCGCAAGTGATATCGCTAGTTTTCTAACAGAAAATGGATTAAAAACCGTCCAAATGAATGGTGTACCAACACAACCATTAACGGAACAAGTTGAAGCGATTGTGATTAGTTTGAAATCTCGTTCTAATCCTGTACAACAAGCGATACAACAGTCTTTGCAAGCCTTAGATTGGCTCAAAACACAAGGCTGCCAACAATTTTATTTTAAATATTGTTCAACCTTTGATAGCACCGCCAAAGGAAATATTGGTCCTGTTACCGATGCTTTGCTTGATGCATTAGGCGAAACTTTTACGGTGATTAGCCCCGCTTTACCTGTGAATGGACGTACCATTTTCAATGGTTATTTATTTGTTGGCGAACAATTATTAAATGAATCAGGTATGCGTAATCACCCAATTACCCCAATGAAAGATGCTAACTTAATGCGTTTAATGGACGCTCAAGCACAGGGTAAAACGGGTTTAGTTGCTTATGCTGATGTTAGTCAGGGAGCAAATCAGGTTAAAGCACGTTTAGCTGAATTACAACAGCAAGGCTACCGTTATGCAGTGGTTGATGCGGTGGATAATAGCCAATTAGCCACCTTAGCAGAAGCCATTACCGATTTAAAACTTGTTACTGGTGGTTCTGGATTAGGGGCTTATATGGCGGCTCGTTTAAGTGGCGGAAAAACAGGAAAAAATGCTTTTGTGCCGACCGCGACAAAAGGAAAAACTGTCGTTCTATCTGGCTCTTGTTCTTTAATGACAAATCAGCAAGTAGAGGATTATCAACAATATGCCGCCAGTTGTTGGCTAGATGTGGCACAAACGCTTAACACCCCTAATTATGTTGGGGAACTTTATCAATGGGTTATCAAACATTTAGACGATGAGTTTGCCCCAATGATTTATGCTACCGTACCTGCTGAAAAATTAGCAGAAATCCAACAGCAATTTGGGGCAGAAAAAGCCAGCCATGCGATTGAACAAACCTTTGCAAAATTAGCACAAAAATTAAAAGACTATGGAGTAACACATTTTATTACCGCAGGCGGAGAAACCTCAAGCATTGTGGTACAACAATTAGGTTTTCAAGGTTTTCATATCGGTAAACAAATCGCACCGGGTGTGCCTTGGTTAAAAGCCATTGAGCAACCGATTTTCCTTGCCTTGAAATCAGGCAATTTTGGTCGCCAAGATTTTTTCCGTTTTGCACAGGATATGTCCGTATGAAAGAACAACAACAAAAACAACAAATGGTTGATTTAGCTCGTTCTTTATTTGAACGTGGCTATAGTGTTGGTGGTGCAGGTAATCTTTCTGTACGACTTGATAAACAACGTATTTTAGTAACACCAACAGGATCTTCATTAGGGCGTTTACAAGCGGAGCGTCTTTCTGTATTGGATATGCAAGGCAATTTATTAGAGGGAGATAAACCCTCTAAAGAATCGGTCTTTCATTTAGCTATGTACCAAAATAATCCTGATTGCCAAGCGATTGTTCATTTACATTCAACCTATTTAACAGCCTTATCCTGTTTACAGGAGCTTAATCCTGATAACGCAATGCAAGCCTTCACGCCCTATTATGTTATGAGAGTAGGACAATTACCCCTCATACCATACTATCCACCGGGTGATATCAATATTGCGAGAGAATTAGGCGAACGTGCCAATACCGCCAAAGCCTTTTTATTAGCCAATCATGGTGTAGTGGTAACAGGCTCGGATTTGATTGATGCGGTAGATAACTGTGAAGAGTTGGAAGAAACTGCCAAACTCTATTTTATCTTACAAGGTCAAGCTATCCGCTATCTAAGTGATGACGAAGTGAATTTTCTAAAAAACAGAGGAAAATAATATGCCAAAATTTGCTGCCAATTTAACAATGATGTTTAATGAAGTGCCATTTTTAGAGCGTTTTGCCGCCGCTGCTAAAGCTGGTTTTAACTACGTAGAATATCTTTGGCCTTATGATTATCCCGCTCACGAATTAAAAGCCAAACTCGATCAATATGGGCTAAAACAAGTGCTATTTAACACCCCTGCTGGCAACATTGAGGCTGGCGAATGGGGCATTGCCGCTATCCCAGGACGAGAAAAGGATAGTCAACGAGAAATAGATCTTGCTTTGGAATATGCCATTGCTTTAGGTTGCTCTAATGTTCATATTATGGCAGCTGTTGTTCCTGAAGGCGCTGATCGCCAGCAATATCAACAAACCTT
Source organism: Volucribacter psittacicida (assembly GCF_004339025.1). Lineage (GTDB taxonomy): Bacteria > Pseudomonadota > Gammaproteobacteria > Enterobacterales > Pasteurellaceae > Volucribacter > Volucribacter psittacicida. The sequence goes on from NZ_SMFT01000002.1 coordinate 214,849, forward strand.
TATTAAAAATATACGTTATGCTGCTGATAAGTTTAAACCCTATGGTATCAATGTACTTCTTGAAGCGCTAAGCCCAGAAGTTAAACCTAATTATTTATTAAAAAGTCAGTTTGATACCTTAGCGATTGTTGAACAAGTTGAGCGAGATAATGTATTTATTCAACTTGATTATTTCCACGCCCAAAATGTGGACGGTAATCTTTCTCGTTTAACCGATAAATTGGCGAAACATATTGCCCACATTCAAATAGCTTCTGTACCTGATCGCCACGAGCCTGATGAGGGAGAAATTAATTATCAATACCTGTTTGATAAGTTAGACGCAATGGGCTATGAGGGCTATATCGGCTGTGAATATAAACCTCGAGGCGAAACAGAACAGGGGTTAGCTTGGTTTAGTCGGTATAAATAATCCCTATTCTAATTTATCCATACCCATTATTTAATTAATCACCATATTTCGTTGCTTACTTAGATAAGCAACGAGGAGGTCTTTTTATGTCAAATGAAATGTTAATTCTTATCGGACTCACAAGCGTTATTGCTTTGTTAATCATTATGATTAAAGGAAAAGTTCATCCTTTCCTTGCTTTAGGTTTGGTCAGTATTGCCGTCGCATTAAGTGCAGGTATTCCAATGAGTAAAGTTGTACCAACACTCATTAGCGGAATGGGCGGTACATTAGGCGGCGTAGCCCTTATCGTGGGATTGGGGGCTATGCTTGGTAAAATTATTGAAAAGTCCAATGGTGCAGATGTACTTGCAAGTTGGCTACTCAATAAATTTGGTGAAAAACGTGCTCCCTTTGCCCTTGGTATGACAGGGTTTATTTTTGGTATTCCTGTTTTCGTTGATGTTGGTTTTATTGTATTAATTCCTATTATTTTTAGTGTTGCTAGACGCATAGGTGGCAATATGTTGGTATATGCTTTACCTATTGGTTTATCAATGTTACTTGTTCACGTTTTACTTCCACCTCATCCGGGGATCGTAGCAGGAGCACAAAGTTTACAAGCGGACATTGGCTTAGTGCTAGGCATTGGATTAATTGCGGCTTTGCCTGCTTATTTATTGGGCTATCTCTGTATTCCTTTTTTTACCAAGCGTAATTTTGTCGCTGTACCAACATCTAGTGATCTTATTCAACAACAAAAAAAGATCGCACAACAAGAACAAGGATTACCTGCCTTTAGTACGGTATTAGCAATGATCGTTTTTCCTCTGATTTTAATTATGTTAGGGACAGTAACAGCGACTATGCTCCCAAAAGGTAACCTTATCAGAGAAATATTTAGTATGATTGGTAGCTCTCCTTTTGCATTATTAATTGCTGTATTCCTATCATCTTATGTTTTAGGTATTAGACGAGGTTGGAATGCTGATCGTTTAGAAGAAATTTTAAACTCCGCACTCGCGCCAATAGCTGGCATTATACTTATCACTGGTGCTGGCGGTATGTTTGGAAAGGTATTAGATGCGAGTGGCGTTGGCAAAGCGCTCGCTGATGTGTTAGCAAGCACAGGCTTACCTTTATTACTCCTTGCGTTTATATTATCGGCTTTATTACGTGCTGCTCAAGGTTCAGCAACCGTTGCAACAATTACTACCGCCACAATTCTCGCCCCAGCGGCTATTGCGGAACAATATACAGGATTACAAATCTCACTCCTTACTCTGGCAATTGGTGCAGGCTCTATGACCTTATCACACGTTAATGACTCCTTATTTTGGGTATGGACAAAATTCTTTGGCATTTCCATTAGTGAAGGGCTACGCACTTGGACAATATTATCTACTTTGTTCGGTAGTCTCGCCTTTATCTTTATTAGTTTAATTTGGTTTATCTTTGTCTAATATCATCTAAAAAGTTAGGGCAAATCCCTAACTTTTTTATTGTTTCAGAGGAGAGAACAAAATGAAAAAATACGTTCTATTACTTTTATTTTTCTTCAATACCACAACATTCGCTCAATCATTAAGAAATACTGAAAATCCTGCTATCCTCAATGTAAGTTTATTAAGTGAAATTACCGCCAAAGGGCAAAAAATCACAGCTGTTGCTTTAGAGTATGAAGATGATTTATTAGCAGGCAATAATCTCAAAACCCTCTACCAAGTGAAAACCAGTTTAGATCAACAAGAATTACAAGAACGAACATTACTCAAGGCTTATAGCAATCATCGTCCTGAAAGAAGTGAAAAACCACAGCAAGGACGCTTTGTGATTATTGAATTGGCTCAAGATGATCCTAATGCCGATGTTTATCAGCTAAACAAGGCGAATGAAACCCCACTTACTGTGCGAGAAAAAAATGCTGAGGGACAAATTATTTATACTCAAAAAGTACAAGTGAGCCGTGTACCACAATATTATCAACAACGATTAATCTATCATATCAACCAAACTGGTAATTTACCTTTAGTCAATGGTAAAACTGTTTTACCAACACAAGCGAAACAATCTGCCGAAAGAAAAAATATCATTACCCCTTTTATTGATCAATTTACTTCCCATCGTATTTATCTCAATACCCCAGACAACCAACTTCTTTATCGTTTATATACACCATTATCTGCGCAACAAAAATACCCATTAACGATCTTCTTACATGGCTCAGGGCAAGTAGGCAAAGATAATCTTGCTCAATTACTTTCTAGTAAAGGTGCTATTTCTACTTTAGCCTATGAACAAGGCTTTGTTCTTGCACCACAATACCAAACGCCATTTGATCCTTTTGACAATGTAGAGAAAGGGCAACCCGGCGGTATTCATTGGCAAACAGATAATCGCCAACAATTACTCTTAAAAATGATTGATCAAACCTTAGCTAACAATCCTAATATTGATACTGATAGAATTTATCTTATTGGCTTATCAAGAGGAGCAGAAGGCGCATTAAATCTTTTACTAAAACGACCGCACTTTTTTGCAGGTGCATTGCTACTTAGTGGACGTGAAGCACATAGTCTTGAGTGGATCGATGGTAATGCCACCAAAGATAATCTTGCTAGTATTCAGCATATACCTATTTGGTTTATTCATAGTAAAGAAGATAAAATTGCGCCTGTAACAGGTACTCAAAAAAACTATCAAATACTCCGCTCACTTAACGCCCCTTTTGTTAAATATAATGAATTAACATTTCAACAAGTTGGCGACAATGGCATTATTAACAATAATGCACATAATAGTTGGGATATGGCGTTTGATAGCCCAGCAGTAATGAATTGGTTATTGCAACAGAAACGAACTATCAAGGAATAACCAGCTCTTATCAACAGGCAAAACAAATTACATTAATCGCAGTACATTATCTTATAAATAGTGTACAATCAAAAAGATTTTAATTTAGGTTATTTCTTTTTTAGGAGATTAATATGGCTAACCGTAAAGTGTTGGCGAATGCAATTCGCTTTTTAAGTATGGACGCAGTACAAAAAGCAAAATCTGGACACCCAGGTGCACCAATGGGAATGGCGGATATTGCCGAAGTGTTATGGCGTGATTTTCTCAAACATAATCCAACTAATCCGCAATGGGCTGATCGCGATCGCTTTGTGTTATCGAATGGACATGGCTCAATGTTAATTTATAGTTTGCTACATCTTAGCGGCTATGATCTTTCTATTGAAGATTTAAAACAATTCCGTCAATTACATTCTAAAACGCCAGGACATCCTGAATATGGCTATGCGCCTGGCGTAGAAACCACCACAGGCCCTTTAGGACAAGGGATTACCAATGCGGTAGGTATGGCGATAGCAGAAAAAACCTTAGCGGCTCAATTTAACCGTAGCGGACACGAGATTGTCGATCACTATACTTACGTTTTCCTTGGCGATGGTTGCTTAATGGAGGGGGTTTCCCACGAGGCTTGTTCATTAGCTGGAACACTAGGTTTAGGGAAATTAATTGCTTTCTATGATGACAATAATATTTCTATTGATGGTCATGTTGACGGTTGGTTTACTGATGATACACAAAAACGTTTTGAGGCTTATGGCTGGCAAGTAATTCCTGCCATTGATGGGCATAATCCTGAGCAAATTGTGCAAGCCATTAAACAAGCACAAGCAGAACAAAACAAACCAACCTTAATTATTTGTAAAACCATTATTGGCTATGGCTCGCCAAATAAACAAAACTCGCACGATTGCCATGGCGCTCCATTAGGTGATGCAGAAATTGCGGCGGCTCGTGAATATTTAGGTTGGCAATATGCCCCATTTGAAATTCCTGATGATATTTATGCCCAATGGGATGCAAAACAACAAGGTCAAGCCGCTGAACAAGCTTGGCAACAAAAATTTGCCGCTTATGAGCAGGCTTATCCTGAATTAGCTGCTGAGTTTAAACGCCGTATTAGCGGAGAATTACCCGCAAATTGGACGGCGCATTCTCAAGCCTTTATTGAAAAATTACAAGCTAATCCTGCGGCGATTGCCAGCCGTAAAGCCTCTCAAAATGCCATTGAGGCTTACGCCCCAGTTTTACCTGAGTTTTTAGGCGGTTCTGCGGACTTAGCGGGTTCTAACTTAACCCTATGGTCTGGCTCAAGACCACTGCGTGCAACAGAAAATGTTGACGGTAATTATATTAATTACGGTGTGCGTGAATTTGGTATGTCTGCCATTATGAATGGTATTGCTTTACATGGCGGTTTTATTCCTTATGGTGCAACCTTCTTAATGTTCTATGAATACGCTCATAATGCGGTGCGTATGGCAGCATTAATGAAACAACGTGTCCTCTTTGTTTATACCCACGATTCCATTGGTTTAGGTGAAGACGGTCCAACCCATCAACCTGTGGAGCAAACCGCTTCATTACGCTTAATACCAAACTTAGATACATGGCGTCCTTGCGATCAAGTAGAATCAGCCATTGCGTGGCAACAAGCGGTAGAGCGTAAAGCTGGTCCAAGTGCGTTAATTTTCACTCGCCAAAATCTGGCTCAACAACAACGTGATAACCAACAGCTTGCTGATGTGGCTCGTGGGGGCTATATTTTAAAAGATTGTGCTGATGGCAAACCTGAATTAATTTTAATTGCCACAGGTTCAGAAGTGGAATTAGCGGTAAACGCCTTTGAACAATTAACCGCTGAGGGTAAAAAAGTGCGTGTGGTTTCTTTACCTTGTACTAATGTGTTTGATCGTCAAGATGAAAACTATAAACAACAAGTATTACCAAAAGAAGTAACCAAACGTATTGCCATTGAAGCGGGTATTACTGATGCGTGGTATAAATATGTTGGCTTTGAAGGACGTGTAATTGGTATGCACAGCTTTGGCGAATCCGCCCCAGCCGATGAGCTATTTAAACTGTTCGGCTTTACCGTAGAAAACGTGGTGGCAACCGCGAAAGAAATTTTGTAATTTCTGACCGCACTTATTAAATAAATTCTTGATCTGTTACTTAACTTGAGTAACAGATCATTTTTTTATCATCCCTTTAAGTTGAACAGTATGCAGAAAACAACGGCGAGACGTACCAACGCTGTATCATTTTAAAGTGGGACGACTATTAACCACTATCTCCTTGAAATTTCATTTTTTATGCCTATATAGGCTAGGTATTCTTTTATTTATAATCAACATATAGGATAAAACAATGAGTCAAAATCAAGAAACAAGAGGCTTTCAATCGGAAGTCAAACAATTACTACAATTAATGATCCATTCTCTTTATTCCAACAAAGAGATTTTTTTACGCGAATTAATTTCTAACGCCTCTGATGCCGCAGATAAATTACGTTTTAAAGCCCTTTCAGCCCCAGAACTTTATGAAGGCGATGGCGATTTAAAAGTGCGTATTAGTACTGATGAACAAAAAGGTACATTAACCATTAGTGATAATGGTATTGGTATGACGCGTGAACAAATTATTGATAACTTAGGTACCATTGCCAAATCTGGCACTAAAGAGTTTTTATCCGCCCTCGGCAGTGAACAAGCAAAAGATAGCCAATTAATCGGTCAGTTTGGGGTAGGTTTTTATTCTGCCTTTATTGTCGCGGACAAAGTTACCGTAAAAAGTCGCGCCGCTGGTGAGTCAGCGGATAAAGGTGTCCTTTGGGAATCCGCAGGCGAGGGAGAATATAGTGTCGCTGATATTGAAAAACCACAGCGTGGTACAGAAATTACTTTACATTTGCGTGAGGATGAAAAAGAATTTTTAAATGACTGGCGTTTACGCGAAATCATCAGCAAATATTCCGATCATATTGGCTTACCTGTGGAAGTTCTCACAAAAGAATATGATGATGAAGGCAAAGAAACAGGCGTTAAATGGGAAAAAATTAACAAAGCCCAAGCCTTGTGGACAAGAGCCAAAGGCGATATTTCTGATGAAGAATATAAAGAATTTTATAAACATTTAACTCATGATTTCAGCGATCCTTTATTATGGGTACATAATAAAGTTGAGGGAAAACAAGAATATACCAGCCTACTCTATGTACCAAGCAAAGCCCCTTGGGATTTATTTAATCGTGAACATAAACATGGCTTAAAACTCTATGTACAACGAGTGTTTATTATGGACGATGCTGAACAATTTATGCCGAATTATTTACGCTTTATGCGTGGTTTAATTGACAGCAATGATTTACCGTTAAATGTTTCAAGAGAAATTTTACAGGATAATAAAGTCACCGCGGCTTTACGCAAAGCCTTAACCAAACGTTCACTACAAATGCTAGAAAAATTGGCGAAAGATGATGAGCAAAAATACCAAGAATTTTGGCAACAATTTGGTTTAGTGCTAAAAGAAGGCCCTGCGGAAGATTTTGCCAACAAAGAAGAGATTGCTAAGTTACTGCGTTTTGCCTCAACCCATCAGGACAGCTCAGAACAAACAGTGTCCTTACAAGATTATGTAAGCCGTATGCCAGAGGGGCAAAAAGCAATCTATTATATTACTGCGGATAGCTATATTGCGGCTAAAAACTCACCGCACTTAGAAATCTTTAACAAGAAAGGTATTGAGGTTTTATTATTATCCGATCGCATTGATGAATGGATGTTAAGTTATCTAACCGAATTTGACGGAAAACCATTACAAACCATTAGCAAAGCGGATTTAGATTTAGGTGATCTCGCCGATAAAGAACAAGAAGAAAGCCAAAAAGAGCAAGATAAAACTTTTGCAAGTTTTATTGAACGTGTGAAAAATCTATTAGGTGATCGAGTGAAAGATGTGCGTTTAACTCATCGCTTAACGGATACGCCTGCTGTGGTTTCTACTGATAATGATCAAATGACCACACAAATGGCAAAACTTTTCGCAGCGGCTGGACAAAGCGTCCCAGAGGTAAAATACACCTTTGAATTAAACCCAGACCACCCAATGGTACAAAAAGTCGCAGATATTGCCGATGAGCAACAATTTGCAGAATGGATTGAATTATTATTAGAACAATCTATGTTGGCAGAACGTGGCAGTTTAGAAAATCCGATTGCCTTTATTAAGCGGGTTAATAAGTTACTTGGGTAGTAATTAATAAGGTGAGCAAAGCTCACCTTTTTTATGAAAGCAATTAATGCTTATGCCCGCAACCGCAGCCATGTTCATGGTGGTGATGTTCATGATGATGCCCACCGCAACCACAACCATGACCTTCCTCTTCATGACCACCACAGCAACTACCACCCTCTTGATGAATATGACCATGAGCAATTTCTTCTAATGTCGCTTCCCTTGTTGCAATTACTTCAACAGTAAAATGTAACGCTTGCCCTGCTAACATATGGTTACCATCAACCACCACTTCATTATCGCCAACTTCTGTAATCACAACAGGTAACGGGCCAACATCAGTATCCGCAATAAAACGCATACCTACTTCTAATTCATCAACGCCCATAAAAACGTCTTTTGGCACACGTTGCACCATATTCTCGTTATATTCACCATAACCTTCTTCTGGTTTCACTTTGACTTCAAATTTATCGCCAACCGATTTACCTTCCAAAGCATTTTCTAAACCAATTACAAGATTATTATGACCTTGTAAGTATTCTAAAGGCTGATTTGCAGGCGCCTCATCGACCAAAACACCGTCTTCTGTTCTCACTTGATAAGCGATGCTTACCACAACATTTTTTGCTACTTTCATTGATTACTCCATTGTTGTACAAATATTCAGGCATTGTATAAGAAATCAAACAAGATAGAAAGTTAATCCTGCTATAACTCCCTTATCTTGTCTATAATAAACACTTTTTAAATATAGTCGCTTCAATTTAAAATAAGACAAAGTGACACGCCCAAGACAGTACAGTTCGTACAGCTGTACCAACACCGTATTATTTTAAAGTGGAACAACTATAATAAGGATAGATTATGTCATCAGCACTACATTACGCCGTTAATTTACTTGCTCGACGAGAATATAGCGAAGCGGAAATTCGATATAAAATGCAACAAAAAGGCTTTAGCCAAGAGGATATAGAACAAGTCATTCAATACTGCCAACAAAAAAATTGGCAAAGTGATCTGCGTTTTTGTGAAAGTTATGTCCGTTCTCGATTACAACGCGGCTACGGTAAATTACGGATTAAACAAGAACTTAAACATTTAAAAGGCGTTAATAATGAAACATTAACGATGGTTTTTGAAAATATGGAAATTGATTGGTTCGAACAAGCCTTTACCACTTTAGAGAAAAAATTTCCTGATTTTGCACAAGTTAAGGATCTTAAAACCAAACAGAAGATTTGGCGTTATATGATTTCTCATGGATTCTCCCCTGAGGAATTTAGTGATTATATCGGGCAAAGTAATGATTAAAAGTGCGGTATAAAAATAAAAATTTTTTGCACCGCACTTTTATACTTATTTTAATGTTGTAATAACAAAATTAATCTTTATAAAATTAAGCTTAAATATCCAAAAACGCCATGATACTCTGTGCGGCATCTCGTCCTTCTGCGATGGCGGTTACGACGAGATCGGAGCCTCGGGTGATGTCGCCGCCGGCAAAGATTTTTGGGTTGGCGGTTTGTTGTTTTAAGCCTGTTTTTGCTTCAATTCTGCCTCGTTGATCGGTGGTTACCCCTACTTTACTGAGCCAAGGCATACGATGTGGTGCAAAACCGAAAGCCACAATAATGGCATCACAAGGGATAATTTCTTCGCTGCCAGCAATAGGTTCAGCTCGGCGGCGTCCTTGTTGATCAGGCTCGCCTAGTTGGGTGCGGACAATTTTAATCCCTGTGACTTTGCCTTGTTTATCCACTTCCACTGCCACAGGATCTGCTTCAATTTCAACAGGTTGGGCATTGAATTGGAATTTTACCCCTTCCTCTTGTGCATTAGTGTATTCTTTTTTGGAGCCTGGCATATTAGCGGCATCACGACGATAAACACAGGTTACCGCTTTCGCTCGTTGGCGAACAGAGGTGCGAACACAATCCATTGCGGTATCCCCACCGCCCAACACAACCACGCGTTTATCCTGCATACTCACATAATCAGGTGCTGGTAAATTTAATAGATGTTGGGTATTGCCGATTAAAAATGGTAAAGCTGAATATACCCCTTGAGCTTGTTCGTTAGGGATATTCGCCTTGATCCCTTGATAAGTCCCAACCGCGAGAAATACGGCGTCATATTGTTCCACAATGTCAGCTAATTCAATATCCTTGCCGATTTCTACACCAAGTTTAAATTGGATACCCATTTCGCTAAACAATTCTCGGCGGCGTTGCATCACTTGCTTTTCTAATTTAAAGGCAGGGATACCAAAGGTCAGCAATCCGCCAATTTCTTGTTGGCGTTCGTAAACGGTAACCTCTACCCCATTGCGAATTAATACATCAGCACAACCTAGTCCAGCTGGACCTGCTCCGATAATCGCCACTTTTTTACCGCTTGCCTCTACCGCTGGAACGCTAGGCTTCCAGCCCATAGCGAAGGCTTTTTCGGTAATATATTTTTCTACGTTGCCAATGGTTACTGCACCAAATTCTGCGTTTAGGGTGCAATCGCCCTCACAAAGGCGATCTTGTGGGCAAACTCGTCCACAAACTTCTGGTAGGCTATTGGTGCTATGGGCTAATTCGGCGGCTTCAATAATACGCCCTTCATTAGCCAACTTTAGCCAGTTAGGAATGTTGTTGTGTAACGGGCATTTATTTTGGCAATAAGGGTTACCACAAGCTAAACAGCGATCCGCTTGAGATTTGGCTTGGCTATCGCTAAAGGCTTGATAGATTTCAATAAATTCTATTTTGCGTGCATTTAATGGGATTTTTGGTGGATCTACTCGAGGTAAATCAATAAATTGGTAAACATTCTCACTCATAATACTTTCCTTAGAAATCCTTTGATATTTAACTTAGGTTAAGGTTATTGCGTAACCACGCGTAATTCTTCAATGCTACGGCGTTTATGACCGAGTAAGGCATTGACATCATTGGCTTTTGGTTTGACCAAAATAAAGCGGTCAATAAAGTTTTCCCAATCTGCGAGGATACGTTCGCCAATGGCACTATGGGTTAGCTCCACATGGCGTGAAATTAAACCGCGTAGATGTTCTTGGTGCATTGGTAATTCCCTTAGGGATAAACCTTCTACCAATTCAGGATTAATGCGTTGTGGGAAGTTGCCATCTTCATTGAGGACATAGGCAAATCCACCTGTCATACCTGCACCAAAATTGATGCCTGTTTTGCCTAAAATGGTAACAACACCGCCTGTCATATATTCACAGCCATTGTCGCCAATGCCCTCTACTACGGCACTTGCCCCTGAATTACGCACCGCAAAGCGTTCTCCTGCTCGCCCAGAAGCAAATAATTCGCCATGGGTTGCACCATATAAGCAAGTGTTGCCAATAATGGCTGCATGTTCAGCTTTGAACGCCACGCCGTTATGAGGCTTGATCACAATACGGCCACCGCCCATACCTTTGCCTACATAATCGTTAGCGTCCCCTGTGAGCGTAAGGTTTACGCCACCTGTTAGCCAAACACCGAAACTTTGCCCTGCGGTGCCAACTAAGTTAATATCAAAAACTTGTGTGCTGTTTCCTTTATTACCATATTCTTTCGCAATCATACCCGATAAGGTTGCCCCCACTGAGCGATCGAGATTGCTAATATCAAAATTCACTCGAAGACTTTCGCCTTTGTTAAATGCCTCTTGTACCTCATTGACAATGGCTTTATTTAATAAGCCCTGATCGAATGGCGGGTTATTTTCTTGACAGAAACGTGCACTGCCGTCAGGCACTTTTGGCGAATACAATAATTTGGTTAAATCTAAGCCACGTTGTTTTGCGGTTTTTCCTTCAATAATTTCTAATAAATCGGTACGTCCGATTAAATCAGTGAGTTTTTCTACCCCTAATTGCGCCAATAACTCACGCACATCTTGGGCGATAAATTTGAAATAATTCATCGCTTTTTCTACTGTACCATGGTAATGGTTATTGCGTAGGGTATCGTCTTGGGTCGCAATCCCTGTGGCACAGTTATTTAAATGGCAAATACGCAGATAACGGCAACCTAATGCCACCATTGGTCCTGTACCAAAACCAAAACTTTCCGCCCCTAAAATGGCAGCTTTAATAATATCCAAACCTGTTTTTAAGCCACCATCAACTTGTAAGCGGACTTTATGGCGAAGATTATTTTCCACTAAGGCTTGTTGTGCCTCTGCCAATCCTAATTCCCAAGGAGAACCTGCATATTTAACGCTAGATAATGGGCTTGCCCCTGTACCGCCATCATAGCCTGCAATGGTAATTAAATCCGCATAGGCTTTGGCGACCCCTGTGGCAATAGTTCCCACGCCCGGCAAGGACACAAGTTTTACCGAGATTAAAGCTGTTGGATTGATCTGTTTGAGATCAAAAATCAGCTGTGCCAAATCTTCGATAGAATAAATATCATGATGTGGTGGTGGCGAAATTAAGGTTGAGCCTGGTACTGCATAGCGTAATTGTGCGATATAAGGGGTAACTTTATCGCCGGGTAATTGTCCGCCCTCGCCGGGTTTTGCCCCTTGTGCCACTTTAATTTGAATCACATCGGCACTCATTAAATACGCCGCAGTAACCCCGAAACGTCCTGAGGCAACTTGTTTAATACGAGACACTTTTTCGGTGCCGTAACGTTTAGGATCTTCGCCGCCCTCACCTGAGTTAGAAAAACCACCTAAACGGTTCATCGCCGTAGCCAAAGCCTCGTGTGCTTCTGGGCTTAATGCCCCAATGGACATTGCCGCACTATCAAAGCGTTTATACAGATTTTCCGCAGGCTCTACTTGCTCCAAAGCAATGGCTTGGCAATCTTCTGTTTTCAAGCGTAACATATCACGAAGAGTAGTAATCGGACGTTGATTAACAGCATCACGATATAATTTGTATTTTTCGTAATCGCCCGTATTCACCGCCGCTTGAATGGTATTTACTACCTCTGGATTATAGGCGTGATATTCTCCTTGTGGTTTAAATTTCAAATAACCACCAGCGTCAAGCCCTTGGCTAGCTCGCCATGCACGTTGGCGAGTTTGGCTAATTTGTTGATGTAAATCAGCAAAATTTGCTCCCTCGATCCGACTGCTGATCTTTGGAAAACATAATTGGGTAATTTCCTTACTCATTCCCACGAGTTCAAACAAATGAGCACAACGGTAGGAAGAAATGGTAGAAATCCCCATTTTAGACATAATTTTGTATAGCCCTTTGTTGATACCATTGCGGAAGTTCGCCAATACCTCTCGTAACGGCTTATTAATCGCCCCCTTTTGCACCATATGTGCCAAACTTTCATAGGCTAAATAAGGATATACCGCCGTTGCACCTAAACCGATTAATACGGCAAAATGATGAGGATTGCGTGCCTCAGCGGTTTCCACAATAATATTGGCATCACAACGTAAATTGGCACTGACTAAACGTTGTTGAATTGCGCCCACAAATAACGCAGACGGAATTGGCTGGCGATCTTTGCTAATTTGACGATCAGAAATAATCAATAAAACAGCGCCATTTTTGACCGCACTTTCTGCTTGATCACAAAGCTGTACTAGGGCAGATTGTAAATCTTGCTCCGCCGAATAAGTGGCATCTAAGCGTTCGGCTTTATAATGTTGCTGCGGTAAGTTGAGTAGCTGTTGTAAATCAGAATAAAGCAAAATCGGCGATTTAAAATTCACCCGATGCGACATTCCCTCCGCCTCAAAGAATACACACATTTCTCGCCCAATACTGGTGTTAAGGCTCATCACATGGGCTTCACGCAATGGGTCAATGGGCGGATTAGTGACTTGAGCAAAATATTGACGGAAATAATCAAAAATCACTCGAGGGCGTTCGCTCAATACTGCAAATGGCGTATCATCGCCCATTGAGCCAACGGCTTCTTGCCCGTTTTCGCCCAGTACGCGGATAATCCCCTCTAATTCTTCGCTATCATATAAAAATTGCTTTTGATAAATCTTAAGTTGTTTATCATCAAGGCTTACGTTACCAATATCCTGTTCCGCTATTTGCTCAAATGGGATTAAACTTTTTACATTTTTATTAAGCCATTGGCGATAAGGGTGCCGATTTTTCACTTCTTCATCAATTTGATCAGAATGGAGCAGTTGCCCTTTACGAGTATCAATCACCAATAATTGCCCTGGTCCGACTCGCCCTTTTTCCACCACTTCATCAGGGGCATAATCCCAAATTCCCACTTCAGAGGCAATGGTAATTAAACGATCTTGGGTAATCACATAACGAGCAGGACGTAAACCATTACGATCCAAATTACAAGCGGCATAACGCCCATCGGATAAGACGATACCAGCTGGGCCGTCCCAAGGCTCCATATGCATTGAGTTGAAATCATAAAACGCCCGCAAATCATCGCTCATATCAGGATTATGCTGCCAAGCTGGTGGTACAAGCAAACGCATAGCACGAAATAAATCCATACCACCGCACACAAATAACTCCAGCATATTATCCAATGAAGCCGAATCTGAACCGCTTTCATCCACAAAAGGAGCGGCAGTTTGTAAATCAGGAATTAATGGCGTGCGATATTTATAAGCCCTTGCTCTTGCCCAAGCTCGGTTACCCGAAATGGTATTAATTTCCCCATTATGAGCAAGATAACGAAAAGGTTGTGCCAATCGCCAACGTGGTTGAGTATTGGTAGAAAAACGTTGGTGGAATAAACAAATGGCAGACTGCATACGCAAATCCGCTAAATCCAAATAGAATTTAGGCAGATCTTTCGGCATACACAAACCTTTATAAATAATGGTTTGATTAGAAAAACTGCAAATATAAAAATCAGGATCACTAATTCGCTTCTCAATACGGCGACGGGCAATAAACAAACGGCGTTGTAAATCTTGCACACGCCAACCGCTCGGTGCATTAATAAATACTTGCTTAATCAAAGGCATATCTGCCAACGCAATCGCCCCTAATACGGAAGGATTGGTAGGCACATCACGCCAAGCCGCAATACCAAGGGTTTCATTGGTTAATTCTTCATTGATAATCTCAATATAGGCTTGAGCTTTTTGTTCATCTTGTGGCAAAAATATTTGCCCCACACCAAAGATTTTCGCTAAAGAAAAGTGATTTTCTTCCGCAATGGTACGAAAAAAACTTTCGGGTAATTGCAAGGATAAGCCACAGCCATCGCCTGTCTTCCCATCGGACAAAATCGCCCCACGATGTTGCATTCTGGATAAACCTAAAATGGCATTACGCACAACCTTATGGCTTTGTACCCCATCAATATTGGCGATTAAACCAAATCCGCAGTTTTCTCGTGTCAGAGAAGGATCATATAACATCTGCATAGTTTAACTTCCTGTAAAAAGTAAAAGTCGTTGGTTTTATTGATTTGTTGTGTTCTGGTAGTTATACCTACCTTAGGGAGAGAGAAAAAAGTGCGGTCAAAATAGAGAGAATTTTTTGACCACACCATATAGTCATATTAATTTGATAATTATGCTTTAATTATTTTCCACTATCCCCATAGTTACCCAATACTCTCGCACTTGGATCATCAACATTACAGCCTTCCCATTCTTTATTCGGCATCCAAAAGTCTTTAATCCAATGAGATTGTCCTGGGTAGAATTGCTCAAAAATATCACGATAAAGTAAAGATTCTTTGGTAAATGGCGTACCATGTGGATATTTTTGTTTCGCTTGTGCTAAATCTTGATCTGAATATTTGCTTTCCGCATAAGCCTTAAGATGATCCACCATAGAATGTCCCACCGCATCGCTAAATGCCGCTTTCTCACGATAAAGAATACTATCAGGCAAATAATCCAAGCCCTCAAAAGCACGGCGTAATAAATATTTCCCCTTGTTATATACGTTCATTTTACGTTCTGGATTAATGCTCATCGCATAATCCACAAAATCAGTATCGCTAAACGGAACACGAGCCTCTAAAGAGTTTGCCGCTAAACAACGGTCAGCACGCAACACATCATACATATAAAGCTCACGAATACGTTTTTGTGCTTCTTGCTGGAATGCCATCGCACTTGGAGCAAAATCTGTGTATTTATAACCAAAAATTTCATCGCTCACTTCCCCCGTAAGCAATACTTTCAGATCGGTATTTTCACGAATATATTTACACACCAAATACATACCCATACTGGCACGAATCGTGGTAATATCCCAAGTTTCCAAATGCCAAATGACTTTTTCTAGGCTTGATAACACCTCATCTTTAGTCATAATCACTTCGGTATGTTCCGTCCCCAGATAATCCGCCACTTCTTTCGCATATTTCAAATCAATAGGATCGGTATCCATACCCACCGCAAAGGTTTTAATCGGCTTATCAGAATGACGTTGAGCAATGGCACAAACTAAAGACGAATCCAAACCGCCACTGAGTAAAAAACCTAATGGCGCATCAGAATTTAAACGTTTTAGCACCGCTGCCTCTAATTTCTCACGCAAGTTAATGGCAATCGTATCCACATCTTGTTCCACAATACGTTTCGGATCCGCCAAATCGTTATAACACACAAATTGCCCTTGAGCATAATAATGCCCCGGTGGGAAAGGCTGCACATCACGACAAAACGGCACTAAACCTTTCGCCTCAGAAGCAAAAGCAATACCGCCAGTTTGCTTATCATAGCCATAAAACATTGGACGAATCCCCATAGGATCACGCCCCGCCATAATATCGCCACTTTGGCTATCCCATAAAACAATAGCAAATTCCCCATCAAGCATTTTCATCATCATCTCAATGCCTAAACGCTGATACAAAGGAATCAAAACCTCACAATCGCTACCGGAGTGAAATTGATAGCCGCTGGCTAACATAGTTTTTAACTGTGGATAATTATAAATTTCGCCATTACATAATAAACGAACACCTTCATGCTCAAAAGGCTGGTTACCATTGTTGCTTAAATCCATAATAGATAAACGATGAAAGCCCCAAATACCACTTTGATCCGACACTAAACTTTGATGATCAGGCCCACGATGAAATAGCGCATCATAACCACGTTTAAACTGTTCTGAGGTTTCGCTTGAAGACGAAAAAATAAATCCACACATAAATACATTTCCTTTATTATTTAATTCTTTTGTTGCTTATTGGCTTGTTTACCCACGTTATCAAGGGATAACAAGCTATCTAGGGTAATAATTTAAACGAAAAACACTTAACTGCCAATAAAAATAAATTAAATTTAACAAAAAATCAAATTGAATTAGTTTTTATTTAATTATTTTTTGATTTATTGTGATTTTGTTTGATTTATTTATGGCATTAATAAGGTTTATTGAATAGGGTTATAGTCGTCCCATTTTAAAAGAACAGGACATTGGCATGCCTCAACACTCCCTTTGTGGTGTCTTTGACGTACAGACTTATCTCGTTTTAAATTGAAACAACTATAATTTGAAGCGATTACAAATAGAGATCTTATGACAAAATATTTACTTACAAGCTAAAATTCTATGGCAAAATACCTCATCCCTCTTTCCCATCATTAAGGATCCCACAATGGATATTAAACATTTACGCTATTTTGTCGCTATTGTAGATAATGACTTTAACCTAAGCCGTACCTCACAGAATTTATATATCTCCCAACCAGCGTTGAGTATGATGATCGGTGATTTTGAACAACGTGAAGGAATTGCTTTGTTTAAGCGATCTCAGGGGCGGATTGTAGGATTAACTTATATGGGGGAAAATTATTACCGTGATGCCAAAGAAATTTTGCTGAAATATAATCAAATGCATAAAAACTTGCACCAAAGTAATAAACAAATCACAGGAAATGTCGTGATTGGTATTCCCCCTTTGGTATTGTCAGTCATTTTTTCTGAAACAATGCCAAAATTGATTTTAAATAATCCTTCTATTAATTTTACGATCAAAGAACAAGGGGCATTTATCTTAAAAAATGAGCTTTTATTGGAAAATATTCATTTTGCTTCGTTACTTTACCCTGAACGTATCTCCAAAAATATCATTGATTCCTTTGTAATTCATCATTCAGAACTGGCGGTTTTTTGTTCTCCTGAGCATAAACTTGCTCGCCAAGAATATATTTGTTGGCAAGATTTACATACCCAAAAAATGGCTATCTTTGATAATACTTTTATGATTTATCATCAGCTCACTGAAGCCTTTGAAATTCATAATATTTATCCACAGATTATTTTACAATCAAGCTCTTGGGATTTTTTATTGAACTCAGCTAAAATTAATAAAGATTTATTAACCATTTTGCCTTATCCCATTGCTAAGCAATATGCTTCGCCTGATTTTGTTTGCCGTAAAATTAAAAATCCCATTCCTTGGATCGTTACGCTTTGCCGTTTAAAGAAAAATAATTATTCTAGTGTGGAAAATTATATTTTTGATTCATTACTAAAAGCCTTTACCCATAAGCCACACTCATAGTCAGCAACGCATTTTTTGATTATAATATCGCCCTATTTCTTTTTTCATTTTTATTGTGTGATGATAAAACCACCTTATTTCTTTTTAATTGATTTTGAACAGCAAGCACCTTTGGTGGTGCCTTGTGAGCAAGCTCATCAACAAGGCATTTATTTTGATATACAGGGCTATCATAATCTAGATTGGCAAGTACAAATTCCTACGCCCATCCGTTTTAGCAAGACACCATTGGATTATCATATTTATCAACAAGGCTTTCAGCAAGTACAACAACAGCTGCAATTTGGCAATACCTATTTATTAAATCTTACTTATCCCACCGCCATTGAAACAAACCTGAATTTACGCCAACTTTTTCAAGCAAGCCAAGCACCTTATAAATTATTGTGGGATAACCGCTTTGTGTGCTTCTCGCCAGAATGTTTTGTCAAAATGGAAAATGATCGGATCTATACTTATCCGATGAAAGGCACAATCGATGCCGATCTGCCACAAGCTAAAGCTCAATTATTACACAATGAAAAAGAAATTCGTGAACACAATACCATTGTGGATTTAATGCGTAATGATTTAGCCATTATCGCACAGGATATTCAGGTAGATCGTTATCGTTATTTAGAAAAAATTGAACGGCAACAAGGGGCTATTTGGCAAACTAGCTCACAGATTAGTGGTAAATTACCATCAAATTGGCAACAAGATCCCTTAAGTTTATTGCAAAAATTATTACCTGCGGGATCAATCAGCGGAGCGCCAAAACAAAAAACCGTCCAAATTATTCAACAAGCGGAACAACAAAAAAGAGGGTATTACACTGGTGTCTTTGGTTATTTTGACGGACAACATTTAATAAGTGCCGTTGCCATTCGCTATATTGCCCAACAAGGACAACAATATCATTTCCATAGCGGCGGTGGTATTACCGCACAAAGTGAAATCAGCAGCGAATACAATGAACTTTGCGAAAAAGTCTATCTCCCTTTAAAAACAGACTATCGGTAATCCTCTATGTCATTTCCCTTATTTGAAACCATTGCCTTTGAACAAGGGCAAGCACAACGTTTAGATTATCATCAAGCTCGTTATCAACGCAGTTTACGCCATTATTATGGGGTTCACGCCGAAAAAAGTGCGGTGGATTTTCGCCAAGTTTTGCAACTTCCGCCCCATTGCACTGAAGGATTAATACGCTGTCGAGTGGATTACAATGATCAACACATACAGATTCAATATACCCCTTATCAACGCCGTTGTTTTCGCCATTTTTTACCCATTATCGTCAATCAACCATTAAATTATTCATTAAAATGGACCGACCGCCATTTATTACAACAATATTATGCCCAACGGGGCGACTATGATGAAGTGATGCTTGTACAACAAAACCTCATCACCGATTGCACCATTGGCAATTTAGTCTTTAAACGGCAAGGGCAATGGTTTACCCCCAAATCCCCCTTATTAGCAGGCACACAACGGCAATACTTGCTCGATCAGCAACGTATTGAATTACGAGATATTTATTTGCACGAATTGGATTTATTTGAAGAAGTGCGGTTAATTAACGCAATGAATCCCCTTGATTGAGGCTATTTATGTTATTACTCATTGATAATCACGATTCTTTTACCTACAACTTAGTGGATTTACTACGTCCCCTCGGTTATCCTTTTATGGTGGTGCCAGTAGAACAAGTTAGCTCACAACAACTACAACAAGCGGAACATATTTTAATTTCCCCGGGTCCTGATATTCCCCAAGCCTATCCGCAAGTTTTTGCCATCTTACGACAATATTACCAACAGAAAAAAATCTTAGGGGTATGTTTAGGTCATCAAATTTTATATGAATTTTTTGGTGGCAAACTCTATAACCTTGGACAAGTTCGTCACGGACAATCAGGCACGCTTTATTGCACTAAAGAAAGTCCCCTTTTTGCGGGATTACCTCAATCCTTCCAAGTGGGACTTTATCATTCTTGGGCTGCGGATCCTGATACCTTACCAGAAGACTTAGAAATCATCGCCCAAGACCAACAAGGTGTAATTATGGCAATCCAACATCGTGATTTCCCCATTTACGGCGTACAATTTCACCCTGAATCCTTTATCAGCCAATATGGCTCACAACTGATTGCCAACTGGTTAGGCGATAAAGTGCGGTCTATTTGAGAAAAATTTTGGGAGCAGAGAAATGAAAGTGAAAAATAATAAAAAAAACCAACCGCACTATAACAATCAAAAAGGCGATATTTACTATCGCCTAATGTTAATGAAAAAAGCCTCAATTATTTCCAAATATCAGACTCTACACGTTTCGCTAATTTTGGGTGTTTATCAATGTTAAATTGAGGTACTTTTGTTTGTTTTAATTGTTGTTGATAATCTTTCAACAAGGTCCAAACAATCGGTGCAAGCAATAGAATTGCCGTTAAGTTAATGAGCGTCATAATCCCCATAAACATATCCGCCATATCCCAAACTAACATCACTTTTTGTGTTGTTCCCCAATAAACCATAGCAAGCACCAACAGTCTAAACACATTCAATAACAAACGATTGTCTTTTAAATAGCTAATGTTATTTTCCGCATAAGCATAATTACCAATAATGGTAGAGAAAGCAAACATAAACATAATGATCGCTAAGAAATCTTTGCCCCAACTTCCAACTTGGCTTTCAATGGCTAATTGAGTAAGCTGTGCCCCTGTGGTCGTTGCATCATTATGGACTCCAGATAATAAAATAATCACTGCTGTTGCCGTACAAATAATAATGGTATCTACAAACACACCAAGCATTTGGATCATACCTTGGCTCACAGGGTGTTTAACATCAGCAGAGGCTGCCGCATTAGGCGCTGAACCCATACCTGCCTCGTTAGAATATAAACCCCGTTTAATCCCATAAATCATAGCTTGTGAGAAAAATGCTGCAAAGAAACCACTTGCTGCTGCACTAAAATCAAAAGCTGAACGAATAATATAATGGATTACTTCTGGCACTAAGCTGATATTTTTGCCCAAAATATAAACTGCCATACCAATATACAAAATCGCCATAAAAGGAACTAAAAACTCAGCAATTTTAGAAATGCGTTTAATCCCACCAAAAATCATTGGAGCAGATAAAATCACTAAAGCAATGCCCACAACAGTCGGAGAAATTCCCCAAGCCGCTTGGCTTGCCTCTGCAATCGTATTTGATTGCACAGCATTAAACACAAAACCATAGGTAATAATTAAGGATAAAGCAAATAATGCCCCAAACCAACGCTGTTTTAAGCCTTGAGTAATATAATAAGCAGGACCACCACGATATTGCCCATTTACATCTTTGACTTTGAATAATTGTGCTAATGAAGATTCAGCAAAAGCACTACTCATACCAATAATCGCCGTTACCCACATCCAAAATACCGCACCCGGTCCACCAAGGGTAATCGCCAAAGCCACCCCAGCCACATTACCTACGCCAACACGGCTCGCTAATCCGATTACGAATGCCTGAAAAGCTGAAATACTCTCTTTATTTTTATCCGCGGAATTACGCCCATTAAACATTTCTCTTACACTTTGAGCGAATAAACGAATTTGTACACCGCCAGTAGTAATGGTGAAAAATAAGCCAGTAGCAAGCAATGCAATAATTGCAATATCCCATAAAGGTGCATTGACTTGATTGATAAACTGATGAAATTTTTCCATATTTTCTCCTTGTAATATTTCAAGACGAGATAAAATACAGAAAAAATTAGAAAAAGCAAAAGAACAGATAACAGAAACGATAAATATTAAATAAAATCTAACAAGCGATAGATTTATTTAATTTTAATTTAACACTCGTTGAGGAAATTGAGAGATATGATAAAAATATACCGCACTTTTTACTTTTATAGTGCGGTATATCTATTTCATTACTGCGTTATCTGCTTAATCCAAGTAAATAACTCATCTAAATCATAATCTCCGCTATGTGGTTTATCCCAAGGTAAAGCAAAATCCACCTGATAACCTTGATTTTGTAACGCCGTTGCTAATATCACAGGGATAGCTAAGCTGGTATCCCTATCTTTGGTGCCATGACGGATTCGCCAAAATTGGGCATTGTTGGCTTTATTTTCCAAATAGTTTAATGGATTCATCAATTTCACCACGTCCTGATCCGCTTGTTGACTATCCACCACGAGGCTATGTTGCTGTGAGTAAGGTGTAAAATGACGTTTATTAATACTTGCCGTACCAAATAACTGATTTTCGCCCGCACTTAAATCTAACGCATCAAAAGCAGGTGGCGTTTTCATACGCCCTATATCATGTAGATAAGCATTAAAATCCAGATCGGTCACTTGCCCCTTTTCAATGTTCAACCAGCTAAACTGACTTAAATCCTTGCCTTGTGCTAGTGCCGTTTGCGCAGAACGCAAAACGTAAGATTTCACTAATTGCTTAAAACTCCCTTGTCCTTGCTCATCTAAACGCAAAGGCTTACCCTGCTCATCGGTTAAAGCAAGGCTATTGAGATAACTTGGAAATTGTTGTTTTAATTGATAAGAAACTTGAATTTGCTCATTATCTAATGTTCCTGGCACTTCTTTACGTTGCACATTATAATCTAGCATACTCACTTCAATTTTTTTATAATCATTAATCCCATTAAATTGCCATTCATAAGCCATATCTGCATGCTCAAGATTGGTAATTGGGCAATAAGCCGATACTGCAAAAATCTTATCGCTTGCCTCGGCAGCACCTAATGCTTTTAAATAAGGCTCATAATCTTGATTATCGCCCGTTGCCCCAAGCAAAGCGGAAACGGCACCACCCGCACTTGTTCCATTAGAAATAATCTTATTGGCATCGCCTGGCATTACCCCATCATTAAAATGCAAATAACGCACTGCGGCTTTTAAATCCACAATAACCGCAGGGGCTTTTCCCGTATATTCACCTTGTGCATTTTGCGTTGTACGCCCTCTTGCCCCTGGTGAAGCCACAATTAAGCCCTGCTCCAAAGCCGTAGCAATCGTTTTTGTCGCTTGCCCAGCAAAGCCTTTAGCCTCGCTAGTTGCTGTAGCAGGTTTGGCAGGCATATAGCCACCGACTTGATTAGGTAAGAAAATCGGCGCATTCTCAGCATTGTATTGCCCAATACTTTTTCCTTCAAAATAAGCCTCTGGAATATAAATATTCATCACTTGATAATCTCTATCCACAGGATTACTCACATAGACAATATTCTCATAAGCACGAATTGCCATTGATTTACCATTTAATGTAATGGTTTGATGTTCATATTGCTCTGGATCAAAAGTAAGATCTTGATTGGCTAACACTGCCGTAGAAGTTAAACAAGTTGCTAAGCCCAATAACTTAGCCATATTTTTAACAGACATCGATTGCTCCTAAAAATTATCAAAAAATAACCGCACTTTTATTTTACACATTGAGACAAAATTTCAATGAAAATATTGTCAAGAAAATACAAAATTTTATCAAAGTAAGGCAAGGTTAGGCAGAACAGGCAACTGATAATAAAAACAGTATTTAACTGTATTTATTGACAGTTATTTTTTATTACTTATAATACTGTACAAATAAACAGTAAACAGGAGCATAGTATGAAAAAAATTGATATTCGTTTTTCCAAAGAAAGAGACAGCAAAAAAGCGATAATGCAAGATAAAATTATCGTGAAATTGCAACAAGTTTTACCTGAACGCATTGCCACTAAATTTGATGATGTCAATGTGAGGATTCGTATCTCTACTTCTCAAGGTGTTGATTTAAGCGGCTTTTCTAGTGA
The DNA here is from genome assembly GCF_004339025.1 of Volucribacter psittacicida. GTDB lineage: Bacteria > Pseudomonadota > Gammaproteobacteria > Enterobacterales > Pasteurellaceae > Volucribacter > Volucribacter psittacicida. Next base: position 238,575 of record NZ_SMFT01000002.1, read on the forward strand.
AGAAAAAGAAAAGATGCTCGAATTTTTAGAAGAAATTTGGAATGATAGCAGTCTCATTGATGATGTTTTTGATTATTAATTCAGTAACTTGAGGCGAGTTTAGCTCGCTTCCATCTTATATTAAATGAGCTGATTAAAATTATTAAAAAATAACCGCACTTTTATTTTATAGTCGTTTCAACTTAAGAAAACAAGTCGGCATACCAACGCCGTATTATTTTAAAGGGGGACGGCTATACCTTTCAATCCCTACGCTTTCTCTCTATAATAAGCCCATTTAACAATAAAGATAGAGAGTAATATGTCCCTTTTTCAGCAAGCACCTCAGGCTTTATGTATTTTACGTTTATCTGCTATTGGCGATGTTTGCCAAGCCCTTGCTGTGGTGCAACAAATTCAACAATATTGGCCTGAAACCAAATTAACTTGGATCGTGGGGAAAACAGAAATGCAATTACTTGCTGGGCTTCCGGGTGTTGAGTTAATTTGTTATGACAAAAAAACTGGCTGGCGAGGGGTATTTTCATTATGGCGGCAATTAAAAAAACGGCGTTTTGATGCCTTGTTAAATATGCAAACCGCTTTGCGAGCCTCCATCATTTCTTTGGGAATTAAGGCAACATATAAAATCGGTTTTAGCGCTAAACGTGCAAGAGAAGGACAATGGTTATTTATTAATCGGCAGGTGAATGAACCCGATAATCCTCATGTTCTTGCTGGTTTTATGGCTTTTGCCCATTATTTGGGCATTCCCCCATTTGTGCCTCACTGGCATTTACCGCTTTCTTCTTCGGATAAGCAAGCCATTGTGCAATTTATTGATCCACAACGTAAAAACCTATTGATTTCCCCTTGTTCAAGCAAAGCGGAAAAAGATTGGTTAGTGGAAAATTATGCACAAGTGGCTAACTGGGCAAATCAGCACAATATCAATGTGATATTGTCGGCATCTGGTGCGGAGCGAGAACAAAAAATGGTAGAAAAAATCACCGCACTTTGCCAATTTAAGCCGATTAATTTAGCCGGTAAAACCACATTAAAACAATTAGCCGCATTAATTGGCAAAGTAGATTTAGTGTTATCGCCAGATTCTGCCGCCGCACATCTCGCCTCAATTCAAGGCACAAAAGTCATTGGTTTATACGCCTACCATAATCCGTTACGCACAGGGCCTTACAATCATCTTGAGAATGTCATTTCGGTATACCAGCAAAATTTACAGCAACAATTTGGCTTACCGGCGGAACAACTTCCTTGGGCAACAAAACTAAAAGGCGATAATTTAATGGCACAAATATCGCCTGAGGTCGTGATTAAAGCTATAGCCAAACAGCTTGAAATTCAATAAAAAAGCTAAAAATGCACCGCACTTCAGGAAATCTTAACTTTATCGAGATTGACAAATAGGACAACAAAAACTATTGCGTTGTCCTATCACTAGGCTTTCTATTGGGTGTCCACATTGCACACAAGGCTGATCCTTACGCCCATAAACCAACAATTCCTGTGCAAAATAGCCCGGTCTTCCGTCAGGACGCAAAAAATCTTTTAATGTGGTTCCCCCTTGAGCAATGGCGGTCTCTAATACTTGCTTAATAATATCAACCAAATGATGGCATTGTCGCTGAGTTAATTTTGCCGCTGGTTTAAGAGGATGAATACCAGCTAAAAAGAGGCTTTCATTCGCATAAATATTACCTACACCAACCACGACCCCATTATCCATTAAAAAGGTTTTCACCGCCGTTTGTTTTTGACGAGATTTTTTAAACAGATAATCTCCCGTAAAATCATCACTCAAAGGCTCAGGACCGAGCTTACGAAAAAGTGGAAAGGTTGCCAGATCATCAGTCCATAGCCAAGCCCCAAATCGGCGTGGATCGTTATAGCGTAAAATTTTGCCATTATTTAATCTTATATCAAGATGATCGTGCTTTTCGGCGGGGCTTTGTTTATCCACAATACGCAAAGATCCCGACATACCAAGATGCCCAATAATAAAACCTTGCTCAAGATGAATAATCAAATATTTCGCTCGTCTTGAAAGTGCGGTGACTTTTTGTTGAGAAAGTGCCATTAGCTCAGGGCTGACCGCCCAACGCAGTTTTACTTGCCGTACAATAATTTCCTCTATTATCGCACCTTGCAAATAAGGGGCAATGCCATTTTTAGTGGTTTCAACTTCAGGTAATTCAGGCATTATGACCTCATAATAGAACAACAATAAAAAACCCGAACATTGTTCGGGCTTTCAGCATGGAGACTAAAATTATTTAATTTTAGCTTCTTTATAAATAACGTGTTTACGCACAACAGGATCAAATTTTTTGATTTCCATTTTTTCAGGCATATTACGTTTATTTTTGGTTGTAGTATAAAAATGACCGGTTTCTGCACTAGAAACTAAACGGATTTTTTCACGAGCACCTTTAGCTGCCATTTGTTAGCTCCTTAGATTTTCTCGCCACGGGCACGGATGTCAGCTAACACTGCATCAATCCCTTTCTTGTCAATAATACGCATACCTTTCGCTGTTAAGCGTAAAGTTACGAAACGTTTTTCACTTTCAACCCAGAAACGATGGGTATGTAAGTTAGGAAGAAAACGACGACGTGTCGCATTCATAGCGTGTGAGCGGTTGTTACCAACAGCTGGACGCTTGCCTGTTACTTGACAGACTCTAGACATAGTTATTCTCCAATAATTAATTAAGCTCGAGCTTACGGTTTGGATTACTCAATTTTTCGTTAAAACCCAAATCCTTGAGCTACCTCGTCAGGTATCAACCCAACCCGCATAGTATATTAAAGGTCGTGAATTATACTTACTTTATTCCAGTTTCTCAAGTAAAAAACACATATTCCACCAAAATCATAGCCAATTTTGCTCCGCAAAAGAAAAATAAGTGCCTTTACCAATAATAAAATGATCCAAAACACGAATTTCCATTAACTCACAGGCTTGCCGAATTTGTTCGGTTATCTGTTTATCTTGTTCACTTGGCGTTGCCACGCCTGAAGGGTGATTATGTGCCAAAATCACGGCGGCGGCATTATAAGCTAACGCCGTTTTAATAATTTCTCGAGGATAAACATTCGCTTGATTAATTGTGCCTAAAAACAGCGTTTCTTGTTTAATTAAACGATGTTGATTATCTAACAATAAGAGCAAAAAGATCTCACGTTCCTGTTGTTCTAATTCCGTTTGTAAATAGAATTTTGTGGACTCAATATTATGAAATTGATGTGTCATAAATAATTGTTGCGAAAGATAACGTTTCGTCATTTCTGTACAGGCTTTTAGCTGAATAAATTGGGTTATACCAATACCTTTAACCGCACAAAAATCCTCTGCATTGGCATTCATCAAAGCACGCAAAGAACCAAAATGCTGTAATACTTGTTGAGAAAGATCAATAACAGGGCAATTTTTTATCCCTGTCCGCAAAAAAATCGCCAAAAGTTCATAATCTTGTAACGCACCTGCACCTAATTTTAATAATTTTTCTCGAGGCATTAATGATAGTTCAGTCATAGCAATATTTTCACAATAATCAGCATTTTCTTATCATCTAATAAAAACGACACAAGACCAAATAGAATGCTAAAGTTAGGCAGAAAGTTGGAATCAAGATCGCAAAAGCGAGGTTTTTTAAGGGGTTTTGAATATTGTCGTTTCAATTTAGAATGAGATAAGGTAGTACAGCGAAACTTGTCAACGCTGTACATTTTAAAGTGGAACGATTTCTGAGAAACAACAATAAAAATAATTCCAAAACAGACCGCACTTTAGATTAAATAACAGCCTGTTTTGATCATAATGATTACTCTGCCGAATGATATTGATTTAATGGCGGCACAGGCTTACCAATTTTGGCATAAAATTCCTGCACAAACTGCTCAAAACGTTGTTGCTCAATGGCTTGACGAATTTGTGCCATTAAACGTTGATAATAACGTAAATTATGAATGGTATTTAATCTCGCCCCCAAAATCTCGCCACATTTATCCAAATGATAGAGATAAGATTTGGTGTAATGCTGACAGGTATAACAATCACATTCAGGATCTAAAGGGCTGGTATCATCACGATATTTAGCATTACGAATTTTTACAATGCCATCGCTCACAAATAAATGCCCATTGCGAGCATTACGAGTCGGCATCACGCAATCAAACATATCAATCCCACGCCGCACACCTTCAACCAAATCTTCTGGTTTGCCCACGCCCATTAAATAGCGTGGCTTATCCGCTGGAATTTTCGGCGTAATATATTCTAAAATACGGTGCATATCCTCTTTGGGTTCGCCAACGGCTAAACCGCCCACCGCATAGCCATCAAAACCGATCTCAATCAAACCTTCCACCGAAATTTTACGCAATTCTTCATAAACGCCCCCTTGAATAATGCCAAATAACGCGTTGTTATTGCCTAATTGATCAAAGCGATCACGACTGCGTTTTGCCCAACGTAATGACATTTCCATTGACTGTTTAGCATAATCAAACGTGGCTGGATAAGGGGTACATTCATCAAAAATCATCACAATATCAGAGCCAAGATCATATTGGATTTCCATTGATTTTTCAGGCGAAAGAAAAATACGCTCGCCATTAATCGGATTTTGGAATTGCACGCCCTCTTCACTAATTTTGCGTAACTTGCCTAAGCTAAACACCTGAAAACCGCCTGAGTCGGTCAAAATCGGACGATGCCACTGCATAAAATCGTGCAAATCGCCGTGCTTACGCATAATTTCTTGCCCAGGACGTAACCATAAATGGAAGGTATTACCCAATAAAATTTCCGCTCCCGTTGCACGCACTTCTTCTGGCGTCATACCTTTGACAGTCCCATAAGTGCCCACTGGCATAAACGCTGGGGTTTCCACAGTAAATTCCCCCTGTGGACGTTGAAAAATTAAGCGCCCCCGTCTGGCTCTGCCGTCCGTTTTATCTAATTGATATTGCATTATTCACTCCTTATAACCGAATAAACAGTTCGATATATTGTCGTTTACAGCCCCTCGCCATAAACAAAGGCAGTATTTTAATATGATTTATGGTAATTTGCTTGGTTTTTATTTCAAATTATTCTTGCTACCTATGGCTAAATCCCCCATTTTAGCTCGCCAAATTGGCGACACCATTATGGCTGATTATTCTCGCTTTATTGAGATAAATTTTTGCGAAAAAATATTGATTTTTCACTTGACACAAATCGTTTTTTTTTGAATAGGGAAGTTTTGTCGGCTGAATAGCTAATTGACAAACAAGATAATTTATTGAGTTTTTGGAGGCATTTTATGTACAAATTATGGGTAAACTTATGGAAAAAACCCTTTTCTTTTCTGGTATTTATTCTCGCCATCGCTTTAAGCCTAACCAGTCTATCTGTTCAGGCAAATGATATTAAACAACTACAACAACGAGCGGAGCAAGGGGATGTTGAGGCACAATTTAATTTAGGAGTGATGTATAGATTCGGAGAAAGGGCAAAACAAGATTATGCTCAAGCAGTGCAATGGTATCGTCAAGCAGCGGAGCAGGGTTTGGCTGAATCCCAATTTAATTTAGGGACTATGTATGCCAATGGGCAAGGGGTAAAACAAGATTATTTTCAAGCAGTAAAATGGTATCGCCAAGCAGCGGAGCAAGGTTTGGCTGAGGCTCAACTTAATTTAGGGGGGATGTATGCTAAAGGACAAGGGGTAAAACAAGATTATTTTCAAGCAGTGCAATGGTATCGCCAAGTAGCGGAGCAAGGATTGGTTCAAGCTCAATTTAATTTAGGGCTTATGTATGATAATGGACTAGGAGTAAAACAGGATTATTTTCAAGCAGTACAATGGTATCGTCAAGCAGCGGAGCAAGGTCATGCTGATGCCCAAAATAATTTGGGTTTTATGTATGCTAATGGACAAGGGGTTAGGCAAAATCTTTCCCAAGCCAAAGAATGGTTTGGCAAGGCTTGTGATAATGGCAGTCAGTTAGGTTGTGATAATTATAGAAAGTCAAATAATCAATAATTTTAAATCAGCATAAGGAATAAAAATGTATAAAAAAGCAGTTATTTTATTAGGGTTATTACTTATTGTCCCTATTAGCGAAGCACGCAAGGCACGTTGTGCGGATTTTGCCACACAAGCGGAAGCCCAAGCTTATATGGAGCGTTATGGAGCATATTATCTAGATCGGGATCGAGATGGCGAACCCTGCGAATGTTTACCCGGTGGTAGCAAATATGGTTCAAGTGTGTGTCGCCGATAGTGCTTTTTGATTAAATATTATTTATTAGTAAAAGCGCGGTCAAAAATAAAAAGTTTTTGACCGTTTTTATATCCAGCAAAATATTTCGCTTTCAGCTTTTAATGATTAATCTCTAACCATCAGCCATCTCTCCTCTGTCTTCTGCTCAATAAACATCGCATCACCATAACTAAAAAAACGGTAGCGGTGTTGCACCGCACTTTGATAAGCCTGCATAGTATGTTGATAGCCTGCAAAAGCGGAAACCAACATAATTAATGTGCTTTCTGGCAAATGAAAATTCGTAATCAAGGCATCAATAATATGAAAGGTTTTACCTGGATAGAGAAAAATCGCTGTGTCGGCAAAATAAGGTTCAATAATTTGACGGCTTTGTTTAGCAATGGCTTGTTGTGCCGCACTTTCCACTGAACGTACCGAAGTTGTCCCTACGGCAATCACACGTTTGCCAGCCTTTTTGGTGGCGATAATCGCTTCGCAAACCTGTGGTGGCACTTCCACATATTCGGCGTGCATTTGATGATCTTCAATATTTTCTACTCGTACAGGTTGAAACGTACCTGCCCCAACGTGCAAGGTAACAAAGGCAAAATTAACGCCTTTTTGTTTTAATTGATCGAGTAAATCTTGATCAAAATGCAGACCTGCGGTGGGTGCTGCCACTGCGCCTGGCACTTGGTTATACACCGTTTGATAACGCTCTTGATCGGCATCTTCATCTGGGCGATCAATATAAGGTGGCAAAGGCATATGCCCTATTTGTTGTAACACTTCAAGTAGGGGCAAAGATTGATCTAATAATTCTAGCTCAAATAAACTACCTTGCCTTGCGAGCATTTTGACCCCTATGCCCTTTCCTTCCCCCAATTTATCCTCGCCAAGCCATAATTCTGCCTGTTCTTTAGGGGATTTTGAGGATCGAATATGGGCTAAAAAACGGCTTTCAGTGAGAACGCGTTCCACCAATACTTCCACTTTTCCACCACTGGCTTTACGCCCAAACATTCGTGCAGGGATAACACGCGTATTATTAAAAATCAGTAAATCCCCTTCATCAATTAATTCAACAATATCAGCAAAAGTGCGGTGAGTAATTTCTCCCGTTTTACCGTTAAGCTGTAATAAACGACTGGCTCGGCGTTCTGCCATAGGATAACGAGCGATAAGCTCATCGGGTAAATCAAAATTAAAATCAGAAACACGCATAATTCATTCTTTAAAAATCATTCTATTTGGTGCCGAATTTTAACAAAGATTTCGCTTACTCGCTTGATTTTATTTCTCTCGCTGTCGCCAATAGGTAGCAAAACGGGGTTTACCATTATTTGTTACACCACGATATCGGTAAGTAATCACTGACCCTATAGCTGGTGGGTTTTGGCGTTCGGCTAAATTAAATCCTGAGCCAATTTTAAATTGCCCCCGATGATTTTCGCAGGTAATTGCCCCTAATACTTGAGCAAATTGCCCCTGTCCTTGATGATGAGCGATAACGGTACATTCTTCATCAAGGGTACTTTTCACTTTTAAGATACGTTGGCTTCTCCCTGCTATATAAGGGGCTTTGGGATCACGAATTACAACTCCCTCGCCCTGATTTTGTTCCACTTGAGCGAGAAAATCTTGTAGATGTTGCTGATTTTGAATGGGAATTTGTGGAATAATTTGAATATAAGGAGTGGGATTTTGAGCTAAATAATCCCTTAAATATTGTAATCTTTCGGTTAAATCTCCCTGTTGATTTGGCACATCAAAAACATAGAGTTTTAATGTATCCCAACCTTGATCCTGTTCCGATCGCACAATCGCAGAGATTTGTTCAAACTGATTACGTTGGCTAAATAATTCACCGTCAATAGCGAAAGGGGGAAAATGTTGAGTAAAATAACTTGGCGGCGATAGCAAGTAACCATTACGACTAAAAAGATGTTTACCGTCCCAATATCCTCGCACACCATCTAATTTTTCGCTCATTACCCAGCCTTGTATGTCCTGTGCTTGATAAGTATCTAATAACATCAGATTGGGCGGATTGGCATAACTCCATAGACTTATCAATAATGTTAAGGTTGTTGAGAATAAATAGCGCATATTTCCTCCTGAGGTAAATACGATGGACTATAGAACAAGGTTGAAAAAAGCAAAGTATAAGGAGAGTATTTTGCGAGAGAGATCGGAAAAATAAAAAATTGAGCAATAAAATATAGTCGTTTCAATTTAAAATAAGACAAGAATTGGAAAGACTATAATGTAAAAAACTTGGCAAAATCACCAAGTTTCTTAATTAATCAATAACTTTTTGTACTAAAGCAGAAACCTCTGTTGGAAAACGCTGTTGTTGGATCATCTGCTTTATGTCGGTAGAAGAATAACGATCGCCAGGGTAAAGTACCACAATACTGCTATCGCCTACTTGGAGAAAGTTTTTCTCGCCAAAGGGCGTATAACGGGTTGCACCAATGCTAATCACGGCTTGAGTTGGGTAATTAGCTTGTTGGATTAATGAATAAATCTCGTTCATTGGCCCTTGATCTGGTTGATGATTCATTCGATCAATAATCCAATCTAGTAATTTTTGATGAAAATAAGAATAGCTTAATACAGGGCTATCTACACCATATTCATTTAATGCGGTGCCACGTTGATGAAAGCAAGCTATGCGATATGTGTTAATTTCACTTTGTTGATCAAAAGAGGTTAATGAAATAAGGTTAGTGGCAATACCTTTGGTTTGCTCGCCCCAGTTTTTCTTTTCACAAATTTTATTGGCATTAGGACAGCGGATTGAGCAATCGTTGTAAGCGGCAAAGGCACGAGGGATAAGGGCGGTCACTTTTTGCTGAGAATATTGAATATCACAAATTAACGCCACTTCAGGCTCAATTTGTAAGTTATCCGCCCCTTGACGAGGAAAACGAATATAATCCGCACTAAGAGGATAAGTGGCTAAAAAATTGTTGGCTTGAGGCACATAAAAAGGGAAAATCGCTTTAGGTTGGATCACGTCTTGCGTTGCCACATTAGCGAAATCTTTTGCTTCGCCCGCTTGTTCTAAATGCCCTGCAAAATTACCTGCAACCCCCAGACCAATGGCATTCATAAAATTCATTGTATTTTCTCCTTACATTGCTTAATGGGATAATTGATGTTTATTCAAAGATTTATGAACAATTTTTACTTTTTTACCTCTCGCTTGGAAATATTCGCCAAGCTGTTGAGCAATATAGACTGAACGATGTTTGCCCCCTGTGCAACCAATAGCGATAGTTAAATAACTGCGGTTGTTTTGTTCTAACATAGGTAGCCAAGTGTCAATATAATTGCGAGTAAGATAAATAAAATGATTGACTTCGTTATGTTTAGCAAGAAATTGGATAACGGGTTCATCTAGCCCAGTCATTGGGCGTAACACAGGATCCCAATGGGGATTAGGCAAAAAACGTACATCAAACACATAATCCGCATCAAGGGGGATACCATATTTAAAGCCAAAGGATTCCACCACAATATTTAATTCTTTTTCGCCATTGCCACGCAAAAACTGACGTAATTTTTCCGCAAGCTCGTGGGTAGAAAGGGTTTTGGTGTCAATGATTAAATCCGCCTGCTGTATAAGAGGTTCAAGCTGTTGTTGTTCTAATTCAATGGCTGATTCCAGTGATAAATCCTGCGTGGACAAAGGGTGTAATCGTCTTGAATCACTGTAACGGCGAATTAGGGTGCTTTGATCCGCCTCTAAAAAGATAATTCTAATTTGGTGCTGAGAGGGGATTTTCGCCAAAATCTCATTGACGATAGTGGGTTTACGGGGCAAATTACGAATGTCTAAGCTGATTGCTACCGAAGACTGATTAGCGGCGAGATTATCAATTAATTGTGGTAACAAATTAAACGGAAGATTATCAACACAATAATATCCAATATCTTCTAAGGCTCGTAAGGCAACGGATTTACCAGCCCCCGAGCGTCCGCTAATAATGATAATTTCCATTATTTCTTATCCTCGTTTATGTTTCTGATTGTAAGTCCACCATTTCAAAAATTTGCCAAATTTCCACCGCACTTTTTGCATTACGTAGTTGTTTACATAAGGATTTATCCATTAATTTTTGTGCTAAGGCTTGTAACATAGGTAAACAGGCTTGGCATTGTTGTTCTGGCAACATAATAGCAAAGAATAAATCAACCTCTCGCCGATCTGCAGCGTTAAATTCAATCGGGTTTTCTAATTGAATAAACACCGCTAAAGGTTTTTCGCCCTCTGGCAATTTAGCGTGAGGAATTGCAACGCCATTACCAATACAAGTACAGCCTACTTTTTCTCGATTAAACAATTTATCAAAACATAAATGCGGATCGAGATTGCCTTGTTGAGCAATCATCTCGGCGACTAATTCTAGCAAACGTTTTTTGCTTGAACATAATATCCCTTGCCGAATATTCTCTGGGGTTAATAACTCAGTAAACTTCATAAAAATTACAGCTTAAATTGCTCGCCAAGGTAAACCCGTTTAACCTGTTCATTATTCAAAATTTCATCAGGTGTGCCATTAGCAATCATATGCCCTGCACTCACAATATAAGCCCGTTCACACACATCGAGGGTTTCACGCACATTATGATCGGTAATTAACACCCCTAAACCACGATCACGCAAATCCACGATAATTTTTTTAATATCAATCACCGAAATAGGATCAACCCCAGCAAAGGGTTCATCAAGTAAAATAAATTTTGGGTTTGCCGCTAAGGCTCTTGCAATCTCTACACGACGACGCTCCCCCCCAGAGAGGGCTTGCCCTAAGCTATCACGAATATGCCCAATATTAAATTCGTCAATTAATTGATCAGCACGCTCACGCCGTTGCTGTCCATTCAGATCCTTACGGATTTGCAATACTGCCATCAAATTATCATAAACGCTTAAACGGCGAAAAATCGAGGCTTCCTGCGGCAAATACCCTACTCCACGCTGAGCACGTTTGTGCATAGGTAAAAGGCTAATATCTTCATCATCAATCCGAATTTTCCCTTGATCGTGGCGTACTAAGCCTACCACCATATAAAAGGTGGTGGTTTTGCCAGCCCCATTAGGCCCAAGTAAGCCTACAATTTCCCCTGAATTAACCTGTAAACTCACATCTTCAACCACCTGACGGCTTTTATAACTTTTGGCTAAATTTTCTGCATATAACACTGGCATAGTCATCACCTATTTATTTTTTAATTGTGCAGGCAAGAGCACCGTTCTTACACGAGAATTTGGCGATCCCACCGCATTTAATTGTTGTTTTTTCACATCATAAGTAATCACATTACCATTGATTTTACTATCCAGTTGCTTTAATTCCGCATTCCCAGTCAAAGTCAAAAACTCTTTTGACAAATCATAATGCACCTTTTGAGCTTTACCATCAACAGGCTTGCCATCGTCCATCATTTGATGAAAGGTAACAGGATTGCCTGTGGCATCAATGGTCTCCTGCTGTTTTGAATCCTGTGGACGTGTAATCACCACTTTTTGTGCTTTGATAATAATGGAACCCTGCGTAATCACCACATTATCGGTAAAGGTCACCACATTATGCTCTAAATCTAAAGATTGATTGTCAGAAACGATATTAATCGGCTGATTAGTATCATCTTGTAATGCCCAAACATGCAAAGAGGCGAGCAATAAGGTTGCCGTTAATAAGGTTTTAGCGGCAAAGTGATTAATTGTTAATTTCATAATGTGTTTTTACCTGCTCTTGTAAGGTTGCAATTTGTTGTTGTAAATTTCCAGTGAGTTTTTGCCCTGTGGTAACAAAATTTTGTCCATTAATTTTGACCGCACTTTGTGAAGAAATATTATGATTCGTCAAATTTACCACCGCACTTTGGGTTTCAATCCGTTGTAAACGTGAATCAGGTAATAAACTTTGCACCACCACATTGCCCGTTAAATATAACAAATTTTCTTTGCTTAAGGTGGCAAGATCCGCACGCAATGTCCAGCTTTGTTGTTGTGATTGACGGCTTTCTGTGTCGTATAAATAAACAATCGGCTGTTCAAACTCGGTGCGACCATCACTTTCAAAATAAGCAACCTTGCTTGATTTTGCTACATATTGACGCTGACCATTAGTGGGCGAATAAAGCACCGTTTCCATATTTAACCCTGTATATTCTGGGCTTTCTTCGGCTTTAATAAGATTATGCAAACTCTCATCCTGTTGGTTTAACGAATAAAACCAAGCTAACAATAATAATGCGACAAGAGATAGCACAATATTCCAACGAATATTCATAAATTTTTGCTCAATATAGTTCACCCAATATAAAGGGCTAATAATACCATGTTTCTGGTAAAATGTATGCTTATTAACAAGCTCGCCAATAAAAATACGCAAGTAAAGGGCGGTCAGTTTTCGTCTGTTTTTTTATAGGGAGTTTGATTTAGATGAGGTATGCCAACAACGCCCTATTATTTTCAATAAAAACCACGAAATTTTAATTTTTGATTGACAAAAAATCGGTTTAACGTTATTTCTATAGGCCACAGAAGAGGTGCGTTACTCAGGTAGTTATTTTTTTGATTTCGGAATCAATAAATTAAATCAAGGGTTTAATTTAACAAAAATAATCAGGGGAGTTTTCGCCGAGATAAAGTTTTGTCCGAACAAACCTTTATCGGCCTTTAGGGTTGAATCTCTGAGGCTGTCATTTTTACCTAAATTGGTGCAAATGGAGCGCTTCTACAATGATATTTCTATTATTGTCCTTTGCGTTTGCTCCCTCTCTGAATATTCTCTTAACTTATTTTTTACTTGTTTAAAGGAATCATCTATGTCCAATTATTCTGTTGCTAAATTTGGTGGTACCAGTGTTGCAGATTATGAAGCAATGCAAGCCTCTGCGAAAATTGTTATTGCCGATCCGAATACTCGTGTCGTTGTGCTTTCGGCTTCCGCTGGCATTACCAATTTATTAGTTGAATTAGCGAAAGGCTGTGATACGGCACAACGGGAGCAATGCCTTGCTAAAATCCGTCAAATTCAATATGCCATTCTTGATAAACTCAAAGACGCCAGTATTATCCGCGAAGAAATTGAACGCTTATTAGCCAGTATTCAATCTTTATCTGAAGCCGCGAGCTTAGCCACTTCTCCCGCATTAACCGATGAATTGATTAGTCATGGTGAAATGATGTCATCGTTAATTTTTGTGGAAGTATTACGCGATTTAGGTCATACCGCAAGTTGGCTTGATGTCCGTTCTGTGGTTGCCACCGATAGCCATTTTGGTAAAGCGGCACCAAACGATGAAAAAACCCAGCATAATTGTGATCAGGTGCTAAAACCTTTAGTGGAAAATGGCGAACTAGTTATCACACAAGGGTTTATTGGACGAGATGAAATGGGCAAAACCACCACTTTAGGGCGTGGCGGATCTGATTATACCGCGGCATTATTAGCCGAAGTACTAAAAGCCAAAGATGTTTTAATTTGGACTGATGTGGCTGGCATTTATACCACTGATCCTCGCATTACTTCCGCAGCGAAACGCATTGAAACCATTAGCTTTTCCGAAGCCGCTGAAATGGCGACCTTTGGGGCAAAAGTTTTACACCCTGCCACCTTATTACCTGCGGTACGCAGTAACATTCCTGTTTATGTAGGATCAAGTAAAGCACCAGAACAAGGCGGGACTTGGGTAACAAGGGATCCACATTTACGCCCAACTTTCCGAGCCATTGCCTTACGTCGTGAGCAAACCTTACTGACCTTATCTAGCTTAAGTATGCTACATGCTCAAGGTTTTCTGGCGAAAGTCTTTAGTATTTTAGCGAAACACAAAATTTCCGTAGATACCATTACCACTTCGGAAGTGAGCATTGCCTTGACCTTAGATAAAACAGGCTCAGCTTCTTCGGGAGCAGAATTACTCTCTAATGCGTTAATTACCGAGTTAAGCGAGCTTTGTAATGTCAAAGTGGATACAGGCTTGGCATTAGTCGCCTTAATTGGCAATGATTTACATATTGCAGCAGGGGTAGCGAAACAAATCTTTACAGCATTAGAAGATTACAATGTGAGAATGATCAGCTATGGTGCCAGCACCAATAACATTTGTATGTTAGTCAATGGTAGCCAAGCCGATGATATTGTAAGCAAATTACATCAAGCATTATTCGCTTAAACGGATAATAAAGGGGCTATGAGGTTTCTGCTTGATAGCCCTCATCTTCTAAACTTGGGTTTTTAGCTCCTTGTTTTGCCAACAGATCACAACGCTCATTCTCACTATGCCCAGTATGCCCTTTTACCCAATGCCAATTTACCTGATGTTGTTGCACTTGCTGATCCAATAATCGCCATAAATCCTGATTTTTAACCGCACTTCCATTGCTGGTTCGCCAATTTTTTCTTTTCCAATTAAAAATCCATTGCGTGATCCCATTTTTTACATATTGACTATCACAATACAAATCCACCACACAAGGCTGTTTTAAACATTTTAATCCCTCAATCACCGCCAATAACTCCATACGATTATTGGTGGTAACAAAATAACCTTGAGAAAGCGTCTTTTCATGTTGTTGATAACGCAACAATACCCCAATTCCCCCAGCACCGGGATTGCCTAAACAGGAGCCATCCGTAAAAATTTCAATCTTTTTTTGCATAAATCTTTGTTACAATAACCAGAAATAAACCGATCATAACGCAAAACTTATTATGAACCTAGAAATTAATACTCATCGACAAATTGTACTGGATACAGAAACCACAGGTATGAACCAATTAGGGGCACATTACGAAGGGCATTGCATTATTGAAATTGGTGCGGTGGAAATTATCAATCGCCGCTATACGGGAAAAACCTTTCATGTTTACATCAAACCCGACCGCCCCGTTGATCCTGAAGCGGTAAAAGTTCATGGCATTACCGACGAAATGTTAGCGGATAAACCACCTTTTGCAGAAATTGCCGATGAATTTTTAGAATTTATCCAAGGGGCAGAATTATTAATTCACAACGCTCCCTTCGATGTGGGCTTTATGGATTATGAATTTACTAAACTAGGAATACAGATCAAAACGGAACAAATCTGTAAAGTAACGGACACCCTCCAACTGGCACGTCAAATGTTTCCCGGCAAACGTAATAATTTAGATGCCCTCTGTGATCGTCTCGCCATTGACAATAGCAAACGTACCCTACACGGCGCCTTGCTCGATGCGGAAATATTAGCAGATGTTTATCTCACCATGACAGGGGGGCAAACCAGCTTATTTGATGAAAATATCATTGATGAACCTCAATCGTTAGAAAATACCCCTGATACACAACAAAGCCAAATTCAATATAACACCCCACAACATCAACTAAAATGCCTTACCCCCAATGAAGAAGAGCTAGCGGCACATCAAGAATATTTAAAATTGATCAACAAAAAAAGTGGCGATAAATGCTTATGGGTACTATACGAAAAGGGACAAAACTTGCATTAATGTTTATTTCCTAATCAGTTAAAGCAAATTTATAGAAAACCCATAAAAAAGGGGTTGACGATCAAATCAATCCCAATTATTATGCACCACACAAAGCGGAGTGGTAGTTCAGCTGGTTAGAATACCTGCCTGTCACGCAGGGGGTCGCGGGTTCGAGTCCCGTCCATTCCGCCAATTCTTTTAAACATCTCATTTAATTTTCATGTCAATATAAACCGTTATTTTTCTGTTAAAACTTTTTTAAAATACACCGCACTTTAATAGAATTATCTATAACTAATAATCAACTAAAGCAATCCAATCATTATCCTTGTCCTCCTTTAAAAGAATATAGTGTTGATACATCTCGCTGTAGTCTTTGTACTGTATTTGACATAAGCCTATAGGGTTAAGCAAATATCAATTACCTAATAAAAATATAATTTTTACTTTACATAAAAACCAATAAGCTGTTATATTTTCCATATATAAATAATATATACTTTTCATTTTTTATTATGAGCGAAACAAAATCACCCTATACTTATCATCAAAACACTTCAGCAATCCCTAGTTTACTTTGTGATTTCTATAAAGTTTCTCATCGTAAACAATATCCAGCGGGAACAGAAGTAATATATAGCACCTTTACACCAAGAGATAACCATAATAATCCTTATCTTGATAGGGCTGTCTGTTTTGGTTTACAAGGTTTTATTCAAAAGTATCTGATTGATTATTTTAACGATAATTTTTTCCAACGACCTCAGGCAGAGGTTTTGCAAGAATATCGTGATTTTATTTACCGCACTTTGCAACAGGAAGATTCTGGCGAACATATTAAACAACTTCATCAGCTTGGTTATTTACCAATAAAAATTAAAGCCATTGCTGAGGGAAAAAGTGTTGCAATGAAAGTCCCCATCATGACGATTGAAAATACACATCCCAAATTTTTTTGGTTAACCAATTATCTTGAAACTTTAATTAATCTTTGTTTATGGCAACCGATGACTTCGGCTTCTATGGCTCGTCGCTGCCGATTAACTTTCGAACAATTTGCCAAAGAAACCTGTGATAATGATCTGCATATCCCTTTCCAAGCCCATGATTTTTCTATGCGAGGAATGAGTGGCTTAGAAGCCGCTGAGATTTCAGGGGCTGGGCATTTAACCGCATTCTTAGGAACAGATACCATTCCAGCTATTTGTTATATTGAACGTTATTACGGAAGTCAAAAACTTATTGGTACGTCAATTCCAGCGTCTGAGCATTCTGTTATGAGTGCTCACGGACCAGATGAGCTTTCTACCTTTCGCCATTTAATGTCTCTCTATCCTAATACTATGTTATCCATTGTGGCAGATACGACAGATTTTTGGCATAACATTAATGTTAATTTACCCTTACTCAAAGATGAAATTATGGCTCGCCCTGAGCAAGCCAAAGTCGTCATCCGCCCTGATAGCGGAGATGCCGTAAAACTACTTTGTGGTGATAATCAAGCCAAGACTGAATATGAACAAAAAGGACTGATTGAATGTTTATGGGATTTATTTGGTGGTAAGATAAATCAAAAGGGCTATAAAGTGCTTGATGGTCATATTGGTGCCATTTATGGTGATGGACTCAATTATGACAAAATGGAAAAAATTCTAATGGGCTTAAAAGAAAAAGGTTTTGCGAGTAGTAATATTGTATTTGGTGTCGGTTCAAGAACTTATCAACAACTCAGTCGCGATACCTTAGGTTTCGCAATGAAAGCAACATCAATCACCATTAATGGTAAAGAACAAGCGATTTTTAAAGCTCCAAAAACCGATACAGGATTAAAAAAATCACAACGAGGTAGGGTAAAAGTAACATCTTTAGATAGTTATATAGAAAATTTGAATGCTAACAGTGATTTTAATCAAGATTTACTTGAAGAAATATTTTGCAATGGAAAATTGCTTAAAACTACCGATTTTGATCAAATTCGGCGAAACTTAGGATTTTAACTATTTTATAATCGTTCCAATTTAAAATAAAACAAGGTGGCACGCCGAATACAGTACAGGTAGTACGGCGAAGCATAGCAACACTGTATTATTTTAAAGCGGGACGACTATATTTTCTTTCTCCAATAACAACCCACTTAACCCATCAATAAGCATTAACTCTTGATTAACGCCATTAATATTTTTTAAATCAGACCGCACTTTTTGTAGGATTTGATTAGCGTTAAGCAAGGTTTGTAGGTTATTTTGTTGAGCAAACTGGAGGATGGCTCGTTGGAAATCAGGACAAGCCCAATGATGTTGAATATTGAGTTTCGCTTTTAAGCTATCCATTAGGAAAGCAATGAGCCAATCTAATTGTTGGAAAATCAGCTCAGTTTTGAAATAAGGCAAAATTTGTAGCATGTCATCACGTTGATAAAAACGCCAAAATTGACGAATTAATTCATTACGCTCCTGAAGCCAATTTTGTTGTAAGCAGGTTAAAGCGGCAAGGGGACGATTATGGGTAATGCGTAATGCCATTTGTAGGCTGGTGAGATCATATTCATTATGATTTTGTAATTGTTGTTGTAACCAATGGCTGGCTTGTTGCTCGCTAGGATTGTGAATTAACCAAGTTTGGCAGCGGCTGTAAATGGTTGCCAATAATGGGGAAGATAAATCTGTTTGTAATAAAAAATAGGTTTGTGGGCGGGGTTCTTCTAAGGTCTTTAAAAGTGCGTTTGCCGCCGCTTCAGTAAGGCGATGAGCGTCTTGTAAATAAACGACTTTATTGCCATTTTGTTGGGCGTGCTGATTTAGCTTTTCACTTAACTCTCGAATTTGTTCAATACTAATATCTTTATTCTCAATGGGAGAAATATGATAATAATCGGGGTGATTGCCTGCTTTAAACAGTTGGCAAGCATGGCAGGCTAGGCAAGGTTTTGGCTGTTGTTGACAGATCAACCAAGCAGAAAGATGATGAATTAATGCGGCAACGCCAATATCAGGCTCGGCTTTGAATAATAAAGCGTGATGTCCATAGCCTTGTTGAAAGGCTTGGCTAATTTCTTGGTAATAAGGTTCAAGCCAAGGATACAAGTTGTTCATTCTCTATCCAATGTCGTATTTGTTGTTTAATATCATCACGCACCTTTTCTAGGGGCTGTTCCGCATTGATGATCAAGGCTTTTGGATCTTGTTGTACGAGTTGTAAATAACGATTGCGTGTACGTTGGAAGAAATCCAGTTGTTGCTGTTCAATGCGATCTAATTTTCCCCTTGTTTTAGCTCGAGCAAGCCCAATAGCGGGATCAATATCTAAATAAAGGGTGAGATCAGGTTTAAAATCCGCGAGGATCGCTTGCTTTAAATGGGTTAATAATTGTTGATCTAATTGTCGTCCACCGCCTTGATAGGCTTGTGAAGATAGATCGTGGCGGTCGCCAATAACCCATTTTCCCGATAAAAGTGCAGGTTTGATTACATTTTCTACGAGCTGAATACGGGCTGCATAGAGCATTAATAATTCTGCTTTATCGCAGACAGGCTCTTCCACTTCGTGTTTAATCAGATGACGTAATTTTTCCGCCAGCGGTGTACCGCCAGGTTCACGTGTAAACACCAAATCTTTGATACCATATTCCGCTAATACATTAACAATGGCTTGTTGTGCGGTGGTTTTGCCAGCCCCTTCAAGCCCTTCTAAAACAATAAATTTTCCTTTCATTTTTGATAATTCTCTCGATACCAGCGTAAATATTGTTGTACTGCGCGATTATGTTCCCCTAAGGTTTTGCTAAATTTATGTCCGCCCGAACCGTCAGCTACAAAATAGAGAAAATCGGTTTTATCGGGATTAGCGGCTGCCATAATGGATTTTTCACTTGGCATTGCAATCGGTGTAGGGGGTAAGCCGTCAATGACATAGGTATTATAAGGGGTGGCTTGTTGCAGATCTTTACGGCGAATATTGCCTTGATAAGCGTCCCCCATACCATAAATAACGGTAGGATCAGTTTGTAAACGCATATTACGTTTTAGCCGATTAACAAATACCGAGGCGACTTTACCTCGTTCGCTATCAATGGCGGTTTCTTTCTCAATAATTGAAGCAAGAATTAATAATTCGTAAGGATTGGCTAAGGGCAAATCTTTATCACGTTGTTGCCAAGCCTGATCTAATAATTTAATGGTGCGTGTTGAGGCACGTTTTAATAAATCTAAGTCGCTAGAATAAGGCGTATAATGATAGGTATCAGGATAAATCCAGCCTTCTAAACTTTGCCATTGATAAGCATTTTTGGCATAGCTTGGGATCGCGAGTAATTGCATAATCTCATCAATGCTTTTCTCTGATAATTGATTGTTTAAATAAGGGGCATTAGCCAAATGTTGCTGAAGTTGTTTAAAGGTTTCGCCATCGGTAAAACGAATGGCGAGTTGTGCCTCTTTACCACTATTGAATAATAATAATAAATCGTGCAGATTTTTGACCGCACTTATCTCATAAGTCCCTGCCTTAATTTGTGCATATTCAG
Organism: Volucribacter psittacicida; assembly: GCF_004339025.1. GTDB lineage: Bacteria > Pseudomonadota > Gammaproteobacteria > Enterobacterales > Pasteurellaceae > Volucribacter > Volucribacter psittacicida. Next base: position 258,848 of record NZ_SMFT01000002.1, read on the forward strand.
GGTTGAGCCTTAATAAAATAGGTAACCAGTATGGTTGAGAAATTAGCCCTGCTTGGTGAAATTGTTGTGCCAGCTGTTGGCTATTTGTACCACGTGTAATGGTAAAATAATAGGGGTTATCTTGTTCGGCTTGAGAAAAAGGGGCATAGCGTATTTGTTCAAGTTGATGCCAAGCATAAACCGCACTTGCCACACCGAATAAAAGAAGAATGAATAAGCAACCAAGCAATTTTTTCATAACAATATTTCGTTAGGATTTGTCAAATAGCAACAGAGTGTAACATATCGCCAAGGCTATTAAAATGGCGATATGATGACTGTCTATTATTTTACTTCACGAAACATAATTTCACTTGGAATAACCGACCCTTGCCAATAAAGCTCAGTGGCGACTTGCTCAGCCAGTTGCATAAATGCTTGACTGATTTCATGTTGTGGATCAGCAAGTACCGTTGGTACGCCTTGATCCAGATCTTGACGTAAGCGAATATGCAACGGCAATTTCCCCAAGATTTTGGCTTGATATTTTTGCTCAAGTTTTTCAGCCCCTCCTGTACCAAAAATATTTTCCTGCTGTCCGCAATGGCTACAAATATGCACCGACATATTTTCCACCACGCCCAACACTGGAACAGACACTTTTTGGAACATCGCAATTCCTTTAATCGCATCAAGCAAAGCAATATCTTGCGGTGTGGTAACCACGATTGCCCCTGTTACAGGAATTTGTTGAGAAAGTGTGAGCTGAATATCGCCAGTACCTGGTGGCATATCAATGACTAAATAATCTAAATCAGGCCATAATGTTTCATTCAATAATTGGCTTAAAGCACTACTTGCCATTGGCCCACGCCAAATAGTGGCATTATCAGGCTCCATTAAATAACCGATAGAATTAGAGAAAATGCCTTGGGCTTCAATAGGAATAATATGTTGATTATCTGGCGAGGTTGGACGTTGATCTGTAGCCCCTAGCATATGAGGAATAGAAGGTCCATAAATATCCGCATCAAGAATCCCCACTCTTGCGCCTTGCGCTTGCAAAGCAAGGGCTAAATTGACAGTAACACTCGATTTTCCTACACCCCCTTTGCCTGAACTTACCGCAATAATATTTTTAACCCCTTTTACCGCAGGATGATTATTGGCGCGCTTTAACGTAGCAATTTGATAATTAGCTTGCCATTTAACTTGTGAACAACCGCTTACTTGTTGCAATTTAGGGCTAAGCTGTTGCTGTAACTGGGCAAAACCGCTATTCCAAGCAAAGGGTAAACGTAGCTCAATGCGTAAGGTGTCGCCACCTTTCTCAATTTTCTTTACGGCATCAATACTCAGCAAATCTTTTTGCAAACTCGGGTGAGAAAATTGCTTAAATAAATCTAAAATCCCCGCTTGTTGTTGTGTTGTAAGATTATCGGTAAATACTGGCATATACTGTCCTATTTTTATATATAGCTAAGTTTATCATGATATAAAATCAGCCCAATATAATAACCATAAATCCCTCTCTGTTAAATACCAAACAGCGGTTAAACTGGAAAAAATGGCTTGATTAAGGTAACATTAAACCAATTTTTTTGCGTATCATTTAGGAAATCAAGAGAATGTCAACTCATCGTCATATTTTAGTTACTTGTGCATTACCTTATGCTAATGGCCCAATACATTTAGGGCATATGCTTGAGCATATTCAAGCGGATATTTGGGTACGTTTTCAACGTATGCGAGGTCATCAAGTTCATTTTGTTTGTGCTGATGATGCCCATGGCACCCCCATTATGCTTAAAGCCGATCAAATGGGAATAAGCCCAGAACAACTTATCGACCAAGTCCAGCAACAACATATTGCAGACTTTAATGGCTTTAATATTAGCTTTGATAATTACCATTCCACCCATAGCGAAGAAAACCGCCAATTATCGGAACAGATTTATCATTGTCTAAATCAAAACGGTTTTATTAAATCCCGTACAATCTCACAATTATTTGATCCCGAAAAACAAATGTTTCTGCCTGATCGCTTTGTAAAAGGCACTTGCCCAAAATGTAAAGCACAGGATCAATATGGTGATAATTGTGAAGTTTGCTCAGCCACTTACAATCCAACAGAATTAATCAATCCTCGTTCCGCTATTTCAGGAGCAACGCCTGTAATCAAAGAGTCTGTACATTTCTTTTTTGACTTACCTGCTTTTGAATCCATGTTAAAAGAATGGAATCGTTCTGGCGCATTACAAACAGAAGTGGCAAACAAAATGCAAGAATGGTTTGAAGCAGGGCTACAACAATGGGATATTTCTCGTGATGCGCCTTATTTTGGCTTTGAAATTCCAGGACAAACAGGCAAATATTTTTATGTTTGGCTTGATGCCCCTATTGGCTATATGGCGTCTTTTAAAAACCTTTGTATGAAAAAGGGCGGTATTGATTTTGATCGTTTCTGGCAAAAAGAAAGCGATACAGAGCTTTATCATTTCATTGGTAAGGATATTATGTACTTCCATAGCTTATTCTGGCCTGCAATGCTTGAAGGGGCGGGATTGCGTAAACCTACTAATATTTTTGTACATGGCTATGTTACCGTTAATGGCGAAAAAATGTCTAAATCAAGAGGCACCTTTATCCAAGCCTCAACTTATTTGAAGCATTTAGATCCTGAATGTTTACGCTATTATTATGCGGCAAAATTAAGCCATCGTATTGACGATCTTGACCTCAATTTAGAAGATTTTGTACAACGTGTTAATACTGATCTCGTCAATAAATTAGTCAACCTTGCCTCACGCAACGCTGGCTTTATTCATAAACGCTTTAATGGCAAATTAGCCTCTGCCTTAGAAAACCAAACCTTATTTGATGAGTTCATTGCTCAATCAGAACAGATTGCTCAATATTATGAACATCGAGAGTTTGGCAAAGCAATTCGAGAAATTATGGCATTAACGGATAAAGCCAACAAATATATTGATGAAAAAGCCCCTTGGGTAATGGCGAAAGATCCTGAAAAAGAGCAAGAATTGCATCAAGTATGCTCCATGGGGATTCAATTATTCCGCATTTTAATGGGCTATTTAAAACCTGTATTACCACAGCTTACCGCACGTTCTGAAGCCTTTTTAAATACCGAGTTGATGTGGGATAACTTAGCACAACCTTTATTGGATCATAACATTGAACCATTTAAAGCCTTATTCTCAAGGGTAGAAATGAAACAAATTGAAGCCATGATTGAAGCGTCAAAACAAGAAAACGCAGCACATACCTCAACCCCTGAGCAAAGTGCGGTACAAAATTCGCAAGAATTTGAACCCATAAGCCCACAAATTAGCATTGAAGACTTTGCAAAATTAGATTTACGCATTGGTAAAGTGGTTCAGTGTGAAGCCGTTCCTGAATCCAAAAAACTCCTGAAATTCCAAATAGATTTAGGTAATGAAACACGACAAATCTTTTCAGGCATTAAGTCAGCCTACGATCAACCTGAACAATTAATTGGACGCTTTGTGGTTGTCGTAGCAAATTTAGCCCCACGCAAAATGAAATTTGGCGTTTCAGAAGGCATGATCCTAACAGGTGCAACGGCAGATGATAAAGTATTAGCTTTACTTTCAGCGGATCAACACGCATTAGCGGGGATGAAAGTGAGTTAAAAATTAAAGTAAGGCACAATCAAGGAATATCTTGATTGTGCCAAAATATAATTGTTGCTCCTCTTTAAAATAATACAGCCTTGGCACGCCTCGCTGTACTCGTTGTAATTTATTCGATGTGCCGATCTGTCTTATAGTCAAACCCATTAAAAATCGCCACACAACCACATAAAATAAAAGAATAAACGATCAATGCAATTTAACCGCCACTCTTGCATTTTTACTTTATTCAAGCCCAAGTATGTTCAATTGGATTAAGGTCAGGACTGTAAGGTTGAAGCCTGAGAATGCTGTGTCCCACTGCTTCTCCCCCTTTCTGTTTCCATGTTTATAGATTGAATTATTTTGACAATATGAACTATTTTTTATTCATTTTAAAAAAGTAGGTTAGCCTTGTAGTATAAGGACTTAACCCACTTTTTCCTCGCATTTTTGTCCATTACGCCAATTTGTAAAAAGAACGATATGTTATTATCGTTCTTTTTTAAATATCATACCTTATTTAGCATTTCCTATTGCAACAACGAAATATCCGCCACTTGTAAGAAAAGATTTTGCAGGTGTTGCAAAATGGCGAGGCGGTTATGGCGTAGCTGTTGATCTTCGCTGTTAACCATTACGTTTTCAAAGAAATTATCCACAGGCTGACGCAACGCCGCTAATTTATCGAGTACGGCAATATAGTCGCCTTGCGCGATTAATGGCTCAATCGTTTGCGTTAAAGCTAACACCGCTTCCGCTAAGGCTTTTTCCGCAGGTTCAACGCAAAGTGCTAAATTGATATCGCCAATTTTTCCTTCTGCTTTGGCTAAAATATTGCTTACACGTTTATTGGCAGCCGCGAGAGCTTGGGCGTTTTCTAATTGACGGAAATGCGAAACAGCACGCACTCTGGCGTCAAAATCCGCTGGCTTGGTTGGGCGGCGGGCTAATACCGCTTGAATCACATCAATACTAAAGCCTTCATCTTGATACCAAGCACGGAAACGTCCTAATACAAAGTCCACCACATCTTGTACCACATTTGAATTGGTTAATTTATCACCATAAAGTGCGGTGGTTTTTTCTGCTAAATTTTCAATATCAAGGGGAAGATTTTTCTCAACAATGATACGCAATACCCCTAGTGCTGCACGGCGTAAGGCAAAAGGATCTTTATCGCCTTTTGGATGTTGTCCGATACCAAAAATGCCCACTAAGGTATCAAATTTATCCGCTAACGCCACGGAGCAAGCCACTAAAGAATGTGGCAAATCATCGCCCGCAAAACGTGGCATATATTGTTCATTTAACGCTACTGCCACTTCTTCATCTTCGCCATCGTGGCGAGCATAGTGCATTCCCATAACCCCTTGGGTATCAGTAAATTCAAATACCATATTGGTCATTAAATCACATTTGGATAACAGCCCAGCACGTTTTGCTTTTTGCTCATCTGCACCAATTTGGCGAGCAATAATACCGCTTAATTGTTCAATGCGAGCGGTTTTATCTCTTAATGTACCTAATTGTTGCTGGAATAATACACTTTCCAAGCGAGGCAAGCGATCTTCTAACCGTTGTTTTAAATCGGTTTTGAAGAAAAATTCAGCATCCGTCAAACGTGGGCGAACCACTTTTTCATTGCCTTCAATAATCGCCGTTGGATCAGCTGGGTTAATATTAGAAACAAAAATAAAGTGCGGTAATAATTTGCCCTGTTTATCATAAATTGGGAAATATTTTTGATCGCCTTTCATGGTATAAACTAAGGCTTCTGCTGGCACTGCTAAGAAGCGTTCTTCAAAGGTGGCAGTGAGCACATTTGGGTATTCAATCAAGGCGGTTACTTCATCAAGTAAACTCTGTTCAATGTCCGCTTGTCCGCCTAACTCAGCGGCTTTTTGCTGAGCTTGTTCTAAAATTAGGGCTTGTCGTTGATTAAAATCGGAGATAACTGAGCCTTTTTCTTGCAATAAGGCTGGATATTGATCGGCATTATCAATCTGTAATGTTGGCTGCCCTAAAAAGCGATGTCCCCGTAAAGTGCGGTCGCTTTTTATCCCTAAAATTTCCCCTTGAATTAATTCATCACCAAATAATAGGGTTACCGTATGCACTGGGCGAACAAAATATTCATTTTTATCGCCCCAACGCATAGTTTTTGGAATCGGTAACTTAGCCAACGCATTGGCAACAATATCTAACAAGAGATCTTTGGTGGCTTGCCCTGCTACGGTGGCTCGATGTACTAACCATTCGCCTTTGTCGGTGCTAATACGCTGTGCTTGCTCTACACGAATACCACAACCTTTTGCCCAACCTTCTGCCGCTTTTGTCGGCTTTCCTTCACTATCAAATGCCGCCGAAATAGCTGGACCACGCTTTTCAATTTCTTTGCTCGGCTGCTGTTCAGCAAGCCCTAATACTTTGATTGCCAAACGGCGTGGAGTAGCAAACCATTCTACTTTGTCAAAGGTTAAATCCGCTTGGATTAAGCTCTGTTCAACATTCTCGGCAAAGGCGAGAGCCAATTTTTTGAGTGCCTTTGGTGGCAATTCTTCTGTGCCAATTTCGGCAAGGAAATTTCTTGTAGTCATTGTGTTTTCTCTAATTTAATGAATATCATTTTTTGAATTAAAACGTTGTTTAGCGCGTTTAACAGCAGAATGTAAACGTTCTAATAACAGTTCTTTTGGCGGTAATACCGTTAAATATTCTGCAATATGAATGCCTGAATTATTAAGATCCAATAATTCTATTTGTTCTTGTTTTTTGCCAGTACAAAGAATTATGCCTATTGGATTATTCTCATCTTCTTCTTTTTCATATTTAGCTAGCCAAGCTAAATAAAGCTCCATTTGGCTTTTATGAGCGGCTTTAAAGGCTTCTGTTTTTAATTCTATGGCAACTAGGCATTTTAATTTTCGGTTATAAAATAGCAAATCTAAATAAAAATCATCCTGATCAATTTGAATACGTTTTTGCCTTGCCACAAAACTAAAACCCGCCCCTAATTCTAATAAAAATTGCTCAATTTCTCGCAAAATAGCATCTTCAAGATCTTTTTCTAAATAGCGATCATTAAGATCGAGAAAGTCTAAAATATAGGGATCTTTTAACATTAATGCTTGGTTATATTGCCCTTTTTCACGCAAATTGGTCAATTCAGCAATAATGGTTTCTTCAGGTTTTTTGGAAATGGCGGTGCGTTCAAAAAGTAAAGAACCAATGCGTTCGTCTAAAGTTCTTGTACTCCATTGTTCTTGAGCAGCCATAGTGGCATAAAAATCACGTTTTATTGGGTCATCAATGTAAATTAAGGCTTTAAAATGTGTCCAACTCAATTTTCCACGCAGTGCGTGGACAATTGGTAGATCACTAAATGTTTCCGCAAATTTTACGCAATAATTAAGATGTGAACGTCCCCAACCTTTGCCAAATTGTGCGGTCAAATGTTGGGACAATGTTTTTATCACTTCTTTACCATATTCTGCTCGTTCACCTTGCAAAATATGCAGGCTAATTCGTTGTCCAATATGCCAATAAAGTAAGGTAAGTTCCGCATTGACGCTAACAGTAACACGTTGTTTACTGTCCTGAATTAATTGACTAATTTCACTAACTAATTGTTGATCATTAATTGCAATTTGTTTTTCTATTTTCATCTCAGACAAAACTCCTGCAAAACTCACCGCACTTTGGCTTATGCCTTATTGGGCAAAAATATCATCTAACTTTGTCGCATCTAACACGACAGTATCCTTATCTAACAACAGTGCTGGAATACCAATATAACCATTTTGTTTAGCTTCATCAAAAGCAGAAAGACGATCACGCAACCTTAAAAAGGCTTTCAAATTACCACCATTCTGCGTAATATCCACAGCTTCATAATCAATCTTGAAGCGTTTTAGTTCTGCGATAAATGGTTCAGTATCAGGACACCAGTGAGCAAAATATAAAATCGGTCGCATAATTTATTTATTACACCCCGGAAACCCTAACGCCTCTCGGCTTGCATAATATGCTTCTGCCACCCCTTTGGTTAGGGTACGGATACGCAAAATATAGCGTTGACGTTCGGTAACAGAAATGGCTTTGCGGGCATCAAGTAGGTTAAAACTATGAGCCGCTTTTAAAATACGTTCATAGGCTGGCAAAGGTAACGGTTTTTCTAAGGAGAGAAGTGATTGGGCTTCTTTTTCATAATGATCAAAGCATTGGAAAAGAAAATCCACATCAGCATATTCAAAATTATAGGTGGATTGTTCCACTTCATTTTGATGAAACACATCGCCATAGGTGGTTTTACCCAGTGGACCATCAGACCAAACCAGATCATAGACGCTATCTACCCCTTGAATATACATCGCTAACCGTTCTAAACCGTAAGTGATTTCGCCGGTAACAGGTTTACATTCTAAGCCACCCACTTGTTGGAAATAAGTAAATTGGGTAACTTCCATACCATTTAACCAAACTTCCCAACCTAAGCCCCACGCCCCTAAAGTTGGGTTTTCCCAGTTATCTTCCACAAAACGAATATCATTTTGAGTAGGATCAAAGCCTAACATTTTTAAGCTGTCTAAATATAATTCTTGAATATTATCAGGCGAGGGTTTAATCACCACTTGGAATTGATAATAATGTTGTAAACGGTTTGGGTTTTCGCCATAACGTCCATCGGTAGGACGGCGTGAAGGTTGAACATAGGCAAATGCCATCGGTTCTGGCCCAATGGCACGCAAGCAAGTCATTGGGTGAGAAGTCCCTGCTCCCACTTCCATATCAAAGGGTTGTACTACTGTACAACCTTGATTTGCCCAGTAATCTTGTAAGGCAAGGATCATACCTTGAAAGGTTTTTACATTGAATTTTGCGCTCATAATAATCTGTTCTATTTTTTAAAGTAAATGCGGATTAGTATAGCCTAAAATGACGAATGATAATAGACGAAAAAACGATTAATCCGTAAAACAAAAAAGTGCGGTAAAAAATAATTTATTTTCCCACCGCACTTTTAAAATCATTTATTCAATTATTGTTGATAAACCAATTTCGGTAATTGATTATCAGTAATAACTTCTTCATCAATAATGACTTTTTGTAAATCATTCAAAGAAGGCAAATCATACATGGTGTCTAACAATACAGATTCAACAATTGAACGTAATCCCCTTGCCCCTGTTTTGCGTGCTAAGGCTTTTTTCGCCATAGCTGTAAGAGCTTCAGGGGTAAATTCTAACTCAACATTTTCCAGTTTAAACAAGGCTTGATATTGCTTTGTCAGGGCGTTTTTCGGCTGAGTAAGAATTTGTACTAAGGCATTTTCATCCAGTTCGCTTAATGGTGCAACCACAGGCAAACGTCCAATAAACTCAGGGATTAAGCCAAACTTCATTAAGTCTTCAGGCTCAACTTGTTTAAATAATTCACTAAGACTTTGTTGATCCTGTTCGCCTTTAATTTCTGCACCAAAACCTATGCCACTACCCACGTGAACACGTTTTTCTACAATCTTATCCAGTCCAGCAAAGGCTCCACCACAAATAAATAAGATTTTTGAAGTATCCACTTTCAAAAATTCTTGTTGCGGGTGTTTACGCCCGCCTTGTGGTGGAATTGAGGCAATCGTGCCTTCAATTAATTTTAATAAGGCTTGTTGTACCCCTTCGCCAGAAACATCACGGGTAATTGATGGGTTATCGGATTTGCGTGAAATTTTATCAATTTCATCAATATAGATAATGCCTTGCTCCGCTTTTTCGGGATCATAATCGCATTTTTGCAATAATTTCTGGATAATATTTTCCACATCTTCGCCAACATAACCTGCTTCGGTTAGCGTTGTGGCATCAGCCATTGCAAAAGGTACGTTTAACATTCTCGCTAAACTTTCTGCTAAAAGGGTTTTTCCGCTTCCTGTTGGTCCAATGAGCAAAATATTACTTTTACCCAACTCTACATCATCTGTTTTATATTCACTACGCAAGCGTTTGTAATGATTATACACCGCCACAGAAAGCACTTTCTTGGCATAATCTTGCCCAATAACATAATCATCTAAATGAGCTCGAATTTCATGAGGGGTTGGTAATCTTTCTTCTTCAACCGCCTGACCTTCCACTTGCTCGTCAGTTTGTGTTTCGCTATTTTCTAGCATATGGTGGCATAATTCGATACATTCATTACAAATATAACCTGATGTACCTGCAATTAATTTATCCACTTCTTTTTGTTCTTTACCACAAAATGAACAATATAATTCTTCATCTTTTGTCATATTTTTCCCAACTCTTATCGTTTTGTAATAACTTCGTCAACAAGCCCATATAATTTGGCTTGTTCTGCCGACATAAAATTATCACGATCCGTATCACGTTCAATTTTTTCTAATGGCTGCCCAGTATGAAATGCCAAACGCTCATTGAGTTTTTCTTTAATTTTTAAGATTTCTTGGGCGTGAATTTGAATATCTGAGGCTTGTCCTCTAAAACCGCCTAAGGGTTGATGGATCATCACACGAGCATTAGGTAAAGCCCCTCTTTTACCTGCTGTACCACCAGCTAATAAAAATGCCCCCATGGAACAAGCCTGCCCAATGCAAAGGGTGCGAATATCTGGTTTAACAAATTGCATGGTGTCATAGATCGCCATACCTGCGGTTACCGAGCCACCCGGGGAATTAATATAAATATTAATGTCTTTATCAGGGTTTTCGGATTCTAAAAATAATAATTGAGCGACAATTAAATTCGCCATACGATCTTCAACTTCACCACTTAAAAAAATCACACGTTCTTTGAGTAAACGAGAATAAATGTCGTAAGCACGCTCACCACGAGCAGTTTGTTCTACGACCATAGGAATAACGCTCATAACTACCTCATTATCAATGTTAATCATTCGCCTATTCTACCTGAATTTTTATGAAAAGGCTTGATTTAATATAGTCGTATCATTTTAAAGTAGGACGACTATCGTTTTCATTTGAAATACATTATAAAAAAGTGCGGTCATTTTCTTACCCAAAAATGACCGCACTTACACAATCAAAAATAAATCAAATTAGGCTCTCGGATTCATCACGTCATCAAAAGATGCGGTTTTTTCCGTTACTTGCGCTTTGCTTAATACTGCATCAATGGCTTGTTCTTCTAACACCACATTACGAATATTATTCATTAATTCTTTATTTGAATTGTAATATTCTACAACTTCTTGTGGTTGCTCATAAGCTGAAGCAATATCCTGAATCATTTTAGCCACACGATCTTCGTCCACTTTTAATTCATTGCTACTGATCACCTTAGATAACAATAAACCTACTTGAACACGACGTTTCGCTTGTTCTTCAAATAATTCTTTTGGTAATTCAGCTACTTGCTTGCTATTACCGCCAAAACGTTGTGCCGCTTGAGCACGCAATGCTTCAATTTCTTGTTCAACAGCAGCCACAGGCACATCAATTTGATTTTCCGCTAATAAACCATCAATCACTTGATTTTTAACACGAGAAGTCAAAGTATTGTTTAATTCACGTTGCATATTTTTGCTGATTTCATTGCGTAAGTCAGCGACAGTTTTGGTATTTGGCCCAAATTTAGCCACAAACTCATCAGTTACTTCTGGCAATTCCATCACTTCTACTTTTTTCAAGGTAATGGCAAATGTCGCTGCTTTACCTTTTAAGTTCTCTGCGTGATATTCTTCTGGGAAAGTGACATTAATATCAAATTGTTCGCCCGCTTTATGTCCAACAATGCCTTCTTCAAAGCCCGGGATCATACGACCTTGTCCCATTAATAATACAAAGTCTGAGGCTTTACCGCCGTCAAAGGCTTCGCCATCTACTGTGCCAGCAAAATCAATGGTTACACGATCTTCTGCTTTAGCCGCTTCTTCTGTTTCTTTCCAAGTGGCTTGTTGTTTACGCAATACTTCAATCATATTGTCAATATCAGTCTCTTTGATCTCAACAATATCTTTTTCTACTTTAATATTTTCTAAGCCTTTTAATGCAATTTCTGGATAGACTTCAACGGTTGCTGAGAATTTAAAGTCTTTCCCTGCTTCAATTTGCTCTGGGTTAAAGGTTGGACGGCCCACGAAATTGATGTTTTCTTTGATAATGACATCAAAGAAATGTTTTTGCATCAAATCGCCTAAGACATCTTGACGAACAGATAAACCAAAACGTTTCTCAATAATGCTTGGTGGAACTTTACCTTTACGGAAGCCATCAACGCGAGCATTTTTAGCGACTTTTTTTAATTCCTCGCGTACCGCCTGTTCTACTGTTTCAGCGGGTACAGTAATCTCGATACGACGCTCAAGTCCTTGTGTTGTTTCTACTGAAAATTGCATTTATGCACCTCAAAATAATCAATCATTGCACTCGGCGAACCGCACCGAACACGAAAATAAAATATTAGACCGCAAATTATAGCCATACTCAAGCGAACAGTCTAGAAACAGACGAAAAAATGCCAAATAAAAAACGACATTCGACTATTTTTTAAACATAAAATAAACGACTGTCGTTGAGATGACGAATAAAATCAGCTTGAAATCATTAAAGATTTTTAGGAATACGGATTTTTTGTCCCGGGAAAATCTTATCCGCATCTTTAATCACTTCTTTATTGGCTTCCACAATGGCGGTATATTTTGCCCCATTACCATAGTAAGTTTGAGCAATTTTCCATAGAGTATCGCCTTTTTGTATTACATAAAACTGCTCATCACTGGCTAAGGCTTCACCATTTTTAATGGTTACGCCATCTGCGTTGACTTCCGTAATACCAGCGATATTTCCTGCCATAAGAATGGCTTTTTCTAAGGCACTGGCAGATTCTGCATTGCCTTCAATTTTTGCCACGCCATTATCAACGGTTACCGATACATCTTCAATCCCCGGGTTATCTTCGTTAATATGTTGTGTTACGGCTTGTGAAGCCTCTTCTTGTTTAGAAAATAATTTGCGACCAATATCGCCAACAAAATCAAATAATCCCATTTTTCTTTCCTTAAACTCAACTAACTAAATAATTGGCTGAGTACAATAATCAATTTTTTGCAAAAAGTCCAGCTCACTAAGATGGCTCAAACCAAATCAAACTTGCCATTCTTCCTGTTTGTTGTTTACGCCGATAAGAAAAAAAATGCTCGGCTTGGCGATAAGTGCAATATTCGCCACCTGTGATCTGGCTTACACCCAAGGCATTTAGGCGTTGTTTCGCTAATAAATATAAATCTGCCAAAAATTTATTTTGATTTCCCACCGCACTTTTATCTTGTTTAAAAGCCAGTGCCGCTTGTGGATCTCGCTGTACAAACTGTTGCCTAACCTCTTCCCCCACTTGAAAGGCGTTTTGGCTAATGGCTGGACCAAGCCAAGCAAGAATTTGTGTCGGATTGGACTGAAATTTCGCTAAGGTGTTTTCTAAAATGCCCTCACATAACCCTCGCCAGCCAGCATGTACTGCCGCCACTTCATTGCCTTGTTGATTAACCAATAAGACAGGCAAACAATCGGCGGTCATCACTAGACAAACTTGATTAGGCTGACAAGTATAAACGGCGTCAGCAATGGGCGTATCTGTTGATGAAAGATCCTCGGGTAGCCTGATGACCTTGGTGCTATGTACTTGTTGTAAAAACGCAGGCATATGGGGTAATTGCCCTTGTTGCACTAACAAAGTGCGGTTCGTTTCCACAGAATTTTTTTCATCGCCAACATGAGTCGCAAGATTAAAACTCTCAAAAGGCGGTAAACTCACGCCCCCCATTCTAGTCGTGGTAAAAGCCCGTACATTTGTTGAACATTGCCAAGCTGGAATAATTTTTTTCATCATGTTTTTTATTAGTAATCCAATTCGTCTTTGTGCAATAAATAATCTTGCTTTAAGGCATTGACTAATTGCACAAAATCCTCAGGCAAAGGGGCATACCATTCCATTTCCTCGCCAGTCATCGGATGATTTAATCTTAACATTACCGCATGCAAGGCTTGGCGTTTAAAATCCCTTAATATTTGTGCAAATTGTTCGCTGGCATTTTTCGGTGGGCGAGGACGTCCGCCATAGGTTTGATCCCCTAATAAAGGATGAGCAATATGTGCCATATGCACCCGAATTTGGTGTGTCCGTCCTGTTTCTAAACGTAAACGCAGGCGAGTGTAATCACGAAAACGCTCCATAATACGATAATGGGTTACCGCTGGCTTCCCCATAGGATGCACTGCCATTAGGGTACGTTTAGTAGGGTGGCGTGCCATAGGTTCATCAACCTTGCCCCCTTTGGTCATAATACCACTCGCCACCGCCTCATATTCTCGGGTAATTCTGCGTTTTTGCAAATCACGCACTAACTTTGTTTGGGCTGGAATGGTTTTTGCCACCACCATTAATCCTGTGGTGTCCTTATCTAAACGATGTACAATCCCCGCTCTTGGCACCTCAATAATGCTTGGATAATGATAAAGTAACGCATTCAATACCGTACCAGAGCGATTACCCGCTCCCGGATGAACCACAAAATCCTGTGGTTTATTCAGCACTAAAATATGTTCATCTTCATAAATAATATTAAGGGGTAAATTTTCTGGCTCATAATGATTTTCATCTTCCACTTCTACCTGAATAACCACCTGCTCGCCACCGTACACTTTTTCGCGAGGAATATTGGCAATACGTCCATCAAGCTGGACTAAGTCCGCCTCAATCCAAGTTTTTAGACGAGAACGGGAATAATCAGGGAACAATTCTGCCAATGTTTGGTCTAAGCGTTGTCCCATATACTGTGGCTCAATTTGTGCCGACAAGGTAATCTTTGCCATATAAATAACCTGTGAATTCAATTTGCTTATTTGATAATGATCGATACAATATTATAATTTAATCGCTGAACAAACAACAGGTTAAAAAATTTGTTAAATATAGGAAACTACTTATGCGTAAATTAAAATCCCTTATTCTGGTTGTCGCCGTTGCTTTGACTATTAGCGCTTGTTCTAATTCAAATCAAGAGGTTGAACAAGCCTCAGCACAAGAATTATATAGCAAGGCACAAACCTATTTACAACAAGGTAATTATTCACAAGCGATTCGCTATTTGGAAGCCACTGAAAATCGTTTTCCTTTTGGTAATTATAGTGAACAAACCCAGTTAAATTTAATTTACGCTTACTATAAATCCCAAGACTATACCATGACCCTTACGGTGGCAGAACGTTTCTTACGTCAACACCCTCGTAGCCCTCATTTAGATTATGTCATTTATATGGCAGGTTTAACCAACAGTGCCTTAGGGGAAAATTGGATTCAAAATGTCTTCCACGTTGACCGCGCTTCTCGTGAACCGCAATCCGTATTAAATGCCTTTGGTAACTTCCAAGCCTTAGTGATGAATTTTCCAAATAGCCCTTATGTTCCTGATGCCCTAGCTCGTATGGCTTATTTAAAAGAACGCTTAGCACGCCACGAGCTTTATATTGCTCAATTTTATATGAAACGCCACGCCTATGTGGCAGTAGCAAATCGTGTAGCGGAAATGTTGCGTCAATATTCAGATACTCATGCCACATTGCAAGCCTTACCTTTAATGCGTGATGCTTATGAAAAAATGGGATTAACCGATATGGCAAATGATGTACAACGTATTATTGACGCTAACCAAGGTAAACAAATTAAAGAGGCAGAAAAACCTGCCGAACCAGAAATTGTTGTTCCTCAAGCAATGTAAATTGTTATTCACTTAATCCATCATCAAACCCACTTTTTAAACAGAATAAAAAGTGGGTTATTTTTATCCTTCCTTTGCCGAGCATACATTAAAGTGCGGTCTGTTTTTAGAATTTTTTATCGTTGTTTCACTTTTACCCTCAAACAAAATGATAATAAATATCATTTGTATAAACTTGAGTAAAATGATAAAGTTTATTGGCGTTTTGTTGTAAACGTATATTTGGCGGCGGTAAAAATTACCGCTTTTTTATGGATAACCTAAAGGAAATGAATATGGCTGCAAAATTTAGGCTTACATCTATTAGTTGCATCGTATTAGGGGCATTAGCCAGCTCAGCGGTGTTAGCTAATAATCAAAACTCAGAAACCGTAACCCTTGATGAAATTGTGATTTCAGCACATCAAGGAACCAAAGTGGAAACGGATATTGTTACTTTACCTGAAATGGATGAGGGGACAGCAACAGATATGCGTAGTGTATTGGCAAAAGAGCCTTCCATTGATTTTGGTGGTGGAAATGGGACATCTCAATTCTTAACAATTCGCGGAATGGGGCAAAACTCTGTAGATATTAAAGTGGATAATGCCTATTCTGATAGCCAAATTCTTTACCATCAAGGACGTTTTATTATTGACCCTTCTTTATTAAAAAGTATTTCAGTACAAAAAGGGGCGGGTGCGGCAAGTGCTGGGATTGGGGCAACCAATGGGGCAATTATTGCTAAAACTGTTGATGCCTTAGATTTGCTAGCTAATAGCTCGCGTGATTATGGTTTTAAATTAAATACAGGTTATGCCAGTAATGATGGCTATTCTTATGGGGCAACCCTATTTGGTAAGGCTGGAAACTTTGATGCCTTAATCTCTTTTAATCGTGTCAATGACCATGATTACAAGCCTGGCAAGGGTTTTGAGAACTTTGAGGGGGGGGGGTACGGTACCCTATAGTGCGTTAGATAAACGCAGTTATTTAATCAAATTAGGGGCAACTTTTGCTAATCATCGTTTTGTTTTAAGCCATTTAAGCGACCAACATCGAGGAGTGCGTTTAGTTCGTGAAGAATTTGCCATCGGTGGTCCAAGATTAACCCTCGCTCGTCAATCTCCAGCCTATCGTGAAACAACCTTAACCAATACCAATCTTGAGTGGACAGCCAAAGAATTAGGCTTTATCAGTGAGCTTACCGCCAATGCGTATTTTATGCAAAATAAACGCTATTCTGCGGATGATAGCGGTTGTGGTTATTGCGGTAATGTGGAAGGTCCAACCACAACGAAAATTGATACCCGAGGCTTTAATATTAATTTAGATTCTCCATTAGGACAAAATACCTTAATTAAATATGGGGTAAATTATCGTGACCAAAAAATCACGCCACACGCCTTCCTATTACCAAATTATTCATTGACAGAACCAAAGAAAACGGATGTGGGTAATTATGTTGAAGTTATTCATTCTATTAGTGATTTTGTTTTAACAGGTGGTTTGCGTTACGATTACTTTAACCTTAAAGCTATGGATGGGAAATCTGTGTCTGATGGACGCTTTAATCCGAGTTTTGGTTTAATTTGGATGCCGCTAGAAAATTTAAGTTTTAATGTGAACCATAACTATGCTTCTCGTAGCCCACGTTTATATGATGCTTTAATGACCCATGGCAAAAGAGGGGTGATTTCTATTGCTGATGGTACAGTCGCTGAACGAGCTCGTAATACAGAATTAGGCTTTAACTATAAATATGCGGGCTTTACCTTGGCAGGAAGCTATTTCTGGCAAAAAATCAATGACGCCTTAGCCAATCCGCAAGACCGCCATGAAGTAGATGGTATCAAAGTCAGAGAAACGGTAAATGCGGGTTATATTAAAAATCATGGTTATGAGCTTAGTGCTTCTTATGAGTATGAGGGCTTTAGTGCACGTATTGGGGTATCACAAAGTAAACCAAGAATTTACGATACTCATCCCGATAACTTGCTTAGTGCAAATCCTGAGTTTGCCGTACAAGTGGGAAGAACCTGGACTGCGGGCTTAGCTTATCGCTTTACTCAACCAAATCTTGAACTAGGTTGGCGTAATCGTACGGTAGAAGATGCGAAAGGTTCTGTATTAGTACGGGATACGACGGAGGTAGAGCGTAACGGTTATACGGTGCATGATTTTTATCTTAACTGGAAACCCTTTAATAATGACAGTATGAATGTGAATGTATCATTAAACAACGCCTTTAATAAGTTCTATTACCCACATACTCAACGAGGTGACACTTTACCGGGCATTGGTAGAAATTTAACAGTAGGTGTAAATTATACATTTTAATCATTAAGTGAATAAATAAACAACCAGTAAAAACGGGTTAATAAGACCTAGTTCATAAAAGCTAGGTCTTTTTTATCTTTCAAATCATCATCGCTCTATTTTAAACTATAATCCTTTCAAATTTAAAATACCTACACCTAACCAGTCTTGTTCCCAAAAGGTGGTTTTGCAAACCAAACAACAGCGATAAGGCATAAAAATAATAATGCTGATAACCAAAAAATTTCATTAGCGCCAATAATAAAGCCTTGTTTAGTAATCATCTCGGCAGCATAGATAGAAGACTGGGTATCCGATAGCCCTAATTGTTCCATTTGCTGATAATATAATTGGCTATTGATATTATAAGGAGTAATGGCTTCCACTAAACGCTCATGATGGAGTGCTTCTCGGTTATACCACATTGCGGTAGTAACCGAGGTACCAATAGAGCCAGCCAACGTACGCAAGAAATTAAAGAGGCTTGAAGCCGATGCCATTTTTTCTGGCGGTAAACCTGATAAAGTAATGGTGGTTAATGGCATAAAAAAGCAAGCAACCGCTAACCCTTGCACAAATTGTGGTAACGCCACGTCCATAAAATTCATATTGGGTTCAAAGGTTTCTGCTCTCCAATAAAAGGTCAAGGCATAGACAATAAAACTTAAGCTAACCAAAATCCGCATATCAATTTTGCTGCCAAATTTACCAATCAAAGGCGATAATAAGATAGGCAATAACCCCACTGGTGCAGCCGCTAAACCTGCCCAAGTCGCAGTATAGCCATAGACTTGTTGGAGCAATAAAGGAATTAATACCACCGAACCTAAATAAACTAAGAACGCTAAACTGGTGCTTAAACAGCCAATGCTAAAATTACGTTGTTTAAATAAAGAAATATCTACAATAGGATTTTTCTCGGTTAATTCCCAAATAATTAATAATATTAGGCTAATAGCGGAAATCACAGATAGCAGCAGGATTTCGCTGGAATTAAACCAATCTTGTTCACGTCCTTTATCTAGCACTAATTGTAAACAACCTACTCCTAAAATCAGTAACACTAAACCAATACGATCAATAGGTTGTTGAGAGGTTTGTGTTTCTCGTTTTGCCAAAATTTTCCAACTAATGAGTACCACACTAATCCCAATAGGCACATTAATAAAGAAAATCCACCCCCAATGTAGGTTATCACTGATCCAACCACCAAGAATCGGTCCAAAAATCGGCGCTACCACGACCGTCATTGACCAAAAAGCAAGAGCCATACTACGTTTTTGTGGAGGATAATTATTCAGTAATAGACTTTGTGATAAGGGAATAATTGGTCCTGCGGCAATCCCTTGTAATACACGACAAAAAATCAGCATTTCTAAGCTATGGGAAATACCACATAACCAAGAGGCAAGCACAAATAAACTGGTTGCCACTAAAAATAGTCGAACTTCTCCAAAACGTTTCGCTAACCAGCCTGTAATAGGAATAGCAATGGCATTAGCAACACCAAAAGAAGTGATTACCCAAGTCCCTTGACTAGAAGACGCACCAAGATCGCCAGCAATGGTTGGAATGGCAACATTGGCAATGGTTGAATCTAATACTTGCATAAAGGTAGCGAGTGCTAAAGCTAAGGTCATTAACACTAAGGCCACGCCCTTTATGGGTTCATATCGCATTGTTTGTTGCATTTTTCTGCCTATTTACTATTTTCAGAAATAATTTGCTCAATCAGTTCATTTACTGGAGCAAGATCATAATCAAGTACATCAGTACGGTAAATAGGAGTCAGCCGTTTATGGCTCAATAGTACTTCGCCTGAAGTATCGGCGGTATTAACATTTACAGTTGCCGACAAACCAATCCGCAAAGGATACTGTGCAAGCTGATCTTTATTTAAACGAATACGCACTGGCACACGTTGAATCACTTTAATCCAATTCCCTGTGGCATTTTGAGCAGGTAATAAAGAAAATGCACTGCCTGTACCTAGCTCAATCCCCTCAACTTTCCCCTCAAATTCAACCTTATCACCATATAAATCAAACACTAAGGTGGCAGGTTGCCCAATACGCATATTGACCAGCTGAGTTTCCTTAAAGTTAGCATCTACCCACATATCATCAGTAGCAATCACAGCCAATAATGGGCTACCAACAGTAGCTCTTGCTCCCACCTGTGCGGTACGTCTTGCCACATAACCGTTTAATGGGCTTCTAATTTGAGTACGCTGTAAATTAAGCCAAGCCTGCTTAACATTATCAATGGCGTTTTTCACGCTAGGTTGCTGCGTTAATGGCGTATTACCCAATAAAGCCTGATTTGCCAATAACTGACTTTTTGCAACCTGTAATTGTGCATCAGCTAAAGCAACGGCTTCTTTGGCGTGTTGCAAAGATTCTTGATCAATCGCCCCTGATTTACTTAATTGTTGGCGGCGGGCAAAATCGCCTTCTGCACGTGCTAGGGTAATTTGATTGGCTTGTACTGTCGCCTGTAATTGTTGCACCGTATATTCAAGCTGTTTAATTGAACGCACCGCGCTGGCTAGTGCCTCTTTGCTTTGAGCAAAAGTGAATTTCGCATCAGTATCATCAAGCACAATTAAAACATCGCCTTGATGAACAAAATCCATATCATCTACATTAATTTGAGTAATATTGCCACTGATTTGTGCAGAAACCATTACTTGATTACCCGAAGCATAAGCGTCATCGGTTTCTTGATGATTACGCAAAACCAAAAACCAATAAATGGCGACACCTATACCAATAAGCAATAAAATCATAAAGAAATAAGTTAAGATTTTTTTGCGTTTACTTGAAGTTTTCACAGAATTATCTTGTTGATCCATTTTTATGCCTTTTATACTCGTCCTACTTTATCGTCATTTCAATTTAAAATAAGACTTCATATCATCTAGCCTAAGAATAAAAAACCGCACTACAAGTGCGGTCAATTTTACCAAAATTTCTAATTAGATTTTTTGCATTGCAGCCACTTCTGCCGCGAAATCGGTTTCCACTTTTTCAATACCTTCACCCACTTCAAAGCGAACGAAGTTAGTCACCTCAGCACCAACCTCTTTTAAGAAGTCGCCCACTGATTTTGATGGATCCATTACAAATGGTTGACCTGTTAAAGAAACTTCACCAGTAAATTTCTTCATACGACCTTCTACCATTTTCTCTGCGATTTCACGCGGTTTACCTGATTGCATCGCAATATCAACTTGGATTTCACGCTCTTTAGCAACAACATCCGCTGGGACATCTTCTGGACGAACAAACTCAGGGCGACTCGCCGCAACATGCATTGCCACTTTTCTTAATTCTTCTTCAGAACCTTTACCTGCAACTAACACACCGATTTTCGCACCATGTAAGTAAGAGACTAATACATCGCCCTCTAAGAACTGCACACGACGAATAGTCATATTTTCACCGATTTTAGCCACTAATGCCGCACGTTGCTCTTCAAATTGTGCTTGTAGGGCTTCAATGCTTACACCTTTATTAGCTAAAGCATAATCAGCAACAGCATTGGCTAATTCTAAGAAACCCGCATCTTTTGCTACGAAGTCAGTTTCGCAGTTCATTTCAACTAATGCACCAAAACCTGCACCAATACGCGCAAGGATCACCCCTTCAGCTGCAACACGACCTGCTTTTTTAGCCGCTTTTGCTTGACCAGACTTACGCATATTATCAATTGCTAATTCAATATCGCCGTTTGCTTCAACTAATGCTTTTTTACACTCCATCATACCTGCGCCAGTACGTTCACGGAGTTCTTTTACTAATGATGCAGTAATTTCTGCCATTTTAATGTCCTCTATTCTCTATAATTTATAACTTTATAAAAAAAGCAGGGTATTCATGCCCCTGCTTACCTATTCATTTACTAAGGGCAATCGCCTTGTTAGCCAAGATTATTCTTCGCTAGCAATTTCCACTGCAACTTCTTCAGTAACAACGTCCTCAACGCCTTTACCTTCTTTAACTGCCGCTGCTGCAGCACTTAAATAAAGCTGAATAGCACGAGTCGCATCGTCATTACCAGGAATAATATAATCAACACCATCTGGATCAGTGTTAGTATCTACTACCGCAAATACTGGAATACCAAGATTGTTTGCTTCTTTCACTGCAATATGCTCGTGATCCGCAGCAATAACAAATAATGCATCAGGTAAGCCAGCCATATTTTTGATACCGCCAAGGCTTAGCTCTAATTTTTCCATTTCACGGGTACGCATTAACGCTTCTTTTTTGGTTAATTTATCAAAAGTACCGTCTTGAGATTGAGTTTCAAGATCTTTTAAACGTTTGATAGATTGACGAACGGTTTTCCAGTTAGTCAACATACCACCTAACCAACGATGATTTACATAGTATTGTTGACAATCTAATGCTGCTTCTTTTACCGCATCAGTGGCTGCACGTTTAGTACCAACAAATAATATTTTACCGTTGTTATGAGCAATACGAGATAATTCAGCTAACGCATCGTTAAATAATGGAAGGGTTTTTTCCAAGTTAATGATATGAACGCCATTACGCGCACCAAAAATAAATGGTTTCATTTTTGGATTCCAATAACGAGTTTGGTGACCGAAGTGAACGCCTGCTTGTAGCATATCGCGCATAGAAACTTGTGCCATAATAATTTTTCCTTTTAATTTGGGTTTAGCCTCCACATATCCAATTAAATTGAACCATTTGGCACCCCAATTTAATGAACAAGATATGTGTGTGTTTTTGAAATTGAATAAAAAACGTCATTAGCACAATGCAAAATGACGGGCGATTTTATACCACAAAGTGCGGTCTAAATCCAGTAAATTTTTTGATTAGTGGTGTTTTAGTGGATTAAATGATACTCGTTTCAATTTAAAATAAGACAAAGCGACACACCAAAGACAGTACAAATAGTACGAGTACGATGTTTTCAATACTGTATTATTTTAAAGTCGAATGACCATAATTTAAAAATAAAAGCCTCTCTATCAGAAAGGCTTTATCATAAAGATTATTGTTGTTGATTAATAAACTCATCGTTTATTTCAATTTTAGCTTTACTTCGCAATGCCTCAAGCAAGGTAAGTTGTAACTCTTGTTGTTGGGCTTGAGCGAGTTGAGCGTTAAAGGCTTGTTGTTGAGCTTGATCTAATTCTCCCTCAATGATTTTATCTAACTCAATAATGACTACATCGCCATTGCCAGCTTTTGCCACAGAATAAACCGCTTTATTTTCCTCAGGCTTTGAGAGAGCAAAAATGGCATTATTTAATCGTGGATCTGTGCTTTGCCCATAAGTTAAGGTTTGTTTATCCGCAAAATTAACCTTATTTTGCACCGCACTTGGGTTAGCATTTAAATCCTTCGCTAATTGTTCGGCTTGTTGTAACACAATTTGCTCAGCTTTTTGACGTTTTAATAAATTTTCAATTTTTGCTTTCGCATCAGCAAGGCTTTCAATGCCTTCTGCTTTATGCTCAATAACACGAAAAACAATAGAATGCTCATCGCCAATATTAATCGGTTGGGAATTTTCTCCACCATTGACTAAATCGCTGTCAAAAATGGCAGACACTACATTAGGATAGTTTAATGCAACAGGAATATCTTGACGTGAAAAATAATCAGTTTCCACTAATTTTACGCCATTTTGTTGTGCAATTTCCGAAGCTGCCGTTAAAGACGTTGGGTTTTCAAAGGCTTTCTCTGCAATATTTTTCTCTAGCTGATAAAACTCTCTGCTAACGAGATCTTGGCGAATTTGATCCACAATTTGCCCTCTTACTTGTTCAAGAGGAAGTTCTGACGGGGCTTTGCGATCAAGGATTTTAATAATATGGAAACTGTTATCCACTTTGACTGGTTGGCTATATTCGCCTACTGCCAATTTATCCGCAGCTTGTTCAAATGCAAGGGGAAATTCGCCAGCCACGACCCAGCTTAAATCACCACCATTAACGCCTGATAATTTATCAATAGAACGAGATTGGGCTAGTTGAGCAAAATCCGCTCCTGCTTGTAAGGCTTGATAAACTTCATCGGCATCTTGTTGATTATTCAACTGAATATGGGCAACACGTTGTTGTCCTTGGGTAAGGAAATTGGCTTTATGATCTTGATAATACTGTGCAATTTCCACATCCGAAACCTGAATATTTTTCTCAATATCCGCTCTGGATATATCAAGGTATTGCACTTTAACCAATTCAGGAATTAAGAAGGCATTTTTGTTTGTATTATAATAATCTTCAATTTCTTGTTCGCTCACATTTTGCTTAGCCACTTCATCATTTAAACTTAAGGTAGCTAAACGCACTTCACGACGTTGCAATAATAATTTTGTCAGTGCTTGTTGCTGTGTTGGTACAAGAAAATCTGAGGCTAATAGTCCTGTTTGTAATTGTTCTAGCTCTAATCCTTCGCGTACATAATGAGCATAGGTATCTGACGAAATTTGGTTGCTCACTAACATTTGTTGGTATAGTTGGTTATCAAATTTACCATTGACTTGAAATGCAGGCGTTGAAACAATTTGCTGTTTGATATGTTCATCCGTCACCGCCAATTTTAGTTCATCCGCATATTGGCGTAATAATTCTTGATTAATTAGGTTATTTAATACGCTATTGCGTAAACCATTAATAAATTCAGGGGAATCAGCTACAGCGGCAAACTGTGCACTAAGTTGATTACTTAATTGCTGATATTCTAAATTATATTGGCGTTGAAATGCTTGTTGTGAGATTTCTTCGCCATTTACTTTCACTGCCGACGTATCTACACGAGAAAAAACATACCCCGCTACGCCACTTAATACAAATGAAACCGCAATAACCGTCAACAAAATCTTAGCAGGCAAGCTATTACTTGCACCGCGAAATTTATCCATTATCATTCACAATTACCTTTTTAAATCGTTAAATACTGAGGATTATACGCACTATTTAAATAAAATGAAATCATTAAAAAGCCAGCATGAAAAAATGCTGGCTTAAAAAATAATAAATTAATTCACCGCACTTTGGCGCTTACGGCGTGTTTGTTTTACTGGTGCAATGGCTTTCATTGTTGCCTGTTTAACCAGCTCAATTCCCGTAGGTGGGTTTTCCAATGCGTAACCTAACACTTCATCAATGGTTTCCACTGGGTGAATGGCCAAATCTCGTTTCACATTATCAGGGATTTCCTCAAGATCTTTCACATTTTCTTTCGGAATTAACACCGTTTTAATGCCACCTCGATGAGCCGCAAGTAATTTCTCTTTGACACCACCAATAGGCAAGACTTTACCACGCAAGCTAATTTCTCCTGTCATCGCAACCTCAGATCTCACTGGATTACCCGTTAAACAAGAAACTAAAGCGGTACACATGGCAATCCCTGCACTTGGGCCATCTTTCGGCGTTGCACCATCAGGCACATGAATATGAATATCACGTTTTTCGTGGAAATCATTATTGATCCCTAATTTTTCCGCACGAGAACGTACCACAGTCATTGCCGCTTGGATAGATTCTTTCATCACATCGCCTAATGACCCTGTATAAGTGAGCTTGCCTTTACCTAATACCGAAGCGGTTTCAATGGTTAATAAATCTCCGCCCACTTGCGTCCAAGCTAACCCTGTAACCTCGCCAATGCGATTTTGTGTATCTGCACGTCCAAATTCAAAGCGTTTTACGCCGAGGTAATCCGCTAAATTTTCTGCACTGACTTTAATATGTTTTAATGTTTTGTCTAACAATAAATTTTTTACGGCTTTACGACAAATTTTAGAAATTTCACGTTCAAGTCCACGCACGCCAGCTTCTCTGGTGTAATAACGGATAATATCTAAAATCGCACTTTCATCAATATGCAATTCCTTATCTTTCAAGCCATTACGTTCCATTTGCTTCGCTAATAAATGTTGTTTAGCAATATTGAGTTTTTCGTCTTCGGTATAACCTGATAAACGAATAACTTCCATACGATCCAAGAGTGGACCTGGAATATTCATTGAGTTAGAAGTTGCCACAAACATCACATCAGACAAATCATAATCCACTTCAAGATAATGATCGTTAAAGGTGGTATTCTGTTCTGGATCTAATACTTCTAATAAAGCTGAGGCAGGATCACCACGCATATCAGACGCCATTTTGTCAATTTCATCAAGCAAAAATAATGGATTTTTTACCCCCACTTTTGCCATTTTTTGCATTAACTTACCCGGTAAAGCGCCAATATAGGTTTTACGATGCCCACGAATTTCTGCTTCATCACGCACACCGCCTAATGCCATACGCACATATTTTCGTCCTGTGGCATTCGCAATAGATTGCCCTAAAGAAGTTTTCCCTACTCCCGGTGGCCCAACCAAGCACAAAATCGGCCCTTTAACTTGGTTTAAACGGCTTTGTACCGCTAAATATTCTAAAATACGCTCTTTAACCCGTTCTAAACCATAGTGATCTTGATCGAGAATCTGTTGTGCTTGAGCAAGATCCTTTTTCACTTTAGTCCGCTTATGCCAAGGTACTTGCAACATCCAATCAATATAGCTACGCACCACAGTGGCTTCCGCCGACATTGGCGACATCATTTTTAATTTTTGTAATTCCGCCTCAACTTTTTGGCGTGCTTCCAATGGCATTTTGGCTTTTTCTATTTTTTGCCGTAATTGCTCAATTTCATCAACCACTGAATTTTCATTATTATCGCCAAGTTCACGCTGAATCGCTTTGATTTGTTCATTGAGATAATAATCCCGTTGAGTTTTTTCCATTTGCTTTTTAACACGCTGACGAATACGTTTCTCAACTTGTAAAAGATCCGCCTCTGATTCCATTAAGCCTAGCAAAAATTCAAAACGCTCAACCACATTCGCCTTTTCCAATACTTTTTGCTTATTAGCAACGCTCACAGGCATATGAGCCGCCAAAGTATCACTTAAACGTTCTGGGTCATCAATGTTACGCAAAGCACTAATCACTTCAGGCTGTACTTTTTTATTGAGCTTAGCGTAATTCTCAAACTCCGTTAAGGCACTATGCTTAATCACGTCTAATTCTTGTTCATCGCCTAACGATGTATTGATAGGCGTAACCTGTGCCATAAAACATTCGCCATCATCTTCTAATGCGGTAATTTTGGCGCGTTGTTGCCCCTCTACAAGCACTTTTACGGTGCCATCAGGTAATTTCAATAATTGAATAATATTCGCTATTGTCCCTACATCATAAACATCATCAATGCTAGGATCTTCAAGTTCCGCACGTTTTTGGGAAACTAAAAGTAATTGTTTCCCTTGTTCCATTGCTTCATCAAGGCTACGAATAGACTTATCCCTACCGACAAACAACGGCATAACCATATAAGGAAAAACCACCACATCACGCAATGGCAATACTGGAATAGCTATTTTTTTTGTTCGACCAGCACACATAATCTTTCTCTCTAAATTAATAAATCTTAATCATTGTATATAAGGGTATAAAATCAGATCTCAAGGGAGTAACTGGATATTTTTACCCCAACCGTTGGCGGACAATTTCAAATAAGCATACCCCAGTGGCAACAGAAACATTTAAAGAAGACACCGTCCCTGCCATTGGAATACTCACTAATTGATCGCAATGTTCTCGGGTTAAGCGACGCATACCCTCGCCCTCTGCCCCCATTACTAAAGCTAAACCGCCAGTCAGTTTCGTTTGATATAGGGTTTCGCTCGCCTCGCCTGCTGTTCCTACCACCCAAATATTGTGCTCCTGTTGTAGCTCCCTTAATGTACGAGCTAAGTTAGTAACACGAATTAACGGCATCGTTTCTGCCGCACCACAAGCTACTTTACGAGCAATCGCCGATAATCCACTCGCACGATCTCTAGGAATAATTACCGCATCAACGCCTGCGGCATCAGCGGTTCGTAAACAAGCCCCTAAATTATGCGGATCGGTTACCCCATCTAATACCAATAATAAGGGGTCAGTTTTATTGGCTAGAATCACATCAAGATCCCTTTCATTTAATTCCTTAGCTGGAAGTACACGAGCAATAACCCCTTGATGAACTTCACCATTGGCTTTTTTATCTAAACTTTGCCGATTGAGTAATTGAATAGCAATCCCCAATGCGGCTACTTGCTGTAATAAAGACTGTAATCGTTTGTCTTCACGCCCTTTTAAAGCGTTGACTTCAATAATGCGTTCAGGGGCATTGTGTAGCAATGCCTCTACCGCATGAATACCATAAATATAATCGCTCATAATGGATTAGTTTTTCCTATTTTTGTTAGATTTATTCTTATTTTTGACCGCACTTTTTGGTGTTTTAGTAGCTTTAGCCTTGATTGGCTTTGCTTTTCTTGCTTTTCCCTTGCTAGCCAGTTGCTTCTCTAAACTTTTAGCATAACGTTGATTTTTCTTCAGTTTATCCTTCTCCGTTTTGCCTACACGCCGTACTTTACGGTTTGTTTGTACCATAGAAAAATCCACTTGACGTTGCTCAAGACTAACGGCTTCCACTTTAATGGTAACCGCATCGCCCAAACGATAAACCGTTCCTGAATTTTCGCCCACCAGCATTTGTCTTGCGGCATCAAAGGCATAATAGTCATTATCCAAGCTAGAGACATGGACTAAACCATCAATAAACAAATCATTTAAACGTACAAATAAACCAAAAGCTGTTACAGAGGAAATCACCCCCTCAAACACCTCGCCGACGTGATCCTGCATATACTCACATTTTAACCAATCCACCACATCACGGGTCGCATCATCAGCTCGCCGTTCCGTCATAGAACAATGTTCGCCCAACAAATCCATATCATCTAGGGTATAATGATAACCCCCAGTATCAGTTGTACGCCGTTTACTTCCCGCTTGCTTCGCCAATAAATATTTAATACTACGATGCAAGGTTAAATCAGGATAACGGCGTATTGGCGAAGTAAAATGAGCATATTCTGGCAACGCCAAACCAAAATGCCCAATATTATCCGCCGAATATACCGCTTGACTTAAAGATCTCAACAACATTGTTTGAATAAGTTCTCGATCAGGACGCTCTCGCACCTGTTCTAACAATGCCGCATAATCCTCTGTACTTGGTGTTAAGCCCCCCTGCAAGGTTAAACCACATTCACGCAAAAAATCACGAAAAGCGGATAACTTTTCCTCCGTAGGCACTGCGTGAATACGATATAAAGCAGGCTCATTATGCTTTTCCATAAAATTCGCCGCCGCGATATTGGCTAAAATCATACATTCTTCAATAATTTTATGGGCATCATTGCGTACCACAGGTTCAATTCGCTCAATACGCCCCTGCGGATTAAAAATAAATTTCGTTTCAAGGGTTTCAAAATCAATAGCACCACGTTGATGACGTGCTTCTAATAGGGTTTGATACATCGCATAGAGTTCTTGCAAATGGGGGACCAATCCTTGATAACGCTCAATCAAGGTTTCATCGCCCTGCAAAATGCTCCATACTTTGTTATAGGTTAAACGTGCGTGAGAGTTCATTACCGCCTCGTAAAACTTATAACCCTGCATTTTTCCCTTACTTGAAATATCTAGCTCACACACCATACACAAGCGATCCACCTGCGGATTTAATGAACATAACCCGTTGGATAACACTTCTGGCAACATCGGCACCACACGATTAGGAAAATAAACAGAATTACCACGCTGATAAGCCTCATTATCCAAGGCTGTTCTTAAACGCACATAATAACTCACATCAGCAATAGCAACCCAAAGTTTCCAGCCCTTACCGCGTTTTTCACAATATACCGCATCATCAAAATCGCGAGCATCTTCGCCATCAATAGTAACTAAAGGTAATTGACGTAAATCAACACGCCCTTGTTTCGCCTGTTCTGGCACCTCTTCACTAAAACGCTTAACATATTTTTCTACACTCGTCGGAAATTGATGAGGAATATCGTGGTTACGGATTGCAATTTCCACTTCCATTCCCTTTGCCATATTATCGCCAAGCACTTCACTAATCATACCAATAGGCTGACTGGAACTGGTTCCTGTGCGAGATTGAATATCAACCACCACCACTTGCCCCATACGTGCACCACGACGATTTTCATTTGGGATCAAAATATCACGATTAATCCGACTATCATCAGGCACCACATAGCCAATGCCTTGCTCTAAGAAAAATCGCCCAACAATCTGTTTCTTACGATTTTCCAAAATTCGCACAATGCGTACTTCCTTACGCCCACGGCGATCCGTACCATTCGGCTGAGCAAGCACATAATCGCCATGCAAAACCCGTTGCATTTGCCCATTAGGAATAAACCAATCTTCCTTTTGCCCATCAACTTGCAAAAAGCCATAACCATCACGATGCCCAATTACCATACCTTTAAGCAAATCTAATTTTTCTGGTAAAGCATAACGTTTACGTTTGGTAAAAACTAATTGCCCTGCATTTTCCATTGCTCGCAAACGGCGACGCATACCCTCTTGTCGTTCTTCATCTTCCACCGCTAAAAGACTAAACAACTCCTCTTTAGACATTGGGGCATTATGCTGACGAATGGTTGCCAAAATAAATTCCCGACTTGGGATAGGATTAGCATATTTTTTCGCTTCCAGATCAAAATTGGGATCTAAAAGTGCGGTCTGTTTTTTATTTATTTTTTTTGTCATTCTAAAAACCTTATTTCTCTTATATTCTTGTTAATCGTTAATCAAAACAGGCATAAATTTCTTGTTCAATAAAGTCAGTATTTCCACAATAAAACCCATATTCCATTGCCTTATACCAGCCTGCTTGCTGAATGTTTGTTAGATTTAATTCAAAACCACATTGGAATGCTCGTTGTTCTACTTTGAAATAATACTGTGTTGGCACGCCTCGCCGTACTACCTGTACTGTCTTCGGCGTGCCGCCTTGCCTTATTTCAAATTAAAACAACGATAAATCTTGTAAAAAAATTCTGGTTAACCGCCCGTTACCGTCAAATAAAAAATGAATATATTTAGTTCAATTAAAATATAAATGTTTTAGAAGTTTGACACTATGCCAAACAGAAAGCAAGAAAAAACCCAGCAAATTGCTGGGTTTTGTTTTAGTTATCAGAAAAATTATTCTGCAACAATAACAATATTTAATGTTGCAAATACTTCGCCATGGAATTGGAATTTAACTTCGTGTTCGCCTGTAGTACGAAGTGGACCTGTTGGTAAACGCACTTCGCTTTTCGCAACGTCAACACCAGCAGCTGTTACTGCTTCTGCAACATCACGTGTAGTGATAGAACCGAATAAACGACCTTCATCACCAGCTTTAGAAGCGATAGTTACAGATCCTAAGGCTTCTAAACGCTCTGCACGATCTAAAGCAGCGGCTAAGGCTTTAGCTGCTTTTTCTTCTAATTCTGCACGACGAGTTTCAAAATACTCAATGTTTGCTTTGGTTGCCATAACTGCTTTACCTTGCGGAATTAAGTAGTTACGTGCAAAACCAGATTTAACATCTACTTGATCGCCCACATTACCTAAGTGAGCAATTTTATCTAAAAGAATTACTTGCATTACCGACTCCTTAAATTACTGATGATTGTCAGTGTACGGTAACAACGCTAAATAACGTGCACGTTTAATTGCACGCGCTAATTGACGTTGATACTTCGCACGAGTACCGGTAATACGGCTTGGAACAATTTTGCCGCTTTCTGTAATATAGTTCTTTAATGTAGCTACATCTTTATAATCGATTTCAACTACATTTTCCGCTGTGAAACGGCAGAACTTACGACGACGGAAATAACGTGCCATTTGGCTAGTCTCCTAATCTATAAATTCGATTTGCTCGGCATGTAATACTAATTGGCTTAAACCATTATTGGTTTTATGTGTACTCACAAAGCCGACAATTAATAATTTACAACCGACCGTAATGCTTTGAGTTTTTTGATGAAATTGATTGCCACTCACTTGTATCGGCATTTTACACCATGCTTGCCGCATTAACCCCGCCTCTTGTTGTTGAGAACGATGTTCTAAATAAAAACGACAATGTTCGATACCGCTTGGGCTTTTAATACGTTTTGGTAAACTGGCAACTTGACCAATTAACGAAAAACGATTCTCAATATTCAAATTACTCTTCAGCATCCTCAAAATCGTTGGCTTCAACTTCAGCTAAAGGTTTACGCTCTTCGCGTGCTTTAACCATTGGGGACGCTTCTGTTACGGCGTGCTTAGTACGAATAATTACGTTACGAAGAACTGCGTCATTGTAACGGAAAGTTGTTTCTAGCTCGTCGATGACTTCTTGAGGCGCTTCTACATTCATTAACACATAATGTGCTTTATGAAGTTTATTGATTGGGTAAGCTAATTGACGACGTCCCCAATCTTCTAGGCGATGAACTTGACCGCCAGCTTCTTTAACAGAACCTGTATAACGTTCAATCATGCCAGGTACTTGTTCACTCTGATCTGGGTGAACCATAAACACGATTTCGTAGTGACGCATTACTGCTCCTTACGGGTTAATCAGCCTCCGACTATAGACCAGCCATCAATCTGCGGAAGCAAGGAACGAAAATTCAATATGGCTGTAAGGCGTGGATTATACAGAGATTGTCAGATAAGGACAAGTATGCGATGAAAAAATAAATGAATTTTTGACCGCACTTTCTAAAAAATATTACCCTTGTCCTTTTTGCTGATTAAACCTCTTCTTTTATAAGGGCTTGTAATTCGGTTCTCAACTTATCAAGAGAAGTGCCTTGTAATGGACTATAGGGATCTGATAACACTTCATTGACACCTAACACACGTTCTAACGCATAATTATAAGCCATTTTGTCATTATTTGATGCTACATTCCAAATTAAGAAATTAATCAAATAAGAATAAGCGAAATGTTGCCAATCACGATAATTATGGGCTAAAAACATCGCCGCAGAAAATAAGGCCGAACGTGTTTCTTGTTCATCTAAATAACCTAAAGTAAACCCCGCTCGCACTAAATAAATAAAACGGACTAAATCAAAACCCGAAGCATTGACAGGCAAATCCGAACAAGCAAACTGAAAACCAAAATCTTGCACAGCTTGGGCATAGGCTTTACCTTCTTTGCTTGCTAACAAATCATATTCCGCCCCCTCATTTGCCCCTTGCCATAGGGCATCAATTTGCTCCAAGGCGGACTCTCGCTCCGTAATCCCCCAAGACATCTCTAAGGCTTGTTTTAAATCTTCAATTAATGCAGTTGCTTTGGTGGAATAAAAAGCCTCAAGGCTATTAATAAAATGTGATCCCCCTACAATATTGCCTTGTTTATCTTGACGATAAGGCGGAATATAATCAGGATTATTGGCTAAGCCTTGCAAACTGGCTTTGTCATAAAAATGAATGTTTGAGCTTTCATAAAATAAGGTGGCTAATAAAGCATATTGCTCCGCAATATTTTCAATTTTCACTTCGGGTTGCTTATTTCTCACCAAGGCAAAAAAGCATTTGGCTTTTTTCATATGTTTGATATCTAGCAACATTATACAACCAAAGAATGTTCGCCATAAGGCATAAACCGCAAACACTGCATATAAAGCATAAATCAGCCAATGGGGCAAATGAAAACCCACTTGAGCAAATAATTTATCAAAATCCTCTAACCCATAAAAAAATAATAACCCCAATAAAATGATTAATCCTAATAATGGGCGTAAAAAATCCAGTTGTTTTAAATAGAGTTTTTGTTTTATGTTCATATTTGATCCTTAGGTCTTCAGCCTATCAATATATTTCAAAATCAGAATTTGTAGAAAATATTTACCTGATATTTAATCATATTACTTACTTTTAGCTAAGTTGAATTACGTAAAGTTGCTAATAAATGTACGATAGCCCGCTTTTGCTCAAGGTTAAGCTGTTGCCAGTGTAAATCTAGTTCATCACTATTCCATTCTTCATTTTTCATACAATCCACAAAAAAGTAACTAATAGGCGTTTTCAGAAAATGAGCAATAGCCACAAGATGGCTCATGTTGATTTTGTTGGTTCCTCGTTCATAACGAGAAAGCTGGGGTTGCGAAATATCTACATATTCCGATAATTTTTCTGCTGTATAGCCTTGTTCTTTACGTTTTTGTTGGATTCTCTGCCCGATGAGTTTGTCGATATTTGTAGGAATAAATTTTGCCATTATAGTTGTATATATACTAATACTATTCATTAATAGCATATTTTTTTGATTTTTGATCTTGATTAAAGCCATAAAAATGAATAATATTTGTATGAATTATTCATTTATGTAAAGGACTAATGAAGCTATGACTACAGAACTTGAAAAATCAATTTATGACTTGCTTAGAGCACCACCCCGTTTATCTTCTGGCTTGAAAATATATACTCTCCCTTCTATTCCTGAAGATAAGTTATCTAATGCGATTAATGCATATGGAAGTGATGATTTAGATGAAGACGATGTTTGCTTACTTATTGATAACACCGTTTTCGGTAGCGCTAAAACCGGAATGTTTTTAACTTATGATAATTTATTTTTTAAAGAAATGGCTTCTACTCCTATTTCAATTGGTTTTACTGATATACAGTCAATATCTTTAAACTCTGGTTTTCTAACAAAAATAAAAATTGAAGATAAACGTTATCCGGATCAACCTTGGGTAGAGTCTTTTAATGGGGCATCTAAAAAAGATATCGAATTATTATCTAACTATATAAGTAAACTTATAGATCTTTGTATAAAACTCAAACTAGCTTATATAGAGGAAGAAAAGGAAAAAGAAAGACAAGAACAAGAAAAATTGTTAGAAAAGCAAAATAAAACAAAAATAAGAACATTCAGAAATACATCAGATGAAGTCTTAATTCGTTTAAATAATTTATTTAGAACTGTAAAAGATGTTGATATATCTATAACTACATTTGTAATGTTTGAACATTATTCTATTAACAAAACCTTTTTCGATGAAGATAGTATTGATCTATTTAAATCAATAGATCTTTTTAAAGAACTTGTTATTGATATATCAGATAAAATTAGAAAGTTAAAAGAGGAATCTAATAAATTAACAATATTGTCAGAGATATTAGAAAATAATAAATATACAACCATAGAACAAATAAATATAATAAATAAATTTATATACCCTTTAGAAAAAAGATTATCTTCAATACTACCATTCTTATCAAAGTGCTTTAATAAGGAAATCAGTTTGGATATTATTTTATCTGAAGAATTTGAAGATTATATTGCAGATATTAAGGAGCAAACTCCATTTTTTATTGATATCTGTGAAAACTCTATTACATTACCAAAATTAAGATTTGAAGATGAAAATAATAATTACAATTCAAGTACTGATATTGTTATATATAATAATATAGAAGAAGATGAGGAAGAAAATGATAATAAAAAAGATGGGATGATAGTTAATTATATTTCTCAACATTCTGAAAGTATTATATCAGGTATAAAAAATAGTGGATTATCTTTGACTTCTTCCGCTCTACAGAATGATGAAAATATCCGTAGAATAGCGAATATAGTATTTAATATTCTACCAACTCCATTTAGACTATTTGCTAACGTAACTGTTATTGAGTTTATTTTATTGAAAAACAGAGATTGGCTTGTGAGAAAATTCGTTAATTAGAGATAAGCATTATGAGAAATAAACAATATACTTATTTGATTAAAGCAAAGGTAGAACCTTCCGATACTAGCTATATTCGTTATAGAGTTACTGCTAGTAATATTATTGAGGCTAAAAATAAATTTAAATCGCTATTTACTAAAGCTAAAATTATTTCTTGTGTAAAAGAAGAAGATAAAGCTGGTTCATCAACTCTAGGAAAATCAGTTTTGGGTGTTGCTTCAGCAGCAACCATTGCTCTCTTAGCTAAAACATTTAGTAAAAAATAATATTAACTTTGTTTATTGAGGAAATTTTATGCTAAAAAAAATTTGGATATTGTTTGCTATATGTTTCATATTAATGATAATCATATCTATTATTTATGGATGTGGTAAATTTGGAACGCCTAGTAGATATGATTATTATAAAGTTTGTCTTCCAATACAAAACTTTGCTATATGTTATACTATAGGTTTGATCTTATTATTTGCATTTACTATTTTTAAGTTTATCAAATCAATATTTAAATGGTAAATATATAAGCCACCTTCTATAATGAAAATATAATTATCTATAATCTATTATAGATATATTTTTATTAATTTATTACAAACATTTTAGAATATATCTATTATATATGATTTTTTACCAAATTTTTCTTCACTGACAAAATCTTATATAAAAAATAAATTAACTATACGGAAATAATATATGAAAAAAATTTTGTTTTATATTGCTTGTTTATTTTTTCAAACTTCTTATGCTGAAGACTTAAATAATATCAAGCGCACACTCGTACATAATATGTATTACAATCTAATTTATAGTAACGCTAATAGTCATGAAATTCTATCAGTCTATGCAGATCAAAGTTTCAAAAAAGCATTAAACTTACCTATTGAGGATCCTGATTGTGTTGGTAGCATTATGAGTAATGGTCAAGATATTTTAATTACTAATTTTCAAACCTCTATTAACCAAGCAGGACAAGTTGTAGCAGTTTTTAATAATTTTGATGAACCAAATAAAATTGTTTATTCTTTTAATTGTCAAAATAATCAATGCACCTTAACAGATGTAGATAATGTTAAACAAACACTATTAAATTGCTATAACGATGAGTCTATACTATTTAATAATCATAGAACCATTGAGCAGAGTAATAAATTTGATGTTCAAAATAATATATCTGACTTTTTACCAGATACTTGGACTAGTGGTTTCGGTCAAGGTTGGCTTGAATATAATATCGCTAATAATCAAGGGCAATCAATGACTCTCTCTTGTAATGCAGGAGCCAGTGATGATCCTGATGTCGATCATCGCATTAGTTTTTCAGTAAATGGGCAAACTTACGATGCAGAGCAATTGAGTGGTAAATTAGCTTTCCTAATAAATGGAAAAACCTATCATCCTTTATCAATACCCACTGACACCAGAAATGGTGCTAATGAGTGGTATGAATTTACTCAAGCTATTTCAACAGCTAATGAATTTACTATTTATTTGC
This sequence comes from Volucribacter psittacicida, assembly GCF_004339025.1. Classification (GTDB taxonomy): domain Bacteria; phylum Pseudomonadota; class Gammaproteobacteria; order Enterobacterales; family Pasteurellaceae; genus Volucribacter; species Volucribacter psittacicida. Next base: position 295,682 of record NZ_SMFT01000002.1, read on the forward strand.
ATAATAAAAAAGTTGCGGAGTTCTTTCCTACCCCACAAAGCATTAGAGAATATGCAAGTGGTATTCGTAATTGTGAAGCAAGATGGTAATTCAATTAGAATATCATAAGAACTAATTAGCATTTTATTATATTGAAAATTATGAAGCTCTTCGTATCGATTATAATCATTGTTTAGATCAATTAGAAATGGTTAAAAATAGCTCATCATATCAATATAATATGAAATATCAAATTGAAGATAGCTATCCTTGCAAACAAGCAAAAACAGCAAAATCTCGCTTAAATTTAGGTTATGGATTTGATAAAAAATGGAATAATAATTCATAACTTACCTCATCCCCACCAACTTATGGGTTTGAATACTTAACTGCCATTTAGGTTTATTGGGGCGTTGGTTTAATAAGCCTAATTGGCGAATGGTTTGTTCCAGATTCATCTCGCCATTATTCTCACAAGGGGAGAGATAATAATGCTGGGCTTCAATGGTGGTTTCAATTTGTTCACAAAATGCCAGCACATCATCATCGGCAACTATGCGGACTTCGTGAGCAAAGGGAATACAGCGTTGGCAGTATTTGTGTTGGTACAAGCGTTTCGGACTGGTGGCGATATAATCAATTTGTGGTGGGATAGGTTTTAAGCCGTTGGTTTCAATGGCGAGAAAATAGCCTTCTGCTTTTAATTGTTCTAGCAGTAGGCTTAAATGTGGCACAATCGTAGGCTCGCCGCCCGTAATAATAATATTTTTTGCGGAAAACGACCGCACTTTTGCCATAATTTGGCTTAGGGAATAGGGTTGATACTGATTGTAATTGGTATCGCACCAAGGGCAAGCGAGATTGCATTTGCCAAAGCGAATAAAAATACTCGGCATACCTGTGTTAAAGCCTTCCCCTTGTAAACTTTCAAAAATTTCCACAATATTAAATTGTGGATCAAATAATGCTGGCGTTGGCATAATTTATTCCTGATATTCACAAAATGAGGTGGGCGTTTCCCATAAACGAATGGCACTGACAGGTAAATTTTCCTCGTATTTTAGGCGGTTAAAAATAAATCTCGCCATTTCTTCTGCGGTTGTACGCGTCGGAAAAGCAAAGGTTTTTGAATTGAGCTGGTTTAGTAGCTGAGCAATTTGGCTTTCTCGTTCGCTATGTTGATCATAAATAAAGGCGTGATCAAGGGGATCAAGAATCGCACGTTTTACAATACTTTTGATGTCGCTAAAATCCATTACCATCCCTTTTTTAGCTCCTGTTTGCTGTAAAGGTTGACTTACTTCCACTTGCAATTTATAGGTGTGTCCGTGTAAATTTTGGCATTTGCCATCATGTCCATCGAGCAAATGTGCCATATCAAAGCTAAATTCTTTGCTAATTTTAAATGCCATTATTTCCCCCTTGCTTTTGTTGTAAATATTGTTGCAAGCCCTTTTCCCTTAATTGGCAACTTGGGCATTGTCCGCAGCCGCCTTGTACCCCTTGATAACAAGTGTGAGTATGTTGGCGAACATAGTCTAAATAGCCCAGTTCATCAGCAAGTTGCCAGGTTTGGGCTTTGGTTAGGTACATTAATGGGGTAATAATATTGAATTGATAATCCATCGCAAGGTTGAGCGTGATATTCATTGATTTGATAAACACATCTCGACAATCAGGATAGCCACTAAAATCGGTTTCACAAACCCCAGTGATAATATCCTTAATGCCTTGCCCTTTGGCATAAATGGCTGTGTAAAGCAAAAATAGCGCATTGCGTCCGTCTACAAAGGTGTTAGGCAGTTCGCCTTTTGCTTGTGCAATGGTTTGCTGACTATCCATTAAGGCATTATGGGTAATGCTTTGCATCACCGAGAGATCAAGGATTGTTTGCTTTACCTTGAGATCTTGAGCGATCCATTTGGCTTTTTCCAACTCAATATGATGACGTTGTCCATATTGAAAACTGATGGTTTCTACATTTTCAACACCATAATGTTGAATGGCTTGTAATAAGCAGGTGGTGGAGTCTTGTCCACCCGAAAAGATAACAATCCCTTTAGGATTGTTGGTTGCTAAATTGTTCATTAATTTTCCTAGTTTTTTTGCGTGGGAGGTTTGCGAACCACGGTTAAAGGGTCATAGGCTATTTGTAGATACAAATAGCCTAAATTTTATAGTCACCTCATTTTAAATTGAAATGACTATACAGAATTAACTCTTATGCTTCATCGCTGGGAATAAAATCACATCACGAATAGAAGCGGCATTAGCAAATAACATCGCTAAACGGTCAATCCCCAAGCCTTCGCCTGCGGTTGGTGGTAAGCCATGTTCAAGGGCGACCACAAAGTCTTCATCTTTAAACATAGCTTCATCATCGCCTGCTTCTTTGGCAGCCACTTGAGCATCAAAACGGGCATTTTGATCTTCTGCATCATTAAGCTCTGAGAAACCATTACCAATTTCACGCCCCCCAATAAATAACTCAAAACGATCGGTTACCTCTGGGTTTTGATCATTACGACGCGCTAATGGCGAAATTTCCGCAGGGTGTGCCATTAAGAAAGTCGGTTGAATTAAGTGCGGTTCTGCGACTTCTTCAAAGATAGCATTCACAAGGCTACCTAAGCCCCAAGATTTTTGTACCTCAATACCTAATTTATTTGCCACCGCAACGGCACGCTCAAAATCATATAAATCAGCTTCCACAATTCCTTTCTCTGCACCATATTTTAGGATTGCCTCGTGCATTGTAATGCGTTCAAATGGTTTGCCAAAATCAAACTCATAGTCGCCATAAGGTACAATGGTTGTGCCAAGAATATCTAGGGCTAATTTACGCAATAATTCCTCGGTGTTATCCATTAAATCGTGGTAATCCGCATAGGCTTGGTAATATTCCAACATTGTAAATTCTGGATTATGGCGAACGGATACCCCCTCATTGCGGAAGTTACGATTTAGTTCAAATACACGCTCAAAACCGCCCACAACCAAACGTTTTAAATAGAGCTCAGGGGCAATGCGTAAATACATATCCACATCTAAGGCATTATGATGAGTAACAAAAGGACGAGCCGAGGCACCGCCCGGGATCACTTGGAGCATAGGGGTTTCCACTTCAAGGAAACCTTTGTTAATAAAATATTCACGAATACCCGCCACCACTTTAGAACGAATAATAAAGGTACGGCGTGATTCTTCATTAGCAATTAAATCCAAATAACGTTGACGATAACGGGTTTCCTGATCGCTTAAGCCGTGGAATTTATCAGGCAATGGACGTAACGCTTTGGTTAATAATTCCACTTGATTACAACGAATGGTCAGTTCATTGGTTTTGGTTTTAAATAAGGTACCTTGCACACCCACAATATCGCCTAAATCCCATAGCCCCACGTTATTTTGATATTCGCCCTCAGGTAAATTATCACGAGCAATATAGAGCTGAATACGTCCGCTCACATCTTGTAGGGTAACAAAAGTGGCTTTCCCCATAACACGTCTAGTCATAATTCGCCCAGCCACTTTGACTTGGATTTCTTGGGCTTTTAAACTTTCGCCATCACTTTCGTCATATTGTTGATGTAAATCCTGTGCTAAAGCATTACGGCGAAAGGTATTAGGAAAGGCGTTACCTTTTTGACGTAAGGTATTTAATTTTTCACGGCGAGCAAGCATTTCGCCGTTTAAATCTAATTCTTGGTTTTGGTCTGTCATTTTGTTACCTTTTGTATGTTTAATCTTTAAATTTGTACTTTTTATGACAAAGTGCGGTAAGTTTTTCGTTTATTTTTTCTATGTTATCAACGGTTTTTATTGTTGACAATTTACTTTAATTTCTTCGTTATGGCTAACGGTTTTCGCCGTTGGCGACTTACTTTCTTTGCTTGCACAAAGAAAGTAAGCAAAGAAATGCACCCCTAGAAAAAGCCTTATCCTGCCTTTCGGCAACAACGATATACGAATAATTTTGGAACTCGCTACGCTCAAACAGCCAAAATTATTCTATCGTTGTAAGCCTTAGTCAGGGGCTTTTTAAGGGGCTTAGAAAGCGTTTTCCCTATTTTGTTTAATGTTTTTGAGGAGACATTTTGTCACCTCAAAAAATACTTACTACAACCCCGCCTTTAAACTCGCTTCAATAAAACGGTCTAAATCCCCGTCAAGTACAGCTTGGGTATTGCGGTTTTCTACTCCAGTGCGTAGATCTTTAATTCTTGAATCATCAAGTACATAAGAACGAATCTGGCTGCCCCAGCCAATATCGGATTTACTTTCCTCCATGGCTTGTTTTTCCGCATTTTGTTTTTGCAATTCTAACTCGTACAACTTAGCTTTAAGCTGTTTCATTGCTTGATCTTTATTTTTATGTTGAGAACGATCATTCTGACATTGCACCACAATACCGCTAGGTAAATGGGTAATACGCACCGCACTTTCTGTTTTATTGACGTGCTGTCCCCCTGCACCAGAGGCACGATAAACATCAATGCGTAAATCTGCTGGATTAATTTCAATATCAATATCTTCATCAATCTCAGGATAAACAAACACCGCAGCAAAAGAGGTATGGCGGCGATTGTTAGAATCAAAGGGGCTTTTTCGCACTAAGCGATGAATACCTGTTTCAGTGCGTAACCAACCAAAAGCATATTCCCCTGAAACCCGAATGGTGGCGGATTTCAAGCCAGCTACATCGCCGTCAGAAACTTCCATTAATTCTGTTTTAAAGCCTTTACTTTCCGCCCAACGCAAATACATTCGCAACAACATTTCTGTCCAATCCTGCGCTTCCGTACCGCCAGAACCTGCTTGTAAATCCACATAACAATCCGCGCTATCGTGCTGTCCGCTAAACATACGACGAAATTCAAGCTGGGCTAAATTTTGTTCTAGCTGTTCTACTTCTTGACAGGCTTCGGCAAAACTTTGTTCATCCTCGCCTTCAATGGCAAGTTCAAGCAAGACATCAATATCTTCTACGCCTTGCTCAAGTTGACGAATCGTATTGACCACATTTTCAAGGCTAACACGCTCTTTACCTAAGGCTTGGGCTTTATCAGGATCATTCCACACTTCGGGCAGTTCTAATTCCGCATTAACCTCTTCTAAACGTTCAATTTTGTTATCAAGGTCAAAGATACCCCCTAAGCAACTGAGTACGCTGCTGAATATCAAGGATTTTATTTTTGATTGGATTAAGTTCAAACATAATGCTTATTGGGTTAAATGAAAACTACGGATTATAAGCTATTTTGCATAATTATGATAGCTAAAAGAAAGCTCCGCTAAATGCAATTTTTTAACGGAGCTAAATTCAAGAAAGGTTTAATTAGAATTTATAAGATAAGCTGGCAACGCCACTAATGCCCTCACCGTAATAACAATAGTAATCACAGCCTGCGAGATATTTACGATTGCCTAGGTTATCAATATTTACTCTAGCTTGCCATTGTGGCGAAATATTATAGCTAGCAAAGAGATCCACTAAGGTAGCGGACGGTACTTTGGCACCTGAATATAATGATCCTGTTGCAGTGACACTATTACCAATATAACGCAAACCAATGCCTGCATTAAAATCAGGGGTAAATTGATAAGCTAAACGGCTCGCAAGGGTATGTTTTGGAGTAAGTGCAGTTCTTGCTCCTGTTTTTCGCTCTACTGAGTTTAGATAAGTATAGGCAAATAAAGCGTTTAATCGTTCAGTAATATTTGCTCTTAATTCAAACTCTATTCCTTTTCGTTTTGTTGGTGTTCCATTTTCTGCCCCCTCTCCTGTTGCTGACATAACTAATGCCCCTGTATCGCGAGCTTGGAAGTAAGCTAATGAAATTGTACCATCTAACCAACTTGGCATATATTTCACCCCAACTTCATGTTGACGAGAAATAATAGGTTTATAGAGAGTTTCATTTGCATTTAATCCTGCAGGCAAAGAAAATGCCTCACTATAAGCATAATAAGGATTTAAACCTAAATCATTAAAATACATGATTGAACCTTGATACGAGGTATGATTATTTTTATCAGAAAGTAATCGACCAAGTTCTGTATTTCTTATGCGATCATGACGGAGCCCTAATGTAACGCCCAATTTATCCCATAAACGAGCATTATTTTGTACATAATAACCTTGTTGGATATATTTAATATGCACATGAGGGGCATTAATACTATAAGGCTGTCCATAAGAAAGCGAAGGATTATACACATCAACGCTACTGGCTTCCCCTGATAAAGTATAAAGGGAATTAAAATCCTGATGACGATAATCAAAACCTGCTAATAAGGTATTTTCTAACCAATCATTGTTATATTGCCAAGTCATACGATTATCAATACTATGGCTTTTTGCACGCCCATTGTTATATACAACACCTCGAGTTAAATCATTGGTAAAGGGAATAGGGTTCCAGTTTGCATCATACAGGGAGGGATAAGCATAAGCCCCTTGATGTTGATTAGAAATATATTGATAACGATAATTTTGGCTAAAGGTTAAACCTGCACCAAAATCATGGCTAAATTCATAACCAATACTTTTTACATGATTACGCTCATAATCTTGGGTAGGATCGCCAAGGTTAGCATGACGAGCAATTTTACCTTGTGGGGTTGCAACTAAAGAGCCTAATTGTGGTAAGAAATTTGAGCTTGGTACACCCACATTTTTTAGATAGCTAGCAAGCAGGGTTAAATGAGTGCGATCGGAAATATCCCAGCTAAGAGAGGGAGCAAAATAATAGCTTTCTGACCAAGTGCCATTCCATTCGCCGTCGGCACGTGCATAAGATCCCACTAAACGGTAACGTAGGCTATTATCCGCATTTAATCCGCCCGTATAATCCAATCCAATGCCACGTTGATTTTTGTTACCTACATAACTAACGATCGTACCCCCCCCCACAAGATCTTTATGTGGGCGTTTACTAATATAGTTAATTAAGCCGCCTGATAGAGCTTTACCATAAGCCATAGAATCAGCACCTTTAACTACCTCTACCGCTTCAAGCCCAAACAAGTCAATTTGTGGGGTAAAAAAGCCTTGCTCTAACATCGGGGAGCCATCTAAAGATTGACTGACTTTTGCACCACGAATATTAAACCAGTTTGTATTGGTATCTGAGCCATAGGTTTGATTAACAAACCCTGCTTGATAACGCCCTAATTCATCGGCTTTTACCACGCCTTCCTCTTGTAAGGTTTGCTGGCTAATCACTGTGGCAGATTTTGCTTGATTAAAGGGTTGTGCATCAAGTTTATTTAATGTACCCACCACTTCAATAGCCTCTAACAATTCTGCTTGTGAGCTATTTTCTTCTGCGAATGCTGGGTTGATTGCCATAGCGATGGCACTGGCTAAGCCAGTATAAACAAAGGATTTTTTCATTGTTAAGTTCCTAGTTAGGTTAAGCCCACAAGGGGCGGTTACAAAGCGAAAAATATCACTTTTTCGCTTATTCTATTTTAAAATATAGCCGTTTCAGCTTGTCTGATGTTAAATTGAAACCACTATATATTACACTTTACGCATCATCACTAAAAAATAGCTACCGCCAAGTAAGGTGGCGACCAATCCCGCAGGAATTTCATAAGGGAAAAGTAGCTGACGTCCTAGCCAATCTGCCGTAATCATAATAATGCCACCCAATAAGGCAGCCACAATAAGCTGTTGATAAACCCTTGCCACCACTAAACGGGCTAAATGTGGCACTAATAAACCAATAAAACTCAGAGGCCCGATAATCAAGGTGGCGATGGCTGTGAGCAAGGCAGAAAATAAAATTAAAATCCACCGCACTTGGCGTAAATTTAAGCCTAAGGCTTGTGCCATAGGGGCTTGTAAGCCTAAAATTTCTAACCAACGGCTAAATAACAAACTTATGCTAAATAACGCCAAGCTAATTAATAAAAAGCCCCAAGCGAAATGGCTTTCTACGGGTTGAATGGAGCCTGATGTCCAGTTAAGTAATAAAATGGCTCTCGGATCACCACTGGCAATGGCTAATCGTTGTAAGGTATCAAATAATGCTGACAAGGAAATCCCTGTGAGTAGCACTTTTTCTGGCAACATACCATTGGTTTGATTAATCAGTAATAATAAGGATAACGCCAGTAACGCCCCAATAACCCCAGCTAACCAAAAAAATACAGGGTTTTGGCTAGAAAAGAAAAACAGCAACAGCAAAATCCCCATACTGGTGCCTGAGGATATGCCCAGTAATTCAGGGCTTGCCATCGGATTTAGGGTAAGCCGTTGTAATAAAACCCCAGCGGTGGCTAATAAAATTCCTACGGCTAACGCCATTAATAAACGGGGATAGCGTAACCCTATAACAATATCTTGCCATGTATCTTGATTTAGCCAATGCCAGCCTTGTCCGCTACGCCCAAAATTTAACGCCACAAAAATCACAGCGAACAAAAGCAACAAGGCAATGCCGATAAAGTGCGGTCTAAATTTAATTTGTTTTGTGGTAGTGGTTTCATTCAGTCCTGTGGCTTTCGGCAAGGTGCGGAACATTAACCATAATAATAAAGGTGTGCCTAATAACGCGGTTACTGCCCCTGTGGGTAAATGAATACCTCGCCATAATGCCAATAATTGCAACAATAAATCCGTGATTGCCAGTAATAATCCGCCACAATAAAATGCCAAAATAAGCTGATATTTTAGGCGACGCACCCCTAATTGACGCACCAAGGTGGCAGCAATCAAGCCGATAAATCCTAACATACCTACCGCACTGACCACACAAGCGATCAAATAACTTGCTATGGCAATCCCAAGAAAACGCAAGCGAGCCACAGGGACGCCTAAGCTGACGGCATTGCTTTCATTTAAACTTAAAATTGTGAGTGGGCGTATTAATAGGGCAATAATCAATAATATTGGGCTTATTTGCCAAAGAAGCCATTAGCTGTCGTGCCAAGATTCTTGCACCAATGAGCCAGCTCCCCATAATGCTAAGCCTCGCGATTCTTCAGGATAAAATAACATCATCAGTGATGAAAACGCACCAAAATATAAATTTACCACTAAACCTGCCAAAATCAGCAGTAAGGGCGACATAGTTTTACGCCAAGCTAAACAAAATACTAATAACAAACTCACCACCGCACCGCCTAAAGCGATCAGGCTTGCCCCATAATGTAAACTGGCTGGAAATAAAATGGTGGCTAAAAATAAGGCAAATTGGGCGCCACTGCTGATCCCAATGGTGCTGTCGGATACCAAATTATTTGCCATAATTTGTTGTAATAAAAGGCTTGCTAAACCTAATGTCCCGCCCGCTAATAACGCCATAACAATACGAGGTAGGCTATAGTTTTGCAATAACAATACCTCAAGATCTGTGGACTGACGGAATAAATCCGTTAGATTAAAGTGAGCGGGTAATTGTTGGCTTAACAACATTATCGCTAACACGAAAAATAATAAGCATAAGCCCACAAAGAAAAGTGCGGTGGGTTTTGTGTTTATTTTTACCAAGGTTCCCCTCCTGTTTGTAATGCCTGCACCAAGGTTTGGGCAAAACGCTGTGCTGAGGGAATACCGCCAAAGGTCCAAATGGCAGGCAAAACTAAGGTGTTTTCATTGAGCTTTAAATATTGCCATAAACTATTATGGCTAAGAGCTTGCACCACATTGGCAGGATAAGGTTTTATCACTACAAGTCTCACATTTTGGGGTAATTGGCTTAATTGGGTAATATTGATAGTGGCAAATCCCCAAATATTATATTCCCCTTGCCAAGCATTATGGAAACCCAGCTGCTTTAACACAGCTCCAAGTAAACTATTTTCCGCATAAATGCGTAAGTGGCGAGTGTCAATAAATTGCACTAAGGCAATGGGACGTGAGGTAAAAGGCTGAGCCTGTGGTACTAACTGTGCAATCTGTTTGTCAAAATTTGCCAATAATTTCTCCGCATCATCCGTTCGCCCTGCTAAATTTGCCACTTGCTGAGTGGCGGTAACAATATTTTGCCAAGCATTGCCCGCTTGATAAAAATCCACCATTTCTACTTGAGCAAAGGGCTTGAGCGTTGCACTTGCCATAGCATAAAAAGGGGTATTAATAAAAATAAGTGGTTGTTCGCTATCTTGCTTGGCTAACCAAGCCACTTGCTCAAGATTAGGTTGATGACGAAGCCCTAAATCAATAATCTTTGGTGGTAAGCTAGGCTTTGCCACCCATTTTTTATAAGCCTCAACATCGCCAATCGCCACAGGCTCAACCCCTAAAGCTAACAAGGTTTCTGCTACTGTCCAATCAAGGCTTGCATAACGATCTGATCCCATTTGAGCCTGTGCTAAAACAGCGAAAAAGCAACAGCAAAGTGCGGTGAAAATAAACAAAATTTTTTTCATTAGTAAAAGCTCACTGGGCAAGTGGTATCAGGGTGAGGTATCACATTAAGTTGAATACCATAAATCGCTTGTAAATTAGGCTGAGTAATCATTTGTTGTGGCGTACCTTGCATTAACAAACGCCCACGATGTAAGGCGATTAATTCATCACAAAAATAGCTGGCAAGGTTAATATCATGAATAACAATCACCACCCCTAATCCCAATTCTCGGCTTAATTGACGAATTAACTGCATAACTTCCACTTGATGAGCAATATCCAAAGGGGCTAAGGGTTCATCAAGCAATAAAAATTGGCTTTGTTGAGCTAATAACATGGCTAACCAAATGCGAGAACGCTCACCACCAGAGAGGGTATCAATAAATTGCTCGGCAAATTGACAAGTATGGGTCAGTTGCATTGCCCGTTCAATCGCCTGCTGATCCGTTTCAGTTTGACGCCCCAATAAACCATTCCAAGCATAACGCCCCATAGCAATTAATTCACGCGCCGTTAATTGGGTTGAAGTAGGCAAATGTTGCGGTAAATAAGCCACTTGTTTCGCAAAATCACGACTTCCCCAACAAGAGGAAATATCCTGTTTATTAAGCAAAATCTGCCCACCACTGATTTTTTGTTGGCGAGCCATTAACTTAATCAAGGTAGATTTCCCCGAACCATTATGCCCAATTAAGCCATAAACCTTGCCAGCATTAAAATTCAAATCAAGAGGATATAACAAGGTACGTTGCGGAATCACAAAAGACACCTGTTTTAATTGAAACACAATTTCCTCTCCTTATTTTTGCTGACATCAATACTGTGGAAAAAATCGGCGAGATTTTAACGAGAAATGAAAATAATTTCAATTTGGTTTGATAATTAGGTCACAATAACTTGTGATGAAATATCAACTTATTTGAATAATATTGGTTTAGTAATTCTGCTTTTTCCGTTAGAATAATTCCATTTTTATTTAAAATAGCATTAATAATGAATAATCATGATACCCAATGGAAACCCTCTGCTCCAATAGAAAATTTATTGGCGAGGGCAAAAATTATCGCAGATATACGTCGATTTTTTACAGATCGAGGTTTGCTTGAAGTAGAAACCCCCGTATTAAGTGAATTTGGCGTAACAGATGTACATTTATCTACCTTTAGTACAGAATTTATCGCACCTTTTCAACATCAAAATAAACAACTGTGGTTAATGACAAGTCCTGAATATCATATGAAACGTTTATTATCCGCAGGCAGTGGACCAATTTTTCAGCTTTGTCGCGTGTTTCGTAATGAAGAAGCTGGGAGTAAACATAATCCTGAGTTTACGATGTTAGAATGGTATCGCCCTTATTTTGATATGTATCGTTTGATCAATGAAGTGGATGATTTACTACAACAAATCTTGGATTGTGAGCCTGCAGAAAGTTTTAGCTACCAATTTGTTTTTCAACAATATGTTGGGCTTGATCCGCTTTCAGCCGAAAAATCAGAATTATTAGAGAAAGCACAAGAATATGGTTTTCAAACCTCTGAAGATGAACCAAGAGATACCTTGTTACAATTTTTATTTAGTGCGGTGGTTGAACCGAATATTGGCTTAGAACGTCCCATTGCGGTTTATCATTTTCCAGCCACTCAAGCCGCCTTAGCACAAGTGAGTTCCGAAGATCATCGTGTTGCAGAACGATTTGAGTTTTACTATAAAGGACTAGAATTAGCGAATGGTTTTCACGAATTAACGGACAGCAAAGAGCAATTAAGTCGTTTTGAACAGGATAATCGTCAACGCCAAAAATTGGGCTTAGAGCCACAGAAAATTGATCATCGCTTTATTGCAGCTTTACAGGCAGGTATGCCGAATTGTGCTGGTGTGGCATTAGGTGTTGATCGCTTATTAATGATTGCCCTCAATGCAACAGATATTAAAGAAGTATTAGCTTTTGGTATTGATAATGCATAAAGAGCGGTGGATTTTTTAATTATTTTGAGGAAATTATGTCTGAATTATTAATCGCATTTATTTTAGGAATTGTGGAAGGGCTTACTGAATTTTTACCTGTATCTTCCACTGGTCATATGATCATTGTTGGGCATTTACTAGGCTTTGAGGGAGAGAAAGCTGCAACCTTTGAAGTCATTATCCAATTAGGGTCTATTTTAGCCGTTGTTGTTGTATTTTGGCGTAAAATGTTCGGTTTAATCGGTATTCATTTTGGGGAAAAACAAGATAAAAACCAACCTCACTTAACCTTAGTACATATTATTTTAGGTATGATCCCTGCTGTGATTTTAGGGCTAATTTTTCATAGCCATATTAAAGGTTTATTTAGTCCAGAAATGGTTATGTACGCTCTTGTTGCAGGAGGGATTTTGTTATTATTAGCAGAGAAATATCGTCCTCAAGTAAAAGCTGCTACTTTAGATCAAATGAGTTATAAACAAGCCTTTACGATCGGTTTATTTCAATGTCTTGCTTTATGGCCAGGATTTTCACGTTCAGGTGCAACCATTTCTGGGGGATTGTTAATGGGCGTGGGGCGTCAGGCAGCGGCAGAATATTCTTTTATTTTAGCCGTTCCTATGATGATGGGAGCAACCATATTAGATTTATATAAAAGCCTTGATTTTCTTAGCCTTGATGACTTACCAATGTTTGCAGTAGGATTTTTTACTGCTTTTGTTGTTGCTTTAATCGCAATTAAAACCTTTTTAAATCTTATTAAAAAAATTTCTTTTGTGCCATTTGCCATTTATCGTTTTGTGGTTGCGATAGTGGTTTATTTTGTATTTATTCATTAATCGGTATGATAGAAAAAGAGCTGCTGATAATTTTTTCAAATTATCAGCAGCTCTTTTTATTTAAAAAATTCTTTATAAATATAATCTTATATTTTCCGCTTAATCTATTGTGATCAATTAATTTTCCCTTAGGTTCACTCAATAAACCTTCTAATCAATTTGTTGTTTTTTCATATTTAATTTCACACACTTTTCGAAGGTAAATATCTTTCATAATATTTAATGCTCGCGAGTATTCCCTTAATTCTATACACACAAGACTTAGTCCGTTTAATTTCTTTAAATACGCCGATTATTATAATATTCATGCAGCTCATTTTTCAGTTATTAAAAACTCTTACTAACCTTACTAAAATAACATATCGTTTTTAACTGCCAGAAAAATCAGGTATTGCCAGCTTTTGTTAAAATACAGGATTGTTTTGCTTTCATTTAGTTTAGTGGAAGTTTGATTCATCAAACTCTAAAATACGATAAGGTTAGCGTTATTTTTAGATTTTCGGTGGGGCAATAAGCTATTTGACTTTTATTTTAGCTGAGCCTTCAAGTTTTTTGACCATAGTTCATTATACCTTGTTTTAAATCATTTTTTATAAGCCTCGTGTTAGACAAAACAAATTCAGCCATAACTTGCTCTATAGTACAGTTTCTACATAATAGGTTGCATTAAAATCAGATAAACAAACCTATTCGGTTTGACCAACATTAATCTAGTTTTACCCATAGTTAAATAAGGCGAATCCAGTGTTTAACAATGGATTTTGAGAGGTTAAAATAACAATAAGTCTGAGCAAGTTGTTATATTGAAAATAAAAATTAACGACTATGTTATTTAACTACTTGGGTGTATTTTGTCATAAAAAAATCTGCTCCTTAATTGGTTGGGAAATCCAACTTTTGAGGGCAGATTACAGTTAAAATTATAGTACTTTATTGACGCAACAACGCCAATACTTCTTCGGTTTTTTCTGTCATTAACGCTTTATCACCACGGGTTTCTAAATTTAAACGTACAACTGGCTCTGTATTAGAGCTACGCAAATTAAAACGCCATTGTGGATATTCTATGCTAATGCCATCAATTTCTTCAACTTTAATCGCATTAGGAGCGTAATATTCTTTGACCCGTGCGATACTTTGTTGTGCATTTGTCAATTTGCTATTAATTTCGCCCGGTGATGGGTAACGTTTAACGCTTTCATTGACTAATTGTCCCAGGCTTTTTCCTGTTTTGCATAAAAGTTCCATCACTAATAACCAAGGGATCATACCGCTATCGCAATAATTAAAATCACGAAAATAATGATGAGCACTCATTTCACCGCCATAAACGGCATCTTCCGCTCGCATTTTTTCTTTAATAAAAGAATGCCCTGATTTAGACATTATCGCTTGACCGCCGTTTTGTTTCACCACTTCTTCGGTATTCCAGACTAAACGTGGGTCATAAATAATTTTGGCGTCAGGTTGTTTTGCTAAGAATGCTTGTGCTAATAAACCGACAATATAATAGCCTTCGATAAATTCGCCATTTTCATCAAATAAAAAACATCGGTCAAAATCACCGTCAAAAGCAATTCCCATATCTGCCTGATGTTTTTTGACAGCATCTATCGTATCTTGGCGATTTTCGTGTAGTAATGGATTAGGAATACCATGTGGAAAGGTACCATCAGGGTTATTATGAATTTTTATGATGTTTACGGGAACTTGATGAGCTTTAAATTGTGCTTCAATGGCATCAATAATATGACCTGCTGCTCCATTACCCGAATTAATGACGAGTTTTAATGGGGTTAATTCCGTCAGATTGATATAAGAAAGTAAATGTTCTACATAATCACCAACCACAGATTGTTGCTTATAACTCCCTCGTTGGCTTACCGCAGGAAAATGATTTTCTTCGGCTAAACGTTGTATTTCAGCTAAACCTGTGTCAGCACTAATAGGACGAGATCCTTCTCGTACCAATTTTAACCCGTTGTAATCCATTGGATTGTGGCTAGCCGTTACTTCTATTCCGCCATCAGCTTGTAAAAAGGTGGTGGCAAAATAAACTTCTTCTGTTCCTACTTCACCAAGATCGATTACATTAACGCCGGAATCTAATAATCCATTGGTTACCGCACTTTTAAGTTCTTTACTGGTTAAACGAACATCGCCGCCAACCACAATGGTTTTTGGCTGTAAGAACTGACCAAAAGCACGTCCAATACGATAGACAATATCGGCATTTAATTCGCTTCCTAATTGACCACGAATGTCATAGGCTTTGAAACAGGTTAATTTTTCCATAATTTATTTCCTACCTATTAAGGTGTATCTTTTTTGTCTTGAGATGCTTTAATTCGCCGATAAATTTCTTCTCGATGAACTGAAACCTCTTTTGGCGCATTGACACCAATTTTAATTTGGTTACCACGCATATTCAAAATTGTGATTGAAATATCATCGCCAATGAGTAAGCTTTCGCCAAGTTTACGGGTTAATATTAGCATACAAACTCCCCTTTTATTTGTAATTTATATCGGAAATATCCTTATTACTTAAAAGATCCTTCTTACTCAAGATATGATAATTACAACCATTTATCATCATAACCAAACCAACCTGTTGGTTGGCGTGGTGAACATAAGCTGTGATCTGTCACAAATAATTCATATTAAAATATAATTACAAATGTGCTTGTAACCAATCTAAACAACCCGATAATGCAACATCAATGTTATTAGGTTGAGTACCGCCAGCCATCGCCATATCAGGACGACCACCGCCTTTTCCACCTACTTGTTGAGCTAACACGTTCACTAACTCACCAGCTTTCACTTTGTCTGTAAGATCCTGTGTCACGCCTACTACCAAGTTTACTTTTTCGCCCATCGCTGATGCAAAAACAATGACTGCTGAACCTAACTGATTTTTCAGATCATCGACCATTATCCGTAAGGATTTGCTATCTAAATTATCTAAACGTTGCACAACTACAGCAACATCATGAATTTTGATTGCATTTTTAGCCAAGTCTGCACCAGCTTGCTGAGCCATTTTGTCTTTTAATTGTTGTAATTCTTTTTCGGTTTTCTTCGCTTTATCTTGTAATTGATGAATTTTATCAACAAGAGAGTTTACATCAGATTTTAATAATTCCGCACTTTGTGTTAACAAAGATTGTTGATGATGTAACCAACTTATTGCTTGTTCACCCGTTACCGCTTCAATACGACGAATACCCGCTGCGACGGCAGTTTCCGCAGTGATTTTAAATAAACCAATATCGCCAGTACGTTGAGCATGGATACCACCGCATAATTCAATAGAAAAATCTCCCATACCCACAACACGTACTTGCTCACCATATTTTTCGCCAAATAATGCCATTGCGCCTTTTGCTTTAGCATCATCTAACGCCATCACTTCAGTCATAATCGGATAATTAGCCCTTACTTCTTGGTTTACCAGACGTTCAATTTCAGCTAATTGCTGTTTTGTCACAGGCTCTGGTTGCACAAAGTCAAAGCGTAATCCCGTATCAGCGACTAAAGAACCTTTTTGTGCAACATGTTCTCCTAACACTTGGCGTAACGCTGCGTGTAATAAGTGTGTTGCAGAATGATTTAAAGAAGTGGATTGACGGCGTGCTACATCAACGACGGCATTCACCATCTGCCCAACTTGTAAACGTCCTTGCTGTAATTCGCCAATATGACCAAAAACTTGCCCATATTTCTGCGTATCAGTCACTTTAAATGACAAATCCCGACTTGTTAAATAACCCGTATCGCCGATTTGTCCCCCTGATTCCGCATAGAATGGCGTATTTTCCAAAATAACCACCGCACTTTGACCCGCTTCAATGCTGTCAACAGCTTTACCTTCATAAAAAAGTGCGGTCACTTTTGCCAAAGATTCTGCTTCAGTATATCCTTCAAACTGAGTTGAACCTTCAACACGAATGATATTGTTGTAATCCATCGCAAATTGATTGGCGGATTGTGCTCTCACACGCTGTTGTTCCATTGCCAGCTCAAATCCTTGCTCATCAATCGTAATGTTACGCTCTCGGCAAACATCAGCCGTCAAATCTAATGGGAAGCCATAAGTATCATATAATTTAAATGCCACATCGCCTGATAATTGCCCATCTTTTACTTCCGCTAATGCCTCATCGAGAAGTGTCAGCCCGCGTTCTAAGGTACGAGCAAATTGTTCTTCTTCTAAACGTAATACTTTTTCAATTTGGGCTTGTTTTGTTTTTAGCTCTTTCGCGGCACTCGCCATCACTTCAATTAATGTCGGCACTAATTTATAGAAAAAGGCTTCTTTCGCTCCTAATAAATGCCCATGACGCACAGCGCGGCGAATAATACGGCGTAACACATAGCCTCGCCCTTCATTGGACGGAATCACACCATCAGCAATAAGATAAGCACAAGAACGAATATGATCTGCTATCACGCGTAACGATTTATTCTTTAAATCCTTTTCACCCGTAATTTCGGCAGCTTTCGCAATTAATGTTTGGAAAATATCAATATCATAGTTAGAGTTGACATGTTGTAAAACCGCAGCAATCCGCTCTAATCCCATACCTGTATCAACGGAAGGCTTTGGTAATTTCTCCATTGTACCATCGGCTTGGCGATTATATTGCATAAAAACCACATTCCAAATTTCAATATAACGATCGCCATCTTCCTCTGCAGACCCTGGAGGCCCACCCCAAATATGTTCACCATGATCATAAAAAATTTCAGTACAAGGACCACAAGGCCCCGTATCGCCCATTTGCCAGAAATTATCTGAAGCATAACTTCCAGGCTCACCTTTATTATCGCCAATTCGAATAATCCGTTCAGCAGGCACCCCAATTTGTTGATGCCAAATATCATAGGCTTCCTGATCGGTTTCATAGACGGTTACCCATAATTTTTCTTTTGGTAACCCAAGCCATTGTGCTGAGGTTAAATATTCCCAAGCAAAATGAATAGCATCCTGTTTAAAATAATCGCCAAAACTGAAATTTCCCAGCATCTCAAAGAATGTATGATGACGAGCGGTATAACCCACATTTTCAAGATCATTATGTTTACCACCAGCTCGCACACAACGTTGTGCTGTGGTTGCGCGAGAATAAGGACGCTTATCTAAACCAAGAAAAACATCTTTAAATTGATTCATACCCGCATTAGTAAAAAGTAAGGTAGGATCATTATCAGGAATTAAGGAACTGCTTTCTACGATCTGATGACCTTTACTATGAAAGAAATCAAGAAATGACTGTCTAATTTGTGCTGTTGTCTTCATTAATAAACCTTACTATAAGCCTTAAAAATATACAGGGTATATTCATAAAGGTTATCATTAATAATTTTTTGCCATATTGTGGCATACTTTTAAGGTTTATCCAAATTATCCAACAATAAATTTTCTGATTAAGGAAAGATATATAAAAATTATTAAAAAACCTACCGCACTTTTGCAAAACAAGCAATAAGTGCGGTCAATTTCTGTTATTTTTTTATTCGTCACGCAATGGGACAACTAACATATCTACCGTAATATTATTCATAACTTGACGGGTAGAAGACATAAGTTTACTCCAAAAGTCTTGATGATGCCCTGTTACCAGTAAATCAACATCATATTGTTTCACCGCATCAGATAACACCTGACCTAAATCTCCGCTACCACTTAATTTTTCGGTTACAGGATATCCCGCTTGTTCTGCTAATTGAGTGAGAGATTGCTGGGTTTCACTGGAAATACGATCTTGCATAGAAGACATATTCACATCAATTAATCCCGTATAAAGATCCGAGAAATTCACATCCACGTGAATAATGGAAAGTTTAGCCTCATTTCTTTTGGCAACGCCCGCTGCTTTTTCCAATAAAATTACACTTTCATCAGAAAGATCCACCGCAACTAAAACATGTTTATACATAATTTGCTCCTTATCAGATCTAAACATTAACAGAATAGCTTGTTTATGATTAAATATTACCACCAAAATAGAAAAAAAGTCGCGATAAAGATCACATAATGATAAAAAATATTTCCAAATATGATGATCTTTATTTATTCACTTCATTTATTTTATAAGGAATTCTTATGCCAAAATATAATATTCAAGATTTTATCACTATCATTGCTAAACTTCGTGATCCAAATGGTGGCTGCCCATGGGATTTAAAACAAAATTACCAAACAATGATCCCTCATTTACTTGAAGAAAGCTATGAAGTCGTAGAAGCCATTGAACAAAACAATACCGAAAATTTAAAAGAAGAACTCGGCGACTTACTATTACAAGTAATCTTTTTATGCCAACTTGCCCAAGAGGAACAAAAATTCAATTTTACTGATGTTGTACAATCCGTCTGTGAAAAAATTATTCGCCGTCATCCCCATGTTTTCGGAGAAAGCAAAGCAAATAATGAAGAAGAGGCATTACAAAACTGGAATCAAGTCAAAAGCGAAGAATACCAAAATGCAGGACATCAGTCTATTTTAGACAATATCCCCTATGCTTTTCCAGCCCTTATGCGAGCAGAGAAATTACAAAAACGCTGTAGTAAAAAAGGGTTTGATTGGAATAACATTAATGCTGTTTTTGCCAAAGTAGAAGAAGAATTACAGGAAGTCCAACAAGAACTTAATAAACCGCAACCACAGCAAGATAAAATAGAAGAAGAAATGGGCGATTTATTCTTTGCCTGCGTTAACTTAAGTCGTCATCTAAACTGTCAAGCCGAACAAACCTTACGCCAAGCCAATCTGAAATTTGAAAAACGCTTCCGTTTTGTTGAACAACAACTCAAAGCACAGAATAAATCCTTAGATGAAAGCCACTTAGCTGAAATGGATTATTGGTGGGAGCAGGCGAAGAAAGAAAGTTAATTATGTGATAGCTGTTTTAATTAAAAGTAAGCAAAGAAATGCCCCTTAGAAAAATTCTGATCCTGTGTTTCAACTTGAACCATCACGACACATTTCTGAACTCGCCTCGCTTTGTAAGACTCAGGAGGCAGAAATGTGTCTAAATTTTTGATGGCAGATCAAGATCACAGGTGTAATGGACAAAAAAGTGGGTTAAGGCCTTATACTACAAACTTCAAACCACTCTTTAGTGACCATTTTTCCATTACACCTAGAAATTAACCCAACGCCACTCTCGCATTTCTAAACAATCGCATCCAAGCACCATCTTCCGACCAATCTTCTGGATACCAAGAATTGCTGACAGCTCGGAATACACGCTCAGGATGTGGCATCATTGCGGCGACACGTCCATCAAGATTAGAAATGGCGGTAATGCCTAATACTGAGCCATTTGGGTTAGCTGGATAAGTTTCGGTAACAGCCAAGTGATTATCAATATATTGTGCTACAACTAAATTTTGTTGTTGTAACCCAGTTAATTGTTGTTGAGATTTGAACTCCACTTGTCCTTCCCCGTGAGAAACGGCGATTGGTATATGTGAGCCTGCCATTCCCTTGAACCAGAGGGACGGGGTTTCATTAATTTTGAGCAAGGCAACACGAGCTTCAAAACGTTCAGATTTGTTGCGTACAAATCTCGGCCAGTTTTCTGTTCCTGGGATAATTTCCGCTAAATGTGAGATCATTTGACAGCCGTTACATACCCCTAAGGCAAGGGTATTTGGGTTGGCAAAAAATTGGCTAAATTGTTCTCTTAATTGTGGGTTAAACAAAATAGATTTTGCCCAGCCACCGCCTGCGCCAAGTACATCGCCATAGGAGAAACCGCCACAAGCCACTAAGGCATTAAAGTCCGCTAAGTTATGGTGTCCTTGCATTAAATCACTCATATGCACATCAATGGCATTGAAACCTGCTCGGTCAAAAGCTGCCGCCATTTCATAATGGCTATTCACACCTTGCTCACGCAAAATAGCGATAGTCGGTTTTGCGCCTGTGGCAATAAATGGGGCACTAATATCTTGATTGACATCATAACTGAGTTTAACCGATAAACCAGGATCATCAGTGGCTTGCTTGCTGGCAAATTCTTGATCAGCACAATCAGGATTATCACGCAAACGTTGCATTTGGTGGGTCAATTCCGCCCAAATACGGCGTAAGGTTGAACGTTTTTCACGCAATAAAGTTTTTGTAGCACGGGTAATTTCAAATTCATCTTGCGTGGTTACCACACCAATATCTTTGGTAATCGCTAATAAATCATATTGTTTTAGAATTTCACGCACAGCCACTAAATCAGTTTCTCGTACTTGAATCACTGCCCCTAATTCTTCATTAAACAATACGGCTAAATCATTATCGCCTAATGCGGAAATATCTATTTGCACACCACAATACCCTGCAAATGCCATTTCGGCTAAGGTTGTGATTAAACCGCCATCAGAGCGATCGTGATAAGCCAATAATTTTTGTTCACGCACTAAGGTTTGGATAGCATCAAAAAAGCCTTTTAAGCGAGCGGTGTTCACAATATCTGCTGGCTTATCGCCTAATTGTTGATAAACCTGAGCCAATGCCGTTGCCCCTAAGCGGTTATGCCCTTCGCCAAGATCGATTAATAATAAACGGCTTGCACCTTTATCAGTACGCAGTTGTGGTGTAACGGTTTTACGCACATCTTCTACTCGAGCAAAGGCACTAATGACGAGGGATAATGGTGCGGTAACGGTTTTCTGTTCGCCGTTTTCTTGCCAAGCGGTTTTCATTGACATAGAGTCTTTACCCACAGGAATGGTAATGCCTAATGCTGGGCAAAGTTCTTCGCCCACCGCTTTAACGGCTTCGTATAAGCCAGCATCTTCGCCTTGATGCCCTGCGGCGGCCATCCAGTTAGCGGATAATTTAATTCTTTTAATGTCGCCAATATCGGTGGCGGCAATGTTGGTAATGGATTCAGCGACCGCTAAACGTGCGGACGCGGCAAAATCCAATAATGCCACAGGGGCACGTTCGCCCATCGCCATAGCTTCGCCATAATAGCTATCTAAACTGGCAGTGGTTACCGCACAATCTGCCACTGGCACTTGCCAAGGTCCAACCATTTGATCCCTTGCCACCATACCTGTTACAGAACGGTCGCCAATGGTAATTAAGAACGTTTTTTCTGCGACTACAGGCAAGCGTAATACCCGATGTAATGCCTCTTTCAGTTCAATGCTTTGTTGATCCAAAGCAGGGCTATTCACGCTGGCTTTTTTGACATCTCGCGTCATTTTTGGTGTTTTACCCAATAGCACATTCATCGGTAAATCAATGGGCTTATTATTAAATTGACTATCCGCTAATTCTAAATGGCGTTGTTCCGTTGCTTCTCCAATCACCGCAAAAGGTGCTCGTTCACGCTGACAAAGGGCGGTAAATAAACCTAATTTTTCTGGGGCAACCGCTAAAACATAACGCTCTTGCGACTCATTACACCAAATTTCTAAAGGGCTCATTCCCTTTTCATCACATAAAATCTGGCGTAACTGAAATTTACCGCCACGATCCGCATCGTTCACTAATTCTGGCATCGCATTAGATAACCCACCAGCCCCCACATCGTGAATAAATAAAATTGGGTTTTGTTCCCCTAATTGCCAACAGCGGTCAATCACTTCTTGGCAACGGCGTTCCATTTCTGGGTTATCACGTTGTACTGAGGCAAAATCTAAATCTTCTTTTGATTTACCGCTGTCCATTGAGGAAGCCGCTCCGCCACCTAAGCCGATATTCATCGCTGGGCCACCTAATACAATCAGTTTTGCCCCCACTGGAATTTCGCCTTTTTGCACGTGTTCCGCACGAATATTACCGATTCCACCCGCTAACATAATAGGTTTATGATAGCCACGCACTTCTTCGCCGGCAAAGCTATTCACCTTTTGTTCATAAGTACGAAAATACCCTAATAAAGCAGGGCGACCAAATTCATTATTAAATGCCGCACCGCCTAATGGGCCTTCAATCATAATATCTAAAGCAGAGGCAATGCGTTCTGGTTTAGATAATGGGGCTTCCCAAGGTTGCTCAAAGTTAGGGATCACTAAGTTAGATACCGAAAAGCCCGTTAAACCTGCTTTTGGTTTTGCTCCACGTCCTGTGGCGCCCTCATCACGAATTTCGCCCCCCGAACCTGTTGCTGCTCCCGGGAAAGGCGAAATCGCTGTTGGATGGTTATGAGTTTCTACTTTCATTAAAATATGCGCATCTTCTTGATGGTAACGGTATTGTCCATCTTGATCAGGGAAGAAACGTCCCACCTTTGATCCTTGCATCACCGCTGCATTATCTTTATAAGCGGACAACACATAATCAGGGGTTTGTTCAAAGGTATTTTTAATCATCTTAAACAAGGATTTTTCTTGTTTTTCGCCATCAATAATCCAATCCGCATTAAAAATTTTATGGCGACAATGTTCCGAGTTGGCTTGAGCAAACATATAAAGCTCAATATCGTGTGGATTGCGTCCAAGTGCGGTGAAATTTTCCACTAAATAATCAATTTCATCTTCCGCTAATGCCAAGCCTAATTGAGTATTAGCTTGTTCTAAGGCTTGTCTGCCGTCCTTCAAAATATCCACTTCAGTAAAAGATTTCGGCTCTTGTTGAGCAAACAAGGCATCAGCTTGGGCAATATCCGTGATCACGGTTTCCATCATTCGATCGTGTAATAAACGGGCAAGCTGTTGATATTGCTGTTCCGTTAAGGCTTGCGCAAAGGAAAAATAATAAATAACCCCTCGCTCCAAACGCTCCACCTTATTTAAACCACAATTATGGGCAATATCCGTTGCTTTTGATGACCAAGACGAAATGGTGCCAATGCGAGGGATAACAATCAGACTTTCGCCCTGCGTGGCTTGTTCCGCTAAGGTTGGACCATAATGCAATAATTCCGTTAATGCTTGTTGCTCAAGGGCGGTCAGTTTTTCAGTTAATTTTGCAAAATGCACATATTCGGCATAGACAGACGTTACCGCTAAATCCGCTTTAGCAAAACGCGTTAATAATTGATTAATACGGAAATCAGATAAGGCTGGTGAGCCACGAAAGGTTTGAATCATAAACAATAACACCCTTTTTAATTAAAAACTGGCGGTTATTATAAAGTAAAGCGAATAAAACGAAAACGTTTGCTTTACAAAAATCTCAACAAAACCACAGACTTTTCATGGCAATTTTCACATAAGAATCAAGCAAAATATGCCAATACCCTGTGATTTTTAAAATGCGATAAGGATACCTTCCAGATTTATACTTATCTTTCTATTTGTTAAATCCGCATTTCCTGTGTACAATCGCAAGATTGTTATTTTCACTTATTTATCCCATTGAAAGGTTTATTTTTACGCATTATCGTTGCCGTCGGATTATTACTTTGGGCGATTGACATGGTATTTCCATGGCAACGCATACTTTTATCCGAAGAAAATCATTACAATGTTATTCAACAACGTGGAAAAATCATCGTTGGCACAATTAATAATCCCGTATCCTATTTTATCGGACAAGATGGTGCGGCTGGTTTAGAATATGAATTAAGCAAAGCCTTTGCTGATTATCTTGGGGTACAGTTAGAAATGCGCACATTAAGCAATAATGATGCCTTATTTAACGCGCTCAATAACAATAACATTGATATTGCGGCAGCTAATCTCCTATACCAACCAGATAAAGCACATCATTTTCAAATAGGCCCAGCTTACTATTCCGCCTCCTGGCAATTAGTTTATCGTAAAGGAGAATATCGCCCACGTTCATTAGCAGAAATTAATGACAAATTGCTTATTGCGGGCGGATCTGAATTAGCCAAAATTTTAATGGACTACCAACAAAACTATCCTAACTTACAATGGGATAATAAAAATGACAGTACCCAAGAGGAATTATTACTAAAAGTTGCCGAAGGGGAGATAAATTATACCATTGCAAATTCTATTGATGTCCTTGCTATTCAACAAATTCGCCCCCAAATTGCGGTGGCTTTTGATATTACCGATGAAGCTCAAGTACATTGGTATCTTCCTGCAAGCTCTTACAATGAATTACAAGCTAGCTTACTGGAATTTATGAATCAAGCCCTAGAAACAGGAGCTATCGCTCGCATTGAAGAAAAATATCTCAATCACTTTTCTAATTTTGATTATGTGGATATGCGTGCTTATTTAAAAGCCATTGAAAATATTTTACCCCTTTATCAACCTTTATTTGAAAAATACAAAGGCGAACTTGATTGGCGTTTATTAGCCGCCATTGCCTACCAAGAATCCCATTGGCAAGAAAATGCCACCTCCCCAACAGGCGTAAGAGGCATGATGATGCTAACCAAAGCAACGGCAGATCGTATGAATGTCACTGATCGAACGGATGCAGAACAAAGTATCAAAGCAGGTTCAGAATATTTACACTTATTAATCAACCAAATGCCCGCCACTATCCCACCAGAAGATAGAATTTGGTTTGCGTTAGCCGCTTATAATATGGGATTAGGACATTTACTTGATGCAAGACGTTTAACCTCCAGTTTAGGCGGAAACCCTGATAATTGGTTAGACGTGAAAAAAAATCTTCCCTTATTGGCAGAAAAACGCTACTACGAAAAACTCAAATATGGTTACGCAAGAGGCTATGAGGCTTATCGTTATGTGGAAAATATCCGCCGTTATATGAATAGCATCGTAAACTATCATCGTTTACAAACGAATAATGAACAAATAAGCGAACAAAACACCGTTGAAAATAACGAAACCAACAATTAGGAAATATTATGGCTGTTAGACGTAAAAAAATATTCTTAAAACAAAAAACTTCATTCCGCATCTCACAAAATCGTGCATTACGCTTAAAACGATTAAGACAGAGAAAAAAAATGGTATCATCACGCCATTCGTTGCAATTTATGTTACAACAAGACGCATAAAGCCTCAGTTTTTCTTTAACCTAACTATTAGTGTAATGGAAAAATGAGAGAAAAACGGATTAAAGTCTTATACTATAATCATTTCAATTTAAAATAAAGCAAGGCGGTACATCGAAGACAATACCAGTAGTACAGCAAGTCCTACCAACGATGTATCATTTCAAGTGGAACGACTATACAAAGCTTTAACCTAATAAACATAAAGACTTAAGAGCGCATTAACGAATATTAAATATTATGAAAAATAATTAACAACCATTTTGTTCATTACGCCTATCTATTCGGTTGCTTCCACTCTCCCCTCAACCAAACGAAAAGTGCGGTGATGTTGTCCTTGCATTTTGGCGAGTTGTTCATTGGTAATCGCACTAATAAAGACTTGTGATTGGCTGGCTTGTAGTCGTTCAGCTAATAATCCTCGCTTGTTTTCGTCAAGTTCTGAGGCAAAATCATCAATGAGGAAAATGCAATGGCGGTTTTTTTGTTGCATTAAATTCTCCCCTTGTGCCAGACGTAAGGCACACATTAATAATTTTAATTGTCCTCGAGATAATACGTCTTCTACGGGCAATCCGTTGGCTTTAAAGCGGAAATCGGCTTTTTGTGGCCCCGACATAGTGTAGCCTACCGCTTTATCACGCATAAAGTTTTGGGCGAGTAATTGGCTATAATCACTGTCTTTATCCCAACCTTGGTAAAAGCTGACGCTGATTTCCAATTCGGGGAGAAATAATTGGCAGGTTTGTTCTATTTCTGGGCGTAGAGCTTCGGCATATTCTGCTCGCCATTGGCTGACTTGATATGCCAATTTTGCTAATTCATTATCCCAAATTTTTAGTTCTTCATAATATTGAGCTTGTGCTAGTGCGGCATTACGCTGTTTAAGTAAGCGGTGTAAACTTGCCCAAGCTCGATGAAAGGCGGGTTGATGATGAAATAATCCCCAGTCTAAAAAAGCTCGGCGGTAACTTGGTCCGCCATTAAGTAGATTTAAGCCTTCTGGGGTAATGATTTGCATTGGTAGTAGGTGAGCAAGATCAGAAATTTTATTACCATCTTCACCGTTAATTTTGACGATACTATTGCCTTGTCTTAATTTTTGTAACCCGACTGACCATTGATGCTGATGTTCTTGTATTTTACCATGTAGGATAAAGTGCGGTTGATCATAAGAAATTATTCGATTACTGACCGCACTTTTAAATGAGCGTCCATGTCCTAAATAAAAAATCGCTTCAAGTAGGCTGGTTTTGCCACTGCCATTATTGCCAACCAAAAAGTTAAAGCCGTGATCTAATTCAAGATCAACGGCTGCAAGATTTCTAAAATTCTCAATCAATAAACGAGAAAGTGCCATAAATTATAAACGCATTGGCATAATCACGTATTCTGCACTGGCATCTTCGCAATCTTCAATAAGACAGCTTGAAGATGAATCAGTTAGACGCATACGGACTTGATTGCACTTTAACGCATTGAGTACATCTAAAATGTAGGTAACATTAAAGCCCACTTCCATTTCTTCGCCCGTATAAGCTACATCAATAATTTCTTCTGCCACTTCTTGTTCTGGGTTAGAGGCGGTAATGGTTAATTGGTTTTGGTTTAATTGTAAGCGGACACTACGCACTCGCTCATTAGAAAGAATTGCCGCGCGTGAAAAGGCTTGTTTGAGTAAATCCCAGTTAGCCT
Source organism: Volucribacter psittacicida (assembly GCF_004339025.1). GTDB lineage: Bacteria > Pseudomonadota > Gammaproteobacteria > Enterobacterales > Pasteurellaceae > Volucribacter > Volucribacter psittacicida. The sequence goes on from NZ_SMFT01000002.1 coordinate 323,430, forward strand.
CAAGGATACGGTTGGCGTTGCGTGGTAAGACTCGACGGTAATCAGGAAAACGACCATCAATTAATTTTGAGGTAAAGATAATGTTTGGTAATTGAACACGAATATTATTGGTGCCAATTTGTAGCTGAACCTCTTGGTCGTTATGTTCTAATAAGCGCATTAATTCAATAACGCCTTTACGCGGAACAATAACAGAATGGGTTTGTAAATCTTGCTCTAAGGCAATGGTACAAACCGCAAGGCGATGTCCATCGGTTGCCACAGTGCGTAATAAATTGCCTTCTGTTTCAAATTTCATACCATTAAGAAAATAGCGAGCATCTTGGTTTGCCATAGAAAATTGCGTGGCTTCAATTAAGCGGCGTAAGGTGCTTTGTGGCAATGAAAACGCCACTTCTGATTGCCAAGCAGCTAGATTAGGATATTCTTCCGCTGGTAATGTGGTTAAGGTAAACTTACTCCGTCCAGAGCGAACAATGGCACGATCTTCTTCAAGTAAAACTTGAATTTCTGATTGCTCAGGCAGGCTTTTACAAATATCCAATAATTTTTTGGCAGGCATTGTAATATTTTGATTTGCTGAGCTAGACATTAACTGTGCTTGGGTGGAGAGCTCTACTTCTAAGTCTGTGCCAGTAATGATTAACCTTTCACCTTCCACTTGCAGTAAAACATTGTTAAGCACAGGAATATTCGGTCGCCCACTTAATACGCCACAAACTTGTTGTAACGGTTTTAACAAATTTTCTCTTGAAATGATAAACTGCATAGTTTGTTCCTTATGAGGATAATGTTCGGATCAAATTAGAAAAATCTTCTTGTACACTGGTATCATCTTTGCGTCTTTGTGCCACTGTTTTACAGGCGTGCAATACGGTTGTATGATCACGATCACCAAAGGCTTTACCAATTTCAGGCAAGCTACGGTTGGTTAATTCTTTCGCCAATGCCATCGCCATTTGACGAGGGTGAGCAATGGATTTGGTTCGCACCTTACCTTTTAAATCTGACACTTTAATACGATAATATTCTGCCACCACTTTTTGAATATTCTCAATGGTCACAAGGCGATCTTGTACCGCAATCATATCCTTCAAAGACTCTCGAGCAAAATCAATATCAATTTTTTTACCGGTAAAATCCGCGGTGGCACTAATTCTATTTAATGCTCCCTCTAATTCTCGCACATTAGCACGCAATTTTTGTCCAATAAAAAAGGCGACTTCTTGGGGTAAATCAATATTTTTCTCTTCCGCTTTTTTCAATAAAATCGCAACGCGTGTTTCAAGCTCTGGGGGATCAATGGGAATGCTTAATCCCCAACCAAAACGAGATTTTAACCGTTCTTCAATTTTGTCTATTTCTTTAGGAAAGCGATCGGAAGCAAGGATAATTTGTTTTCCCCCTTCAAATAAGGTATTAAAGGTATGGAAAAACTCTTCTTGTGTGCCTTTTTTCTCCGCAAAAAATTGAATATCATCAATTAATAACACGTCCAATGAACGATAAAATCGCTTAAATTTCTCTATGGTTTCATTGCGTAAGGCTTTCACCATTTCTTGCACAAAACGCTCAGAATGAATATAAACGACTCTAGCCTGTTGATTATTTGCCAAAATACCGTTACCGATAGCATGCAATAAATGGGTTTTACCTAATCCTGTGCCACCGTATAAGAACAGTGGATTTGCCGTTGGTTCGCCAGGATTATCTGCCACTTTTTGTGCCACTGCACGTGCTAATTGGTTGGATTTCCCCTCAACGAAGTTTTCAAAAACGTGTTTAGGGTTGAGATTAGAACGAAAAACCGCATTTTTTTCAGTTTCAATCTCATGGTTTGCCTTTTGTTCCCTTTGCGCTTTTGACGCCAGCTCATCCATAGGCTGTTCTGGCTGCTTAAGAGGTTTTATTCCCTCTTGCAATTTTACACTAAACTCGGCATTTTGGCTGAGAAAGCGAATAATTTCCGTAATTTTCGCCAAATAATGGTTCTGTACCCAATCTCGCACAAAACGGTTAGAGGCATAGAGGGTTAAGGTATTACCACTCACATCCGCCTGTAAGGGACGTAACCATGTACTAAAATCTGTTGATGAAACCTGATCTTGTAATTGGGAAAGGCAATCTTGCCATAAAGCAGACACTATCTAGCTCCGTTATCTTTCTATAAGTCGTTCCTGCTTAAAATAATTCGGTATTAACACCGCTTGTGTTATTTTAAATTGAAACCACCAAATTTGTTGTCTTTTTTATTTTTAGCCACTCATTCTACAATAAAGACAATAAAAGATCTTTAACCAAATCATAAAAAAACTAAAAAAGGTGGCTTGAGATTTTATGATAAATCCGTATAATTCTGCCGTTATTCTTAACAACAAATAGGCGAAAAAATAAACGAAACCCCTAGGTTTTACTTTATTTGCCAAGATTTTAACGATTCTGATTTGACGAACTTAGGAATTATGATTAAAATTCCGTTCTTCATTTTATTACTGTAACCTTGTTTTTTAGAACAAATTCAATTAAGTGAGTAGAACATTATGAAACGTACATTTCAACCATCAGTATTAAAACGTAGCCGTACTCACGGTTTTCGTGCTCGTATGGCAACCAAAAACGGCCGTCAAGTATTAGCTCGTCGTCGTGCTAAAGGTCGTAAACGTTTAAGTGCATAGTCTTAATCCGCCTAGCCCGTGATTAAGTTTAATTTTTCTAGGGAGTTACGTTTAGTAACTCCTCTTCAATTTAAATCTGTTTTCCAAGAACCGCTTAAAGCGAGTTCGCCTGAAATTACCATTCTTGCTCGTCCTAATCAACTTCAAATCCCTCGACTAGGTTTAACCGTAGCAAAAAAATATGTCAAAAAAGCCCATGATCGTAATCGTATTAAACGAGTTTGTCGTGAAAGTTTTCGCTTGAAGCAACATCAGCTCCCAGCTTGTGATTTCGTTATCATTAGTAAAAAAGGCATTGGTAATCTGGATAATCAGAGTTTAAACCAATTATTAGACAAGTTATGGCGAAGACATATTCGTTTGGCACAAAAATCTTTATTGCGTTAATTCGGCTATATCAACTCACAATCAGTCCTTTACTTGGACCACGTTGCCGTTTTACGCCCACTTGTTCTCAATATGGTATTGAAGCATTAAAAACTCACGGTGTATTAAAAGGTAGTTGGCTTACGTTTAAGCGTGTATTAAAATGTCATCCTTTAAGTGAGGGAGGATATGATCCCGTTCCACCTCGTCAATCTATAACAAATAAAGAGAAACAATAATGGATTCAAGACGCAGTTTATTAGTTATCGCTCTCCTGTTTGTATCTTTTCTTGTGTATCAGCAATGGCAAATGGATTATCATTCGCCAAAACCTGCTACCACAGAACAACAAACAACAGCATTTTCTGAAACACCTTCATCAAGCAATACCACAATGACCGTGGATAGCCAAGCAACTGGGCGTATTATTACCCTTGAAAACGATGTCTTTCGTTTAAAAGTGGATACCTTAGGTGGAGATATAGTGGAATCTGAGTTATTAAAATACGATGAAACCTTAAACTCTCATCAACCTTTTGTGTTATTACAAAATGATCCCGCGCATATTTATGTTGCACAAAGTGGCTTGATTGGTAAAGATGGCATTGACAGTCAGGCAGGACGTGCTAATTATCAAGTTGATGGCGATAGCTTTAGACTTGCACCAGGTGAACAACAATTAGTTGTACCATTAACCTTAGAAAAAAATGGCGTAATTTACCGCAAAACCTTTATTCTCAAGCCAAATGCTTATAATGTAGAGGTTAATTTTGATATTCAAAATAACAGTGCCAACGCCATTGAAGTTCAACCATACGGACAGCTCAAACATAAATTAGTGGACAGCTCAGGCAATATTGCTATGCCAACCTATACGGGGGGAGCATATTCCTCATCAGACACCAATTATAAAAAATACAGCTTTGAAGATATGGAAAAAGCCAATTTATCCGTTGATACCAAAGCAGGTTGGGTTGCGGTCTTACAACATTATTTCGTTTCCGCTTGGATCCCAAATCAAGATGCAGAAAATCAGCTTTATAGCCGTACTGCCAATGGATTAGGCTTTATTGGTTATCGTGGGCCGATTACTGTTATCCCTGCTGGCACAACACAAACCATCAGTAGCCAATTATGGACAGGGCCTAAGCTACAAAATGATATGGAAAATGTGGCTAAGAACCTTGATTTAACCGTTGATTATGGCTGGGCTTGGTTTATTTCTAAACCTTTGTTTATGCTCCTTGAACTCATTCAGAGTATTGTAAAAAACTGGGGTCTAGCGATTATCGGGGTTACCTTAGTGGTTAAAGCCATTCTTTATCCATTAACCAAAGCACAATATACCTCTATGGCAAAAATGCGTATGTTGCAACCAAAATTGCAAGAAATGCGTGAGCGTTTTGGCGATGATCGCCAACGTATGAGCCAAGAAATGATGAAACTTTATAAAGAAGAAAAAGTCAATCCATTAGGCGGCTGCTTACCTATCCTACTACAAATGCCAATTTTCATTGCCTTGTATTGGATGTTTATGGAAGCGGTAGAATTACGCCACGCCCCATTCTTTGGCTGGATTCAAGATTTATCGGCACCTGATCCTTATTATATTTTGCCAATCTTAATGGGTGGCTCAATGTTCCTGTTGCAAAAATTATCGCCAACACCTATGGCTGATCCGATGCAACAACGGATTATGAACTTTATGCCGTTAGTATTTACTGTGTTCTTTCTCTGGTTCCCTTCAGGACTGGTTTTATACTGGCTAGCCTCTAACTTGATTACCATTGCTCAACAGCAATTAATTTATCGAGGATTAGAGAAAAAAGGCTTACATTCAAGAGCCAAAAAATAATATAAAAAAGCGTCCTCTGACGCTTTTTTATTTATAGTGGAACAGCGATAAAATAAAGTCAAAACGTACCGCACTTCTAAGCAAGTGCGGTCTATTTTAGGAAAATTTTATGCAACAAAAAGAAACGATTGTCGCCCAAGCCACAGCCATTGGGCGTGGTGGAATTGGCATATTAAGGGTATCAGGCCCACAAGCAAGCAATGTGGCACAAGCCGTATTAGGTAAATGCCCAAAGCCAAGAATGGCAGATTATTTACCCTTTAAAGACGCCGATGGCACGATCCTTGATCAAGGCATTGCCCTTTATTTTAAAGCCCCTCATTCGTTTACCGGCGAAGATGTGTTGGAATTACAAGGGCATGGCGGACAAGTGGTATTGGATTTATTACTAAAACGTATTTTACAGCTTGATCATATTCGTCTTGCTCGCCCAGGTGAGTTTTCTGAACAGGCTTTCTTAAATGATAAATTGGATCTTGCCCAAGCAGAAGCCATTGCCGATCTCATTGATGCCAGTTCAGAACAGGCGGCACGTTCTGCCTTAAAGTCGCTCCAAGGGGAATTTTCACATAAAATCAACCAATTAGTGGATCAGCTCATTTATTTACGCACCTATGTGGAGGCTGCCATTGATTTTCCCGATGAAGAGATTGATTTTCTTGCTGACGGCAAAATTGAAGGGCATTTACAACAAATTATCCAGCAACTTAACCAAGTTCAACAAGAGGCGAAACAAGGTTCACTTTTACGGGAAGGAATGAAAGTAGTCATTGCTGGGCGACCTAATGCCGGAAAATCCAGTTTATTGAATGCCTTAGCTGGGCGTGAAGCAGCGATTGTTACCGATATTGCTGGCACCACCCGTGATATTTTGCGAGAACATATTCATATTGACGGTATGCCTTTACATATTATTGATACCGCAGGGCTACGGGATGCCACCGATGAAGTAGAAAAAATCGGTATTCATCGTGCTTGGAATGAAATCAAACAAGCGGATATGATTTTATTAATGTTAGACAGCACAGCACCTGATAACCAAAATATGGAAAAAGTGCGGTCAGAATTTTTACAAAAATTACCTCCCCATATTCCTGTGACCATTATTCGTAATAAAGTTGATCTCACAGGCGAAACCGAAGGTATTCAGCAGCAACAAGACTATACGGTGATTCAACTATCGGCAAAAACACAATATGGTGTCGATCTATTACGCGAGCATTTAAAACAAGCGATGGGCTATCAATCGGGTACAGAAGGGGGATTCTTAGCTCGCCGCCGCCATTTAGAGGCGCTCAATAAAGCCGCTCAACATTTAGCACAAGGGCATATCCAGCTTACCCAATATTTTGCTGGGGAATTACTGGCGGAAGAACTTAGATTGGCACAGTTACAATTAAGTGAAATCACTGGACAATTTACCTCTGATGATTTACTTACCCATATTTTTAGTTCATTTTGTATTGGTAAATAATCCGTTTTATTGTCATTTCAATTTAAAATAAAGACAAGTTGGCACGCCAAATACATAAAGGCGTGCTAACATTGTATTATGGTGTAATGGATAAAGGTGTGGAGTCTAATTATTTTGGGGCTGTATTAGATAACTGACAAACTCACTATTTACTCATTTCAGCATTACTCACAGTAACATAAAGTATTAAATTTACATTTTAAAACAACTAGTTAAAGGTAATTTATTTTAGTTATCTAAGATAACCTATGGTTTAAATAAATTAAGGGAGGAAAGGCTATATAATTCAATTAATTACTTGCGATAGTTATCATAGATTATTAAAAGAGATATTCAATACCCTATCCAAAGTACCATTTTTATCTTTTAGCAATAGCGATAAGAAAGTTAATAAAAAGCATAATTTCTAGCTGGAAAGAAATTATAGCTGTTCCACTTTAAATAATACAGCGTTGGTACGCCTTGCCCTACTATTTGTACTGTATTTGGCGTACCATCTTAAATTGATTAAGCTCTCCGCCAAGTTGTGCCATTTGCACTATCTTCTAAAATAATCCCCATTTTGGTAAGTTTATCACGAGCTTGGTCGGCGATTGCCCAATCTTTATTAGCACGAGCAGTGTTGCGTTGTTCAATAAGTTGCTCAATAAGCACAATATCATCTTGATTTGCACCTGCCTGTAGAAATTGTTCTGGATCTTGGTATAAAAGACCCAATACGCCAGCTAATTCACGTAATCTTGCTGCCAGTTGATCGGCTTTGTGTTGATCTTCAATTTTTAATTTATTGAGTTCACGTGCCATATCAAATAATACTGCCAAGGCAGAAGGGGTATTAAAATCATCATTCATGGCGTGTTGAAATGCTTCAACATATTGTTCGCCGCCCATTGGTGCAGTTTGTGGATTTGTGCCACGTAAAGCGGTATAAAGCCGTTCTAGGGCTTGACGAGCATTGTTGAGTGCTTCTAAATCATAATTGAGCAGTGAACGATAATGCGCTGTTAGAAAGAAATAACGTAAACTTTCCGCATCGTATTGTTCAAGCATAGTACGAATGGTGAAAAAATTGCCCAACGATTTAGACATTTTTTCTTTATCAATGGTCAACATACCTGTATGTAGCCAATAATTAACATAATCATGCCCATTTGCACAGCAGGATTGTGCAATTTCATTTTCGTGGTGTGGAAACATCAAGTCAGAGCCGCCGCCATGAATATCAAAATGTTCCCCTAAGGTTTTTTGGTTCATTGCAGAACATTCTATATGCCAACCAGGGCGACCTTTTCCCCAAGGCGAATCCCAGCTTGGTTCATTCGGTTTTGACATTTTCCATAACACAAAATCCATTGGATTATGTTTGATAGATTTTATTTCAACCCTTGCTCCCGCTTGCAGTTGTTGTAGATTTTGGCGAGATAATGCACCATATTGTTCAAAGCTAGGGACATTAAACATCACATCGCCATCTTCTGCCACATAAGCATGCCCTTTGGCGATCAGTTTTTCTACCATTGCAATAATTTCAGCAATATTATGTGTTGCTCTCGGTTCAATATCAGGACGTTGAATATTAAGTGCATCAAAGTCACGATGCATTTCGTTAATCATTCGTTCTACTAATTGTTCGCAGGTTTCGTTATTTTCTAACGCTCGTTTAATAATTTTATCGTCCACATCAGTAATATTACGAACATAGGTAAGATCGTAACCAAGATAGCGTAGGTAACGAGTAATAACATCAAAAGAAACAAAAGTCCGACCATGCCCAAAATGGCAAAGATCATAAACGGTTACCCCACAAACATACATACCTACTTTATTCTGATGAATAGGTTTGAAAATTTCTTTTTCTCGAGTGAGGGTATTAAATATTTTTAGCATAAAATTTTCCAATGATAAGTAAAATTATTCTTCACATTTTATAGCACTTTTTTCTAATTTATGAAATAATGATAACTTCATTTTCTAAATAGGATTGAAAAAATGGTTACATTACATACAAATTTTGGTGACATTAAAATTGCATTGAATCATGAAAAAGCACCTAAAACGGCAGAGAATTTTTTAAATTACTGCAAAAATGGCTTTTATAATAACACAATTTTCCATCGTGTTATTGATGGTTTTATGATTCAAGGCGGTGGTTTAGAAGTGGGTATGCAAGAAAAAGCAACCAATCAACCCATTCAAAATGAAGCCAATAATGGATTAAGTAATAAGCGTGGCACTATTGCTATGGCTCGTACTGCGGATCCACATTCTGCAACGGCTCAGTTTTTCATCAATACCGTTGACAATGATTTTTTAGATTTTAAATCAGAGTCTATGCAAGGTTGGGGATATTGTGTATTTGGTGAAGTTGTGGACGGTATGGATATCGTGGATAAAATCAGTAAAGTGAAAACAGGTAACTATGGCTTCCATCAAGATGTACCAAAAGAAGAAGTGATTATTACTTCTGTTTCTGTAGATGAATAATAACCATCAATTTTAGCAAAAGAAGGGCGTTATTACGCCCTTTTTGTTTGTTTTTTATCCTAGTATTATCCGTTTTTATTCTATAAAACAAAATTTGTTTTCTTTTATAATTACCAATGTATAGTGGTTCTGATTTACAAAAGAATGACTATATTTGGAGTTATACATTATTTTCATAATATAAAGAGGTAATTATGATGAAAAACATAGGGATAATTAGCATTTTTTCCGCTATTCTTTTAGGTTGTAGCCAACAACATCACCATGATCAAAACGCAAATCTTCACCATCATCACTGGTCTTATGTGGGAAATGAAGATCCTGCTCATTGGGGAGAATTAGCAACTGAATATCAAGTTTGTAAACTAGGTAAAAATCAATCTCCTGTGGATGTTTCTGAAAGTATTGAAACACATTCTCATACAATCAAATTACATACAGCAAAAACACAGGTGAAATTAGAAAATAATGGACATAGTATTCAGGCAACGCCAATAACAGCAAATAACCAGTTATGGATTAAACAAACGCCCTTTGCCCTACAACAATTTCATTTTCATACGCCAAGTGAACATACTTTTAAGCAAAAACATTTTCCTTTAGAAGCCCATTTTGTTTATCAAAATGAAGAAGGACAATTAGCTGTTATTGCTGTATTTTTCACTCTAGGTAAAGCAAATTCAGAATTAGCGAAATTAGAGCAACAAACCTTACCTATAGGAGAAAAACATTCTGTTACGCAAGAGGTTGATCTCGCAAAATTAATGCCTAAAAATCCTAAACATTTCCGCTTAACAGGTTCACTGACAACCCCTCCTTGTACTGAAGGCGTGAATTGGATTATTATGCAACAGCCTATTGAAGCAAGCCAAAGCCAAATTGATTGGTTAGCCAATGTTATGGGAAAAAATAATCGTCCATTACAACCATTAAATTCACGTTTTATTATTCAAGAATAATCACAAATGATGCCAATATCTAAGATATTGGCATTTATAATCGTTCCACTTTAAAATAACACTATTCACTGTACTATATGTACTGTACCGCCTTGTTTTATTTTAAAACGACGATATTTAGGTAGATCACAGAGTGCAACAACTAAAATTTTTTGATACACATAACCATTTAGATTACGTTGAACAGCAAACACAATGCCCTTTAGCGGAATTACTGCATAATGCCCAGCAACATTCGGTAGAAAAAATATTAATTGTGGCGGTAATGGCAAAAGATTTCAAAAAAATTGAAAAAATGACCGCACTTTATCCACAACAACTGGTTTATGCCTTAGGTTTACACCCCTTACATCTTTTACAACATCAGCCAGAACATTTGCAACAATTAGCACAATTACTGGCACAACGCCCAAAAGGTTGCACTGCCATTGGTGAAATTGGTTTAGAACGCGCGATACCCGAATTAATCACACCCCAACATTGGCGTAAGCAATGTGAGTTATTGGAAAATCAATTACAACTTGCTAAACATTATGCGTTGCCTGTCAATATTCATTCTCGCAAAGCCCATGAACAGCTCGTTCCCTTTTTAAAGCGAGCAGATTTAACGGTTACAGGTGTTATCCATGGCTTTGCAGGTAGTTACCAACAAGCGAAACGTTTTGTTGATTTAGGTTATAAAATTGGTGTTGGGGGTACTATTACTTACCAACGTGCAAATAAAACTCGCCAAACCATTACAAAATTACCCTTAGAGAGTTTGTTATTGGAAACTGATAGCCCAGATATGCCTGTTTTTGGTTTTCAAGGACAACCTAACCGCCCTGAACGCATTAGGCAAATTTTTGAGGTGCTATGTCAGTTAAGAAAAGAACCCGCACAACATATTGCAGAGGTTATTTGGCAGCAAAGTTGTGGGTTGTTTGCTATTGAAAAATAAAAGTGTAATGGACAAAAATATGGAATTTAATTATTTCTATATTACTTACTAACTCGTTTTGTTTAAAAAATTCTTTATAAAAATAATATTACACTTTCTGCTTAACTTTTTATATTTATAAGGAAAATAACCTTTTTCATTGCATTTATTTGAACGTTCATTCAAATGATCTTGATGTATTTAAATATATTTGATAATAAATCACTTTTTAGTAACCATTTTTCCATTACACTAAAAATGTTTAAAATGGAATCATAAGTGATAATGTATTGCAAAATTGAGAATATTCCTATTTAAGATTAAATCAATGCAAAGTAGTTTTAGAAAATAAATTAATTACTAATACACCACTAATTATTAGTCCTATACCTAAAATCGCAGCGATATCAAGACGTTGTTTAAATAATACCATACCTACCGCAGAAATTAAGACAATACCCATACCTGACCAAATTGCATAGACAATTCCTACAGGTAACACCGTCATTACTTTAGCTGCAAGATAAAAGGAAAGTGCGTATAAGAGCAATGCACCAAAAGTCGGTAGAGGTTTGCTAAACCCTGCACTTGCATTAAGTAAACTGGTAGCACAGACTTCAATCATTATAGATAAACTTAACAACAGCCAAGTCATTAATTTATTACTCCGTAAAAATAAAAAAGTACGGTAAATTGATACCGCACTTTATCTTCAAGTTAGTTTGTTATTTTACCACAGTAATAGTCCAAGAAGCATCCCCAATTTGTTCAAAGTTAGTCACTTCATAGCCTTCTTCTGCTGCCCAGTTTGGAATACTTTCTGTGGCTTGTGAACAATCAAAATTAATGATTAATCCATCGCCTTTATTTAATTTTGCCATAGCTTGTTTTGCTTCGACTAAAGGGAAAGGACAAACTAACCCATTGGTTTCTAATGTCACTAACATAAATTCTCCTTACATTTTATTATGATGTTAATGCTTTACGTTGTGGGCGGATTATTGTGAAATAAGCCGCAACCCAAGTACCTAATATCATCATTGGTAAAGCGATCCAACCTTGCCACGAAAAAAAGGCGGTTTCAACTAATCCATTACCAATAGAACAGCCTCCAGCTAAAGAAGCCCCTATTCCCATGAGTACCCCACCTGCGGCACTACGCAACATTGTGGTGGTATCTGGCACACGAAAACGGAATTCATTACTGCCTTTAGCTGCGATAAATGAGCCAAGTAAAATACCTAATACTAAGAAAACACCCCAGTTAATAAATGCGGTATCTGCAGTAATAAAATATTGTATCAAATTGGCCGATGGGCCAGTAATACCTAAGCCAAATTGACGGCCGGTGGCTATGCTTAATGGCCAAGCTAATAATGCCACTAATCCGATTAAAATTGCAGTAACAAACGGATCCCAGCGTTTTTCAAATAAGATATGTGCTAACCCCGTTTTCTTAGCTTTTAATTGTGCCAGTTTTGCTTTAGGTTTGCGTAATTGATTAAATACCAACCATATTGTTACCGCACTTAGTAAAGCCACGAGTAACCAAGGCGAAATACCGAAAGTTTCATAAATGGTGGTATGTTCAATAGTTTGATTACGCAAGTAATGGTTTATCCCACCTAATGGACCAGTTCGCATCATGGCACTGAATAACATATAAGTGAATAATGCGACCCAACTTCCAATAAGCCCTTCTCCTGCTCGGTACCATGTCCCTGTAGCACAACCACCAGCAAGAATAATTCCAATGCCAAAAATAAATGCGCCTAGAATTACCGCGCCAAACGCTAATTTTTCAGCGGGAATACTAAGCCAACCAAGGCTATGAAAAATGAATAAACCTATTGATTGGATACTAATTGCAATAAGCAAAGCAATGAACATTTTATTATTTTTTGTTACATACATATCACGAAATGCACCTGTAATACAAAAACGTCCACGTTGCATAATAAAACCGAGCAATAAGCCACAAATTAATCCTGTAAATATCATTATTCTCTCTCCATAAAAATGGCATTATTATAGCCATTTCATTTTAAAGCGGACGACTATATTAAAAAAACGCGAAAAAAAGTGTAATAACTTTTTTATGTAATTTATTGCATTTTCATCTAAAAGAGACCGCCTAAATGCCAATTTTCTGTTAAAATAATACCCCTTTGAACCTGCTATTGAGGAATGGGCTATCGAAAATTGGCAACGTGGTTTTGTGTTACATCGTAAAAATTATAGTGAAACCAGTTTATTGGTGGATATTTTTACGGAACACGGCGGTCGATTAACGGTTCTTGCTAAAGGAGCAAGGACTAAACGTTCGCCCTTAAAAGGGGTATTACAACCTTTTACACCCTTATTACTCCGTTGGACAGGCAAAGGCGAACTCAAAATTTTAACCAAAGCCGAACCTGCTTCTATTAGCCTGCCTTTAGAGCAAACTGCCCTTTTTAGTGGTTTTTATATTAATGAATTGATTACACGAGTGCTGGAAAAAGAAACCCCTTATCCGCACCTTTTTCAAGATTATTTGCAATGCCTTATGGGATTAGCAAGCTCGCCTAATCAAGTAGAACCTATGTTACGTTATTTTGAATTTCAGCTGTTACAAACTCTTGGTTATGGCGTTGATTTCGTGCATTGTGCAGGCAGCGGCGAGCCTGTTGATGAGAATATGACCTATCGTTATCGGGAAGAAAAAGGGTTTATTGCTTCGTTAATTAAAGATAATTTGACCTTTTATGGGCGTGAATTACTCGCTTTTGAACAACGGCAATTCTATGATGTAGAGGTATTAAAAGCCGCTAAGCGTTTTACGCGTATGGCATTAAAACCTTATTTAGGTGGTAAACCATTGAAAAGTCGTGAACTTTTTTTACAACAAAGACAAACTCATCAATAAATTATTATGGCATTATTTTATTCCCCTACTAAAGCACATCAACCAACTTCGTTACAGCAAGCCGAGATCATTGGGCTTGATTATCAGGGATTAGGGGTGGCAAAAATTGAGGGGAAAACCTGGTTTATTGAAAACGCTTTGCCACAAGAAGTGGTTCATTTTTCTGTATTAGAGAATAAGCGTCAATATGGACGCGGTACAGCACAAAAATGGCTTAAGACTAGCCCACAACGACAACAACCAAAATGCCATTATTATGCACGTTGTGGTGGCTGTCAGAGTCAACATATTCCTATTGCAATGCAACGTCAAGCCAAAGAACAAGCCCTATTTCGTCAATTATCACAATGGCATAAACAGATTGAGTTTATGCCAATGATTACGGGCGAGCCTTGGCAATATCGTCGCCGTATTCGTTTAGCCCTACGAGTCAATCCCAAAAGTAAACAACTTGAATTAGGCTTTCGGCAAAAACAAAGCCAACATATTGTGAGTATTGCTCATTGTGAAGTGGTTGAACCTCGTTTGAATAAAATTATTGCAAAACTGACCGCACTTTTTAGCCAGTGGCAACAGCCACAGCAACTTGGGCATATTGATTTGGTGGCTGGGGATAATGGTGTAAGTATGTTATTGCGTCATCTAGGCGAAGTGGATAAACGTGATAAAGCCTTATTGCAACATTTTGCTGAGCAACAGCAACTGAATTTATTTGTCCAATCTGATCATGATGTGATGTGCTGGTATGGTGATATGCCTATGTATATGATCAATGATCTCAAACTCCAATTTGATATGCAGGATTTTATTCAGGTCAATGCCTGCCTTAATCAACAAATGGTAAATACCGCTTTGCACTGGTTGGAATTGCAAGCACAGGATCATGTGTTAGACTTATTTTGTGGTATGGGAAATTTTACCTTACCATTAAGCAAGTATGTAGCAAGCGTGGTAGGCATTGAGGGCGTGCAAGCAATGGTAGCGAAAGCTCGTTACAATGCTGAGCAAAATCAATGCCATAATGTTCGCTTCTATCAAACTGATTTAGCTAAATCTTTTTTGGATCAACCTTGGGCAAAACAAACATTTAATAAGATTTTACTGGATCCACCAAGGGCAGGGGCTGATTTCGCTCTTAATGGGTTATGTGAGTTACAAGCAGAAAAAATTCTTTATGTATCTTGTAACCCCGCCAGTTTAGTACGAGATACAAAAATTTTATTGGATAAAGGCTATCAACTCGTTAAATTAGCGATGATTGATATGTTCCCCCATACGGGGCATTTGGAAAGTATCAGTTTATTTGAACGACAATAGGAGATTAATATGGTTGCAATTCGTGGTTCACACTTAATTAATCCCAAGGATTTTATTTTTGAAAATTGGTGCCAGGCATTACAACTCAATGCCGATCTGGCGAATAAACTGATTGCAACTTGGCATTATTCTGAACAAAAATTACAAGCGACAAATTCCCCTCTATTATCCTTGCGTAATCGCATTGAAATGCTTGAAATTTTACATGGCTTAAATATGGATGCGGATACGCTAATGACCGCCATGTTATTTCCATTGTACGAACGTAAACTGATTAGCCTTGATGAAATTAAAGAACATTGCGGTAGCAAAATCAGTAAATTAATCAAAGGCGTGGCAGAAATGGATAATATTCGCCAGCTTAATGTGAGCCAATCAGCAAGTGCATTGCAAGTGGATAATGTACGACGAATGTTATTAGCGATGGTAGATGATTTTCGTTGCGTGATTATTAAACTGGCAGAACGTATTACCTTTTTACGTGGTGCAGAAAAATATTGTAGCGAAGAAGAACGTGTCCTTGCCGCAAAAGAATGTGCCAATATTTATGCCCCTTTAGCCAATCGTTTAGGCATTGGGCAATTAAAATGGGAACTTGAAGATTATTGTTTCCGCTATTTGCATCCCGAACAATATCGCAATATTGCCAATTTATTACATGAACGCCGTTTAGATCGAGAACAATATATTGCCGATTTTGTGCAAGAATTAAGTGGTTATTTAAGCCAAAATCTTGAGCAGGTGGAAGTTTATGGTCGCCCGAAACATATTTATAGCATTTGGCGAAAAATGCAAAAGAAACACCTGCAATTTACCGATCTTTATGATGTTCGTGCGGTGCGTATTATTGTGCAAAAATTACAGGATTGTTACACCGCACTTGGCGTGGTACATACCCATTTTAAGCATTTACCCAAAGAATTTGATGATTATGTTGCCAATCCGAAACCAAATGGTTATCAATCTATTCATACCGTTGTGCTTGGCAAAGGGGGCAAACCCATTGAAGTACAAATCCGTACCCAACAAATGCACGATGACGCCGAATTAGGGGTCGCTGCCCATTGGAAGTACAAAGAAGGCACCACAGGCGGACGCTCTGGCTATGAAGAAAAAATCACTTGGTTACGCAAATTATTAGCTTGGCAAGATGATATTACCGACTCAGGCGAAGTGATGGCAGAATTACGTAGCCAAGTGTTTGATGATCGTGTTTATGTGTTCACGCCAAAAGGCGAAGTGATTGATTTACCCACAGGCTCTACGCCATTAGATTTTGCCTATGCTATTCATAGTGAAATAGGACATCGCTGTATTGGGGCAAAAGTGTCAGGACGCATTGTACCTTTTACTTACCAACTACAAATGGGCGATCAAATTGAAGTCATCACCCAAAAAAATCCGAACCCAAGCCGAGATTGGCTCAATCCTAACCTTGGTTTTACCCATACCGCCAAAGCCAGAGCTAAAATCCACGCTTGGTTTAAAAAATTAGACCGAGATAAAAATATCCCTATTGGCAAAGAATTATTAGAAGATGAACTGGCAAGAATTGGGCTAACCTTAAAACAGATTGAACCCTATGCCCTGCCACGTTATAACCTCAAACAAACGGATGATTTATTTTCGGGCATTGGCAGTGGCGATATTCGCCTTAATCATTTAATCCACTTCCTGCAAAGCAAATTGATTAAACCTACTGCCCAAGAAACGGACGAAGAAATTTTACGCCATGTTAGCCACAAAAGTGCTAATAATGCCCAACAAAAAACGGAGAAACAAGGCTATGTCGTCGTGGACGGCGTAGGCAATCTTATGCACCATATCGCCCGCTGCTGTCAGCCAATCCCTGGCGATGCCATTGTGGGCTATATCACCCGAGGGCGAGGCATTTCCATTCATCGCAGTGATTGTGAACGTCTGGCGGATTTACAACGAGAAAATCCAGAACGCATTGTGGAATCTTGCTGGGGCGAAAACTCTAAAAGTGAGTTTTTCCATCTCACTATTCGCATTGTGGCGAGTGATCGCCATGGCTTATTGCGAGATATTACAACAGTATTAGCCAATGAAAAAGTCAGTGTCGCAGGCATTTCAAGCCGAACGGATCAAAAGCGTCAACTGGCTACCATTGATATGGAAATTAGCCTAAATAACGTCCAAATGCTAAGTAAAATTCTTGCGAGATTAGCAAAATTAGATGACGTTATTGAAGCAAAACGCTTAGCCAGCTAAGGATTATTCATGCAAAAACATCGAGGATTAACCCATATTATTAAAGCCACAGGCTATTCACTACAAGGGCTAAAATGGGCATTAAAAGAAACCGCCTTCCGCCACGAATTATTACTTTGCCTCATTGGCATTCCTCTCGCCTGCTGGCTAGCTGATACCCCTATTGAAATGGCTCTCATGATAGGCTCGTTACTACTTATTCTGGTCGCTGAATTATTAAACAGTGCCATTGAAAGCGTAGTAGATTTAGTTAGCCCAAATTATCACCCCTTAGCAGGACGAGCCAAAGATCTCGGCTCTGCTTCAGTATTTATTTGTATGCTTATTTGTTTGTTGGTTTGGGGGCTTATTTTATTTGGTTAGTTAAAAATATCCCTACTCCCCAAATACCGCTTAAGTGTATTCACATCTTGTTGCCAATATTCGTTTAATTGGTTAACCCAGTTGCCAATAGATTGTGTCCATTGAGAATTGTCATCTGATTGTGCTTGTTGGGCTAATTGTTGGAGGCGTTTTAATCCGATAGCGGCACAAGCACCTTTTATTTTGTGGGCAATTTCTGTGAGCGGCTTTTGGTATTGGGGATCTTGTCGATAGTGTTGATAGCAATCCGTTAATTCTTTGAGATAGTCAGACATTGTTTGTTCAAATAATTGGATATTTTGTTGGATAAAATCCTTACCAAGCATAGCAAATAGATCTGTTAGCATTTCTTTATCAAGAATGGCAACATCATCTGTTTGCATTTGAGATTGATTTGCTTGAGGTTGCTCATCTATCGCAAAATAATCAGATAGACAATGAGTTAATGCTTCTATGGATAAAGGTTTACAAAGTACATCGTCCATGCCTTTATCAAGGTAGGTTTGTTTATTGTTAATTACATTAGCTGTCAGGGCAATTAAAGGCGGTAAATATTCATATTCATCGGCTTGATATTTTTCACGCAAATGTTGGGCTACATCAAAGCCTGTCATATCGGGTAATTGAATATCTAGGAGTAATAAGTCGTAAGCATTTTGGGTAAATTTTTCAATAGCCTGTTGTCCTGTCATGGCGACATCAATGTGGCAACCCAATTTTTCTAGCATCGCTTTTGCTACGATAATATTGACCTCAATATCTTCCACTAACAAGATATTTAAGGGGAAATGTATTTGTGTTTGTGCCTGAGAAGAAGGTTGGCGAACTTGTTGTGCTTTTATTATTAAGGTAAAGGTTGAGCCTTTGCCTACTTCACTTTGTACACAAAGATCGCCACCCATTAATTTAGCCAGATGTTTAGAAATCGATAAACCAATGCCACTGCCTAAGGCTTTTTGGCGATGTTGTTCATCTTCAACTTGATAATACATCATAAAGATTTTATCCAGTTCTTGCGGGGCGATACCAATACCAGTATCGGTTAGGCTAAATTGTAATTTTTCTTGTGCTAAGGATGTTACCTTGAGGCAAATTTTGCCTTGTGAGGTAAACTTTACCGCATTGCTGATTAAATTCCATAAAATTTGGCTTAATCTGGTGGCATCAAGCATTAACCAACTTGGTAAAGGTTCATCACATTGTAGCTCAAATTTGAGGTTTTTCCTTTCTGCCATAAAGGTGGCGATGTTTTGAATATCCTTTAAGAAGTGGTTGAAATCTGTTTCTTTGTGATAAATTTCAATTCTTCTACTGTCTAATTTTTCAAGATCAATAATGTCACTAAAAATATAGCCTAAAGAGACCGCACTTACATGAATGGTTTGGAGATAATTACGTTGTTGTTCTGTAAGTTGGCTATCCAGTAGAATTTGGCTTAATCCGACAATACCATTTAAAGGTGTGCGTAATTCGTGGCTAATGGTTGCCATTAGGTTGGTTTTATCACGACTATTTTTTTCAATCACCTCTAAATAACGTTTTCTTTCGGTAATATCTCGTCCAAATCCCATAATATAATGGCTATTGGTCATGGCATCAAAATAAGGCACTTTACGAATTTCAAAACAAGTTTGATTGCCTTTAGGATCTTCTAACCATTGTTCATAGGTAACACCTTGATTGCTGTTTAAAATATCTTGATCAATTTGTTCAATACGTTGAGCCACATCTTGATTAAAAATCTGTTGTGGTGTGACTTGGATTAATTCAGCTTCAGTTTTTCCTGTTAAGGTTTCCATTGCACGGTTGCAACCGAGAAATTGCCCTTGTGCGGAACGGTAAAAAACTAAATCAGGCGAGGCATCAATAAAAGAGCGTAAAAATTCGGCTTTTTGTTCAAGTTCTTGTTGTGCTTGATTTAAGGCGAGAATGTTTTCATTTAATTGGGCGTTACTTTGTGCCAATTTCAAACGAGAATGTTCTAATTTTTCCACTAATAAGGTGAAAAAATAGATCACAAAGGGGGCGGATAATAAACCAAAAATAATGGAGCGGATAACATCTTGCCAATAAATCTGCCCGACAATGATTAAGCTTGTTAATCCTTGTATCACTAATGCTAATATTGCTAGGATAACGAAACCTAATAAAGAGAACTTTAATCGCCCAAGTTTTATAACCCAGTTAATATAGCGTTGGGTAAATTGCTTTACATTTTGCATAATAAATTATCTAAAAATAAAAATCCCCTCTGAGTTTTATCAAGAGAGGATGGTGAAAAGGATTAATGAAATAAACGGCGTTGTTTATGTGTCCGTTTTAATTGACTGATTAATACAAGAACCAAAAGAGCAATGTAAAAGGCAAAAATCACGACAATCCATTGTGCCATACTTACCCCTAAAAATGTCCAAGTGATTTCATTACAAGAACCTGTAGGTTTAAACATAAAAGGCAACCATTGATCAAGGGGCAAGGTTTCTGGAAAATCAGCAAATACAGAACATTGTTTCCAAGGTGCTGGGTTCATTTGATAGTCCACATGTTTTAATGCGATGAATAACCCTTTGATTGCACTGGCTAACCCTATACCAATCGCCATTAAACGTATTACTAAGCGTTGTGGGGCAAGTAAACCAACGATACCAGCAATCAGTACACCGAATAAAGCCACTCGTTCATAAATACACAACACACAGGGCTGTAATGCCATTCCATGTTGGAAATAAAGTGCGGTCAATTCTAAAGCTAATGCGGAGAGTAACAATAAGAACCAACCTAAACGTTGTGTTGATAAACTTTTTAATGTATTCAGCATAACTTTTCCTTTTGTCTTGTTAGGTTACATTGAGGTCAGTAAACCTATATTTTCAAATAAAGCGGTTAGGCTTGGTAAAATAAATTCCACTGACAATAAACCCACTAAGGATAACACAATCGTATAAGGTAATGCCATCAATACCATTTTTCCGTAAGATAAACGGATCAATGGTGCTAAAGAAGAGGTTAAGAGGAATAAGAAAGCTGCTTGTCCATTAGGGGTTGCAACTGAAGGTAAATTTGTACCTGTATTAATGGCAACCGCTAATAATTCAAATTGTTGATGAGAAATTGCTCCTGATGTCCAAGCCGCTTTTGCCTCATTAATATAAACTGTACCGACAAAAACATTATCTGAAATGGCGGATAATAAGCCATTAAACACATAGAATAAGGCTAACTGTGTGCTTTCACTGGCGGATAGTACGAATTGGATAATGGGGGCAAATAATTGTTGATCAATAATCACTGCAACCACTGAGAAAAAGATCACTAATAACGCGGTAAAAGGTAAGGCTTCTTGAAAGGCTTTTCCTACTTCATGTTCTGAGGTAACGCCACAAACCGCGGTACAAAATACGATAATGGTTAAACCAATCAAGCCAACTGCCGCAAGATGAAAAGCAAGCCCGATCACTAACCATGCACCAATAACGGCTTGCATAAACAGTTTCATTTTTTCCTGTTTTATCATTTTACGCTCTTGTGCACGATCGAATTTTGCTAATACCGCCCAAACTTTACGCGGTAATTTTGCCCCATAATCAAACCACTGTGTTTTTTCTAATACAACACAAGTTAAAATCCCACAAATTAACACAGGTAAACTGACGGGCAAAACACGAAAGAAAAATTCCTTGAAATGCCAGCCTGCTTGTTCCGCAATAATCAAATTTTGTGGCTCACCAACCATTGTCATTACCCCACCTAAAGCGGTACCAACACTAGCGTGCATCATTAAACTGCGGAGAAAACGGCGAAATTGCTCTAAGGTTTGTTGATGATGAAGAATTTTATCGTCATTGGTAATATCCGTCGGATCAGAAAAATGATAGCCTGAAGCCACCTTATGATAAACCCCATAAAATCCCATTCCAACACTAATAATAACCGCTACCACCGTCAAGGCATCTAAAAATGCTGAAAGAAACGCCGCACTTAAACAAAAAGCCAAAGACAAAATGATTTTTGAGCGAATACCTAACAATAATTTTGTAAATAAATACAACAATAATTGCTTCATAAAATAAATACCCGCCACCATAAACATTAATAGCAAAATCACTTCAAAATTTGCCATAATTTCAGCCTTAACGTGCTCAGCTGTGGTCATACCTATGATCACCGCCTCAATGGCTAATAAACCACCGGGCTGCAAAGGGTAACATTTTAATGCCATAGCTAACGTAAAAATAAACTCAGCAACAAGCACCCAACCTGCCCAGAAAGGGCTTATAAAAAAGAACAGTAAAGGGTTAATAATCAGAAAAAGAAGAATAGTATATTTATACCAATCGGGACTTTGCCCTAAAAAGTTTTTAAATAAGGCTCGCGCGTATTCCATTATAGGATTCCTTAATGCGATAAGAGAAGTTTTCTGATTGTAATATAAAAAACTTTGAACGATAATAGTTTCTTGTTATATAAAGAAAGAAATACGATATTTATTTAACTAGATCAAAATACTCAACAAAGGTTAATCACAAAATATGACAAATCACACTCTATTAAAAGCACAAAGCCCCGCTGGGCTAGCAGAAGAATATATTGTAAAAAGTATTTGGAATAATCATTTCCCCCCAGGCTCTGATTTACCTGCTGAGCGTGAATTAGCAGAAAAAATTGGTGTTACTCGCACCACATTACGAGAAGTCTTACAACGCTTAGCACGAGATGGTTGGCTAAGTATCCAACATGGAAAACCGACCAAAGTCAATAATATCTGGGAAACCTCAGGATTAAATATTATTGATGTATTAGTTCGCCTTGACGGCACCAAATTACCCTCATTAATTGCTAATGTACTATCAGCTCGGACTAATATTTCGCCCATCTACATCAAAAAAGCCTTTAAACTCTCTCAAGCCGAAAGCCTACAGATCTTTGAACCCTTAGAAACATTACAAGATAATGCCGAAGACTACACAAAATTTGACTACGACTTATTCCGTAAACTGGCTTTTGCCTCTGACAACCCTGTCTATGGCTTAATTCTAAATAGCCTAAAAAGCCTTTATAGCCGAGTGGCTTTATTTTATTTTGCCAATCCACAAGCCCGTTTGTTAGCAAAACAATTTTATCTACAATTAAAAGATATTTGCCAACGACAAGCCATTGATGAAGTCGCCCCTTGTATTCGCCAATATGGTAAAGACAGTGGCATCATCTGGGCAAAATTACAGCAAGAAATTACGGCTGAGTTTAATGATTAAGACTCTAAAGGAGCTTATTTAGAAAATAAGCTCCGAGTTTTAGGTTTATTAGGAATATTTAAGGCTTAGTAATATGCTTACGCATTTTAATATTAATCATTTCTACTACCACAGAGAAGCCCATTGCGAAGTAGATATAGCCTTTTGGAATATGGAAATCTAGTCCCTCGCCTAATAGTGCAACGCCAATCAGGATAAGGAAAGATAATGCTAAGATTTTTAGGGTTGGGTGTGATTCCACAAAATCACTGATGGATTTTGCCGCCAACATCATTACCCCTACCGCAATAATAATGGCTAAGATCATCACTTCAATATGTTTTGCCATACCTACGGCGGTAATCACTGAGTCTAATGAGAACACAATATCCAATACCGCAATTTGTGCCAAAATGCTAAAAAAATTAGCATGCTTAGGGGCTTGTTGTTCATCATCTTGTACGGGCATTAATGCGTGATGAATTTCGTGGGTACTTTTTGCGACTAAGAATAACCCCCCAATTAAGAGAATAAGATCACGTCCAGAGATTTCGTTGCCCATAATACTAAATAAGGGGGCAGTAAGTTTCATTACCCAAGCTAGGGAAAGCAATAGCAGAATACGTAACACCATTGCTAGGCTTAAACCGATTAAGCGTGCAGATTGACGTTTTTGTTCAGGTAAACGACTGACTAAAATACTAATAAAAATAATGTTATCAATACCTAACACAATTTCTAGTGCCGTTAGGGTAAAAAGAGCGACCCAAGCCTCGGGGCTTGCTAGCCATTCAAACATAATAAAATATCCTTAAAATATAAAAGAGAAAGTAAAAGGGAGATCATAGCTTGTTATGATAATAAAGCAACTGATTTACCCATTTTTATGGGCATTTTGTGTTAAAAAGGCTTGCAATATTTGCGAGGTAAACTCTTTGCGTAAATAAAAACCAAGGGGAAGGGTATTGATGATTTGCCCATTTTGATCAATGCCTTTGGTTAAGGAGCGACGATTTGCCCCTTTGGGACGTAATTGTAACACTTCCCCCAATTTTGCATTAATTTGTTGCACCTTGCCTAAGGCAATATAATCCATTAATTCTTCCCAATCTTGGCGTAATTGTTGCTCTTGTTCAGGGCTTGGTTGCCATAGGATTGGGCAGCCTATACGCCGTTCAGCAAGGGGAATACTGCGATCCCCTTCAATGGGGATCCATAATACTTTGGATAATTTATGGCGTACATGAGAGTTTTGCCAATTCACACCAATATTTTGGGTTAAAGGTGCAAGGCTCACAAAGGTCGTTTCTAGGGGAAAACCTTGTTGATTGATCGGGATCGTTTTTAATTCAATGCCTAAATGAGCAAAATCTTGTTCTGCTTTACTGCCTGCTTTTGCGCCTAGTGCAGTTTCAATTAATATGCCAACCCAACCCTTATCCCGTCTAAGATCAGGCGGAACAGCAATATTTAAGGCACTGGCAAGTTCTGCAAAGGTTAGCCCTGCAATATCATAGGCTCGTTGTAATAATTCTTGTTCTGATGTGGGTATCTGTGTTTTCATTGTGGATTGCTTAATAAATAATCACTGTATTAGGATCTTAATATTGATCCTGTGAATTTATTCATACTGAATATTTATCACTATGATAAATAAAGGAAAAATATAAGATCTTGTTGCTTGGTTTATAGGGCTAAAAAGTTATTCTAAATTATACCTTATTTCAACCACAATTTTATCCACAGAAAATCTGAATAACTCACAAGTACAGCGAAATTTAAAAAGAGTGATTAGGATTAAGGCAAGATTTGTTGGTTTTTTTATCTGATTTGTTCAGCAGAATTAAGGGAAAAATAGGATATATTTGGGTAATACAAGGCTTATTCAGGATTTATTCATAAGTTATCCACAGATAAAACAGAGGGTTTAAGAATGATTTTTCATTTTTATTTCTCCGTTATTACTAACGGCTTTCGCCGTTGGCGACCTACTTTCTTTACTCATTTAAAGGAAGTAAGTAAGTAAATAAACACGTCCCTAAAAAAGCTTTATCTAATACAGTTTCTTTTATTTAATGGACTATAAAAACGAGAGAACATATTTTTTATCTTTAAGTTAATGTAGTTAGTGTTTTGGTTTTGTGCAACCGTTGCATAATACCGATACTATAAGATTTCAAACTCTTTTTAGTCACTATTTTGTCCATCACACCAATAAAAAAGTGCGGTAAAACCAACCGCACTTTTTATTTTATCTCATCTATTAATGAGTGATTAAAGCACATCAATACAGTTTAAATCTTCAAAAGATTGCTCTAAACGTTTAGACATTGACTCTTCCATTTTGCGTAACCAAACGCGTGGATCATAGTATTTTTTGTTTGGTGCATCTGGGCCTTCTGGGTTACCTAATTGACCTTGTAAATAGGCTTCATTCGCTTTATAGAAGTTTAAAATGCCTTCCCAAGATGCCCATTGTGTATCGGTGTCAATATTCATTTTGATTGCACCATAACCGATAGCTTCACGAATTTCTTCACGACTTGAACCTGAACCACCATGGAATACGAAGTTAATAGATTTCGCTGGTAAGTTACGTTCTTTTGATACAAACTCTTGCGATGCGCCTAAGATGCTTGGTTTTAATTTTACGTTACCTGGTTTATATACGCCATGTACGTTACCAAATGCCGCGGCAACGGTGAAACGTGGGCTAACTGGATTTAACTGATCGTAAACGTAAAGTACATCTTCTGGTTGAGTATAAAGACGTGCTTCATCAACATCGGTATTATCTACGCCATCTTCTTCGCCACCTGTAATACCAATTTCAATTTCAAGGGTCATACCAATTTTGCTCATACGCTCAAGGTATTGACGGCAAATTGCCATATTTTCTTCCATTGGTTCTTCTGATAAATCGATCATATGAGAAGAGAATAATGGTTTGCCTGTTTCAGCAAAGTGTTTTTCGCCAGCTTCAAGTAAGCCATCTACCCAAGGAAGTAAGTTTTTCGCACAATGGTCAGTATGTAAAATAACAGGAACACCATATTCTTCTGCTAGAGCATGAACGTGTTTTGCACCCGCAATCGCACCTAATACATCTGGGCGTTGTCCGCTAGTTGGTTTAATACCTTTACCAGCATAGAAAGAAGAACCACCGTTTGAGAATTGTACAATCACTGGGGCTTTGACACGAGCGGCAGTTTCTAATACTGCATTAATGGAATCTGAGCCTACACAGTTTACTGCTGGAATTGCGAAATTATGCTCTTTTGCATAAGCAAAAACTTTTTGTACATCATCACCCGTAACCACACCTGGTTTTACGATATCTAATAATTTAGCCATTTTATTTTCCTTTATTAATAATAAAATTTATCAAACAATAAGGGGCAACGCCCCTAATAACCTTAATTTTTTGCACGTTTCTCTAAAATTTCAACAGCAGGTAATACTTTACCTTCCACAAACTCTAAGAACGCACCGCCCCCAGTGGAAATATAAGAAATTTTGTCGGCAATACCAAATAAGTCGATAGCAGCTAAAGTATCTCCACCCCCTGCAATAGAGAACGCATCACTTTCTGCAATCGCTTGAGAAATCACTTCGGTACCTTTACGGAAATTCGGGAACTCAAATACGCCTACTGGGCCATTCCACAAAATGGTTTTGGCATTTTTGATTAATGCGGCAAATTCTTCTGCAGTTTTGTCACCAATATCAAAAATAGATTCATTATCCGCTACTTCGTTCACCGCTTTTTCTGTGGCTGGTGCCGTTTCTGAAAACTCGGTACCAACACGCACATCAACAGGAACAGGAATATTGGTCGCTTTCGCTAAACGTTGAGCTTCAGGGATTAAATCTGCTTCATAGAGAGATTTACCCACATTATTTCCTTCTGCGGCAATAAAGGTATTAGCAATACCGCCACCAACGATTAATTGATCGGCAATTTTGGATAAAGAATCTAATACCGTTAATTTTGTTGAGACTTTTGATCCACCCACGATAGCTAACATTGGGCGTTGTGGTTCTTTCAAGGCTTTGCCTAGCGCATCTAATTCGGCGGCTAATAATGGGCCAGCACAAGCGACTGGTGCATATTCAGCCACACCATAAGTTGAGGCTTGCGCACGGTGCGCTGTACCAAAGGCATCCATCACAAACACATCGCAAAGTGCAGCATATTTTTTGCCAAGTTCAGGATCATTTTTCTTTTCACCTTTATTGATACGTACGTTTTCAAGCACCACAACTTCACCTTGATTAACCTCAACGCCATCAAGATAATCACGCACTAAGCGTACAGGTACATCTAGGGCTTTATTTAGGTAATCAACAACAGGTTGTAATGAATCTGCTTCAGTAAATTCACCTTCTGTTGGACGACCTAAGTGAGAGGTTACCATCACTTTCGCGCCTTTTTCTAACGCCAATTTTAAGGTCGGAATCGTCGCACGAATACGCGCGTCAGAAGTTACC
This sequence comes from Volucribacter psittacicida, assembly GCF_004339025.1. GTDB lineage: Bacteria > Pseudomonadota > Gammaproteobacteria > Enterobacterales > Pasteurellaceae > Volucribacter > Volucribacter psittacicida. The sequence goes on from NZ_SMFT01000002.1 coordinate 350,704, forward strand.
ACGCCATCTTTTACAGGCACATTTAAATCTGCACGAATAAATACGCGTTTACCTTCTAAGTCCAAATCGGTCATTTTAATTACTGACATAATTGATCCTCTATTAAGTTAAGATAAAATAAAAACTCCGTCCATTATAACCAGTTATCCCTTGTGATTAATAGTGTTAGATCAAAGAATTTTCGATTTATTTTATTTATTTAAATAAATCAAGCCTAATGATATTGTCTTTTCACTTTACAATAAGACAATGGCTACCAACACGTATTACTTTAAAGATGGGCGATGATAGCCTCCCAAGAGATAGACACAATCATTTATAATTGCCCCGCTTTAAATTGAAAAACTCTATCAATCCAAATAAAAAGTGCGGTCATTTTTAGCAAATTTTTTATCTCCTAACGCACTTTTGGGCAATCAATCACTTGCCATTGTAAGTCATAACAAATAAAGAGTTCGTTACGTCTGGCATTTAAACTTTTATTTTGTAAAGCTGGGTTGTTTTTCTTTAACCAACGAAAGAGTTCTGTGCGTGATAGCTCATAATGGGGTAAAGTCAGTGCTTGATATAATTCTCGTTGTTTCTCAAAATAACTACGTGCATCTTTAAACGCACAAGCACCATGTTTTTCCCATTCGCCCTGTAATAATCTTGCATCAGGGGACTCTGGCATAAATTCTTCAATAAGATCTCGTGGCAAGGGCTTTAAATCCCCTTGGCAAAAACGAGGGTGTTCGGAAACTCGGCGAGCTTTGGCATGTTGTGGCCATAAACCATGAATGATCCAACCAAACTGTTGAGTGTCGCCACATTGATACTGCACAGAATTAGGTAAATTATCTTGATAACGTTTTTGTTGTTGCGCACAAAAAGCTGGCGACCAAGATAAAACGAGGGTGTAATAATCAGTGCTTGCACGTTTATTTTGCCCTATGGGATCATGTTTCATTGAAACATCATAATCCGTATCTAACACCACTTCTACGGCGTGTTTTTGCTGTGCAAAATAATACCAGCCTGCTAATAAAAACATAAAAAAGCAAACCACAAATAATGAAAGTAATAATGTATTACGTTGATTCATTGTTATTCCTTATCTAAGACTTGTGAAACAGTGGCTTTTTAGCCAACTTTCTTTATAATGTGCCACTCAATGATTTTTTATCCTTTGTAACAATAGGTTTATGGCATTATTAATTACCGCAAAATGTACAAATTGTGATATGTGTTTACCCGAATGTCCCAATGAGGCTATTTCGGTGGGCGATGAGATCTATGTAATTGATCCTGTACTTTGTACTGAATGCGTGGGACATTATGATAAACCCACTTGCCAGAAAGTTTGCCCTATTAATCATTGTATTATTTCTGATCCTGCCCATGTTGAAAGCCACGATGAACTGTGGGAAAAATTTGTGTTAATTCATCACGCCGATAAACTCTAACCTTTAAGCTGTGGCTTCTCGAGCAAAAGCAGCAGCTTGGGCAATAAGTTGTTCATCTGGGCGTTGTTGGGTATACAGCACAAATTGTTCCAGCGCTTGTAAAACAATAACTTCTGCCCCAGAAATGGTGGTTTTACCTTGTTGCTGGGCATAAGTTATCAATGGGGTTTGTGCTGGTAATGCGACCACATCAAAAATCACTTGTGCTTGTTGAATCAAAGGTTCAGCAAAGGCTAATTGTTCCGCCTCAGCACCACCATACATTCCTATTGGGGTAACATTGACTAAAATATCTGCCCCTTGGGTCAAGGTATTGCAATATTGATAGCCGTATAATTCTGCTAAAGGTTGCCCTGTTTGCTGATTGCGTGCCAATACAGTTAATTGAGTAAATCCTGCTTGTTTAAAAGCCGCCACCACTGCTTTTGCCATACCGCCACTCCCTTGCACTACCACAGCTTGCTCGGGGGATAATTGATATTGGGCAATGAGCTTACTAATGGCGATATAATCGGTATTGTAAGCGGTCAAGTAACCTTTATCATTAACAATGGTATTTACCGATTGAATGGCTTGAACTGAGGGTGATAATTCATCAAGAAACGGAATACAGCTTTCTTTAAAGGGCATTGAAATGGCACAACCTCGTATGCCTAATGCACGAATACCTTTTATGGCATCTTCAATATTTTCGGTGGTAAAGGCTTTATAAATAAAATTTAAGCCCAACTTTTCATATAAATAATTATGAAATCTGGTGCCAAAATTGCCGGGTCGCCCAGCTAATGACATACAAAGTTGTGTATCTTTATTAATCATTTTACGTCCTTATTCATCATTAAGCATTATACCAAGCGGACAATAATATCCCTGCATTCACTACCACATTTAAGCCTTGTTTCAGTTGATAGCTATGGGGGATTTTTATGTGTTTATCGCCAGTCATAACCAAGCTATCATCATCTGTTTCGCTTAACACAAACACCACTTTATCGGCAAATTTGGTTTGCGTGATAAGCGCCGCTTGCTTATTTTGGCTAAGATGAATAATTTGATAGCCTGCCTGACGTAATTGCTGTAAACCTTCGTGAAGGTAGGGGGTTTCTAAAGATAAAAGATGTTCCGCTCCCCCTTCGGCAATGCGTAATGCCATAGAAGAATGTAAAGCATCAATATTATCCACCACAAGCCCTCTCACGCCAAAATACGCACAAGTCCGCATTAAGCCACCAATGTTATAAGCATTCCCCATTTGGTTAAGTAAGACTAAACAATCTTGTGAACGTTCAAGTTGCAAATAGCCTGCAAGGCTAAAAGGCGTGTTTTTCTTCACCAACATACAAATACCGCCATGGTGTTCTGATCCGCTCACTAATTGTAATTCTTGTTGATCGACAATATGATAGGCTTTTTTATGGTTCGCCAAATAGCTTAAAATATGCCCAATTTTATGGGACATTTGCACCGTTGCCCATACTCGTACAATGGCTTCAGGGCGTACATCAAACAAGGTTAAACACGCATTCTCGCCATAAACTTTCATTTCTTCTGCACGATTTTTACGAATTTTCTCTGGTGCACGCGGCGAAAGAGGCCCTGTCTTTTTCGTTTGTGTTGTAGTGCCACGATGTTTAATGAAAACCGGCACTGTGCCTTGTTTATCCGCACGTTGTAACTCAGTATTAAGGGAATAATGTTTTTTTGCTGAGGTCGCTGATGGTTGCCCCGTTTTATCCTGCGTAGGCTTTGACGTACGGCGTTGAGTGGAAAAATGAGGAGAAGTAGGTTCTTTAAACTGGCGTTTATTTTGCTGAAAAGTGGGTTTTTTATGCTGCATAAATTACTCAAAAATAATATATTTAATGCCGATCATTATAGCGAGAAAAGCAAGAGAAATCGCTATTTTTTAACAGAAAAAGGCGGAAATTACTGTTAAAATGGCTTGGTTAATTGTAAACTAATCACTTAATATTCGGAATAACATTGAATAATTATGCTAATAGACAAAAGTAAGCGAGCCAAAAGAAATCTTGAAAATTTGCCTTGTTTAGCACAACAACCAGAAGATATTACCTTTATTTATCGTGCAGAAGACTTTAAACAACAAATTATTCAGCTTATTCGTCAAGCAAAAACGCGCATTTATTTGACCGCACTTTATTGGCAAAATGATGAGGCGGGTCAACAAATCTTAGCTGAAATTTACCAAGCGAAACAAGATAATCCTCAACTCGATATTAAAATCCTCGTGGATTGGCATCGCGCCCAACGTAATTTATTGGGGGCAAAAAAGTGCGAAACCAATGCCGATTGGTATGTTCAACAACGCCAAGCCCATCAAGACACCCCATTATTCTGGGGAGTGCCGATTAATACCCGAGAAATTTTTGGTGTTTTGCATATTAAAGGATTTATTTTTGATGATACCTTGTTATATAGTGGGGCGAGCATTAATAATGTTTATTTATGCCAACAGCAAAAGTACCGTTATGATCGTTATCATCAAATTACCAATTCTGCTTTAGCGGATTGTATGGTCAATTTTATTAACCAATATTTATGGGATCAGCGTGCTGTTTTTTCCTTGGATCAGTTACCTCGCCCTACCACGAAGACCCTTCGCCACGCTATTCGTGCTTACCGTAAACACTTGGCACAACAGGGAAAATATCAATTTGAGAATAATGCCAATGAGCAACAACTTCGTATTAGTCCATTATTTGGTTTAGGTGCTCAACATAATGTATTAAATCGCACCATTGAGGATTTATTGTTAGTGGTAGAACAAAAATTAATTATTTGTACACCATATTTTAATTTACCACGCAGTTTACAACAAAAAATTCGTCTGCTTTTGCAATTAGGCAAACAAGTAGAAATTATTGTAGGTGATAAAACCGCGAATGATTTTTATATTCCCCCTGAAAAACCTTTTAAACTGATTGGAGCATTGCCTTATCTCTATGAAAAAAATCTACGCGCATTTAGCAAAAAATTTGCGGATGATATTACTCAAGGCAATTTAACCATTAGAATCTGGAAAAATGGTGAAAATAGCTATCATCTTAAAGGGGTGTGGGTTGATGATTATTATATTTTATTGACGGGGAATAATCTTAATCCTCGTGCTTGGCGTTTAGATGCGGAAAATGGTTTGTTAATCCAAGATCCTCAGCAACAATTAAAAACTCAAGTAGCGCAAGAGTTACAAGCGATTCGTCAACATACCCAACAAATTACCCACTATACTCAATTACAAGATTTAACGGATTATCCTTTTCCTGTGCAAAAATTACTGAAAAAATTTGCCAGAATTAAAGCCGATGCCTTAATCAAAATGGTGTTATAGCATTGAAAGAGGTACGCCGAAGGTAGTACAAAGCGTACGGCAAGGCGTACCAACAGGCTATCAGTCTAAAGTGGGACGACTATCGTTGTTTCAATTATGGCTTTTTGGCATAGTAAGAATAACTAAGCTGGTGATAACCAACATCATTGCCACCCCAATATAAAGCGATTGTTTTTGCCAACCTAGATCTAATAATGCCCCTGCAAGGATTGGGGCGATAATCGCGCCCATTCTGCCAATACCTACCGCCCAACCCACGCCTGTGGCTCGGATTTTAGTTGGGTAAATTAACGTGTTAAGCATATAAATACCACTAATACAGCCATTAATAAGAAAACCTAATACCACGCCAATAACAATGGCAAAAATCAGCTGTTCAGACAATAAAATAAATCCAATCATGGTGATGGCAGCCATCAAGGTAAACAGCATTAAAACTTGGCTTGCTCGCCAGCGAATAGCAAAAAAGCCGTAGGACGTTGCCCCACATACGGTTCCTGCCGAAATCATAATACCTACGGTAATACTTTGTTGAGCGGTCATACCTGCTTCTTTGAGTAATGTAGGTGTCCAAAAATTAATAAAATAAAAGGCAAACATAATGGTAAAAAACACAAACCAAAGTAATAAAGTGGCTTTGATTAAGGGGGGCGAGAAAAGTTGACGTGGCGAATGAGATTTTATCTCTTGAGGAGATAAAGGCGGTAATTGGTATTGAGTTATGCCTAATCGTTGGCTGATATGATCAAGGCGTTGGCGAAAGGCTTTTGGTTGCTTATTGACTAAATAATCAATGGATTCAGGTAAAAATAGCCATAACATCACAAAACAAAGGCCGGTTAAGATTGCCCCTGCTAAAAATACCGAGCGCCAACCATAATATTGCTGTAAAAACACAGCAAAAATTCCGCCTAATACCGCCCCTAAACTGTAACCCGCAATAAAAATACTAATGGCAACGCCTCGCCATTTTTGTGATGCATACTCACTGGCTAAAATATTTCCTCCAACCAAAATGCCTCCTACGCCAATGCCCGTAATAATGCGGTAAATGGCAAGGCTAGTTGGGTTATGAACAAAAGCGGAAGCGAACATACCTAAAGCAGAAATTGCCACCGCAATTAATAATAATGGTCGCCGCCCAATACGATCCGCAAGAGGGGCAAGAAACAAAGAGCCTAGTGCCATACCAATAAGCCCAGCACTGAGTAAATAACCAAGTGCGGTGCTTGTGAGAGAAAATTCTTCTCGAATGGCGGACGCGGTAAAGGCAAGTGCCAATACATCAAAACCATCAAGCATATTCATTATGGCGGTCATCAAAATGACAAACCACTGATAAGGCCGCATAGGATTTAAATTAATTTGACTTACAAGATTCATTTTACTGCGTTTAATTCTGCTTTAATACGTAAGAAAGCTAAGGCTAAGGTAGAAACAAGCATAATCAATGCAATGCCAATATATAAATCCTGTTTCTGCCAACCTTGATCCAATAAAAAGCCTGCTACGGTGGGAGCTAAAATCGCGCCTACACGCCCCACGCCTATTGACCAGCCTACTCCTGTACCACGAATATCTGCGGCATAAATACTTGGGTTGAGGGTATAAAGCCCACTAATACAACCGTTCATTAACGCACCAATGGCAATCCCAAAAACAATGGCGAGGGATAACATACTGGCGGATAAAATAAAAATTACCGACATTAACGCCGCTCCCAAGGTAAATAAAATCAAGACGTTGCGTGCTGTCCATCGGCTGGCTAAAATACCATAAAGCAATGCCCCACAAGTTCCCCCTAAGGAGATCATTATTCCCACAGTAACACTTTGTTCCGTACTCATTCCCATTTCTTTTAACAAAGCAGGCGTCCAAGAGCTAACAAAATAATAGCTAAACATAATGGCAATAAAAGCAAGCCAGATTAACAATGTTGAACGCAAATATTGTGGGCTAAATAATTTAGAAATAGGCAGTTTTACCGCATTTGTGTTCCCTTTAGGGGGTAATGCCCAGTCGCCCGCTAAATGAATTTTGCGGGCTATGTGATTTAAACGCTGTTGGGCATTTTTAGGTTGTTTCGTGCTAAGGAAATCAATGGATTCAGGTAACCAAAATAATAACACCAACAAACATAAAGCAGTTAATATCGCGCCGACCAAATACACCGAACGCCAACCATATTCTGCTTGTAAAACAACCGCAAAAAAGCCCCCCAACATAGCACCAATACCAAAGCCAGAGGCATAAATGCTAATGGCTAAACTACGCCATTTTTTAGAAGAATATTCACTGGTTAAAACATTGGTGCCGACTAAAATCCCACCCACGCCTAATCCTGTGATAACTCGCCAAAAACCGAGGACTTGGTAACTACTTACAAAGGCAGAGCCTAACATACCTAATGCCGATAGGGCTACCGAAATCAGCAATAAGGGACGGCGACCAAATTTATCCGCTAAAGGGGCAAGAAATAAGGAGCCAGCGGTCATACCCAATAAACCTGCACTAAATAAATAGCCCAGCTCAACGCCTGTTAGCCCAAATTCAGTACGAATTGCCGTTGCCGTAAAGGCGAGAGCCAATACATCAAACCCATCTAATAAATTCATTACCGCCGCCATAATAACAATGAGCCATTGGTATAAACTCATTGGACTTTGCGCGATTTTTTCTGTTAATGTCATAGACCACTTCTCCACTATTATGATAAAACTTACTGCGTTAAACGATTAATCTTTCGCAAAATAACATCTAGCACCACACCATAGGCAGGAACAAATAATAAAATCCCAATAAAGAGTTTAAATAAATAATCCACAAACCCTAGACTTACCCAGTGAGTTGCCATAAAAGGATCGCTACTTTGATAAAAAGCCACCGCAAAAAATAAAAAGGTATCCATCGCAGAACCGAAAATCATTGAACAACTAGGGGCTATCCACCATTGTGGTAAGCGACGTAATCGGTTAAACACAAACACATCTAATAATTGCCCAAAGACGTAAGCCAAAAAGCTGGCAATGGCAATACGAAAAACAAAAAAATTAAAAATACTGACCGCACTTAGCCCTTGATAAACGCCCTCTGAAAACAAAACAGAAACAATATAGCTAATAACTAATGCGGGCAACATCACAATAAAAATAATAATACGTGCAGCCTTTGCGCCAAAAATGCGTACCGTTAAATCTGTGGCAAGGAAAATAAAAGGAAAAGTGAGTGTGCCCCAAGTGCTATGAAAACGAAAATCTTGTAGATGAAAAATCCCCAAAGGAAGACGAATTTCAAAGGGAATTTGTACCAAATAATTACTGGCGGTAATGATAAAAATATGAAAAAAACTGAGTAAAAAAAGAGAATAAATTTTTTGTTGACGTGTAAATACTAACGATTGTTTTAACATAATGATCCTTTTTATTAAGTGATTGGGGTGAGGGAACCCAAATATATAGTCGTCCCACTTTAAAAATGATACAGCGTTGGTACGCCTCGCCGTACGACTTGTACTGTCTTCGGCGTACCGCCTTGTCTCATTTTAAATTGGAAACGACTATAATCGCGACACTTTAAACTGAAACAACTATAAAACCCTTTCTTGGCATAAAAAACCCTGCATTATGCAGGGTTAATATCATCGTTAAACCAAGATTATTTTGTACTTGGAATACTGAAACGTTTGTTAAAGCGTTCTACACGACCGCCTGTATCAACAACACGTTGTTTACCTGTATAGAATGGGTGACAAACACCACACACATCTAAGTTAATGTCTTTACCCACTGTAGAGCGAGTTTTAATCACATTACCGCAAGAACAAGTTGCCGTAATTTCTTTATATTCTGGGTGAATACCTTGTCTCATAGAAAACCTCAATCTGAAGCCATACCGCCATTGGCGTTTTTCAGCCAATACCGTATGTAATCTTAACCTATTTCAGGTTAGTTGGTTAATATTCATTGCATAAATGCAACAGGAAAAGTGCGGTGCATTTTATAATAAAAATGCACTCGCAACAATATGAAAGATAATCCCTTTAAAAGACTATCTTAACGACTTAATTAGTCGCCTAAACGCTCTTTAATACGTGCAGATTTACCTGAACGCTCACGTAAGTAGTAAAGTTTCGCTTTACGTACCGCACCTTTACGTTTCACACTAATGCTATCAATGATTGGTGAATGAGTTTGGAATACACGCTCAACCCCAACGCCATTAGAAATTTTACGTAAAGTAAAAGCAGAATGTAAACCACGATTGCGAATCGCGATAACAACGCCTTCAAAGGCTTGTAAACGTTTTTTATTACCTTCTTTTACCCATACTTTCACTTCTAAAGTATCACCTGGGCGGAAGCTAGGTACGTTTTGTTTAAGTTGTTCTTGTTCAAGTTGTTTAATGATGTTACTCATAATCTTTCCTTATAAGGATAAATCCTAGGTTTAACTGATAATCGCTTGATACTCAAGTTGTGCTTGAGCCAATAGCTTACGTTGTTCGTCAGTCAGAGCTAGGCTTTCTAATAGCTCAGGTCGTCTTAACCAAGTCCGCAATAAAGATTGCTTTAATCGCCATTGGCGGATTTCTTCATGGTTACCAGACATTAACACCTTAGGAACAGTCAAGCCGTCTAAACATTCAGGGCGTGTATAATGAGGACAATCTAACAAACCTTCTGCAAAGGAATCTTCTTGTGCAGAAACCGCTTTACCCAATACACCCGGGATAAATCTTGCCACTGCATCGATTAACGTCATTGCGGGCAACTCCCCCCCTGTTAAAACGTAATCACCGATTGACCATTCTTCATCAATATCCGTTTCAATCAATCGTTCATCAATGCCCTCGTAACGCCCACAAACTAAAACCAAGTTTTGATATGTAGACAAATATTTTACGCCTGCTTGATCGAGTTTACGTCCTTGTGGCGAAAGGTAAATCACTTTTGTCTGCTCGCCAATATTCTGTTTAGCACAACGAATGGCATCACGCAAAGGTTGCACCATCATCAACATACCCGGACCACCGCCATAAGGGCGATCATCAACAGTTTTATGTTTATCCGTTGTAAAATCTCGAGGATTCCAACATTGTATGCTTAACAGATTTTGTTTAACTGCTCGTCCTGTTACCCCAAATTCCGTAATCGCTTTAAACATCTCGGGAAAAAGGCTAATAATACCAATCTGCATATAAAGCTACAGGATTACCTGAGGTTAGAAACCAGCGTCCCAATCCACTTCTATTGTTTTTGTGGTGAGATCGACTCTTTTAACTACTTGTTCAAGCAAAAAAGGAATTAACCGTTCTTGCTTAGCGAAAGCATCTTTATTCATTGCTCTTACGACCAACACATCATTAGATCCCGTTTCCATCATTTCAGAAACCACGCCCATATTATAGCCTTGCAAATTAACGACCTGACAGCCAATCAAATCGTGCCAATAATAATCCCCCTCTTCAAGCTGAGGAAAGACCGCAAGATCCACGCCAATTTCAATATTAGCGAGAGTTTGAGCGCTTTCTCGATCATCAATATGTTTCAATTTAACAATCAAATCATTATTGTGATAACGCCAAGTTTCTAATTCTGTTTGTTGCCACTTGCCTTTAATTTTTAAATACCAAGGCTGATAAGCAAAGATACTTTCACTTTGTTCTGTTGATGAATAGATACGCAACCAACCACGAATGCCATAAGTGGAACCTAATTTCCCAACCACTGCAATACGTTGTTCACTCATCTTACTCACCTAACTAAAATAAAGAATATTGTTTATGCTTCTTTACGAGCTTGTTTTACTAAGCTGTTTACACGATCAGATAAAGTAGCACCTTGACCTAACCAGTAATCAACACGCTCTAAATTAATACGTAAAGGCTCAGCTTGACCAGAAGCTAAAGGGTTAAAAAAGCCTACACGCTCAATAAAACGACCGTCACGCGGTGAACGGCTATCTGCAACAACAATTTGATAAAATGGGCGTTTTTTTGCTCCGCCACGAGATAAACGAATGGTTACCATAACCTTCCTCTAATTCAATAGTAAAAAGAAAAATCCTCATAAATGAGGATAATGCTTACTTTTTTCTCTGTATATATAGACAAAAAGCCTGCCGATTTTACCTTTTTTGATAAAAAATGCAAGTATGAAATAAATACCATCCCACTTTTATAGCCGTTTCAATTTAAAATAAGACAAGCCTGTAAACTGAAGGCAATACAAAGTGCGGTCAGTTTTTATCTATTTTTTCCTAGCCATTTTTTTAGCTTTATTTTTACCTTCTTAATTCCTTGATCTAAAATCAAATTCAAACGGCTATTCATTTTATGTTGGCTAAAATGTACTCGCCGTTTATCGCCAAGGTGGGCAACCATTGGCTGTTTGAAAAAAACACTAATGAAATTACGTTGATAATAAAAATCCGAAAGCACATCTTCTAAAGGTTGTCCAATGAGCTTGGCGTAATCGCCGAACAAATCCATATCTGCTTTACGACGTAATCCAGGATTAAAAGTAAAAACCTCTTTACGCACTTGGTAAAAATGTTCGCCCTGTGGCGAAATATAATCTTCCTCAAGGAAAAAATCTTGTGGATAATCTTGTTTATCTCGCATTCCTACCAATAAAACCTTTGGATCTTGCTCTAACAATGCTAGAGAACGCTCAATAAAGCCTGATTGTGAAAATAACCAATCATCTTCGCAATGAAAAATATAGGGAGTAGTTACTTCCGCATAAGCACGATCAATGGAGCGCATTTGTCCTAAACGTTGTGGATTAATAATAAGCTGAATAGGATATTGATCATATTGGCTAATTAATTGGCGTAATGCTTTTTCGCCGCCACCACTATCTTCAATAATGATAATTTTAGCGAGGGGATAATGATTATAATGAAAAAAACTTTGTAAGGTCTTTGCTAATAAATCAAAACGCCCTGCGCTGGTGATCACAAGGGTAACCTTTGAGGATTCTCTGTTATTTATCATTTTTCTTTATGTCCTTGTTTTCATTTATAGGTTGTAATTGTTCAAGCCCATTCGCACAACGAACCAGTTTTTGATTCATCGCCATATTCAATAATTTATCATTTTCAGGTAGGCTATCCCGTTCGGCTTCGTGATGCCAAAGATGATAAGCGATGCCCGCAAATTTAAGGTTAGCCCGTTTACCGCCGTTATTGTAAAAACGTGCTACAAACTCACTATCCTCACGCCCCCAACCAATAAAGTCATTATTAAAACCATTAATTGCAACGGCATCTTGTTTAAAGAAAGCCATATTACAACCGCGTATGCCTTGGTATTCATTACGCAATTCTTTGGCTAAAATGACCGCACTTAACCAAGGTAAATGTAAGGCAGAAAGCCGTTTTTCTAAACGTTTTTCTAAATCTTTTTCATAGAATTTTAATGGTCTATATTGGCGAGGATTTGCCAATAATTGTTTCGTTTTTTGTTCGGTTAAGATGACGCGTCCACCTTGAACAAAAAGCCCTTTGCGAGCCACGTTTTTATGATCAGCGATAAAATCGGGGTGAAGAAGCATATCGCCATCGATAACAATAACATAATCACTTTCTACCATAGCTAAAGCCCGATTGCGAGATTGTGCTAAACGAAATCCATCATCGGGTTGCCAAGCATGTTTGAGTTTAAAGGGTAAAGGTTGCGCTTGAAAATCTTTGATAACTTGTTGCGTTTGTTCGCTTGAGCCATCATCAGCAATAATCACTTCTTGTGGTAACACTTTTTGTGCTAACACTGAATAGAGTACAGCTTCTAAGGCATCAGGGCGGTTGTAAGTCGTAATGATGAGTGCAGCGGTCAAGGTTTGATTAGCTTCTGCTAATTTTACATATTTATAATAAGAACCGCTGGCATTGGCAAAGGAAATCACAAAACCATCAGCACCCGATAAAACGCCTTTCTTAACAATATAATTTTTCACAAAGGCTGAAATGCCATGCCCTATAGCGGTCAATAATGAGGCTCGTTTTCGGAATTTTTGTTGTTCGGCAAACAAGCTCGTGTATTGTTGCATTTTGCTAATTAAGCCTTCAGCATTGGCAAAAGAATAATGTAAAAAGGGTTGAGTAAGATTAATAATTTGATGTTCTTGTGTTAATTGTAGCGATTCATGCACTTTTTTATGGTTAAATTGCACCGCACTTTTATGATATAAACGTTTTACATAATCAGGATACCAACCGCAGGTTTTTATGGGTTTACCACGATAATGATTAATACGAGGAATCGCATAAACACGATGAGGATTACTCAGATCAAGCTGGCGAATTTCTTGAATAAGCTCAGGCGTAAAAATTTCATCGCTATCAATATTAATAATCCAATCATTTTTAGCCAAAGACGCCGCTAAATTTTTCATTTCCCCAAACCCGACAAAATCATGATAATGAATCACAACATTATGATATTGTTGAGCAATGGCTAAGGTGTCATCGGTTGAGCCATTATCTAACACAATAATTTCATCAAAATCTTTTAACGCATTTAAACACTGAGCCAGATAGCTTTGCGAGTTTTTAGTGAGAATAGTGACGCTAATGGGCAAGGTTTCAGCCATAATTTATCCTTTAAGTCTATTGCCTGAACGATTATACTATTGCGAAATTTTAACACACAAAATCTCTCTGAGACTATTTTCGTGAGAGCAAATTTAACCAATAAAAAAACTATGTTACGTTTTTTATATACCTTATTTATGTATGGGATTCAGCCAATTATTTTATTATTTATGCTGATCCGTAGTTTAAAATCGCCGCAATATCGGCAACGTCTTGGCGAACGTTACGGTTGTTATTCGCATATTCGCCCCCCTAAACCCAACGGAATTATTATTCACGCCGCTTCTGTTGGGGAAGTTATTGCTGCAACACCTTTAGTAAAACGCATACAACAACAGTATCCTGATCTGCCGATTACCTTTACAACGGTAACACCGACAGGATCAGATCGTGTTATTTCAGCATTTGGTCATCAAGTCAATCATCTTTATTTACCCTATGATTTACCCTTTGTGATTCGACGCTTTATTGACTTTGTACAGCCCAAACTTTGTATTGTGATTGAAACTGAAATTTGGCCAAATTTAATCCGACAATTACGCCTACGCCATATTCCTTTTATTATTGCCAATGCCCGTTTATCGCCTCGTTCGGCTAAACGTTATGGCTGGGTAAAAGGGCGTTTTCAAAATATATTAAAAGATATTGAACTTATCACTCCCCAAGATCAAGTTAGCGGTAACCGTTATTTAACACTAGGCTATCCCAAAGAAAAGTTAAAATTGACGGGCAATATTAAATATGATTTAACAATTTCCCACCGTTTGCAGGAAAAAATTAATGGCTTAAAAACTTTATGGAATGATCGTCTAGTTTGGGTTGCGGGCAGTACCCATGAGGGCGAAGATGACATCATTTTGCAAACACATCAACAGCTATTAGCTCAATATCCGAATTTACTCTTAATCCTTGTTCCTCGCCACCCTGAACGTTTTAATACGGTGGAGGAGTTAATTGAAAAAATGGGATTTCATTATTGTCGCCGCAGTAAAAATATCTTACCCAATCCTAACATACAGGTAGTCTTAGGTGATACGATGGGCGAGCTTATGTTGTTATATGGGCTTGCCGATGTGGCTTTTGTAGGCGGGAGTTTAGTGAAACATGGTGGACATAATCCACTAGAACCTTTAGCGTTTAAATGCCCGATTATTAGTGGACAATATACCTTTAATTTTCCAGAAATCTTTGAGCAATTATTAAACGTACAGGGCGTAATAGAAGTCAACTCAGATGTACAATCTCTCAAAAGTGCGGTGGATTTTTTATTAAATTCCGAAGAAAAACGTCATCAATATGGCGAAGCTGGTTTTAAAGTCCTTATGGAAAATCGAGGGGCATTAGACCGTTTATTACAACTTTTACAACCTTATTTAGAGCAATAAATATGATCCGTGTAATTTATCCCGGTACCTTTGATCCCATTACCAATGGGCATTTAGATATTATTGAACGTAGTGCCACTTTGTTTCCTGAGGTGTTAGTGGCTGTTGCCAATAGCCCAAGTAAGCGTCCAATGCTTGACCTCAACCAAAGAGTAGAACTTGTGCGTCAATCTATTGTACATCTGCCTAATGTGCAAGTAGAAGGTTTTTCTGGTCTGTTAGCGGAATTTATTCAACAACGCCAAATTAAAGCCATTATTCGAGGCGTAAGGGGTGTAGCTGATTTTGAATATGAGTTACAACTTTCCCATTTAAATCGCTTATTAACCCAAGGTGTAGAAAGCCTCTTTTTTCCTCCATCTGATCGGTGGTCTTATGTTTCCTCAACCATGATCCGAGAAATAAAACTGCATGGTGGCGACATTAGCCAATTAGTTCCTCCCCCTGTGTTAAAAGCATTAGGATAATCATTTCTCCCTTATGGCTATTCCACTTTAAAAGAATAGCCTGTTGCCACGCCTTGTTTTATTTTAAAGTGGAATAACTATATTTAGGTAAATATTGCTGTACCAGCATCTCAGGGCTATCCGCTTTACTTGAGATTTATTTTATATATAAAAATAAATTATAACGATATTATTATCTTGCTT
Source organism: Volucribacter psittacicida (assembly GCF_004339025.1). GTDB lineage: Bacteria > Pseudomonadota > Gammaproteobacteria > Enterobacterales > Pasteurellaceae > Volucribacter > Volucribacter psittacicida. The sequence goes on from NZ_SMFT01000002.1 coordinate 366,127, forward strand.
TATTTCACTTAAAATTCACCAAAATCATATAATTATCCTGATTAAAATACTATAAAAAAAATTTATACAAATCTAAAAAATCAATATTTCTTTTTTTATTTTTTTCTTGCTAGTCTGTCAGCCGATAGAAAGAGATAATTTCTATAACAATACATACATTATGCTTCTATGCTGTTTTATAAAGCATAACAATAGTATTCCCTTTGATAAAGATAAAACAAAATCGGAAGCTATTTCATAAATAGATTTTATTATGAAAATAGTTTATATGGAGGAAACTATGTCAAAAATCATTCCTATCAATGAAATTCAACAATATCTTTTTGATGGTATGACCATTATGTCCGGTGGCTTTATGGGCATTGGTACACCTTCACATATTGTCCAGACAATTTTAGCGGCTGGCATAAAAGATATTACCTTAATTTGTAGCGACACCGCTTTAATTGATACCGGCGTAGGGCCATTGATCGTTAATAATCGAGTAAAAAAGGTGATAGCTTCACATATTGGTACAAATCCAGAAACAGGTAAAAAAATGATTGCTGGTGAAATTGAAGTAGAGCTTGTTCCACAAGGTACTTTTGCGGAGCGTATTCGTGCGGGCGGTGCTGGTTTGGGTGGTATTCTCACGCCAACAGGTATAGGTACAGTCGTTGAACAAGGTAAACAAAAAATCCAAGTTGAAGGAAAAGATTATTTACTTGAATTACCTTTAAAAGCAGATCTTGCCATTTTAAAAGCTCATATTGCCGATGAAGCAGGAAATTTAATTTATGACGGTGCGGCAAGAAACTTTAATCCCATTATGGCATTAGCAGGAAAAACAGTGATTGCTGAAGTGGATAAAGTCGTTAAAGTCGGGGAATTAGATTCAAATCAAATTATGACACCTGCGACTTTAGTCGATCATATTATTACGCATAATTAAGGGGAGAATAATGATGAACGCAAAAGAATTAATTGCTCGTCGTATTGCAATGGAATTTCATAATGGTGATGTTGTCAATCTCGGCATTGGCTTACCAACAATGGTAGCAAACTATATTCCAGATGACGTGAATATTACACTTCAATCAGAAAACGGTTTTTTAGGGCTTGCCGCTTTTGATCCTACTAATGCCAATCCAAATATTGTCAACGCAGGTGGGCAACCTTGTTCCATTCAAGCAGGTGGTGCGTTTTTTGATAGTGCTTTTTCCTTTGCCTTAATTCGTGGTGGGCACGTTGATGCTTGTGTATTGGGTGGTTTGGAAGTCGATCAAGAAGCTAATCTCGCTAACTGGATGATTCCGGGCAAAATGGTACCGGGTATGGGTGGAGCAATGGATTTAGTAACGGGAGCTCGCAAAGTAATTATCGGTATGGAACATTGTGCAAAATCAGGGGATGCAAAAATTCTCAAGAAATGCCGTTTACCACTTACCGCAGTAAAGGCGGTAGATATGATTGTTACTGAGCTTGCCGTATTTGAATTTATTGATGGAAAATTGGTGCTAAAAGAACACGCGCCAGAAGTTGATTTAGAGACAATCCAAGCGGCTACAGAAGCGGAGTTTAGTGTAGCGAGTGATTTTAAACCTATGCAAATCAGCCAAAAAGGCTTATAGGAGAGAGTCAATGAAAAATGTTGTTATTGCGAGCGCTGTTCGCACCCCTATCGGTAGTTTTAATGGGAGTTTAGCCAATATAAATGCCGTCGAATTAGGTTCAATCGCTATCAAAGCAGCCATTGAGCGTGCTGATCTTGATGTGGCATTGATTGATGAAGTCATTATGGGACAGGTATTACAAGCGGGACAAAAACAAAACCCCGCAAGACAAGCCTTATTACATAGTGGCATTGGCCAACAAGTAACGGCTTATACCGTAAACAAAGTCTGTGGTTCTGGCTTAAAAAGCGTTGCCTTAGCGGCTCAGGCAATTAAGGCGGGTAATGCGAAGATCATTATTGCAGGTGGAATGGAAAATATGAGCCAAGCCCCTTATCTTTTGGATAAAGCACGTTGGGGGTATCGTCTCGGTTCGGGACAAATTGGCGATGTGATGCTACTTGATGCTTTAACCTGTGCCGAACAGGGTTACCATATGGGAATTACGGCAGAAAATGTAGCAAAAAAATATGGTATTAGCCGTCAACAACAAGATGAGATTGCCTTAGCTTCACAACAAAAAGCGGCGGCGGCGATTGAAAGTGGGGCATTTAAAGCAGAAATTGTTCCTGTCAACATAAAACAGAAAAAGCAAGAAATTACCTTTTCTACAGATGAATACCCTAAAGCAGAAACAACATTAGAAAAATTATCTGCATTACGTCCTGCATTTGATAAAGAGGGAACAGTTACCGCAGGCAATGCTTCTGGTATTAATGATGGAGCCGCCGCTTTAGTGATTGTCGAGGAACAAACGGCAAGAGATCTTGGTCTCCCTATCTTAGCGAGAATCCGTAGTTATGCCAGTGGTGGCGTTGCACCGGAAATTATGGGGCTAGGTCCTGTTCCTGCCTCGCAAAAAGCCTTAGCTAACGCAGGATTAAGCGTACAAGATATGGATCTCATCGAAGCCAATGAGGCTTTTGCTGCACAATTCTTAGCCGTAGGTAAAGAACTTCATTTTGATTTAGAGAAAGTGAATGTTAATGGCGGTGCAATTGCATTGGGTCATCCTGTAGGAGCGAGTGGGGCAAGAATTTTAGTGACATTATTACACGCTTTGCAAGCGAGGGATAAAACCCTTGGGTTAGCCACATTATGTATTGGTGGCGGTCAAGGCGTTGCAATGGTTGTGGAACGTGTTTAAACCATAAAATGGAAAAATGCTTCAGCATTTTTCCTTTCATCAAACAAGGTACGAGCAGTCTAAGATGTACCCAATTAATCTGTAAGGAGAAAATTTATGTTAAATAATAAAGTTGCATTGGTCACAGGTGCTGCAAGTGGTATTGGTTTAGCGATTAGTCAAACTTTAGCCAATGAAGGGGCTAAAGTTGTTATGGTAGATGTGAATGAAAATTTACTTAAACAACAAGCTGAACAATTACAAGCAAGCTATATCGTTGCCGATTTATCCAAACGAGAAGGATGCAAAAGTGCGGTAGATTTTGCACATAAAACCGTTGGCGGCGTAGATATTTTGGTGAATGTCGCAGGTATTCAAACAGTTTCCCCTATTGAAAGTTTTCCCGAAGATAAATGGGATTTTATGATTAATCTTATGCTTACTGCCCCTTTCCTATTAACCAAATATTGCTGGCCACATATGGCGAAAAATCAATGGGGTAGAATTATTAACCTTAATTCTATTCATGGACTTGTTGCCTCTGACTTTAAATCCGCCTATGTTTCAGCCAAACACGGCTTATCTGGTTTAACTAAAACTGCCGCTTTAGAGGGGGGAGCTTATGGTATCACGGTTAATTCAATTTGCCCGGCTTATGTCAGAACACCACTTGTAGATAAACAAATTGCTGATCAAGCTAATCATCACGGTATCTCAGAACAAGATGTGATTAGTAAAATTATGCTACAAAAAGCGGCGGTTAAACGCTTAATTGAACCTGCAGAAATTGGCGAGTTTGTAAAATTCCTCTGTTCTGATGCAGCAGCTTCGATCTCAGGCTCTTGCTTATCTATTGACGGTGGTTGGACTGCGGGTTAAGGAGTAAAGCTATGCTAAGTTTAATTGGTATTTTCGTTGGTATAGTCTTACTTATGGTATTAGCCTTTCGGGGCTATTCCATAGTATGGATTGCGCCGATTTGTGCCGCGATTGTTGCCTTTACTGGCGATCTCAATGTGCTAGATGCTTATTTAGATAGCTATATGAGTGGTCTTGTCAACTTTGTTAAAGCCTGGTTTCCTGCATTCTTACTCAGTGCTATTTTTGGTAATTTAATGGACGTCAGTGGCGGTGCAAAATCTATTGCCGCTTGGTTGACAAGAATGTTAGGGACAAAAAGTGCTATCGCCTCAATCGTACTGGGGTGTGCATTATTAACTTACGGTGGCGTTAGTTTATTTGTGGTAGTATTTGCTATCTACCCACTTGCTCTCGCAGTTTTCAAAGAAGCCAATATTACGAGACGATTAATTCCCGGAACGATTGCCTGTGGCGCGTTTACCTTCACAATGACCGCCTTACCGGGCTCGCCACAAATCCAAAACTTAATCCCAACCGCTTACTTTGGCACTGATGCGATGGCGGCACCAATGATGGGCATTATAGCCTCTGCGATTTTATTCTTTGGTGGCGTAGCTTATCTTGAAATGCGTCGTAAAAAATATGCCAGTAATGGTGAGTTTTTTACTGAGCCAGCCGTCATAGAACAAAGCACTACACCACAACAAGAAAAATTACCTAGCCCTTTGGTTGCTTTACTACCATTAATTGCCGTTATCGTCGTGCTTAACTTTATACCACCACTCATTGGGTTAAAAAATGATGATCCTAAAAATATTGTCATCGCCTTACTTTCAGGCATCATCCTTGTGGGATTATTAAGTTTAAAGCAAAGAGACAAATTTATCCCTGCTATTGGTAAAGGTGCAAATGGTGCGGTCGGTGCAATCATCAATACTGCCGCTGCTGTTGGTTTCGGCAGTGTAGTAAGAATGGTGCCAGGTTTTGATTTACTCACCACGATGATTCTCAATATTCTAGGCGGACCATTAGTCTCCCTTTCTATTGCGGTAAATATTTTAGCAGGTGCAACAGGCTCAGCGTCAGGTGGTATGGGAATCGCATTGGAAGCCTTAGGTGAAAAATATCTAGCTATTGCTAAACAAATGCATATTTCACCCGAAGTACTACATCGTATCGCCTCACTTTCATCAGGTGGCTTAGATACTATGCCACATAATGGCGCAGTCTTAACCTTACTTAGCAATACTCAAATGACTCATAAAGATTCCTATCTAGAAATTGCGGTAACTTCATTTATTATGCCAATTATCGCAACTATCGTAGTCATTATTTTGTATAATTTGTTTGGGATTTATTAAAAACTGAATTTAATCAACCTTCAGAAACATAAAGAATTATCTGCACCAAATTTGAAACAAACAAATTAATGTGCAGATTTTTTTACTATTTATAGATTTCACTATTCCACACTCACCCTCAACGCCATCGCAATGGCGAAAGGCGATAAGGTTAGGCTTGCGGTGAACATGGCGGCGAGAATGGCAAGTTGTCCTTGATAAGGGAGACTTAAACTGGCGGATTCTAAAACCGCTGAGGCAAAAATTAATACGGGGATAAAAAGTGGCAGTACTAATAAACTTAACAAGACTCCGCCTTTACGTAATCCTACGGTTAATGCCACGCCAATCGCCCCTAAACAGCTTAATATTGGTGTGCCAAATAATAAGGTTAATACTAATGCCCACCAGATATGAATATCTAACGAAAGTAATAAGGCGGCAATGGGTGAAAGTAAGATAAGAGGAAAGCCAGTTAATAGCCAATGGGCGATAACTTTGGCAAGTGCGGTAAGTGGCAAAGGCTGAGGGGTAAGCATTAATTGCTCTAATGAACCATCAATAAAATCATCACGAAATAATCGCTCAAAGGATAATAACGCGGATAAGATAGCAGAAACCCAAGCAATACCTGTTGCAATTCGGCTTAATAGCTGCGGATCTGGACCGATAACTAAGGGAAATAAGGTGATAATAATTAAAAAAAACCACAAGGGATTAAGAATTTCCGCTTGTTTACGCATGGCGATTTGTAATTCTCGTTTAATAATGGCAAAAAAGATCATTGATATTGTTCCAAATTAATTTTTTGTAGCAGGGTGCTTGGGATTTCTTGATGGCTTGTTAATATTACAATCCCCCCTTGTTGGCTATGTTGTTCAAATAATTTTGTTAGCACTTGTACACCATGTTTATCAATGGCATTAAAGGGTTCATCAAGTAACCATAAAGGGGCTTTGGATAGCCATAGTCGGGCTAAGGCGATGCGTTTTTGTTGTCCTGCGGATAATTGTCCAGCCACAATATCTTCTTTACCGAGTAAACCCACTTGTTGTAAAACTTGCCATAGGCGCTCTTCCTCTAAGGTTTGTTGGTGTATTTTTTGGTAAAACTGTAAATTTTCCCAAGCAGTTAATTCAGGTTTTATCCCTGCTTGATGACCAAGGTAGAGGAGATTGGCGTAAAATATTTCTCGATTTTGTAAAATATCTTGTTGATTCCACCGCACTTTCCCTGTTTTAGCCAAAGCTAAACCGGCAATGACACGCAATAAGCTGGTTTTTCCGATGCCATTATGCCCTTCAATTTGGACAAAATCACCGCTTTTTAAACTCAGGTTTAATTGTTTAAATAAGGTTTTTTCACCACGTTGGCAACTGAGGTTATGCAGTTCTAATTGATTGATATTGTGCAACATAGCTTGTCTTTATCAAAAATAAGTGAGCTTATTCTAACATAAGCCTATTGGCTAAACAGGGAAAACTAAGTAGAAAAGTAAAAAAAATTGTTATTTTATAAAATTCTGCTTATTGGGTGTTTTGTGATAATTTCGTCAATAAGTTTAGAGTGATATTTTTCAATTTTTGCATTTTTTAGATAATTATTTTGTTTATCTTATGGTTTTTGAGTGGTATGGCATTTGACAGTCTATTTTTATTGAGTAATATAGAACCACTTTCATTTTTTACTAGGATAATAAAATGTTCTCTCGTACTGTTTTACTTCTCAACCTCCTACTCGCAACACTGTTGTGCGGTTTGGTGGTGGATAAAAATCAGTGAGACAATTATCCTATAAATGAAACCCGCACATCTTAGGCGGGTTTTTTTGTACCCAGTAAAAAATTATTTTATTTTTGACCGCACTTTAGCAATATTTTAAGGGGAAATGATGAACAATAACGTGATTATTTTTGATACGACATTGCGTGATGGCGAGCAGGCGTTAAAAGCCAGTTTGACAGTAAAAGAAAAATTACAAATCGCTTTGGCGTTGGAACGCTTAGGGGTTGATGTGATGGAAGTGGGCTTTCCTGTATCCTCTAGTGGCGATTTTGAATCGGTGCAGACCATTGCCCGTCATATTAAAAATAGCCGAGTTTGTGCCTTATCTCGTGCGGTTGCCAAAGATATTGATGCCGCTTATGAAGCCTTGAAAGTGGCAGAGGCATTTCGTATTCATACTTTTATTGCCACTTCAGCCTTGCACGTGGAGCAAAAATTAAAGCGTTCTTTTGATGATGTGGTGGAAATGGCGGTTGCCGCCGTAACTCGTGCCAGAAATTATACTGATGATGTGGAATTTTCTTGCGAGGACGCAGGGCGTACTGGCGTGGATAATATTTGTCGTGTGGTTGAGGCGGCGATTAAAGCTGGAGCGACTACTATTAATATCCCTGATACGGTGGGTTATACCTTGCCAACCCAATTTGGTTCGATTATTGATAATGTGATGAATCGTGTGCCGAATATTGATAAAGCCATTATTTCGGTGCATTGCCATAATGATTTAGGTATGGCAACTGCGAATTCTTTGACGGCGGTGCAATATGGTGCGAGACAAATTGAATGTACCATTAATGGCATTGGCGAACGAGCAGGTAATACCGCATTAGAGGAAGTGGTAATGGCGATTCATACTCGCCAAGATTTATTCAATGTGCAAACCAATATTAATACCAAAGAGATCTATCGTGTGAGCCAAATGGTGAGTCAACTTTGCAATATGCCTATTCAGCCGAATAAAGCCATTGTGGGATCAAATGCCTTTGCCCATTCTTCAGGGATTCATCAAGATGGTATGTTGAAAAATAAAAATACCTATGAAATTTTGTCGCCAGAAAGCATTGGTTTGAAAAAGGAAAAATTGAATTTAACCGCACGTTCAGGGCGAGCAGCGGTAAAAAATCATATGAGCGATATGGGTTACACTGAGCAAGATTATGATTTAGATAAATTGTATGAAGCGTTCTTAAAATTGGCGGATAAGAAAGGGCAAGTCTTTGATTATGATTTAGAGGCATTAGCCTTTATAGATATGCAACAAGGGGACGGCGATCGCTTAAGTTTGGCAAAAATTTCTGCTCATTCTGTGAGCGAGTTTCCAGCCACCTCCTTTGTGGAATTGGTGTTGGACGGCGAGAAATTAAGTACCGTATCAACGGGAGGCAATGGGCCTGTTGATGCGACCTATAATGCTATTTTGTCTTTGACAGGTATGGATATTCGTATGTCCCACTATAATTTAACCGCTAAAGGCGAGGGCGCAGAGGCGTTGGGGCAAGTGGATATTGTGGTGGAATATCAAGGGCGTAAATTCCACGGTGTAGGATTAGCCACCGATATTATTGAGTCTTCGGCGTTAGCCTTAATCCACGCCATTAATGCCATTTATCGTTCACAAAAAGTATCAGAATTAAAGAAAAATACGGAGAAACACTAATGCAAAATAATCATGTCGCGGTTTTAGCTGGTGATGGTATCGGCCCAGAGGTCATGGAGCAAGCCTTAAAAGTATTAAGTGCGGTGGAAAAAAAATTTAATTTTCAATTAAATTATCAACATTATGATATTGGTGGCGTGGCCATTGATAAACAAGGAAAAGCCTTGCCTGAAAGCACCTTGCAAGGTTGTGAGCAAGCTCAAGCCATTTTATTTGGTTCAGTGGGCGGACCAAAATGGGAGCATTTACCGCCAAATGAACAACCAGAGCGGGGAGCATTATTGCCGTTACGCAAACATTTTGGTTTATTTTGCAATATGCGTCCAGCCACCTTATACAAAGGTTTAGAGCAATTTTGCCCATTGCGTGCGGATATTGCAGCAAAAGGCTTTGATATTGTGGTCATTCGTGAATTAACTGGTGGTATCTATTTTGGGCAACCAAAAGGGCGTGAGGGCGAAGGTGCTAATGAGAAAGCCTTTGATACTGAAGTCTATTATCGCTATGAAATTGAGCGTATTGCTCATTTAGCCTTTCAAGCGGCACAAAAACGCCGTAAAAAAGTGACTTCGGTGGATAAAGCCAATGTGCTAATTAGCTCAATGTTATGGCGAGAAGTGGTTAATCAAGTGGCAGAGCAATACCCTGATGTTAGCCTTGAGCATATCTATATTGATAACGCAACCATGCAATTAATTAAACAGCCTGAACATTTTGATGTGTTGCTTTGTTCCAATATTTTTGGTGACATTATTTCTGACGAATGTGCAATGATTACAGGCTCAATGGGGATGTTGCCGTCATCAAGTATGAATGAAAAAGGTTTTGGTTTATATGAACCTGCTGGCGGTTCTGCCCCTGATATTGCGGGTAAAAATATCGCCAATCCGATTGCCCAAATTTTATCAGCGGCAATGATGTTGCGTTATAGTTTCCAATTAGAACAAGCGGCACAAGCCATTGAAAAAGCGGTGCAACAGGTGTTAGCTGAGGGCTATCGTACTGCAGATTTAGCCGATCAAACGCCAGCGATTTCTACCAGTGCAATGGGCGATTTAATTGCCGCCAGAATTTAATGAGATAAAGAGTGATTATTATGGGAAAAACATTATACGAAAAACTTTTTGATGCACATATTGTGTATGAAGCGGAGGGCGAAACACCAATTTTGTACATTAATCGCCATTTAATGCACGAAGTTACCTCGCCACAAGCCTTTGACGGCTTGCGAGTGGCAGGGCGTCAAGTTCGCCAGCCAAGCAAAACCTTTGCGACGATGGATCATAGTATTTCCACCCAAAGCCGAGATCCAGCGGCTTGTGGTGAGCAAGCTAGAATCCAAGTGCTTGAATTAGATAAAAATTGTCATAACAACAATATTTCGTTGTATGATTTGAATAATAAAAAGCAAGGGATTGTTCATGTAGTCGGTCCAGAACAAGGTTTAACCTTACCCGGTATGACGATTGTATGTGGCGACTCACATACGGCGACCCATGGGGCTTTTGGTGCTTTGGCATTTGGGATTGGGACATCGGAAGTAGAACACGTATTAGCCACCCAAACCTTAAAACAGGCGCGTGCTAAGAAAATGAAAATTGAAGTGCGAGGTAAAGTTGCACCGGGTATTACCGCCAAAGATATTATCTTAGCCATTATCGGTAAAACCACTATGGCTGGGGGAACAGGGCACGTTGTTGAGTTTTGTGGGCAAGCTATTGAAGATTTGTCTATGGAAGGGCGTATGACCGTATGCAATATGGCGATTGAATTGGGGGCAAAAGCAGGATTAATTGCCCCTGATCAAACTACCTTTGATTATCTAAAAGATCGCCCTTTTGCACCAAAAGGTGAACAATGGGAACAAGCGGTCGCCTATTGGAAAACCTTAAAAAGCGATGATGATGCACAATTTGATACGGTGGTGGTATTGGACGCCAAAGAGATTGCCCCACAGGTTACTTGGGGAACAAACCCAGGGCAAGTGATCGCTATCGATCAACAAGTGCCTAATCCACAAACCATGCAAGATCCCATTGAAAAACAATCTGCTGAAAAAGCCTTAGCCTATATGGGATTAAACCCAGAAGTGAATTTAACCGATATTGCAGTGGATAAAGTGTTTATCGGCTCTTGCACCAATTCACGCATTGAAGATTTGCGTGCCGCCGCCGCTGTTGCCAAAGGACGCAAAGTGGCACAAGGGGTACAAGCGTTAGTTGTGCCAGGATCAGGTTTGGTACGTGAACAGGCAGAGCAAGAGGGATTAGATAAAATCTTTATTGAGGCAGGTTTTGAATGGCGATTGCCGGGCTGTTCAATGTGCTTGGCGATGAATGATGACCGCTTAGGCGAATGGGAACGTTGTGCCTCCACCAGCAACCGCAATTTTGAAAGTCGACAAGGACGTAATGGACGTACCCATTTAGTTAGCCCCGCAATGGCAGCCGCCGCAGCGGTATTTGGTAAGTTTACTGACATTCGCCAAGTTGAATTATTAGGAGGATAAAATGGCAGGTTTTAAACAGCATACAGGGTTAGTCATTCCTTTAGACGTAGCCAATGTGGATACCGATGCGATTATCCCAAAACAATTTTTACAAGCGGTAACCCGAGTGGGATTTGGTAAACATTTGTTTCACGAATGGCGTTACCTTGATCCTGAGGGAACCCAACCTAACCCTGAATTTGTGTTAAATTACCCACAATATCAAGGGGCAACCATTTTACTTGCTCGTGAAAACTTAGGTTGTGGCTCATCAAGAGAACACGCCCCTTGGGCATTGGCAGATTACGGTATTAAAGTAATGATCGCCCCAAGTTTTGCGGACATTTTTTACAGCAACAGTTTAAATAATCACTTATTACCCATTAAATTAACGGAACAAGAAGTGGACGAAATTTTCCACTGGGTTGCCCAAAATCACGGTACGCCCATCTCCGTTGACCTAGAACAACAGCAAGTTTATGTTGGCGACAAGATCTATCATTTTGACCTCGATCCTTTCCGCCGCCATTGCCTGCTTAATGGCTTAGACAATATCGGCTTAACCCTACAACACGAACAAGCCATCGCCGACTACGAAGCCAAAATCCCTGAGTTTTTGCGGTGATAAGATTGGTAGAAAAAGTGCGGTAGGTTTTGTGATTATAATTCCTCTACTTTAAAAACAATATAGTATTGGCACGCCTCTCTGTACTTTTTGTACTTATTCGGCGTGCCATTTTGTCCATTACATCACAAATTTAAACCAGAAAAATAAAGATAAATAATCTTTATTTTTCTGGTTCGCGATATTTTTTTATTATCTCTTTACCCCACCACAAACGGCAAGTAGCCAGCTTTAATCACAAATGGAATAGAGGTAATGGCAATGCCTAATAATAATACAATGATTAACATTGGTTTACCGCCAAGGACACGATAAGGCAGAGTTGGGTGCTGTTGGCGGACTTTCCAAACTAATGCCACAGGCAGTACCACCGCGTAAAATGCAAACATTTGCCCAGCATAGCCTAAGGCGAGGATAAAGCCTTCAGGATAGAATAACGCGAACAGCATTGGTGGTAAAAAGGTAAGTAATCCTAAGGTTAAACGGCTAGCTTGCTGGTGGAATACACGTTTTAATAGATCGTCAATGCTTTCAAGTAAACCGAGGGCTACGCCTAAGAAAGAGGTGATTAAGGCTAAAGCTGAGAATATTCGCACAATCCATGCAATCATTGGGCTGCCTGTAATCTGTAAGGTGGCATTAACTAAACCATTTAAAGTGGGTTCAGTTTGTAATATGCGTAGAAATTCTGTTTGGCTTAGGACACCATGAGTAGAAAGCTGCCATAAAATATAAGCACTGAGGGTAATTAATCCGCCACAAATAATAGCAAAGCGTAATGCTTTTACATTGCCACCAAGGTAATTATTCAAACTTGGTATTGAGCCGTGGAAGCCAAAAGCGGTAAAAAAAACGGGGCTGGCGGAAATAATTAAGGCTTTATCAATGGGCATTGCCATAAGATTGCCCAATTTAATTTTTGGCATTAAGAGTAATAACACCAAAATAAATGCGGCAAGCATAATAAAAAATAAAATACGGTTTAATCCATCGGTACTTTTGGTGCCAATCACCACCGCACAACCAAATACAAGGGTAAAAATAACAATGGTTAGTTGGTTGGTAAAATCACTGCTTATGATTGTTGGCATTACTCCAGCAATCAGTCCACCGCCGCCAGTTACATAGGCAGATAATAAGGCATATAGAAAGACCATTAGCACAGTGGTGGCGATAATTCTTCCTGCTTTACCAAAATATTGTGCCGCAAGAGTGCCAATACCCGCATCAGGTTCTGCGGTTTGATAAATTTCCACGAAAAGTAAGGCGCTAAACGTGAGTAATGCCCATAAAGCGATAAGTAAGATTAAGGTAAAGCCAAAGCCTATCCCAGCAGAGGTCAGAGGCATAGCCAGCATACCGCCGCCAATCATTGTGCCTGCCACTAATAAGGTGGTGCCGAGGGTTTTATTCATAAATCACCTGTAAATTGGTTGTAATTAAAAGTGTACGAGATTGTAGTTTATTTTTTACAGGATGTATAGTTGTTGGAAAATGCAATAACATTATTCATGTGTTATATGCAGTTAATGATAATAGCCTATACATTTCCAACATTTATTTTCACTTTGTGATCTAAATCACATTTTTATCTTTTTCTGATATTTTTTACGACAAGAAAAATATGAATAAAACCAAAGACTAATTTGAATTTATTAACAAATACGTTACAAAAGCACAATATATTGTGGTTGTTTTGACTTTAAAATCTATATATAGTATCTCGCCAATAAATTCAAACTAAGAGGATAAAAGATTATGTGGGTTATTAAGCGGGATGGGGGACGAGCAAGTTTTGAGCTTCAACGTATTATTAATGCGATTAAAAAAGCCTCAAGTGCGGTCGAAATTTATGATGATTTTTTTTGCCATCAAATGGGGCAACAAATTTGTCAGGATATTTTTACTCACCATGCCGAAGAAATTGATATTCACCAAATTCAACAAATTGTTGAAAATCATTTAATGTCAAGCCAATACCCACAAATTGCACGTGCTTATATTGAATATCGTCATGATCGTGATTTGGCACGAGAAAAACGTAGCCAATTAACCCAAGAAATTGAGGGATTGATTGAACAAAGTAATGTACAGTTGCTCAATGAAAATGCCAATAAAGATGCAAAAGTGATTCCAACCCAACGAGATTTATTAGCGGGCATTGTGGCGAAGCATTATGCTAAGCGTCATATTTTGCCGAAAGATGTGGTTGAGGCACATGAAAAAGGCGAAATTCATTATCACGATCTTGATTATGCCCCTTTCTTTCCTATGTTTAATTGTATGTTAGTGGATTTAAAGGGAATGCTGAATCAAGGCTTTAAAATGGGCAATGCTGAAATTGAACCGCCAAAATCCATTGGTACAGCAACCGCTGTTACAGCACAAATTATTGCTCAGGTAGCAAGCCATATTTATGGTGGCACAACCATTAATCGGATTGATGAAGTCTTAGCCCCTTTTGTGCAACAAAGCTATGAAAAGCATTTGCGTATCGCAGAACAATGGCAAATTGCCGATAAACAAGGTTATGCACAAGCTCAAATTGAAAAAGAATGTTTTGATGCTTTTCAATCCTTAGAATATGAAGTCAATACCTTGCACACCTCCAACGGACAAACGCCCTTTGTTACCTTTGGTTTTGGTTTAGGGACAAGTTGGCAAGCTAAATTAATTCAAAAATCTATTTTGCAAAATCGTATTCGTGGCTTGGGCAAAAATCATAAAACCCCTGTTTTTCCGAAATTAGTTTTTACCCTTAAAAAAGGCATTAATCAACAACCTATCGATCCGAATTATGATATTAAACAACTCGCTTTAGAATGTGCCTCAAAACGAATGTACCCTGATATTTTAAATTATGAACAGGTGGTCAAAGTAACGGGTTCTTTTAAAGCCCCTATGGGTTGTCGTAGTTTTCTTAATGCTTATCATCAACAAGGGGAAGAAATTCACGATGGGCGGAATAATTTAGGCGTGGTTAGCCTTAATTTACCGCGTATTGCCCTTGAAGCAAGAACACAAGCAAGTACAAGCCAACAACGAGAAGCACTTTTTTATCAATTATTAGCCCAACGTTTGCAAATTGCCAAAAAAGCCTTAATGACAAGAATTGCTCGTCTGGAACAAACTAAAGCACGCGTTGCGCCTATTTTATATATGGAGGGAGCTTGCGGTGTAAGATTAAAAGCCGATGACAATATTGCACAAATTTTCAAAAATGGACGAGCCTCTATTTCCCTTGGCTATATTGGTATCCACGAAACCATCAACGCCTTATTTGGCGATAAACATATTTATGACGATCAACAGTTACGCCAAAAGGGCATTGATATTGTACGCTATTTAAGCGAATGTGCTAAACAATGGAAAGCCGAGACAGGCTATGCCTTTAGCCTTTATTCTACCCCAAGCGAAAACCTATGCGATCGCTTTTGCCGTTTGGACAGTAAACAATTTGGCGTGATTAAAGGCGTAACCGATAAAGGCTATTACACCAATAGTTATCATTTAGATGTTGAGAAAAAAGTCAATCCTTACGACAAATTAGATTTTGAACAGCCTTATCCTGCGTTAGCCAGCGGTGGTTTTATTTGTTATGGCGAATATCCCAATGTACAACATAATCTCAAAGCCTTAGAAGATGTTTGGGATTATAGCTACGACCGCGTGCCTTATTATGGCACCAATACTCCTATTGATGAGTGCTATGAATGTGGCTTTACAGGGGAATTTCATTGCACCAGCAAAGGTTTTGTTTGCCCAAAATGTGGTAATCACGATAGTGAAAAAGTCTCAGTTACACGCCGTGTTTGTGGCTATCTCGGTAGCCCTGATGCTCGCCCATTTAATGCAGGTAAGCAGGAAGAAGTAAAACGCCGAGTAAAACACTTATAACCTTAATATATGAACTACTTACAATACTATCCCGTTGATATTGTCAATGGCGAAGGAACACGTTGCACCTTATTTGTGGCTGGTTGTACCCATGCTTGCAAAGGTTGTTACAATCAAAAAAGTTGGTCATTTCGTGCAGGTATTCCCTTTGATTGGCAAATGGAACAACAAATCATTCGGGATTTACAAGATACTCGTATTAAACGGCAAGGCTTAAGCCTCTCTGGTGGCGACCCGCTACATCCTCGTAATGTGGAAACCTTACTGCCTTTTGTGCAACGGGTAAAAAAAGAATGTCCCGATAAAGATATTTGGTGTTGGACAGGCTATACACTTGCCGAACTCAATGATTATCAACGCCAAATGCTGCCTTATATTGATGTCCTCATTGATGGCAAATTTATTCAACAACAAGCCGATCCCAGCCTTGCTTGGCGAGGATCGGCGAATCAGGTGATTTATAGATTTACAAAATGGTAAACTAATATGGTTGTCTCACCCCAAAAGAAATATGGTATTAGCGATCTCGTTTTACTTAACTATATTATAAATAAGGTCAAATATTATACATATTATTACATATTAATAACCACACAATTCGTAATACTTTTTGCCCTAGCTTGAGCGTCATTCGCTGCATTTCTATCTCCAACAGGCCCAATAAAAACACGATTCCAATCTGCACTTGAGCTTACTCTACTGTTAAACCCTGCCATTGCAAGACGTGCTTGCAAATTTTCCGCTTGTTGTTTATTTTTAAATGCTCCACATTGTAAACCAAAACTTTTTTTATTTTCTATACTATTATTTATTACTTTCGTCTCAGTATTTACTTTCAATGTTGGCTGCTGAGACGCAATAGGTTTAGTAGTCTCTGATTTTGTTTCTACAACATTGGTACCTCTATTTGTATGCTGGGTACTAGTTGCTATAGGAGAGTTTTCTTCTGATTTAACACTTTCACTAGCTTTTGCTTTTTGAGCTTTTTGTTGATCTTGCTCTAACATAGCTAAGATTCTTTTTTGCTCTGCTGTTAATTGCGCATTTTTTTCTAATGTACTTGGACTGCTATCAATAGGTATTTCTCGAGTTTCCAAATCTTGGATATAACTCCAAACTTCTTCAGGTCGACTTGGTAAAACACTTTTAAGTGGCGTTTCCACTGAATTAGTATTCTGTTTAGCTTCTGGTGCCTTTTGTTTTAACCAAAATAGTCCCATCATAAAACCTAATATAATCAATCCTCCAATAACCACTAATAAAATTTTATTCATTCCTGATGATTTTTTCTTTTGTCGTGATCCATTACGACGAGATACATAATCACGCTGAGCCACAAAATAAATCCTAAATCTACATAAATACAATAGTTAGCAATTCTACTGAAAATTTCTTAATAAGGCTAGAACTTATCAACTAAAAGAACATTTTACAAATTAGATACCATAAAACCATATCAGATTGTAATTTATAGTAGTAAAAAGAAATATAACTTATTATCAGTAAAAGTATTTTTCTATTTCAACTGCTGAATTTTAAATGAATCTTCAATTTCTTTGATCCAATCCAATTCATATTGACTAAATCCTGCTTGAATACGTGCATCTGTATTGATCACCCCTTTAAAAATGACAATACGATACTGATGTAATAAATCACTAAAAGATTTCATCGGATCTAACCCACGTTTTTTAGATAGAGTATGATACCAATGATTACCGATAGCAACGTGTCCAATTTCATCACGCAAAATAATATCTAAAATGTCTACTGCGGCAAAATCTTTACGTTGAGCGATTTTTTCTTGCAATATAGGCGTGGCATCTAAACCTCTGGCCTCTAACACCCTAGGAACTAACGCCATACGTCGCCAAATATCAAAAGCCGTCGCTTGTGCCATTTCCCATAACCCTGCATGAGCTTCAAAATCACCATATTGATAACCTAATGTTTTTAAATGCTCATTGATTAAAGTAAAATGTAATGCTTCTTCTTTTGCGACTCTCAACCAATCTTTCACAAAGGCTTGTCCTTGATTGAGTTCTTGCTGTGCTACACGCCCAAAACGCCAAGCGGCATCTAAACCAAGATTAATGGCATTAAATTCAATATGGGCTATGGCATGTAATGTGACGGCATAGCCTTCTTGGGTTGCAAAAGAACGTTTAGGCACATCTTTAGGGGCAACCAGCGTTGGTTTGTTAGGAAAACCTGCTATTTCTTGTGAGGGAGTAACCTCAGGAAAATCATCAAGCTGTTGTAAAGAAATAGAGGGTAATAACTGATCATAGAGCTGATTAACTAAACATACTTTTTGTTTTGGATCGATTTCAGATAATGCTGAAATCACATTATCCCAAAATATATCTCGTTCAATACTAAAACTTAACATTAACTATCCTTAATTAATTAATATACTTGGTATAAGTTATTGTACATATTCAATTTTAGCAACAAATAAAAGACTGACCATAATACTTTTTAAAATCCATACCTTTTCTTATGCAGTTATTACTACATTTTATAGTTTATTTATATACACTTACAGATTATTCCATATTAGGCCGTTAAAACAATTTGCATAATTATTCATTTAATATTAATATTTAACGCAATTTCACCTGATAATAGAAAAGACTCTTAATCATGACTATTGATGTAAAAAATCTCAATTTTTTTTATGGAAACTCACAGGCGTTGTTTGATATTAACCTGAGTGCTGAGCAAGGAGATACGGTTGTACTTTTGGGGCCAAGTGGGGCGGGGAAAAGTACGTTAATTCGTACCCTCAATCTTTTAGAAGTGCCTCGTTCGGGGATTTTGTCTATTGCGAATAATCAATTTGATTTGGCGACGAAAATGGATCCTAAAAAAATTCGTCAATTACGGCAGGATGTGGGAATGGTATTTCAGCAATATAATCTTTGGCCACACTTAACCATTATGCAAAATCTTATTGAAGCTCCGATGAAAGTATTAGGCATGGCCGAACAGGAGGCAAAACAACGTGCGGAAGGATTATTACAACGATTACGTTTAGAAGATTTTGCTGAGCGTTTTCCATTACATTTATCGGGTGGGCAGCAACAACGGGTAGCTATCGCACGCGCATTGATGATGCAACCGCAGGTATTGCTCTTTGATGAGCCTACTGCTGCCTTAGATCCTGAGATTACCGCACAAATTGTGTCAATTATTCAGGAATTGCAACAAACAGGTATTACTCAAGTTATTGTTACTCATGAGGTCAATGTGGCTAAAAAAGTGGCAACAAAAGTGGTTTATATGGAACAAGGGCATATTATTGAAATGGGCGATGCAAACTGCTTTGAACAACCGAAAACAGAACAATTTAAACAATACTTATCCCATTAATTAACACAACATTCTAATTAGGAGAGAAAAATATGAAAAAATTATTGGTAGCTGCATTATTAGCAGGATCAACATTTGCTGTTCAAGCACAAGATATTACTTTTGCCATGGAGCCAAGCTATCCACCATTTGAAAATACTAATGAAAAAGGCGAAATTGTGGGCTTTGATGTGGATATTGCGAAAGCTATTTGCCAACAAATTGAGGCAAATTGTAAATTTGAGTCTTTATCTTTTGATAGCTTAATTCAAGCTGTGCGTTCTAAGCGTATTGATGCCGCGATTTCGGCTATTGATATTACAGAAGCTCGTGCTAAGCAAGTGAGTTTTAGTGATCCTTATTATGATAGTTCAGCCAGTTTTGTTGCGGTTAAGGATAAAGTGGATTTAGCCAGTGCTAAAAATGTAGGGGTACAAAATGGTACCACTTTTCAACAATATGTGGTTGCCGAAGCAAAACAATATAGTCCAAAACCTTATGCTTCATTACAAAATGCTGTATTAGATCTTAAAAATGGGCGTATTGATATTATTTTTGGTGATACCGCGGTTTTAGCAGAATGGGTTAAAACGGACGATAGCCTTGCCTTTATTGGCGAAAAAGTCACTAATCCAAAATATTTTGGTAACGGTCTTGGCATTGCGGTAAATAAAGGGAATAAAGCCTTATTAGAGCAATTAAACCAAGGTTTAGCCACCATTAAGTCAAATGGCGAATATCAAAAAATTTATGATAAATGGATGTCTGGCGAGTAATATTGCGTAATTGATTATGTTTTTTGATTATTTATCTTTAATGTACACCGCTACTCTGATTACGCTAGGGTTAGCGGTTTGTTCTTTAATTGTGGGGTTATTGCTTTCTATGCTCTTTGTGGTATTAGAAACAAATAAACTCCGTTGTATTCGCCAACCTATCAGTGTGCTTATTGCGTTAATTCGTGGTTTACCTGAAATTTTGGTGGTTTTCCTCATTTATTTCGGCTCAACGGAATTACTTGAAGCAATAACAGGGGAATACATAGAATTTAGCGCATTTAGTTGTGGCGTATTGGCATTATCCCTTATTTTCGCAGCTTACGCCTCGCAATCATTGCGTGGTGCTATTCAAGCTATTTCTATCGGGCAATGGGAATCAGGGGCGGCATTAGGATTAAGCCGAGCACAAACATTTGTTCGCATTATATTGCCTCAAGTATGGCGACACGCTTTGCCGGGGCTGGCTAATCAATGGTTGGTATTATTAAAAGATACCGCATTAGTTTCGTTAATTGGTGTTGATGATTTATTACGCCAAGCGGAGTTAGTCAATACCAACACACATCAGCCGTTCACTTGGTTTGGCATTGCCGCCTTGATTTATTTATTAATCACCTTAATTAGCCAAGTAGGCATTCGCAAATTGGAAATGCGTTTTACCCGTTTTGAGCGAGGAGTAAAATAATGATAGCAGAATATTTTAATGTCATCGCACAAGGTATTCCAACCAGCTTATTATTGACCCTTGTTTCATTAGTTATCGCCTTTTTTATTGCCATTGCTTTAACCTTTATACTGGCATTGGGGAATAAATGGCTAAAATCTTTGGTCAACGGCTATTTAACATTATTTACAGGAACCCCTTTACTGGTGCAATTTTTCTTAATTTATAGTGGACCAGGACAGTTTGAATGGATAACCAATAGTATTGCGTGGAGTTTATTTTCTAATGCTTGGTTTTGTGCAATGTTAGCGCTTGCCTTAAATAGTGCGGCTTATTCTACCCTATTATTTTATGGCGCAATAAAAGCCATTCCTCGAGGACAATGGGAAAGTTGTGCGGCGTTAGGATTGACACCTTTACAAACATTAAAAATCCTTATTCCTTATGCATTAAAACGTGCTTTGCCATCTTATAGCAATGAAATTATTTTAGTCTTTAAAGGTACCTCGTTAGCCTCTACGATTACCATTATGGATATTATGGGCTATGCTCGCCAATTATATGGTACGGAATATGACGCATTAACCATTTATGGACTTGCTGGCGTAATATATTTAGTCATTACAGGCATTGCCACCTTATTATTACGTCAATTAGAACGTAAAGTCCTCTCCTTTGAACGTTTGGAAACGGAAAAAGCCAGTTAAAAAATCTGCACCTTTGGGTGCAGATAATATCTTATTTATAAAACTAAGTTGTTCTACTTATAGTACTGCTAAAGCATTCTGTAATGTATCAATACTGAATTTAGTTAGACGAATACATTGTTCAAAATGTGTGATCTGCTAGTTAAATTCAATAATTTTCTGCCGAATAGCAGTTGCACCATTTACCTTTGCCATAAATAAAAATTCTCGTGGTTAAAAACTCACGAGAATTATAGTAGAATTTGGCTAATTGGTCTTTGCTCAACTGCTACATAATACTGGCGATAAAACTTCAAGCCACTTTTTATTTTAAAAGTGCGGTCAAAATCACCGCACTTTTTTATGACCTATTGAAATCTATTCTTTTTCAATGGTTTTCGCTTGAGTAGGTTCAGAATAAACATGACTAATCGCACTATGATGGCCTGCTGCGCCTTTACCATAGAAATAGTAACGTGACTCTTGCCATTGTTGTATTTCAAAGGCTGGGGCAATGCTATCGCTTGCTTTGGCTACGGTCATTTCTGCTTTAGTATGAGTAATCGCTGAGATCGTGCCTAAACGTCCTGTGAACTCATATTGGCGTTGGAATTCAACAGGGGGTTGTGGATTTTGCTGTTCATCTGTTGGACGAGCAAGCGAAGAGGCTGGGGTTTGTTGCTCCAACTTTTCTAATGATCCTTGAATTTTCTTTTCTACAGATTCATTAGCAGGCTGTGTTACAAAGGCATTAAAAGGCTCTGAGCGTTCTGATTGTGTCGCTAACCAAGTTGTTGCCGGTACAATAAGATCCGCATTTTGCTTTTGTTGTTCTTGATGTTGTAATAATTCATCAACGGACATAAAGTGAGCTTGCGTTGTGTTATGTGTATTGCTCGTTTCTACCCAAACTTTGCCACTCGCTAACTCAGGAGAAGCCACCGCCATAAATAATGGCATCGGTGCTTTTTCTGGTTGTGTTTGACGTGAGCGGCGTTGGTTATTAATTCGTAAATGACGAGGCATACGGCGTGTACGGCGTTCTTTGTCAGCATTGTCTTCCGTATTGTTGGTAGGCGCCATATCATTATTTGGATTAATATTTATTGATGGGCTATCCGTATAAGCCTTGTCAGTAACATTCACTTTTGAGGTTGTTGGTAAATTTTCCTCTGGAGAGACCTTTTGTTGTGTTTGAGGCTCTGTGATTGAGGCAACATTGTTTTCCTCAATATGCTGATTTTCCACACGAACTTTTTTGCGTAATTCACGACGAGGGCGGCGAGCTGCCACTTGTTCTTCAACAATATGTTCCTCTTTGGCAACATTAGAGAATGTATTGGTCACCTCTGTTGTTGATACCTCGTTAAAAGTATTCTTACGATTATTACGCTTAGTGTTACGTTCAAGTTTACGATTATCTACTTTTTCTGCACTAACAGGATTATCATCATAACGATTGCGCTCAACATTATCATTGCGTTGACGATTGCGATTGCTTGTTGTACGGCGATCGTTACGGCGGTTATTGCGGTTGTTATTTTGCTTTTTCTGCCCTTGAGGTTCCTCCGCAAATAAGCCTTTTAATTTTTGGATTAAACGGCTAAGCAAGGAAGGTTTCTTCGCTTTTTTCGCTTTGCTTGGTGTTGGGGCTGGTGACGAAATGGTTAATGCCACAACTGCATTTTCCGCAACAGTTTCAGTGCTCACTGCGGGTTCACTCGAACGTGAGATTAAACATTCTTCGGCAGAAGAATGTTCGTGATGATCATCATAAAGTTTGGCGAGATTATAGCTTAATACGCTAATATCCTCTCCCTCTCTCACACGATAAACATTAAAATGCGGGGTTTCCATGGATTCATTTGGCACAACAATCACATCAACATTATGACGATGTTCAATATCCCGTATGGCTTTACGTTTCTCGTTGAGTAAATAAGAGGCGATTTCTACAGGCACAATCGTACGTACTTGTTTTGTATTTTCTTTTAATGCCTCTTCCTCAAGTAAGCGTAAAATGGAAAGAGAAAGGGATTCATTATCACGAATTTTGCCTGTTCCTTGACAACGAGGGCAAACATGATGAGACGATTCACCTAATGATGGGCTGAGGCGTTGGCGAGACATTTCTAATAAGCCAAAACGTGAAATTCGGCTAATTTGAATTCTTGCACGATCTTGACGTACCGCATCACGAATACGATTTTCCACTTCACGTTGATGACGAATAGGGGTCATATCAATAAAGTCAATGACAATTAAACCACCTAAATCTCGCAAGCGTAATTGGCGTGCAATTTCATCGGCAGCCTCAAGATTTGTATTCAGGGCTGTTTCCTCAATATCTCCGCCACGAGTAGAACGTGCAGAGTTAATATCAATGGCAGTTAATGCCTCTGTGACATCAATCACAATAGAACCCCCAGAAGGTAAACGGACTTCTCGTTGGAAAGCGGATTCAATTTGTGATTCAATTTGATAATGGCTAAATAAAGGGGCTTCCCCTTGATAAAGTTTTACACGATGAATAAAGTCAGGGCGGACAAGTTTGATATGTGCTTTGGCTTTTTCATAAATTTTTGGACTATCAATAAGAATTTCGCCAATATCCCGACGTAAATAATCACGAATTGCTCGTACAATCACATCACTTTCTTGATGGATAAGAAAAGGAGCAGGTCGGCTTTGTGAGGCTTGTTTAATGGCTTCCCAATGATGTAACAAAACTTTTAAGTCCCATTGTAATTCTTCGGGCGATTTACCTACTCCAGCAGTACGTACAATTAACCCCACTCCCTCAGGCACATCTAAACAGCTTAATGCCTCTTTCAGTTCTAAGCGTTCGTCTCCTTCAATACGGCGAGAAATACCGCCGGCTCGAGGATTGTTTGGCATAATGACTAAATAACTGCCCGCTAAAGAAATAAAGGTGGTTAAAGCCGCGCCTTTGTTTCCTCGTTCTTCCTTGTTTACTTGAACAATTAATTCTTGCCCCTCGGATAAAATATCACGAATATTTGGACGACCTTGATAAACATAACCTTCGGGGAAATATTCACGAGCAATTTCTTTTAAGGGGAGGAAACCATGACGCTCTGCCCCATAATCCACAAATGCCGCTTCTAGGCTTGGCTCAATGCGTGTAATTTTACCTTTGTAGATATTAGCTTTCTTTTGTTCATGACCCGGACTTTCAATATCTAAGTCAAATAAGCGTTGCCCATCAACAAGGGCAACTCGCAACTCTTCTTTTTGAGTTGCATTAATTAACATTCTTTTCATTATAAATTCTCATTATTATCTAAAAAATAAACCGATTTATAACCGCACTTCTTCGCTATCGACCTCGTGTCTGTCGCTATGCCAATCTCTCGACTGTCAGTTGCTGGGCGCATTGATAGCCTATTAAAACTCGTTAATAATCAGTTTTAATAAACAAAATATTTGTTTATTTATTTTGCAAGAAGTAAGGTTATAACTTACTCGGTCAGTTATAGGATTTATTTAGACGTCTTACGTCAATACAGCGTCCAAAACAAAAATAGTCAAATAGACTATTCATTAAGCAAAAATTTTAGAAAATTTCTAAAAAATGCTCGTTATTATCACACTTATTTGCCTGATTTGGCAAGGTAAGTTTTTTAAATCAGAAATAATGTTGTTATTGCCTTATTTATACTCATTTCAGTTTAAATAAGCCAAGATGGAACGACTAAAGAATCACAATTTCCTGATTTTTCCCCTTAACAATGCTATTATGAGTGCTTTTAAATACAGCGTAAAAATAGGATAACTATGTCAAATTCTCACCCTCAATGGATTAACCAAAGCGTCAAATTGTTAAAAATTAACGATGATGAAGCGGGGCAGCGTATTGATAACTATTTATTGGCAAAGCTGAAAGGCGTGCCGAAAAGTTTGATTTATCGGATTGTGCGTAAAGGGGAAGTACGGGTAAATAAGGGAAGAATTAAACCAGAATATAAGTTACAAGCAGGAGATGAAGTCCGTATCCCTCCTGTCAAGATGCCTGAGAAAAATACACTTCCTATTTCTAATAAACTCAGTAAGGTGGCTCAATTAGAGCAACATATTGTGTTTGAAGATGATTGTTTATTGGTGTTAAATAAGCCCTCAGGTATGGCGGTGCATGGCGGTAGTGGCTTAGATTTTGGTGTTATTGAGGCATTACGAGCCTTACGTCCAGAATCGCGTTACTTAGAATTAGTGCATCGTTTAGATCGTGATACTTCGGGCATTTTGTTGATCGCCAAAAAACGCTCAGCATTACGGCATTTACATCAACAATTACGGGATAAACATATTCAAAAAGACTATCTTGCTTTAGTGCGTGGGCAATGGCAATCTCATTGTAAAGTGATCAATGCACCTTTAAAGAAAAATGAGCTTGCCAGTGGCGAGCGAATTGTGCGTGTAAGCGAGCAAGGAAAACCCTCAGAAACTCGATTTAGTATAGAAGAACGTTATGGCGAGTTTGCCACCTTAGTCAAAGCCTCGCCAATTACGGGGAGAACTCATCAAATTCGTGTTCATACCCAATATGCAGGGCATCCTATCGCTCTTGATGATAAATATGGGGATAAAAATTTTGATGAAAAACTGACCGCACTTGGTTTAAAACGTTTGTTTTTACACGCGGTAGCCATCCGTTTAACTCACCCAAAAACTGAGCAGACTTTATATTTACAAGCCCCTTTGGATTCACAGATGAAGCAGGTTTTGGCACAGTTAAGAAAATAAATTGAAACGACTATAGATAATGAAAAGTGCGGTCAAAAATAAAAATATTTCGACCGCACTTTTTAAGGTACCAAATAATGAAACAAAGGTTGAATTAGGCTAAGTAAGCTCGCAACATCCAAGCACGTTTTTCAACATCGGCGATAAAGTCAGAAAGTAAGCCGTCTGTGCCGACATCTTCCTCTTCGCATAAGACAAGGGCTTCTCTTGCTAAGGTTAATAATGTGGCGAAAGCATCGCGTAAATTATCGATCATTTTGCTTTCTACCAAATCAGCTTCCTCTAATACGCGAATTTTATTTAATTCGATGATTTGTGGTAAAGCAAGGACAGGTTTTTCGCCAATAATTAATAAACGCTCAGCGATTTCATCTTCTTGCTCAAAGCCCCAATCATAAAGCTCTTCAAAGGCTTTATGTAAGGTATAAAAACCTTTTCCTTTGATTGTCCAATGGTATTTTTGCATTTCAAAAGTGAATGATTTAATGGACGCGTGTAATTCTCTTAATTTTGTGATTTTAGACATAATTATCTCCTCCAAAATGATTTAAAGTGAGTGAATACCTATTAAATTTGTGGGTTTATTATAGAAAGTCCTCTTCTATTTGCAATCAATTATAACGATAGGTTATAACTTTAAAAATCCTTTTTTTTGAAAGATTTTGTCTATAATTAACTATTTTCTGTCTATGTTATAACCATTTTTACTTTATCGCAAGGAATAAGCTAAACATTTAGCATTTTTCACAATAGTAAGAAATTGTTATAATCCGCCGTTTAGTCCGATAGAAAAGTTAAGGTAAATAATATGACAAAACAAAACGAATTATCTTATTGGCAACGTGTAAAAATTGCGTTTCAATATGTGATGCCGCAGCTTTATTTGACCCAATTTGCCGGTTGGTTAGCCAAGCAAAAATGGGGCATTGTGACCCAATGGGGAATAAAAGCATTTATCAAGAAATATCAGATCAATATGAATGAGGCGAAATTTCCTCAGGTTAATCATTATGAGAACTTTAATGCCTTTTTTATTCGTCCTTTAGCGGACAATGCGCGTCCAATTAATCAAGATCCTCAAGCACTTTGTTTGCCTGCTGATGGGCGTATTAGTCAATGTGGGCAGATTGATGAGGGACTTTTGTTGCAAGCCAAAGGGCATTTCTTTCAATTAAAGGATTTATTGGCAGAAGATGAGGATTTAGTGGAAACCTTTAAACAGGGCAATTTTGTGACAACTTATTTATCGCCAAGAGATTATCATCGAGTGCATATGCCTTGTGATGGTAAATTGCGTAAGATGATTTATGTACCGGGGGAGTTATTTTCGGTCAATCCTTTTTTAAATACGCATATTCCTAACTTATTAGCACGCAATGAGCGATTAATTTGTGTATTTGATACCGCTTTTGGCACGATGGTGCAAATTTTGGTGGGGGCAACCATTACCGCAAGTATGAGCACGGTTTGGAGTGGTGTGGTCAATCCGCCACGCAGTAAAGAAGTGAAAACTTGGCATTATGAGGGCGAACAAGCCATTGAATTGAAGAAAGGGCAAGAAATGGGGGCGTTTCAGTTAGGTTCAACCGTTATCAATTTGTTCCCTGCTGGGGCAGTACAGTTAGCTGACTATTTACAGGTAGATAGCTTTGTAAAAGTAGGCGAGATTATGGCTTATCAACAATAACTTGATGAAAAATAGAAGGAAAACAAAATGACAGAACAATTTTTATCTCAAGTCAAATTAGAGGATATTAAGGCACAAGGCAGTTATGGTGTCGGCTTACAAATTGGCTCACAGTTAATGGAGAGCGGTTTGCAAATTGATGTGGCAGCATTAGCGAAAGGGGTTTTTGATACTTTACAACAAAATCCACCTGCATTAGATTTTAATGTCGTCACCCAAGCCTTACAGCAGTTACATCAAGAGGCGGAGCAACAACGTCAAGCACAGTTCGCCCAAATTGAGCAAGCAGGCAAAGATTATTTAGCGAAAAATAAGCAAAATGCGAATGTGGTAGAAACGGATTCTGGCTTGCAATATGAGGTGTTAGTGGCAGGCGAGGGAAAAGTGCCTGCTCGTCAAGATAAAGTGCGTGTACATTATACAGGCTCATTAATTGATGGTACGGTGTTTGATAGTTCTGTGCAACGTGGACAACCTGCGGAGTTTCCTGTGAATGGTGTGATTGCTGGTTGGATTGAGGCGTTATCTATGATGCCAGTGGGATCAAAATGGAAATTAACCATTCCTCATCAATTAGCTTATGGCGAACGTGGTGCTGGTGCTTCCATTCCACCGTTTAGTACCTTGATTTTTGAAGTAGAATTACTGGATATTCTTTAATTTTTTGCCCCGTTAAGCATTGGCTTATCGGGGTAATTTTTTATGAAAATCCACATTCAATGATTGAGATAATATTGGCTTTGCTGTAAACTACTGTCCCGTCCTGATACTTAGGTATCTCACTTTTCTTCAAATCAACACAATAAAATTTAGGTTTCAACATGGCAACGAATTATATTTTTGTGACGGGCGGTGTCGTATCTTCCCTTGGTAAAGGCATTGCAGCAGCCTCTCTTGCAGCAATTTTAGAAGCACGTGGTTTAAATGTAACCATGATGAAACTTGATCCTTATATTAATGTGGATCCAGGCACAATGAGCCCAACTCAACATGGTGAAGTTTTTGTTACCCAAGACGGTGCGGAAACCGATCTAGATTTAGGGCATTATGAACGTTTTATTCGCACTAAAATGACTAAACGCAATAATTTTACCACAGGTAAAATTTACTCTGAGGTATTGCGTAAAGAGCGTCGTGGCGATTATTTAGGGGCAACTATTCAAGTTATTCCTCATATTACTAATGAAATTAAAGCTAGAGTGATCGAGGGTGCCGCTGGGCATGATGTCGCCATTGTTGAAGTGGGCGGCACCGTTGGCGATATAGAATCTTTACCTTTCTTAGAAGCCTTACGCCAATTAGCGGTGCAAGTCGGGCGTGAACGCACCTTATTTATGCACTTAACCCTTGTGCCATATATCCCAACCGCAGGCGAAGTGAAAACCAAACCAACGCAACATTCGGTAAAAGAATTATTATCCATCGGTATTCAACCTGATGTCTTAGTTTGCCGTTCCGATCGTATGATCCCACCAAATGAACGAGCGAAAATCGCCTTATTTTGTAATGTGCCTGAGCGAGCAGTGATTTCATTAAAAGATGTCAGCTCTATCTATCAAATTCCAGCATTATTAAAATCGCAAGGCTTAGATCAGTTTATTTGTGATCGTTTCCATTTAACTTGCCCTGAGGCAGATTTATCAGAATGGGAACAAGTGCTTTATCAAGAAGCCAACCCAACAGGCGAAGTAACCATTGGTATGGTGGGAAAATATACCGAATTGCCTGATGCCTATAAGTCTGTCAATGAAGCCTTAAAACACGCAGGTCTGAAAAACCGTTTAGCGGTAACAATCAAATATATTGATTCAGAAGACGTAGAGAAAAAAGGTACCGAGTTATTAAAAGATCTTGACGGTATTTTAGTTCCAGGTGGCTTTGGTTATCGTGGAGTTGAGGGCAAGATTAAAACCGCTCAATATGCAAGGGAAAATCATATTCCTTATTTAGGCATTTGTTTAGGTATGCAAGTAGCTTTTATTGAATACGCACGCAATGTAGCTGGGCTAAGCGAAGCAAATTCTTCAGAATTCGACCGCACTTGTTCGCAACCTGTGATCGGTTTAATTACTGAATGGCAAGATGCCGAAGGCAAAGTAGAAACACGTTCTACCGAGTCTGATTTAGGCGGTACTATGCGATTGGGGGCACAAGTATGTCATCTAGCCGAAGGCAGTTTAGCCCGTCAATTATATGGTGCGGAAACTATTGAAGAGCGTCATCGTCATCGTTACGAGGTCAATAATGTGTTACGCCCACAAATTGAAAAAGCGGGATTAAAAGTCACAGGTTTATCGGCGGATAAAAAATTGGTGGAAATTATTGAAGTGCCAAATCATCCTTGGTTTGTGGCTTGCCAATTCCACCCAGAATTTACCTCAACCCCTCGTGATGGACACCCATTATTCACAGGGTTTGTAAAGGCGGCGAAAGAATATCAAAAGAAGTAAAAAATCCCGATCTTGATCAAGAAAACTGATTTTTTACAAGACAATTTGATAAAATCCATTTAGTATATGCTGAATTTATTTTAACTTTAAACTCATAGAGGAAAACAAAATGGCAAAAATCGTTAAAGTAATTGGTCGTGAAATTATCGATTCTCGTGGTAACCCAACAGTGGAAGCAGAAGTGCATTTAGAAGGTGGCTTTGTTGGTTTAGCCGCTGCTCCATCTGGTGCATCAACAGGTTCTCGTGAAGCCTTAGAATTGCGTGATGGCGATAAAGCACGTTTCTTAGGTAAAGGGGTATTAAAAGCGGTTTCTGCTGTCAATAATGAAATTGCCAATGCTTTAGTGGGTAAAGAGGGTACCGCACAAGCTGAAATCGATCAAATTATGATTGATCTTGATGGTACAGATAACAAATCAAAATTTGGTGCTAACGCAATCCTTGCAGTGTCTTTAGCGACAGCAAAAGCGGCAGCAGCCTCAAAAGGTTTACCATTATATGCTTATATTGCAGAATTAAATGGCACACCGAGTGTTTATTCTATGCCATTACCAATGATGAACATTATCAATGGTGGTGAGCACGCAGATAACAACGTTGATATTCAAGAATTTATGATCCAACCAGTGGGTGCAAGCACATTAAAAGAAGCAGTACGCATTGGTGCAGAAGTATTCCATAACCTTGCAAAAGTTTTAAAATCTAAAGGTTATAACACCGCTGTTGGTGATGAAGGTGGTTTTGCACCGAACTTATCTTCTAATGCAGAAGCCTTAGCTTGCATTAAAGAAGCGGTAGAAAAAGCAGGTTATGTCTTAGGTAAAGATGTTACCCTTGCGATGGACTGTGCCTCATCTGAATTCTATAACAAAGAAAATGGTTTATATGAATTAAAAGGCGAAGGTAAATCTTTCACATCACAAGAATTTACCCATTATTTAGAGAAATTATGTGAAGAATACCCAATTAAATCCATTGAAGACGGTCAAGACGAATCTGACTGGGACGGCTTCGCTTATCAAACTAAAGTATTAGGCGACAAAATCCAATTAGTGGGCGATGATTTATTTGTAACTAATACCAAAATCTTAAAAGAAGGGATTGAAAAAGGTATTGCGAACTCAATCTTGATTAAATTCAACCAAATTGGTTCATTAACTGAAACCTTAGCGGCAATCAAAATGGCAAAAGATGCAGGTTACACTGCGGTAATCTCTCACCGTTCAGGTGAAACAGAAGATGCCACTATTGCTGATTTAGCAGTAGGTACAGCGGCAGGTCAAATCAAAACTGGTTCAATGAGCCGTTCTGATCGTGTTGCAAAATATAACCAATTAATTCGTATTGAAGAAGCATTAGGCGATAAAGCCCCTTTCAACGGTTTAAAAGAAGTGAAAGGTCAAGCTTAATCTAAAGAATGGATTAATCACAACAATCAACCACCGTACCAAAAGTGCGGTGGTTTTTTGTATTTTTTAGGAATAAAATTAGGATTAGATTGAATTTTCACTAAACCAACTTTCTAAAATAAGGCAAGCAGAAATGCCATCAACTTTGCCTTTTTTGAGAGATTTAAACCCGCCTCGTTCAAAGATTTCACTGCGTGCTTGGGTGGTGGTAAGCCTTTCATCTTGAAGTTTTACTTGTATGCCAAAACGTCCATGCAGGCGATTGGCAAATTTTTTGGCTCGTAAGGTAAGGTCTTGCTCTGTGCCGTCCATATTTAAAGGTAAGCCAACTACCACAAAATCAGGTTGCCATTGTTGTAGGCATTGTTCAATTTGTTGCCAATTTGGAATCCCATCTTGGGCTTTAAAGGCTGGCAAGGCTTGAGCGGTGCCGGTAATACTTTGCCCTACCGCACAGCCAATACTTTTTGTGCCAAAATCAAAGGCGATAACTGTTTTTCCCATTAGGCGTGCCCTGCTTGATAGGAAAGGCTTCCTTGTTGAATACCCAATATTTGCATGGCTTCTACCCAACGCCGATCATAGGGTACATCAAATAAAATATGTTCATTCGCTGGGACAACTAGCCAAGCCTCCTCAGCAATTTCTTGCTCTAACTGATTTGGCGACCAGCTGGCACAACCTAATGCTACTAAATATTTTTCAGGTTGTAACGGCGTGCCAAAGGTATCAATAATATCCCCTGAGGTCGTCAGTTGTAAGCGATCAGTAATTTTATAGCTATGTTGAAAGGCTTGATGGGTTTTGGTATGCAAAATAAAGCCATGTTCAATATTGACAGGGCCGCCTGCTAATACCATATCTTGCGAAAATTGACGCTGATTTGCCATCATAAAATTCATTTTTGCCACTAATTCGGCAATGCTAAGATCGGTAGGCTGGGTTAAGACTAAGCCCATACTCCCTTGATCGTTATGTTCACACATATAAATGACGGAACGATAAAAATATTCATCGTTTATTTGTGGCATTGCGATTAAAAAATGATCATCTAATTTCATTTGCTTTCCTAAATGGTTAAGGCGAATGGCTTAGCCTAAATCGCCAAAATAAACTTGTAAGGCGGTAATAGCAACTAATGCGGTTGTTTCGGTGCGTAATACCCGTTTACCGAGTAAAATTTGAGCAAATTGTTGCTGCTCAGTATAGGCGATTTCCTGTTCTGATAATCCTCCCTCTGGGCCAATGAGCAGGCGTATGCCTTGGCAGGGAATCCTTGGTAAGGTTTTAATGGAATAGGTTGCTCTTGGGTGCAAATTTAATTTTAAACTGCCATCTTGCTCTTTACACCAATCTTGCAAGCTCATTAAGGGGCGAATTTCAGGGATGAAATTACGTCCACATTGTTCACAAGCACTTATGGCAATTTTTTGCCATTGTTGGATTTTCTTTTCCATTCTTTCCGCTTGCAGCTTTACTCCACAACGTTCTGACAATAAGGGCGTAATGACTTTTACCCCTAATTCAACGGATTTTTGAATGGTAAACTCCATGCGTTCCCCTCGTGAAATCACTTGCCCAAGATGAATAGGTAAATGAGATTCTCGATCAACATATTGCTGTTCCAAAATAGCCACTTCAACTTGCTTTTTGTTTATTGCTTGAATAACCGCTGGATAAATATGGTTACTGCCATCAAATAATTCAAGTTTCTCTCCCACTTGCATACGCAAAACGCGTCCAACGTGATTGGCTGCATCGTCATTGAGAAGGCAAGAGGTTTGATTGATTAAGGGCGTTGGTTGATAAATGCGTGGTATTCTCATATTGTAAATTCATTATTGGTAAAAACTCGCCTATCTTAACATTGTTAGGCGAAATAATAAGGGAAATTTTGCTTATTTATGATAAATCTTGCGGTTAAGCCACAAGAATTTTATACAAGGGAATATCCCAGTCTTGCATAGGAATATGGGAAACCTGCTGACAAGCGTGTGCCAATCCTATGGGGAGCACTTTTTTTTGTTGCCAATTTGCCAAGGTGCGATCGTAAAACCCACCGCCCATACCTAAGCGATTTCCCTGCGAATCAAAAGCCACAAGCGGAGTAAAAATCAGATCAAGTTGCTGAAAAGGGATCAGGGTTGAACAATCTAATTGAGGCTCGGGGATTCCAAATTTATTGCGGTTCATAGGGGTATTAGGCAAATATTGTTGAAACAATAAATGACCAGGGCAAAAAGGGTGAAGTACAGGCAAATAGACCTTTTTTTGTTGTTGCCATAAGGTTTGGATTAATAATGCGGTGGAAATTTCGCCTTTATGGCTTAAATAAAGGGCAATATGATGGGCTTGTTGTTGTGTGATAAATTGTAAGGCTTGCTGAGTAATGTTTTTTTCTGCCTGAGCTTGTTGAAGTGCGGTCAGTTTTTCACGCGTTTTTTTTATTTGGTTACGAATTTGTTGGCGAGTTTGCATAATTTAGCGAGGCGGTTTAACCATTAAGGCCCCAGAGTGCCGTTGTGGACAGCAGTCCTTGAACCCTATGGTCCAAGGAGAATCAGTTATTATTATTTTTAGGCTTCTTAGTCTAGCTAAGCCTGCACACCAATAATAGAGAACCGATTCATTATGTTTTAAGTATCGGCTCAGGGACATAATCCACTGACGAACACCCTAGGTAATCTTTGTTCTCAATACTACCCCAATTTAAACGAGGGATCTAGTCTTAATGACGTAAATCTTGGTTAAGATCATATTAATTGTGCAATTTTGCATTTTGTTGGGTCAGAATATGATCCAAAGAATGATCCAGTTGCTGAATACGTGTTTGTAACACATTTTCAATGGCAAGATTTTTTTGTTTTTCTTGAGCAAGTTCAAAACTAAGGTTTAACCCAACAATAGCAAGTAGCCGTTCGAGTTGTACAATACCTGTACGTTCTTTTAATTCTGCAACTTTATTTTCTAAAAATTGCGAAGCACTACGTAATTCTTCGTGTTGTTCTTCGGGACAACTTAGGCGTAATGCTTGCCCAAAAATGGTAATTTCAATGCTTTTTGATGACATAAATATTTTCTCGCTAGCAACGATTTTGCTCTATTATGCCATTTTTTGGACTATTTAATCTAGATTTATTGGTTGCAATGGGGTAAGAGTGCTAAAATATCCGCCAACCTTTATTGAGGAACAGAATATGTCTAAAGAAAATAGCTATCAACAATTTGCGACAGCATTAAAACAAGCAGGAGTTCCCCTTTCTCCTACGGAATTACAAGGTTTTTTGACAGGGCTAATTTGTGGCGGTGTGGCGGATCAAAGTTGGCAACCTTTATTATATCAATTTACCAATGACGGACAGGCTTATCCACAGACGTTATTACAAGAAGTCAATACGCTTTATCAAACAACCTATGCCCTTTTGGCAGATATTGATGGTTTTAATTTCCAACTTTGGCTAGTGGAGAGTGATTCGGTATTTGCACAAGCGGACAGTTTATCAGAATGGGCAAACCATTTTTTATTGGGCTTAGGATTAGCACAACCTCGTTTAGAACAACATCAAAATCAAGATATTCAAGAGGCGTTGCAAGATTTAAATGATATTTGTCGTTTAACCTATGATGAAGATGATGATCCCGAAGAATTAAATTTAGCATTAGATGAGGTTAGTGAATATGTGCGTACCTTAGCCAATTTATTTTTTGCTGAGTTTCGCCCTCGTCAATCCCAAGCGAAGCCATTATTACATTAAATAAAGGGGGAAGTATGGATTTGGCTTATTTAGCACAGTTACCACCACAAGAATTTGTTCAACGCCGAATGACCTTGTTAGAAAAAATGCCTGATGATAGCGTTTTATTGGTGTTCTCGGAAGTAGAAAAACGGCGTAATAATGATTGCTGTTATCCTTTTCGTCAAGACAGCTATTTCTGGTATTTAACTGGCTTTAATGAGCCTAACGCATTGTTGGTGTTACAAAAATCAGCGGGAAAAAGCCAACAAATTTTATTTTTACGTCCTTCCGATCCCCTACTAGAAATTTGGCATGGACGGCGATTAGGGGTTGCACGAGCAACCGAACAGCTCGCTATGGATCAAGCCTTTTCCATTGAGGATATTACCAACGAATTACCTAAAATTTTGGCAAAAGCCACCGCACTTTATCATTATCAAGGGCTACATTCTTGGGCGGATCAATTATTGGCAACCTTATCATTACCAAGCCAACAATCAAGTTGGCAAACTTGGTTAGATGAAATGCGTGTGATTAAATCCAAAGCAGAAATTGCCCTTATTCAACAAGCTGGGCAAATTTCAGCCTTAGCACATTTACGGGCAATGCAAGAAACTCGCCCTAATCGCTTTGAATATGAAATAGAAAGTGAATTATTACACGAATTTAGCCGCCATGGGGCGCGTTTTCCCTCCTATAATCCCATTGTGGCGGGTGGTGATAACGCTTGTATTTTGCATTACAGCGAAAATGATTGCCTGCTCAAACAAGGTAATCTTGTACTCATTGATGCCGGCTGTGAGTTTGCCATGTATGCTGGGGATATTACCCGTACTTTTCCGGTTAATGGGCGTTTTACTGAACCCCAAAAAGCCATTTATAACTTGGTGTTAAAAGCACAAAAACGTGCTATAGAATTATTAGTGGCAGGAAATTCCATCAAAATGGCAAATGATGAAGTTATTCGGATTAAAGTTGCGGGCTTAATTGAATTAGGCATTTTGCAGGGCGATATTGATGAACTCATTGCTAATAATGCCCATCGTCAATTTTATATGCACGGTTTAGGGCATTGGTTAGGGCTTGATGTTCATGATGTTGGCAATTATGGCGACAATCGAGATCGCCCATTGGAAGTGGGTATGGTGCTTACCGTTGAGCCGGGGCTTTATATTTCGGCACAAGCGGATGTTCCCGCACAATATCGTGGTATAGGTGTGCGTATTGAAGATAATATTGTGATTACGGAATATGGTAATAAAGTGCTAACCAGTGCAGTCCCTAAAGAGATTGAAGATATTGAAGCATTAATGAACAGGGAGTCATAGCTGTGTATGATGTGATTATCCATGGCGGAGCCATGACAGGGGCAACCTTAGCGTTAGCCTTAGCTAATCATTCACAACGCCCATTAAAGATTGCGGTGATTGAACGGCAAGTGCCGAATTTTCATCAGCAACAAGGTTTTGATGCACGTTGTATTGCCCTTTCTCAAGGTACTTGCCAACGTTTTGCTCAAATCCCTTTAAGTCAAACAAAGGATCACAATACAAACTTATGGCAAGCCATACAAGCCTTTGCAACCCCCATTAAACAAATTCATGTTTCCGATCAAGGTAATGCAGGCATATTACAATTTAATGCCAAAGAATTTCATTTAGAGCAACTTGGTGCAGTGGTAGCCTTACATCAAGTGGGCAAATTACTACTCGAGCAAATCCAACAACAAGGGAATATTGATTATTTTTGTCCTGATGAAATTATTGAAGTAACCCATTTACCGCAACAGATTCAAGTTACCCTAAAATCAAATCAGCATTTAGCCGCAAAATTATTGGTGGGGGCTGATGGTGTACCTTCTAAAGTGGCACAGCTTAATCATATCCCTCAAACTATCCTGCGAGATTATCAACAAACGGCAATCATCACCAATATTCAAACGCAACAGGATCATCAATATCGGGCTTTTGAACGTTTTACTTCGCAAGGACCTATTGCATTATTGCCTTTAGACCAGAAACGAATGACTTTAGTTTGGTGTGTAAAACATATTGATGATTTATTATCCTTGCCTGAACAAACCTTTTTAGCCAAATTACAACAAGCCTTTGGCTGGCGATTAGGCAAATTAGAACAATGCGGACAACGCTTTGCCTACCCATTAAAACTGGTTAAAGCGGAACAATCTATTCAACCAAGAGTGGTTTTAGTGGGAAATGCCGCTCAAACCTTACACCCCATTGCTGGGCAGGGCTTTAACTTAGCCATAAGAGATGTTTTAGCATTAAGCGACGCTATCCAACACAACGAAAAACAAGGCAAAGATATTGGCGAATATGCTCAGTTACTGCATTACCAACAACAACGCCAACAGGATCAAGGCAATATCATCAACCTTACGGATAGTTTAGTATCCATTTTCGCTAACGAATTATTGCCAATGAAAATCGGGCGTAATCTTGGATTATTTACCTTGGCACAATCTCGCTTATTACGTCAACATTTTGCAAAATTAACCTTAGGGTGGGTCTAATTATGAAACATTTTGATCTCGTTATTATTGGTGGCGGCATGGTAGGATTAGCGCTCGCCCTTGCTTTACGCCAAAGTCAACTCCGTCTCGCCGTTATTGAAACTTGCCCCCCTGATTTAACCGAACAAAGCATATCCCATCGTGTCAGTGCATTAAATCTTAGCAGTGAACAAATGCTCGAACAATTTGGGGTTTGGCAATTATTATTGCAACAGCGAGCAACAGCTTACCAACAAATGTATATATGGGAAAAAGATAGCTTTGCTCAGCTTAATCTCAGCACAGAAGGATTAGGCGTAACCCACTTAGGGCATATTGTAGAAAATGCCTTATTGCAACGCCTATTATGGCAACAGGTTGAACAACAAAAAAATTGTGAAATATTGACCGCACTTCCACAGCACTTAGGCATTACCGAAGACAATGCTATTCTCTCACTAGCCAATGGCGAAATGTTATCAACCAAATTAGTGGTCGGGGCGGATGGTGCCAATTCTTGGTTACGCCAACAAGCACATATCCCACTCATTTTTCGCGATTATGCCCATCACGCACTGGTTTGCAACGTCAAAACCAGTGAACCCCATCAACATTGTGCGAGACAAATTTTCTCCCCACAAAGCATTCTCGCCTTTTTACCACTACATCAAGATAACCTCTGTTCTATCGTGTGGTCATTACCACCAGAACAGGCAAAACAACTCACACATTGCGATCAAACCGCCTTCAATAAAGCCCTCACAGTGGCTTTTGATCATCAATTAGGCTTATGTGAAGTGGTAAGTGAACGACAAAGCTACCCACTTACCGCAAGATATGCCCGCCAATTCGCTCAACCGCGTATCGCTTTAGTCGGCGATGCCGCCCATACCATTCACCCCTTAGCAGGTTTAGGTGTCAATTTAGGCTTCCAAGACGCAATGACTCTTGCCCAAGAATTACTGGCTTTAGCACAAAAACAACAGGATATCGGCTTATACCGCCACCTCCGCCATTACGAACAAAAACGTAAAACGGAAGCGATAAAAATGTTAATCGCTATGCAAGGCTTAAAAGATCTGTTCAACGGTAACAATCCCATTAAAAAACTTGTCAGAGGCATAGGCTTAAGTAGTGTAGAAAAACTGCCACCCTTAAAACAACAGCTTATCCGACAAGCCTTGATGTTGGGGTAGGTAATATTGAATCGTAAGAAGTGCGGTCAAAATTTATTATTTTTTTGTTTTATAGTCGTCCTACTTTAAAATAATAACAAGTTGGAATCTTCAGCATATCACTTTGTCTTATTTTAAATTGGAAACGACTATAAATGATTTAAAAATTAAAGTAGCCCAGCTTTATATAAAAAGTTCGCAATACCATGTTCAGCCACACTCTCAGTAATA
Source organism: Volucribacter psittacicida (assembly GCF_004339025.1). GTDB lineage: Bacteria > Pseudomonadota > Gammaproteobacteria > Enterobacterales > Pasteurellaceae > Volucribacter > Volucribacter psittacicida. The sequence continues at coordinate 405,007 of NZ_SMFT01000002.1, forward strand.
TAATCAGCTTGTTGCTTTAATTTTTCATGTGCATTGCCCATGGCAACGCCAACGCCAACTTCTGCTAGCATTTCTATATCATTCAAACCATCGCCAAATGCCATTGCTTGTTGCATATCCAAACCTAGATAATCTAACATCGCACGAATTCCCCTTGCTTTTGAACCAGAAGCATCAAAAATATCAACAGAATCCTCATGCCAGCGTACTGTTTTAACATTTTGCAAAATCTGACTCTCTTCAATAAATTGATCCTGTTGTTGTGGATAAAAAGCAAGCAACTGAAAAATATCGTGATGTAATAAATAATCGGGATCTTGATTTAATCGATAACTTTTCGTAATAGGATTAAGGGCATTTTCTAGTGCTGAATTAATATTAGATACAAGAATTTCTTGTTGAGTAATAAAAGCATATTCTATTTGATGTTGCTGAAAAAACTTGGTTAAGCGTAATAGTTCAGCTTTATCAATCGGATATTTTTTGATGATTTTATTTTGGTAGCATACATATTGCCCATTCATGGTTACAAGTGCATCAATATTTTCTTCTTTAATTAATTGTTGTAATACTGGTGGGAAAGCACAGTAAGTTCGCCCTGTGGCAATAGCAGGAATAATACCATTAGCTTTTAATTGTTTAATCGCAGGGCGAATACTGTCAGGTAAATAATCTTGATGTTTTAAATATAATGTGTCGTCAATATCAAAAAAAACAATTTTAATTTGATCACGGTAATTATTTATTTTCATTTTTCCCTCTAATTGTACAGTTTTAAGTTAATCCTCACTTTATCATTATAAACGAAGTTATTGTACTTTAATTATTAATATGATTAATCTACATTATTACTATTTATAGATCTATAACGATATTCTCAAAATATAACATTGCTCAACAACATAACTAAAGCTATACTTAGCACTTTATGATATTACTTTTGAGAAAAATATGGAAAATTTAGACTTTGTCACAATGGCGATTGAATTTGCCAAGAATCATACCCTAATGGTAGTTGCTTGGTTTACGGTATTTTTTATGGTGATCTATACTTTCTTAAATGCGGCAACAGCGAAATTTAAGATGGTTTCTAATACAGAAATGACGATGTTAATCAATAAAGACAATGCGAAAGTGGTTGACTTACGCACGATTGATGAGTTTAAACGTGGTCATATTATTCATAGTTTACAACTTACCCCAAGCGATATTAAAAAACAGAATATTGGCAAAATTGAACAGCATAAAGATGTGCCTGTGGTATTAGTAGATACAAGCGGTTTTACTGCCACAGCCTCTGCGAAAGAATTGGTTAAGCAAGGGTTTCGTCGTGTTTATGTCCTCAAAGAGGGGATTACAGGCTGGCGTAGTGCAAATTTACCATTAGAAAAATAATCACGTTATCTTATTTATATTCGTTAAGGAGCAAACAATGACAGAAGAAAATCAAAATGTAGCAGCGGAAACTGAACAAGCTCAGCCTGTATTACAAATTCAACGTATTTATGTGAAAGATGTTTCTTTTGAAGCCCCAAATTTACCACAAATTTTTCAGCAAGAATGGAAACCTCATCTTAAATTTGATTTAAGCACAGAAACCAATAACTTAGCAGAAGATTTATATGAAGTTTGTTTAAATATTTCCCTTGAAACCACAATGGAAGATTCACAAGATGTGGCGTTTATTTGTGAAGTAAAACAAGCGGGTGTCTTTACAATTAGTGGTTTGGATCAAATGCAAATGGCACATTGTTTAACAGCAAAATGCCCTGAAATGTTGTTCCCTTATGCGCGTGAGTTAGTGTCTAGCTTGGTAAATCGTGGTACTTTCCCAGCACTTAACCTTTCTCCAGTCAATTTTGATGCGCTGTTTGTTGATTATTTACAACGTCAAGAACAAGCGCAAGCTAATCAAGAAAATAGCGAAGTCCATTAATCCCAAATACCTCGTCCGTTTTGTCAAAAACGGACTTCTTTTCTTCAATGAGGTGAATGAATGTCGAACACTTATCTCACCACGTCCCCCATTACGGTTTTAGGTGCTGGCTCTTATGGTACAGCCTTGGCAATTACCTTTTCTCGCAATGGTTATCCAACCTATTTATGGGGGCATAATCTTCAGCATTGTCAGCAACTGGTACAACAGCGTGAAAATAGCCAATTTTTGCCTAATATTACGTTTCCTGATGCGTTACATATTGAGGCAGATTTAGCAAAAGCGATTCAAGTTTCGCGTGATTTATTGATTGTTGTACCTAGTCATGTTTTTGGCGAAGTGATTCAACGTATTCAACCTTATTTAACAGCAGAACATCGTATTGTTTGGGCAACGAAAGGGTTGGAATCAAATACAGGGCGGTTGCTACAAGATGTCGTTGTGGAACATTTAGGTGAGCAATATCCTCTTGCGGTACTTTCAGGCCCAACGTTTGCTAAAGAATTAGCGGAGGGACTTCCTACGGCGATTACTTTAGCGGCTAATAACGAGCAATTCGCCCGAGAATTTCAAGCAAGAATTCATTGTAGCAAGCATTTTCGTGTTTACCTTAATTCTGATATGGTGGGTGTACAATTAGGGGGTGCCATTAAAAATGTGATTGCGATTGGTGCAGGAATGTCCGATGGTATAGGCTTTGGTGCCAATGCAAGAACAGCACTGATTACGCGAGGCATCGCTGAGATTAGCCGTTTAGGCGTATCTCTCGGTGCAAGCCCAAGTACATTTATGGGTATGTCAGGTCTTGGAGATTTAGTTTTAACCTGTACCGATAATCAATCGCGTAATCGCCGCTTTGGTTTAATGCTAGGGCAAGGTTTATCTGCTCAAGCAGCAATGGAAAATATTGGACAAGTGGTAGAAGGTTATCACAATACCAAAGAGGCTTATTTGTTGGCACAACAGCAAGGGGTTGAAATGCCTATCACTGAACAAATATACCAGGTATTATTTTGTGGTAAAAATGCAAAAGAGGCGGCGATGACTTTATTAGGGCGTGAGAAAAAGGGAGAATAACTTAATGACATCGGTACAACGAGAAACTGTTTGGCAAAATATTCATCAAGAAGCAAAAATTCTGGCAGAAAATGAACCTATGTTAGCCAGCTTTTTCCATGCCACCATTTTAAAACATCAATGTTTAGGTGGAGCATTAAGTTATATTCTTGCTAATAAATTGTCTAATGCCATTATGCCTGCCATTGCCTTAAAAGAGATTATTGAGGAGGCCTATTTCGCCGAACCTAATATTATTGAAAGTGCTGCTTATGATATAAATGCAGTACGTTCAAGAGATCCAGCGGTTGAACTTTGGTCAACCCCTTTACTTTACTTAAAAGGTTTTCACGCTTTGCAAAGCTATCGTGTTACCCATTACTTATGGAAGCAAGGACGTAAAGCCCTTGCCCTTTACTTGCAAAATGAAATATCCGTGGCTTTTGATGTAGATATTCACCCCGCAGCCCAAATTGGGCATGGTATTATGTTCGACCATGCCACAGGGATTGTGGTAGGGGAAACCTCTGTAATAGAAAATGACGTCTCTATTTTACAAGGCGTAACCCTAGGCGGTACAGGCAAAGAATGTGGCGATCGTCACCCTAAAATCCGTGAGGGGGTAATGATTGGTGCAGGCGCAAAAATCTTAGGTAACATTGAGGTTGGGCGTTATGCCAAAATTGGGGCAAATTCTGTTGTTTTACAAGCTGTGCCAGAGTCTGCAACCGCAGCTGGCGTGCCTGCACGTATTATTAGCCATAATCAAGCGGAAAAACCCGCATTTGAAATGAATCAATATTTTATTGAAACCGATGAAGCATTGAATATTTAATGATTTAGGAAAAAAGAATGAAAGAAGAACAATATCAACAAGATAACGACAAATTATATCGATACCTCTTTAAAGATCGTGCCGTACGTGGTGAATGGGTGCGTTTAAATCAAACCTTTACAGACACATTAAACACCCATCAGTATCCAAAGCCCGTACAACATTTACTCGGCGAGATGATGGTTGCCACCAGTTTATTAACGGCAACCTTAAAATTTAAAGGCGCCATTACAGTACAAATTCAAGGCGAAGGGCCGCTAAAACTGGCAGTTGTCAATGGTACCGATCAACAACAATTACGAGCTTTAGCCAGAGTAGAAGGTGAAATCACTCATGATATGACTCTCGCAGAAATGGTAGGAAAAGCGGTATTAGTTATTTCAATTATTCCTACGGAGGGCGAGCGTTATCAAGGTATTATTAGCCTTGATAAGCCAACCTTAACTGAATGTATTGAGGATTATTTTATTCGCTCAGAACAATTACAAACTCAACTGATTATTCGTTCGGGGGAAATAGAAGGTCAAGCTGTAGCAGCAGGAATGTTATTACAAATTATGCCTGATGGTTTGGGGCATGAACAAGATTTTGAACACCTTGCAACATTAACTGCAACGGTCAAAGAAGAAGAATTATTTACATTATCTGCCGAGCAATTACTATATTGCTTGTACCATGAAGAAACCGTTGAAATTTTTCCTGCACAAACCTTACATTTCCATTGTGGCTGTTCTCAACAACGTTCTGGGGCCGCATTATTGCTCTTATCAGAACAAGAAATCGAAGAAATTTTAGCCGAGCATCAAGGTACCATTGATATGCAATGCGAATGTTGCGGCACACATTATCTTTTCAATAAAACCACCATTGACCAGCTTAAAGCAACGAATTAAGTGAGGAATCATAATGACAAACACACAATTTCACTCTCCCCTTAGTGTCGTTATCTTAGCGGCGGGAAAAGGAACAAGAATGTACTCCGATCTCCCTAAGGTATTACATACTATTGCTGGTAAAGCAATGGTTCAACACGTTATCGATACGGCGAAAAAACTGAATGCACAAAATATTCATCTCATTTATGGGCATGGTGGCGAAGTAATGCAAAAGCATTTACAAGACCAGCCTGTGAATTGGGTTTATCAAGCGGAGCAATTAGGTACAGGGCATGCTATGCAACAAGCCTCACCTTTTTTCCAAGATAATGAAAATATTTTAATGCTTTATGGCGATACCCCTCTTATTAGTCAACACACCTTAACCCGATTGATTGAGGCAAAACCTGAAAAGGGTATTGCATTATTAACTGTTAAACTGGCTGATCCTACTGGCTACGGACGTATTTTACGCCAAAATGAAAAAGTCATTGGTATTGTCGAACAAAAAGATGCCAACGATGAACAACGCCAAATTCAAGAAGTCAATACCGGCGTGATGGTGTCTGACGGAGCTAGCTTCAAAAAATGGCTTGCCAAATTAGAAAACAATAATGCTCAAGGCGAATATTATATGACCGATGTTATTGGTTTAGCTCATCAAGAGGGTTGCCCAATCGTTGCAGTACAAGCAGAAGATATTTTAGAAGTAGAAGGGGCTAACAACCGTTTACAATTAGCGAAATTAGAACGCTATTACCAACGCAAACAAGCACAAAATTTATTACTTGCTGGCGTCATGTTACGGGATCCTGAACGCTTTGATTTACGTGGTGAGCTATATCATGGTAAAGATGTAGAAATCGATGCCAATGTTATTATCGAAGGCAAAGTGCGGTTAGGAAATCACGTAAAAATTGGAGCAGGTTGCGTTTTAAAAGATTGCGACATTGCCGATGGCGTAGAAATAAAACCTTATTCCGTGATTGAACAAGCTAAAGTGGATCACCACGCCATTATCGGACCATTCTCACGTTTACGTCCCGGCGCAGAATTAGGCGCAGAAACTCATGTGGGTAACTTTGTAGAAATTAAAAAATCCTCGATTGCACAAGGCTCAAAAGTCAATCACCTTGCCTATATTGGCGATAGTGAAATTGGGCGTCAATGCAATATTGGAGCAGGCGTAATTACTTGCAATTATGATGGTGCAAACAAATTTAAAACCATTATTGGCGATAATGTTTTTGTAGGCTCAGATAGCCAATTAGTCGCCCCTGTTGAAATAGAAAACGGCGCAACCATAGGCGCAGGCTCAACAATCACTAAAAAGATTAACGCCAATGAATTAGTCATCACAAGGGTGCCACAACGTCATATTAAAAACTGGCAACGCCCGCAGAAAAAAAATAAGGTGTAATGGACAAAAGAGTTGCTAATAATAATTTTCTCAAATTATTAGCAGCTCTTTTTATTTAAAAAACCTTTATAAACATGAACTTACGTTTTACACTTATCACTTTACCTTATTTAGACACCAACTCCCCCACTAACTCCCAGACAAAATCTATTCTGGCTTGATGATTGTCAAATTTTTGTTGGAATTTGAATTTTGTTGGGCCGTCAAATTTATAAACCTGTGGCTGTTGTTGGATTAATGCGATCAATTTTGATGGATCCAGTTCTGCATTAGGGGCAAATTCAATAAATCCGCCTTGTTCGCTTGTTTCTATGCGTACGATATGTAGAGGTTTCGCTTTTAGGCGTAAACTCGCAATGCGTAATAAATTTGCGGTGGCTGGTGGTAATTGTCCAAAGCGGTCGATTAATTCCACTTTGAGTTCATCAAGTATTTGTTGATTTTCTGCGCCTGCAATACGTTTATAAAAAGATAAACGCATATTAACATCGCCGAGATAATCTTCGGGCAGTAGAGCTGGAATATGAAGATCAATATCCAGTTGATGACTTTGGGTGAGTTCTTCTAGGCTTGGTTCTTTTCCTTCTTTTAGGCTGTTGACCGCTTTTTCAAGTAATTCCATATAAAGAGAAAAACCGATACTTTCTATTTGTCCGCTTTGTTCTGAGCCGAGCAATTCCCCTGCGCCTCGAATTTCTAAATCGTGAGTCGCCAAGATAAAACCTGCTCCGAGGTTGTCGAGGTTTTCTAGTGCTTCTAAGCGTTTTTGTGCATCTTTGGTCATCAATTTTGGCGGTGGCGTTAATAAATAAGCATAGGCTTGATGATGTGATCGTCCTACTCGCCCACGTAATTGGTGTAATTGTGCTAAACCAAAATGATCCGCTCGTTCAATAATAATAGTGTTAGCGGTAGGAACATCAATACCTGTTTCAATAATGGTTGAACAGACTAGTAGGTTAAAGCGTTGATGATAGAAATCAGACATCACTTTTTCTAGCTCACGTTCACGCATTTGCCCATGCCCAATGGTAATGCGAGCCTCTGGCACAAGTGCGGTCAGTTTTTCGGCACATTTTTCAATGCTGGCTACATCATTATGTAAATAATATACCTGTCCGCCCCGCAAGATTTCACGCAAAATCGCTTCTCGGATAAGGCTATCATTATGCTGACGTACAAAGGTTTTAATGGTTAAACGGCGAGCGGGTGGCGTGGAAATAATGGAAAGATCACGAATACCATTCATTGCCATATTGAGGGTGCGTGGGATTGGTGTGGCGGTCAAGGTAAGAATATCAATATTACTGCGTAATTGTTTAATTTGCTCTTTTTGACGTACTCCAAAACGATGTTCTTCATCAATAATTAATAAACCGAGATCGCTAAATTTGACGTCAGGCTGAATTAATTTGTGGGTACCAATAAGCACATCAATTTTTCCTTCCGCTAAATCTTGTAGTACTTGTTTTTGTTGTTTCGCGGTTTTAAAACGCGATAGCATTTCAACATTCACAGGTAAATTGGCGAAACGATCTTTGAAGTTATCATAATGTTGTTGTGCTAATAACGTGGTAGGCACTAACACAGCCACTTGTTTACTGTTCATAATGGCTAAAAAGGCGGCTCGCATTGCCACTTCAGTTTTTCCAAACCCCACATCACCACAAACCAAACGATCCATAGCTTTAGCTTGGCACATATCAGAAATCACGGCATTAATTGCCATTTCCTGATCATAGGTTTCTTCAAAAGGGAAGGTGGCAGCAAATTTTTGATATTCTTCTCGATCATAATGAAAGGCGAAGCCTTGATGTGCTTCACGTTTGGCATAAACATCAAGTAATTCCGCGGCAACATCACGAATTTTTTCCGCAGCTTTTTGTCTTGCTTTAACCCAAGCATCACTGCCCAATTTATGCAAGGGTGCCGTATCTTCATCGCCACCCACATAACGGCTAATGACGTGCAAGGAAGAAACTGGCACATATAATTTCGCCTCATTGGCATAGCTTAATAATAAAAACTCTGCTTGAATCCCCCCATTTTCTAAGCTGACTAGTCCGCCATAACGCCCTACCCCATGATCTAAATGGACAACAGGTTGCCCTATTTTTAATTCGGCGAGATTGCGAATAAGGGTATCGGGGTTAAGATTTTTTTGTTTTTGACGCTGGCGTTGTTGGACACGTTCGCCTAATAATTCTTGTTCGCTGATAATCGCCAGTTGTTCATCAATAATAAAACCCCGTTCAAGGGAGCTTACCCATAGGCTTTGCGAATGTTGCAGGCTTTCTGTTACCTGTTGAATTTGTTGTGGCTTGAGCTTTAAAGGCTTAAGTAAATCCAATAAGGTTTCACGCCGTCCTTCCGTTTCTACGCTGAACAAAATGGGCAAATGAATTTGTTCAATAAATTGGCGTAATGGTTGTAATGGCTCTTTGTGCTGTACTTGAATCCTTAACTCAGGTAAAGCTCGGATCGGTAAATTTTGTTGTTTCGCTGAGCTGGATAATGTTTGTTCTGTTAAGGTTAAACGTGGATATTGTTTAAATTGATGATGAATTTCATCAATTTTTAACCAAAGCTGTGAGGGGGGCAATAAGGGACGCATAGGATCGACGGAATAATTGTCAAATCGCCCTTGTGCATCTTGGTAAAAACGTTCTGCTTGCGAGGCATTATCCATAAAATCAATTAACAAAGTTTGCTCAGGCAAATAGTCAAATAGAGTCGCCATTTCGTCAAAAAAGAGAGGTTGCCAATATTCGATACCAGCCGCCAAGGTGCCTTTGCTAACTTGTTGATAAATATGTTCAGGATCGCGACGAATTTCCGCAAAGGTTTCGCGGAATTTGGTGCGAAAATGCTCAATACCTTTGCTATCTGTGGGAAATTCGTGAGCGGGTAATAAATTAACTTGCTCAATTTCCGTTAAACTGCGTTGATTATCCAGATTGAAGGTGCGAATGGAGTCAATTTCATCATCAAAAAAATCTAAGCGAAAAGGCACCGCACTTCCCATTGGAAATAAATCGAGCAATGCTCCTCGCACTGCATATTCGCCATGTTCTAAAACTTGTTCAACCGCACGATAGCCTGCGTTTTCTAGCTGTAAACGTAATTTATCAAGATTAAAACGATCCCCTTTTTTAATCAAAAGAACATTGTGTTGTAAAAATTCTGGTGGGCATAGCCGTTGCATTAAAGTGGTAATGGGTAAGACCACAATGCTTGGTTGTTGATAATGTTGCAATTCAAATAAGGTGCGTAAACGCGTGGAAATAATGTCTTGATGAGGCGAAAAATTATCATAAGGCAAGGTTTCCCAATCAGGGAAGAAACGCACAGGAAGTGCGGTCAATTCTGATAAAATTTTTTCTAAACGCACCGCACTTCTGGTATCAGGGCTAACAACCAATGTTAAACCTTGATGTTGTTGAGCAATTTCAGCAATGGCAAAACTGTCTGCACCTGCTAAGACGTTACCAAGTCGTTTATGATCGGCTTTTTGGCTTGGAAGATGAAGATTAAAATAGTTCATAATTTATTAACGATATTCTGATTGTTTAGGTTGATGTTGTTTGGTTTTTAATAGGTTATCTTTTAAGGTGGTTAATAATTGTTTATGCACCAAACTTAAACGTGGTTTTTCCCCTGATTGGAATGGCATTGGGCGGCAAAACGCCATCGCTTTGATCCCTAGACGTGCGGTTAATAAACCCACGCCAATACCCTGTGCCATTCGGGCGGATAATTTGGCGGTAATATCTTGTGATAACCAATCCATGCCCATTTCTTGTACCAATTCCGTTGCCCCAGCAAAGGCAATATTAACAAGTACCATACGCAATAGGCGGATACGGCTAAAATAGCCTAGTTCAATGCCATAAATTTTGGCAATCTTATTGATTAAACCTAAATTACGCCACGCCACAAAAAACATATCCACCAATGCCAAGGGGCTAATGGCAACGATTAACGTCGCCTCGGTGGCACTTTGGCTAATGGCTTTTTTCGCTTGACGATCTAAATCCGCTAACACATTTTGGCTAAATAAATAGCTGACTTCTTGGGCGGAATGGGCTTCGTTAATTTGCTGTTGCCATTGGATTAAACGAGGATCTTGCTTATCAAGCCCCATATTTTCCACTAAGCCAAAACAAAAGGCTTTGCCTTTTTCACTATCATCTTGTTGTGAGGATTGTTGTAATAATGTTTCCCCTTGTTGTTGATAACGCATTCGCCGTTTTAAACGCACGAGAGTTCGCCATTCTTGTACAATGGCATTTAATCCCACCACAATAAGAGCAAGGCTCGCTATGGCAAAAACCAGATAAATCCATTGATTTTGTTGCCAACTATCTATTAACCATTGGATAGTTTGAGCAATGACTGCCCCAATAAATAGGATTAGCCCCGTAGCAAGTAATTTTTTCCACCATCTTGGTTTAGGTTGGAGCATTTGCTCAAATTTGTCCTCTACCCTTTCGCCCTCAAGGGTCGCACTATTTAAGGCAGAGGGATCGATTTGAATATCCTCTGTGGTAAAAATTTGTTTTTGTTGAATATTTTCAGTTTCCTCATTGTGTTGAGGAGATTGTTCAACTTGGGAAAAAATTTGTTTGCTCATAAGCTCCATTACTCTAATTGAAAAATATTCCGCTTAGTGGAATTTGTCTGCTAATAAAAATTGTAATACGGCGTCCATACGCAAATGTGGGATCGGTTCGCCCGTTATTAAAGGTTGTGGCTCAAATTGATCAAATTCAAAGCCCTGTTGTTGCCAAAAATCCGCTTGTGGCAGTTTATTTGGCACTGTGCCTGGATAAAGGGTAACGGGTTGTTTATCCTGTGAGCGTATGCCTTGCAGGGCTTTGAACTGTTGCCCTTGTTGATTGACAAGCACTTGTTGAGTCGCACGAATAGCGGCGATAGCAGAATATTCGGTGCTTATCCCCTCAAATTCGGCGTGCCGTCCGCCCTCTTGCACTAATTGCCGCATTAGGCTAATTAAATTGGGTAATTGATCGGTGGTAATATGATCCGCTTTACTGGCAACAAACATTAATTTATCAATTTGGGGCGAAAATAAGCGGTGCAATAAGGTGCGTTTACCATAATGAAAATTGCTAAATAATTGCTGTAAGCCTTCTCGCATATCTTGAAAGGCTTGATAACTATGATTAAGCGGTGTTAAACAATCCGCCAAAATAATTTGGCGATCAAATTGCGAGAAATAATGTTGATAAAAATGTTTCACAATATGTTGACGATAATAATCATATCTTTTTTGCAATACGGCAAAATAGCTTTTACTATGACTTTGGCTTTTTAAGGTTTGCCATTGTGTTTCATTGAGATGCAGTAAAGGGAAAAATTGTAAAGCTGGGGCGCCTGCTAGCTCTCCAGGTAAGACAAAACGCCCGGGTTGGATAAAATGTAATCCCTGTGCTTTACATTGATGAAGATAATCGGTGTATTGGTTTGCGATTTGGGCTAAAACATCATCATTGGCATTTTCCATAAGATCCAGTTTTTGTAATTGTTGCCACCAAGATTTAGCCAGTTCTATGCGTTTACCTTGATGATGTTGTGCCAGTTGTTGCGACCATTGCTCAAAACTTAAACTGAGCAAGGGCAAATCCAATAACCATTCGCCGGGGTAATCAAAAATATCTAAATATAATGTGCCAGTATGCTTAATATGACGAACAAGGCTATCTTGATGTAAATAACGGATTGCAAGTCTTGTTTCACTTACTCCACGTGTTGATTGCGGCCAAATAGGCGGTGTTTGGCTTAGATCCCTGAGATTTTGTTCATAATCAAAGCGTGGAATACGCATATCAAGCTGTGAAACCCGTTTTACGCCAATAATTTGTTTACGCCGAGCAGGTTCAAATAATGGCAAATGGGCATTATCTTCCCGATTAATATGTAATAATTGGTTAATTAAACTGGTAATAAAAGCGGTCTTACCGCTACGGCTTAAGCCCGTTACGGCTAAACGTAATGAGCGATCAAGCCCACGATTGACGATCTCTTTGATTTCTGTTTGTAATCGATGAAACATATATCCCTTATCCTTTTCATAGAAAAGAAAAATAATGAAACATAAGCAAAAAATGTGATTTATCCGCAGAGAAAATAGCATATTTTGCCAATATATTTTACAATTCTCGGACAAAATCAGGAAAATAGCTTGTTATGTTATCAATTAAATCCACATTTAAAACCCTTTTTATCATTGCTCTGCTCGGAGTATGCTATGGAACTCGCCTTTATTCTGCACCGCGTATTCCTGCCCAAGTGATGGATAATGGCTTAATTTATTGTACTTATGCCTCAGTTTTTTCCTTTAATCCACAGACCGCTGATGCGGGTGTCAGTATGAATGTGGTGACAGAACAAATCTATAACAAGTTATTTAGCCAAAAAAATCACTCACAAATTTCGCCAGAATTAGCACAATCTTATCATATTTCGCCAGATGGTAAGTTAATCACCATTAATTTGCGTAAAGGGATAAAGTTTCACCAAACGGAATGGTTTACGCCAACACGAGATTTTAATGCGGAAGACGTGGTATTTTCCCTCAATCGTGTATTGGGTAAAAATGATGATTTACCAACGTTAGATAATGTGGCGGTATTTGATAACCGCCAATATCAAATCTTTAATGAATTGGCAAAAAAAGCCCATTTTCCTTATTTTGATAGCATTAATTTAAAAGCCAAAATTGCGGAGGTTCGTGCTACTGCCCCTTATCAAGTGCAAATTCGTTTATTTGAGCCTGATGCCTCTATTCTTTCTCATTTGGCAAGCCAATATGCGGTGATTTTTTCACGGGAATATGCTTTACAACTTAATGCTGACAATAACCTTGCTCAATTAGATTTATTGCCCATTGGCACAGGGGCTTATAAGGTAAAAGAATATGCTCGCAATCAATATATTCGTTTACAACGTCATCAAGATTATTGGCAACAGGCGGCGAAAATTGACAACATTGTGGTGGATATTTCCACTTATCGCACTGGGCGTTTAACCAAATTGCTCAATGGGGAATGTCAGATCGTAGCGTTTCCTGAAGTGAGTCAATTAGGGCTGTTTAAAGAAATTGACCAAAGTCATCAATTTAGCCTTAAAGAAAATGAAGGTATGAATTTGGCGTTTTTAGCCTTTAATTTTAATAAACCGCAGATGAATGATATTACATTACGCCGAGCCATTGCTCAAAGTATTGATCGACAACGGATTATTGATCATATTTATTATGGTACAGCCACACTAGCGGAAAATATTATTCCACATATCTCTTGGGCAAATGCCCCAGCCTTTACGGATTTTACCCTTAAATATTCGCCAAAAATCCACCGCACTTGGCTCGCTGAACGGCAAATTCGGTTAAATTTATGGGTTATTAACGAGGATCAAGTTTATAATCCAGCCCCAATGAAAATGGCAGAGATGATTAAATTTGATTTGGCACAAGCTGGGGTTAACGTGCATATTCAACAAGTGAGCCGTAATTATTTGGTACAACAATTAAAACATCAACAGGCAGATTATGATTTGATTTTAACAGGCTGGTTAGCAAGCCCTTCTGATCCCGATACCTTTTTACGCCCGATTTTAAGTTGTGCCAGTAAAGAGGATGTTACCAATCTGGCAAATTGGTGTTATCCCTCCTTTGATCAGGTCATTAATCAGGCTTTAACCCGTTCGGATCAACAACAGCGTATTCAAGATTATCAACAAGCAGAGCAAATTGTTGCCGATCAATTACCCATTATTCCTTTAGCCAATGTGAAACAAGTGTTTGTGTTTAATAAACGCATACAAGGCATAGAAAAATGGCATTTTGCAAATATCAATTTTGCTGAACTTTGGTTACAACCAAGCCACAAGGAGCAACAATAATGATCGCTTCATTTGCACGCCGTCTTTTTCTAATTTTTATTACCCTTTGTTGCTTATCATTGGTCAGCTACCATATTTTAATGCGTGATCCCCTCAATGCAGCATTAGCGGAACCTTATTTCTACTCAGGTTATATTCATTATCTCCAAGGTTTATTGCGTGGCGATTTAGGCATTAGTTACAATGGCGGCGAATCCTTATTACAATTACTGTTTGCGGTTATTCCTCCCACCATTGAATTATGTTTCTTTGCGATGTTATTGGCATTATTATTTGGCGTTCCCTTTGGATTGGTTGCCGCATTTAATCGCCATAATTTATGTGGCAAAAGTATTCGTGCTTTATCTTCGCTGGGATTATCTGTGCCAGTATTCTGGATCGCCCCCTTATTGTTATATCTTTCCGCTATTCATCATTGGGATATTGCTTCAATGGGGCAGTATAATTTACTTTATCAAATTAAAACTATAACTGGTTTTAATGCGATTGATGTGTGGTTTGTACAAGCCCCTTATCGTTTAAAAGTGATCCAAAATGTGTTTCAACATCTTGTACTACCCGCCATTGTCTTGGCTATTTCGCCAACCATGGAAGTAACACGCTTAGTACAACAACGTGCCGAATATTTATTTCAACAAAATTATGTGAAAGTGAGTAGTACTAAAGGCTGGTCCACATGGAAAATCCTACGCAAATTAATTTTACGTAATACCTTACCCCTCATTATGCCACAATTTACCCGTATTTTTACCTTAGTATTGGCACAATGTATGTTAGTGGAAAATGTGTTTGGCTGGCCGGGCGTGGGAAGTTGGCTTATCAGTGCAGTCGCACAACAGGATTATAATGCCATTTCCGCTGGCATTATCGCCATTGGGCTTATTGTGATTATCATTAACCAATTCACTGATTTTTTGGTATTTTTACTGGATCCATTGCATAGGAAAGGTTGGTATGCAAGATAAAGAACCTGAAGAATTTCGCGAACGAGAGACCTTGCGAGCCATCTGGCGTTTATTTCGCCAAGATATCATGGCGGTGTTTAGCTTTTACCTGTTTATCGGGTTAGTTATCTTTGCCTTATTTGGGCAATGGATTGCCCCCTATTCTGCGGATTGGCAATTTGTAGGACAGGAATTACTACCGCCCTCTTGGCATGATAATGGTAAAGTGGCGTATTTTCTTGGCACTGATGATTTAGGGCGAGATTTACTTAGCCGTATTATTACAGGCACAAGCTATACTTTTGGTGCCGCATTTTTGGTTATTATTGCCACCGCCATTTTAGGGGGAATATTAGGCATTCTTGCAGGAATGAGCAGTGGATTAAAATCAAGAATTCTCGGGCATTTTTTAGATGCGTTTTTATCGGTGCCAATTTTACTTATTGCCATTATTATTGCCACCTTAATGGAAGCGAGCCTCATTAACGCAATGTTAGCAATATTTTTCGCATTGCTACCGCACTTTGTACACGAAATTGCCCAAGCTATCCAAAAAGAACTGAAAAAAGAATATGTGATTGCCTTGCGTTTAGACGGTGCTTCCAAATGGGTATTACTCAAAGAGGCGATTTTACCCAATATTGCCATTCCTTATATTCGTGAAACCTCTCGATCCTTTACCATTGCCATTTTTGATATTAGTGCCTTGAGCTTTATCGCCCTTGGGGCACAACGCCCAACCCCAGAATGGGGCGTTATGACACGTGATGCCCTAGAATTAATCTACCTCGCCCCTTGGACAATGATTTTCCCGGGCGTGGCTATTATTATCAGTATCTTAGTGGTTATTATGCTAGGTAATGGATTATGCAAAGCCATTAATCGGTATGATGAATAGGAAAGGCTATGGCTTTATTAGATATTCGTAATCTTTGTATTGATATTAAAACCGCAACAGGCAATGTGCGTGTGGTGGATAATGTGAATTTAACCCTAAATGAAGCGGATATTTATGGATTAGTCGGTGAAAGCGGTTCGGGTAAAAGTTTAATTGCTAAAGTGATTTGTAATTCCATAAAAGACAACTGGCTTATTCGTGCGGATCGGTTTCGTTTTAATGATATTGAGTTACTTAAGCTACCTCCCCATAAACGGCGTAAACTCGTGGGCAAAGAAATCTCAATGATCTTCCAAGATCCCCTAACCTGCCTTGATCCGAGTAAAAAAATAGGTAAACAAATTATTGACAACATTCCCTTTAGCACCTTTAAAGGAAAATGGTGGCAATGGTTTGGTTGGAAAAAACGGCGTGCCATTGAATTATTACATCGTGTAGGTATTCGTGATCATCAGGATATAATGCAAAGTTACCCTAATGAAATTACCGAAGGCGAAGGGCAAAAAGTGATGATAGCCATTGCCATCGCAAATCAGCCACGTTTATTAATCGCGGATGAACCCACAAACTCGGTCGAATCCATTACTCAACAACAAATTTTTCGTTTATTGTCCAGTATGAACCAAAACCATGGTATGAGCATATTATTGGCAAGCAACGATATTATCAGTGTGAGCGAATGGTGTCACAGTTTTAGCGTATTATATTGCGGACAAAATGCCGAATCAGGTCCCACAGAAAGCATTTTAGCCAATCCATATCACCCTTATACTATGGCATTATTACACGCAATCCCAGATTTTAGCCAACCTTTGGTATTAAAAAGCCAATTAAATACCCTTGCAGGCACCGTTCCTATGCTTGCTCAAATGCCCATAGGCTGTCGTTTAGGACCTCGTTGCCCTTTTGCACAACGGCAATGTATTCATAAACCCATATTAAGACGAATAAAGCAACACGAATTTGCTTGCCATTTCCCACTAAATTTACGCGAAAACCAAGGCAAGCTAGAGAATAATGATAATCTTCCCTTATAAAGGTTGTACCAAGAAAGGTGTAACGAGGAAATCACAGAATGTCGGTATTATTACAAGTAGAAAATTTAAGTAAATCTTTCCGAGATGAACAGTTTAAATTATTAGGTTCCCGTTATTTCCAAGCGGTTGCGGACATTAATTTTCGTTTATCGGCAAAACAAACCTTATCCATTATTGGACGCAATGGCTCGGGAAAATCCACCTTGGTCAAAATGATTGCAGGGATTATTCCGCCCTCCTCAGGCAACATCTTATTCAAAGGAAAGCCCCTTGTTTATGGAGATTATGGATTTCGGGCTAAACATATTCGTATGCTTTTCCAAGATACCAATAGTTCCTTTAATCCCCGTTCCAATGTGGGACAAATCTTAGATTCTCCTTTACGTCTCGCCACTGCATTAGATGAACAACAGCGTAATGAAAAAATTGGGCAAACCTTGCGTATGGTAGGGCTTTATCCTGACCACGCAAACATTCCTATTACTGCCACATCATTAAGCCAAAAACAACGTATCGCCCTAGCAAGAGCGGTCATTTTAGAGCCAGAAATTATTATTATTGATGACTCAATCAGTGCCTTAGATGCCTCAGTAAAAACCCAATTAGTGAATTTAATGCTCGACTTACAACAACGCTTAGGCATTGCCTATATTTATGTGGGACAAAATCTCGGCTTAATTAAACATATTTCTGATCAGGTTTTGGTAATGGAAGAGGGAAAAATGGTAGAACTTGGCACACCGCAACAGCTTTTTACCCAGCCAAGCACAGAAATTACCCACCGTTTAGTGGAAAGTTATTTTGGCAAAATGCTAGATAAGCAGGCTTGGCAGACTAATGAGGGAATATAGTCGTTCTGCTTTAAAATAAGATGCTGTTACTACACCTTATTATGTAAATTGAACGACTATATTATTACCATCTATAATTACACTGTTACCTGATTACCACTCCCCCCTTTTTCTTTTATATCTTGAATATTCGCCAAGGTAACATTGGCAATACTGGTTAGAGCTTCTTCTGTTAAAAAGGCTTGATGCCCTGTTAATAACACATTATGACAAGCAGAAAGACGGCGGAAAACATCATCTTGAATCACTTCATTGGATTTATCTTCAAAGAATAACTCACGTTCATTTTCATATACGTCCATTCCCAAAGCCCCAATTTTTCCTTGTTTTAAGGCTTCAATGGCAGCTTGCGTATCAATTAATGTGCCGCGGCTGGTGTTGATGATCATCACGCCATCTTGCATTTTGTCAAAGGCGGTTTTATTTAATAAATGATAATTTTCGGGGGTGGCAGGGCAATGCAACGTGATAATTTTAGAACGATGATAAAGCTCATCAAGCTCGACATAAGTAGCCCCTAATTCCTCCGCTAACGGGTTTTTAAAAGGATCATAGGCTAATATATTCATACCAAAACCTTTTAAGATGCGCATTGTGGCAATACCAATTTTGCCTGTCCCAATAACCCCCACAGTTCGTCCGTGCATATTAAAGCCGATTAACCCTTCTAAAGAAAAATTGGCTTCTCGTGTACGCTGATAAGCACGATGAATACGGCGGTTTAAGGTAAGCATTAAGCCCACGGTATGTTCTGCCACAGATTCTGGTGAATAAGCAGGCACCCTCACTACTTGAATGCCAAGTTCTTTTGCCGCAACTAAATCCACATTATTAAAGCCAGCACAACGCAAAGCAACGATTTTTATGCCAAGTGCGGCCAGTTTTTGCAAAACTTTTTCGCTACCATCATCATTAACAAAAATACAGACGGCATCATGCCCTTCCGCCATTTTGGCAGTGCGTTCACATAACGGAAAATCAAAAAATTCTAATTCATCATTAAATTTTTGATTAGCAAGCTCAAAATATTTGCGATCATAGCTTTTGGTGCTATATAGTGCGATTTTCATAACAATACCTCAATAAATAACCGAGTAAATAACTAAGATAAAAAATATTCTATCAAACAAAATAAGAAAATCTATTAAATTTGTTTAATTGTTAAACGTTTTGCCTCGGTACTTTTTCACTATTAAAGTCAATATGTTAGTATAGCAACTTGCCTTTGGCATAAATCACTTATGTTTTATTCATTCAATTAAAAAAGGAAAACAATTATGTTTCAAACCTTACAAACGTGGTTACAAGAGCATAGTCTGCATAATCAAGACTGGTTAGTAACATTAATTATGATCGGTTTTATTTTGGTCACCGCACTGATCATACACGTTGTATTGCATATGGTGCTGTTCCGTTGGTTAGGTAATCAATTTAAAAACTCAAAAAGCATTTTGTTCAATGTACTTGCGGAACAACGTTTATTTACCAATATCGGTTATACCATACAAGGTATCGTACTGGGGATACAACTGCGTGTTTGGCTACCAGAAACCAGCTGGCAAGAATTATTAGTGACATTGACTGAAATTTGGTCATTAATTTTTGCATTATTAACCCTATTTGCCTTATTAGATACCATTCATAATTACTTATTTAGACGTAACCTTGCCCAGCATTTCCCAGTAAAAGGCTTGGTGCAAACCGTCAAACTGATTGCTTCTATTGGTATAGGTATTCTATTAGTCTCGATCTTGCTGGGTAAATCCCCTGTGATTTTATTAAGTGGTTTAGGGGCAATGACCGCGGTTTTAATGTTGGTGTTTAAAGATCCTATCCTTGGCTTAGTGGCTGGTATCCAATTATCCGCTAATCGAATGTTAAATGTAGGCGATTGGTTAGAAATGAGTAAATACAATGCTGATGGTTCTGTGATTGATATTGGTTTAACCACTGTAAAAGTACAAAACTGGGATAATACCGTTACAACCATTCCTACTTATGCCTTGATTTCCGATTCCTTTAAAAACTGGCGAGCTATGAGTGAATCGGGCGGACGCCGAATTAAACGTGCCGTATATATTGACTCAAGTAGTGTCAAATTTTTAAGTCCAGAAGAGGTACAAAAACTCAGCGAAAGCCAATTATTAACTGATTATTTGGCGACCCGCTCAAATGAAATTCAAGAATTTAATCGCCAACATAACATTCAAGGCAATAGCCCACTAAACGGACGCCACTTAACCAATTTAGGGACCTTTCGTGCCTATTTGCAACGTTACTTAGAAAATAATCCTCATATCCGTAAAGATATGACCCTTATGGTACGTCAGCTCGATCCTAAAGAACAAGGCATCCCATTAGAAGTTTATTGTTTTACCAATACCGTATTATGGGGAGAATATGAAGCAATTCAAGCGGATATATTTGATCATATTTTTGCTGTGGTTGCTCAATTTGGCTTACATATTTACCAAGCACCAAGTGGTTATGATCTGCGTAATGTTATTAACAATTTACGCCAAACCAAAGAGTAAAGTATAGTCATCTCAATTTAAAATAAGGGAAATAATAAATGAAGTATGAGCTTAAATAACCTCATACTCTTCCCTTAGATGCCATATTTTACTTTTAAAATTCGATAATTTTTGTTATAAAGAGCCCAGATTTTTTATTTTTAACTCATAGGAGAAATAGTATGGAATTAGTTTTTATCCGTCATGGTTTTAGCGAATGGAACGCTAAAAATCTATTTACTGGCTGGCGTGATGTGAATTTAACCGAACGTGGTGTTGAAGAAGCAAAAGCCGCAGGTAAAAAATTATTAGAAGCAGGCTATGAATTTGATATCGCCTTTACTTCAGTGCTTACACGAGCGATTAAAACTTGTAATATCGTATTGGAAGAATCTAACCAACTTTGGATTCCTCAAGTGAAAAACTGGCGTTTAAATGAACGTCATTATGGCGAATTACAAGGTTTAGATAAAAAAGCCACCGCAGAAAAATATGGTGATGAACAAGTTCATATTTGGCGTCGTTCATACGATACATTACCACCATTACTTGATCCAAAAGATCCTAATTCTGCCCATAACGATCGCCGTTATGCACATTTACCTGCAGATGTTATCCCTGATGGTGAAAATCTTAAAGTAACATTAGAACGTGTACTACCATTCTGGGAAGATCAAATTGCACCAGCATTATTATCTGGCAAACGTGTATTAGTTACTGCACATGGTAACTCATTGCGTGCATTAGCAAAACATATCGAAGGTATTTCTGATGCAGATATTATGGATTTAGAAATTCCTACAGGACAACCATTAGTTTATAAACTTGATGATAACTTAAAAGTTGTTGAGAAGTTTTATTTATAATACATACAAGACGAACTTAAAATAAGTAAAATATTTATTGAAGGGTTGAATTTGATAAAATATGAAATTCAATCCTTTCTATAAAAGTCTCATTAAATTTGTTTCAATTCAATATAATTAATATCTCTAATCATTTTTAAAACCTTAATAATTCATAAGGAAATTTTACAAAAACGCACCGCACTTTTCCTCAATTTTGTCGAAAAATATTCCCTAATGCGAAAATCTTGCTATAATTCCTCTGTATAAAAAAACAGTGGTAGATGGTATGGATTTTGCAGAATTACTTGATGGTTTAAATGATAAACAACGTGAAGCAGTGGCAGCGCCGTTAGGCAATTATTTGGTCTTAGCGGGGGCGGGGAGTGGTAAAACGAGGGTGTTGACCCATCGTATTGCTTGGTTAATTGGGGTTGAGAATATTCCTGAAAGCCAAATTATGGCGGTAACCTTTACCAATAAAGCCGCCAATGAAATGAGGCATCGTATTAAAGCTACTCTTGCGGATCAGCCTTTACTTGGTATGTGGGTGGGGACTTTTCACAGTATTGCTCATCGTTTATTACGTTCTCATCATCTTGATGTAGGGTTACCGCAGGATTTCCAAATTATGGATAGCGAAGATCAATTACGTTTGATCAAGCGTTTAATTAAACTTCATCAACTTGATGAAAATGCGTTTCCGCCTAAGCAAGTGATGTGGTATATCAATAGCCAAAAAGATGAGGGATTGCGTCCTCATCATATTAATTTGCAAGAAAATCCCAAAGAACGTGAATGGGTGAGGATCTATCAGATTTATCAAGATGCTTGTGATCGAGCAGGGTTACTTGATTTTGCCGAATTATTATTGCGTAGTTATGAATTATGGCAGAAAAAACCGCTTATTCTTGAGCGTTATCAGCAACGTTTTCAACATATTTTAATCGATGAGTTCCAAGATACCAACAAAATCCAGTATGATTGGATTCGCTTATTAGTGGGTAAAACCGGGCGGATAATGATTGTTGGTGATGATGATCAGTCTATTTATGGCTGGCGTGGGGCAAAAATTGAGAATATTCAACGTTTTTCGCGAGATTATCCTCAGGTAACCACTATTCGTTTAGAGCAAAATTATCGTTCTACCAATAATATTCTTAATAGTGCTAACCAATTAATCGCCAATAATCAAAACCGTTTAGGTAAAAATCTTTGGACGCAGGGAGGCGATGGCGATCCTGTGGGGATTTATGCGGCATTTAATGAACTTGATGAAGCATTATTTGTGGCTTCACAGATAAAAATTTGGCTAGAGGACGGCGGAAAGTTAGAGGATTGTGCGATTTTGTACCGTAGTAATAGCCAATCTCGAGTATTAGAAGAAGCCTTATTGCGTGCCAATATTCCTTATCGAATCTATGGGGGAATGCGATTTTTTGAACGGCAAGAAATTAAGGACGCACTTGCCTATTTACGTTTAATTGCCAATCGTCAAGATGATGCGGCATTTGAACGCATTATTAATACGCCTGCTCGTGGAATTGGCGAGCGTACCTTAGATATTTTGCGTAATCTAACACGAGATCGCCAAATTACGCTTTGGCAGGCAACACAAGTAGCAATTCAAGAAAATAAACTACCTGCACGCACTGCGACAGCATTATTACGTTTTGTGGAATTAATTAATTCATTACAACAAGATAGTGAAGAAATGCCGTTATTTGCTCAAACAGATTTTGTTATTAAACATTCTGGTTTATATGATATGTATCAACAAGAAAAGGGCGAAAAAGGCGAAGTGCGGATCGAAAATTTACAAGAATTGGTATCGGCAGCAAGAAGTTTTATTAAACCTGATGAGGCTGAAGAGATGTCCGATCTTACTGCCTTTTTAACACATGCTTCTTTAGAGGCAGGCGAAATGCAAGCCAATCCTTATCAGTCTTGCGTAGAAATGATGACGTTGCACGCTGCCAAGGGATTAGAATTCCCTCGTGTGTTTATGGTCGGTGTTGAAGAGGGGATTTTTCCAAGCAAAATGTCCTTAATGGAAAATGGACGCTTGGAAGAAGAACGCCGTTTAGCCTATGTGGGGATAACCAGAGCGAAACAAAAATTGACCATTAGTTATGCAGAAAGCCGCCGTCAATATGGACAGGAAGAACGCCATATTCCTTCTCGTTTTATTAGCGAATTACCGCAAAATTGTATTCAGGAAATTCGCTTGCGTGGCACAGTTACACGAGCCTTTCATGCTGTGAATGAAAATCAAATTGCTCGCTCTACAGATTTAAATCAGGATAATCCTTGGAAAATGGGGCAGAAAGTAAAACATGAAAAATTTGGTCTTGGTACGATTATTAATGTAGAAGGGGCTGATAATAACACACGTTTACAAATTGCCTTTCAAAATCAAGGGGTAAAATGGTTAATTGCCGCTTTAGCGAAATTAGAAAAAATCTAATATAAAATACAATAAGAAGAAGCTTTATAGGAAAATTTTGACGAAAGCAATAAAACCAGTTACATTAACCCAAGTATTAACTTAATTTGAGATAACAACTATGGAAAATCCAAACAAACAATCTTTTCAAGATGTCTTAGAGTATGTGCGTATGTACCGTTTAAAAAACAAATTAAAAAGGGATATTGCTGATAATGATCGCAAAATCCGTGATAATCAAAAGCGTGTATTATTGCTAGATAATCTTAATCAATACATTACCGATGATATGAGTATTGATGATGTACGCGCAATTATTTCTAATATGCATGATGATTACGAAACTCGCGTTGATGATTATATGATTCGTAATGCGGAGCTTTCTAAACAACGCCGAGAAATTTCCAATAAAATGAAAGAACGCCATAAATTGCATGAGCAGTTGGCAAAAAATAAGTAATACTAAATATAAACCTGACAATAATGCGTTACATTGTCAGGTTTTTTCATCAACTTAATCCTGCCAATGATCGCATTACTAAATCCACATCACGATTTTCTAATTCTTGAATGATGTGTAAATAGGTCTTTTGTGTCGTTGTCATACTTGAATGCCCTAAACGCCTTGCTACACTGGCAATAGATACCCCTGCAAATAATAACAGAGAAGCGTGAGTATGCCTTAAACCATGTAAGGAAATAGTGGGTAAATTGGCTCGTTTGCAATGGCGAAAGAGTACATCATTTACCGTTGAATTATAAATTTTCTGTTTACCTACAAAAATAGGGGCATTTTCTGGCAATGCTTTGATAAGTTGAGAAAATTGAATAATGGTTTGCCAGTCTAATTGAATTTTACGCACAGAAGAACGATTTTTAGTGGGTAAAAATCCACCATCGCCTTTGTAATCCCAAGTTTTACTAATGGATAAAGTTTGCCGAGAAAAATCAAAATCATTGGGAGTTAATGCAAGGGCTTCTGAAAATCTTATACCTGTTTTGGCGACCAACATAATAAACCAATCCCAATTAAGTTGTTGATCTAATTTTAAATGACTAAGTAGGGTATGGAGTTCAAACTGATTAAGGTATTTTGGCTTTTTTGCTTTTGGTGTTTTGCCCTTAATAATGGCTTTGCGTGTTGGATCTCGAGTAATAAGCCCCTCATCAACAGCATCTAAAATGGCCCCTTTAAGCTGATGATGAAAGTCCATAGTGGTTTGGCGTTCGTGCTGTAAAGCATAATCATTTAATAGTTGTTGATAGGTTGTGCGAGACAAATCACATAATCGGATTTTAGGAGCAAGTTTAATTAACCAATTATGGGTCATTAAATATTTTGCCATTGTAACAGGACGGATAGCTCCCTCCTTATAAACTTTTACCCAACGTTTATAATAAATATGAAATAATTCCTGTGTATGAATATTTGTTTGCATAAAACATTCTCCAGATAAATCAAAAAAATACTTAAAGATAATACACCCTATAAGCACCCTTAGGCATATCTATGCCCAAAACTAGATTAGAGTAATTTACCTAGATTGACCATTATTTAAGGATTTATTTCTTTATTTTTTAATTATTTTTGATTGATAGTTTAAATCTATTATAGGTTGAAGATTTTGGCATAATTCTAGCGGAATTTTTCCTTACGCTGATGAAGGGTAATAAGCTGATCGAGTTGGCTAAAAAAGTGACCGATTTTTTGTTGTTCGAGTAGAGTTGGAATAAATATTGGCATTTTCATCATTTGTTTCCCTGATATTTCAGCAAATGTAGAACCCGCTCCATTTATTTCACCATAACGTTTTAACTGAGGTGTTAAAGAAAAAATAAAGTAACTATCAAGTTGAGTTTTATTAGGAACTATAGATTGAAAACCTTGATTGGTGCAACCTTCTTTAGCCAATATAGCTGTATTTCCTATACCTGCACGAGAAGTAAAAAGAATTGTTCCTACAGGCAATAAACGTGCAGAGCTTTTTTGCAATCCTAATAAAGTTATTTTCTTTTGGCTATTTGATATATAGATTTTACTTCCTATTTCTTGTGGAGAATACCAATTAATATTTCCATTCCAATATTCATCAACTGTTGTACTTGGAGTACCACCTCCAATAATATCTGCCACTTCCCCCAACCTCCGCTGTTCCCAAGCGTCAGTATTTATAAATAAGACAAGTTAATAAAAAGCTAACGCTTGGGAACAGCGGAGGCTGGGGGAAATACTTAACGAACGTAATGAACAGATTCCCGAAAATATTGAATATCCTTTAATGTCTTTCGTTCAAGATATTGGTGTAGTACCTAAAAGTGAACGTTATGATCGTAGTTTCTTAGTAAAAAATGCTCAAAAGAAATATAAGAAAACTGAATTTGGTGATTTTATATACAGTTCAAATAATCTAGAAACAGGTTCAATAGGATTTAATCAAACTGGAAAAGCAGTTATATCTCCTGTTTATAGTATTTTTTATTCTAAAAATGAGTATGAAAGCTTATTTGTTGGAATTATGGCTTTACGTAAAGAATTTATATCTAAAATGGTTAAATGTCGTCAAGGTGTTGTTTATGGTCAGTGGCGTATACATGAGTTGGACTTTTTAAACATTAGAGTTAAAGTTCCATCAAGTAAAGAACAAAGAAAAATTATTTTATTTTTCAACCAGCTCGATCAGCTTATTACCCTTCATCAGCGTAAGGAAAAATTCCACTAAATACCTATAAAAAAGCCAAACTTATGATAGCTTTTAACTATTAAAGTTTGGCTTGAAAAATTAACAAGGTATTTTATTCTATTTCAACCCCTAATAATTTTAATTGCGCTTTAATTTCTTGCTCTAATTGGGCGATTTCTTGATTATCTTGTGCTAATTGTCGCATAACCTCATTAAGATCGATTTCCTCCTCTTCCTCAAAGGTGTCTACATAACGGGGGATATTGAGATTGAAATCGTTCGCTTTTATTTCATCAAAATCGGCTAAATACGCATATTTATCCACATTTTGGCGAGCTTGGTAGGTTTGAATAATTTTATTAATATGTTGTTCTGAAAGGAAATTTTGATTTTTTCCCTTTTCAAATTCATTAGAGGCATCAATAAATAAAATATCTTTATTGGTCTTATTTTTTTTCAATACTAAGATACAAGTTGGGATAGCCGCTCCAAAAAATAAATTTGCAGGCAAACCAATAACAGTATCAATATAATTTTTTTCAATTAAAACTTGACGAATATGCCCCTCTGCCGCCCCTCGGAATAAGACGCCATGTGGTAATACTACCGCCATTGTGCCTTCATTATTTAAATGGTATAAGCCATGCAATACAAAGGCAAAATCCGCTTTGGATTTAGGGGCAAGTTTGCCATAGGCATTAAATCTTGGATCTTTCAGTTTGCTTTCATTATTATCCCAGTTAGCGGAATATGGCGGATTTGCCACTACTGCATTAAAGGTTCTTGGGCGGTCAATACCCTGAGCATCAACGCCATCGGGCCAGTCGGATTCTAGTGTATTGGCATTTGACAAAGTCATATTAGAAAAACTTACGCCGTGCATCATTAAATTCATACGCGCTAAGTTGTAGGTGGTGGTGTTTAACTCTTGTCCGTAGAATTTAATTCGCCCTTGCTTTTTACCATCGGGTAATTGCTCGGATACAGTCAATAATAATGAACCTGAACCACAAGTTGGGTCATAAACGCTAAAGACTTGATTATCTTTGGCGATATCAAGGGTAACAATTTTAGCAAGAATTTGGCTAACCGCATGGGGAGTATAAAACTCTCCGCCTTTTTTCCCTGCGTTAGCGGCGAATTTACCAATTAATTCTTCATAAATTTCGCCTAAAATATCCCGCCCTTTTTCATCTTTATACTGAATATCGTTCACTAATAACACCACTTTATTTAAGGCTTTGGTGCGTTCATTAATGGAATTGCCTAAGCGTGAATCTCCTAGATTTAAATCATTAAATACCCCTCTAAAATCCTTGGCTGCCTCAATATTAATTTCTGTATTTTGGTTAAAACTATCAAAAATAGCTTGATAGTCGCTTGGGGCAATTTTATTTTGCTGGATTTTTTCTACCAACTGATCCCACATATGTTCAGGATTAATGGCATAACCTAATGCCGAAGCCATATCCTGCAAATAATCTTCTAAACCATCTTGCTCAACCGCTTTTTGATAAGCCTGTGTTAGGCTTTGTCCCTCTTTAACCTCAATAATATTGTTCTGGATTAAATATTGGGCTTGGTGTTCGGACAGATAGCGATAGAAAATAAAGCCGAGAATATAGTTTTTATATTCTTCCGCCCCCATATTGCCACGCAGTTCATTTGCCATAGCCCAGATTTGATTAGTGATTGTGGTTACTTTACTCATTTTATGCTCCGAAATAATAAAATTATTGACTTAAATTGTACGTGTATTAAACAAACATTTGCTGTAATAAGGATTTTTTCTGTTTTTTCAGGTTATCTAACTTACGCTGATGAAGGGTAATTAGCTGATCGAGTTGGCTGAAAAAGTGGCCGATTTTTTGTTGTTCAAAGATATTAGGTATTAAAAGATTAATAGTCATAAAATCACTAAAAGTAATATTTAATAACCCATCAGATCTTGCTCCTGAAGTTATTTTCTTTACTAGCTCTTTATCTAATAGTTTTGTTGCAAATAAGTATTCAATAAAAATTGGACTATTTTTATCTTTCATTTTAAAACTATGGTATACACGAGGAACAAGGGCTTGTTCATAGTCCTTTAATACAAAGACTGTACCGTACTTTGCCAATTTTGAATTACCATGGTTATAAGATAATTCTCCTTTAGAGAGTAACGTATAGTTTTTTTGCTCTTTACCTGCAATGTTTCCAGAAAATCTATCTCTTTGATCTAGCCAGCCTTTAGAAGCAGAAATGGTTAAGGTAGGTAAATCTGTAATTCCCCCATTTCCTTGTATTCTAATACTTATCTCCCCCAACCTCCGCTGTTCCCAAGCGTCAGTGAATTCTGGGAAGCGAATTTCAGGAAATTGGCTACCATTTTTAGGAAACATCTTTTGGAGTAAACTTTTTTTCAGTTTTTTGACGTTTTCTAACTTACGCTGATGAAGGGTAATAAGCTGATCGAGTTGGCTAAAAAAGTGACCGATTTTTTGTTGTTCGAGTAGAGTTGGAATAAATATTGGCATTTTCATCATTTGTTTCCCTGATATTTCAGCAAATGTAGAACCCGCTCCATTTATTTCACCATAACGTTTTAACTGAGGTGTTAAAGAAAAAATAAAGTAACTATCAAGTTGAGTTTTATTAGGAACTATAGATTGAAAACCTTGATTGGTGCAACCTTCTTTAGCCAATATAGCTGTATTTCCTATACCTGCACGAGAAGTAAAAAGAATTGTTCCTACAGGCAATAAACGTGCAGAGCTTTTTTGCAATCCTAATAAAGTTATTTTCTTTTGGCTATTTGATATATAGATTTTACTTCCTATTTCTTGTGGAGAATACCAATTAATATTTCCATTCCAATATTCATCAACTGTTGTACTTGGAGTACCACCTCCAATAATATCTGCCACTTCCCCCAACCTCCGCTGTTCCCAAGCGTCATTAAAACCGGGAAATCTTAATTTAGGCACTTTTTGATTATTATTAGTCATTTGATAATTCCTTTGTTTGGTGAATTAATTGATCAAAATCGGATTTAATCGGTTGAATTTTATTAAATTGCTGATATTCATCAAGGGCTTTTTGTTTTGCCATTTTTTGGCTTATTTTGCCTTTATCGGATAAGATTTGGTAGCGGTTAAATTGTAAAAAGGCATCAATACTTTCTGCAAAATCTTGCATTGAAAGCAAATTTTCTTCCTCTAATAATCGTTCCACATAGTCAAAATAGGCGGAAATACTGCGTTCCAGTCGGCGTATTTCCTCGGTGGATAAATAATTTTTCGCTACAGTAACATCTGAGGATAAAACCCGTCCGTCAGGGGCATTTTTCCAACTGGTTAAGCCCATATTGGGTTGATCTTTGTCCGCTTTTTGATACACAATTTCAGCAGCGGTTTTGCCTGTAATGGCATAATGAAATTTATTTTGTACGCTGGCATAAAATTGGCGTGTAATTTCTGCATTTTTATCGTAATCGTAGGAAATTTCGGCAAAAATATCGGTAATTTGTTGCCAAACTCGTCGTTCGCTGGCTCGGATACTGCGAACGGTTTCCACCAATTCACGGAAATAATCCTTTCCGAAAACCCTTTCGCCTTGTTTCATTCGCTCAACATCAATTTTAAAGCCTTTTTTAATGTATTCTTTTAAAATATCGGTCGCCCAAATACGGAATTTGGTGGCTTTTTGCGAATTCACTCGATAGCCCACAGAAATAATGGCATCAAGATTGTAATACTTTACGGCTTTGGTTTGAGTTTTTCCGATCATTGCACCGTGTTGAGTGGTATGTGCAATTTCTGCAACAACCACTTTTTCATCTAACTCTTGGGTGTCAAAGATATTTTTAAGATGCCTTGAAATAGAAGTTCTATCCACATCAAAAAGCTGAGCAATGGCTTTTTGCGTTGCCCAAATGGTTTCTTCTTTGGCAAGTACTTCAATGGGGCTGTCATCGCCATAGAGTAAAAATTGGATTTCATTATGCTTTGCCATTGATGCCTCCTAATATTGGGTGAGTTTATCCGCTAATTGCCCAATAGCGTTGCGTAATGCAGTGCGGTATTTGATTTTACTAAGGGCTTGGACTTCGCTATCCGTTGCTAAAACTTGATAATGTTCAACCCCTTGATTAATTATCTTGGTAACTGCTTTGGTGTCGTCCAAATCCTGCTGCCCATATTGATGATGAGCAAATAATTGGCGTAACCCAGCGCTACTCACAATATCAGTAATGCCCCAATGATTGCGAAAATCGAGTAATTGCCGATCAAGAGTAATAGTACTTGCCTGCTCCAATACTTGATTTAATTCGCCGTCTTTTAAGCGATAGTTGCCCTCAAAAGGTTCAGTTGGGTATTCTTTGTTAATAATGGCTTGGGTAGCTTGGCGAATTTTTTGTGCATAGGCTAAATCCTCTAAGCCGTTGGCAAATTGTTCAATATTAGCTTTGGTTTGTGCCACTTGTTCGCTTTGTTGTTGATGGACTTGGTTAATTAATTGCTCAAGCAGTTCTGTGAGGTAATCGTAATTGACTCTGACATCTTTCACATGCGACATTCTTAGCTCAATTTCGGCTACGGGAATGTGTTTGATTTTGGCTAGATGTTGCTTTAATTCTCCTGCTAACACTGTCGTCAAGTTTCTTTCTTGCGCCTCTGTCATGCCTAATTGTTCAATCAAAGCATCAGGGTTATCGTAATCAAAGCCTTCAATATATTCCCCAATTTGCTCTGGGCTATATTGTTTTAATTTAGCGATATGAATATTGTATTGACGCAGTTCCTCTAAGAACGTTTCCTTTTGATTTTCACTTTTTGGCAATTCCATAAAAGGCTCTTGCTCGCTGTTTTTGCTTAACTCTGCCAAGGTTTCCACAATCTTTTTGGTTTCGGCTAAGACTTCATTAAAAGGTTTTGCCAAAATACCGTCTTTCTGGTTAGTGCGTTTACGCTCTTCATCGGAAAGATGAGCGGAATTTTTATTGGCATAAATGGCAAGGGCTTCATTCATCAAGCGTTCGTTTTGTACTGGCCAACGGTAATTGATAATTTGTCCAAAGGGTTTTTCTTGCATATCGGCGATACGATTGGTGCGTGAATAGGCTTGAATTAAGCCTGCACCTTTTAAAATACGATCCACATAAAGGGTATTGAGTTCAGGGGCATCAAAGCCTGTCAATAGTTGATCCACCACTATCACTAAATCAAGGTAGTTTTTATCTACACAGGTTTTATTTAAGCGACTCATCACATCTTGCGTATATTCCGAAACGCTGTCTAAGCCAAATTTGGTATTAAATTGTTGATTATAATGATCGATGGCACGATGTAAGGCTTGGTTGCTTTGGGTCATACTGTTGTTATTGCTGGTATTTAAACTAAAAGTAATGGCGACTTTTAACGTAAATTTTCCCAATTCCGACCGCACTTTATTGACTCGTACAAACTCATCAAAATAACGCATAGCCAAAGGCGTACTTGCTCCGCCACCGCTGACGTGAGTGGTTAATAAGGCGTTATATTTGCCATCATTGGAACGGTTACGCCAATTTTGAAAAATATCCTCCACTACTTTTTCTACGTGTTCAGGGGTTTCATCGTAAAAATTAGGGTGTAAACTGCGTTCAATTTTTTCCCCTTTGCTGATTTTGCGATTGCCCTCGCTTTTGCCAAATAAATCCGCTTGCTCAAATTCCTCTTGGCGAATGGCTTCTAGCTCTTGTTCAATTTTTTCATCGTTCCAATCAGGCTGTTCTTGCTTTAACAAGGCGCGCATATCTACGGTGCTTTTAAAATCCACTTTAAAGCCCAATACATTGCGATCGGCAATGGCTTCTCGAATGGTGTAGGCGTGTAATAGCTCGCCAAAAATATCTTCAGTGCGTAATCCTTTGGTGGTGTTGTCAAACATTGGCGTACCTGTGTAGCCTATCCAAACGGATTTTTTAAAGGCTGCCTGAATAAGTTCAAAGCCCTCACCAGCGGTAGAACGGTGGGCTTCGTCCACCACAAACACAATGCGTTTATCAGGGGCAACAAATCCTTTGGATTTCACCAATTTCAATAATTTTTGCACACTGGTAACAATAATATTGTTGCTTTTTTCCTTGAGTTTTTTGCGTAAATCTCGAGTATTGTTAGTATTTTGTACCGATCCCCAATTATCTTCATTATTATCGGGGTCATAGGCTTGATAATTTTCAAAAGTTTGTTTGGTTAGGGCAATGCGATCCACCACAAACACCACTTTATCCACGTTTGGCAAACGGCTTGCCAGCCAAGCGGTTTTAAAACTGGTAATGGTTTTACCGCTACCTGTGGTATGCCAAATATAGCCGAGCTTTTTATTGCTAAATTCAAAATCCCAAGGTTTCAGTTTATCTAATACCGCTTGGGTGGCATAAACCTGATAAGGACGCATCACTTTGAGCATTTGTTTGTTTTTTGTGCCGTCCAAAATCATATAATTGGTTGCCATTTGATGCGCCATAGGAATACTCAGCATTGAATTCGCAAACTCTTTCCAATGACGAACAACGGTATTATCGTTTTTGCGTTGCCAATTAAAGGCAAAATCTTTGTTAAATTTATCGGCGGTGGTATTTGCCATATATTTCACATTATTTGGTGCAACCGCCACTAAAATTTGTACCGTAGAAAAAATATCACGATATTGATTTTCTAACGCGTATTGGTGCATTTGGTTAAGTGCATCATTCACATCAACGGTATCTTTTTTCGCTTCAATCTGAATAATTGGCAAGCCATTGATTAATAAGGTAATGTCAAAACGTCTGTTTTGCTTACCTGCTATCGTTGCGGGGCGTTCAATTTGATTAACAATTTGATAAACCGTATCGCCTGCACCAATTTGTTTTTGATCGAATACCGTTAGAAATACATGGCGACCATCTTCTAAATCCACTGCAACCTGTGAAATGCCATTTAAACCGTATAAAAATTGCCCAGCTTGGTAAGGGGTGCGTAAATTGCAAATTTGCGTTTTGACTTGTTCAAATTCATGTACACTCAATGGGTGATGAAGAATATTTTGATTTAAACGTTCTAGAATTTGTTTAAAGTTCTGCCAAAGTTGCTCGGTGGTTTTGATTTCTGATTTATATTCCCAGAGTTGTTCTGTTAAAAAATAGCTTGGAGTCGGCTCTGCTACGCTATTCGTTGCGATTTTTCCTGTGCTTAAGTAACTGATTAATTGTGTTTCAAATTCAAATTCTGTCATTGTTTTACTCCTTTTAATTGATTAAGTATGATGGTGGTTTGTAATTTGGCGACTCGCTGTTGCAAGGCTTGAATCCGTAATTGCTTAAAATAGATCTCGCCCATTAATTGCTGTTTTTCTAAGGGGGGTAAAGGGGGAAGTTCTAGTTCTTTAAGCTGTTTGAGCGTATATTTTTGTACACTTGAACCTTGTAAATTCATTTGTAATTGACGGCGAATATTGGCATCTTCATTGAGTAAAAAAATCAAATATTTGCCATTAATTGGAGAGGAAGGGATTAATTTTACATAGTTTTGTGTCAATAAATAACCTTGATGTCTGGCTCGCACTTGGCTTGCTCGCCCAGAAATTAAACTGAATACAATATCGTCCGTTTGGACAGTGATGAGTTTATCAAAGGTTCGTACCCGCTTACCTTGATAATCCTGCCCCATATCAATCAAATCATTTTCCAATTCTGCTTGCCCATAATAACAATAGTATGGGGCGTGAATATCAGTGCTTTCTTGAATACGGAATTGGGGAGAGCCGCTGTAAAATTCAATTAATTTTCTCATAATAAAATTGTGCCTTATTGAAATCACAATTTGAATTTTATATGAAATTTATTGTAAAGCAAGCGTTTTTTATTATAGTCGTTTCAATTTAAAAGAAGACAAGGCGGTACATCGAAGACAGTACAAGTAGTATGGCGAGGCGTGCCAACGCTGTATTATTTTAAAGTGAGGCGACGATAACCATAAAAAAACGGCAAAACAAAATGCTTTACCGTTTCTTAATCATAGCCGTTTTATATCCTAAATCACTCCCCTTTTTCCACCGCACTTTGAATGGTTAAAATCACCTCAGGGGAGATCATTTTGCTTAATATATTGGCGATGTCATCGACTTTCTGTACGACAGCGTATCCATTTTGATCAATGTATTCATTGGCTTTTAGGCTGGCAATAAAGGCAGAAAAAACCGCTTTATCAAAAAATTCAGGAGCGTTAATGCCATGTAATACCGATAAGCGTTGTGCAATGGATTGGCTTTCTTTTTCAAGACTTGCACGACTAATATGCGGATCCGCTTGCAATAGGCTTAGGGTAATATAATAGCGTTGTAAAATTTCACGCACACCTGCTGACCAAAGTTGCAAGGTTCTCACTTTAGCTTTATTCAGGCTTAATAATTTGTCATTCTCTTTAATTAGCTGTTGACGTTGTAATTCATTGATAATCTGATCAATATATTGATTTAACTGATCCTGCGGTAAGTGCATAAATAATTCATTTTGTAAGAATGGATAAATTTTATGTACCGCTTCTAAAACCAGTGGTTTTTGAATGGCTTCATAATGTAGCACAATACTGGCGACCAAGGCTGGCAATACAAACAAATGCTGAATGTTGTTGCGATAATAGGTCATTAATACCGCGGAATTACGCTCTAAGCGTACAATTTCGCCAAAATTATCTTTTTCTATTAACACTCCTACACGATCAAGCCCTAACACGTGATCTAGCATTTGTTGTGGGGTTTCATTAGGAATAATCACATCCGCAGAATAAGGCACATTTTGTAAAAATTGTTGATAACTATCAAGCTGCTCTAATAACTGTTCCTGTGATAATGCCCGTTGGCGAGAAGAAAGCAACGCTGTTCCTGTGAGGTTCATAGCATTAACCGCTGCCGCATTATTAATATGGATCATCACTTGATTTGCCACGGAATCTACTGCTTGAGCAAACCAAGCTGGGCGTTCTTCCGTTTGTTGTGCTTCTTTCCATTCAGGATAATGCTGATTGAGGTAATTATTAAGTTGAATAGGCTCGCCAAAATTCACATAGCCTTTGCCTAAATTACGCAATTTTTTGATAACCCGTAATACCAAGCCTGCGTTTTCTTTCTCTTTCGCTGCCCCTCGCAATTCTTTGGCGTAAGTATCCACTTCAAGGACGTGTTCATAACCAATATAAACGGGCACAATAGAAATGGGGCGTGTTTGCCCTTGTTGTAAAGCCTGCAAGGTCATTGACATCATACCCGTTTTAGGGGCAAGTAAACGCCCTGTGCGTGAACGTCCTCCCTCAATAAAATATTCCACCGAATAACCACGATGAAATAATTCGGCGAGGTATTCACGAAAAATGGTGGCATATAAGCGGTTGCCTTTAAAACTGCGGCGAATAAAAAATGCGCCCCCGCGTCTAAACATGCCGCCTACTGGCCAGAAATTCAGGTTAATCCCTGCGGCAATATGGGGTGGGAATAAGCCTTGATGATATAACACATAGGATAATAATAGGTAATCAATATGACTACGATGACAAGGCACATAAACAATCTCGTGTCCCTCGAGGGCAAGTTTGCGTACACGATCGGCGTGTTCTACCGAAATACCTTGATAAAGTTTATTCCAAAGCCAGCCTAAAAAACGATCTGCCATACGCAAGCCTTCATAGCTTACATTTGCAGCAATTTCATTTAGGATTTTTTTTGCCTCTTGGGTGGCTTTTTCTGGCGTTATTTTTTTATTTTGTGCTTCATCAGCAATGGCAGCAAGAATAGTTGGCGATTGCAATAATTTATTAAACATTGCCTCACGATTAGGCAAACGAGGACCGGTGGCTGAAATCCGTTGTTTAGAGAAATGAATTCGTGCCACCCTTGCTAATTTTTGTGCGATCTTTTTATCTGCACCATATTTATTTACCATATAACGCAGAGAAACCGCTTGCGAAAAACGCACAAAGGTATCGCTTCTAAACCAAGCAATAGAAATCAGCTTGCGAATACCACTCACTAATCGTAAATCAGGTAAACCTGTTTGTTGTTCATGCCCTGGGGCTCGTCCCCATAATACTGAGGCTGGAATAAGCTGAACATCTAATTGGGTTGAATGATGATGTAATTCTAAATAGCGATAAAATACCTGTTCCGTTTCTTTTTTTGCCCCTTTAGAGCGAAAAATGCGGCGACCTTCATCAAGAAAAACAAAGCGAGGTAAGCTCACGCCATTAATTTCATTATTTTCTAAAGGATCAGGTAAGCCAACATTGAGGCAGTTTTTGCGGAAAATTAAGAGATCGGTTTGAGAGGTATAGGGTAAAACATAAACAAAGGGTTGGGAAATATCTAAACCCAGTTCTTCAATGGGCGAATTAGGAATAGGGTTATTTTTGACTAATAATGTTAATGGAAAATCTAA
This sequence comes from Volucribacter psittacicida, assembly GCF_004339025.1. Lineage (GTDB taxonomy): Bacteria > Pseudomonadota > Gammaproteobacteria > Enterobacterales > Pasteurellaceae > Volucribacter > Volucribacter psittacicida. The sequence goes on from NZ_SMFT01000002.1 coordinate 441,705, forward strand.
TATTTTCCGATAAAGATTCAAACATACAGACATAATAATATCCATTACTGTTTCATTAAAAACGAAATACGATAAATCAAATATTTCAATGATCGCTAGACATAAAATGGCGGTAGTCTAGCATAAAACGAAGCATTAAGCAGAATACAAATATCAGGAATTCAGGCTTAAATCACATTTTATTGATAAAAATCCATAATTAATGATTGCAATACAGTGTTTTTACTGTATATTATGACAGATAAAAATGTATAAAAAGACAGTTAAGGAGTGATTATGAAACCCTTTAAAGCCCTCACTGCTCGCCAACAAGAAGTCTATGATTTCCTTAAGCATCATATAGAATCAACGGGAATGCCACCCACTCGAGCAGAAATTTCAAGAGAACTTGGCTTTCGGTCGCCAAATGCCGCAGAAGAACATTTAAAAGCCTTAGCACGCAAAGGCGTGATTGAAATTGTTTCTGGTACATCAAGAGGCATACGCTTATTATGGGAGCAAGAGGACGCAAACGAGGAGGAAGGCTTGCCTTTGATCGGGCGTGTTGCCGCTGGTGAGCCGATTTTAGCCGAGCAACATATTGAAGGCACTTATAAAATCGATCCTGATATGTTTAAGCCCGCAGCAAGTTTTTTATTGAAAGTTTATGGCGAATCTATGAAAGACATTGGTATTTTAGATGGCGATTTGCTGGCGGTGCATAGCACAAAAGATGTGCGTAATGGACAGGTGATTGTGGCAAGAATTGATAATGAAGTGACAGTAAAACGCTTTGAACGCCAAGGTTCGCTCATTTATTTACACGCTGAAAATGAAGATTTTGAGCCAATCGTCGTCAATTTAGCAGAAGAACCTTATTTTGAAATTGAAGGTATTGCGGTAGGTATTATTCGTAATAATGCTTGGATGTAAAAGCACTAAATAAAAAACTTTTTAAAAATTGACCGCACTTTATCAATAAATAGGTAACCTATTCAAAGATCGCACAGCGTAACCACTGACATCAAATAAAGTGATTGAGGAAAAGAATGAAATACAAAATCTTATGGGCGAGTTATTTATGCCTATTATTTCATCATACTGTTCAGGCTGAACCTATTCAAGCAATAAAGCAAGATGAGGTTTATCAAAAACTCAATCAAATTATTCAGCAAAATCAAAGCCAAGGGACTCTAAACTTGGTAGAGAATATGTTACCTGAATTAAAAAATTATCCGCTTTATCCCTATGCACAATTTCAGTTACTCAATGCCAAAGCACAACAGAATCAGTTCAATGTGGCAGAAATTGCACAATTTAACCAGCAATACCCTGATTTGCCTAATTATTTTGTAAGTACCTTAACCACAAACTGGTTTAACACACAATTTAATCAGCAACATTGGCAAGCTATTGTCGATAATCAAGAGCGATTAACTGATTCTGTGGCAAATCGTTGTTTGCTTATGCAAGCTGAAATTAATTTAACCTCAAAAGAGACCGCACTTCTCAGTACGGCACAGCAACAAAACATACAACAATTATGGCTAACTGGGCAAAATTTACCCACAAATTGTGCTTCATTGGTGGCATTATGGCAACAGCAAACACCGCTTAGTACGGCATTGATTACTCAACGTGCAATATTGGCATTTCAGCAAAAAAATACGGCGTTATTAAATCAGTTAGTCGCCTTAGCACCAGAAAATACTTGGTTAAAAGATATTCAACAACTGTTACAACGCCCGCAAAGATTGCCTGATTTTGCTGAAAAGGCAGAAAATAACGCCGATAATCAAGCTATTATTTTAGCGATTTTTCCCACATTTATACGCCAGTTAGGCGAAGATCAATGGACAATCAGTGAAAATCCTTTTGCCCCTTATCAAGTTTGGGCAGATAAATTTGCTCTAACGGAGCCACAAGTTAAGCAATGGAAATCCCAATTTCTTTGGCAAATTTTTGATAGTGATATTGCCTTATTGCAACAATGGCGAGATCAACAAATCTTACAGCTCAAAGAAGATCGCCAAACCGAACGCCGTATTCGTTTAGCGATTCGCCAACAACAAGATCTTTCGCCTTGGCTTGCTGTATTATCAGATAATGCTAAACAAAGCCAAGAATGGCGTTATTGGCAAGCCTATACGTTACAAAAACAAGGGAAAAAACAGCAAAGCGAGCAGATTTTAAAAGCCTTGAGCCAACAACGTGGCTTTTATCCTATGCTTGCGGCTCAAGAGTTAGGGATTGTTTATCATCCTAATATGGCACAAATTCGCTCACAAGTTAGACAACAAACAAATTTAAACGCATTTCAAACCGCACTTCAGCGAATCCAAAGCCTTTACCAACTTGGACAACAAGCAAATCAACAACAGATCAACCGAGAATGGTGGGCGTTATTAAGCTCAGCTGATAAATCTCAAAAACTTTTACTTAGTGAATATGCCAATCAACAGCAATGGTTTGATTTAGCGGTTGAAGCCACTATTCAAGCAAAGGCTTGGGATTATTTAGCCTTGCGTTTACCCAATGCTTATTTAAATTGGTTTGACTTACAATTAAAAAATAATCCGAAAATTGACCGCACTTTTGCTATGGCAATCGCACGACAAGAAAGTGCGTGGAAATCTTATGCTCAATCTTCAGCAAATGCTCAAGGTTTAATGCAATTATTGCCCACAACGGCACAAGCCACAGCGAAAAAATATCAGTTACCTTACTGGCAACAAGCACAATTATTCGATCCTTTCTATAACATCATGCTTGGTACAGCCCATTTGCAAGAGCTTGCCGAACGCTATGGCGAAAACCGTATCCTTATAGCTGCCGCTTATAATGCAGGCAGTTCTCGAGTGGATAATTGGTTAGCTCGTTCACAAGGAAAACTCACTATGGCAGAATTTATTGCGACCATTCCTTTTTATGAAACAAGAGGTTATGTGCAAAATGTGCTGACTTATGATTATTATTATCAAATTTTACAACAAAAACCTTTGATAAAATTCAGCAAAACAGAATATGATCGATTATACTAGTTAAATAGTATCAGTCTGATCATAGGGAGAGCAGAATGTATTTAAGCCGTAATTTAGCACAATGGGAAGCCTTTATTGATATCTTAGGTCGTGCCGTCCAAGAGGGAAAAGAACAAGAATTACTGACCTTATTATTAACCCCTGATGAGCGAGATTCCGTTGGATTACGATTGCAAATTGTGAAGCAGTTACTCGATGCCCATACTTCACAACGAGAAATTCAGCAAAATCTTAATACCAGTGCGGCGACCATTACCCGAGGTTCTAATATGATCAAAACAATGCCGCCTGAATTTATTCAATGGATTAAGCAACAGTTGAATGAGCAAGCATAAGAAAAATATTTCTCTCAGTTTTACCATTAAAAAATATCTATGCCGTATCATTGGGTACGGCATAGCATTTGTTGTGCTATGTACCTTATTACTACGGGTTGTTCCTGTCCCTTTCTCTGCCTATATGCTACAGCAAAAAATGAGTGCTTGGTTACAAGGGGATATTAGTTATCAGCAGGATTATCAATGGGTAAATTTGGACAACATTGCTTGGCAAATGCAACTTGCGGTGATTGCGGCTGAGGATCAGAAATTTTTTGACCATTATGGTTTTGATTGGCAAGCAATAAAAAGTGCGGTAAAAAATAATCAAAATTCATTACGTTTGCGTGGTGGTTCAACGCTTTCGCAACAGACCGCCAAAAATTTATATTTATGGCATGGGCAAAATTGGTTGCGCAAAGGGTTAGAAGTGCCGACAACCTTATTATTGGAAAGTCTTTGGTCAAAACAGCGTATTTTGGAGGTCTATCTTAATATCGCAGAATTTGGCGAAGGTATTTTTGGCGTGGAAGCGGCGAGCCAGCATTATTTTAACAAATCAGCGAAACAATTAAATCAACAAGAATCGGCTTTACTTGCAGCGGTTTTGCCCAATCCTATTATCTATCAAGTTAATCGTCCAAGCTCTTATGTATTACGTCGCCAAACTTGGATTATACAACAAATGAATCAATTAGGCGGCAAGGCTTTTTTAACTCAAAAATAAGAGATTATGCGATTATTTATAGCAGAAAAACCCAGTTTAGGACGTGCGATTGCCGAAGTTTTACCCAAACCACATCAGCGTGGTGAGGGTTTTATTAAATGCGGTGAGCAAGATTATGTTACTTGGTGTATTGGGCATTTATTAGAACAAGCTGAGCCTGATGCCTATAATCCCTTATTTAAACAATGGCGTTTGGAGCATTTACCCATTGTGCCTGAACAATGGCAATTAGTGGCGAAAAAAAATACCGCCAAACAACTGAAAATTGTTACCAAACTGATCCAACAAGCCGATGAAATCGTTAATGCGGGCGACCCTGATCGTGAGGGACAATTATTAATTGATGAGATTTTTAGTTATGTGAAGTTACCTAGTGAAAAACGTGCCAAAATAAAACGTTGTCTTATTAGTGATCTGAACCCCAATGCCGTTGCAAAGGCGATTCAAAAATTACAGCCTAATCAAAATTTTGTGCCTTTAGCCACTTCTGCCCTTGCTCGTTCAAGAGCGGATTGGTTATATGGTATTAATATGACAAGAGCTTTTACTATTCGAGGGCAACAAACAGGCTATAAGGGCGTGCTTTCCGTTGGACGTGTACAAACGCCAGTCTTAGGGCTTATTGTGCGCCGAGATCTTGAAATTGAACATTTTCAACCCAAAGATTTTTTTGAAGTGTTAGCTCATATCCAACCTTCGCCAACGCACAATGAACAACATCAAGCCTTTTCTTTTACGGCATTATGGCAACCGAGTAAAGCCTGTGAGGATTATCAAGATGAAGAGGGGCGTGTTTTATCTCGTCCGTTAGCGGAAAATGTGGTAAAACGTATTACCGATCAACCTGCTAAGGTAACGGATTATAGCGATAAACGAGAAAAAGAAATCGCCCCTTTACCTTATTCGCTTTCCGCCTTGCAAATTGATGCGGCAAAAGGTTTTGGGTTATCGGCACAAGACGTCTTGGATATTTGTCAACGTTTATATGAAACCCATAAATTAATTACCTATCCTCGTTCTGATTGTCGTTATTTGCCTCAGGAACATTTTGCTGAACGACAGGCAGTAATAAAGGCGATTTCCTCTCGTGTAAGTGAATACCAACGCTTGCCAGATGTTGTGGATATAACACAAAAAAATCGTTGTTGGAATGATAAAAAAGTAGAAGCGCATCACGCCATTATTCCCACCGCAAATCATCGCCAAGTGTCGCTCAATCAACGAGAAATGCAAGTTTATCAACTCATTGCTCGCCAATATTTATTACAATTTTGTCCTGATGCTGAATATCGCAAAAGCCGTATTACGTTAAATATCGCTGGGGGAACCTTTATTGCACAAGCGCGTAATTTGCAAATTGCAGGTTGGAAACAATTATTAGGCAAAGAAGATGAGGATCAGCAAGCGGAACCACCGCTACCTGAAGTGAAAAAAGGCGATATTTTACATTGTGTAAAAGGAGAAATTGTCAGTAAAAAAACACAACCGCCAAAGCCTTTTACTGATGCGACTTTGTTATCAGCAATGACAGGTATTGCTCGTTTTGTACAAGATAAAGCCCTTAAAAAGATTTTGCGAGAAACCGATGGTTTAGGCACAGAAGCCACCAGAGCAGGTATTATTGAATTACTCTTTAAGCGAGGGTTTTTATATAAAAAAGGGAGAAATATCCATAGCACAGAAGCAGGGCGAGTGCTAATTCAGGCGTTACCTGACATTGCAACGCAACCCGATATGACCGCACATTGGGAATCACAACTGACCAGTATTAGCCAAAAACAAGCAAGCTATCAAGATTTTATGAATATGCTATTAAGTATGCTACCAAATTTACTTAACTATGTAGATTTTCAAGCCTTACGCCAATTAAGCCAAGTGAACTCAAGCTCACAACGCCCAAATAAACAAAAGACAAAAGTAAAAGTGCGGTAGAAAAATAAAAAATTTTGTTTAAAATAACACCAATTAATGATTCTAAATGGAAAACCACTTGCGAAGTAGTAAGGCTTTCGCTATCATTCCGTCCCTAGAATTAAGTTTCTTATAATTTATCGAAAAAAGAGAAAGAAAGAGAATGTATCACGCTTTATTAATTGTTTATTTAATTGTCGCCATTGTTCTTATTGCCTTTATTTTAGTGCAACAAGGCAAAGGTGCTGATGCAGGCGCTTCTTTTGGTGGCGGAGCTTCAGGAACCGTTTTCGGTGCAGCGGGATCAGGAAATTTCTTATCTCGTACTACTGCGATTTTAGCTATCGCTTTTTTCGTGATCAGTATTGTTATTGGTAATATTAATTCTCATCGTAATAATGTTCAATTAGGCACATTTGACGATTTATCACAAACAGCGGAACAAATAGAACAACATAAAACAGAAGTTCCTGTTGAAGAAAACCAAAATAACGATATCCCACAATAATGACAGAATTAAGCACTGGTGGTGGAATTGGTAGACACGCTATCTTGAGGGGGTAGTGTCGCAAGACGTGCGGGTTCAAGTCCCGCCCAGTGCACCAAATTAAAGGCTCTATTTAGAGCCTTTTTTACTTTCTATCTTATTTATCTCTGTTTTAAAATCACACCTATTGGTACGCCTCTCCGTACTCTTTGTAATATTTTCGGCGTATCGCCTTATCTTATTTTAAATTGAAAGGGCTATATTTAGGAAATAAGGAATGACAAAAGCGCTTAGTTAAGCTAAAATCTACTGAGCTATGTAACTTTTGGTTATGTATGCTGAAATCAAAGTTTCAATTCTAAGTGGTAAAACCAGCGAATTCAGGGTTGCAGCTTTGACGATTAATACATAAACTACTTAACTCATCGCAATAAGCGACATTTATACTAAATAGGGAAAAACAAATGAGTATTGAAGAACGCGTAAAAAAAATTATCGTTGAACAATTAGGCGTTAAGGAAGAAGAAGTAAAACCAGAAGCTTCTTTTGTTGAAGATTTAGGTGCTGATTCATTAGATACTGTTGAATTAGTGATGGCTTTAGAAGAAGAATTTGATATTGAAATTCCTGATGAAGAAGCTGAAAAAATTACAACTGTTCAATCAGCCATTGATTATGTACAAAATAACCAATAATTAATGATTAAGGCGGGATTATCCCGCCTTAGTTTTATTTGTTATCTAATCATTCCTATCATTAAATTCATTCTTTTGTTTTCATCTCCAGCATAGTGATATCGTCGTTTCAATTTAAATAAGACAAAGCGACACGCCGAAAATAGTACAAAGGGTACGGCGAGGTGTGCCAACGCTGTATTATTTTAAAGTGGGACAACTATAATTTGATTTAGATAAACTTTTTCTAACAAAAATACACAATTCCTTACTAAACATATTGAATAATAACTCCATTTAGTTATGATTATCCGCAGTGATATTTCTAATTTTCTTGAGGTTATTATGCTTTATCTAGAGTTTCTTTTTCTGATTTTAATGCTTTATATTGGTAGCCGTTTTGGTGGGATCGGTTTAGGCGTGATTTCTGGTATCGGCTTAGTCATTGAAGTCTTTATCTTCCGAATGCCTGTGGGGAAAGCGCCTGTGGACGTGATGCTGATTATTTTAGCCGTTGTGACCTGTGCTTCCATTTTAGAAGCCGCAGGAGGGTTAAAATATATGCTACAAATTGCCGAACGGATTTTAAGAAGTAACCCTAAACGTGTTACTTTCCTAGGGCCTATTGTTACTTATCTTATGACCTTTATGTTAGGCACAGGCCATTCCGTTTATTCTATTATGCCAATTATTGGCGATGTGGCACTCAAAAATAATATTCGTCCAGAACGCCCAATGGCAGCAGCATCCGTTGCCTCACAGCTCGCTATTACCTCAAGCCCTTTAGCCGCCGCAGTAGCGTATTATCTGACACAAATTGCGAAAATACCGGGTTATGAGCATATTAGTCTATTAAATATTATTTCCGTTACCATACCCGCCACTTTTCTTGGAACACTCGCCATCTGCTTTTATAGTTTACGTCGTGGTAAAGAGTTACAAGATGATCCAGAATACCAACGTCGCTTACAAGATCCTGTTTGGCGTGAACGAATTATGAATACCACCGCCACATCCTTAAATGAAACCTTACCCGCTTCTGCGAAGCATTCTGTGTATTTATTCTTACTTTCTCTTGTCGCCGTTGTGACGATTGCGATGCTTCCAGACGTGCGTACTATCGGCGATAGTGCTAAACCTATCTCAATGTCATTAGTGATTCAAATGATGATGCTTGCCTTTGGTGGAATCATTTTGGTATTGACAAAAACCAACCCACAAACCGTCCCTAACGGTGTCGTTTTTAAATCGGGTATGGTGGCTTGTATTGCGATTTTTGGGATTGCTTGGATGAGTGATACCTATTTCCAATATGCAATGCCAGAATTTAAGGCCGCTGTTACCTCAATGGTAGAACATTATCCTTGGACATTCGCTTTTGCCCTTTTTGCGGTTTCTGTTGTGATTAATAGCCAAGCGGCGACTGCCGTTATGATGTTACCTGTGGGAATTGGATTAGGTTTACCTGCGCCATTATTAGTTGGCTTATTACCAGCCACTTATGCTTATTTCTTTATCCCAAATTACCCATCAGATATTGCTACCGTCAACTTTGACCCAACAGGCACCACAAAAATCGGTAAATACTACTTTAACCATAGCTTTATGGTGCCGGGCTTAATCGGCGTCGTGGTAGCTTGTTTTGTCGGCTATTTTGTGGCTCAAATTGTTATTAGCTAAGGCTATTGAACTTGATGAGAAAAGTGCGGTAAAAATTACCGCTCTTTTTTATCTCGGTCTTTCTTAACTTATCATTTATAGTTGTTCAGCCTTAATAATTTGCTAGAATGAAACACTTTTATTTCTTTTTGGAGCCAATATGAAAAATAAAATCCTCGGCAGCGCATTAATGATTGCTGGTACAACTATCGGAGCAGGTATGCTCGCAATGCCCCTAACGTCCGCAGGAATGGGATTTACTGCAACATTTCTTTTATTAATCGGATTGTGGGCATTATTAACCTACACCGGTTTATTATTTATGGAAGTTTATCAAACCGCCCCTCGCAAAGATATTGGTGTCGCTAGCCTTGCTGAACAATATTTTGGCTTACCCGGTAGAATTCTCGCCACATTATCCCTATTAATTTTGCTTTATGCCCTACTTTCAGCCTATGTGACAGGAGGAGGCTCATTACTCGCAGGCTTGCTCCCAACAATCCATAATGAACAAACCACTTTACAAATCGGCATTATTCTCTTTACCTTGATTTTAGGGACATTCGTCATAATTGGCATAAAAGGCGTAGATGGGCTAACAAGATTATTATTTTCAGGCAAAATTATTGCCTTTGTGATCGTCCTCTTTATGATGTTACCAAAAGCAAAATTAGAAAACCTTACCGCGATCCCCATTGATAACCGCCTGATTTTCTCCGCTATCCCTATTTTCTTTACTGCCTACGGCTTCCATGTCATTATGGCAAGTATCAATACTTACCTTGATGCTGATATTCGCCGTATTCGCCTTGCCGTAATTATAGGCACCTGTATCCCACTTACCGCTTATTTATTATGGCAACTAGCAACCCATGGTGTCCTCAGCCAAAATGAATTTATGCATATCCTACAAGAAGATCCGACCCTTAATGGCTTAGTAAAAGCCACAAGACAAATTACAGGAAGTGAAATACTTGGTGAAGCAGTACGCTTATTTTCTGCGCTTGCTTTAATTACCTCTTTTTTAGGCGTTGCTCTAGGCATTTTTGAAGGTGTAGGCGATCTACTAAAACGTGTAAATCTACCAGCAAACCGCCTATCCTTAACCCCATTAACATTTATTCCACCGCTTATCTTTGCATTATTCTATCCTAATGGCTTTATAGCGGCATTAGGTTATGCTGGCTTATTATTCGCTTTCTACGGACTCATTTTACCTACCGCATTAGCTTGGAAAGCCCGCCGACAACACCCGAACTTACCTTATCGTGTTGCAGGCGGTAATCTAGGTTTAATCATCACACTGATTATGGGCATTATCATTATCTTAATCCCATTTTTAATCCAAGCAGGTTATTTACCGGCAGTGGTGGGGTAATCACTATTATTAGAATAAATCATCCACATGTAAGAACTGTGGATGATTTAGATTGTTATGTCATATCTTTTTATATTCTATAGTTGTTCCACTTTAAAATAATACAGCGTTGGTACGCCTCGCCGTACTCTTTGTATTGTCTTCGGTATATCGCCTTGTCTCATTTTAAATTGAAACGACTATACTTTTTATTAGAGCTTACATCACCGTCCACAACAAAATCGCCAATAATTGAGGCGAAATAATTCGTAAAAACATTGATAAAGGATAAACGGTGGCATAGGATAATGCGGCGGCACCGCTTTCTTCTTTTAATGAATTAGCAAAGGCTAACGCTGGGGGATCGGTCATTGAGCCAGCTAATAATCCGCATAAACTAAGATAATTCAGTTTAAAATAAAGCCGAGCGATAATGCCTACGGTAAGTAATGGGATAAGCGTAATTAACACGCCGTACCCCATCCATTCTAATCCATTGCCATTGATTAAGGTATCCATAAAATTTCCTCCTGATTTTAATCCTACAACAGCGAGAAAAAGTACAATACCAATTTCGCGTAAAGCAAGGTTAGCACTCGGCGGCATAAACCAATATAATTTTCCAATACTGCCTATTCTTGCCAAAATAAGGGCAACAACCAAAGGACCACCCGCTAATCCTAGCTTTAATGCCACTGGAAAACCCGGTAAATGGAAAGGAATTGAGCCTAATAATACGCCTAATCCAATACCAATAAATACGGGTAACATTTGCACTTGTTGTAATTTCTGTTGTGCATTACCTATAACCGCAATGGCTGGTTCAATGGAATCCACACGTCCCACAATATGTAAGACATCGCCAAATTGTAAAATGGTATTTGCGGTTGGTACGAGTTCAATACCTGCTCGGTTTAGGCGTGATATCATAACCCCAAATTTTTGATGAATACCTAGTTGGCGAATTTTTTTACCAAGCACCTTTTCGTTCGTGACAACTACTCGTTCAGAACGTAAATAATCGGTTTTCATTGAAATGGAAGAATCCACTTTTTCGCCTATAATTAACTGCATTTTCTTTAATACCGCAGACTCGCCGACTAAACGCAATAAATCTCCAAGGTAAATTAGGGTATCTGCTTTAGGTACAATAACTTGATCTTCTCGTTTTAATCTTGAGCAAATCACTTCTTTATGTTCAAAACCAGGAATGTCTTTTAGGGCTAATCCCTCTAAATTGGGATTAGTGACTTTCATATTGACGCTGATTAAATGCTCATGCTCTTGACCGCTTTCACGTTCAAAACGTCTTGCCTCTTCATCAAGTTTAATTCTAAAGAACCCGCGAATTAGCCACATTGTCAATAAAATACCACAGATACCGAAAGGATAAGCAATGGCATAGGATATCCCCATTGTGCTACTCAAATTTTTCATACCTAATTCAGAGAGAATTTGTTGTCCTGCTCCTAATGAGGGCGTATTGGTTACCGCACCAGAATAAATTCCTAGTAACGTATCTAAAGAAATATCCGTACATTGATAAATGATTATGATAACTGCGGCACCAAGTAAAACAATCAAGCCAGCTAAGGCATTCAGTGTTAAACCTGATTGACGCAAAGAGGCAAAAAAGCCTGGCCCCACTTGGATACCAATGGTATAAACAAATAAAATCAGCCCAAATTCTTGGATAAAATGTAAAGTATGCGTATCTAATGCGATACCATATTGATGGGTAAAATGTGCCACAATAATGCCACCAAATAATACGCCACCAATACCTAAACCAACGCCACGAATTTTCCAATGCCCTAACCATAAACCGATGACGGCGACCAAAGCCAATAGGCTAATTGTCATTGCTATATCTGTCATAAATAAGCCCTTAAATGAAATTTACTGAGCAAAATTATAACAAGTAAGAAATCACAAAAACCTGCACTAGTTCAAACTTTTGTACAAAATTTAAAAAAATCACAAGCCATTAGCGAAAAAATGTGCTTGCAACATAACCAAAATTTAACAACAATATGCCTCACATTTTTAATTAATATTGTAGAAAAATATGGACTGGCAAACAGAAATTATTACCTCCTTACTTTGGATTTTACGCAATTTAGCGATTACTGCCTTGGTTTTCTCCTTCGCGGTATTTATTTTGATTAAAACCACTAAATGGGCAAAGCAATTTTGGTCAATGGCAAAAGGTTATCTTTCGCCCAAACGTAGTATTAAACCGATTTTATTTTTTCTGTTTATTGTGGGCTTAACCTTATTAGAAGTCCGCGTCAGCCTTATTGCCTCAAATTGGTATAATAATTTATACAGTGCATTACAAGACTTTGATGAACAAGCCTTTTGGTATCAAATGGGGATTTTCTGTTTTATTGCAGGAATTAGCGTTACCAATGCCTTATTGAGTTATTATTGTGAGCAACGTTTTTCCATAAATTGGATTGAATGGTTAAATAAAAATCTATTAGATAAATGGCTCGCTAATCAGGCTTATTATAAATCACAACAAGTTTTTAATTTACTCGATAATCCCGACCAACGTATTCAACAAGATATTCAATCTTATGTGAAATTTACATTGTCTTTATCCACCGGCGTCATTAGTGCGGTAACCTCAATAATTTCTTTTACCATTTTGCTCTGGGGCTTATCAGGATCAATGCAACTTTTCGGTATTGAAATTCCCCATATGATGGTATTTTTAGTGTTTAGCTATGTATTAGTGAGTACCGTCATTGCTTTTTGGCTAGGACGCCCCTTAATTAGTTTAAGTTTCTTAAATGAAAAATTAAATGCAAATTATCGTTATTCCTTAATTCGTGTGCGTGAATATGCAGAAAGTATTGCATTTTATGCGGGCGAAAAAGCAGAAAAAAATCTGTTATACCGTCAATTTAACCAAGTCATTAAAAATATGTGGGCGATTGTGTTTAGAACCTTGAAATTCTCAGGATTTAACTTAATCGTCAGCCAAATTTCTGTGGTTTTTCCATTTTTAATTCAAATTGGACGTTATTTTGAAAAACAAATAAAACTCGGTGATTTAATGCAAACCATACAAGTATTTGGACGATTGCATAGCAACCTCTCTTATTTCCGTAATGTATATGATACCTTTGCCGAGTATAAAGCCACCTTAGATCGTTTAACAGGCTTTGAAAATGCGATTAATATCTCCACCAAGGTCTCAAAAGTCCATATCCAACCTCATCAAAGTGATGTAATTTTTGAAAATTTAAGTATTAATTCGCCTAATGGAGAAGCCCTTATCCATCAGCTTAACGCCCGATTCCCAGCAGGTAGTTCAGTATTAATTAGTGGAGCCTCTGGAGCAGGAAAAACCACCTTATTACGCACTATCGCAGGCTTATGGCCTTATTCAGAAGGTAAAATTGCTCGTCCTGATGATGTACTTTTTCTTTCACAAAAGCCTTATTTACCACAGGGAAAATTGATTGATGCTTTATATTATCCTAACACCGCCCCTGAACAACAAACCTTTAACCAAGAAATCGAACTACTCAATGCCGTACAACTGGGGCATTTAACTGATAAGTTAAATCAAGAAAATGATTGGACAAGGGTACTATCCCTAGGAGAACAACAACGTTTGGCTTTTGCACGTTTATTATTACATAAGCCAAAAGTCGCATTTCTTGATGAAGCCAGTGCCAGTATGGACGAGGGTTTAGAAGACGCGATGTATCGTTTACTAAAACAAGCCTTACCTCAAACAACCATTATTAGTGTTGGCCATCGCTCAACCTTATTCGCTTATCATCAACAACGTTTAGTGATTGATACTGATAAACGTTGGCGGTTGATTTAATCAAGAAAAAGTGCGGTGCAAAAAATTTTTATTTTTACACCGCACTTTGTATAACAAATTACCCTAATCTCCCCTTCGCCTCCGCAATGGCTTCTGCCACACGTTGTGGCGAGACGCCACCTTTGGCACAGCGTTTGTCTAAACAAGATTGAAGGGAAAGAATTTCATACACATCATCGCCCACCACTTGGCTAAATTGTCTAAACTCGGGAATGGTGAGCTGTTCGAGGGCTTTGCCTTGTTCAATGGCGTATACCACTGTTTCGCCCACAATATGATGAGAATCGCGGAATGGCACGCCTTTTGCCACTAAATAATCCGCCAATTCGGTAGCATTTGAATAGCCTTTTAAGGCGGAATTACGGGTGCGGTCTACATTGACTTTAATATCCTCTAACACTAAGGTCGCCATATCTAAACAATCGTGCCAAGTGTCTAAGGCATCAAAAATGCCCTCTTTGTCTTCTTGCATATCTTTGTTATAGGCTAATGGCAAGCCTTTTACTGTCATTAATATGCCATTTAATGAGCCAACTACACGCCCCACTTTACCACGAATAAGCTCGCAAGCATCGGGGTTTTTCTTTTGTGGCATAAGTGATGAACCCGATGTTACTCGGTCGGATAATTCCACAAAATTGGCTTCGCCACTGTTAAAGATGATCATATCTTCGGCAAAACGGGAGAGATGTACCATACTTAATGAGGCAACGGATAATAATTCAATAATATGATCACGATCCGATACGCTGTCTAGACTGTTGCGTGTAGCACAGGCGAAGCCGAGATCTTGAGCTAATTGTTCTCGGTCAATGGCATAAGCCGTTCCTGCTAACGCTCCACTGCCAAGGGGACAGCTATTGAGCCGTTGGTAAGCATCGTTAAGGCGACTATAATCTCGCTCTAGCATTTCTACATAAGCCATACACCAATGGGCAAAGGTAATAGGTTGGGCTCGCTGTAAATGGGTATAACCGGGCATCACGGACTGTTGATTTTTTTCGGCGGTTTCCACTAATTTACTTTGTAATTGACGTAGGGATTTTTGTAACAATGTAATTTGCTGTTTACACCAAAGTTTGATGTCAACCGCCACTTGGTCATTACGGCTACGTCCTGTGTGTAATTTTTTGCCTAAGCTGCCCACTTTATCAATCAGCTTACTTTCCACCCAGCTATGAATATCTTCGGCATCATCTTGCAAAATCATTTCAGGTTGTTGCAAGACTTCTTGTTTTAATTGTTGTAAAGCCTGTTCTAGCTGTTGTTGTTCCTCTTGCGTTAATACGCCCACGCTAGCTAAGGCTTTTGACCAGCCAATAGAGCCATCAATATCTTGCTCCGCTAAGCGATAATCAAAGCGTAAAGAATCGTTGAAGGCTTTAAAACGTTGATCTGCTGGTTGTGTAAAACGTCCACCCCAAAGTGCCATATTTTTTCTCTCTCGTTATTAAGGTTTAATGGTTGTGCCAATTTGTTCGCCCGCAAAAAGTGCGGTCAGTTTTTCAGCATTTTTCCAGCTGGCAATACGCACGCCACGTTGCAATGTGGTTGCCGCCGCTAAAGCCGCATTGACTTTGACAATCATTCCGTCCGTAATCACTTGCTGTTGAATAAGCTGATCGATTTGTTGGCTGGTTAATTCATTCAATAATTGTTTATCTTGATTAAGCACGCCATCAACATCGGATAACAATAATAAATCTGCATTGAGCAGTTGTGCAATGGCTGTGGCGGCTTGATCGGCGTTCACATTCATCAATATTCCATTTTTATCAACCGCAATGGAACTGATAATGGGTAAAAAATGGTGTTGTAATAAATTCAGCAATAATTTGTTGTCTTTGCCAAAGACATTCGCAACGTGTCCCAACTCGGGATCGAAAACTTCCGCTTGGGTCATATTGCCATCGGCTAAGCTCAGCCCTACGGGATTAAGTTGAGCTTTGCTGGCTTGTGCCACCAGTTTTTTATTAGCGATACCTGCCAATGCCCCAACAATCACATCAATTTGTGAGCTTGGCGTGATTCGCAAGCCATTTTTTTTCTGCACTGGTAAGTTAAGCTGTTGTAATAAATCATCAACCACGCAACCGCCACCATGCACAATCACGATTTGGCGAGCATTTTTCTGCAAATATTGTGCTAAGGCTGTGAATAAATTATCTATCGCTTGCGCTGTATCTAATAATGCACCGCCGACTTTAATGACTAATGGTTTCATTAAATTAATCCTGTTGTTTCCACTAAATTATAACGAATATTGGCACATTGCACCGCTTGTGCCGCCGCCCCTTTGAGTAAATTATCTTCTGCCCCCACAACGATAATATGCCCTTGATGACAAGCAAAACCAATATCGCAATAAGGGCTAAATTCAACGGCTTTAATGCTTGGCAAGCCTTGTGAATACAAACGAACTAAGGGTTTATATTCATAATATTGTTGATAACAGGCGTAAACTTGCTGTTCATCAATCTGAGGTTGTAATTTTGCGGTAATTGTCGCCAAAATGCCACGTTTAAAATTGCCCAAATGTGGGGTAAAAATCACGTCGGTACCAAGGTGTGTCGCGATTTCAGGTTGATGACGATGATGAAACACGCCATAAGGCTGTAAGCTCACTTCACAGAAACTGCTGGTTAAACTGGCTTTACGCCCCGCACCACTCACGCCACTGACTGCATTGATAATCGGTAATTGAGTTAAATCTAACAGTTGATTTTCAATCAGGGGCTTTAAACAAAGCTGAGAAACCGTAGGATAACAACCTGGGACAGCAATTAAATCCGCTTGCTTAATTTGTTCTGCATTCCACTCCGCTAAGCCATATATTGCCTTAGCTAATAAATCGGGATATTGATGCTCAAAGCCATAAAACTGGCGATAAAAGTCGCCATTATTGACCCGATACGCACCCGATAAATCAAAAACTTGGCAATTTGCTTGCAAAAAGAGAGGAGCAAGCTCGTGGCTGACTTCGTGTGCCGTCGCTAAAAAGACTAAATCCACATTTTCAGCAAGTGCGGTCAGTTTTTGCGTTGAATTGGGTAACGGCAATAAAGGCAAATCCACTACCTGTTTCAGTTGCGGATAGAGTTCTGAGATATTTCGGTGCGCATCTGCACTATGACTGGAAACATAAAGCCCTTGCAAATCAAAATAAGGGTGTGTCGCCAAAATTCTGGCTAATTCTGCCCCCGTATAGCCACTTGCACCAATAATTATTGCTTTTCGCATAAATACCTCTTTTTTACTGATTATTTATGCTAATATTTTGCATAAATATTAAATTAAAGCAATTCATTTTTATCAAAAATTGATTTTGGGGTTATGTTAATTTAAATAAAAAGGGAATCTACATTCCCTTTCTTGCAAATTCAATATATTACCCCTGTTGATGACGTTCATAGGCAGATAACGTATTTTCCATTAACATTGCCACTGTCATTGGACCAACGCCACCCGGTACAGGGGTGATAAAGCTAGCATGTTGTTGAGCTTGTTCAAAATCTACATCGCCCAATAATTTTCCATCAACACGATTAATGCCCACATCAATCACTATCGCATTCGGCTTAATCCATTCCCCCGCAATAAATTTCGGTTTACCAACGGCGACGACTAAAATATCCGCTTGCCGCACATAGGATGCCAAATCTTGAGTAAATTTATGGGTTACCGTTACCGTAGCCCCTGCTAATAAAAGCTCCAATGCCATTGGACGACCAACAATATTAGAAGCCCCAACAATCACCGCGTGTTTTCCATGTAAATCCACGCCTGTGGTAGCTAATAACTTCATAATCCCATAAGGCGTGCAAGCACGTAACACAGGAATACGTTGACATAAACGACCAACATTATAAGGATGAAAACCGTCCACATCTTTATTTGGTGCAATACGCTCAATCACTTTGGTGCTATCAATATGAGCTGGTAAAGGTAATTGCACTAGAATACCATCAACTTGCTCATCTTGATTCAATTTATCAATGAGGACTAATAATTCCGCTTCTGAAGTTTGTTCGGGTAAATCATAGGATTGCGATTCAATACCAATTTCAGCACAGCTTTTGCGTTTACTTCCCACATAAACTTGCGAAGCAGGATCAGCACCGACTAAAATAACCGCTAACCCTGGGGCTCGCTTACCTTGTGCAACATAATGACTGATTTTATCAGCGATAGCTGATTTAATATTTTTCGCTAATTCTGTACCTGAAATAATTTTTGCGGTCATACTCACACCTTTAATAAACAAGAAATTTTTGCGTGCTTATTCTGTCAGAAAATAGCAGGAAATGTAAGACTAATTGAAATAAATTTAACCGTTCAACCATAAAATAGAAAAAAATGATTGACTGAAATAAAAAGAAACTTATAATCGTCAGTCATATCGGCGAGTAGCGCAGCTTGGTAGCGCAACTGGTTTGGGACCAGTGGGTCGTAGGTTCAAATCCTATCTCGCCGACCACCTTTCCAATATCACAATGAAATGCGCCCTTAGCTCAGCTGGATAGAGCAACGGCCTTCTAAGCCGTAGGTCATTGGTTCGAATCCAATAGGGCGTGCCATTATAAAATATCATATTAATCAATAAGTTATCTACTAATATTCTTTAAGTGAGATTTTTGTGTGTTAGTATTAATAGATAGCCTGACAGAAAAAGTGATTTATCATCAAATTGTAAAAACAGAAAAGGCTATATTATTCAATCAATTACCTGTGATGCTCGTCGTAGATGATTAAAAGAGGTATTTAATACACCTATTCAAATGTGTCATTTTTATCTTGTGGCAATGGTGATGGGAAAATTAAGAAAAATATTATGAAAGGTATTTATCTACCTTTGAAAAGTATGCGGAATTAAATATTGAAAAAACAACAAATCGGTTAGAAGGTTTATTTAGTTAACTTAAACAGAAATTAATTAATCATAATGGATTAAGTAGAAAACGTAACATTATGTTTATAAAGGATTTTTTAAATAAAAAGAGTTGCTAATAATTTTAGAAAATTATTATTAGCAACCATTTTGTCCATTACACCCATTTTTTTAAGTTTAATTTGCTAACAAACGCTGTAATCCCTGATAAACAGCTTCAGCCTGTTGTGGATCAAGAGCTTGATCATCTTCGTCAGTGATGACAATCGCGGTATTATTCCCCACGACGGCAATTTGGAGTTTATATTCGCCTTTGACTAAATCAGGGCGAGCAATGCCAAAACGTCGCCATTCTAGCTCATCTAAAGCACGATATTTTAATTCGCGATAGCCTCGTCCAATATTTTCTTCTTCAATACTAAATCCTAATGAAGGAAGTACTTGAGCAAGTTTTTGCCAAGTGGCATTAAATCCTGCATTGGCAATTAAGGCTTGGCGACCATTACGATCTGTCGCTATGGTGGAATTTAAGGCTAAATTCGCATTTGCGGCTAATTGTTGTTGCTGTTGTTGATGGGCAGTATTTAATTCTCCCACTAACTGATTTAAGCGACCTGCTGCATAGCGTTGTTTATCCACCACCGTTGGGGTAAAAATCACGTCATCACGTTTTGCTTGCAAAATGGAAATCGCTAAGGCGCTGGCTTGTTGGTTGCCTAATTGCTCAATTTGATAACGTAACTGTACATTGCCTACGTCATCGGAACGCCCTGTGGCTGCCCAATCGGTAACAATTTTACCATTTTCTTGTTGGTAAGTTATTCCTTGTTCATTGAGCAATCGCGCAACCTGTTGGAGATTATAAACCGCTTGTTTATCTGCTGGGTAAACAATAGAAGCACGTTCACCATCAAATTGAGCAACGGAATCATGAATTATCGGTAGCGGGTTTACTGGTGGGCGAATATCAACTTGTAATCCACTTGTAGGAATATGCTCAGCAGGAATATTAAATCTTGGATCAGGTTGAGGCAAATTAACACCGCCACTATTTAAGGGGGAAAAGGTTGGAATGTTTTTTTCAACAAAGGGATCATTAGCTTGTTGTTTATCTTGATTATCAGAAGAACAGGCAGACAACGTCCCTAACGCAATAAAAGGTAATAACCAATATTTTCTATTTTTCATCTTCAACCCTATAAAATTTTTCAAAAAACTACCGCACTTTGACTAAATTTAAGACCAAAAGTTCAAACAAAGTGCGGTGTATAAAGCAAACCTAATTTATAATAATCCTGCTTTTTCTAATGCGGCAATCACTTTAGGCTGTGCTGATTCACTTAAAGTGGTTAATGGCAAACGTAAACTTGGATTATCAATCAAACCTAATTTATAAGCCGCCCATTTTACTGGGATTGGATTGGATTCAACAAAGAGATCTCGATGTAATCCCATCAAGGCTTGGTTAATCTGTTCTGCCTCAGTAAATTTGCCTTCACGAGCAAGGCGGCACATTTCACTCATTTGTGCTGCTGCCACATTATTGGTCACAGAAATTACCCCATGCCCACCTAATTTCATACTTTCTAAGCCCGTAGGATCATCGCCACTGAGGAAAATAAAATCTTCGCCTGCTAATTCACGAATTTTAGCCACACGGCTTACATCGCCTGTGGCTTCTTTGATCCCAATAATATTATCAACTTTTGCTAAGCGTCCAACGGTTTCTGGTAATAAATCGCTCCCTGTACGCCCAGGAACATTATATAAAATTTGAGGTAAATCAGTACATTCCGCAATGGCTTTAAAATGCTGATACATTCCTTCTTGAGTAGGTTTATTGTAGTATGGTACAACAGACAAACAAGCGGCGACACCGCTATTATTTAATAATTTTGTCATTGTGATAGCTTCGCTGGTAGCATTAGCCCCTGTTCCTGCGATAACAGGAATACGTCCATCAGCAAACTCTAAGGTTTTTAAAATAGTTTTCACATTTTCTTCAATACTTAAAGTCGCAGATTCGCCCGTTGTTCCCACAGAAACAATCGCATCAGTACCTGATTTGATATGATATTCCACTAAATTGCGTAATTGCTCAAAATCGACTTCACCATGGTGATCCATAGGGGTAATTAATGCCACAATACTGCCATAAAAACGAGGTGTGTTTGCCATAAAATCTCCTGTTATCATTATTCTTAACATAAACGGTTGATAATTATTGATTAAGATCGCCAAATTAAACAGAATTTGCAAGTAATTTTTTTATTTTTATAATAGTCTTCAATGACTTTGACGATTTTTTAAGGAAAATTATGCTATCAACATTAAAACAGGGGCAAAATGCACCGCACTTTTGTTTACTTGACCAACAGGGTCAACAAGTTTGTTTAACGGATTTCCAAGGCAAAAAAGTATTACTTTATTTTTATCCCAAAGCCTTAACCCCAGGCTGTACAACCCAAGCCTGCCATTTGCGAGATAGCAAAGAAGAACTAAATAAACTGGGCGTAACCATTATTGGCATTAGCCCTGATTTACCGACAAAATTAGCCAACTTTAGCGAGAAAAAACAATTAAATTTTATTTTATTATCGGATCCTGAACATCAAGTCGCTGAGCAATTTGGCGTATGGGGCGAAAAGAAATTTATGGGCAAAACCTTTGACGGTATTCACCGCATCAGTTTTTTAATTGATGAACAAGGTAAAATCGAACAGGTCTTTGATAAATTTAAAACCAGTAATCATCATCAGGTGGTTATTGATTATCTAAAACAACATCAATGTAAAATAGTTTCTTAATTTTATAGTTACTCTATTTGAAATACAGCATTGGCACGCTTTTCTGTACTCTTTGTACTGTCTTCAGTGTGCCGTCTTATTTTCTTTTAAATTGAAACAACTATACCAATAATCCTATCTTACTCTACGATTAAACAAACTGCCCAAATAACCCCAACGCAACACTTATCATCGCAAGCCCTGAGAAGCGATTTACCCAACAGGTTAATTGTGGTTTT
The DNA here is from genome assembly GCF_004339025.1 of Volucribacter psittacicida. Lineage (GTDB taxonomy): Bacteria > Pseudomonadota > Gammaproteobacteria > Enterobacterales > Pasteurellaceae > Volucribacter > Volucribacter psittacicida. Next base: position 463,617 of record NZ_SMFT01000002.1, read on the forward strand.
TGCCGTAATAATGCCCCAGTGCCCATACCGACTAAGGGATAAATTAACGCACAATTTGTGATATGCAATAAACCTAATAATAAGATTTGTGTAGTAGCAGACCAATCGGAATGCGGGTTAACGAATTGAGGCAGTAAGGCTAAAAATGTGAGCAGCACTTTAGGGTTTAATCCACTGACCGCAATGCCTTTTAAGCACCAAGTTGTCCATAGAGTGAGATGATTTTCATTTTGTTCGTTTATTGTATGAGGCTGACGAAAAGCGTTAATACCTAACCAAAATAAATATAACGCTCCTATTATGGTTAATCCTAATAATAGGTTTGGCTTACTTGCCATAAGTGCGCCAACGCCAGCCGCTACTGCCAAGATAATGGTACAGTAACCGAGTAACATTCCACTTAAAGCAGGGCTGATACGGTGTTTTACCCCAGCGGACATAATATATGCCCAATCAGCACCCGGAATAATGGTAATTGATAAGGAAAGTAGCCAATAAGCAAACAACATTTTTTCTGACATAGCGGTATCCAAGGGTAAGAAGTGAATGGCTATATGATAAAAATAATTGGCTAGAAAAACTTTTCTATTTTTAATATGATTGTCATTATTTTTAGAATAATCTTGCGTATGGATAGAGTAGATAAAAAAATTATTGCGGAACTACAACAAAATGGGCGAATTTCTCTTACGGAGTTAAGCGAGAAAATTGGCATTAGTTTGTCGCCTTGCCAACGGCGTGTCAAAGCCCTTGAAGAAAAGAAAGTCATTAGCCATTATCAAGCACATATTGATCCCATTAAAGTGGGATTGAATTTTAGTGCGATTTTATTTATTACCTTAAAAGATTGTAATCATCAAAGTGTTACGGCTTTTGAACAAGCTGTGGTTGATATTGCTGAAATTATCCAAGCACAGCGTTTATTTGGCGATCCTGACTATATGTTACATATTGTGACAAAAGATCTTGAGAGTTATCAGCAACTTTATGATCGACGTTTATCAAGTTTGCCTTATGTCGCAAGATTAAGCTCTACCTTAGTTATGAAAGAGGTTTTATCTAATCGTTGTTTACCGCTTTAAACAAGGATCATTTATGCAACAGTTACAAGATCATAACCAATATTTTTTATTTAACTTTCATCAACCACTGGCGGATCAACAATCCTTTTTTGAACCCGTTTATTGGCAACAACAAGCAAAAATTATTGGCCAAGCACAAGGGCGTGGAACAACCTATTTTTTGCAAACTCAGGATTTGTTTGGGGTAAATAGTGTTTTACGCCATTATTATCGCGGAGGATTAATCGGAAAAATTAACCGCGATAGTTATCATTTTACGCATTTAAATGCCACACGAAGTTTTGCAGAGTTTCATTTATTACGGCATTTACATCAAGCGGGAATGAATGTCCCTAAACCGCTAGGCGCAAGAGTGGTCAAATCATCTTATTGTTATCGGGCGGATATTCTGACTGAAAAAATAGAAAATGCACAGGATCTGACCGCACTTTTACAGCATCAATCATTATGTTCAGAAAGCTGGCAGCAAATTGGGCAATTAATCCGTCAATTACATTATTTACAGGTTTGCCATACGGATCTTAATGCCCATAATATTTTATGCCAGCAAACCCCAAAAGGCTTAACCTTTTGGTTAATTGATTTTGATAAATGCTATGAACAATCTGGGGATATATGGAAAAAAGCCAATTTACAACGGCTATTACGTTCCTTTGAAAAGGAAGTTAAACGAATGAATATCCAATTTCATAAGGAAAACTGGCAAGCCTTATTAGCTGGTTATAATGCTAAACATAATTTATAAATATTGTTTCAATTTAAAATAAGATAAGGTGTGCCAACGCCGTATTATTTTAAAATGGGGCAGCAATAAATTATGCTATAGTGAGTCACCATTTTATTATGACAATAAAAGGAAAAACAAATGTACTTAGAACAAATAAGAAATGAATTACTTGAAGCCCAACAAGTATTAGCCCAATTTATCAATGATGAAAAAAACATTGAATTAATTCAACAAGCGGCATTATTAATCGCTAACAGTTTTAAACAAGGGGGCAAGGTACTTTCTTGTGGAAATGGCGGATCGCATTGTGATGCTATGCATTTTGCCGAAGAATTAACAGGACGTTATCGTGAAAATCGCCCCGCTTATCCAGCGATAGCCATTTCAGATGTCAGCCATTTGAGCTGCGTGAGTAACGATTTTGGTTATGATTATGTTTTCTCTCGTTATGTGGAGGGGGTCGGCAAAGCTGGCGATGTATTATTTGGCATTTCTACCTCGGGCAATTCAAAAAATGTGTTAAATGCCATAAATGCCGCAAAACAAAAAGGAATGAAAGTCATAGCCTTAACAGGCAAAGACGGTGGGCAAATGGCAGGGTTAGCGGATGTTGAAATTCGTGTCCCCCATTTCCGCTATGCCGACCGTATTCAGGAAGTGCATATTAAAGTGATTCATATTTTAATGATGTTAGTTGAGTTTGAGATGGAAAAAGGGGAGTAGGTTAAACCTAGATAAAAGTGCGGTAAAAATTACCGCACTTTTTCTATTTATTCCAATAAGAATGTCTTATCGTCGATCCAATTTGAGAAAATTATTATCAACTATTTTTCCCATTACACCAAATCCCCCCATTCCCCCATAAAAAAACTGCATTTAACGCTTTACACATCAAATGCAGTTTTATTTTTATGAGCTAATTAACTAATGAAATTAACCAATAAATTCTACATAGTTATCCAAAATATTGGTTAAGGTTTGTCCTGATGCCATACCTTCAAATTTAATGGTATTGGTATAAGTTGTACCATTTGATGTCCCAGTAAAGGTTAAAGTATGAGTGCTATCATTCCAACTTGCATTAGTCAGTTGCGATTTACTGCTAATATCTGCAAAGACCACTTTGTCTTGACTAATATCAAAATCAGTAATCACGTCATTACCGCTATTACTATTAGCAAGGAACACAAACTTATCAGCTCCATCGCCACCAGTTAAGGTGTCGTTACCCGCTCCACCGAACAAGATATCATTACCAGCTCCGCCAACAAGGGTATCATTTCCACCGTCAGTACGAGGATCTAAGAGGGATTGCCAATTTTCCTGAATATAAGTATTTAATTGTTCAGTGGTTGCAGCTGTGCCGCCATTCTCTGCCCATTTAATATATTCAGTTAATCCTTCATATCCCATACCATCATGGCTACCACTGGTATAACTTATTCCAGTAGAAGTATTTGTCCAAGCTAAATGATCGGTATTAATGCTATCACCAAATAAGATATCATCACCGTCTCCGCCGTAGAGGATGTCATCACTTACTGCGACTTGTTTCAATTCCGTTGTACCTGTTTGTAATGCTGTTACAATTTCACTTTCAGTACCCGTAATAATTGTTGCTTCACCTGCTTTAACACCTTCTAATTGAGTTGGTCGCCAGTTTGCTCTATCTACCAATGCAGTATCTGGTACTGTTGGTTCACTACCATCTGACATAGTATTATCCACATAATTTAATATCCCTTCATCCCCTTCAAAATCTGATGAACGTCCTTTTAAACCAATAGCATGAACTTCAGAAATCTCTGATAATTCATTAAATGCTGCCAAAGTTGTACTTGCACCTGATGATGGAAGACCATCTGTAATTAAATAAGTAACGTTTTTATAACCATTAGTTTGAGCACTGAGAATTTCTGTTGCTGCCTCAAAAGCAGTATTGTATTCAGTGACACCACTAATTCCATATTTAGTTTCAATTCGAGTAGATGCAGTACCTGTACTAATTAATCCCCAAGAATTAATAGTATTTATTGCCTCATCTACATTAGATGAATCTAAATTATCAATGCTAATCACTACTTTTGCATTACTTGCAAACAATACAACATCTAAATTAATGGTACCACTATAATCTGCTAATTCTTGAATAATGGTTTTTAATGCTACCTTAGCATAATTCCAAACCCCCGTTTTACTTACCATTGAACGAGTGGCATCAAGTAAGATCACTACATTACTATCGCTATTAATAACATAGTTTAATCCCCCTGTATCCCCGATCAATACATCAGCACCGCTACCGCCACTAAGTACCTCTGGATCATCCGTTCTACTTTGATTTGTGTTAGAACCTACTATAACTTGATCATCAACACCATTAATAGTAATGGTTAAAGTCGCCGTACTCGAATCCCCATCACTATCCGTTACTGTATAGCTAAAGGTTTCCTTGAGCATTTCGCCACTGGTTAAGGCTTTCACGCGCGCATTGGATGAATCCAACTGATAAGTATAACTACCGTCTGAATTCATCACTAACTTACCATAATTGCCTGTGCTATTCGTTACGCTCACAGTAACTGGTGTATCCTGACCAAGAGTATCATTGGTTAATACATTACCTGTTACCGAAGCAGTGCCTTCGGTAATGCTATTTGTATCATTAACCGCTTTTGGTTCCGTATCAGTAATATTGATTACCAAATTACTTGAATTTGGATTACCCGCATTATCTGTTACTGCTACGTTAAAGCTATCAGTTACTGCTCCAGAACTATGGTTTTTCGCTGTACCATTTTCAGTATAGCTATAACTAATCACACCTGTTGTCGCATTATAACCTGTTACTTTTAACGTACCTTTGTCGGTAGTAATGGTAACTGGGTTAGTCGCTGTGACGTTTGTCACATCTTGTCCATTAATGGTTACTGTACTTACGCCACTATTATCCGCTACTGTAATCGTACCGCTAATGGTTGAACCTGAGGCTTCTACCACTGAAGCATTGTTATTACTCATCGTAATAGTCGGTGGCGTTGAATCTGGGTTTGCCTTAATGGTTACCACTAAGTTCGCTGTACTTTCACTACCGTCACTATCTTTAATGGTATAGCTAAAGGTTTCCGTTAATGTGGCTGAACCTTTCAACGCCGTTACCGCGCTATTATTACCATTTAATGTATAGCTATAACTACCATTCGCATTTAAGGTCAGGCTACCGTAGTTTCCAGTAAGCGTACCCGCATTGCTAACCACTACTGGGCTATCTGCTCCCTGAACGTCATTACTTAATACGTTACCTGAG